>NZ_AP031453.1:15000-1215000 GCF_042848515.1 Lactonifactor longoviformis | reverse complement strand
CTGCATAGGTGATCAAAGCGATATTGGCTGTTCTGTTGGGATCGTACTCAATTGCTGTTACAGTTGCCGGTACATCATCTTTTCTTCTCTTAAAATCGATGATTCTATATTTTCTTCTGCTTCCGCCTCCGCGGTGTCTTACTGTGATTTTACCCTGATTGTTACGTCCAGCGTTCTTTTTCAATGACACTACCAGAGATTTCTCCGGTGTAGATTTTGTAATCTCCTGGAAATCGGAGCTGGTCATGTGTCTTCTGGAAGGTGTATATGGGTTATAGGTCTTAATTCCCATTACTATCTCTCCTTTCGATTCTCGTTTTACAACGCATCCTAGCGTTTTGCTACGCGACTGAATAATGGATTAATTTCTCTCAGCCGCTGTCTCTATCATTATCCGTTAATTTTAAAGTCCTTCAAAGATTTCGATATCTTTGCTGTCCTCTGTCAAAGCAACAATTGCTTTTTTAGACTTTGCTGTGCGGCCGATGGTCATACCGCGTCTTTTCTTTTTGCCGTCATTGTTCATGGTGTTAACAGATTTTACTTTTGTACCCTCGAACATTTTCTCAACAGCTTCTTTGATCATCGTCTTATTTGCTTCCGGGTGTACTAAGAAAGTATATTTCTTTTCTCCCATAGCGTTCATACTCTTTTCAGTCACGACTGGTTTAAGGATTACATCATAATATTGAATGTTTGCCATTATGCGTACACCTCCTCGATCGAAGCAACAGCAGCCTTTGTAAGAATTACTGTATTATATTTTAATACATCATATACATTGATTGTATTAGGTAACGCAGTTACTACATCAGGAATGTTTCTTGCGGATAATACCACATTGCTGTCATTGTCGTTCAACACAACTAATGCTTTGGAAACATTCAGGTTGTTCAATACATTCTGCATTGCTTTCGTCTTTACTTCATCTAATTTCAGTTCATCAAGAACAATCAGTTTATTTTCCTGAACTCTGGATGTAAGAGCTGATTTTAACGCTGCTCTTCTTTCCTTTTTGTTCATCTTCATATCATAGTCTCTCGGTGTGGGAGCAAATACCACTCCACCGCCTGTCCACTGAGGAGATCTGGTTGAACCCTGTCTTGCATGACCAGTTCCTTTTTGTCTCCATGGTTTTCTTCCGCCGCCGCGAACTTCTGAACGGGTTTTTGCTTTCTGAGTTCCCTGACGATTATTTGCAAGCTGACGAACAACTGCTAAATGCACTAAGTGATCGTTTATTTCCACACCAAACACTGCGTCATTCAGATCCATTGTTCCAACTTCTTTGCCTTCCATATTAAAAACAGATACGTTTGCCATCTGTGTGTTCCTCCTTTCCTGAAAAAAACTTATTTAACAGTTTTCACAGTTTCCTTGATTGTCACTAAAGATTTTTTAGGTCCCGGTACAGCACCTTTTACTAATAACAGATTATTTTCTGCATCTACTTTTACAACTTCCAGATTTTGAACAGTGATCTTTTTGTTACCCATCTGACCCGGCATTTTTTTGCCCTTGAACACCTTGCTGGGATCTGATGCAGCGCCGTTGGAACCTGCATGACGGTGGAACTTAGAACCGTGGCCCATAGGTCCGCGGGACTGTCCGTGTCTCTTGATTGCGCCCTGGAATCCTTTTCCTTTGGAAGTAGCGGTGGCATCGACTTTGTCTCCTGCCTCAAAGACATCAACTTTGATTTCCTGTCCCAAAGTATATTCTTCCGCTCCGTCCAGTTTGAATTCTCTGACGAATCTCTTGCAGGAAACTCCCGCTTTCTCAAACTGTCCTTTCATTGGCTTGTTGACTAACTTTTCTCTTTTGTCGCCGAATCCAACCTGTACTGCGCTGTATCCGTCGTTTTCCTGTGTTTTAACCTGGGTTACCACACAAGGGCCTGCCTGCAATACAGTTACCGGAGTTAACACTCCGTCATCGTTGAAGATTTGAGTCATTCCGACTTTTGTAGCTAAGATTGCTTTCTTCATTTTTTTACCTCCTGTTTAATCTACAGCGGATTACACTGTTTTGTGCAATCATCCTAGACAGAAAGTTAATATACTGTAAGCACTTGGTGAGGTTCTTTCGAACCTAGTGCAAACGTACGCCGCAACACTTAGAGAAGTCCTTTTGAACTTAGTCGTGTGGCGTTTTCATTTATATATCAACCTTGTAGGATAATTTCTTTCACTATTATTTCTGTTTCATTTTAATATCAATGTAAACACCTGCCGGCATCTCTAAACGAGATAACGCATCCACAGTTTTCTGTGTTGGTGTAATGATATCGATGAGTCTCTTGTGAGTTCTCTGTTCGAACTGCTCTCTGGAATCTTTGTATTTGTGTACCGCCCTAAGAATTGTAACTACCTCTTTCTTTGTAGGCAGGGGAACTGGTCCACTCACTACTGATCCGGTCTTTTTTACAGTTTCGATAATTTTGCCTGCAGACGCATCCACTAACTGATGATCGTAAGCTTTTAATGTGATTCTCATTACTTGACTTGCCATAAAAAAAGTCGCCTCCTTTTCGCACTTATTAGCAGTACGACAAGCGGTGACTGTACACATTCCCGTGTGTGTCATAAAATGTTTCACACGTAGTTTCTACCTGTTCTTCTGATTCGATAGACATTTTCAACTTGTACAGTGACTTGTCGCCAGTTTCTTAACTTGACATTCGCTCCACGGAAAACCTGCAATTCATGCAGCAACCTCACGCTTCATCGCTATCAATGTCACAACAGTAATCAGTATACAGGATAATCCAAAATATTGCAAGAGTTTTTTTACAAAAAATACATTTTTTTCATACTGTTCCTCTTAAGCATTATTGCAGGTGTCAAAAGTCTCCGGCAAACCACTCTAAACGTACCTTTAATATAGAAGAAACTCATACAAAACACCCTGCACGTTACCATGCAAGGTGTATTCTCTACAACAAATCCGTATAGTCTAGGAGTGTAACTCCGGCGTCCTTATCTTCCTCCACTTTTGGTTCTTCTCCGCTTCGGCTTGCTTTGTTCAGCAATTCCTGAGCAGAAGGTGTATGACGTATTTTTTCTTTGCGCTGTTCTGGCTCCGGCATATTCGTTGTCTTTGGCCTCTCAGGTGCAGCTTCTTTCTCAGCGACAGCTTCCTTGAGTTCTTCTGCCTGGGGCATAACCATAGTTTTGGAGTTATCCGCAGCCGCTTCCTCTCTCTGAGGGAAGACAATCTCCTCCTGTACAGGAACTTCTGACTCCTTCACTCCCGCAACTCCCGCCGCAATGGAAGCCAGTGTCTCCTCAAGGACTGCGTCCGCAGATGCAGCAGCCGGTTTCTCCGTCAGAGGCTGGGCCGCCGGCTTTCTTCTCACCGGAGGAGGCAGTTCTTCTTCCTCATCCTCATCATCCAGGCCCTCTTTGCGGCGCCTCCTGGCTTCTTTCTTCGCCTCTTTTTCAGCCCGCTTAGCTTCTTTTTTTAACTGGCGTCTGCTCTTTGGCTCATCCTCGTCTTCTTCCTCGTCTTCTTCCTCGTCTTCTTCATACTCCTCATCTTCGTAGTCCTCTTCCTCATCGTCTTCGTCCGTATCCTTTTTCCACAGCTCAGCCAGCACGAAAAGAATAATGAGAAATATAACACCAAGTCCAATGATAATCAGCCCTTCCTTGCTTTGGAGAGCCATTACCGCATAAGCGATAAAGGGCACGGTCAAAACCGGCTTAGCCACCGTGGCGGTAAGTGCTACAGTCTGATCTTCTGACTTGGAATTGCGCGGATTCTTCAGAGTATAGGAACCCGCGGTGGCATCCATATCCGCGATTTGGTATTCATAGATTTGCTTTCCGTCCTGGATCATAATCTTGTCTCCGGCTGAAAGGTTCTCCCTTTTCACCCTCTTGGCGTAAGTCACGGATCCCATAGGAAGGTTCGAATCTATACTCACATCATCTATCATAAAGGTATCCACCCCTAAAAGAGGCGGAACAATCAGCATCCCTGCTACCAGGACCACACATATCACAATCAGGTTTACTATAAATTTCAGAAACTTTGACATGTTTTTTTCTCCTCGTTGTTTTCATTTTGCATCATACAGTATTATACTACCATTGAAATGAGAATCTGTACACCCCAAACTTCCATTCCCAACATTTTTCTGCTGTTTTCGATATCCATTACATGTCTCTTAGAAATGCCTGATAGCCCCTGTATGCCTCATAGATGTCCACCTTGCTTGCAATCTCCCAGGGGGCATGCATATTCAAAACAGCGACGCCGCAGTCAATCACTTCCATATTATAATTAGCCAGGATATAGGCTATCGTTCCTCCCCCGCCCTGGTCTACTTTCCCCAATTCTGCGGTCTGAAAGGTTACCTGATTGTCATCCATAACTTTCCTGAGACTCCCGAGGTATTCTGCATTGGCATCGTTGGATCCTGATTTTCCCCGGGAACCGGTATATTTGTTAAAAACTACTCCTTTTCCCAAAAAAGCAGCATTTTTCTTTTCCATTACCTGCGGGTAATTCGGATCAAATGCAGCGCTCACATCAGATGAAAGCATCCTGGAGCGGCTCAAAGCCCGGCGAACCTTCAATTCACTGTACTCCCCTGCAGCATTCATGACTTCCGCCACCATATTTTCAAAAAATCTGGACTGCATTCCCGTTGCCCCTACGCTCCCAATCTCTTCCTTGTCTACCAGAAGGCACACAGAAGTATATTCCGGATCCTTCACCTGGAACATGGCCTGATAGGAAGGATAGGCGCATACTCTGTCGTCATGGCCGTAAGCCATAATCATGCTCCTGTCCAGGCCGCAGTCCCTGGCCCGCCCTGCCGGCACAATCTCAATTTCTGCTGACAGGAAATCCTCTTCTTCTATCTCATAGGTTTCCTTTAAAATTTGCAGCACCCGGGCCTTCACCGGCTCTTTTTCCTCGTCTTCTTCCTCAGAAACCGGGCAGCTGCCCACAAGAACATTCAAATCTTCCCCTTCGATTACCTCATTTCCCTTTTTCGCAAGCTGCTTTCCGGAGAGATGAATAAGCAGATCTGAGATCCCAACCACCGGATCCTCATCACCTTCCCCGATATTCAGCGCTATCCTGGTACCATCCTTTTTCACCACAACCCCATGGACAGCCATGGGAAGGGTAACCCATTGATACTTTTTTACTCCGCCGTAATAATGTGTCTCCCAAAGCGCCTGCTCTCCCTCTTCATAGAGAGGGTTCTGTTTCAGATCCAGTCTGGGAGAATCAATATGAGCTCCCAGAATCCGCATGCCGTCCTCCAAAGGTTTTTTCCCAATCTGAAACAGCGCCAGGGCTTTCCCCATGTTATTGGCATATACCTTGTCCCCGGATTTGAGAGATGCCCCCCTGCGGATCACTTCCTCCAGATCCAGATATCCCTGCTCCCTGGCCTCCTCTATGATTCTGTCTACGCATTCTCTCTCTGTCTTGCAGGCAGACAGAAAGTTTTTGTAGCCCTCCGCAAAGTTCATGACTTTCTCCCGCTCGTTCCCCTTATACTTAATCCACGCATTCTTAATATCCATATGTAATAACCTGCCTTTCTTTCATATTATCTGATTATATCCTTTTTTCCCCCTTCCCGCAAGTAACCGGAGTGCCTAAGATTATACTTGCCAGTTTCCGACGCCTATTCTATAATGTGGATAGAATTGCTCTTACAATCAAATGAGGGAGAACTATTATGAAACGGAAGATAAAAATGATCGAGGACCTTTCTCTGAATGCCTGGCCTTCTCATCAAATGCAGATATACGACAGCTGGATTCTGCGCTTTTCTTATTTTTATACCCACCGCACCAACAGTGTGGAGCAGCTGGGCCCATCCACTATCCCCCTGAGGGAAAAGATAAACTACTGTGAAAGTATCTATGAAGACTGGGGCACACCGACCATCTTTAAGATCAGCCCTCTTGTAGACAGCGCGTTTGACCAGATGCTGGCAGAGAGTGGATACAACATCAGTCATATAACAGAAGTAATGACTATGGATCTGGAGAAATTTTCCTGCACCCCTCCGTCCTGTGACGTGCATTTGGATCACTATATCCCCGCCGAATGGATCCAGGGGCTTTTCCGCCTGAAAGGAACCACCAACCCCATTCACCGCTCCATTGTTCCCTCTATGTACCGGGCCATCCCTAAAGATACCATTGCTGCCTCTATCAAAGTTGACGGCCAGATAGCTGCCACCGGACTTGGGATACTGGACCGGGAATACATTGGCCTGTATGCCATTCACGTAGAAGAGCTGTACCGGAAAAGGCACTGGGGGCAGGCAATCTGCACAGCAATCATTCAGGAAGGCATCCGTCAGGGAGCCTCCTCCTCATACCTCCAGGTAGTAAAGGGCAATGAACCGGCCAAACGCCTGTATTCTGCTCTAGGATACGAAGATTTTTATACTTACTGGTTCCGCCAGAAGGATGCCGAATAATCTAAAAGCACACAAGGGGCTGTCCCGAAATAACATTGTCAGGACAACCCCTTCCCCATAGTTTCTATAGTTCATGACTCTCTTCTATTTTCTTTTCTATCTCCCTTCTCATTGCCGCATAGCTCTTTTTATCAATCCCATAGAAAATCAGAGCTACAGCTGCCCCTATGAGCAAGATGCCGCAGATTCCGTTCATTGTCAGGTTAATGGCAGTCAGTACAGAAGTATTCTGCTCTGCATTTGCCATATATCCCAGGGCACTTAAGATCCATCCTATAAAAGCAGTACAAAATGCCATTCCCAGCTTAAATGCGAAGTTGATAAACGCTGAGATAAATCCAATGGCATGGGTGTGATATTTATATTGTGTGTATTCCGAGCAATCCGGAACCATTCCAAAAAGAGAAGCAAGGCCAAGCCCCCCGCCGATTCCTGTCAGGAATGTCATAAAATGATATGAGTTTAGACCTGTCTGGGTATGTACAGGCAGAAAATTCATAATTACCATAAGTATTCCACTGGCCATAAATCCAATCAGAGGAAGTGTTCTCTTATTGGAAACTTTTTTTACCAGAAAAGCCAGAGAATATGTTCCAAATACCCTGCCCAGAAACATCAGGCTTGAGTTCAGCATAAACAGATTGGCATCTCCTACATAATACTTAAAGTAGTACATTCTCACAGCCCCTATTGCTGCCTCGTAGAATCCCCAGCACACAAAGGATATAATCAGTATGTGAACCGGACGGTTGCCTTTTAAAACCCTCACATATTCTTTTAAGCTCATCTTCTCTTCTGTCATGGGAATGTCAACTGTCTCTCTAGTCGTCTTAAAACAGAATAAATAGATAGGAAAAGCTATGGCAGAAAAAATTATAGCCGCATAAAAATAGCCTTTGGCCTCATCTCCCTTACCTGCAAAGTTAACAACCCTCAGCACCCCCTGAGACAGTATCAGGGTTGCAATAAAAGCTCCTGTCATACGCCAGCTCGACAACTTGGAGCGTTCATTGTCATCCCTGGTTATGGCGGCCGGCATAGCAGAATATGGAATATTCACACAGGTATAAGCGATTACTAAAACCACATAAACCGCCAAAGCATACACTGCCCGCACATTTACATTGTCAGAAGGAAACACTGTAAAGCTCATAATATTGAAAATCAGCATAGGAACCGCCGCAAATATGATCCAGGGGCGGTATCTTCCCCACTTAGACTTCGTCCGGTCTGCTAATGCCCCTACAATGGGATCACTGACAGCATCAATCCCTTTCGAAAGAAGCATGAATGTGCCGCAGAGAGCCGCAGGAATAAGTGCAACATCGGTCCAGAAATACAGCAGATAGCCTGATACAAGTGCCCAGCTGAAATTATTTGCGAAGTCCCCTGAGGCATAGCCAATTACACGAAACGCAGATAGTTTTTCCTTGTTCTCTGTTTTTGTACCCATGCAGTCATCCTCCTAATTTGAGCAGTCCAGCAGAATTTTAGGATAAATAGATTTATGAAATAGAGCAAAAGCCTCTGCCCCCTCCCTAAGAGGCATTACTTTTCCAATTATTTTATCCAGCTGCATTCTCGGAATCAGATTAATCGTTCTGTTCATAATAGACGTTGTGGTAAATACCGTCTGTATCCGGCCTTCCTTCCTGTATAAGTCATATAAGTTCAGAGGCATTTCAAAGGTCGGAGGGAATACTGCGAAATATACCGCCGTTCCACATTTAGCCAGAATTTTCAAAGGAGTTTCGGCTGCCTTCGGAGAGCCCGAGAACTCAAAAACCATGTCAAACCCCTCACCCCCGGTTATCTCCATAGCCCTCGCCTCCACATCTTCATGAAAGGGATCTATCACATGTAAGGCTCCCATGTCCAGCGCCATATTCCTCTTATCCTCGACCGGATCAATAGCGGTTACTTTAGACGCTCCTGAGAGGAGAATCATATTCAGCATAATGGAGCCAATCCCGCCCACACCTGCTATAGCCACAGTTGCCCCGTGACGGATAGGTGCAAGATCCAGTGCCCGCACAGTGCAGTTTGCCGGTTCCACCAGGCTATAATGCATGAGATCAGCATCCTTGGGAATCTTAAAGACTGCGCTGATATCGGTGACCACATACTCTGCGAATGCACCGGTTGTCTGGGAATGAACGCAATACTGAGGCATCCCTTTTTTGCACTGTTCGCATATACCGCAGCTGGTTACCGGATACAATGCCACCTTGTCTCCCACCTGATAACCCGCAGCAGCGGCTTCCGGACTGACTTCCTCAATAATTCCTGACGCTTCATGCCCCAGCGCCATGGGCGGTTTCGCATCCAGCACCCCCATTGTTACCTGATGTACATCTGTTGCGCAGAGAGCCGCGTAGGCAATCTTAATCTTCACCTGGCGCGGAAGCACAGGCGGGATATCTACCTCCAGCACCTCTACTTTATTCTCCGCTACAAACCACAGTTGTCTCATTTTAGCCATATCCATACCTCCATAATAGCCGCATCCTGTTCCCCGGAACATTATGCACATATTTTTCTCTGATACATGAATTATATTAGCTATTATTTCTAAATTCAATTGACCTGAAAGACATATTTTTCTCTAATATGTCTCTTTTCTATCATTTATATTTACTTTATTGTTTATTTGTGCTAAAATTCACTCATAATTTTGTAAACAAACTGCCAGTGAGGTGATTCCGATTGGACAATATCTATAACCCCGATAATCTATATCAAAAATATATAACCTCTGTCACCATGCCTGATTTCGATTTTATGATTCAATATGCAGAAAAGCTGAACAGTTCCACGGTAGAATTCCGACATTATCACCCATACTATGAAATTTATTATGTAACAAGCGGCCGTCTGCATGTCCTGGTACAAGAACAGGAATTGACCCTTTCTGCCGGAGAGGTTCTTTATCTTTCTCCTAATATTAATCACCACGTATTTCATGAACCAAATGAAAAAAAGGAATATTTTGTGATTATCTTCGATTTTGTCTCCAAAGTATCCTCAAAATCGCTGTTTGGCGCTCTGGAATATAAAGAAATCCAGCAAGTGCTGGATTTGATCGTTCATGAGAAGTATCTGCTGTCCAGGGAAACCTTCCACGGCACCAGACTTTTGAATCAAATATGGAATGAAATGAAGGAAAAAAAGATTGGCTGGGCTTCTGTAACCAATGTTTTATTTTACCAGTTTTTTATACAGGCACTTCGGCATATTAATGATAAAGTATCGTCGCAGCAAAAGCCTGACGGTATACTAAACCTAGGGCTGGAGGCTTCCAAGTATATCCATATGAACTACCAGCATGAAATCACCATAGACAGTGTAGCTGCACATTTGAATATCGCCCCCAGACATGTAAACAGAGTATTTCAGTCTCTCTTCGGAACCACTTTCAGCAAGACTCTAAGCATACTGCGCATGGAATATGCCAAAGACTATCTCTGCAATACAGATTACTCTATTGAGGAAATCGCCCATATTGTGGGATTCGCCTCTCCAAAGTCGCTTCAGAAGCTCTTTAAAGAAATGGAGCATATGTCTATGTCAGAATACAGAAAAACAAGGTGACAGGGGAATAACAAAAAACATTCCCGCAGGAAAATCAAGTTTAAAACTCTTGATTCCTGCGGGAATGCTTTTATTCGACAGTCCTTTTGTTCTCCGTTATACTACTTGCTGCTCAGATATTTCTCAATGCTCTCCATAGCTTCTGCTTCGTCTGCTCCCTCCACAGAAACTGTAACAGACTCTCCTGAATCCAATCCTAAACTCATCATTCCCATAATGCTCTTTGCATTGACCTTTTTTGCTTCACTTTCTACGTAGATGCTGCTCTCATACTGACTCGCAACCTGTACTAATAATGCAATAGGGCGCGCCTCTAAGCCGTTTGAGATTTTGATAGTAATTGGTTTCCTGATCATACTTACTCCTCCTTGTGTCCTTTCAACTCTTCTGCCATGCTGCTCAACTTTCTAAGTCTATGGTTCACTCCGGATTTCCCAACGGGAGGTGATAACAACATCCCCAGTTCCTTTAAGGTAGCTTCCGGATATTCTAACCTCAGGTTAGCTATCTCTTCCAGGTTCTCCGGGAGCTCATGAAATCCTATGGTTTTTTGGATATATTTAATATCCTCTATTTGCTTAACTGCCGCACTCACTGTCTTGTTTATGTTAGCAGTTTCACAATTAACTTTACGGTTGACGCTGTTTCTCATCTCTTTTAGTATTCTCACATTTTCAAGATCCATGAGAGAAACATTGGCTTCCATAATCCCCAGAATCTCTACAATCTGGGCGCCTTCCTTAATGTAGACTACAAAATACTTTTTTCTGCCTACGATTTTAGCATCCACGCCGAAGCTGCATATCAGTTCCTGCATCTGCACTGCTTTCTCTCTGGTGTTGCAGACAATCTCAAAATGATAAAACTTCTGAGGATCGCTTAGAGACCCTGATGCCAAAAACGCACCTCTGATAAATGCCCGTCTGCAGCAGCTTTTTTGAACCACCATCTGGTTCACCAGATTATGGTGAGGTGCTATCTGCATATCCGAACTCAGTATCTTGACCGCCTGCAGAACACGTACAGTATCTTCCGGCGTATCCACCAAAACGGTATAACCGTTGTTCTTATGTAGCGATGGATTCTGTCTGACGCAGATATCAGTATCTATATTAAATGTTTTTTTCAATAATGTAAAGTACTTTCTTGCTACATATTCATTTTCTGTGTGCATAGTCAGCATAAATCCATCCTGACCCGACGGCGTAATCCTTCCGCAAAACCCTATAATTGCGGCCAGCTCAGCGATTTGGCAGTGTCTGGCTTCGCTGATGTGCCTGGATAATTCTTCCTTTACTTGTCCGGAAAAAGACATTTTCATTACCTGCCTTATATTTTTTTGCGGAACGCATCCTTTGTTATATCCTTATGTTCTACCCGCAGGGCAAATTCAGTCTCCTGACTCAACCTTCTGTAGAGTTCATTGGCCAGAGTTACCGAACGGTGCTTCCCGCCTGTGCAGCCAATGCTGATAACCAGCTGGTTTTTTCCTTCCATTATGTAATTAGGAATTAAAAACCGTATCATATCCTCCAGTTTATCAGAAAACTCATGTGACACGTCAAATCCCATTACGTAATCCCTGACCGGTTCATCATTTCCGGTCAGAGGCCGAAGCTCTTCGATATAATATGGATTTGGCAGAAAACGTACATCAAACACCAAATCGGAGTCACCCGGTATTCCATATTTGAATCCAAAGGACAGTATCGTAATTACAAGGCTACGGAATTCCAGATTCTGGACAAAAATCTTGTCAATCTCTCCTTTTAGTTCCCTGGTGAGGAGATAGCTTGTATCGATAATATAATCCGCATGTTTTTTCAAAAATTCCAGCCTTCCGCGTTCCTTGGCAATGCCCTGGTCCACCCGCCCATTCCCGGCAAGGGGATGGGTGCGGCGGGTCTCCTTGTATCGTTTCACCAGCACGGAATCCTTGGCATCCAAAAAAAGAATCTCATACTTGAAGCCGGCCAGAGTAAGCCCCTCCAGGACCTTTTCCAATTCCCCCAACGCCTGACCGCTTCTGACATCCACGCCCAGGGCAACCTTTTGTATCTCACTGGCCTCGCTGGCAACCATAAGCTGTGCAAATTTTTCGATCAAAGGGATAGGCAGATTATCTACGCAGAAATAATCCGCATCCTCAAGCATCTTGAGAGCGGTACTCTTGCCAGCCCCGGACATTCCAGTCACTATCACAAAACGCATCTTTTACTCCTCCTGTCAGAATTCTCCCAAAAACTTCACTTCCGGTTCCAGGGTTACATTTGAATTCTCATACACTCTCTCAATGATCTGACGGATGAGCTCCCTCACCTCTTCTGCTGTGGCATTTCCATTATTGATTACAAAACCGCAGTGCTTATCAGAAACCTGAGCATTTCCCACTGCAAACCCCCGAAGTCCGGCATCCATGATAAGCTTCCCCGCAAAATATCCCTGGGGACGTTTAAATGTACTGCCTGCACTGGGATATTCCAGAGGCTGCTTGCTCACCCTTCTGTCACGCAGCTCGTTCATTCTTTCCCTGATTTTTTCTTTTTCCCCAGGCATAAGCCGGATGGCCGCCTCCAGGACAATATAGCCGGATTCTTTGATTATGCTGGTCCGGTAACCAAGCTTCAATTCCTCCGCTTTCAGGCAGCAGACCTCTCCCTCGTTGGTCATCACCACCACCTCCTGAAGGACATCCTTCATCTCTCCTCCATAGGCACCTGCATTCATTACAACCGCTCCCCCCAGTGTCCCGGGGATCCCTCCTGCGAATTCAAATCCGGTAAGCCCATATTCCATCGCTTTTCTGGCGACTTGAGAAAGCAGTGCCCCTGCCTTTACTGTGAGCAGTGTGCCTTCCACCAGGATATCACTCAGGTTCCGGTAGATCTGGATAATTGCTCCCCGGTAACCATTATCACTCACCAGCAGATTGCTTCCGTTCCCAAGAATAAAATAGGGTACCTCCGCCTCCTGGCAGGTATGTAATATCCTTTGTATCTCTTCAATGGAGTGGGGGCACAGATAGTAATCCGCCGGTCCTCCGATGCGGAAGGTGGTATGATTACACATAGGCTCATCCGTCCAAACGTTATCACTTCCTACTATGCTGCAAAATTCATTTACTATATTTTCCTTCAACTGTCTAACCTCTGCTTCCCTCTGTCTTTATTTATTCTGCTCTTTTTCCTTCAGCAAGTCGCGAATCACTTCCCCTGCAATCAAAAGCCCCGCCACGCTGGGCACAAAAGAGATGCTTCCCGGCACAGGGTGATTCGTGTTTCCTTTTGTCTCCTGAGGTTCTCCCCTCTTTCTCCTGTCCTTCTGAGGAAGCTCAGTGGAAAAAAGCACCTTAACTTTTTTTATTTTTCTTTTTTTCAGTTCCAGACGCATAACCTTTGCCAATGGGCAGACACTCGTCTTGGAAATATCTGTGATCTGGAATTTGGACGGGTCCAGTTTATTCCCCGTTCCCATAGATGAGATGATAGGAACCTGCGCTTCCTTGGCTTTTTCAATGAGCAGGATTTTGGAAGATACCGTATCAATGGCGTCCACCACATAATCAAACGTACTAAAATCAAAGAGTTCTGCCGTTCTGGCGCTGTAGAACGTATCGTATGTGTGAACCACAGCATCTTGATTAATATCCATGATCCTGTCCTTTGCTACCTGTGTCTTGGATTTTCCTATCGTAGATCGAAGAGCAATCAGCTGACGGTTGATATTGGTAACCGCTACCTCATCATTGTCAACCAGCGTAAGATTGCCGACCCCGCTTCTGGCAAGTGCTTCCACCACATAGGAACCAACGCCCCCGATTCCGAAGACAGCGACTTTAGACCGCATTAAGGTGTCCAGCCCTTTTTCTCCTATCAGAGATTCTGTTCTGGAAAACGCATGCAACATAAGTGTCATTCCTCCTATTTTCCTCTCACCTGTTCTCCAGGCAATAGTATAATGTCTATATATATCGACATTATACTATTTAAACCGGGAAAAGTACATGCTTTTTTCCTTTGGTAATTTTTAGTCCTTCATTTTCGGCTTAAAGATCAGACTGGCCAGGTATCCAAAGACAAGGGCAGCACTGATTCCTACCGCACTTGCAGTAAAACCGCCCATAAAAATGCCCAGAAAGCCTTTTTCTGTAACGGCTTTCTCAACTCCTTTCCAGAGTACATTTCCAAAGCCCAGCAGCGGTACGCTGGCTCCCCCTCCGGCAAATTTCAAAAATGGTTCGTAGATTCCCACAGCTCCCAGCACTGCTCCGGTGCACACCAGAAGTACCATAACTCTTCCGGGAAGCATTTTGGTTTTATCCAGCAGAATCTGTACCAGCGCACAGATTAAACCTCCTACCCAGAATGCATTGATATAATCCATAATATTTCTCCTTCTCACAATTTAGTACTTTGTATCTGTTAACAATGCTCCACTACCACTGCCTGGGCGATCCCCGGAACACTCTGCCCCTCATTAAAACTCACCTTTGAAAGCAGAGCACCCGTTGGCACAAAGAGAATCCGCTTCCACTCTCCCTTTTCCAGCTTCGGCAGAATATAGGAAGCGAAGGTGGCCGCAGAGCATCCGCATCCGCTCCCCCCTGCGTGGGTATCCTGGGCGGCATTGTCAAAAATCTCGATGCCGCAGTCCATATGCTGCTTTTTAATATCAAAGCCCTTCTCTGCCATCAGGTCAAACAGGATTCTCTGCCCTACCTCACCCAAGTCCCCGGTAATAATGCGGTCATAGTCCCCGGGACTTCTGTTGAAGTCCATAAGGTTCTGATAAATGGTGTCACAGGCTGCCGGAGCCATACAAGCTCCCATATTCAAAGAGTCCTTCAGTCCGTAGTCAATAATTTTTCCTGTGGTCAAACCAGTAATTCTGGCTTTTCCCCCCTTCTTTCCAAGCACACAGGCGCCGCTTCCGGTTACCGTCCAGGTAGCAGAAAGAGGACGCTGGTTCCCATATTCCAGAGGAAACCGGAATTCTTTTTCCGCACTTCCGAAATGGCTGGAAGTAATCGAAAGTACATACTCTCCAAACCCTCCGGATACTGCCATGGCCCCCAGAGAAAGCGCTTCCCCCATGGTAGAACAGGCGCCGTACAGACCGTAGACAGGTATCTCCAGATCCATAATTCCAAAGGAGGACGCAATCGACTGCGCCAGAAGATCCCCGGCAAAGATGGTGCGGATCTGCCACTTTTCCAGTTTCGCCTTTCCTATGGCCAGCTGTGCTGTTTCCTTCTGAAGGGTACTCTCCGCATCCTCCCAAGTCTGGCACCCAAACATAGGATCCTCCCCGATTAAATCAAAGCAGGAACCCAGAGGACCTTCCCCCTCTTTCTTTCCTACTATAGAAGCTCCGCTGAGAATGTGAACTCCCTCCTGAAACTCTATACTCTGTTTTCCTTTTGTCTGATCCATTTTGTTTCTCCTCTCTATGCAATTCCTGCTGTTTTTAATATCCAGTAGGCCAGTCCCAGAATCCAGCTGGTAAATATCCCATAAAGAATCACAGGGCCTGCAATCGTAAAGATCTTGCACCCAATGCCAAAGACCTGCCCTTCCTTCTGATATTCAATCGCAGGGGCCGCTACAGAATTTGCGAATCCTGTAATAGGCACCAAAGCCCCGGCTCCTCCGAATTTTACTATTTTCCCATATACATTCAGCCCTGTTAACAGAACGCTTAGAAGTACCAGTATCAGAGAGCACCAGGCTCCTGCTGTCTCCTGATCTAAGCCCCGGCTCTGTGCAAAATTTAGTATTCCCTGTCCCAGAGTACAGATGATCCCCCCAATTAGAAACGCCTTTGCCATGTTCAGGGGGAGACTGTGGGTTGGCGTTACCTTTTTTACATACTTTTCATATTCTTTTTGTTTTTTTTCTTTCGCTATATCAACCATTGCTTTTCGTCCTTTCTCACTGATTTATTCAGGCCTTTACCATCCATAGAAAAAGAAAAGGATGGAGCCTATTATTTTTCCGGCTGCCATGGACACGATTACAAGACCAATTCCTTTGGTCAATCCCACTCTCCTGGCCATGATTGCGAATATATTAACCACTTCTCCCAGTGCTATCACCCAGCTGCCCAGAAAGATACCAAAGAGCAGCCCCACAATACAGAGACCTATGGTCCCCACAGGCAGCTCCCAACGGTAAAGATAAAAGAGGTTGCCGAAAATAGTCCCCAGCATAGTACAGGTCTCATACAGCAGAATCCTGTCTCCTGTGTGAGTAATCCCCGCATATCTGGGGATAATCCCCAATCCGATCATGAGAGCTGCCAGACCGCTTGCCACTACCATCCCCCCTGCAAGTCCGATGGCTCCAACTGCAATCTGAGATACTAACCACATTTACTGATTCTCCTTTCGCTCTGCCTGCTCAATGATCGTAGTATCGATGTCATCCTCATAGAGACGCATCTCAACTTCCATAGGCGTAGGATCCTGTGTCAGGCGTTTGCCCCCGAAATGATTAAAGAAGAAGATAACCCCAAGGCCGATTCCGATGGAATAGGTAAGCTCCAGGATCGTATATCCATCTGAAATATTGCCGGTAAACTGTTTATATATATGGAAAAACAGCCCTGAGGTATCCACATCCGTATTGAAGGTCATAATGGAGAAGGCCGCGCCCACAAAGGTTACCAGGCATACCAATATGGTTTTAAACCAGCTGTAGGCCACATGTTTGTGTTTCTGAGTTTCATAGGTAATTACAAAATTGGGCTCTCCGATATGACTTACATCCACACTCTGTTCTTTTTTCTGAATCTCATCAATCAGATCCATGGCTGAAACAACGTATCTGCCCGGCTTATTCTGCGGTATGGTAAAGACTTTTCTGACCTTATTTCTGTTGAGTACACTGCTGTTGCAGCAGGAGAGCTTCGCCACATCCTGCAGATATACATCCGGGCTGTGTACCTCTACATTTTTTTCGGTTTGAATATATAAAGTGTCACTCATGATTTCACTCCCTTACAGGTACTTTTCTTCCATGTAGTATGCCTTTCTTTCTACTAAAATATACAAATACAGCCTGCCGTGATTTGCATCAAAGGATGCAGACCGCACGGCAGGCTGTAAGTATAAAGCAGCTAAAGTTTTCCCCGGAGAGACTGAAGTATCCTTTTTTCCATCCTGGATACCTGCACCTGAGAGATTCCCATCTCTTTTGCAATCTCTGACTGGGTTCTTTCCTGAAAAAAACGCATATAAATTAATTTTCTGTCCTGGGCATCCAGGGTACCCAGAATCTCCTCCAGCAGAAGCCGGTTGAGAAGTGCCTCCTGATGATCCTTCTTTTCCTCCAGTTTCTCTTCCAGAGAGATATCGCTGCCATCCCCCTGGTAGATTGTCTTCTGAAGGGATTCTATCTGGGAGCCGGCCTCCATCGCCATAACAAGCTCCTCCTGGGTTACCTGCAGTTCATTGGCAATCTCCAGCAGGGTCGGCTCTCTTCCCGTACTCCTCTCCAGTTCCTCCCGGGTTACATAAGCTTTATACGAGATCTCCTTCATGGAGCGGCTGACCTTAATCATACCGTCATCTCTGAGAAAACGCTTAATTTCCCCGGCAATCATGGGGACAGCATAGGTGGAGAATTTGACATCAAAAGACGTGTCAAATTTGTCGATAGCCTTAAGCAGTCCGATGCTTCCAATCTGAAACAGGTCCTCCAACTCTACTCCGCGGTTGCCGAACCGCTTTACTATGCTCCATACTAATCCGATATTTTCCTCTACTAATGTATCTCTTGCTTCCTTATCCCCTTGGTGCGCACGCCCGATCAGGGCAAGGATATGGTCCATATTTCCTCCTTCTATTCGAACAGTGTATTCTTATTGCTTATTCTTTTTTTCATCCACACCTTCGTCCCCTGACCCGGTGCAGAGTCCACAGTTACCTCGTCCATAAATGCTTCCATAAAAGCAAATCCCATCCCGGACCTGTCCTGCTCCGGTTTCGTGGTAAACAGCGGCTCCATTGCTTTCTTTACATTTTCTATTCCTCTTCCCCTGTCAATGATGCCAACCTCCATCTCATTATCACGGATACGGCACTCTATCCTTATCTTATGTATTTCCCCCTCATACCCGTGGACAATGGCATTGGTAATGGCTTCCGAGACTGCTGTCTTTATGTCTGTCATCTCCTCCAGCGTCGGATTCAGCTGGGTACAAAAAGCTGCAACCGTTACTCTCGCAAAACTCTCATTGCAGGAACGGCTGTCAAATTCAATTATCATTTCATTGGTATTTTCCATATCTGCTCCCCTCACTTTCTTTTTTGTGTCCATACAGTTTCCTGGCTGATTTCTATAAACTTGTGGATCCCTGACAGCTGCATAATACGCAGAAGTCTGTCGCTTACGTGGATCGCAGTCACTGTACCTCCCATATAGCGCAGAAGCCGGTAACGCCCCATCAACATACCGATCCCTGAACTGTCCATAAATGTAGTATTCCGGAAGTCAAACACTACATTCCGGACTACTCCCTCCTCCAGTCTTTTATCCACCGCTCTGCGGATTGGCTCCGCTGTGTGGTGATCCAGCTCTCCGGGAACTGCAACCATCAGACAGTTCCCTTTTTTAAGCAAAAATTCCTCCATATTCCCATCTTTCCCCTTTTCTACAAGTTTTATACTGTTCTCATGTATTTTTCAGCTCCTGAAGTATCTGTACAATAAAAAGAGATGCACGCAGTTTGGTGCATCCCCTAATCCGAGGTTTCTCTTTTTGTTTCTTCCCGTAAACTTTATTCTCCTTCTTCTGTGCCTCTGTTGTCCCCTGTGTCTTCCGGCTGATCTCCGGAATTCTCTTCCCGGGTATCTTCTCCCTGGGTGTCTCCCTCACCGGTGTCCCCGTTTCCAGAAGTTCCTCCCAGGGCCTCCATATAATCCTTGGCGTCTGTGGCCCGTTTTGTATTCGGGAAGGTATCGATTATTTTCTGGAACTGGGCAATAGCATTCTGCGTATCTCCGGTCTCTCTGTACGCCATAGCCAGATAGTACAGGACATTGTAATCACTGGCGTCAATCTCCTGGGCTTTGGTGAGCTGATCGATAGCTGCGGCATAGTCCTGGGATTCATAGGCACTCTCGCCGTCCTTTTTATACTGGCGGTACAGAGTTGTTTTCACTTCTCCGAACACCGTATCATAGACAGACTTGGCCTCTATGGACAGAAGGTCAGGATTTACACTCTGAAGTGCGTTGGCCGCCGTGGTATAATTTTCTTCCCGCAGGGCAGAAGAAGCTTTCATCAGATTATCATAACTGGCAGCCTTTTCCTCTGCCTGTGCAACCTGATCGTTTGCCGAATCCACTGTGCTCTGGGAGCTTTCTATGCTGCTCTGCAGACGCTCCAGTTCCGCTGCCTGACTGGCCACCTGATCGCTGTATTCCACCACCTTTTGATTTGCCTCCTGGTTTACTTTCTGGATCTTCCCGGGTACGATTAAAAACCATAAAAGGGCTGCCCCAACCACCAGACCGAATCCGAGATTCAGAAGAGTGGCTACCGTCGAGCTCTCCCTAAAAGCAGGAGGCTGAATCACAAGATCATTCCCGGAATAATACACAGACCGCTCTGCTTTTTTTTCTTCCTTTTCTCTGCTCAGCCCCCGGAACCTGGGTTCCAGACTGGTCACCTTTCCGGTCTGCTCGTCCACCTCCCGCAGAAAGCGGAGGGTGGTAGTATTGGTCTTATCAATTTTGGCTGCACTTCTCAGCAGCTTCCTGGCTTTCTCATAGGCCTGTTCCCTGATATAGAGAAGCGCCAGAAGGTGGTAACCCTTGATCAGCTTTTGATTCTGGGCCAGCACCTTTTTAAGCTGCATAACAGCCATATCAACATTCCCCTGCCTGCAGTAAAGCAGAGACTGGTTGTACTTTTTTATCGTCTGATTAATGGTATCCAGACGGTTGGGATTCCCCTGAAGCTTCTGGATAAACTCAGCAGCAAGGTTTCCCTGGGGCTGGATGTTCTTACTAATCACCCACTCGCTGAGAGCTGCCACCACCTCACCCGTTTCAAAGTAGGCAAGTCCCAGCAGGTTTCTTGCCTGTATATTTAGTTTATTCAGCTTCAGACTTCTCTTTAGACAGTCAATTGCTCCTGACAAATCCCGGATCTGCGCTTTTTCCAATCCCTGATTGTAGTAGAGGTTTGACAAAAGCAATGCCTTCTTCTGAGCTCCCACATTGCGGTTGCAGCTGCCGCAGTAATCAGAAGCACCCAAAGGAGCGCCACAAAACATACAATTCATTTTTGCCTCTCCTTATTCTCTGTCACTACCGCTGGTTTCTGTCATAATTTCCTTTAAAATATCAATGACATCTGTCAAATCCCGGCTGTAGATCACTCCCTCAGCGTCATCTACATCCAGGCAGGGCTGAAACTTCTTTAACTCCTCTTCATAATTAATCATGTACTCTCCTCCTGATATAATCCTTTATCTCCCCTACCAGATACAAAGAACCTGCGCAGAAAAGCATCCCTTCCTTTTTCAGGTCACAGGCCTTCTCAAATGCATGTTCTATATTAGGACAAGCATATACTGTTTCGCAGGCATTCTCCCGGAATACCTCTGCCAGTCTGCCGGCTGAGACAGCCCGGCTTCCCCCCACCTCCGTGGTGACAACACCGGAAAGGGTAAGGCTGCTGCAGATTTCCCGAATCATGTCCTTATAATCTTTATCCGAGACTGCGGAAAATAACAGGGTCACCGGATATTCCTCTTCAAAATGTGACACCGTTTCAACGAAGCGTGCCACTCCGTCTTCGTTATGGGCTCCGTCTACGATAACTCCCGGCAGAACGGTTTCCATTCTGCCCTGCCATCTGGTTGCTGCTATCCCTTTCACCAGTGCTTCCACCGGTATTTTGTGGGTATCTTTGAGTACCTCCATCACCTTCATAGCCAGGGCGGCATTCATCACCTGATACCTGGCAATAAAGGGAATCCTGACAGCCACATCTTGATAATACCCATTATTCCACGAAAAATCAATGCCTTCACTGGCAATTCTATGAATAGAAATCTGATCTTCTGTTACCGGGCAGGATAAACTCTCCATTGCCTCCGCTCTCTTTTTGATGACTTCTGAGGATGCCAAGACATTGCCGTCATAGATAACAGGTACCTGATGCTTAATAATTCCGGCCTTTTCTCCTGCGATAGCGGTTACCGTGTCTCCCAGATATTCTGTGTGATCCAGACTGACGGATGTGATGACACAGGCCAGGGGCCGGGCAATGGAATTCGTAGCATCCATCCTTCCTCCCAGTCCTGTCTCCAGAATAATGTATTCCACATCTTTCTTCCAAAAGATCCACATTCCCATCAGGAAGAGGAATTCAAAGTATGTGGGATGGTAGCTTCCCTCTGACAGAAGTTCGTCTGAAAGTTCTTTTACCTTAATAAATGCCTCCAGAAACAGTTGGTTGTCCACAGGCACCTCGTCAATCTGAAACCGTTCATTGATCTCCACCAGATGGGGGGATGTAAACAGTCCGCAGACACAGCCTCCCTGCCGGAGCATGGATGCCAGGAAGGCACAGACGCTCCCTTTCCCGTTAGTGCCTGCAACATGGATGATTTTTTTATCAGAACCTGGATTCCCCAAACGTCTTAAACATTCTTTGGTGTGTTCCAGCTTATTTTTCTTTGTAAATTTAGGAATCTCTTCAATGTATTCTACTGCCTCTTCATAAGTAAACAAAGCTGTTTCCTCTCTTTTCTCTGTTGAACTAAATTAAAAGCCACCGCTGTATCATTTTGGTCACTCTTTACCATTATAATATAGCGGCGGCAATATGCAAGCAAATTATGTCGTATCTCTTAAAGTTTCTTTTACTCTGCAGGGGGAACCAAATTCTGGGGTTCATCCTGGGTTACATCAGCCACGGGAATCCTGTAGATAATCGGATCCGTTCTTGTGAGCACCTTTTTTGTGGGGCTGTTGCTTCTTATGGCCACGTCCACCTCATCCCCATCCTTTAACTCCACATCTTTCAGAAGCAATGTCCTGGGATCTATGAAGGTAGTTTCTACCAGCTCCCCATTAATTTCCACGAATGCAGACTGGGTAAAGTTTGTTCCGGTCACGTAATAGCTGTTGGCTGACACCGGCTCTATCGAAGAAATGGTAGCATCGTGTATCCCCAGATGGATCTTGGTACGTTCAAAAGGACTCTGCCCATCGTAAACATATTGTTTTCCATATAAAATATCATATTGGATCATTTCCAGATCCACCTGATAATTTTTTGTTTTTCTCCGCGCCTGATGATACCGGAAAATATTTCCCTCGTGAATCCCCACACGGTTCATAACCTCTGCAGCCATCTGATAGGCAGAGAGATTCTCATCCTTTTTTTTCAGACCCATATTGTCCCACATAACATACTCCGTCTGGAACAGGTAGCGGTTTTTAACATCCTTAACGGTAAGCCCCATAGTGGGCAGATGATCCCCGTACATAACTAACACAACATCTTCATCCAATTGGGAGAGTGCATCGATTAACTCCTGTACAAATTCGTCCATCTCATGAATTTGATTGGCGTAGTACTCCCATTTGTTATTTACCGCCTCTGACTCACCGCCGGTGACTGTAATTTCCGGATTGTCAATCATTGGTTCCTCGGGATAATCTCCATGGCCCTGGACGGAGATCGTATAGACATAATCCGGGCCCTCCGTAGAGTTCAGGCAGTCCAGTATATGCCTGGTGAGGACTTTGTCTTTCATCCAGTCATTTGGATTTACTTCATCCTGCTCATCCATGTATTCTTCAGATGTGAAGGTATCAAATCCCAGATTAGCGAATACGGAACGCCTTCCGTAAAAATTAGCCTCATTGTTGTGGATGGCATGGGTGGTATACCCCAGCTCCTTCAGTATATAGGGAGCGCTCTCACAGGTTTTTTCCTTGAGAATACTCTTATACGGATACTCCCCCGGACCAAAATACCGCAGATTCATTCCGGTTATGGACTCAAACTCTGTGTTGGCCGTCCCCGCCCCCACCGACGGAACCCGATAGTAGCCGGAAGAATATTCTGACATCAGGCGGCGGAAATTAGGAATGGGATCCTCTGAAAATTGAAGATAATTAACCAGTGTGGGATCAAAGAAAGACTCCAGCTGAAGAAATAGAATATTTGGCCTGTTCTCCGTAGTCTCGGGCAGCTTACTCTCGCTTTCCTCAATCTCTGCAATCGTCTCTTCCGAATACTCTCTCGGACAGCTAATCCCTGTGTTAAACAATGTGGTAGCCAGACAGTAGGGATACCCGTAATCCTCATAGGCAAAGGCTATATTCCCAAAATAATTAGACAGTACCCTCTTTTCCAGGGCAAGCTTGGTTGTGCCCGCAAAAGCCAGTATCCCTGCAAGAACCAGGGGGATATTCCATTTGTATTTCAGTGTTCCCTGATATCTCGGCCCTTTAAAAAACAGCAGGACCAGTCCCCCCAGCGCAAGAAGAATTCCCATGAGCGCGATTACCATAAGTCCGGGAGACAAGTATTTATTCATAATATTAAAAGCATCCGTAATCAGGTGTAGATCCGGTCCTGTAAACGGTGTGACCCGGTTAGACAGCAGCACTCCGTTTATGATTCCCAGCCCCATCCAGAAAATAGCAAGAAGAGTGCGCAGGAACACACGTCTTCTCACCAGATAGACAATCAGCGTAGTGGTAAATATTAAAAATGCGTTATACAAAAAGACTAAAGGACGTTCTGTCATGAATGTATAAGCCTCAGCCACAGAATGGCGGGAGATCGCTTCTATTATAAAGTATCCCAGACACACTGCCAGCATCTGCAGAGGGACAGACACCAGATTCAGTCTTTTTATCCATTTTTCCATAATTAACCTCTCTTACTTGGAGGGCAGGCAATGCCTGCCCCTATCCTATTTCTCCATCTGACGCAGCTGCAGCGTTACCTGCTCCATCATCTGGGTATATTTTTCCAGCTTTGCCCGCTCTTCTTCTACCTTCTGCTGGGGAGCCTTGCTCATAAACTTCTCGTTTTTCAGCATACCGTTCACACGGGCAAGTTCCTTCGTCAGCCTCTCCTGTTCTTTTTTCAGACGCTCAATTTCTTTTTCTATATCTACCAGTTCGGCCAGAGGAAGATAAATTACCGCATCAGGGATTACTGCCGAGACAGCGTCCTCCCCTATACCTGTTTTATCCTTCTGTACCAGAACATCGCTGGCGTGTGCAAGGGTAGCAAAGAATACCCTGCCTTTTTCAAAGGTGTCCAGCACCTCCTCCTTCTCAGATACCACAAATACTTTTGTTTTCTTGCTGATTGGCACATTCATCTGCGTTCTCACATTCCGAATCTCCCTTACAGCCACTTTTATCAATTCTACCTTCTTCTCTTCCTCACTAAAGCTCCAGTCTTCTCTGAATGCAGGCCAGCTGGAAATCATAATAGATTCCTCCTCCGGCCAGAGAGTGCAGTAGATTTCTTCTGTGACAAAGGGCATAAAGGGATGCAGCAGCTTCAGCGCATTGGTAAGAACTGTCCGCAGAGTCCAAAGAGCCGCCCCTTTCGTCTCATCTGCGTCACTGTAAAGCCTTGGTTTTACCATCTCAATAAACCAGTCGCAGAACTCTTCCCAGATAAAGTCATAGACCTTCTGCACAGCAATGCCCATCTCATATTTATCCATGTTCTCTGTTACATCTTTTGCCAAAGTATTCACCTTGGAAAGAATCCATTTGTCTGCATCGGTAAGCGCTGCAGGATCCGATTCTTCCGCTGCTTCCGCCTTTTCCAGATTCATCATAATAAATCTGGATGCATTCCATACTTTGTTGGCAAAGTTACGGCTGGCCTCCACTCTCTCCCAATAAAAACGCATATCGTTGCCTGGTGCATTGCCGGTGATCAGCGTCAGCCTCAGGGCATCTGCCCCGTACTTGTCTATCACCTCCAGAGGGTCGATTCCATTTCCCAGAGACTTGCTCATCTTCCTTCCCGCAGGATCTCTCACCAGTCCATGGAAAATTACGGTGTCAAAAGGAAGCTGGCCGGTCTGTTCAATCCCGGAGAATACCATGCGGATTACCCAGAAAAATATGATGTCATAGCCGGTTACCAGAACATTGGTGGGATAAAAGTATTCCAGATCTTCCGTCATCTCAGGCCAGCCCAGAGTGGAGAACGGCCACAGCGCAGAGCTGAACCAGGTATCCAGAGTGTCCTCGTCCTGGGTCAGATGTGTACATCCGCATTTTGGACAGTTCTCCGGTTTTTCCTTTGCTACTGTCACTTCCCCGCAGCTGTCACAGTAATAGGCCGGAATTCTGTGTCCCCACCAGAGCTGCCGGGAGATACACCAGTCACGGATATTGTCCATCCAGTTCATGTAAGATTTCTCCATCCGCTCGGGTACCAGCTTCAGTTCCTTTTTCTTAACCGCATCCACAGCAGGTTTTGCCATCTCTTTCATACGTACAAACCACTGAGGTTTTATCATAGGCTCAATAGTTGTTTTGCATCTGTCATGTGTCCCCACATTGTGAACATGTTCTTCTACCTTCACCAGAAGCCCCTGCTCCTCAAGGTCTGCCACTATAGCCTTCCTGGCCTCGTAGCGGTCCATGCCTGCATATTTGCCGCACCTGCCATTCATAGTTGCATCATCATTTAGTATGTTGATCTCTTCCAGATTATGACGCTTTCCTACTTCAAAGTCATTGGGATCGTGAGCCGGGGTAATCTTCACACACCCAGTTCCGAATTCCTTGTCTACGTATGGATCCCCGATGACCGGTATCTCTCTGTCTGTCAAAGGAAGCTTCAGGGTTTTCCCGATCAGGTCGGTATATCTCTCGTCCTCAGGATTCACAGCAACCGCTGTATCCCCCAGCATGGTCTCCGGTCTGGTTGTAGCAATCTCTACAAACTCACTGCTCCCTGCGATGGGGTATCTGATATGCCAGAAGTGGCCTGTCTGCTCTGAATGTTCTACCTCTGCATCAGAGATGGATGTCTGGCATACGGGGCACCAGTTTATGATTCTGGAGCCTTTGTAAATGTACCCTTTGTTATAGAGTTTTACAAACACTTCTTCCACTGCCTTGGAACATCCTTCGTCCATAGTAAACCGCTCTCTGTCCCAGTCAGCGGAAGCCCCCAGCTTTTTCAGCTGATTGATAATTCTTCCGCCGTACTCGTCCTTCCAGGCCCATGCGTGTTTCAGAAATGCATCCCTTCCTATATCGTCTTTATCAATTCCCTCTTCTCTCAGTTTCTCAATGACCTTTACCTCGGTGGCTATGGCGGCATGATCCGTACCAGGCTGCCATAGCGCCTCATAGCCCTGCATTCTCTTAAAGCGAATAAGAATATCCTGCATTGTATTGTCCAGTGCATGGCCCATATGAAGCTGCCCCGTAACATTGGGCGGGGGCATTACAATGGTAAACGGCTTTTTCTCCCTGTTTACCTCCGCATGAAAATATTTGTTGTCCAGCCATTTTTGGTAAATTCTATCCTCCAATCCTTTGGGATCGTAGGTCTTTGCTAACTCTTTGCTCATGGATAGCCTCCTTGGTATTATTTTCTCTTTTTCCTATTTTTACTCTTCTGAGCGTATAGGGGATTACAATTCCTGTACTCGGCGGACAGCTTTTCCTTTCTGCCGCAGTGTGAGCCCCCGGAGGGTTTTTTATTACATGGGGATCGAAGTTTCCTATGTAATAAAAAAAGCCCTTACAACAATTGTTGTAAAGGGCGTCATACTTTTCTCAGATGCGCGGTACCACCTTTATTATAGGAAGGAACTGCATTCTCTCCTATATCTCTTAAGTCTTTTAACGCAGACCAGGCGTGATGGCTTACCAATTCTACAATGAATCCCTCTACGAAACCACTCGCAAAATCTTCAGCCCTCCGGTTCAAAAGCTACCTTCTATCTAACCTTCCCGGGATGGTCTTTCAGCCGATGAACCTTCCTCTCTGACAGGGTCTTTAGATATACTCCTCTTTCTCATAACCTTTTCCTATTGAACTTACGTCCTATCATAGTAGGCTTTTTGCTGTTTGTCAAGTAGGGAATCTCTTTTTCTTCTCTTCTAATCCGCATATGGGGCGGGTCCACCCTGATTCGGTCACGAACAATTCTGATCTTTCGCGGAGGATCTGCGGGCCTGTTGGTTGCGGAACAACAGGGAACGCATAGCAGTAAATCAGAGCTGGAATCAGGGTAACTCACCTTGCCATTTAATCAATGCATAATTCACACAGGCTCCGTTACCTTTGGCATTCCATAAAAAAATCTGCTCTCCCAGCGGGTAAGCAGATACATCAATTATAATACTTGCGGATATTATAAAAGGGATGTTCAACTTTGCACGGAAGTCTCACCTTTGGCATCTAGCAGGTTTCCTGACTCATGGATCACAGCTTTACTTTTCCTTCTCATACTTGCGTACAATGGACTTTTAAAGTATCGCTCCCCAAATACAGTGACCGGATCGCTTAGGACTCTCACCTAATTCCCTTTTCACCAATGTTGTGCGGTCAACACAGGTGCACTGGATGCTGCATATGGAATTATACAAGAATTATTCTAGCACAATTTTTTTCAGAATGCAATACCAACCCGGAAAAACTCTTTCGGTCTGCCCGGAGACAGGCCGAAAGAGCGCAGTTGACTGGCGGCATAGACGCTTCCCGGTCAGATAAGTATATACTTCAGCACAAAGATTGCCGCCAGAATATACATAAGCAGACTAATCTTCTTTTCTTTTCTCTTGCCGCTAAGCACATTCACCAGCACGTAAAAAATGATTCCCAGAGAGATTCCCTCTGAAATACTGTAAAAAAACGGCATTGCCATAACACAGACAAAGGCTGGAATCGACTCAGAATAATCCTTAAAAGGTATCTTGGCAATGGAGGTTACCATGATAAATCCCACCGCAATCAGCGCCGGAGCCGTGGCAAAGGAAGGAATCGCCAAAAAAACCGGGGATAAAAAGAGGGAAAGCCCAAATAATACGGCGACCACTACACTGGTCAGCCCTGTCCGCCCACCTTCTGCGATCCCTGTTGCGCTCTCCGCGTATGTAGTTGTTGTAGAGGTTCCGAAGACAGCACCTATGCTGGTTCCCAGCGCATCCGAAATCAACGCGCCTTTGATCCTGGGAAGTCTTCCCTCCTCATCCAGCATATCTGCCTGCGCGCCTATCCCCATCAATCCTCCCAGGGTATCGAAGATATCAACAAACAAAAAGGCAAACACAATGACTGCAAAGTCCAGAGAAAGCACCCTGGAGAAATCCATCTGCATAAAGGTCGCCCCCATTCCGGGAACCCCTATACCTCCGCTGAAATCAGGAAAAAGACTGTAGAATCCGGTTTCCGGATTAGGCCGGTATAGTCCTGCAGCCTGACACACCATTCCTGCTGCCCAGGTGCCCAGAATCCCCCACAAAATACCGCCCTTCACTTTTCTTACCAGGAGCACTGCCATAAGTATGGTGCCCAGGAGTGCCAAGAGGACCGTAATCCCTGCTGTAGAGAAGGTATGTTCCTTTATGGAACCGGTAAAAGAGAAAAAAGATACCAAAGTTGAAGGGTCCGCCCCCACAATCTTTGCATTCTGCAGGCCAATAAAAGCAATAAAAAGGCCAATTCCCGCAGAAACGGCATATTTCAGCGACATTGGAATGGAATTAAAGATTGCCTCTCTGACGTTTGTCAAAGACAAGAGCAGAAAGATTACTCCCTCAATAAATACCGCAGCCAGTGCTTCCTGCCAGCTGTACCCCATACCGCTCACTACAGTAAACGCAAAATAGGCATTCAGCCCCATTCCCGGCGCCAGAGCAAAGGGATAGTTCGAAAGCACTGCCATAAGCAGAGTGGCCGCCAGTGCCGCCAGTGCTGTGGCAGTAAATACAGCCCCCTGATCCATGCCCGCCTCTTTCAGGATAGAGGGATTTACAGCCAGAATATAAGCCATAGTCATAAAAGTTGTCAGTCCCGCGATCACTTCTGTCTTCACATCCGTGCCATTCTCTCTTAAATGAAATAATTTTTCCAGAACTGACTGTTGCTTGCTGGTCTCTTTCATAATGCAGATTCTCCTTCGTATTTTAAATTCTTCTAACTGCATTCTATCTTATGACAAATGGATTCGGAGTGTCAATATAAATTTAACACTCCGAATCCATCCGGCCTAAGATTCTTTTCCCTGATTCAGCTGTCTTTTTCTTTTCGTAATCAACCCGCCGATTCTCCCTGTCTCTTTGGCGGACAGGCTTCTCCATCCTGTCTCCATTACTTTATCCAGAAGCCCAAGTTCCTCAGCGATTTCGTATTTTAACTGTTCCTCAGGTGTAAGCTCATGTAATTTAATTTCTTCCTTTTTCTTTGATTTTCCCATAAAAAAAGTCACACTCCTTTATATTCTTACTGAAGTATGACCTTTTTTATAGTACTTTATTCAGACGGTTCGTAAATCTGCTCTCTTACTTGGGAATTATAATAGCTGCTACGATATAAGCTACAATCCCGCTTCCTCCAAAGCAGCTGAGTATCACCCATGCCAGACGTACCAGTGTGGGATCAATGTTAAAATATTCTGCGATGCCCCCGCATACCCCGCAAAGCATATAGTTAGCCGATGAACGGTATAATCTTTTTTCACTCATACTAAATTGCCCCTTTCTATTGATTCATTTTCTTAATCAAGTTCAAATTCTATGTCCAGACTCCCGGCATTGCATTTAGCCTCAAGTTTCCTGGATGCATTGGAGTCTCCCCACTGCTTTTTGGTTGAAAGTCCGGAATATTCAAAACCATCCAGACTTACCGATGCCAGGTCTCCTTTCATTTCAATCTGATAGTCATTCTGTTTTCCGGAGAGTGTGGTGCTCACAGAACCCGCATCACATTTTATCTCTACTTCTTTGGCATCCAGCAGCTCTGTGTCTAAGCTTCCGGCATTCACATCCAACTTGACTTTTGCCGCTGCAATGTCTTCATAAAGAGTGAGATCACCGGCATTTACCTCAGCTTCCAGTTCCTTCGTCTTCAGATTATCTACCTGACCGCTGCCTGCATCTATCTTAAGCTCTACCTCATCAAAACTCATCCCTCTGGGAATCTCTATCTCAATGGTATTATCATTGCTGACCCGGCCTCTGCTCTCAATCTTAAGGGTCCCGTTTTCCTGGTTTACCTTATCTTTTCTATTAAAGGTGCTCACACGAATCTCATCACCGTCAGTCTCTGACAGATACAGGTCTCCTTTGTTAAACTCAATCTCCAGTTTTTTAATCTCCCCGGCCGAAAAACTATGAGATGTCTCACTGCCCTCTGTTATGTCTCCGTGCTCCTCAAACCATCTGGCAGCAGTATGAAATTCAAAAGTATCCTCTACTTCCTGCCAGCTAACCCCCATGACAAAACCAGAAATCAGGAAGGCAATCCCCACCACAGCGAGAACCCCGCTGGCTATGAGGCTTATCTTAGTAAACTTTTTCATCTCTTGTCACCTCCTCTGCCCCGGTGAAAAATCCTCTGGCACAATCCAACCACAGCCCGAAGGGCCATAGGCAAAAGTTTTGCCACCACCCAGAGAAAAGCCACCAGAAGCATTATACCTATTGCCACCATAAGGAATCCGGCTCCGGAGGAGGCAAGCCCAACCGCGGGATTAGACGCTATCTTTATAATCCCGGTAACAATTACCGCTCCCCCTCCGGCCAGAAGACCCAGGGAGCCGGCTCCGATTCCCAGAACTACTCCAAGGATTCCAAACACCAAACCGAACACAATTCCAAGAATTCCTCCGGCCAGACCTAACCATACAGGACTTGTAAAAACCAGAATAATGATCACCAGAGCCAGATTCCCTCCGCTCCTTGTCTGTCTTCCCTGATACCCGCGGCTTCTTCGGCTGCTGTCCTCCCTCTCACGGATAACATTCGTCCTGTCGGGTACCTGGGTGCCCCCGGTAAAGCGGTGATCCTGGTATCCTGTTTCTGTATATTCTCCGTACGTCTCTGTCTGGGAATTCCCCTTCAGATCCGCTTTAATAATTGCGGCTACCTTTCCCGGGCTTCCCAGCTCGCTGATTACCTGCGCCTCGTTCTCAGGGCCGGCGTCATCAAAATAAGCGTTGTAGAAATCTATGGCATCCCGGCATTCCTGTTCCGGAATATCCCAGAGCAGCCGCTCAAGCTGCTTCATAAATTCAATTCTGTTCATTATACTCTCCCTCCCTCGAACATCTGCGTAATTTTGCCGGAATAATTTTTCCACTCTTTCCTGTAAAGATCCAGCTGTGCGATTCCTTTTTCTGTTACCTGATAATATCTCCGGTTTCTTCCTCCGTATTCCATATCATAGACTTCCAGACATGCATCCTTTTGAAGTCTGCGCAATACAGGATAGAGCGTTGACTCTGATACTTCCAGAACCTGGCGTACATCCTGGGTGATTTTATATCCGTATGTACCGTCTGTCTCTCTGGATACAACGGCCAGCACAATTGCATCCAGCAAGGCGGCACCTGTATTAAATACCATAAAACCACTCCTTTCCACTCATTATAAAAAATATATTATTATTTTTTTTGTAATATTATTTTATATTTAATACTATACGCTATATAATATGGTTTTGTCAATAGTATTTACAAAGTATTTTTTTTATTTTTTATCTGTGTTAAAATGGTTCAAATAGGATATTTAAAACAAACAGGTAGGAGGCTGATTCATGGACAGATGCAAGCACCGCGGCAAATACAGAATAACCATTCTTTTACTTGCCCTCTGCCTTTTTGTTGGCTGCAGTCATAAAGAGAAGCAAAAAGAGTCTCAGCCAGAAGGTCCGCCCAGGGATAACACCCCTCAGATACTGACCCCTGTCGCCGATGGAACTGTGACCTACGGAGATGATTCTGTTGTAATTGATGCATCCCATACCTCTGACGGATATGTAATGGTGAAGTATACCGGTACCTGTGAATTAGTAAAGGTTCTTCTCACCCTGCCGGATCAGACAGTATATAAGTATACATTGTCACTGAACGGAGATTATGATGTCTTTCCCCTGCCTGGCGGAGACGGCGTATATCAATTGGACATTATGGAGCATGTGGCAGATGACCAATATGCCACTGCATTCTCTCAGCCTCTGGAGGTTTCGCTAACCGATGAATTCTCCCCTTTTTTATATCCCAATCAGTATGTAAGCTTCACTGCCGATTCCCTGGCGGTGGCCAAAGCTGCCTCCCTGGCGGAGAATTGTTATTCGGATTTGGAAGTGGTAGAAAAGATCTATGATTTTGTAATCGGAGATATCAAGTATGATAAAGAAAAAGCAGATAATGTAAAAAGCGGATATCTTCCAGATGTGGATGAAACACTGGAGACCCAAAAAGGGATCTGCTTTGACTATGCTTCCCTTATGACTACCATGTTCCGCTCCCAGGGGATTCCCACGAAGCTGGAGATCGGTTACACCCAGGAACTGAAACATGCCTGGATCAGTACGTATCTGGACGAAATCGGGTGGGTGGATTCTATTATTTATTTTGACGGTAATTCTTGGGAACTCATGGATCCTACGCTTGCAGCCAGCAACGGCGCAAAAGATTTGAAAAAGTATATTGGGGACGGTAGTAATTATACACTCCAATATTCTTATTAACTGTTAACTGAAGATTTTGAAAGGAGATTATATGGCACAGGATACCCGTATCAAGCCATTGACGAATACAGAGCTGGCTTCCTTCTGCAGTCAGATGGCTATGATTTTAAAAGCCGGTATTTCTTCTGTTGAGGGGATTACCATTATGCTGGAGGATGCCGGCAGCAGTCAGGAGAAGGAGATCCTCCGGATCATCTGTGATACCCTGCAGACCACAGGAAATTTTCGGGAGGCCCTGGAGGAGACGGGAGCATTTCCGTCTCATATGCTTCACATGGCAGAACTGGGAGAACAGTCCGGTCGTCTGGACGAGGTCATGGACTCCCTGAGCCGCTATTATGAGAGGGAGGAATCTGTGGCCCAATCTATAAAAAGTGCTGTTACCTACCCTTTTATTATGATTGGTATGATGTTGATTATTATCATTGTATTAATCGTTAAGGTACTGCCTATCTTTAACCAGGTTTTTCTTCAGCTTGGACAGGAAATGACAGGATTCTCCAGAGGTCTTATGAATCTGGGAAAGGTTCTTGGAAGGTATTCCTATGTATTTATCGGAATTCTTTTTGTCCTCTTCCTGATATATCTTTACTTTGCAAAGGGGAAATCCGGTAAAAAAAGGCTGACTGCCTTTCTCAGCGCATTTCCGCTCACCAGAGAGCTCTGGGAAAAGATGGCCTCCGGACGGTTTGCAGGTGGGATGGCCCTTACACTCAGCAGCGGGCTGGACACACACCAGAGCATGGAGCTGGCTTCTGCCCTTGCAGATAACCCCAAAGTAACGGACAAAATAAAAAACTGTATGGAATTAATGGATACCGGCGTGGATGTTTCCCAGGCTCTGTCAGATTCTCATCTCTTTACCGGACTGTATTCCCGGATGATCTCCGTGGGATTTAAAACAGGTGCCCTGGAAACGGTTATGGAAAAAATAGCCTCCCTGTACGAGGAGGAAGTAGACTCCCATATAAACCGGATGATCTCGGTACTGGAGCCTACTCTTGTAGCTGTCCTTTCTATTATTGTAGGTATGATTCTGCTGTCCGTAATTCTGCCGCTTATGGGTATTATGTCCAGTCTATAATCCTGCGGGAACCGCATTTCATCAACTAGGAGGTAAGGCATATGGCCCGATTTCAGCATAAAAAGCAACCTAATACCAGAAACCTGTGGCTTTCCGTTCTTATTTTTGCGGGAATTCTGCTCTTATTCTATACAGGAGTTACTTCCATCTCAAGGATTTCCCTTAAAGAGCAGGAAAAAAGTCTGAAAACAGCCCTGTCTCAGGCAGTCGTGCGCTGCTATGCAGCAGAAGGCTCATACCCGGAAAGCCTGGAATACTTGAAAGAACATTATGGGATTACCTATGACAGCAGCCGGTTCTATGTGGACTATCAGGTAACCGGAGCCAATATTCTGCCTGATATTACAGTTATTTCCAGACAAGAATGAGGAGGCACAGTATGAACATTAGAACTTCAAGAAACCATGTGGTAGATTTTGTATTTACACTGGCTCTCTTCTGTGTATTTGCAGCCTCCGCCCTGATGGTAGTTATTATGGGGGCAGATGTCTATCAGTCCGCAGTATCAGAATCGAATACGTATCACACCCGAAGTACTGCCCTTACGTATCTGTCGGAAAAAATCAGACAGAATGATGCAGGCGGGAATGTGGACGTAGGCAGTTTTCAGGGCCATCAGGCCCTGGTTATCCGTCAGGAGATTGAAGATACTGCGTATATTACTTACATTTATCTCTACGAGGGAAAACAGCTCAAGGAGTTATACACAAAAGAGGGAGCCATTGTCCCCGACGGCAGCGGCCAGGAGATTCTTACCGTGAATGATTTTACAATAGAAGAGTTGGGACAGAATCTGTACCGCTTTACTGTGGAAGATACGGGCGGCAGCGAAAGCTCCCTTCTCATAGGAACTCATAGTTCCTGAAAATAGCAGAGGAGTAATCAGATGAAAACTCATAATCCGGCAAAACGTTCCAGTTTGTTCCTTATGGAACTCATGATCGCAATTTTATTCTTCTCGCTGGCCAGCGCAGTCTGTGTTCAGCTGTTTGTGAAGTCCCATCTTCTCACCAGAGAGGCAGCAGATCTGAACCAGGCAGTCAGCCAGGCCCAGAGTGCTGCGGAGGTGATCCGCTCCACCGACTGCAGTTCCTCTGCAGTCAGCGAATCTCTGCCCGACGCCGTTATTGACACTGATGGCTTCCGGCTCTACTATGATAGTGAATGGAACTTCTGCAATAAGGAAGATGCCAAATACCTGCTCCGGGCGGATCTGTCTTTTCAGCCGCAGATGCTGTATTCCCATATAGCGGTTACAGATATCCAGGACAGGGATTCTATCTATGAGCTGGATGTCAACCGTTATCTGTCTCTCGCCCGATAGCAAAACAGTCTGCAGAAAGGACATGTCATGGAGAAAAAGAAACAACCTGTTGTCACTATGGGAACCTCTTCCATACTCGTCATCTTTATAATACTATGTCTGGTAACCTTCGCCATGCTGTCACTGGCAAGCTCCAAGGCAAGCCTTACTTATGCCGAAAAAATTGCGGGCAGAACATCCGACTATTACACTGCCTGCAATCAAGGGGAGGAGCTGCTGGCAGAGATACAGACAGCCCTTACAGAGATTCCTGCCGAAGCTCCCGCCCAATACTACCAGGATGCCTATAAGGCACTTCAGCATATAGAGGGAGTCCGGGCAGAGCTTCCGGAGCCTTCCCAGGCCCCCGTCATCTCCTACCAGATCCCAGTCAATGAGGATTTTATTTTGGATTGCCGTCTGGAAGTTACCTTCCCCCGGCAGCTGCAGGATCCCCTCTGCAGAATTATCAGCTGGAAGGAAGTTTCTGTGAAAGACTGGAAACCTGACGATTCCCTGAATCTTCTGGATCCGGACGGGGTATAATTGAATCAGAAAGGATAACTCTATGGATGTATTGGAATTATTAGGAAACGCTACACAAAAAGGAGCTTCGGATATCTTCATTATCGCCGGCCTGCCCCTCTCTTACAGAATCAACGGAGTCCTGGTACACGAGGAGCAGCGGCTGCTCCCACCGGATACCGAGGAAATTATCAGAAGTATCTATAAATTAGCAGATAACCGTGAGATCCGCCCTTTTATGGAAACCGGGGATGATGATTTTTCCTTTTCTATCAAAGGAATGTCACGTTTCCGTGTGAGCACGTATAAACAGAGAGGATCTCTGGCTGCTGTTGTAAGGATTATTACCTTCCAGCTTCCAAACCCCACGGATCTGGGGATCCCTGCCAATATTATACGTCTGGGCCAGCTCTCCAAAGGCCTTGTGCTCATTACAGGCCCTGCCGGAAGCGGCAAGTCAACAACTCTGGCCTGTATTGTTGACGCGATTAACAATTCATTGGCACGTCATATTATGACCCTTGAGGACCCTCTGGAATTTCTCCACAGCCATAAAAAAAGCATTGTAAGCCAAAGAGAGATTAATACAGATACGGAAAGCTATGTCACTGCCCTCCGGGCCACCCTGCGCCAGAGTCCTGATGTGATTCTGCTGGGGGAAATGAGAGATTATGAGACCATCAACGTGGCCATGACTGCTGCGGAAACAGGTCATCTTATCATTTCAACGCTGCATACCATCGGCGCTGCCAATACGATTGACAGAATTATCGATGTGTTTCCCTCCAACCAGCAACGGCAGATTGCCGTACAGCTTTCTATGTGCCTGCAGGCAGTAGTGACCCAGCAGCTGGTGCCTGCCACAGACGGCAGACTGGTACCTGTATTTGAGATAATGAAAGTGACACCTGCCATCCGCAATATGATACGGGATAACAAGGTGCCACAGATTGAAGGACTGATCTATTCCTCCACCACAGAGGATATGATCTCCACAGATGCAAATCTGCTGAGGCTGTACAAAGATGGAGTAATCTCTAAAGACACCGCCCTCAGTCATGCCTCAAATGCGGAGATGCTGAAACGGAAGCTTTAGAATCTGTCCTTTTTCACTTCATTTATCTGAAATTCAAAGCATTCTTTTGCTACAACATTGCTGAGTACCAGAAGACAGATCAGATTGGGGATTGCCATGAGTCCATTCATTGTGTCTGAAAAATCCCAGACAATCTGAAGTGTAGTCGTCGCCCCCACAAAGGCAATGAGAGAGAAAAACAGGCGGTATACCTTATTGGCCTTTGTGGAGCGGACAAGAAATTCCAGTGACTTTTCCCCATAATATTCCCAGCCCAGAATCGTAGAGAACGCAAACAGCATAATACCGATGGAAACCAGCCAGCCTCCGGCACTGCCAAGAGCCGTGCGAAAGGCAGCGATGGTGAGATCCGCACCGGTGAGAAGTTCTCCGGTAGCCTCATTTACCTGTCCCAGTACTCCGGAAGAGGCAATTACCAGACCGGTTACAGAACAGACCACCAGGGTATCAAAAAATGTACCCGTCATATTGATATATCCCTGGCGGGAGGGGTGATCGGTTTTGGCAGCGGCAGCCGCGATTGGCGCAGATCCAAGGCCGGCTTCGTTGGAGAATACCCCTCTGGCAACGCCCCATCTCATTGCCTGAAGCATACTTGCCACGACACTTCCCCCCACGCCTCCTGCTACGGCTTTGACAGAAAATGCCATGGAGAAAATCTCTGCTGCTCCGGAGGGCAGATTTTTTATGTTTATGATAATTACAACAATTCCGGACACAAAATATAGAATGGCCATAAAAGGTACAATCTTTTCACAAACCCTTCCTATGCTTTTGATGCCCCCAAGCAGAATGGTAATGGCCAGCACTGTGATTATGGCCCCTGTTATCATCTTAGGAACACCGAAGGTATTTTGCAGGGCTCCCGCAATAGAGTTGGCCTGTGTCATATTGCCAATTCCAAAAGATGCAAGAACTGCAAATACTGCAAAAAGAGTTGCCAGAGGAGTGCCAATCCATTTCCTCTTAAATCCATTTTTCATAGCGTACATAGGTCCGCCTGCCATCTCCCCGGCGTCATTCACCTCTCTGTATTTCACTGCCAGAACACTCTCCGCATATTTCGTCGACAGGCCAAACAAGGCACTGATCCACATCCACACAATAGCACCGGGACCGCCGAGAACCATAGCAGTGGCAACTCCCACAATATTGCCAGTACCAATGGTTGCCGCCAGAGCCGTCATCAGGGACTGAAAGGGAGTAATATCGCCCTCGCTCTCCCCCTTGCTTCTGTCAGCCTTTGAGAAAACGGATCGCAAAGCGAACCCCAGATTCCTCCAGGGCAAAAACTTCAGGCGTATGGTAAGAAACAGTCCGGTCCCCACCAAAAGGACCAGCATAACAGGCCCCCATACAAAATCATTTACCTTAGACAACACATCTGAAAAACTCATCCTATTCCCTCCTTTTTCTATATCTGTGCAATACAGGCAAAAGGGGACGGACACCAAAACAGATGTCGTCCCCCTTGACGCTTTACTTCAGATATAATTTATAATATTTTAACATATTTTTTATTATTTTACCAGTATTCCTTTTCCCAGATAAAAAGAATAGATGATTTTTTCTTTCATTTTCCCGTCAGTAAGCCGTTCCAATGCCTCTGCATACACATCCAGCTGCGCCCCATATTTTTCTTTGAGAAAGTCTTCCTCCCTGTCAGGGACCCAGTCTGTCTTATAATCTACCAGCACAATGCCGTCCCCTTCCCGGAAAAATCCGTCTATGATACCCTGAACTACTACCGTCTCGTCAGCGTCCCAGCGCGCGTTCAGGCTAACCGCAGGTACGCCCATCATAAACTGTTGTTCCCGGAAAAGTTCCCCTGCTCTTGCCGCCGCCTTCATTCGTTTCCCCAGAGAAGAACAGCAAAACTCCCATATCTGCTTTACACTGATGCATCTGGCCATCTCCACCGTCAGTTTCCCCTGACTGGTAAGAGCCACTATCTGGGCTTCCACTGCCTCCGGACTTTCTGTTTTTTCAAAATCCAGACGCTCCAGAAGCCGGTGATAGGCCGTACCTCTCGCCGCACCGGAGAGCTCTCCCTTCTCTTCTTTCATAAAATCAGGAACATAGGGAATGACAGGGGACTCCTCCAGCAGCTCAAAAGAGTCTTCCCTTCCAAGACGCCCGCTCTTCACTTCCGATACAGTCACTTTAACGGGAACGTCCCGCAGATGCTCATAGGGATACGTAAAGGCAAACCTTTCCTCTATGTCTTTGGCTGCCTCTCTGTCATACACAGTCTTTGTATCCCAGTGCAGAAAACGCTCTCTTTGAACCTTTCGCATCCCCTGTTCCACCGCTTCCTCCTCCACAAGCGTAAGGGGAGAGATACGCGTTATCCGAAACAGAGATTCTTCTTCCCTTCCCTTGTGTCTGAACAGTGCGGGAAGGATCCAGTCCCAGTAACATCCTGCTTTTGACAGGACTCCATAGGGCAGAAGCTCCTCCTTCCGGCCCCTGAGCATCTGCCAGGATGCCGTCTTTTTCTCCAGATGGTCTATCGTGCCTGTAAGAATCAATTTTTCTTTGGCCCGTGTCAGCGCTACATACAGCACCCTCAGCTCTTCTCCCAGGTTCTCCAGAACAGTCTGGCGCTGAATGACCTTTTTATTCAGTGTGGGACACTTGGTACGCAGACGGTGGTCCATACAGTCAGCACCGATTCCCAGATCCGGATGCAGAACAAGCTTGCTTCTGGCATCCTGCTGGTTAAACCGTTTTCCCATCCCCCCCACAAAAACAATCGGGAATTCCAGTCCCTTGCTTTTATGAATGCTCATAATGCGTACCGTATCTTCATTCTCCGAGCTGACAGCAGCCTCCCCGAAATCCACTGAGTATTTCTGCAGGTACTCAATGTACCGGATAAAATTAAATAGCCCCCGGTAACTGGTCTTCTCAAAATCCATGGCCTTTTCCATAAGCATCTGCAGATTTGCCCCCCGAATCTCTCCGTCCGGCAGAGCTCTGGCATACTCCATATAGCCAGTCTCCCGCAGAATATCTTTAATCAGCTGATGAATGGGCGTATAAGGCACTTTTTTCCGAAGGCGCTCATAAAGGCTGAAAAAATGATGTATCTTTTCTTCCAGCCCCGTCAATTCTTCTCCCCTTTCTAACTTTCCCACAGTCTCCTCTTCCCAGGCAGCTAGGCTGTCATACAGAGACAATTCCCTGCATGCCCCTTTCACAGCTGCCATTTCCTCTGAGGAGAACCCGCCCAAAGGAGATGTCAGTACCCCTGCCAGCGGGATATCCTGCCTGGGATTGTCGCAGATATGCAGATAGTTTAACACAGTAACAACTTCCAGTGCTGAAAAATAGCCGGTCCTGGAGGTGACATTCACAGGGATCCCTTTTCCGTTCAGAATTCTTCCGAATACATCCGCCCACCCGGATATCGTTCTCAGGAGAATGACACAGTCTCTGTACCTGGCCGGCCGGTAGGTCCCTGTTTTTTTGTCCAGGACCTGTTCCCTGCCCACAATTTCAAGAATCCTGGAGGCCACAGCTCTGGCTTCCAGCTCTCTGTCGCTCTCCTCAGACTCCATCTCTCTCCACTCTTTCTCATCCTTTTCTACCAGCAGAACCTCTGTGGCGAGAAACTCCTCCCCATCCGCTTTTTCCGGAAAGACCGCACCGGGATACAAGGCCGCTTCATCGTCGTATTCCACTCCTCCCAGTTCTTCGCCCATAATCTGGCGGAAGATAAAGTTAACACCTGAAAGCACTTCCTTTCTGCTTCTGAAATTCTTGTGCAGGTCAATCCTCTGGCATTCACTCTCCCCCAGTGTATATTTGTGGAACTTTTCCATAAACAATTCAGGCCGCGCCAGGCGGAAGCGGTAGATACTCTGCTTAACATCCCCGACCATAAAAAGATTATATCTTCCCTGGGCCAGCCTGGACACACTGGTCAGAAGCTTTTCCTGAACAAAATTGCTGTCCTGGTATTCGTCTATCAGAATCTCCTCATACCGGTCTGCCAGTTCCCTGGCCGCGGCACTTGGCACATCCCCCTCCGCCCGGTGTTCCACAAGAATCTCAAGGGCAAAATGTTCCAGATCTGAAAAATCCAGAATGTTCTTTTCCCTCTTTTTTGCAGCAAATACGGACTGAAACCTAAGTGTAAGATCTATGAGTACCTGTACCGGCACAGCAGCCTGACGGATATTCTGCATTACCTCTTCCGGTTCAGAAAAGTAGTACTGCTCCCCAAGTTCTTTTACACTCTCCTTTGCCTGATTCCTCAGCTCTTTTACCAGCGCTCTGAAATTGTCGGATACGGTTTTATCCTTTTTGGAGGAAAGGCGCTGAAAGTTCAGGCTGCTGAATCCCTCCCACCGCTTCCGGTAAGTCTGTGCAGCCAGCAAAGCCTCTACCTGTCTGAGATCCGATTCCAGCGCATCCAGATACATATAGGGACCTTCCGCCCCCCCGGCAATCCGGACTGCCTGGCAGAGGATCTCCCTTGCCTCCTCCAGCGTATGTCTGGTATCACAGGCCAGAATCTCCATAAAAGAAGAGCTTTCCAGTTCCTCAATATTCTCCGCCCGGTATGCCTGCCGGCAAGCCTCAAGCCACTCTCCCGGCCATGGATAGCTCATAGAAAACTCATAAAGCTTTCGTATCATTTCCTCAATGCCTTCATCCGTTTTCCCTGTGGAATAAGACTCTATAAACTCTAAAAATTCCTCCTGTTTCCCGGCGTAAGCCTCTTCCAGAACTTCTGCGGCAACATCAGCTTTTAAAAGCTTCATCTCACCTTCTTCTCCCATACGGTATCCAGGATCCAGATCCGTCAGATGAAAATAATTGCGTACTACATAGGAACAGAAACTGTCTATTGTCATTATCTGGGCACTGTGTATCAGGGATGTCTGCCTCTGAAGGTGTTCATTCCCGGGGGACTTCTCCAGGCATCCCTCAATTGCCGCTCCGATTCTTTCTCTCATCTCCTGGGCAGCTGCCTTTGTGAATGTTACAATCAGCAGCCGGTCGATATCTATAGGATGCAGAGGATCCGTAATCATAGAAATAATCCGCTCTACCAGTACGGCTGTTTTTCCTGAGCCGGCCGCTGCACTTACCAGAATATTCCGGTTCCGCAGTTCTATTACCTGCCGCTGCTCTTTTGTCCACTGAACTCCCATACCTACATTTCCTCCTTCATTTTTTCCCACAGTTCCTCAGGCGGCAAAGCTCCCAGCCGGCGGAAAGAGTAACCGGGTATCTTCTCGTCAAAGCCGCATACTCCGTGATAAGGGCAGTAGGTACATGGGTTCTTCTGTCCCAGCTGATAGGGCGACACTTTAACATTGCCTTTTAGAATATCGGTTCCTATATCTCTGATTTTTTTGTCCACATATTCCCTGAGAATGTTAAACTGGTAGTCATTCACTGCCGCAGAAGTTCTTGAAAGACTGCCGTCTTTATTAAACGCCGCAGGGACCACGGAAGAGATATAGGGAGGTTCCCCGGCAAATCCCTGATCCATTTTCTCCAGAATCTCCTTTTCCCCTGTCACCAGCCCGTTTACCCTCAGATTCTTTAAAATTCTCTCATTCAGGTCCTCCAAAGACTCCCCCGGAACCTTGTCCACTACCGGATCCTTTATATTATAATAAAATATTCCCGCCGGCTTTACTTCCTTTCCAGGGTGCTCCTGCTGTTCGATTTCCACAGCCGCATTCAGGTACAGTACCAGCTGAAGCTGCAGGCCGTGATAGAGAGCCACCAGGTCAAAGCTGGTATTCCCGGATTTGTAATCAATCACTTTTACATAGACATGATTCCCGTCCTCGTAGGTATCCAGACGGTCAATTCTGCCCTTTAGCTTCATTTCCTCCTCCTCTGACAAAGCGATGTTCACACTTTTCAGAGAATCAGTCATGGAAAAGGACACCTCAAACCGCCTTGGAACAAAATCTCCCCGCTCTACCTGTTTCTGCAGCGCCCAGACGGTGCGGTTCATCATACGCTTTACCCTGGCAATCATGTACTCGTTTCTGGCGCTGCTGTGAAGCACTGTATTCCCGTAATCGTTTATGATTTCTTCCACGCTTTCCTCTACCAGCGTCAGACGCTTTTCCTCCCCCAAATCCCGCCAGCCGATCCCTAAAAGCCCCAGCTTTCTTGCAAAAAGCTCCAGCGCGGTGTGGAGGACATTCCCCATATCCATGGCATTAAACTGGTACTGGATTCTTTCCCTGAGTCCCAGACCATGTTCCAGAAAGTGGGCAAAGGCGCAGGCGGCAAAACGTTCCAGCCTGGTAGGACTATTTTCCAGTGTAGTGCCATACAATGCCCTTGCGGCGCTCAGGCTGATATGGTCATGAGGATTCGTATAAAAGGCAGCCTCTGCCAGCTTTTTAGCAGTGTCTCTGTAATTAGGCGATCGCAGATACCAGCTCCAGAGCTCCTTCCAGGCGTCCCGGGGTTCCCGGTCAAATGCTTCCCGGAACCCTTTGCTGAGATATTCCAGCCCTCTCACAGGGTTCTCCAGACACGGGGTCTCTTCCTCCATATCCCGGGGGGAGATCTCCGGAAAAATATGCTGTATGCTGCGGATAAGATAAGCAGGATTGGACGACTCTCCTTTTCCATTGGTTCTGGAATAAGAAAGAATCAGCCTGTCCCTTGGCTTAGTCATGTTAAGGTACAGATAAAAGCGCTGGTTGTCATGATTCTCCTTCTGTGTGGGCGCCAATTCTACCCTGGAGCCCCTCAGATACTCCCTGTCGATATCCGACAAAAGGCCTCCCCCGCTTTCTTTCCTGGGAATCACTCCCTCATTAACCCCTGCAAAAAAAAGAACACGCACATCCTTCAGTCTTGTCCTCTCAATATCCCCTACCAGCACCTGATCTGCACTGGGTGGGATCACCCCTACTTTTGCCTCCTGCAGCCCCGCCTCCAGAAGCTCCTGGAATTCCTTCACTGTAACTCTTTCCTCCCCCAGTACATCCGCCATCTTGTCCAGAAGTTCCATAATAATCTCATAGATCTGGCTGTATTCCTTCACCATGGCATATTCCCCTGCGCTTCTAAACAGCTTTTCCTGATGCTTCAGCTTTTCCTGGAGCCTGAAGCCCACAATAAACTGATAGAGGGCCGTGACACCCTCCCGAACCGTCAGCCCTTTTTTCTTCAGTGTACTGGTAAAAGGATGCAGCGACGACATCAGAAGGCTGCGGATCGCTTCCATTCGGACGGTTTCTCCCTCTTCCTGGCCCCGATACCTGCGGATCCACTCCTCCTCCCATCTCTTTGTTCCCCGAATGCCAAGAGCAATCACATAGTTCTCCAGAAGATCCACCTCTTCCGGAATCAACTCTGTAAGGCCGCAGCGGAGAAACCTAAATACGCTGTCATAGCTGTAATTGTCTGCGGCAATCTCCACTGCCGCCCGGATAAACTCAATAAAAGGATTCATTAGGACCGAGTGCTTCTGATCCAAAAAGCAGGGAATCCCTGCATCTTCAAATGCCCAGGCCGCATAGCTTGCATATCCCTCCATATCTCCCGTCACCACAGCAAAATCACGGTAGCGGTATCCCTGTTCTCTTACCAACCTCCGGATCTCATCGGCTGCCATTTCCATCTCTGACTGCGGAGTTCTGCAGATACGAATCTCAATCTCCTCCTGTTTGCCCGGATACGGCCTGCTGCCATAGCGGAAAATATTCTGCTCCAGATAGGCAAGAGCAGGACTGTGGGCAAATCTTCCCTGCTCATCCCTGTGAATACAGATTTCCTTCCCGACCTCTGTTCTGGTTCGGCGTGCAATCTGAAGAAGCCGGTGAACGGTCTGCTTACTCATAAAAAAGAGCTTGTGGGGACTCCCCGGACTGTATGGGTCCTCCTTCTCATCCAAGGTGATTACTGCATATATCTTTCCCGCCCTGGGGAAGATCTCTTCCAGAAGGCGGTACTGCACAGGTGTAAATCCGGTAAATCCATCCAGAACAACCACGCATTCCTCAAGCCGCTGCCACTTCCATATGACCCTGCAGAGCATCTCAAGCACCTGCTCTGCCGTGATATATGTTCCCCTGAGGTAATCCATAAATCCCTGGTATAAGATCTGGATATCCCTCAGCTTATAGTAAAGCTGCGGTTTATCTTCCACTGACCGGAGCATACGCTCCATATCCTCCGGTCCCACATGATACTGGGTGAATTCCGAAACGGTTGATTTTAGCTGGGCAATGTATCCGGGCTTTTTTATCTGCTCCTTTAAAACCTTCAGTTCTTTCTTTTTCTTCTGTGCTACTTTCCGGAGCACCAGACTTTTTCCGGTTTCCTCCAGCACCTGTCCCATATCTTCCCCTATCTCTTCCATAACCCGGAAGGCAAGGCGCTCAAAGCTTACCACATCAATATTCATGATCCCTCCTCTGGGATGCATGGCAACCAGGTCCTTCTGGGTCTGCATGGTAAACTGTTCGGGTACAAGAATCAGATACTGCCTCTTGGGATACTCCATTGATTCTTCTATTATTTTATGATAAAGGGTCCAGGATTTCCCGGAACCTGAATTTCCAAATACAAATTGTAACGGCATCCTATTACCTTTCCTTTCCTGTATGTTCAATATTTTAAATATTATAGCACAATCCTGCCTGGTTTTTGCATATTTTCCCCATTCCCATAATAAGTTATAAAAAGGAAATCAGGAGGGGTATTGCCATGAGTTCAAAAACCAAAATTGTAGTACTACATATGAAAGAAGTTATTTATACCGGTATCTTTGTTGTTCTCGCCATTGTTCTGGCTGTTCTGATGTTCATAATGTTCGGTTCTAAAAAGAATGATGAAGCTGCCAATGTCTCCAATCCGCGCTTCCATGCAGGCGTTTACAATACTTCCGTCACCTTAAATGATAATACGTTTGATGTGGAAGTAACTGTAGATGCGGATCACATCAATGCCATTTCTCTGGTCAATCTCAGCGAGACAACCACAGCAATGTATCCGCTCATGGAGCCAACCCTGGAGGATCTTGCCAGTCAGATATATACCACCCAGTCAACGGAAGGCATTACGTATTCAGAGGACAATAAATATACTTCCATGCTGCTCTTGGATGCCATTAATTCAGCCCTGGACAAAGCAGAGATAAAGTAACCCTGTATGCGAAGAAAGAGTCTGACAGGTCAGACTCTTTCTTCTTGTGTTTCCATGTTCCCTGCCCGGCGCGCACCAAAACAGAGGCCTTTCTATTCGTTTTCCAATTCTTTCATCCACACATCCGCACATGCGTCACTGGGCATCCTGAGGTCTCCTCTGGGAGATACCGCTACACTTCCTACCTTCGGCCCGTCCGGCAGGCAGGAGCGCTTAAACTGCTGAGAGAAAAATCTGCGGTAAAAGGTCTTCAGCCATTTTACTATCGTATCGTCGTCATAAACGCCTTTAAATGAAAGCTTGGCAATTCTTAAAATTTTAGACGGCGGAAAATCTGCCCGCAGCATATAATAAAGGAAGAAGTCATGCAGCTCATAGGGTCCTACCAGATCCTCCGTCTTCTGAGATATCACACCGTCCTTGGGCGGCAGAAGTTCCGGACTGACCGGTGTATCCAGCACATCCCGCAGAATAGATGCCAGTTCAGCCTCCCCGCAGTTGTCCGCATAGTAGCGCACCAGATGGCGCACCAGAGTCTTAGGTATGGAGCTGTTCACGCCGTACATAGACATATGATCCCCATTGTACGTAGCCCATCCCAGGGCCAGCTCTGACAGATCACCGGTGCCTATCACCATTCCCTGGCATTGGTTTGCAAGATCCATCAGCACCTGCGTTCTTTCCCTTGCCTGAGCATTTTCAAAGGTTACATCATGGGCCTCCATATCGTGTCCGATGTCCTTAAAGTGCTGCGTAACGGAAGCCCTAATATCTACCTCTTTTAAGGCCGCCCCCAGACACTCTGTCATTCTGCAGGCATTGGTATATGTTCTGTCTGTGGTTCCGAAACAGGGCATGGTAACAGCGAGAATATTCTTCCTGGGTATGCCAAGAAGGTCGAAAGCTCTTGCCGTCACCAAAAGAGCAAGGGTAGAATCCAAACCGCCGGAGATTCCGAGCACCGCATGGGTGCAGTTGGTATGCATCAGCCTCTTTTTCAGTCCCATTGCCTGTATGGTAAGAATCTCTTCGCAGCGTCTGTCCCTGTCGCCCTTATCCGAAGGCACAAAAGGAGCGGGATCAAAGGTCCTCTCCAGAGCAGTCTCCTGCACTTCAAGGCTGAATGGTACCCTGCAGTATCCTGTCTCATCTGCTCCGGGGAAGGTACTCATTTTTCTTCTCTCACTCTGCAGCCTCTGAATATCCAGATCGCCGTATACAATCTCATTCTTAAACCGTGTTCCCTCTGCCAGAAGCACACCGTTTTCCCCTATAAGGTTCCCTCCCCCAAATACCAGATCCTGGGTGGATTCGCCCTCGCCTGCTGTGGCATAGATATATCCGCATACCAAATTGGCAGATTGTCCTTTTACCAGTCCCTTCCGGTAGGCATCTTTCCCTATTACCTCATCGCTGGCCGAAAGATTCACGATTACGTTTGCTCCCGCCAGTACATGACGGATACTGGGAGGATTGGGCACCCAGAGATCTTCACAAATCTCTGCTGCCACTACCAGCTCCGGCATAGTATCACAGACAAACAGCTGATTCGTTCCAAAAGGAATTTCTTTGCCGCCGAAGGGGATCCATTCTATTTCTTTGTTGCCGGGTATAAAATGGCGGGCCTCATAAAATTCACAGTAGTTGGGGAGATTGATCTTCGGCACAATACCTATTACCTCTCCGCCGGAAATAACTGCAGCTGTATTATACAGTTTTCCTTTACACGCAAAAGGCGTTCCCACAAAGATCAGTCCGTCGATATCCCTTACCTCTTCCGCCAGTCTCAGGAGCTGTTCCTCTGCCTCCCTGATTAACGCATCCTGCCAAAACAAGTCCTGACAGGTATAGGCAGTGAGACACAGCTCCGGCAAAACCATTAACTTTGCCCCATGGGCCGCCATCTCACGTATTGTTTTTGCAATCTCCTTCTCGTTGTAGCAGCAGTCCGCCACCTTTATGCTGGGGGTTCCTGCCGCGGCTTTGATAAAACCCTGATTCATCTCTATTCCCCGCTTTCTGCAAATTATTTGCTCAGTGTATATAATTCTTTCAGTTCCTGGACATCAAAGATATAATTCCGGTTGCAGAAATGACAGTTTAGCTCCACTTCTTTTCCCTCATCTATCATCTCTTTCAAGTCCTTCCTGCCTACGCTGATCAGTGCTTTAGCCACTCTTTCCTTACAGCAGTTGCAGTAAAAACGAGTGCTGAGCCTGTCATTATATTCAATCTCCATTCCTTCCAGCAAGGTCTCCAAGATAGCTTCCGGTGTATAGCCTTTTTCCAGCATTCCTGTCACTGAAGTAATCCCGGACAGATTTTTTTCCATCTTGCTTATCACCGCCTCCTCTGCAAAAGGCATCAGCTGAATGATAAAGCCCCCGGCCTGTTTTACGGTATTATCCTTTTCCATAAGAACCCCAAGGCCTACGGAAGAGGGCACCTGCTCGCTGGTAGCAAAATAGTAGGTAAGATCCTCAGCAATTTCACTGGTCTGGAGAATCGTCTGGCCAGAATATGGTTCTTTCAGCCCCAGATCCTTAATCACATTCAAAAGCCCCACACCCACTGCGCCAGCCACATCCAGCTTCCCATTCTTGTTGGCCGGCAGCAGTACATTGGGATTCCCTACGTATCCTTTTACATTTCCTTTACTGTCTGCTGTTACCGTAATTCCGTTCAGGGGACCTCCCGCTTTTATCTGCAGCGTCAGCAGATCTTTGTCCCCCTTCATCATAACTCCCATCATAGCCCCTGCGGTCAGCAGCCTTCCCAGGGCCGCTGTGGCTACAGGACTCGTATTATGTGCAGCTCTCGCTGTCTCTACCAAGTCTCTTGTTGTTGCGGCAAATGCCCGGATCTGATTGCCGGCTGCTGTCGCTCTTACAATATAATCTCTCACTTTTTTATCTCCTTATACCGATTTTTCCACTTCCCGGGCCAAAAAATAAACCCTCTCACTCTCACTGTCCGGTTCTTCTCTGGTAAATGCCTCATACACACTGACAAACTGAAGCCCAGCCTCTTCCAGCAATTCTCTCACCCGCCCGACAGAGTAGGCTTTCTGATAATGCGTCTCCTGATACTTTCTATACAAAAGTGTTTCCTTTTTCTCAGGAATGAACAGGGTAAGATCATACTCATTGATCTCCTCCTCCCGGTGATAATAATTATCCCAGATAAAACTCCCGTCTTCCCGGTTCTCTGCAATTGTACTCTCTCCCAGGATCTCCTCATACTTATACCGGGTATTCATATCAAAGATAAAGATTCCCCCGGGATCCAGATAATTATTCACCAGCCGGAATACCTCCAGCAGCTCCTCTTCCTCTAGGATATAGTTCATAGAGTCACAGATACTCACTGCCGCTCTTACCGTTCCATACAGCTCAAACTCCCTCATATCCTGCAGGAGATACAAAATATCCAGCCCGCTCTCCAGCTTCTTCTCCTGGGCAATCTCCAGCATTTCCGCAGAGTTGTCCACACCAATCATATCATATCCCATCCCCGCCAGCACCTGTGTAAGACTCCCCGTCCCGCATCCCAGATCCAGCACCAGGCCGTCTTCAATTCCATATTCTTTTAACAGACCGCTCACATACGCCCCCCATTCTTCATAGGGGATATTATCCATAAACATATCATAAACTCTTGCAAAACTTTGGTACGCGGACATTAGATTCGCCTCTTTTTTATCGTATTTTTCTCATAACATAGTATCAAGTTTTTGTGGTAAGTGCAAGAAAATTATAGTTTTGTGTATATGAAGCTCGAGGTGAAATAGTCGGCGAGCGGAGTGTCGCAGACGGACGGTCAAGGGAGGAGGTCTTGGGGCCAGGGGTACTGTGTGGATCTGCTTGCTACTGCGTTTCTCCTCAGCTAACTGCCTGGCCGTTCACTAAGAAGCTCAGGAAAGCCTTCGCTCCTAAGTGACCGCCGGCAGTGGATCTTCGGACGCACTCCGTAGTCTGCGCAGATCCACACAGTACCCCTGGCCCCAAGACCTCCTCCCTTGACCTGGCAGAGACTCACTTCACATTCACGGAAAACGGTGGGAAAGGTCGAGAGTTGTACACTTTTCCTCTTATTTCGCACTATTGTCCGCTTGATGTTTTGGATAAATAGCGAACCCCCTGGAACTTCCCTATACCCAGGTGAGAGGAATGCTGCGGCAGCGGGCTGGCTGGTTCGTACGGGAGGAAGGCTTAAGTTCCGCGGACGATTCCGCAGGAGTGACTAGAGAGACTTAGGCAAAACCGGGATTCACGCTGGAGATTTTTTCGGCAGTCAGGGCCGAAAAAAAGTGAGCATGTGCAGAGAATGCACATAAGGCATTCTTTGCACATACGAACGGTGCTCCGGCGGGGATTCCGGTTTTGTCTTAGACTCTCTTCGCGACGGAGGTGTCCCCGGAACTTAAGCCTCCCTCCCGTACGAACCAGCCAGCCCGCTGCCGCGGGATTTCTCTCACCGTCCCCCTGCCACCCACACCTGCCGTCTTGAAGCATCTTGAACCAAAGTCCCAGTTACACCACTAAATCCCAAGTTCCCACACAAACAGTTGACTTTTCCCCCAACCCTCTATACAATAAATTATATACTTATCACTATCGGATGCCCCGGCTTTCCATACCACAGCCGTACATCCGATTTCTTTGCGCTTTAGACCTAGTTAACAGGAGAAAAAATTATGCCACAAACCATACCAAAAGAAAACAAAATGGGGTATCTGCCTATCCCTAAGCTATTATTCCAAATGTCGCTTCCCATAATCATCTCCATGCTCATTCAGGCTCTGTACAATATTGTAGACAGCGCCTTTGTCGCCCAGCTGAATGAAAGTGCACTTACAGCGGTATCTCTGGTGTTCCCCATACAGAATTTAATGATTGCCGTAGCTGTGGGAACCGGAGTAGGAATCAATGCACTGCTGTCCCGAAATCTGGGGGAGAAGGATTATGAGGGAGCGAACCTGGCAGGAAGGAACGGAATCTTTCTCTCTGTCTGCCATTATATTGTTTTTGCGATTCTGGGCGTCTCTCTGGCCACTGCTTTTTTTGATCTCCAGACTGCCCACGAACAGATCCGCGCCTATGGAATTCAATATATGTCCCTGATCTCTGTGTTCAGTTTCGGAATCTTTCTGGAAATCACTATGGAACGGCTGCTTCAGGCTACAGGACGGGCTGCGCTCTCCATGGTAACTCAGGGTGTTGGTGCAATCGTCAATTTAATTATGGACCCCATTCTTATCTTCGGGTTATTTGGCTTTCCGCGGTTAGAGGTAGCGGGTGCGGCTATCGCCACAGTTTTCGGTCAGATCATCGGAATGCTGCTGGGCCTGTTTCTGAATGTTAAGTATAATAAAGAAATTAATATTAATATGAGGCACTACCGTCCTCATTCCCGTGTGATCCGGCAGATTTACGCCGTAGGAATTCCTTCAATGGTGGTACAGGCTATCAGCTCTGTTATGACTTTTGGCATTAATAAGATTCTTCTCATGTTTACCTCTACAGCAGCCGCTGTATTTGGGATCTATTTCAAGCTGCAGAGTTTTATATTTATGCCTGTATTTGGACTGAACAACGGCATGGTGCCCATCATTGCTTTTAATTACGGAGCCAAAAGCAAAAAGAGGATTATGTCTACTATACGCCTCAGTATCCTCTCGGCCGTCACGATTATGTTACTTGGGCTTGTATGTTTTGAGATCTTCCCGGGGCAGTTTTTATATCTGTTTAATGCCTCAGAAGATATGCTGGCTATCGGTGTTCCCGCGCTCCGCATTATCAGTCTCAGTTTTATATTTGCCGGCTACTGCATCGTAGTTGGCTCAGCATTCCAGGCCCTCGGAAACGGTACCTACAGTCTTATTGTCTCTGTGGCAAGGCAGATGCTGGTAATACTCCCCTGTGCATACCTCTTCGCTAAGGTACTTGGGCTGCACGCAGTGTGGTGGGCATTTCCTCTTGCAGAATTAGTCTCCGTGGCTCTGTCCACACTGCTCTTTAGGCGAATCTATCGGGAGAAAATACAAAGTCTATCGTGAAGCAGACAGATACAACAACCGAATTCCCGGAACACTTTTATTCATCTATTGCTGCCAAAAATCTCTTTCAATATGGAAATGAACAATTGGGATACCTTGGGCAGATAACTATTTTTGCGGTATACAACCCCAAGATCCCAGCTTGCACTGCTGTCATCCAGCATAAAATAAGTCACTCTCCCCGAATGGCGGCAGACACCTGCTCCTTCGCCGGGTACGAATGTGCAGGCAATTCCCTCAGAAACAAGGTTGATAGCGGTAGTCAAATTACCGGTTTCCAGCAGGATATCAGGTTCTATTTGATTTTTTGCTAAAATTCGCTGAACCTCATAGGTCAGATTTTGACCGGGCTTTGTTAATATAATAGGTATTTTTTTGACCAGCGCAAGGGGGGCCAGGGGAAACCTGCCCTGATAGCGGCAGTCCTGCAGCAGAGTCTGCACATAAGGGTGATTCGTAGGTGCCGCCAACAGAATCGGTTCGTCAAAAATTGCTTCACAAGTCAGTTTATTATAATTTAATGTGTGCGGAAGATTCATAACCGCAAGATCTATATTGTCATTGAGGAGGGCGCTTTCCAGTTGGTTGGAGCGTCCTTCAAACAATTCAATATGAATTTTAGGATAACGGCGGTGAAATTCCGGGAAAATGTCGGGCAAAAGGCAGGCGCCGCGCCAGAGGGCGATGCCTAACCGCAGACGACCGCTCACCTCACTTTTAATATCCTGAAATTCTCTTCTCAGATTTTCATCTAACGTTTTCATCTGCAGTATGTATTTATAATAGCACTCGCCAGTATAAGTCAGTTTGAGAGGGGAAGTACTTCGGTCAAATAATTCCACACCGAGGTTGTTTTCCAGACGTTTCAGATACTGGCTCAGGGCAGGCTGTGTCGTATAAAGATTTTGGGCGGCCTTCGTCAGACTGCCGGCTTCCACAATGGAAGTAAAGTATTCGTAATTATGATTCATAAGCACTCCTTTGCTATATAACAGAAACATTATAATCTATATAGTACTATTGCCATTTGCTTTTGTCAATAAAATCGAATATTATAAAAGTACAGTAAGAATGCGCATATAACTTACACAATAAACAGTCTTAGTCACAAAAGCAAGTATTATACATAACAAAAAAATTATGGGAGAACTGTATTTGGAGGTATATAATGAATCCAGCAATTATAACATTGATTGTATTGGCAATTATGGTTGTATTTTTTGTAACAAATAAATTCCCCCTGGGGCTTGTATCTATGGCGGGCGCAATCCTTCTGGGCTGCATGGGAATCATTGATAAGTCAGATGTGTTTGCCTCATTTTCCGGATCAACAATTGCACTTCTGGCAGCAATGATGATTATCGGTCAGTCACTTTTTTACACAGGAGTAGCAGATAAAATGGCGCATATGCTGGTAAAAATAACCGGCACGTCAGAAAAGGGCATTATGATAGCGGCTGTTCTGGTAGCGCTGATTCTTTCTTCTATCTGCTCCGGACTTGGTGTAGTAGCTATGATGCTGCCAATCGTTGTAGCGATGAGTATGCAGGCCAAAGTTTCGGTATCCAGACAGTTGATTCCGATGTCTTTTGCGGCATCTATCGGATGCAATCTAACGCTGGTAGGAGCAGCAAGTAATGTCAGCACTGCCGGATTAATTGAAGATATGGGAGTAGATTTCCTTAGCTTTTTTGAACTGGGAAAGGTAGGACTTCCCCTTTGTATCCTGTTTCTGGTCTACTTTCTGTCCATTGGCAAAAAGCTTCTGACACCCGGAGATTCTTCCGATCCGGAATATTTAAAAGAGTATACGCGAAGGGAAAAGGCAACGGAATTCAATCCTGTAAAAGGGGGAATCTGTCTTACAATTTTAGCGGCAGTTCTGATTGCTATGGCTGTTGCAAGCGATGAATGGCCAATGTATTTTATCGCGGCGATCGGATGTGTACTTCTGATCGGAACAGGATGTATCAGTGAAAAAGAAGCCATGCGGGCTGTGGATTGGCCAACTCTGTTTATTGTAGGCGGTATGAGTGCGGTCTCCAAAGCGATGGCCAGCAGCGGAGCAGGAGATTTAATCGCTAATGCTGTGGTAAGAATCCTGGGTAATCATCCGAATAAAGTAATGTTCTTATTTTTTGTACTGCTTGTCACAATAATTTTGACGAACATGATGATGAATACCTCCACTGTAGTATTGGTAACACCTTTATTTGTTCCGGTAGCTATGGAAATGGGTATTAATCCGGTGGCAATTGGAGTTGCTATCTGTGTTGCGGCCTCTGCGCCATTTTTGACTCCGGTGGGTTCCGGTACAAATACATTAATTATTAAACCGGGAAATCTGGGATTCCGTGACTTCTTTGTTCCGGGTATCGGGCTGACCGTTGTGACACTGATTGGATCATTGCTTCTGATACCAGTATTCTGGCCATTATAAAAAGTAAATAAAGGAGAGACAAGAAATGAGAGCTGTTGTTGTAGATAAAGATTATGGCAGCGTAACTGCCGAAGAGCTGGAGCGTGTTGCAGCTGCTTATCAGGCTGCCGGAATCGAGCTGGCCCTGCTGGACTATCAGGTTGTGGCTGCACAGCAGAAAGAACCCACTGTGGAAGAAATTATCGCAGGATGCAAAGGTGCCGATGCTATTCTGGCTACCGGTAATCCCCCCATTACCCGCAAGGTCTTAGAAGCCTTGCCAGAGCTAAAGTTTGTACAGCGGTTTGGCGTAGGCGTCAACAGTATTGACTTGGATGCAGCCGCAGAACAGGGGGTAATCGTGCTGAACCTGCCGGGTTTTTGTGCGAAAGAGTTGGCAGATGTTGCAACTGCGATGATTATGGGGCTTGTTCGCAATACAAATTATTATGACAGAGAAATCCGCACAGGAAAGTGGCCCAAATGCCAGTATCTGCTTCCGGGGGATGTCCGGGAAATGACTCTCGGTTTGTACGGATTCGGAGCGGCTGGGAGATATTTGCATGATATTTTCCATGGAGGTTTTGGGACTAAGGTAATCTCCTGCGACCCGTATGTTTCAGACTCAGTAAAGGAGCAGTATCCGCATGTGGAATTTGTGACATTCGACGAGATGTTAGAAAAGAGTGACATTATTTCCATCCATGTGAATCTGACACCCGAAACCACTCATGTTTTTAATAAGGATACCTTTCGCAAGATGAAAAATACAGCCATGATCATCAATACCTCCCGTGGACCTGTCATTTCACAGAAAGACCTTGCATGGGCACTGGAAAACGGCGAAATTCTTTATGCCGGCCTGGATACCGTGGAAATAGAGCCCATTGCTAAGGAGGATCCCCTTCTTGCCATGGATAATGTTATCATAAATCCTCACTGTGGATCTTATGGCATCGGGGCGAAGAAAACCCAGATTCAAATGGTATGTCATTTGATTCCGTCAGCAGTTGTTGATGGAACTGTGCTATCCCATAACGTTGCCAACAGGAGTGTGCTCGCAAGAGATACAGGATATCAATTTGTATAAAAAATAATCTCAGGAGAAAAAAATAAATGTCAATTGGGTGTAAAATTATAAAGGAAATCAGCCGTCCGGCAAAGGAACTGGTAGAACGTTTCAGAAATATGCCGGCGGCAAATATCGATGATTGTATGGGGCGTATTGCGGCCGTGGATTCCGGAATCAAACCGGTGGGCTATAAAGGGCAGTTACTAGGTACTGCATTTACAGTTCGTGTCCCCCAGGGAGACAATCTGATGTTCCATGCCGCCATGGATTTGGCCCGGCCGGGGGATGTGATTGTCATAGATGCAGGTGGTTTTACTGACAGAGCAATATTTGGCGAATTGATGGCAACCTACTGTAAGACCAGAGGGATTAAAGGAATTGTCTGCGACGGGGCAATCCGGGACTATGGCGGACTCGCTGCAATGACGGATTTTGCTGTTTATGCACGGGGGGTAAATCCAAACGGTCCCTATAAAAATGGACCCGGAGAAATCAATGTACCGGTAGTCATCGGCGGAAAGCTTGTCAATCCTGGAGATATTATTGTAGGCGATGATGACGGTGTAATTGTCATCGATCCGGCAGTTGCCTCAAAACTTGCGGACGCGGCCTGGGAAATAGCGAAAAAGGAGGCCGCTATCATGGATGATATAATACATGAAGGAACGTATATCAGACCATGGGTGGATGAAAAGTTAAAAGAAATTGGCTGTGATATGAAATAGAACAATATAACAATTGCAGGGCAGCCGCACTGGTATCTACTATCATACCGGTGCGGCTGCCCTGTTAAGCATCACACAAATTGATTCTGTTGGGCATCATATTCGTAGTCTATCATTTCCATCTTCCTTTTAATGCCCTCTTTATCTACCTGGAGACTCTTGCACATGTCTTCCAGGGAAGAGTAATGATCTCTCAGCTGTGTATTCACGTAACTCAATAAAATTGCCGGATCTTTTGGCAGCATAGTTTCACTCCTTGCCTGCTTTCTCAGTATTATTTTACTTTAGCCACCAGCTCCCCGTTCTCCACATCAATCAGGATCGTGTCCCCTGCATCGATTTCACCGGACAAGATCAGCCTTGCACTGAGTGTCTCCACATATTTCTGGAGGTACCGCTTAAGGGGACGGGCTCCGTAGACCGGATCGTATCCCCCGTCAATGACATATGCCTTTGCCTCATCTGTAAGCTCCAGTGACAACTCCTGATCTGCCAGCCGATGGTTAAGCTCTTTGATAAGCAAATCTACAATACCGCCAATATTCTCTTTTGTCAACGGTTTAAACATAATAATTTCATCCAGACGGTTCAAAAATTCAGGGCGAAAATGATTTCTCAGATCCTGGTGCACCATTTCCTCACATTGCGGGCTGATTTCTCCATCCGGCTGAATGCCGTCAAGAAGGTAGGTTGACCCTATATTAGATGTCATAATAAGAATCGTATTCTTAAAGTCTACGGTACGTCCCTGAGAATCTGTAATACGCCCGTCATCCAGCACCTGAAGTAGTACATTAAACACATCCGGGTGCGCTTTCTCTATTTCATCAAAAAGTACTACTGAATAGGGCTTTCTTCTCACGGCTTCTGTGAGCTGGCCGCCCTCCTCGTATCCCACATATCCCGGAGGTGCACCGATTAGCCTGGATACAGAGTATTTCTCCATATACTCACTCATATCAATGCGCACCATGTTAGTTTCATCATCGAATAGAGCCGCCGCAAGAGTCTTCGCAAGCTCGGTCTTACCCACACCGGTGGGACCAAGGAAAAGGAAGGAACCAATTGGTTTTGACGGATCTTTAATACCCGCCTTGGAGCGCAGAATCGCATCTGTCACCTTGCTCACCGCTTCGTTCTGTCCAATCACCCTCTCATGGAGCTGATCCTCCAGCCCCAGGATCTTGGTTCGCTCCCCCTCTGTTAGCTTAGAAATAGGTATACCTGTCCACCGGGATACAATTCTGGCGATTTCATCATCGGTAACGCTCTCATGCACAAGTGAAAGATCCTGTTTCCTTACCTTCTCTTCCTCTACACTCAGCTGCTGCTGCAGCTTTGGAAGCTCTCCGTATTGAAGCTCTGCCGCTTTCTCCAGGTCATAGTTTCTCTGGGCCATCTGGATCTGATTGTTCATCTCTTCAATCTGCTCTCTCAGCTTCTGCAGACGCTCCACGGTAACCTTTTCATTATCCCACTGAGCCTTACGGGCATTAAAATCATCCCTGTAATCTGCCAGTTCTTTCTGAAGGTTCTCCAGGCGATCCTGGCTCAGCTTATCGGTTTCTTTTTTCAGGGCAGCCTCCTCGATCTCCATCTGCATGATTTTTCTCTGCAGCTCATCCAGCTCTGTGGGGAGGGAATCCAGCTCTGTTTTAATAAGGGCACACGCTTCATCCACAAGATCAATGGCCTTATCCGGAAGGAACCGGTCAGAGATATACCGATCCGATAAGGTGGCTGCTGCTACCAAGGCGCCGTCTGTAATCTTAACCCCATGAAATACCTCATATCGGTCCTTCAGTCCCCGGAGAATGGAAATCGTATCCTCCACTGTAGGCTCATCCACCATTACAGGCTGGAATCTTCTCTCCAGAGCCGCGTCCTTTTCAATATACTGTCGGTATTCATCCAGAGTGGTCGCGCCGATACAGTGCAGTTCTCCTCTAGCAAGCATAGGCTTTAACATATTGCCGGCATCCATTGCTCCGTCTGTCTTTCCTGCTCCTACAATCAGGTGCAGCTCATCTATAAATAAAATGATTTGTCCTTCGCTTTTTCTGACTTCCTCCAGGACAGCTTTCAAACGCTCTTCGAATTCCCCTCTGTACTTAGCGCCTGCTACCAATGCTCCCATATCCAGAGAGAAAATTTTCTTGTCTTTCAGTCCTTCCGGCACATCGCCTCTTACAATACGCTGTGCCAGCCCCTCTACTACTGCCGTCTTACCTACGCCGGGCTCACCGATTAAAACAGGGTTGTTTTTCGTCTTCCTGGAAAGTATACGGATAACATTACGGATCTCCGCATCTCTGCCGATTACCGGATCCAGCTTTTGGTTTCGCGCCTTCTCCACCAGATCCTGCCCGTATTTGTTCAGAGTATCATAGGTTGCTTCAGGATTATCTGTGGTAACTCTCTGGTTTCCCCGAACCGTAGAAAGAGCCTGCAGAAACCTTTCCCTGGTAATCCCATACTCATTCCAGAGTTTCTTCATAGATGGACTTGCATTCTTTAGCAGAGACAGAAAGAGATGCTCCACAGATACATACTCATCCCCCATAGCTTTAGCCTCGTCCTCTGCGCTTACCAGCGCTTTGTTCAGATGCTGGCCGATATACGGCTGGCCTCCGGACACCTTTGTCCTGGCGTTCAAAGCATTCTCCACATTGTTCAGGAAATGGTCTTTATTAATCTCCATTTTTTCAATCAGCTTCAAAATCAGACTGTCATCCTGGTGCAGAAGATTATACAGAAGGTGCTCCTGTTCAACTTCCTGATTGCCAAATTCATAGGCTGTCTTTTCCAGATCCTGCACTGCCTGAAGTGATTTCTGTGTAAATTTACTAATATTCATAAAATCGCCTCCATATCGTTTATCTCAAACACATTGTTTATTTGCTTGTTCTATAACTACTATAACATAGTTTTTTGAAAAAGCAAGTATTTTTTTGTTTTTCCGAAATATTTTTCTATGTCCTGGTGTAAACCAGAGATAAAAAAAACTGCCGTTCATGGATAACTCCATAAACGGCAGTAAATCTGCTATGTATTATACGAGACGTCTTACAGATAAAATCGTCTTATATGCAGCGTTTCCGCTGATTTTAATTCCGCCCTTCGGATAAGGTGCACTGTTGGAAGCATGTACAATCTGACCGCCTCCCATATAGATAGCAACATGTCCTGAGTAGCAAATCAGGTCACCTGGCTGAGCCTCTGCATAAGATACCGCCCTGCCATAAGATCTCTGTGCCCCGGAAGAATGTGGCAAGGAGATTCCAAAGTGTGCATATACCTGCATGGTGAATCCGGAACAGTCAGCACCGTTTGTTAAACTCTCGCCGCCCCATACATATGGGTTGCCCACAAACTGAGTTGCATAATTAACAATTGCCTGTCCAGTAGCACTGCTTGAACTGCTGGAGGATGATCCTGAAGAACTGCTGGAAGAGTTTGAGCTGCTGTCGCCCTTAGAGCTATTGGAACTGCTCTCACCTTTAGAGCTGTTGTCTTCGTCATCTTTAGAAGTGTTGGAGGAGTTTCCTCTGCTGTCTTCTTCGTCTGTATCCTCATTACTGCTGTTGCTGTTGTTATTATCTTTCTTGGAATTACCGGAAGACTTATTGTCATCACTCTTCTGGCTGTCTGAATCTTTCTTAGAGGAAGATTCCTGTGCTGCCTTCTGAGCCGCCTTTTTCTGTGCCTCTTCTTCCGCTTTCTTAGCTGCTGCTGCAGCTGCGGCCTTTTCTTCCTGAATCTTCTGCAATTCAGCATTCTGCTGTTGGATTAATTCTTTATATTCAGCTGCCTGAGACTCTGCTCTGGAAATCTGTGATTCATAATCGCTTGCTGTAGCTTTTTTCTGCTCTAAGGTTGATTCCAGTTCTTTCTGCTGTCCTTCATATTCAACCTGCATGTCTTCCAGTTCTGCTTTTTCTGTCTCTAACTGAGTTTCAAGGTCAGTCACCTGCTGAACTACTTCTTTCAGCTCATTCAGGCTGTTTCTGTCGTAATCATATAACTGCTGTGTATATTCAGCCTTACTCAGCATACCGGAAAGGCTGTCAGCCTCTAAAAGCATCTGCGCCCATGCACTGTCGCCGCCTTTTTCATATATGTACTGAATTCTTTTCTTCATGGAAGCATACTGCTCGTCCCTGTTTTCTTCAGCAACTTTCAAATCTTCTTTTGTATCTTCGATTTCAGTTTCCTTGGTGGTGATATCATCCTTTAAAACATCAATCTGAACAATTACCTCTACCAGATCCTGATCTAATTCATTAATCTCAGCTTTTAATGCTGCTTTCTGATCTTCTAACTTATTAATCTTATTATTTACTGCTGCCAGCTGACTGCTTGTCTGCGCTTTTGCGGCCTTAATATCATCTTCTTTTGCAGCTCCTACAGAAATAATCTGAGCCATACTAAGTACGATTGCTAAGCTTACTCCAATAAATTTCTTCTTCATAATACCGTTTAACCTCTCATCTAAGTATGTACACTATTTTTGCTTTCTCATTTCCCTCTTGAGATTCCTACGTGTTACGTTTAATATTTACGAAATACTTTCTTCATTTCTTTTACATATTACCACACATCCTAAGTATATGCAAGAAAAAGATCTAAAAATCTCAACTAAAATTTAATATTCATGTAACATTTGTGTGCATTTCTTAATATGTTTGGCCTGGTGTCCCATAAAGCAGCCCCACAGCTGAACTGGTTCCTATTCTGCTGCAGCCGGCATCCAGAAACTTCTCCAAATCCTCCCTTGTCTTCACGCCCCCGGCCGCCTTGATTCTTACATTTTCCCCGATGTTTTCTCTGAAAAGCACCACATCCTCTATGGTTGCTCCCCCTGTGCCAAAGCCTGTAGAGGTTTTTATAAAATCGGCACCCGCGGCTGTAACAATTTCACACATTTTTATCTTTTCTTCCTTTGTCAGATAGCACGTCTCCACTATCACTTTTAGGATCTTACTGCCCACAGCCGCTTTAAGAGTTGTTATCTCATCCAAAACCGCTTCAAATTTCCCGTTCTTTACATCGCTGATATTGATGACCATATCAATCTCATCCGCACCGTCTTCCAAAGCCTGTCTTGTCTCACAGAGCTTCGCCTCTTTCACGCTGTAGCCCAGTGGAAATCCAACTACTGTACATATAGTAAGAGAATCCCCATAGGCCTCTCTGACGCGTTTTACATAGCAGGGCGGGATACAAACAGACGCTGTATGGTATTCCACCGCTTCCTCACACAGCCTTTTGATATCCTCCCACACAGCAAACGCCTTTAATTGCGTGTGATCCACATGGCTTACTATTTCCGAATTTTTTCTGCTCATTGTTTCCCCTTTCTTCTATATATATTACTGCCGCCTTTTTGCTGCTCCATCAAACAATTCTTTCATAAACCATCTGTTTTTTGCCTTTCGGCGCCTTCCCCAAAGTCACTGCCTTTTCCAGCACATTGACAGCCTCCGGGAACAGTTCCTCTTTTGATGTATAGAGCGTGGCAATCGGCTCTCCTGCCATTACATAATCATTTGTTTTCTTATGAAGGATGATGCCGGCACCGGGATCTATGACGCTGTCCTTGGTCTCTCTGCCCGCCCCCAGAAGTCCGGAAGCCATTCCGCACATTTTTGCATCCAGGCCGGCGATAAAGCCCTCTGTCTTTGCCTTTACCTCCCGGGAATACGGGGCTCTCGGCAGCAGACTGGTGTCAGACAAGGACTCCGGGTCTCCGCCCTGCGCTGCTGCCATTGCCTTCAGGCATTCCAGGGCAGTTCCGTCAGCCAGGACTGCTGCTGCCTGCTGCCTGCAAGTCTCCAGTTCCCCCTTTTGGGCAAGATAAAGCATGTTTGCGGCCAGTTCCACAGAAAGCTCTGTGAGATCCTCCGGACCGTTTCCCCGCAGGGTTTCCACCGCCTCCGCAACCTCCAGGGAATTGCCGATGTAATTTCCCAGGGGTTCCTCCATATTTGTGATCAGGGCAATGGTTTTTCTTCCCGCCAATGTGCCGATCCGAACCATTTTTTCTGCCAGCGCCCTGGCGTCTTCCCGCCCGGACATAAAGGCCCCGCTTCCTGTTTTTACATCCAGAAGGATACAGTCACTTCCTGCAGCCAGCTTTTTACTCATAATGGAAGCGGCAATCAGAGGAATACTCTCCACCGTAGCGGTCACATCTCTCAGCGCATACAGCTTTTTATCTGCGGGAGCCAGATTCCCGGACTGGCCAATGACAGACAATCCGGTGCGGTTTACCACATCAAAAAATTCTTTCCGGTCCAGTACTGTCCGGAATCCGGGAATAGCTTCCAGTTTATCCACAGTTCCGCCGGTAAAGCCCAGTCCCTTTCCCGACATCTTTGCCACCTTTACTCCGCAGGCGGCAGCGATTGGGGCCGCAATCAGCGTAGTCTTATCGCCTACTCCCCCGGTGGAGTGTTTGTCAACCTTAATCCCCTGAATCTCAGAAAGATCCACCATATCACCGGATTTTGCCATAGCATCCGTCAAGACTGTCAGCTCCCGGTCTGTCATTCCCTGAAAATAGATCGCCATCATCATAGCAGACATCTGGTAATCCGGTATTTCATCTGCTACATACCGCTCTATCATATCCCGGATCTGTTCCTCCGATAGTATTTGCCCATCCCGCTTTGCAGCAATGATATCCGTCATTCTCATACTTCCCACCAGCCTTTCCTATATCTAAAGGTTATTGCTTCCAAACCGTTCCGGAAGCAGTTCATTCAAGGTATATTCCCTGTAGTCCTCCGGACTTTTAGCCGCCAGAATCCGAAAGCTTCCTTCACAGAACTCTGCCATTACCTGCCGGCACACGCCGCAGGGGAAACAATATTCCTTCCCGGTCTGATCCTGCTTTCCCCCTGCAACAGCAATGGCGGCGAATTCTCTTTCCCCCTCTGAGACCGCTTTAAAAAATGCAGTCCGCTCGGCACAGTTCGTTGGCCCATAGGCAGCATTTTCAATGTTGCAGCCAGTGTAGACTTTCCCCTCCCGGGTGAGAAGGGCCGCCCCGACCCGGAATTTTGAGTACGGGGCATATGCTCTCTCTCTGGCGGCCAGAGCTTTTTCAATCAGTATCTTATTCTCCATCCCGTGCCTCTATCTCTCTCAGAAAACTAGTGCCCGCAATCGTTCCCTCTACCTGGAAGATATCCAGAATGGTTGCGGCAATGTCTGCAAATGACTTTCTTGTACCCAGAGAAACCCCTTTTTTCACATGTTTCCCGCAAACAAGAAGAGGCGTGTATTCCCTTGAATGATCTGTGCTGGGAGTCCCCGGATCACAGCCGTGATCAGCGGTGATCATCAGAATATCATTTTCCCTCATTCCATCCAGGAATCCGCCCAGCCACCGGTCAAATTCAGTCGCTGCCCCCGCATATCCGTCAATATCATTTCTGTGTCCGTAAAGCATATCAAAATCCACCAGATTTACAAAGCAAAGACCGCTGAAAGATGCGTTCTGCCACTGAGCGGTAATTTCCATCCCATTCTGGTTGCTCTCAGTGGATTTCGTCTCAGAGACACCTTTTCCAGCAAAAATATCATATATCTTCCCAACCCCTATAGTCGCCAGGCCGGCCCCGGACAGACAGTCCAGCATGGTGTCCTTCGGAGGAATCAGGGAAAAATCATGCCTGTGGGGTGTTCTCTTAAACTCTGGAGCCTTTCCTATAAACGGACGGGCAATGACTCTTCCCACCCCGTGTTCTCCCTGAAGTATTTCCCTGGCCTTACGGCACGCATCATACAGTTCATCAAGAGGGACAATCTCCTCGTGGGCGGCAATCTGGAATACACTGTCTGCAGAAGTATAGACAATATAATCCCCGGTTCTCATATGCTCCTCCCCGTAATCCCGAATTACATCCGTACCGGAATAGGGCTTGTTGCACAACACGCCTCTTCCTGTGGCTTTGGAGAATGCGTCCAGAACTTCTTTGGGAAACCCATGGGGATACGTGGGAAAGGGCTTTTCTGAAACCAGTCCTGCAATCTCCCAGTGCCCGGCTGTAGTATCCTTTGCCATAGAGGCTTCCTGCATCCTGGCGAAGGAACCCAGTGGGTGTTCCGTACGTTTTCCGCAGGTTACCCCTTCTATATTAAAAAGTCCCAGCTTTCTCATGTTCGGAGTATCATATCTGTCCGATGTGACAATGGTTCCCAGCGTATTGCTTCCCACATCTCCGAACAAATCTGCATCCGGCTCCGCTCCGATCCCGAAACTGTCCAGTACAATTAAAAACACTCTTTTATCATTCATACGTCTCAATTCCTTTCCTACAGCACACTATTACTTTTATTCTTCAAACAGGTCCTTTAATACCTGTTCTGCACTTTTCTTTGTATATCCCTCCGGATCCCTCATTACTTTATTCCCTGATATATCCCAGCGCATCTGGCTGAAATGACTCAGATAATACTGAGGCCCTGAGGAATTGCCGAACTTTTTGTTCCATTCCGGAAAATACTTTTTCATATAAGAATTGGCAAGGGATATGGCTTTGCTGGAATAACTTCCTGAAGGCGTCGTCGTACCGTTGATCTGTACCCCTTTTGGCGAAGAATGTACAAATACCACACTGCCGTCAGCGCACTGCCCGATTACCAGATATACATGATTATGGCAACCGCAGGTAGAACCCATCACATCCCCGGCCCTGTAGTCCTTTACTTTTGAGCGTTCGATTTTGCTTCCCCAGCCTCTGGACGCATAATTGGAAACCATAGCGGTGGAGGTTACTGTACAGCTGCTTTTCCCGCTCACTTTATTTAACGCGTTGTAGACAGACCAGCCTACAAACCCGGAACAGTCCAGTCCATTCTCGGACTGGTATCTTGTGGTATTGTAATCATAAGAAGAATTCTGCTTTTCATAAAATTTCTTCCACTGGGGGCTTGGCCCCTTTCTTGTAGCATCTTTATCCCAGCCTCCTCCGTACACATACATGGTTGAGCCTACCGGAACCATGGCATTCTGAAGCAGCCCTTTTATGGTTCCCACAGCCGGTTCGTAGTATTCCCCATTCCGGTTAATCAGATAACCGTCAATGCAGGTATTCACTGCCATGGCACCGCTGCCGTAGAAATAATACCAGGTGCTGCCTACCTTCTGCCAGCCTGCAGCCATTGCGCCGCTGCTCTTCAGGTAATACCAGATTTTGCCCTGGAGCAGCCACCCGGTCTGCATTCCTCCGTCAGCCTTCAGATAATACCATTCTCTCCCTATCTGCTGCCAGCCCGTCTGCATCACTCCGCTTCCGGACAGATAATACCAGGTCTTTCCCACCTGCTGCCAGGAAGTAGCCATAGCACCGCTGCTTTTCAGATAATACCAGCTTTTTCCCCGGAGCAGCCACCCGGTCTGCATTCCTCCGTCAGCCTTCAGATAATACCATTCTCTCCCTATCCGCTGCCAGCCCGTCTGCATCACTCCGCTTCCGGACAGATAATACCAGGTCTTTCCCACCTGCTGCCAGGAAGTAGCCATAGCACCGCTGCTTTTCAGATAATACCAGCTTTTTCCCTGGAGCAGCCACCCAGTCTGCATTCCTCCGTCAGCCTTCAGATAATACCATTCCTTCTGTATCTGCTGCCATCCGGTCTGCATCACACCATTGGAATTCATATAATACCAGACACCTCCGGCCATCACCCAGCCTACAGCCATACTTCCGTCTCCGGTAAGATAGTACCAGGTTTTCCCGTCGGGCAGCCATTCATTCCTTTTCATGCCATACTCTGTCAGATAATACCACTTTCCCTGATCCTTGAACCAGCCGGTCACCAGCCAGCCTGCTTCGTTAAAATAGTAGGAAGAGCCGCTGATAGTCTTCCAGCAGGATTTGGGATATGAGCCGTCTGCGTTTCTATACCACCAGCGTTCCCCTTCCTGCATCCACTGGGCCTGGCTGTATCCCGGAATCCATCTCCCGTCGCCGCCCACGTAATATTTACCGATCCATGCATTTACCGCCATAGCACCGCTTGCTGTGAGGTAATACTCCCCCACCCACTGCTCAGCAGCCATGACACCGGATGCGGAAAAATAGTACCATTGCTCCTTCATATATCTCCAGCCAACAGCCATTCTCCCGTCTTCCTCCAGATAGTACCAGCTGCCGTTCTCCTCCAGCCAGCCTGTATGTAATCTTCCGTTCGAATTATAATAATACCAGGTACCGCCCTCCTGTATCCATCCTATGGTCAGCACTCTGTTTTCTGCCTCCAGAGGCTGTGACTCCCCCGGAGCCTGCCCTGTTCCATCTTCCTCTTCAGAGCCGTCTGCCTGTGTCTCTTCTGTCTGTCCTGTGTCTCCTGTCTCTGCCCAAACACGGTCCTGTCTCATACCGCTTAAAAGAAAAGCAAGCAGCACAAGGCAGATTACTCTGGCAAAATTTTTCTTTCTGTCTTCTCTTTTCATCTTGTCTAACCCCTTCCTGTGTACGCTGTCATCCCCCTATGCATCTGATTATAGCAAACTCCCCTTACACATGCAAAATCTTTCTCTTTTCTGAGATCACAAATAGCGGCTCTGCCTGTATGCATCACCGCTATTGCTTTTTCATGATTAATATTTTTTCCAGCTGGAAGGGGCAAACAGCAGCAGCATGGGAAACAGCTCCAGACGTCCTGCCAGCATATCAAACATCAGCACAAACTTAGCCGGCGCAGAAAAAATTGAGAAATTCTGCGTGGGGCCCACCAGCTCCAGACCAGGCCCGATATTATTCAGGGTAGCTGCCACTGCTGTAAAATTCGTGGTAAAATCCAGCTCATCCATTCCCAGGAGCAGTACAGAGGTAAAAAACACCAGGAAGTATACGGCAATAAAAACATTGGTAGATCGCACAACCTCATGTTCGATCCTGTGTCCGTCCATGGCAATCTTCTTGACACTCCTGGGATGGGAGATCATTCTCAGTTCCTTTTTAATCGTTTTCAGCAGGATGGTAATCCTGGATACCTTGATGCCTCCCCCCGTACTCCCGGCACAGGCGCCCACGAACATCAGAATAATCAAAATTGTTTTCGAAAACTGAGGCCAGAGGTCAAAGTCCACAGTGGCGAACCCTGTGGTGGTGATAATGGATCCCACCTGAAAAAATGCATGCCGCAGGGTTTCACCCCAGCTGCCGAACATGTCCCTGACATTAAAAGCGATCAGGAGTGCACTTGCCAGGATAATCCCCAGATACATCCTCACCTCTTCCATCTTCAGGACCTGTCTCGGTTTTTTGTGAATGATAAGAAAATAAGCGCCAAAGTTTACACCGCTGAGTATCATAAACACAGTTACAATATTCTGTATCGCCGGAGAGAAGCCAGCCAGACTGTCTGAGTGGGTTCCAAATCCCCCGGTACCCACCGTACCGAATGTATGGGTAATGGCGTCAAAAGCTGTCATACCTGCCGCGACCAGCAGGACAAACTCTACGACCGTAATGATGAAATAGATGCCATACAAAATCATAGCTGTATTTCTCACTCTGGGAACCAGTTTCCCCACAGAGGGACCGGGGCTCTCCGCCTTCATGAGGTTCATATTGAACCCTCCCACCAAAGGCAGAATCGCCAGGATAAAGACAAATACCCCCATGCCGCCGATCCAGTGAGTGAAACTTCTCCAGAAAAGGCTGGCCTTGGACAAGGCCTCCACATCTGCCAGAATACTGGCTCCTGTAGTAGTAAAACCAGATATCGTCTCGAAAAGCGCATCCACATAAGAGGGGATATCACCGTTCAGCACAAAAGGCAGGGCACCGAAGGCGCTCATGACAATCCATCCTGCCGATACAATCACAAATCCTTCCCTTGCATACAGCGAAGTATTAGCCGGCTTTTTATGGGAGAATATCAGTCCTATGACGAGGCATAGAACTGCCACTCCCAGAAAGGCGAATCCATCCTGTTCCTGATATAATACTGCCACAAGGCAGGGCAGAGTCAGAAAAGCTGCTTCAAAATTAAGTATCCAGCCTAATATATATAGAATCATTCCGTAATTCATAATCTTTGCCCTAGTCCTCCAATATATCCAGGATATCATGGATTCTGTAATCTGTAACAACAACGATCACAGAGTCTCCCACTTTGATCTTATCCTGTCCGCCGGGAATAATAATCTTTCCGTACCGGTTAATGCCGCATATCAGTATATTCTTCTTCAGCTGAAGCTTTTCCAGAGGAATCCCGACCACAGGTGATTCTTCTTTGATTAAAAACTCCAGGGCCTCTGCCCGGTTATCATTGAGCTTATAGAGATTCTCTACATTGCTGCCCATGGAGTCCTGCATAGACCGTACATACTGGATAATAAATTCCGTAGTAATGTATTTGGGATAGACAATACAGTCCAGGCCCAGATTTTCAATTACCTCGTCAAAGGAAATTCTATTCACTTTTGTGACAAGCTTTGCTTTTGATTTACTCTTTGCAAACAGAGAGAGCAGGATATTCTCCTCATCAAAATTTGTGAGAGCCGCAAAGCCCCGGATCTGCTCCAAGCCCTCCTCCAGAAGGAGGTTCTGGTCAGTCCCATCCCCGCAGATAATACTGGCCTTTGGAAGCAGCTCACTTAGTTCCTCACATCTCTGCCTGTTCTGCTCAATAATTTTAACATCAATCCCTGCATGGATCAGACGAAGGGCCAGATAGAATGTAATCTTCCCGCCGCCAACGATCAAAACATTGGGAACCCGGTTGGTCTCTACTCCTATCTTCCGGAAAAACTGGCTGGCCCTGCTCGGAGCGGCCACAATAGAGACTATGTCCTTTTCCTGAAGTACAAAATCCCCCAGAGGAATAAAAACCTCCTCTCCCCTCTGCACCATACAGACAAGCACCTCGCAGCCCAGCTTGCCTCTGATATTAGAGACGGGTGTATCATGAAGCTTATTTCCCACAGGAATGCGGAACCGCAGAAGCTCGATCCGCCCTTTGGCAAACGTGTCTATTTTAATGGCGGAAGGGAACCGGAAGATACGGGCCATCTCCGATGCCGCAGCATACTCCGGATTAATTATCATTGCCAGGCCCAGTTCCCGCTTCAGGAATTCTCCCTCGCTGCTGTAGATAGGGTTTCTCACCCTTGCAATTGCCTTGCAGTTTCCCGCCTTCTTGGCTATCAGGCTGCAGAGCAGGTTTCTCTCGTCTGAATCTGTCACTGCAATCAGCAGATCCGTGTTGTCAATATCAGCCTCTTTCAGAACACTGTAGCTTGCTCCGTCCCCCACATATCCCATAACGTCAAAATCATTTGTCACACGGGATATCCGGTCCGGATTCCTGTCTACCACAATTATATTGTGGTCTTCCTCCCCGCTCAACTGGTCTGCCAGAGTATATCCTACCTTCCCGCAGCCCACAATCATTATCTGCATTTTTCTCCTCCGTAGATTTCGCTTTCCCGTGTTAATTACAGCCTGGCTGTCGGGAAAACAGCTGTCATTTTACTGACAGCCCTAGTAATCTATAATAGCAACTTCTATACTATTTATCAATATCCTTTGTGTAATAATTTTGTTCAATTATTTCCCGGATGTTGTATCTTCATTATAGCAGAGCAACAGAGAAACACAAGGGGAAAAAATAAGGCCGGGAGAAACACCTCCCGGCCTTATCTTTGGCTTATGTGCGGACTTTCCAGCTTTCCTTTTCCTCCGGCAGAACCTTTTTGGTGGTAGCCTCCACCTCCACATCGTAACACCGGAAAATATTATCCACAGTTTCTCTCTCAATCTTTGGAGAGACCAGGCTGACTGCGGGAACAACTATAAAGCCCACTACCATAGCAATTGCACCTGCATTTATGGGCGATGCAATATAGTGGAAGAACATATTCGTAACCGTAATTCCGATCCCTGTGATAAATGAGGCCCATACCCCTGCCCTGGTAACTCCCTTCCAGTACAGGCCGTATAAAAACGGAGCCAGAAAAGCACCTGCAAGAGCTCCCCAGGAGATCCCCATAAGCTGTGCAATAAAGGTAGGAGGATCCAGTGCCAGAATAACAGAAACTGCGATAAATACAAGGATCAGCACACGCATAAACAGCAGCTGTCTTTTTTCCCCAATTTTCCGGAAAGTCTTTCTCGGCAGAAAATCCAGGGTCAGGGTAGAGGCAGAGGTAAGCACCAGGGAAGACAGCGTGGACATGGACGCTGACAGTACCAGAACAATCACAATTCCCATAAGGATATCCGGAAGCGTAGAGAGCATATGTGGGACAATACCATCATAGATAATGCTTCCGTCGGGCCCATGGAAAGAAGGGTCATCAAACAGTCTTCCAAAGCCTCCCATAAAGTAACAGCCCCCTGAGATAACAACAGCAAACAGAGTAGAAATCACCGTACCGGTGGTTACGGCCTTTTCACTTTTAATGGCATAAAATTTATGTACCATCTGAGGCAGTCCCCAGGTTCCCAATGAGGTAAGAATGACTACTCCCAAAAGGTTTAAAGGATCTGTGCCGAAGAAGGAGGAAAAAGCCCCCATCTGGCCAGCGGTTGCAGGAACATCGCTTGGAATCTCAGACAGCTTTCTCATTGCCTCCATAAATCCTCCCTGACCGCTCAGAACCGCCAGAACCACAGCCACAATTCCAATGAGCATAATTATGCCCTGGATAAAGTCATTAATGGCAGTAGCCATATAGCCCCCCAGGATAACATATGCTCCGGTCAGAGCCGCCATTGCGATTACACATACTGCATAGGGAATATCGAAAGCCAGCCCGAACAGACGGGACAATCCGTTATAGATAGACGCCGTATAGGGCACCAAAAAAACAAATACAATGGCGGATGCCACCACCCTCATAGTATGGCTGTCAAATCTCTTTCCAAAATAATCCGGCATGGTTGCTGCCTGCAGATGCTTTGTCATTACTCTTGTTCTTCTCCCCAGAACCACCCAGGCGAGAAGACTTCCGATAATCGCATTGCCCAGGCCTATCCAGGTGGAGGAGACTCCGTATTTCCAGCCAAACTGCCCTGCATAGCCCACAAAAACTACGGCTGAGAAATAGGATGTACCGTAGGCAAAGGCTGTAAGCCAGGGCCCCACACTCCTCCCTCCCAGCACAAAATCATTCACATTTGTAGCATGTTTTCTGGAATACAGGCCAACAGCCACCATACTTCCAAAAAATAAAATCAGCAGTATCACTTTAATTGTCATTTTTCTATTCTCCCTTTTTGTTCGCTTTAAACCGTTACGCTTTAAACCGTTACGCTTTAACTCGTTAAATTATACTATAAAAAAGGAACCGGGTCAAGGAAAACTTCTGTGACCCGGTCTTTTTCTTTCTAGATATTAAGAGCGTATGCCTCGTCTTCTTCCATTACCTCCATACAGCCTGCTTTTAGTGTCTCTTCCGCTTTGCGGATATCCGAAGTCTTCATAATCATAGCTCCTCTGTCCTTTTCTGTACTCAGAGCATACATATATTCCACATTCAGATCTGCCTCCCTCAAAAGCTTCAGAAGCTCGCTGAGCTTTCCGATTCTGTGGGGAATTCTGACAGCCGTAACCTCTGTGAGCATGGCCGAAAATCCGTTCTCCTTCAGCACCTTCTGTGCCTTATCAGGATCCGATACAATCAGCCGCAGCAAACCATATTCGCTGGTATCCGCCAGACTGATGGATGCGATATTGATATCGTTGTCTTTTAAAATAGCAGTTACTTTTTCCAGACGTCCTTTTCTGTTTTCCATAAAAACAGATACCTGTTTAATCATTCGGATGCCTCCTCTCCTGTATTTTACATTTTCAGGCCAGTTCATACCCTTTCATAAATGCCTTTTTATTGATTTCCACAGTTTTTGGAGGAACCGTTTTCTCAATGACAGTCAGCCAGTCTTCCTTTGAAAAATTCATGTGCTGTGCGGCTACACCCAGAACAATAATGTTAAACACTTTAGAGTTTCCCATTTCCTTTGCTTCTTTCATAGCATCCACTGCGTATACCTTATGTTCTTTTCTCAGCCCCTCCAGAATTCCCTCAGGATATTCTGCAGCACCTGTGACAACCGTAATCGGGTCAATTCTCTGATCGTTTACAATCAGTACTCCATCTTCTTTCAGAAAATGGATATAGCGGAGAGCTTCTAGCCGCTCAAAAGCAATCAGAACATCTGCCTGACCTTCTTCTACAATAGGCTCAGCCACAGACTCCCCGTATCTTACATAGGTTACAACACTTCCTCCACGCTGTGCCATACCATGTACCTCTGATAATTTTACATCATATCCGGCATGAATTGCAAGTCCTCCAAGCACCCGGCTGGTGAGAAGTGTACCCTGACCGCCCACACCTACTATCATAATATTCTTCGTTGCCATATTACACTTCTACCTCCTCTATTGCATCACTGTGGCACAGCTGTCTGCACAGACCGCAGCCGTTGCACATGGTCTCGTCAATTGCAATGGTTCCATCCGGCAGTTTTGTTAGAGCCGGACAGCCTGGCTTCAGGCAAAGGCCGCATTTCTTGCACTTCTCTGTTACCGGCCTGCATTTTGTTTTAAATACATTGCCTTTTAAAAGCACGCAGGGTGCCTTTGTGATGATTACAGAGACTTCTTCTCTGGCGGTTTCCCTCTTAAGAGCCTCTTCCAGTCCCTTCAAATCAAAGGCACTGATCTCACACACATGTTCAATACCGATGGATTTGCACAGCTGCGGAATATTCACTGCATAGGTAGGTTCTCCTTTCAGGGTCCTGCCGGTAGCCGCATGATCCTGATGTCCCGTCATACCTGTGGTAGAGTTATCCAGAATCACTACTGTTCCTGTGGATTTATTGTAAACCATATTGATCAGGGAGTTGATTCCTGTATGCATGAATGTGGAATCACCAATTACAGCAACCCAGTTCTTTATGTAGTCTTTCCCTTTTGCTTTCTCCATTCCATGGAGAGAACTGATGCTGGCTCCCATACAGATGGTGGTATCCACTACACCGAGAGGAGCCACAGCCCCCAGCGTATAGCATCCGATATCCCCTGCGGCATGAATCTTTAATTTATTCATGACTGAGTATACACTTCTGTGCGGACATCCCGGACAGAGAATAGGCGGTCTGGGCGGTACCGGAGCCGGTGCAGCCACGTCCAGCTTCTCGCCGAGCACAGCCGTGCGGAGAAGATTGGCGCTGTATTCTCCCTGGCGGGTGAAGCTCTCTTTTCCTATTACCTGAATTCCCCAGGACTTCATCTGCTCCTCAATCACTGGTTCCAGCTCTTCGAATACATAGACCTTATCCACTTTAGAGGCAAACTCTTCAATTAATTTCCTTGGCAGCGGATTTACCAGTCCCAGCTTAAGAACAGATGCATCCGGCATAGCCTCCCTTACATACTGGTAAGGGATTCCGCTCGTTACAAATCCGATGGATGTATCCCTGTATTCTGCTCTGTTCACAGAGAACCCGCAGCTGTCTTCCGCCATGCGGTTCATTCTGTCCTCTACCACCAGATGGCGTTTGATGGCATTGCCCGGCATCATAACATTCTTGCCGATATTCCTCTCATAAGGCTTATCCTCTGGTTCTTCTCTCTCATCTAACTCCACCAGCCCCTGGGAATGGGACAGCCGGGTGGTCAGCCTTACAATCACTGGAGTGTCATATTTCTCACTAAGCTCAAACGCAAACTTCATAAATTCCTTGGCATCTGCGCTGTCGGACGGCTCCAGTACAGGTACCTGGGCTGCTCTTGCCACCAGGCGGGTGTCCTGCTCGTTCTGCGAGCTGTACATCCCCGGATCATCTGCCACAACAAATACCAGACCGCCTTTGGCTCCTATGTATGATACGGTGTAAAGAGGGTCAGATGCCACGTTCAGCCCCACATGCTTCATGGATACCATAGCCCGCACACCGCTGATTGACGCTCCGATTGCCACTTCCGCAGCTACCTTCTCATTGGGTGACCACTCTGCGTAAATCTCCTTATATTTCACAATATTCTCGCTGATCTCCGTACTTGGGGTACCCGGATATGCAGCGGAAACCTTCACCCCTGCTTCATAAGCCCCGCGGGCGATGGCTTCATTTCCTAACATTATCTTTTTTTCTGCCACTGTTATTCTCCTTCCTTTCTAAGGTCAATGACCCTTTTCGCTTTTCCCTCGAACCGCTGCAATGAGTTAGGCGACTGCAGGGAAACCTTTACGTCCAGGCCCAGCACAGTACGGATCTGGTCTTTTACCTTTCTCTCCAGGCCTTCCAGCGCTTTATAAGAATCCATCAGTTTATCTGCGGATACTTCCACTTTAATCTCCAGGGTATCGGAGTGGTTCTTTCTGCCCACGATAATCTCATAGTGAGGGCCGCACTCCTCTATATTCAGAAGAATCTCTTCGATCTGGCTGGGGAATACATTTACACCACGAATCTTAAGCATATCATCGGTGCGCCCCAGCAGGTTCTCCATTCTCACAGTTGTTCTCCCGCACTTGCAGGGTTCATACATTAATCTGGTAAGATCCTTGGTTCTGTAACGAATCAGCGGAAGCGCCTCTTTCGTGATACAGGTAATGACCAGCTCTCCGATCTCACCCGGCGGAAGCACTTCTCCGGTTTTAGGATTAATGATCTCAGGAATAAAATGATCCTCATTCACATGCATGCCGCAGAGTTCCAGACATTCTCCGGATACTCCCGGGCCCATCAGCTCACTCATGCCATAGTTCTGTGTAAGCATCATGCTGTCTCCCCAGGCCTTATACATCTCCTGGCGCATAGCTTCCGTCATGAGCTCACTGCCCACCAGTCCAATCTTTATCTTTAATTCTTTTTTGACGTCAACCCCTATTTCCTCTGCTACTTCCGCAATCCGAAGCGCGTAAGAAGGGGTTGCAACCAAAAGAGTAGACGCAAAGTCTTTCATAAACATAATTTGTTTTTTCGTATTGCCCGTGGAGGAGGGAACAATGGCAGCGCCTACCTTCTCCAGTCCGTAATGCAGGCCCAGGGCGCCTGTAAACATGCCGTATCCAAAACAAATCTGTGCAATATCCCCGCTGGAGGCGCCTCCCATGCAAGCGATCCTGGCCACACATTCGGACCAAATATCCAGGTCTCTCCTGGTATATCCCACAACGGTAGGCTTCCCCGTAGTGCCGCTGGAAGCATGAATCCTGCAGAGTTCCTTTTGAGGTACTGCAAAAAGACCAAAGGGATAATTATCCCGCATATCCTGTTTTGTAGTAAACGGCAGTCTCTGCAGATCTTCCAGAGAACGGATATCCTCCGGCACAATCCCTGCCGCCTCCATCTTCTTTCGGTATGCAGGAACCTTTCCGTACACGCGGCGGACCGTCTCCTGCAGCCTCTCCAGCTGTATCGTCTCGATATCAGCTCTTGATAATGTTTCTTCTTTTGCCCAAATCATAATTTCTCCTATCTGACCATTCCTTTTTGTCTCTCCAGTGGTGCTGCAAAACAGCCATCTGATTCTTTTCCATTCTAGATTATACTGCTTTACTGCGCTAAACATTATTATAGCACAAATCTACAGAATATTGCACTAGTTTTTTTAGCGCTTTAAAGCAGAAAAACCCAAAAACTTCCCTTGTAATTCCGGGTTATATCCCCTATAATGAAACCAGTCTTTCTCCCGGCCGCCGGGGGATAAAATAACGATGAAGGAGGTTTCATGGAAAAAAAGCCCTTAAGGAAACGAATCAACGAGCTTGTCTTTCATGCATCCCGCTATACGGAACTTGTTATTTCCATTATTATTCTGGCCGTAATTGCCGCATTGGTCATCGCCCTTGTATATGATCTGACCAGCATGCCCCTTCTGCATATGACTTCAGAATACTTCACCCAGTTTCTGGCAAGAGCACTGAGTCTGGTTGTGGGAGTAGAATTTGTGAAAATGCTCTGCAAGCATACACCTGAGACGCTGATTGAAGTTCTCATGTTTGCAACTGCCAGACAGATGGTGGTAGAGCATCTTGCCACCTGGGAAACCTTAATTGGAATTCTTGCCATTGCAATCTTGTTTGCTGTCCGCAAGTATCTCTTTTTGAAGCCGGGGGCATCCAATACTTCTGATACCTTTGAAAATTAAAGAGTTCCATACAGCGGGGACGGGCCTGTACGGCACGTCCCCGTTTTTTGCCTCAGATCAGTTCAAATACCGTTCCTCGAATTCCTCCCGGTTCACAGGATGACCAAAATAATATCCCTGAATCATCTCAAGACCGCTGCCCTTCACAATCTCATACTCTGCCGCAGTCTCCACGCCCTCCAGGCATACTTCTTTCCCCACATCGTGGCAGAGCGCCACAATGAACCGTATAAAGGTAGCATCAAAGGAGTTTTTCTCCACACCATCCACAAAGGTCTTATCTATCTTTACAATGTTAACCGGCGTATTTTTCAGTACTCCCAAAGAAGAATACCCGGTGCCGAAGTCATCCATAGCTACAGAGAATCCCATACTCTGAATTTTCTCGAATATCCGGGTAATCTTTTCATTTTCCTTTACCAGCAGTGTCTCTGTCAGCTCTACTACAATGTTAGTCGCCGGAAGGCAGGCCTCCTCTACGGTAGTCTTCACAAAATCAAGGAAATCCGGCTCCAGAATCTGCAGATAGGAAAGATTAATACTTACCGTAAACGAACGGTTTCTTCTGGTCCATCTCTTACACTGCTCTACAGCAGTTTTAAATATCCATTTTCCAGCCTGAATAATCAGACCGCTTTTCTCCAGCAAGGGAATAAATTCCATGGGAGAGATACTGCCGAACTCCCTGCATTCCCATCGGGCCAGAGCTTCCGCGCCAATTACCCTCCCGGTGGCGGCTTCCACCTGAGGCTGGTAATACAGCTGAAACCCCTTATATTCCTGTTCAATGCTCTCTCTCAAAAATTCAACCAAAAGCAGATCCCGCTCCTTATGGCTTAAAATCGCCTCGGAAAAACAGTACATACGGTTTTTTCCGTGATCCTTGGCATACTCCAGGGCATAACCGCAATATTTTATAAGATCCTGATAATTATTTCCGTCCGCCGGGTATGCAGCACACCCGCCGGAGAGAGTGCAGTAATATTTTTTGTCATTGTACTGCTGCTGCCTTTGAAAGGCTTCCTGAATGCTGAGAAATATTTTATCAAAATCACCCGGCTGAATATTCGATACCAAAATTGCAAATTCATCTCCGTCCATACGGTATAATCCTGTATTAGACGGGAGAATCGTGGCGATCTTCTGCGCGGTTATGCGGATTACTTCGTCTCCGAAATTTCTGTCATACAGATCATTAATATGCCTGAAATCATCCATTCCCAGCACCATCACCCCAAAAGCATCTTTCGGCCGAGTCCCGATTCTGGATTTAATTTCTTCCTCAAACAGAAACTTGTTATAAATTCCTGTAATATGGTCAATTCTGTTCTTTTTGCCCAGATTGGTTACAATCCCGGCAAACAGATCCGGAGCTCCGGATTCATCCTTTAGCATATACCCCCGGCATCTGAGCCAGACCCATTCCCCTTTCCGGTTCTTTGCCCGATACTCTACATGATGATTCTGTGTTCTTCCGTCCGCCACCTCCTGATTCGCCTCGAGAAAGGCCTCCCGGTCATGGGGGTGCACCAGCCCACCCCAGACGGCAGCCGCATTGGGAACGATTTCTCCGGGCAGAGCAAAGTCCTTCACCATTCCGGGGGCATATCGAAAGGTTCCGGTTTTCATGTTTCCTATATAAATATAGTCATCCGTGCTGCGTACCAGGGCATCATAAAGATGTTCCTTATCATAAACGAACTCATCTGTGTCTTTCTCCCAATTATCCATCCCCATGCTCCTTTTCCCAGTTCTTACTCTTTTACAGCCTTTTTCAGGATCCCTATCCCCAGAGGATACGGTCCGGTATGAACTCCAATCGTTGCGCCAATCTGATAGATGTCTACATCCTTCAGGGAGGTGTAATGGGATATTGATTCCAGCATCTCCTCCCGGAATTCCACAGCTTCCTCATAGTCATACCCGTACCCTATCACCATCAGATAGTCTTCCGGATTCTCGCCGGTATCCCGAAAATGTGATTCCACCAGGTCCAGTACCTTCTTTCTGGACTTCCTTCGGCTTCTCGTTATACCGGAAGGAAAAATCTCACCCTCCTTAAGGGTGATTAACGGCTTAATCCCCAGGGTTGTGCCTGCCAGGCCCATTAGTTTCCCCACACGTCCTCCATGTACCAGGTATTCCATGCTGCCAATGGTAAAAAAGATTCTGCCGCTTCCTTTTATCTCTTCTATTTTATCTGCGGCTTCCTGAAACAGGTATCCTGCCCTCTGCATCTTAACCGCCTCCAATACAAGCATTCCCTGCAGCACCGTATTAACCCCACTGTCAATCACCTTAATCCTGGCATGCGGATACTTTTCCAGAAGAATTCCGCCGGCGGCAGACGCAGAAGCGTAAGATCCGCTGAACTTAGTAGTAATACAAATACAGATAACAGGAACCCCTGCACAGGCAAAGGGCTCAAAGGCCTCCAGATAATCCTGAACGTTAGGCATAGAGGATTTGGGATAGCTTCCCGGATGATCTACCATTCTTCTGTAAAACTGGCGCACATCCAATTCTTCTATCTCTTTTTCATACGTCACGTCATCAAATGACACATAAAAAGGTACGACTTGAATCCCACATTTCTGTGCCAGTTCCTCTCCCAGATCGCAGGAGCCGTCGGTTATTATCTGATAATCCATAGCTGCTGTCTCCTTACAGTTCTTTCAGATTGTCCACTACATGCATTCCGTTTCTCTTCAGGAGCTGTCTTGCCTCCTCCGTATACTCGGTGTGGAAAATCATGATGGGTGAGCGGTCAATCTCACTGATAAAGGAATAGATGTAGTTGACACTTATATTTCCCTGCGCCATAATCTCCAGCATCTTATTCAGAGCCCCCGGCTCGTCTGCTACGGAGACTCCCAGGACAGTCCCAACCCGGACCATAAAGTGATTCTTTTTTAAGATACTCTCAGCCTCTTCCGGCTGATCCACAATCATCCTCAGGATCCCGAATTCCGGGCTGTCAAAGGATGATATGGCCATCAGATTTATCCCTGCATCCTTCAGGCATTTCGTAACCTGCATAAGGCTCCCAGGTACATTTTCAATAAAAACGGAAAGTTGTCTAATCATTTTTAGTATTCTCCTTTGTTATATTTTTATGAATGAATCTTAAGGTACTCCCCGCAGGATGAATTTTTCAGATAAACCTCTTCAAATTTTTCCAGAGGAATGGGTTTATTAAAGTAGTAACCCTGGGCATAGTCACAGCCAAGTACCTCAAGAACCTCAAGCTGTTCTCTGCTTTCCACCCCCTCGGCCACACTTTGGATCCCCAGCTGTCTGCAGGTCTGGAGGAAATTCTTCACTACAACACGGGTCTTCTCATTAGAGAATAAATCGGAAACCAAACTCCGATCCAGCTTCAGGACCTCCAGTTCCATAGCTGAGAGAATGGACATATTACTGTATTTGGCCCCAAAATCATCCAAAGCAATTCGATAGCCCAGGGAGGCCAGTTTTCCGCTGATTGCCACTATGGTTTCCCGTTCTCCTACGCTCGCGCTCTCTGTCACCTCAATCTCAATGAGATTTCGATCCACCTGATACCTCTGGTAAATTTCTTCAATTTTATCGATCAGTCCCTCCTCCAAAAGAGTGGTACGGGAAAAATTCAGGGATACGGGGATACATGCATATCCCTTGTCTTTCCAACTTTTCAGGGCTCTGCATACTTCCTCGAAGATATACATGTCCACATGCCGGACATTTCCTGCCTGCTCAAGCTGGGGAATAAACTGTGCAGGCCCCACGATTTTCCCATCGGAATCCGCATACCGAACCAGTGCCTCCGCCCCCACGATCCTGCACGTGGAGATTTCGGCCTTAGGCTGAAGGAACATGCGGAAACGTCCGTCCTGTATATCCTTCAGAAGCTTTTTCAGCATTGCCGGGTCATAATGCTTCGCAATATTCTGTGAGCTTCTGTAATATTCCTGTTTTGCAAGGAGCATCCTCTCATCTGCCCTGGTTATGGCGTGTTCCAGGTTCATCTCTGTATCGGTCCAAACCGCCCCCAGAGATATGCTGGAGGGATAGGATGCCTCCATGGCTGCTCTCATATCTTCCACGCAGTCCAAGAATGCTTTCTGTGACAAGTTTTCAAATACGGCAAGAAACTCATCTCCGGCAAAACGGAAAATCCTTCCGCCCTTAAACTTTTCACGCATTACCCTTCCGGTGAACTTTACCATATAATCCCCGTAGTCATGGCCATACTGCGTATTCAGCTGCTTCAGACCGTTAATATCGGCAGATACTACCCCAAGGGAAATCAGCGTATCCTCGGAAAGACCGTCCCGGTAAGCCAGATAGCTGTTTCGGTTCTCCAGTCCGGTGAGCGCGTCATGATAGCTGAGATATTCCTGCTTTTCATGAAGTCTCCTCCTCATGATTTCATAACCCACAAAATGTCGAACAGAGTGAAGTACAGTCGTACGTTCCATATGTCTGGCCCCATTCTCCACGCCAATATACCCCGCAATCCCATTGTGGACTTTATCCATAGAAACCACCTGGAAGCTGGAGATCCCCTGTTCCCTCAGTATCTCTGCCTCTTCAGGATATATCCCCGCAATCTCACCGATATCTGTCACAGCCATTTGATTCTTAATCTGCTGCAAAAGTTCGAAAGGAATGGAGGATTTGGTAGGTATCCCGTCCCTTCTCCATTCTTTCAGATACTCTGTCCGTTCCATATCATCACCCAGGATGAGTATATACGTGTGTTCTGCCCTAAAATACGTTCCCAGCTCCCGCAGAATCTCCTCAAGCACCTGTTCAAAGTCCATAGATGAGGTAAGGGAATAGACACACTTAAGCAGTACATCCTCCTCTTTCTCCGGCCCGGCTTCCTCCGCGTTCTCTCTTCCTGTGTCTTTGAGTTCCTGAATCACCAGATTCTTCTCCGCAGCCATTACCTGGGAGTACATGACGCAGCAGTCCCCGCCTCTTTCCTTTGCAGCATCTAACGCTTCTTTTGCCTTGCCGCATCCCTCCTGGATATTTTTTATGCCGTCTCCGGAGACTGCGATTCCCGCAGATACGGTTACCGGCACCTCCAGTTCAGAAAATACATATGACATTCTTACCGACTGCCGGACATCTTCTGTCTTATAAGGCAGATCCCTCTGCTGCTTAGGTCCCGGAACCAGCAGCAGCAGCTCATCTTCACTGTACCGGCCTGCCAGATACCGGCTGCCGAACTTCATATCCAAAAGACTGCTGAGTTCTTTTAAAACATTGCCTCCCTCCCCGTATCCGCAGCACCTGTCAATTCTTCTGAAGTTGTCCACAGAAAAAAGTATTACAGCAAAATCATGCCCCAGGCTTCTGGCATTGCGGATCGCCGCATTCATAATACTGAACGCTGTTTCCTTATGATATGCCCCGGTGAGATTGTCTTTCTCCGCCCGCTGCTTCAGTCCCAGCTCTAGTTTTTTCTGGTAATCTATATCACGCATCTTACCATAGGCATACAAATCCTGCGTAACCGCATCTTTTACCAGGCTCACCGAGGTACAGATCCAGATCAGCTTTTCGTCCAAATCCAGCCAGCGGTACTCCAGAGATACCTGAGACTGTCCTTTCACATAAGCGGATATTAAAGCATCTGAGGACATAATCCTGAGATAGCGCACCCGGTCCTCGGAATTTACAATTCTCGCCAACCCCTGTTTTACCAGATCGTCATAATTTACGGCTCCCTCATTTCCTTCTATATCCAGAATCTCTGACTGCAGATATTCCACACAGTTTTTGGTGAGATTCGCCCGGCTGCTGGCCAGAATCCCCTCAGACATGGCGAATCTCATCTGAAGCTCTTTCTGATAGTTAATCTCCGCTTCCTTTTTTCCAGTAATGTCCTCGCCTACGGCAATGGCGCACTGGGGAAGACCATCTTCGTCGAAGATGGAGGTATAAACTACTTTCTCCCACCACCATCCGTTCCCTCCGGGATTCCTTGTGCGGATCTCCGCCTCGGCCTTGGGCTCTCCTTCCCGGATCTTGCGGTACATCTCCCGCACTTCCTTCACACTGTCCGGATGTATATGTCCTGACTCAATGAGATACTCCGGCACATTTTCAATAATCTCTCCAAAGCCATGGTGCTCTCTGGCACTCTCTGTAAGTATCAGCCTCCGGTTAGGGATATCATATTCCCACACATTCATGTGGGTCTGCTGCAGTGCTATCCGGTATCTCTCCTCACTTCTGGAAATCTGAGACAAAAGGTCATGCCTTTCTGTGGTATCCAGAATAAAACCGCTCATTACACAACCGGTGGAGCGATACTCCAAAGCCCCGTTTACCCATATCCAGCGGATCTCTCCCTGTCCGGTAACAATCCGCATTTCCCACTCCAGAACATGCTGCCCGCTGTAGGAAGCCCTTCTTATTAAATCCTCCACCCGGTTTACATCTCCCGGATAAATATTCCTCCTGCACTGATTCCCAAGCCTTTCCTTCATTTCCTGCTTCGTATAGCCCATGATTTGATAATATATATCATTGCCATAAAACAGTGTGTAGTTTTCGTCCATGCGGACCTGAAAGGTTCCTCCCCTGGACGCCTTCCGGTACAGAGCCAGCTGGTTGTCCTGTTCTTCCTGCCCGCTGTCTGCGGTCTGCAGACTTCTGTGCTCCATATTCTCCTGGTAAACGGTATATTGATTCTTCCCATTATCCTTAGAAAAATAGGCAGCCACATCTGCTTTCTCAAAGAGTTCCAGATAAGTGGTGCCGTCGTCGGGAAAGAAGCTGATTCCTATACTTCCGGATATCTCATAATGAATATCTGAGTCCTCAAAAGAACGGTAAAACATCTTGCCTATGTCTTTTGCCTTGCGGATGATCCCCTCTTTCCCTTTTATATCTGTAAAAAAGGCGATAAATTCATCGCCGCCCACTCTCCCCACAATATCCGTGCTTCTGGTAATGCTTTTGAGATGACGGGACATCTCCGTGAGTACAGAGTCTCCGTAGATATGGCCAAAATTATCATTGATCCCTTTAAAATTGTCGATATCAATCACAAAGAGAGCCGCCGCCTCACTGCTGCTCTCAAGATACTCCTGAATCATTGACTCTGCAGCTTTTTTATTATACAGACCTGTAAGGGGATCCTTTAAAATCTGTTCCTGAACGGATATCTGCCTCTTCTTGCGGACGGAAATATCGTGGTAAAAAATTAGGGAATAAGGTTCCTTCCCCTCCTCTTCCATCAGTCTGGAGCTGAAGACAACCCACTTTATATCCCCGCTTTTGCATTGCAGCCGGTATTCTGCCAACAGCACCTTTTTATCACTGAGTTTACCGCAAAATTTCTTCCATCCGTTCTCTGACTCCTCAGAAATAATTACAGGGGCAATCTTATTCTGAAACTTTTCTGCAAATTCCGATTCTGTATAATTCAGCATATTGTAAAAGCCCGGATCCGCCCACAATATGGTTCCTTCCGCATCGCAGCCGCAGGTAAGCACCCCTCCGACACATGCAAAAAAGGTCTGATCTGATGTTTGCTTCATGTTCATTTTGCCCCCCTATGTTACTTTTTCTTGAGAAACACAACCTTGCTTTTCAGTTTGTTTTCCGTTACCTCCAGTTGGGGAATACTCTGGACAAACTTTGCAAACGTTGCATATCCATAATCCTTAACCTTAAATTTATCAAATTTCTTATGCATCCGGTTTCCAAGCGCAGCAAGCTCCATACCCTCCTCCCCGTTCTTCTCTACCAGCTCAATGGCATAGGAAGCCAGCTTCTGCTTTTTTGTCTTATTGTCTTTCATCTTCACTGTTATGGCATTATTTATTTTCTTGAGTTCAAACCCGTCCATCTCTTCCAGAAATTTTGACAGGGAACTGTATCCGTAATTGCGGACATCAAAATCTGAGTATTTCTTCACCAAACGGCTGCCAATCTCACCCAGACCGGTATCTTTTCCTTTATCATCATTCTCACTGATAATAGAAAGAATATCATCCTCAATATTCCCCTTGCTGATAATCTCCCTTTTCTTCTTCGGGATTCCGGCAGCCTCTTCGTCCGGCTCCGCACCCTTTTCGTCTTCCTCTTCATCCTGATCCAGCAGAATCTCCAGGTTGGTGAATACCGTACAGGCGGCCCGGAAAGATCTGGGCGTTTTTTCCTCTCCCATACCGATCACCTCTTTGCCAGACTCTCTGAGCCGGCTTGCCAGCCTGGTAAAATCACTGTCACTTGATACAATGCAGAATCCGTCCACATTATTGGTATATAAGATATCCATAGCATCAATGATTAATGCCGAATCCGTAGCATTTTTGCCTACAGTATTGCTGAACTGCTGAATGGGCATAATGGAATTCTCCAGAAGGGCCTGCTTCCACTTTGTCGTCTGGGTGCTGGTCCAATCCCCGTATATTCTTTTGTAAGTTATCACACCGTACTTTGTCATCTCATCCAGAATCCCGGAGATGTATTTGGATGAAATATTATCCGAATCAATTAATACCGCAAATGTTTTGTCAGCCATAACGCTTATGCCCTCTTCTTTCCTATCATACATACTTCTATTTTCCCTTATTGGAAAGATTGTGTCAAGAAGTTTAGCTTTCCCTTCCCGCTTCCCCTCCAAAAAGGCTTGGGCCCGGACCGCGTCTGCGGCCGGACCCTGCATGTTTACTTTAAAAATCCATTCACAATCTGCTCTTCGGCTTCCTGTTCTGCCAGTCCCAGCGTCATAAGCTTTATAATCTGCTCTCCAGCGATCTTTCCGATGGCTGCTTCATGAATCAGTTCCGCATCCGGATGGTTCGCAGTGATTTCCGGAACTGCGCTGATTTTGGCGTGATCCATGATAATAGCATCACACTCTGTATGTCCGCTGCACTTGGCATTCCCATTTATCTTGGAGATAAACAGCTGCGTAGATTCCTCCTTTGCCACAGATCTTGAGGTTACGTTTGCCCTTGCCCCGTCTCCGTTGAGATCTACGGCAAATTCACTGGTAGCCGTCTGACTCCCATGAGTCATCAGCCGTTCCATTACCACCAGCTTCGCGCCGTCCCCAAGAACTGCCCGCGTCTCCCTCTTGGTAGAATCCACACCTTTAATCTGAACCGTATCCATTTCCATATAGCTGTCCTCTTCCATCTCTACGATAGTCTGAGGATTCATAATTCTCTTTCCGGTACCGTCCCCGCTTCCATAGTGCTTTTCCACGTATTTAACTTTTGCATTCTTTCCTATAAAAAACCGGTGGATCCCGTCGTGTCTGCTGCTCTCGGCACCTCCATTGTGGATCCCGCAGCCTGCGATAATGGTGACATCCGCATCTTCACCGATATAAAAATCATTGTATACCACCTCGGTAAGGCCCGCCTGGCTGAGGACTACCGGAATATGAACACTCTGCCTCTTTGTTCCGGGTTTTATGATAATATCGATTCCTGTGCCATCCTCCTTAGAGACAATATCAATGGTACTCGTGGTATTCCGCTCTACACTTTTGCCGTTGGCCCGGATATTATAGGCCCCTGTGGGAACCGCATGTAGATCTGCCACTTCTTCCAGCAGATGCTTTTGTATAGCGTCCATTTATTTCACCTCCATCTTATAGCAGGAGGCTCCGTAGGAATCCTCTCCGCTGAGAAGATCCGGGAGAATCTCATCCCTGCTGCCCTGTCCTTTGATCCTGCCCTCTGAGATTACTACGATTTCATCGGCAATATTCAGGATCCTCTCCTGATGGGAAATTACCAGGATCGTTCCGTGTATCTTTTCATGCATCTTCTCAAATACCTGAATCAGATTCTGAAAGCTCCACAGGTCAATACCGGCTTCCGGCTCATCAAAAATAGAGATCTTAGTGGATCTCGCAAGAATAGAGGCAATCTCTATACGCTTAAGCTCTCCTCCGGAAAGGCTGGCATTAACTTCCCTTTTAATATAATCTTTTGCACACAGCCCTACCTCTGAAAGGTATTCACAGGCTTTTGTAACCGTTATATTCTCTCCGCTGGCCAGCTGCAGGAGGTCAAAAACTGTAACCCCTTTGAAGCGCACCGGCTGCTGAAACGCATAGCTGATTCCCAGACGGGCTCTCTCCGTAATGCTTTTATCCGTAATGTCTTCTCCGTTCCAGAGAATCTGCCCTTCTGTAGGCGCCTGAATCCCGGCAATGATTTTTGCAAGGGTTGACTTTCCGCCCCCGTTTGGTCCTGTGACGGCGATGAACTGGTTATCCTTCAGCTTCAGATTTATATTGTGCAATATTCCTTTTTGTTCTGCATCCTCTGACACGTCGAAGGAAATATTCTTTAATTCCAGCATCTTCCTTCCTCCTTTGTAATTCTTTTTTGGATCAGTCAAATACCATTATACCTCTTTCCCGTGCGTCTGTCTGCAAGAACTTTGGAAATTTCAAAGATAGGCTTCGAACTTCTCCACATTTTCATCTTTCCCAATTACCACAATAATATCATTTTTTTGGAATCTGTAATCGGGGCCTATCTCCGTCTCTGTCCTGTTTTCATGCTCGATGGCTATAATATTCAGTCCGTAACGTTTTCTCAGCTCCACTTCCGCCACACTTTTGCCTACAATCTTGTCTGTAGCCTTAATTTCTGTAATCTCCACCCCGTTCTCCAGGGGCAGATAATCCAGCAGGCAGCCCGTCAGCAGACGTTTCCCGAGCCGCAGTGCCATATCCCTCTCCGGATACACCACCTCTGCGCCTATCTTTTCCAATACCATACCCTGATCCCGGCTGATTGCTTTGGCAATTACATTGGGGACCCCCAGGTTTACCACATTTAAAGTAGTAAGGATACTGGTATCTATTTTCTCTCCGATGCATACAACCACCGTATCACAGTTCTGAATCCCTATTTCCTCCAGCACTTCCTTTGTAAGCTCATCTGCCACATAGGCATGTTCTGTATACTGGCGGATTTCTTTTACTTTACTTTCATTGTTGTCCACAGCTACCACTTCTTTTCCTGCGTCCGCCAAAGTGACTGCCAGAGCCTGGCCGAATCTCCCAAGGCCTATAATCCCATAGGAAACGTCTGTCTTAATTTTTCTCATAACCCTCTCCTCCTTAACCAATGGTTATACTCTCTTCACTGTATCTGGCCGCCGCCGCAGGCCGGAAGCTCCAGATCGAAGCAATCGTCAGGGGACCCAGCCTGCCGATAAACATCGTTAATATTACAATATACTTCCCCGCATCTCCCAGCTCAGGTGTGATTCCTGTGGAAAGCCCAACCGTTCCAAATGCGGAGGTGATCTCAAAAAGGATCTGAACAAAGGTATATTCCGGTTCCAGTATACACAAGAAAAAGGTTCCCGTACACACCACAAGCATTGACAGAAAGGTAATAATAAATGCCTTTGACAATACTTCATACGGCAGCTTCCTGTGAAAGGCAGAACAGTGCTGATTGGTAGCTGCGCTTTTTGTGGCCTGCACCAGGGCAAAAAAAGTGCTGGTCTTTATTCCTCCTCCGGTGGAACCGGGAGACGCGCCGATAAACATTAGAATAATCAGCACAAAAAGTCCTGCATTCGTAAATTCTCCTATGGGATATGAAGAAAATCCTGCCGTACGGGCCGATACACTCTGGAAAAACGCTCCCAGCCAGCTGATATCTTCCGTTGCTTTTAAAAGCAGTGTACCTGCTGTCAGCAGAATTACACTCATGGTAATCACTACTTTTGAGTGCAGACACAGCTTTTTAAAGGATCGCTTTCTGCCTATGTCCAGAATTACAAGAAATCCCAGACCACCGAAAATAATAAGGCCGCTGGTGGTTAGATTCAAAAGGATATCATTTTGGTAAGGAATCAGATTCCTCAGCCCTCCCAAAATATCAAAGCCGGAATTGTTAAAGGCAGCTACCGCGTGAAACACACTGATTCCCAGCGCCTGTACCGGAGGATAGTCCTGTACAAATACCAGAAAGCTGAGTGCGGCCCCCGCAGCCTCAAAGCAGAGGGTCATAAGCAGTACTGCTTTTACCAGCCGTACCATTCCTTTCAGGCTTCCCACATTCATGGCTTCTTTTACCATCAGCCTTCCCTTCATTCCAACTCGTTTGCCTGTCAATAAAATCAGCCCTACCCCTACGGAAGTGACACCCAGACCACCGATCTGGATTAAAAGAGCCACGATTGTCCTTCCGAATACAGTAAAGTGATCCGCAGTATCAATGGCGATCAGGCCGGTAACACATACTGCACTTGTGGAGGTAAAGAGAGCATTAATAAAGCTCACCTGCTGCCCCTCCCTCACAGAAACCGGCATCATTAGCAAAAACGTGCCCAGCAGTATCACACCGGCGAATCCCAACACAATCAAACGTCCCGGCGACTGCCGCTTTAATAATTCCATACATCCTCCCCCGGAAAGTAAAAAGCGTAATCACGCCCGTCTGGTACGCCAATTACGCTTTTTTTCCTTATATACTATGTTCCTGCAGCGTATTGGGAATCATCTCATAGATGATTCTAGCCGCATTATAGAAGAAGGCCCCCTAAGAATCAAGCAATCCAAAGGATTCTTTACGAGTTCTTAATTTTCCGTCTGATGTCACTGCTAAGAGAGCTTTTCCATCCTCTGCTCTGCTTCTTTCATAATCATTCGTATCTTTTTATCCTGCGCCTCACTGACTGGAAGAAATGGCTTCTTACAGCAGTCCCGCATACCGATTCCACGGATAACCATAGCTCTTTTAATGACTGGAATAAAGGTGGCTGATACATCATAGATGGCCATCAGGCCGTCCACAATCTGCTGAATCCCTGAAGCCTTCTCCATATCCTTTTCATCCACAGCCCTTACCCATGAGGCAAATAATTCGGGATAGATATTAGACAGTCCCCCAATGCATCCGCTGCCCCCGCCCAGAAGGTTATGTACAAAGAATTCATCGAAACCTGAGAGCACCATAAAATCAGGAAATTCCTCCATCACAGTGCAAAGAAGCTTTCTGGTATGCCCCATATTCCCCAGCGTATCCTTGTATCCTATAATGTTGCTGTGCTTTCTCAGCAGATTTCGTGTCACCTCGGGACTGAGATCGTATCCTGTTCTGTCCGGGAAATTATACAGGAACATATCGCCGTGAATGTTGGCCGCCACTTCATCATAAAAGTACTCTACGTTCTCATCTGAGAGAGAAAAATAATAAGGACTGATTACCATCACTGCATCTGCCCCTGCATCCAGAGCATAATTAGACAATTCCACCGTCTCCTCCGGTGTCATACAGCTGGTTCCGATGTATAATTTGGTTCTGCCCCCGGCAAAGTCTGTCACCTGGTCAATGACAGCCTCTTTTTCCTCTCTGGACATGGCAAAAAATTCTCCGATGCTTCCCATGATAACCAGTCCGTCAACTCCGCCGGCAATCAGGTGCTCCCATATCTTTCTGTTTGCATCCATATCCGGATGACCACTTTCATCAAATGCTGTTACTACCGGAGTAAAATAATTCCCTTTTTTCATTTTTCTCTTCCTTTCTCTGGTTTTATCCCTCATAGTACTTATATACGTACCAAATATGTAATTACGTACCTATAATTGTATCCTATCACCTAAAGATAGGCAAGTCAACCATATTTATCAAAAGATTTTCTCTACCGCAGCGGTTTCTCTTCCTGTCGATTTCTGTTATAATTTGAAGAGTTGAAAGGAGAATTCATATGCCAGCAACCAGCCACAGACCAACCGAACGGGTACTTGATATCCTGGAATTATTGGCAAGCACCCCGGAAGGATTGACTCTTACTGAAATTTCTCATACGTTGGATGCCCCCAAAAGCAGCATCATGCCCCTGGTTCACACCATGGCACACCGAAAGTTTATCTTTTTAAATAAAAATACATCCCGTTACCAAATCGGGATAGCCGCATTTTCCGTGGGCCATTCCTATACAAGCAGTATGACCGCTCTGGAGTTTATACACCGTGAAATGAAATCCATTGTAAAGCAAACCCAGGAGACCTGTCAGCTGGGCATCCAGGAGCAGTCCAATCTTTTATATATTGCCAAGGAGGAATCTGATGCCCCCATCCGTCTTGTGTCCTATGTAGGCAAACGAATGCCGCTCTACTGTACGGCGATGGGAAAGGCGATCCTCTCCCATACCTCCCCCCAGGCGGTAAAAGAACTTTATCCCCGGGGGTTATGCCCGGTTACCCCAAAAACCATTACGGACTTTGAAGTATTGTTCCGGGAACTGGAGCTTTGCCGGCTCAGAGGATATGCCAAGGAGCGGGAGGAAGCTACCGAGCAGATTTTATGTATCGCGGTCTCTCTGACAAAAGACCACGAGGTTGTGGGAGGACTCAGCGTGAGTGTCCCCATATACCGCGACACTCCGGAAAAAAGCGAACGAATCATCTCCCTTTTAAAAGAGAGCAAAGGCAAAATCGAGGACTATTTCCGGGAAAACGATCTGGATGCCTCCAGCCTTACCTTACTTCATCCCTAGAACCGTCTGACACTGACCATTTACAGAAAGCAGGTGAACTCATGTACATTGCAGATCTTCATATACATTCCAGGTATTCCCGGGCCACCAGCAAGGAATGCACACCAGAATATCTGGACCTCTGGGCCAGAAGAAAAGGCATACAGCTCTTAGGCACCGGTGACTTTACTCACCCTGCCTGGAGAGACGAACTGGCCCAAAAACTGGTTCCGGCCGAGGAAGGCTTCTATACCCTGAATCCCTCTTACCGGCATCCGGATTTATGTTCCCCGGGGCAGCCTCCCAGATTTGTTGTCTCAGGAGAAATCAGCTCCATCTATAAAAAAAATGAGAAAGTAAGAAAAGTACACAGCCTCATTCTGCTTCCGGGGCTCGATGCCGCGGAAGCTCTGTCCAGAAAGCTGGAGGCCATCGGCAATATCCACTCAGACGGTCGGCCCATTCTCGGACTGGACTGCCGCGATCTCCTGGAAATCACCCTGGAAACCTGCCCTCAGGCTGTTTTTATTCCGGCGCACATCTGGACCCCCCACTTTTCCCTGTTTGGTGCTTTTTCTGGCTTTGATACCATAGAGGAATGCTTTGAGGATCTGACTCCCCATATTCATGCCCTGGAGACAGGGCTTTCCTCTGATCCAGCCATGAACTGGCGCCTTTCTGCCCTGGACAAGTATCAGCTGGTATCCAATTCCGACGCCCACTCTCCGGCCAAACTGGGCCGGGAGGCGAATCTTCTGGATACTGAGCTGTCCTATCCGGCCCTCTGTGAGGCATTGCAGACAGGAAAAGGACTGGCCGGTACCATAGAATTCTTTCCGGAAGAGGGAAAATACCATTTTGACGGCCACCGGAAATGCCATCTGCGGCTCAGCCCCGCACAGGCCGCACTTCACGGTAATAAATGCCCTGTATGCGGGAAAAAGCTTACCATCGGAGTGCTGCACAGAGTCGAGGAACTGGCTGACCGCCCGGAGGACTTTGTCCTCTCACAGGGCAAACCCTTTGAAAGTCTGGTGCCCCTCCCCGAAGTCATTGCCTCCTGTACGGCTTCCTCCCCCTCCAGCAAGAAGGTATCCGCTGAGTATGAAAAGCTGCTGAACCATTTAGGGCCGGAATTCTCTCTTCTCAGGGAAATCCCCCCGGAAGATATACAAAAGGTCTCCGGACCAGTGATCGCAGAGGGAATCCGGCGCCTGCGGGAGGGACGGGTGGAACGAAGCCCTGGGTTTGACGGTGAATACGGCACCATTAAGGTCTTAAATCCCTATGAGATAGACTTTTTCAGCGGTCAGATGAATCTGTTTTCTATGGAAGAGCTTTCCTCTCTGGAGGCGGCACCCTCCTCTGACCAGAGAACAGACCCAGGGCGCTCCGTCCCGGAGATCTCCGAAAAAAAAGAAGCGTCCTCCAGTACCGGGCAGTCCGCCAAGAGAACATGCCCCCGTTCACTTACCCAAAGCCTGAATCCCCGGCAGGAGGAGGCAGTGCGATCTTATGCCCCCGTATGCGCCGTCATTGCGGGACCCGGAACCGGCAAGACACATACCCTTACCGCTAAAATTCTATATCTTCTCCAGGAGCGAAAAGTGGGTCCGTCCAAGATTACTGCTGTTACCTTTACCAGAAAAGCCGCTGCGCAGATGGAAGAACGCCTGGCTCTGGAGCTGGGAAATTCCAGAAGTCTCAGACAGCTGAACGTGGGAACTTTTCACGCCATCTGCTATCAGCTCTACACCAGTGTTTATCCCGGATATATCCTTGCAGATGAGTATACACTCCTGGACAAAGCCGGGGAAGTAATCTCCCGCTTTGCATTATCCGTCAGCCCGGAATCATTTATAAAAGAAGTCTCCCGGATAAAAGCCGGTATGACACAGAACAGCTTTGCCCTTCCCCCGGAAGCGTTTCAGGCTTACGCAGCATCTCTTCAGGAGAATAAGCTGCTGGATTTTGATGATCTCCTTGTGAAGACCATTGAACTTTTGGAACGGGAAGATGCCTCCTCTGTCCTGGGGGAACGTTTCAGCTATCTTCTGGTAGACGAATTTCAGGATATCAGTCCTCTGCAATACCGGCTGATTCAGCTGTGGAGCCAAAATGGAAAGGAACTTTTTGTCATTGGGGATCCCGATCAGGCAATCTATGGTTTCCGGGGTGCAGATGCACTTTGTTTCCAGCATCTGAGAGAGGACTATCCGGAACTTACAGAAATTTATCTGGAAGAAAACTACCGTTCCTCCGGGGAAATCCTCTCACTTGCTCATACAGCAATATCCCCCAGCCCGGGAGAACACAGGCCCCTGTGTCCGGTATCCCCCAAAGGCCAGCCTGTCCGCCTGGCCCTGTGTCCCGGAGGCCTCTCCGAGGGGATTTATATTGCCAAAGAGATTAACCGCATGGTAGGCGGCATTGATATGCTGGATGTGGACACCGGAGGAGTCATAGAACGGCGTGTCTATGGATTTTCGGATATTGCCGTTCTCTACCGCACCCACCGCCAGGCACAGCTGATAGAAAAATGTCTGAAAAAGGAGGGCATCCCCTATATTGTCACCGGACGTGAGGACTACCTCTCACACCCCTCCGTGAAAGGAACGCTCAGCTTTTTCCGGCATCTCCTCCACCCGGAGGATACCTCCGCTCTGGCACTTAGTCAAAGGCATCTGGAACCGCTTAGAGACAGCGCAGTTCTGGAAACTCTTACAAAAAAATATACTTCCAGGGTGAGAAGAACAAAACCCCAGAAGCTGATAGACTCCTGGATTCAAGATCTTGGACTTACTGAAGACGAATGCCTGTGCAAATTCTCCAATATGGCCGTGTTCCACTCCACTATGCAGTCGCTTCTGGACACCGTTACCTTCGGCCAGGAGAGCGATCTGAAGCGCAGCTGGGGGAAAGGCTACGCCTCCGGCGCAGTAACCCTCATGACCCTCCACGCTGCCAAAGGGTTAGAATACCCTGCCGTCTTCCTGGCCGGACTGAACAAAGGCATCCTGCCCCTGTCCCAGGCCCGGGAAGAGTCCGCTTTGGAAGAAGAGCGGCGCCTCTTCTATGTGGGGCTTACACGGGCGAAAGAAGAACTGGTACTCATAACTGCCGCCGAAAAGCCCTCACCATTTATAGAGGAAATCCCGGAGAAACTGGTGCAAAAAGAAAAAATCGGGAAAGAAAGAGAAGACGGTGAAGTACGTCAGATTAGTTTGTTTGATGTAATGAAAGAGATGTAATTTTATGTAAGTAAGGATATAATCCTAAGGCAGTCGTATATAAAAGGGCACACCGGGGAGGTCTATACTTCCCCGGCCTTGAACTTCAGAATCATCTCATTCGTCAGGCTGACACTCCGCTCTTTTACCGGAATCTCCTCCCGCTCAAACCATTCTGCCATGGCCAGCTCTTCCCGGTCCAGAGTGATTTCCTCTTCGCCGTCAAGCTCAGCAAAGAATCCCATCAGTATGGTATCCGTGAATGACCATGGCTGGCTTTTATAATATCTCAGATTCTTCACCTTTAAGCCGACTTCTTCCATAACCTCCCGCTTGACTGTCTCCTCCACCGTCTCACCGATCTCCACAAAGCCTGCTATAAGCGCATATTTTTTAAAGTCCCGGTTTGCATATTTTGACATAAGCAGTCTGTTATTATTCGTTACCGCCACTATAACCGCAGGGGATATCTTGGGATATTCCATGGTATTGCAGGCCGGACAGTACACCATACGTTCCTTTTCGCTATGTACCATCTGCCTGCCGCATGTCCCGCAGAATCTGTGGTTCCGGTACCAGCGGTACAGCTGGGCGCCTGTAATTCCTGCAAAAGCCAGATAGCCCGGGGAGACTGTTCTGAAAATCTCCAGGTTCTCCATCCGGTAGGTATCATTTAAAGGATATGCAATGTTTTCCAAAAGATAATATCTATCCTTGTCAATGGTAAAGAGATAGGTACTGGTTTCCCAGAGACTGTCGTTTGTATCCTCCAGATCGGAAAATCTGGGGAAATCCAATGCTTCTCCCTTCCATTTCACCAGTACCTCCTTCCCCCGGTAAAATAATACATAGCTTTCCGCTTCAGGCGGCTGAGGCCTCCATTCATTATGGTACTCATGAGGCGCAATGTCCTGTATCATGTCTACTTTCCTCCGTTACTGTATTTTAATTGTATCGTAATTACAGTATAGCACACGCACCGGCCGCCGCCTATCCGTAAGTTCTTCCCAGCCTTCATTTCTCTGTGCAGAAAAATATATTATCTTGAAATATCATTGGCTTTCTGTCACAATATACTTAGTATCGGATACGTACCCAATAGAGAAGGAAGAGAGAATATGCCCTTAATAGAAAGCAAACATTTTCAAAAGACAATACGTAATATTCTCTGGATCTGTGCATCCTTATTTTTCCTGGGGATTTTAGGTACTGTGTTTTTGACATCGGATCTCCCGGATATCCGACCGCCCGAGGAAGAAGTCACTTCCTTCACAGAAGGCTGGTATTATATGGAGGGGGACGAGGAGCGTGCCATTGCGTCTTTTCCTTTTTCGCTGTCCAACGGCGGCGAAGAACTAATACTCTGTCACAAGATACCGCCCCTGACCGACATTAAATACCTGAGCTTTAAAAATCAGTTCCAGGAAATCCAGGCCTATGCCGGGGAGCTCTGTATATACGAATACAAAAGTTCAGCATCCACTCCGGCCGGAAAACTACTGGGGAATTTCAGGTGTTTTATTCCCCTGCAGCCGGAGTATGAGGGACAGACAATCAGCCTTCACCTAAAAAGTACCACGTCAATTACGGTCAAAGGCCTCCAAAATATAGAGCTTGGATCCTCAGACGCCTTTGTTCTGGATATACTCTCCAATAACTTTACTCTGGCTGTATGTCTGATTTTCATGTTTCTGACCGCACTGCTGCTATATCTGGTGTACCTTGTACAGGATATCAAGAAGCTGTCCTATGACTATAAGAGTTTTCTGTATATCGGCAGTTTTCTATTACTGTCCGCGCTTTGGATGTGGTCTGATTCGGAACTCCCTCAGCTAATATGCAGCAACGCTACTATGGTATGCCTTATTTCTTTTTTTTCCTTTATGGCATTGCCCATCCCTCTGCTGTCCTTTGTACGATCTGCCTGCCATCAGGGCAAATCACTCCTCATAGGGATGCAGTGTGTATTGATTGTAAACATAATCGTCCAATTTTTACTTTACAGCATAGAATCCTTTGACTTCCCATCTATGCTTCCCGTAACCCACCTTCTGATCCTACTGTACATTGGGATTATCATTGTCCTTCTTTTCCGCGAGGTCAGACTCCATGCATCTTTTGAAGCAAAGGGAATACTGGCGGCCACTCTCCTTCTGATCCTCTGTTCCATTGCCGCTCTGGTGCAGTTTTATCTGCGGCCCAACACAGACAACAGCCGCTTTTTCAGATACGGACTGATAATGTTTATCGGAATTCTGCTATTTCTGTCCGGAAAGAATCTAATCCGGTTTTTGGAAGAGCGCACGCAGACAAAGCTGTATCAGCAGCTCGCCTACACTGATATCATGACCCAGACACCCAACCGTATTGCTTTCGATGAGTGTATAGACAGACTCCGGCAGTCAGGTATCTCGGGGGGATCCCTTACCGTTGTCATGCTGGATCTGAATAATCTGAAAGAAACCAATGATACCTATGGACACAGAGCAGGAGATGAACTCTTAAAAGGCGCTGCCCGCAGTATCAAGAACGCCTTTCAGAATGTGGGAACCACCTACCGCATCGGCGGAGATGAATTTGTAGTTCTCATAGAAAAAGGGAATATTTCTCCCGGACATCTTTTTCGCATTATGGATCAGGATATCGCACAGTTTAACACGAAAAGCATCTATTCCCTGTCCATTGCCAGGGGATATGCCTCGAATGACGGAGACAGCCGTAAAGATATAGACAGCATCTTATCAGCCGCAGATCAGAATATGTATAAGAATAAAGCAGCCACAAAGGGGATATGCCGCTAAAGCACATCCCCTTTTCTGATACCAAGCATCTTTCTGAGATGCTTTATCACATAAAAATAGGCCGGAACCAGAAACAGATCCGCTGCTACCCAGGCCAGCCCGTTTGACAGGCAGATGGCAGTGTATCCAAATACCGGCACCAGGAAAAACGCCACCAAGGTGCGGGCGGCCATCTCACAGACTCCGGCTGTTACCGCAAATATACTGTACCCCATTCCCTGAATCAGGAAACGGATGCTGTTCACCAGAGAAAGGAGAAAATAAAACACTGCATTTAAGACCAGGAACTGATAGATATCCTGAACAATCCCCGTCTCCCCCCTGCTCACAAACAAGTAGGAGATATTCTTTCCCCAAAATAAAATCAGTGCCAGAGAGATTCCTGAATAAGCAGCTCCCAGAAGAACACAGCTTTTCAGACCCGCACCGATTCGGTCCAGTCTTCTTGCCCCCACGTTCTGACCTCCGTAGGTAGCCATGGTAGCTCCCAAAGCATCATAGGGGCAGCAGAAAAAACAGCCCATTTTAGATCCGGCAGCAACCGCCGCCACTGCTGCTGCTCCCAGAGAGTTTACTGCCACCTGAAGAATTACACTGCCAATGGCAGTAATCGAATACTGAAGTCCCATGGGAATCCCCATCTTGCACAAAACTCCAACAAAATGGCTGTTCAGCTTCCAATCCTCCCGCTTCAGTCTGAGCACGGGATAATGTTTTATCATGTATACCAAACAGGCGATTCCGGATACTCCCTGAGATACAACGGTCGCCCAGGCAGCTCCCGCCACTCCCATCTCTAAAACCAGAATACAGACAAGGTCCAGTATAATATTCAGTATGGAGGAAATGGTGAGAAATACAACTGGTGTCTTGGCATCCCCAAGAGAGCGTATATATCCTGACACCATATTATACAGGATGGTCGCCGGTATTCCCGCAAATATAATGATAATATAATCATAGGCACCGTTAATAATGTCTGCGGGAGTATTCATAACTTCCAGGATCTCTCTGCAGAACAGCACCACAAGCACCGTCATCGCACTCCCAAAAATTGCTGCCAGGATCGCACTGTTTGCCACATAGGCTTTCAGCCCTTTTTCGTCCTTTGCCCCGAATTTTTGGGCCACTGGTATAGCAAATCCATTGCAGATTCCCATACAAAACCCAATGACAAAGAAGTTAATGGAACCAGTTGCCCCCACAGCAGCCAGTGCATTTACTCCCAAAAATCTTCCTACAATTACAGTATCTGCCATATTGTAAAACTGCTGAAACAAAAAACCCAGCATCATGGGAAGAGCAAAGCCCAAGATTAATCTCATAGGACTTCCCTGGGTCATATCCCTGGCAGATGATTTCCTTTCTTTCTCTTTCATAATAACCTCTCCTCAAAAGTAATCCGGAATCCACTATATACTGTTTTAGGGCCGGATGCAAGAAAAAGTTATATGAATTTGCCATCGCCTAATTAATGTCTGAAATGATATACGTCGTGTAAGGTTTGTCGAGATGGTACCCCAGCTTCTCTGCAAGGGCCACGGAGCGTTTGTCATGGGCATCCCAGCTGGGATACAGCCCCCGCTCCAGGCACTCCAGGATCAGCCTTGCCCCGCATGCCAAAGCAAGTCCCTTTCTTCTGTGATCACGTCTGGTATCAATCTCAATCTCAATGCCCCCGTTATAATACGTATAGGAAGAGGCCCCCGATACCGGATTTCCCTCATAGACTGCTACAACTCCCAGCCCATGCTTCTCATACTCCGGCCATCCGCTGAACTGTGAACAGAAGTCAGCAGACCACTTCTGTCTGTTCAGGATTCTGAACAGTCTCTTATCAATTCTTCTCAGTTCATAGCCTGAAGGCAGGGCCTGGGCGTACCAGGAAAGTTTCGCTCTGTCAAAGACATCTGGTTCCTTTTTTATAGCATACCGGGTGGTAACAACATAATTTTTATTGTATTCCTTTTCAATCAGCCGGGACCAGTAATTGTTCTGGGGAATCATTAGGATAACATCCGAGAAACAGTCCCTGGGCATACTTCCCACCATTTCCCTGTTGGGAGATCCGGCAAAAAAACAGAAGTCCCCTATAATGATCCTTGCAGATGTCGGGTTGTCCCTTCGATCCGCCCAGGCCCTCCCCATATATCCCTGAAGGCAGGACCATATCATAGTCTCCTGCCACCCTTCAAATAAGGGCTCAATTTTATATCTGTCTTCCTGTTCTAAAAGTACCATATAAAATCCTCCCACTGTCAAATAAAAAGCCCCGGAAGCCTCCGCAGCTGCCGGGAAAACTTACTCTCAGTATATCATCGGACCCACCTTTTTTCCACCTGCAAATGGGATTTTCAGGCATCTTTCCCGCCTGCCATGGGTATATTTTGAAAAGTATCACAATATACTTAAAGCAAATACTATTTGGCGATTCTTATGATCAATAAAACCTTCGTTAAAAACTTCTTAAAAATCACCCTTCTCTTCGCGGCGGCTTTTCTTGCCGGTAGGTTTATCGCACAGAGGGTTCCCTCCCGGCAGGCGGCAGCTATTCAGACTTCAGCGGAAGGGAACTGGGGTCTTAGTTTTCCCGAAGAGGGAAAACCTCCCATCGGCAATGCCACTATGGATGAACTGAAGCAATATGACGCTTATTACGCCGAGGATACTGAGGAAAAAGTGCTGTACCTCACCTTTGACGCGGGGTATGAGAACGGCAATACAGCTCCCATCCTGGATGCATTAAAGAAACATAATGTACACGCCACCTTTTTTGTTGTAGGCAATTTCATTTCAACCAGCCCGGATCTGGTAAAACGAATGGTGGCGGAGGGACACACTGTGGGAAATCATACATACCACCATCCGGATATGTCTAAAATCTCCAGTATGGATGCATTCTCCAAAGAAATGGGGGAATTAGAAACCCTCTATGAGCAGACCACCGGAGAACCCATCACCAAGTTCTACCGGCCGCCCCAGGGAAAATACAGTGTAAACAATCTCCAGATGGCAAAAGAACTGGGCTATAAAACCTTTTTCTGGAGTCTGGCCTATGTAGACTGGTATCAGGACAATCAGCCCACCAAAGAGGAAGCGTATAAAAAGCTGCTTGGGCGTATCCATCCAGGGGCCATAGTACTGCTCCACAGTACTTCCAAGACCAACGCTGATATCATGGATGAACTTCTCACAAAATGGGAAGAAATGGGGTATACGTTTAAGACCTTAGATCAGATTGACGGCTCTAGCTGAGCTGCCGTCCAGGAATCCGGAATGCAGAAGGAGAAGGGCGGGTCGCATATTGCATTATGCGCCCGCCCTTCTCCTTCTGCATTCATTTTTCTCCCATACTCCTCATTCACCTGGCTTTTCAGTCCTTCTTCGCTTTCATCTGCAGCTTTGTTCTCTGGCAGACTAAACTTATGTTTAGTTTAAGAAAGTATTAAGCAAAATGTTTCTACCATATTAAGATTTCTGTGATATTTTTATATACCAGGAGGTGACTGAAATGCTTTATATATTTAACGCATTAGAAAATTATCTGATTCTTTTCCTGCCATATCTTCTGCTTGAGGCAGGATATTGTATCTTTTACAGACGGAAAGGCATTAAGCTGACCTGGGGGTTCCTAATTGGATGGCAGCTGCTGGCCTGTCTGATGACCGCTGTATTTTCCATCACCGGAGCCGGAGGTATCAATGACATAGGCCGCCACGCTGACTCTCTGATCCGTCTGGAAGAAATCAACCTCATCCCTCTGCGTTGGGGATTAGGCAGCCCCTTTGGGCTAATAATGAACATTATTCTTTTTGTGCCTGTGGGGATTGCTCTTCCCGTTCTCTGGAAAAGCAGCCACAGTTTAAAGCGGACAGTAATAACAGGGTTTCTGTTTTCCCTGCTCATCGAAACCAGCCAGCTTTTTAACTGGAGGGCAACGGACATAGACGATCTGCTGATGAATACCCTGGGGGCGGCAGCCGGCTATGGAATCTTCGCGTTGTGTTTTCGAAAACTCACACTTTTTCAGATGCATACGCAGAAGGAGGAAGGTTTCTCTCTCAAATACACCGGACTTTGCACTATACTGCTGATTTTTCTTTTTTACTTCTTCCTTGGTTCCCCTCTACTGAGCTATGTATGGAATACGATCTACAATATCTTATAGGCTGATGTGTACCGTTACACGTAATGTCTAAGCTCTCTGAAAATTGCATCTACCTCAAGGGGTTTCACCAGATACCCATCCATTCCAATTTTTCTGGCCTCCTCTTCATCCTCCTGAAAAGCATTCGCTGTCATAGCAATGATTGGTATCGTCTGAGCATCTACCCGATCAAGGGCACGGATTGTACAGGTACTTTCCAGGCCATCCATAACAGGCATGCGAATATCCATAAGGATCGCCATATAATAACCCGGCGGGTTCTCAGAAAACATATCCACTGCCTCCTGGCCATTCTCCGCAATCTCAACCTCAATGCCGTTCATCTCCAGAAGGGTGCAGGCAATCTCTCTGTTGAGTTCATTGTCCTCCGCAAGGAGCACCCGATATCCATAAAAATCAAAATCCTCTGATTCTTCTTCCTCCCAGCAGCTGTTGCTGCTTTTACCGTATAGCGTCTCTTCTTCTAAAACAGGCAGAAGGGGCAGTTTTACCGTGATCTGTGTCCCCACTCCTTTTTTGCTGTCCGCCTCAATGGTACCTCCCATCAGATGAACCAGGCTATAGGCAATAGAAAGACCCAGCCCGCTTCCCGGATTATCGCGTATCACCCCGGGGATCTCGCGTTCAAAGGGCTGAAAAATCCTCTGAAGAAATTCCTCTGAGATTCCAATTCCAGTGTCACAGATACAAAACTCCAGACTGGCGGGGGCGTAATTTCCTTCTTCCTGTCTGACACTCATAACTATCTTTCCGCCTGCAGGGGTGAATTTCAGTGAATTGGTCAGCAAATTGATCAGAATCTGCTTAATCCTGGCCGCATCCCCCACATAATACTCTGCCTCCAGCCCCTTTTTGTACTCTTCATAGATAAGCTTCCGCTCCTTTGCCTGAGGGCTGATGATATGGTTCACTTCCTCCAGGAGTATCTGAAGGCTGAAGCCCTGGCTGATAAGCTCCATTTTGCCTGTCTCAAGCTTTGACACATCTAAAATATCATTCAGTATGTCAAAAAGATATTTGGAGGAAGCATCTATCTTCTGAAAACATTCCAGCACAGTGTCCGGCTTCGTCAGGTTTCGCTGTCCAATCGCACTCATCCCTACAATCCCGTTCATGGAGGTTCTGATATCATGGCTAATCCTTGAGAGAAAGTCCGACTTTGCCAGGCTGGACGCATTGGCAGACTGCAATGCCCCCCGGAGAAGCTGCTCCTGTTCCTCCTGTTTTTCTTTCTGAGTATCCAGCACTTTCACCAGCTCCATAGCCATTACATCCCGGCTGAAAGGATTTTCCATAGGAATCACACAGACAGAGCGCCAGAAATATTCCCCATCTGTCCCTTCCTGCTGAAACTCCAAATATACTTCCCGCTCTCCCCGGGTAAACCTTTCCAAAAGCTTTTCTCTTGCAAGAACCGACGCATAGGTTGCCCTGTGATCCGGATGGATGCTTTGCAGTGAACTTCTGTAAAGTTCAGAGTACACCCCTTCTGTCTTTTCAATAAACTGTTCCTCATCCTCGCTAAAGCATCTGTACGTATCCTGGGTAAGATTTAGTTTTAGTATCAAAGGATAGACCTTGAAGATAGCCGCCTGTACTGCCTCCTGCCCGCCCGGATACGGCATCAGATTATGGATATGTATGGTTTCCAGCTTTTCTCCGTTGTCCCTGAAGATAAAGGTAAACCTCTGCTGATTGTCCAGAAGCATCTCTGTCCTTTTACAGGATCTTATCCTGCTGCTCCCCTCGCACAGATAGCAGTCAGCTCCCAGTTTCCTTGTCTCATATATTTCATAAGACACATCCCAAGGGGCCATATCCCTTTTTTTCTGGCTAAAATGTGCGGTCACAGCCTCTTTTCCCTCTGCTTTCTGCCGTTCACCCGCTCCAATCCACACAATGTCCTCTGCAAATGTAGAATTGAGAAATTCCACATCACACTCACAGTAATATTTATTCAATATTTCACAGGCAAATGCTTCCACCTCGCTCAGTGGATATTCTTTCATACGAAACCTCCTATTTCTATAATTTTATCTTTTTTTCAAGCGGCACGCATCATCATCTCTGCTCACCGATGTTCTGCGACCTTACAGCCCATCTCATCTTCGTAGAGCGGGCTCTGCTGTTCCTACTGCACTCTTCTCTTGAAGGGCGAATCACCTCTGTTGCTATCTCGCTGTATATTCCCCTGCGATGAAGCTCTTTAAATGACCTCTTTACAATTCTGTCCTCACCGGAGTGAAAGGTCAGAACAGCAACGCGGCCGCCTTCTGCCAGTACGCCGGGCAGCTTTTCCAAAAACTGATACAGCACTTCGTATTCATTATTAATATCGATTCTAAGAGCCTGGAACGTCCTCTGACAGGACTTTTTCACAGCCTCTTTTCTCTCGTTTTGGGGCAGGAAAGACAGCGCGCCGGCTATCACCTGCCGGAGCTCGGTCGTTGTGCTGATTTTCTTACCCTTCTTTCTCTCCCGCATTACTGCCTCTGAAATCTCCCTGGCATAGGGTTCGTCCGCATTTTCTTCCAGCATCCCCTCCAGTTCCCCCTGTTGGATCTGCTGCAGACGTTCTGCTGCAGAAATTCCTTTTTGTGGGTTCAGGCGCAGATCGAGGGGCCCGTCCTTTTTAAAAGAAAACCCTCTGTCCGGATTATCTATCTGCATCGAAGATACACCCAGATCTGCCAGTACAAAATCAAAAGGTCCGGCCTCCTCTGCCAGCTGATCAATATCAGCAAAATTCATCTGTTTTATCGTCAGCAGCTCAGGTCCGTACCCCATTCCCTGCAGACGCTTTCTTGTTTTCTCCATTTCCGCAGCGTCCACATCCAGAGCGTAAATATGTCCCTCTGCTCCCAGGCATTTCAGCATTTCCAGGGTATGGCCTCCGTATCCCAGCGTAGCATCCAGCCCTGTCTGACCTGGTTTTATCTGAAAAAACTCCAAAATTTCTTTTACGCAGATGGAGATATGCATCCCCACAGGAGTACTGCCCTTCTGAATCACCTTCTCCACCGTTTCCGGATATTTCTCCGGCTGCAGTTCTTTGTATTTCTCACTATATTTTTTTGGATGTGTTCCCTTATAGCGGACACGCCGTTTATGTTTCTGTTCCTGGTTCTCCATACCCAATGCTCCTTCTCATACTTTTCTCTGAATCACAGACCACTTCCCAGATGATACCCGAATATTTACAGCAAAGCGTTTGCTCTTTCCATTGTACTAGATTATCCTCTCACCCACAAGAATTACCTTTCACGAAAATATTTTCATAAAAAAAAGACGCCGGAGCATGTCTGCTCTGACGCCTTTCCATACAATTTTCTATCTTTATCTCTTATCTCTCAGCATAACATCATGGGCCCCGCCCTCAACAATACTCGTTGAGGATACCAGAGTAATTTTAGCCTTACTCTGAAGCTCAGGTATAGTAAGCGCCCCGCAGTTACACATTGTAGATCGCACCTTTGATAAGGTCAGTGTCACATTGTCCTTCAGGCTGCCGGCATATGGGACAAAAGAATCTACACCTTCCTCAAACGATAGCTTTTTATCGCCGCCCATGTCATATCTCTGCCAGTTTCTTGCCCTTGCGCTTCCCTCACCCCAGTACTCCTTCATATAGCTTCCGTTGATGTTCACTCTCTTCGTGGGGCTTTCATCGAATCTGGCGAAGTATCTTCCCAGCATAATAAAATCAGCCCCCATAGCCAACGCCAGAGTGATGTGATAATCATGGACGATGCCTCCATCGGAACATATCGGAATATAGATACCAGTTTCTTTGTAATACTCATCCCTGGCTTTAGCCACCTCAATCAGGGCAGTAGCCTGTCCCCGTCCAATTCCCTTCTGCTCCCGGGTGATGCAAATCGCTCCGCCGCCGATTCCTACCTTTATAAAATCAGCCCCCGCATCTGCCAGGAAACGGAATCCTTCTGCATCCACTACATTGCCGGCCCCTACTTTCACCTCAGGTCCAAAGGTCTCCTTAATATAATCAATGGTAATCTTCTGCCACTCGGAAAACCCCTCTGAGCTGTCTATGCAGAGTACATCCGCTCCGGCATCCAGAAGTGCGGGCACCCGCTCTTTGTAATCCCTTGTGTTAATCCCCGCGCCAACCATATACCTCTTGGATCCGTCGATTAATTCGTTCTCGTTCTTCTTGTGCGTGTCGTAATCCTTTCTGAACACCAGATAGACCAGCTCCTGCTTCTTATTCACCAGGGGCAGACAGTTTATTTTATGTTCCCAGATAATATCGTTGGCAGCCTTCAGACTAGTCTCCTCATCAGCATACACCAAATCTTCAAATCTGGTCATAAAATCTCCCACTTTGGTATCCGGTCCCATCCGGCTGACCCTGTAGTCCTTATTAGTCACTATCCCCAGAAGCTTTCCCCCCGGTTTGCCGTCTGAAGTTACGGCTACGGTGGAATGCCCGGTTCGCTCTGTAATATCAAGCACATCCTGCAGAGTCATCTCAGGAGATACGTTAGAGTCACTTACCACGAATCCCGCTCTGTATTTTTTTACCTTCCTCACCATTTCCGACTGGCTTTCAACCGATTGGGAACCGTAAATAAAGGATAGGCCGCCCTCCTGTGCAAGGGCCACCGCCAGCCTGTCATCAGAGACGGACTGCATTATTGCGGAAACCAGCGGGATATTTATGGATAACGCCGGTTTTTCGCCCTTCTCATACCTGACTAAGGGTGTATTCAGCCTGACCTCCGAGGGAATACACTTTGTAGAAGAGTACCCCGGAATTAAAAGATATTCGCTGAAAGTTCTGGATGGTTCCTGATAATAAAACGCCATGTTGTTCCTCCTTTTCTAACTGCCGTTTTCATTTCCGCCCACACATGTATCACATCGTTCTGCCCTGTAAAACCCACATATTACCATTTTCATGATGGGTAAATAATAGTTTATTTTATCACGTCCAATGATCCTATGTCAATGAATCCATGCGTATGAAACAAAATGAAACGATATCAGAAAAGATATACTACCCCTTACGGGCGCCCAGGCATTTCAAAATCCTTCAAAGCTTTGTTCAGGAAGGAGTTAAAGGGCTTCATAGCTTTGTAGATCTTCAATGCCTTCTGAAGAAACACCTCTCCGTCTTCTAACTCCCTATCCGGAATAGGATACTCCAGATACCAGCTTTTATATTTCAGGAACTCTGCCTGGGGATGATCCTTTTCAAATCCCTGAGGAACATTTTTCAGAGCAGTCCCTTTGACCTGAAAATACCTTTGGAACTCAGGCGCATCCAGCACACTTTGCCACTCCTCACCATGTTCTGCAAGATAGCTTCTTACCATTTGGGTAGCGTTCTTAAACATATCTGCAAATAATCCGCCTCCCAAAAAGGAAGAGCCTGGCTTTATCATCAGGTAATACCCCACCGGCACCGGCAGCTTTCCTCTCGATGATATATGAGCTCTGAAGGCAGGAAGATAGGGGGATTTATCTTTGCTGAACCGGGTATCCCTCACCAGCTTAAAGGTCAGTTTCCCCGGTTCCCAGTCCAGGATTCCGGCATCTTCTTTGCCCAGCTCCAGCATAAAAGCTTCAATAAGTTTTAGAAATTCACCATTCGCAGCCTGATATTCCGCCTTGTGCCCATGGTACCACTCTCTGCTGTTATTCTCCTCCAATTCCCTCAGATATTCCAGTATCAGCATTGTATTCATCCGCATCCCTCCCCGGCTTCAGCGATAATTTTAAATTCCTCTGACTTCAAAAAGCGTTTTATCCACTCGCTGGCTTTGCTGCTTGTCCTGTAAAAGGGCATATTTGCAAAGATCAGGGACAAGTCGTCTACTTTTTCCATCGCCTCTTTGCATTCCAGCATGATGTCTCTTTCCGTATGTTCCAGCGCTTTGTATTCCAGCTGTTCCGGGTGCAGACGATGGGTTGCTATGGCATAATCCGTTCGTTTTTTACAGCTGCAGATTCCTGTTCCGGATAAACCACAGTATTCGCTCAAAAAGGTTCCCATTCTTTCCCGGATTCTGGACAGCCTTTTCCTGTATGCCTCAGGTGTCATTCCCAAAATCTCTCCCGCCATGCGGCTGTCTGCCCGGAACATAGTTCCCAGAATATAGATACATCTGCTTTCCCGATCCAGACACTGCAGCATAACATTTGTACATGACATTTTCAGTTCTTCCGCTAAAACCGTACGATCCACCCCCTGGGATAAATCAGGGATATCTTTTTCCCTTCCGCTGGCAATATCCTCCTCGTATATTTCAAAGCTCAGAGGATGATGAGAAAACATATTTTTCCTGTAATCCTTGAGATAATTCACCGCAATCCGGAATACCCAGGTGGTAAAGCTGCTCTCTTTCCGAAAAGACGAAAGATGAGTCATTACCTTAATTAGAATTTCCTGGGATGCGTCCTCAGCGTCCGGCACAGTGCCCAGCATGCGCAGGGACAGATTGAATATCATATCCTGCACTTGGGTCAGCAATGCCTCCAGCGCCTCTCTGTCTCCCTCCACAGCCCGATCTATCAGTACCGATGTCTCTTTTTGGTTTCTATCACTCATATTTTTTTACCTCCTATTAGATTAGACTCAGGCGCAGACGTTTTGTGACAAACATTTTATTTTAATTTAGGAAGTATTTCTCCCAGAAGCTCAACCGCCTGATTCAGTTTCCGCAGTTCCTCTGCATCCAGCTGGTTCTCAAGGCTCTGGATAAATGCCGTATTCTTAAGATGATACTCGTCCAGATACACAATTGCCTTCTTGGTCAGACGAAGCCTGATGACTCTCCGATCCTTCTCGTTGTATACTCTCTCTACAAAACCATGCAGACTCAGTTTCTCTGCCAGTTTTGTCACCTGCTGCTTAGGGACCTTAAGCAGATGAGCCAGTTCGGTCATAGTGGCTGTGCCTTGAATTTTAAGGGTCTCCAGACAATAATAGGTTTCCAGGCTCATCTCCCCGTTCAGTGTGTCTTTAAAAGGCCGCACAAGTTTTGAATGCCAGTTCGGCAATACTGAAAGCAGGTTTTGAACGAATTTTTCTGATACCTTTTCAGTTTTCATATACTCCTTCTCCCATTGACAAAAACATCCGAAAATGCTATTCTTATAAATTAGTAAATAAAATATGACTATCATTATTATATGACTACTTATCCCCATTATATAATAATATAGGCTAAAGTCAATTATATCTTTATGATAGGCAGCACTAAAGGAGATGTCGTAAACTATGAAATTCAGTTCCAAACTATCTGAGAGAATCCGGAAGAACTTCCGTTTCAGCACACTCAGCTTTCTCTTTATTATCGCATATGTAAATATTTTTCAGATGCTATTTGGCCCCGCACACTCAATTGTCGGCGTAATCTTCACTATAATGATGTCAGCCTCCATGGTGCGGGATCTGACTGCCGCACCCTTAAAACACTTTGTACTACAGGCGCTGGTCCTGGTATGGATGGCCGTTGCCGCCTTTTTGGTCACAGCCTCTCCGGCGCCTTTATCCTTTCTCATTAATTTTGCTACACTTCTCTTGATTTTGTACGCCTTTACCTATGAGTACGCCAGTCACATGTACTTTCCTTATATCCTGTCGTACCTGTTTCTGGTTTTTATTTCACCGGTTACATCATCTCAGCTTCCTAAACGGATTCTGGGGATGCTGGTTGGAGCCGTATCTATCATGCTGTATCAGTGGATCATGGGAAGAAAGCGTGTGGCTGAGACCGCCAGAGATGTATTAAGTGAAATGATCGAGGATATCCGCAGCACTATTTCCAGTAAATCGGAAAATATTTCGCAGGAGCCGGATCTGCCGGGCATGAGAAGTAAGCTGTGCCGGTTAAGCCAGACGGTATATGAAAGAAGAAAAAAGGCCTTTTGTATCTCTGATTCCAGCTATTCCATGGTCGCTGCGGGACGGGGGCTGGAGCAGCTGGCCATTCTGATACATGAGCTCTCCCCCAGTCTGTTACCACAAAATAAAGAATTTCTGCACTCCATGGATACACAGCTGAGCCAATTTCTTGCGTTTATCCGGCAGGAACGCTCTGAGATCCCCGCTTTGGATCCCTCCGCTTTGGCTGCCCTGACAGATGAAAAAACAGCCCGGGTTTTTAACAATATCCTTCTTTATATCCGCGACAGACTTCTTCATATGACAGATCCCCAAGGGCGAGTCCATTACCGCAAATCCGCCCTCTCCTTTAAAATACGTCTGCAGTCTGCCATTGATCTGAGTCCTGTGCGTGCCATCTATGCCCTTCGGACCGCATTGCTTTTATCCCTTGCTGTGCTGGCAGTACAGTATCTTCCCCTGCCTAACGGACGGTGGCTTTTGTTCACCCTGGCCTCCGTATCCCTGCCCTATGCAGATGATGTACCTCAGAAGATTAAGAAAAGGATCTTCGCCACTATACTGGGCGGGCTAGTCTCTGTGGCTATCTATTCCCTGATTTCCTCCCCCGCAGGGCGTACCGCTGCCATGATGCTGTCGGGCTATCTTTCATTTTACTTTACGGACTACAGGGAAACCTTTGCCTGCTCCACCGTAGGTGCCCTGGGCGGAGCCGTATTCATGAATGCCTTTGGTTTTCAGGCAGTGGGCAGTATTTTCCTCATCCGGCTCGGATATATACTCGCCGGTGCGGCTATCGCCTATATCATAAATTGCCTGCTTTTTCCCTATCGCCGTGCCAAGGCAACCAGTCAGCTCTGGGAGAAATATAAGACAATCACTGAACTTCTCACAAAGGTATGCCGGGCAGATCAGATAGACCCTCAGCTCTATTATCATCTGGTCATCCAGGCCCATATGCAGGAAGAAAAGCTAATCCAAAATGCTTCCCTGGAGAAATGGAAAGGGTTTCCCGCATATCTGGCTAAATATCAGGAAGAGCTGCGCTGCGCTCACAGAAAACTCATCGCAGAGCGTGCCGATGCCCCGCCCTTTGAATCAGGGCATGTACTCTTAAAAGCCATACCCTGATTCAGCAGTTCCATTTAATCGTAACTGGATTTTTCTCACCCGATACAGCGTTCTCCCGGAGAGATCCCAGTATTCGTGCCAGTTCATTGGAAGCCAGCGCATCATAAACCTCCGGGCTTTCTTCCAGTCCTGCTTTCTCATAGGCAGACGCCGCTGCCCCATAAAAGGCAAACCCCAGTGCATTGGAAGGAGTCTGGACCGTTCTGCAGGCTGTCGCTACCGCCCGGGCGGCAGCCTGTGCCGGGGGATTGTCCTCTGCCTCCTGTGCCGCCTGCACGGCAGCTCGCAGAAGCGGCTTTAAGTCCTTCTGTTTTCTGCTCCCGTTCAGATATTCCCTCACTCCGGAAACTGCCTCCTGCAGTCTTCGTTCATCTGCATACGCCTTCTGGTAAATCCCCAGATAGTGCTTCTCTGCGTAATCTACCGCCCATCCGGATAAAGTAGCCTTGCTCTGGGTTTCAATCAGTCTCATAAGCGATACAACAGACGGATCCTTTATATCTCCCAGCATCTTTCTTAGTTTTCTCATATTCACTCCTTCTGGATGATTTCGCCTCTGCGATTTCACTTTACAGTTCCAGTTTCATATAGACCGCACCCTCCACCGGGTTCTCATAGTAGGCCTCTGTCTCACAAAATCCATATTTCCGATAAAGAGAAATTGCAGCATCTAAAAATGTCATGGTATCCAGCACCATCTCCCGGTAACCTATCTTCCTTGCATCCTCCAATATTCTGTCTATCAGCAAGCTGGCCAGCTTACGGCCCCGGTACTCTGGTTTTACATATAATCGTTTCATTTCACAACTGTTTTCATTTAATTTGTGCATACCTATGCACCCTGCCGGTTTGCCGTCCGCCCACACAATATAAAGTCTTCCCTGGGGCAGCCCGTACTTATCCTCCGGATGCAGGATTTCCCTGCTGTAATCCTGATATTCCAGACACCTCGCCATATCCGGCTCCATACGCTTGAGCATCTGCGTGTATTCTGAAAAAAGAGCCTGTACCTCTTCTTTGTTATCATATGCTAATTCAATCTCTATCCTCATATCATACCGCCCATCTTAATATGATACCCCTTATCATAATGTTTTTTATTTTTTCATGTTCATACCGGCCAATTCCCCCAGCAGCATTCCCAGGCTTACGCCTAACCCCAAATCAAGGATTCCTGAACTGCCGATTACAGTTCCGATACACATTCCAATGCACATACCTTCTGTCATACAGGTCTCATACTCGCTGATGCAAATTCCCTCATCTGTTTTCTCCTCTATCATTATATATCAATAAGACTTATTTCTTTTAATCTCTTTTTATACTCCTTCGCATTCTCACTTTCAGAAAAGCCTATATTACATCGGAATACCTGGAATGCCCTGACATACTCTGTATAGTCGTCTTGCTTATACAAGGATTTGATTATGCTGTTTGTATCTCTGGTTTTTCTCTGAGTAATCTTAAACCAAAAGCTTCTTTTGGAAATATCATACCCATTTACTATATAAAACTTCTCCTGCCCTGCACTTGCTTCATACCTGATTTCTCCCATTTTCATTATATGCACATTTAGGTTAATGATCTCAATCACGTTCCACACCATCTCATAATATACCTCTAAATCTTCAATTGTCGGGACAAGATAATTATGTTCCATTCTGTTTCTGATGGTATTGAGTTTGTTCATTGACTTGGTGAGAAGCATTCCTATATCCGATAGAAACTGTATCTTTTTACTGAATTTGAGATTTTTGCTGTCAAAGATACTTTTGATATTGATAGCCTCAAAAAACATATCCAGCTGGCAATCCAGAGCCCTTTTCAGATTCGAAACTGCTCCCACCTTCCCTTTAACCGTTGTGTCTCTTAAATCTATATCTGCAAACTCTAAAAATTCTTTTGGCGAAATCTCATAATTTGGCATCCTAAAGTTAATGGATGATGCACAGTCTAATTCATGTTTGTCGCAGGATCTGATGAATTCTATCATATCTGCTATACTGTTTATGTATATCATTTATCCCCCTTATCTTTTGCTTCTATAATATTACTTTTCCGGTAAAACAGAATCCCTAAACCGCCAAACACAAGTGTGCCTAAAAGCCAGGGGATACCATTTACAAAATTAAGGTATGCCGGGCGGCTAAAATATGCGATGTTCCCATCAATGGCGCATTGATCATATCCCCAGGAATAACTAATGGTGATAAGTGCAAATGCCCAAAAGAGATTGGCAGCCAAAATCCATATCCACATAAAATATCTCCGCGTTTTTTTCCTCATATGTTCTCTCACTTTATGTTTACAGCCGTTTCATTCAGGTTACTATACTCACTCAGAAAAAGTTACAAATAAATCTCATGCGTGTACTCCCACCCCGTATGATTTGCATTACCATTATTTCTAACCGTTTTAAAATACTTACTACGCAAAAACGTTTCCATAACTTTAATTATAAGTCTTTCATAAGCAATATGCTACCTGCTATGTAACCACAATCCCATTGTGTTACATCCTCTTCCCCAAATCTAAATAAAGGATGCTTAAATACGCACCCCCACCCATCAATATCAAATACAGGGATTTTCTGTTCCTCCGGCATAGAAATAACTTGTAAAGAATCGGGAAAATTCATACCGAATATATCTTCATCACTGTATATTTCTTCCTGGTAATCTGGTATAGAAAGGAACTTCCCACACATCAAAAAATCCAGTGTCCTACTATAAATCTTCCCACCGGACAATTCCCCATCACTTGGAATATTATAAACTTTCTCTGTTACTTTTGCCTTTAATATATCAACACCTACGGAGACAAAAAAATTTTTCTGTTTTTCAGACATTGCCTCAAGCATAGTTTGATTGGCATTCCTATCTTTGGCGTAGTCTTTTCTCTCATAAAGTTGTTCCGTAGCTTTAATATCGATATCCATTTTCCACGGGTAAAAGTCGAATATCATGTTTACTATCTCCTTAGAATTCCAGTTTATAATTTATAGTTACACGGTGCTTTATTAACTGAGTAAATATCAAAATAGGCTGAGCAGTTTGTTAGTACCCATGATATAATTGAGCATTATATCAATCAGATATAAGACCTATATACCTAACAATCAACTGTGGTTACTTAATAAAAAATCTGTTCCTCTGATTGTAGATGTTAAATTCAAACTTACTGGCTCTCGCGAACCTCGACATTTTTGCGACATGAAGACTCTTACCACTGCCGGATTTCAATCCTCGAGGCTCTCGCGAACCTCGACATTTGGTAAATGTAGCCGTGAAGTCTGCAAGAGATTTCAATCCTCGAGGCTCTCGCGAACCTCGACAATCATGGGCACCTCCCTGGCCACGGTGGAGCAATTTCAATCCTCGAGGCTCTCGCGAACCTCGACAATCATGGGCACCGCCCTGGCCACGGTGGAGCAATTTCAATCCTCGAGGCTCTCGCGAACCTCGACGATGTACGCAGACCAGGGAGAAGAAGTAATAGTGATTTCAATCCTCGAGGCTCTCGCGAACCTCGACGAAGCAGATGTAGCAAGCTACAACATTTCAAAAATTTCAATCCTCGAGGCTCTCGCGAACCTCGACAAAATCGGCAGTGAATTGTTTTATTTTACGGAAATTTCAATCCTCGAGGCTCTCGCGAACCTCGACCATCCGGGTACCGTAGCTCAAAGTCCTGTCGCATGATTTCAATCCTCGAGGCTCTCGCGAACCTCGACATTAGCTCTTGATAAATCATATATCTTATTCTTAATTTCAATCCTCGAGGCTCTCGCGAACCTCGACCTTTTTGTTTTGGGTAGAGAGCATTGTGAGAAATATTTCAATCCTCGAGGCTCTCGCGAACCTCGACTTTCGGCTCCGGGAGATTGGCTGTCCGGTTTGGTATTTCAATCCTCGAGGCTCTCGCGAACCTCGACTGTAAAGGCGTTTTCTTTGTCTATGGAAAATAAGATTTCAATCCTCGAGGCTCTCGCGAACCTCGACGGTATCTTTTAGGAAATGGCACTATCAGTGATAAGATTTCAATCCTCGAGGCTCTCGCGAACCTCGACAGATACATATGTCACCCCTTCTCTTTTATCAGTATTTCAATCCTCGAGGCTCTCGCGAACCTCGACGGCCGGCGGCGGCGACGCCGACAGGCGTCTCTAGATTTCAATCCTCGAGGCTCTCGCGAACCTCGACAGCAAAAACTGCTAAATTTATAATGATTCCATATCATTTTTTATGCATATACACTACTTCTTTAAGCAGAACTTGCAACTAAAACTAAATATAACTCCAAATCTTACAGAATCTAGGTGCGAATCCCCCAGTGAATCTATGTTCACTTAGGGTTCGCACGGTCATCCTTCCTGCGGTCCTTCTATAAAATCAAAGGTTCATCAACCTTTAATCCACGTCGCACACCGAAATGTTCAACTTTACCATTATATCGGTTACCCAGAGAATAAAAACGCAGACTATCTTTTTCTTCATCTATTTCTTTTAATAGAAGATGTTTTAGTCTCGCATACTGGGTGGCATCTACTTGGCATTCAAAAACAGAGTTTTGAACTCGTGTACCATAATTCACACACTGCTTAGCAACACGTCTTAGACGGCGTGCCCCTGCCGCTTCTGTAATATTGATATCATAGGTTATCAGCACCAGCAAATATATCACCTCACTTCCATAAGAAAGGCGGATAGGCGTCCAGATCTCCACGCAAATATCTGGATAAAAGCATGGCTTGTGCATATGCAACCATACCCCATTGAATCTTTTCTTTCAAGTAAGGATGCACAATTGTCTCCTGCTTACGTTTTTGCCAATTAGTCAGAAAACGTTTTCTTGCGTCATCCGTCATAAATATAGCACCGTTTTCTTTTTTAAGAAAATCCTTTTCTGTAAAAACTCCGAGATTTATCTGCGTTACTACAAATCTGTCTGCCAATGGTGCCCGTAACTCTTCAAGCAAGTCAAGAGCCAAGGACGCTCGTCCCGGGCGCACTGTATGGAGATACCCCACCGCCGGATCCAGCCCCACCGTTTCCAAGGCACCTGCAATCTCATTTCCCAGCAGAGTATACGCGAAAGAAAGCATTGCATTTACCGGGTCAAGCGGCGGCCGACGATTTCTTCCGTCAAATACAAATACCTCTTCGTTCCGCAGAATCATCTGTGAAAACTCCCCAAAATATGCTTTCGCCGCTATTCCTTCTATTCCCATTAACTCACTCCTAGTTCCAGCGTTTTCTAATTTTGATAATGACTGAAGCATCAGGCTAATAGCGTCATTCATCCTCTCCTGATTGATACGCATAAAATGGTCACGCTTCACTCTCTCCAGGCACCACCTGCTGTTATAAATTTTACCCAATAGAAATGATTTCGCAATAGCAAGAGCCTGTGTTTCATCTGCTGCCCTGAAATACTGTGTTTCACGCAGCAGCACATTACCGCTCACCAGTCCGGTGACTCGCGCCAGGAACCGGCCATGCTGGGTCAAAAAGCAAAGGCCGATCCCCTTTTCCGCACAAGCTCCCATCAGCGCAGGGCTGACACCTCTGTAGCCGAAGCAGACAATCCCTTCAAGATTGTGAAAAGGAATCCGTCCCAGCTCACTTTGCTCCTGTAAAAGTACTATATTCTCACCATCTAATGACAGATACGCATCCGGCGTCGTAACATATAAGGTATTCAACAGTTTTTTCATATCCCGTCCTCCTCATGGTAAACTCTGCGAATATATTCCGAAGCCGAAACCTGTTTCGTCAATTTGGGCTGGCAGATTTCTAATAAAGAGCAGTTTTTACAGGCTTTTCCCATTTTTGCCTTCGGTGTGTATCCTTTTAACATCAGTTGATGCATTTCAGTCACAGAATCCTTTACCTTTTTCCGCAGTTCTTCTGTCAGAAGAATACGCTGCCGGCGTTTAATCTTTCCATAATACAGAGCAGCCTCGGGGATGTCTGTCACAAACATTTCTTCCAGACACATAGCCTGTGCACATAGTTGTAACGCATCCGCTCCCTGTGCATCCGGCTGTCCAAGTTTATATTCTACAGGATAAAGCCTCCACTGCCCACTTCGCCCCTGAATCGGAACTCCGTCCTCATCTTTATATAGTTCTACCATGTCACATATACCGGTGATCTTCAGCTCCTGGGAGCGTACGGGCATTCCACGTGACAGCAGTACAGACCCCCGTGCTTCCGTAAAGCTATCATCATGTACCCGTTCATGCATATAATGTCCTTCCAATGTCAGCACATTTTCTTCCCAAAGCTGTTCAATATGAATCAAGGCCCAGCGCCTGCGGCAAAACTGAAAATGCTTCAGTCCTGAAAGCATCAAAAAATCCGAATCATCATTCGCCATCCAGAACCTCCGGAATCAAACCTTCCAAATTTTTTGTGCTTATCGATACACTTCCCAGATCGTCACAGGAAATCTGCAGCGTCCGATGCACCTTAGCCGATGAATACTGACCACTGGCACAATTGTGCTTCCACCAGATCAGTTTCATTACCTCCATGCTGCCAGCCGGACGTGCAGAGGTTTCATCATTACAGAATAAAGTCCTAAGTGCTTCTTTCAGTGCTTCTGCATCTTCTTCACTAAAACCTGTTTTACCTGCAAGTTGTACATTGATGGCACCATAGGTAACGTAAACACCAAAATCCACCCGATGTTTCATACCCATGGTATCGCTCCCCTTTTTATCCGGATCTTTTCCAGTCTCCAGGTTCACAGATTTTGTAATCTGAGAACTAGTAATATTAACCGGCTCTATGCTGAAGGCAGGCTGAATACTAACAGGGCCGCGAATACCGATTGATACGGCATCTGATTCATCTTCCTCTTTCTTTCCCTTTTTGAAAGCAAAAACCTGACCAAACGCCCTGACATCGTACCATGTTTCGCATGCCTGTCTGGCATAATCCTCCCGAGTCTTTTTCCCTGCTTTAATTTGTTTCGTGCACTCCACTAATGCCGGTTCATTATCAGCTCTGTCCTTTAACGAACGAAACATATCCCCCTCTCTGCGGCGATCATCCGACTGAACAAAAATATTCTGTCCTGCATCCAGCAGACGATTACGAATTTTACGCTTTAGGCAGACATCCGACACCTCACCTAGACCTTTATACGTAGTTCTCGGACGATTTCCATCCAAAGGATCTCCATTAGGATTTGCATTTCTTGCTGTAAAAACCAATGCAAAATCAATTTTGTTTTCTAAAACTGCCATAATCATTTCTCCTTTTCTTTTATTCCCACGGGCAACGAGCCAAATTCATTCTTGCATGACCTTGTCGGCTGCCGCGAGGATCAAATGCCCGTAGCTTGCTACTGAATCCTTTACTTGTTTCGTTCTTCATAATAAAAATGCAGATATATACTGCCCAGAGGTTCATTGGTATTCCAGCCATGTTGCTGTAATTGTACTTCCAACTGCTCCAGCATGGAATTATCCCTCTCTCCGCAGCATCCCGCAAATTTCTGATACGGCCCTAATTTGACCTTCAGATTTTCCCATGTGTCTGCCGGTTTCTGGGCAAATACCGTCATGAATCGCAATTCATTTGTGAACCGTCTGTCTATTCCCTCTGCTTTACCAATGAAATGTCTTCTCTCGAGACGTTCCGCAATTCCCAGAAGCTGCCCATACAAGGAACTTCGCATATCCTTTGCATCCTTCCATACCGGACGCTCCCAGGAAAACTGTGTTTTCTGATAAAACGTCCGAAGCATACAGTAGTATCCATGCAGGTAGCTGCCATCCAGCGGCACTGATGATTCCCGTTCCAATTGTAAAAATTGCATTTCTGCATTCTCAATCAACCACTGATAATAATCAGCCCTTTCACCCAGTTTTTCCAAATAAGGAAGCAGCTTGTCATGCAGTCTTCCCCAACTCTCATATGGCCTTGCTGCAAACACTGTCATCATCTGCATGGCATTCGTCATACCAGTACGCTCTCCATCACTGGCCTCCCGCTCGGCAGCATCTGCAATCGCCAGCAAACATCCATACAATTCAGAACGTCTCTTTGGCAGCTCATACAGAACTTTTCCCTCGTCTTTTTTTATGTTGTGTTCCCATTTTTGAAAAAGGCTCTGTCTCTGACAGGAAAATCCCTGCAAAAATTCCAGTGAGAGTTCTCTTCGCTCATATCTGCCTGCCGCTGAAAATAATTGCTCAATTTCTTCTATAATCATCTGATATATTTTACCGTTTGAACCAAGCTTCCCAAAACTCGGAATTAATTTTTCATGTATCTTCGGCCACGTCTCAAACGGACGCTGTACAAACTGCCGCATAAGCCGGACTGCATTCGTAGGGTAATCCCGTCCCTTATCCATCGCTTTTTCTTCCATAAAATCAGCCACTGCTAAAAGGCGTCCGTATAAATAATCCGCATTTTTTGAATTTGCCTGTAATTCCGGGGAAAATACTTCACAATATTTCCCCTCCCCGCGTTTTTGAAAACAGTAAATCATAGCACAAGCAGTATCTACACTGTTTTCCCATGCAGACCTGGACCATTGCCGCTCTTTACCACTGACAAATGCAAGCGGCGCGCATACCCTATAAAATGCACTGCGAACAACGTCCAGCGGCAGCCGCTGCTTGTCCACAATACAGGTCAAAATCCTGGATTGCAGGTTTCGCATCCATTTTGTATGGGACTTTTCACATTTCTTATCCCTTTTTGCAGCATATACCGCGTCAATTCCCATAACAGCGATGGCTATATCATCGGGATTCGGCGTTGCTATTTCTTTTGTTTTCTTCTTTCGGGAATAGCGCCACCAACAGCAGTCAATATACCAGTCTTCTAAACGCTCTACGTATTTATTTCCGGTACACTCCTGATAATACGTCACTGACATTCTACCATCCGTCGCCGCCTCCAGGCCTAATATTACTGCACAATTTGTCCGATCCGGATTATAATCATGTAGTCTTCCACCATAGCCACAGGCAGCAGCGTTCACCTCCCTGGCATAACTTGCAAACGTATCAATAACTGGTCCGGAAGCAGCATCTTCCTCATCTTCTTCCTCTTCCATAAAATCGTTTACTTCATCAATCGGGACTTTCATAATCGCCCCATTTGTATTCCATACTACCCAAATCATACCATATTTCTGCATTCCCTGGCGCGCTATGAGCCAAGTCAACGCATTATGGGCACGCACTGACGCATCGAAGCTAACCAACGCTGCACTGCGGTCATCAACAAAACGGCCCTTATACTGAAACGGAAACTCTGAATCTTTAGCTGAGATCAGTTTCGCATTTCCCTGCAGCTTCGGATGATTCTCCACGGAAGGAAGCATTTTCCCCTCCACATAGCAGAACTCTCTGGCACTCGGCAGTTTATCTGCCAGATAATTACTCCAGCTCTGCTTTACATCTGTTCTGAGCCAAAGATCGTCATTACTAGCATCGTGCATCTGAACAGAGAAACAGACCATGGCTTTTGCATCCTCGCCTGTACCTTCATGTGTTTCCGCATTCTTATAATACTTCAGTTTCAAATTAGGCTGTGATTCCAAATCAGCCAGCAGTGTATGTCCATCCAAATATGTATATACCGCACGCAAACAGTCTGGTGCATCCGGTTGTCCGCACCATGCATTTAGCTGTTCCATGTACCGGCTGAACCGCTTCAAATTTACATCCTCATAGACCAGATATTTCAGCTGTTCTGCCAGAGGAAAAGCCGCTCCGTTGTCACCCGTACGGCTTTCTGCCTGTGGGGTACTGGGAATTTCCTGAAATTGTGCCTCAGCCATCAGTTCGTCTGCTGATACAAACCGCCCCTCTTGAGTCAATACCACATGGTATTTAACTTTTTTACGTACAAATCCCAGGGGAACAAGCATAACAGATTCTTTCGATTGGTCACAGACAATAGCGGAATCATAAGCCTCACATAATTTCTGCATCCAACTCATTTGTTCCCCCTCCTTCCCCGGCAAATTCCTGCTGCAACACATTCTCTTCCAATCCGCTGAAGTTGTGCAGCTCTTTTCCAAATTTCTTTGCTTTCATCGGACGGATTTCCCGCTTCATTTCATCCGGTATTTCTTCAGGTGGAAGGAACTGAACCACTCCATTAACCATCTTGGGTCTCCAAAACCTGGCAGCCAAAATATCATGGCCTGTCTCATCCGGATAATCAAATCCATGAAACATGACCCCAAACTCCAATTCTCCATAGCCATCATAATAGCCTTCCCCTTCGCCGAATGTACAGGGTTCTACATACCCCTGGCATTCTCTCGTCCCCAGGAAAACATCTCTGCGCCCGCCTTTCTCCACCATACGCTTGGAAATATTGTGGTGCTTATATTCGTTAAAATCCTGCTCCAGGTCCTCCCGTCGGTTCTCATTAAAAATAAAATGTGCACGAACCTGATAAGACACATCTGCCAGATAGGTATAGACAGACAAGGTGTTCTTCGGAGCAATATAACTGATTGGCCGGATATTTTTAGACTCCGTACGAATCGGTCTTATGACCCGTACTTCATCTACCACCCACATAATTGATGGCTTCCAATATATGCTCTCCGTAATCCCTTTCAGCGCCTGGTAAGTCGGAAGCATATAACTGAACTTCTCGCCTCCCATTCGGGCAATCGGATCGCTGAACAGCGCATAGTTTCCTGACACACAATACTCAATCTGATTTCTAATTTTCAATACGGCATCTCTCCCTTGCATTATAAATTCTCATTACTATAGAAAAAGTTATATTATGAGCTCCATCATTTCCTGGGGAGTGGTCGTAACTCCGGCCCAGGCATCATAATACTCTTCCTTTAAAACAACCACACCGGTTTCTCCAAGAGAATGCAGGGCACCTTCCTTTGCCAGGCGCTCAAAAACATGCTCAAATAAATTCACACTGTATTGCTGGGCCTCTTTCAAATATTTAATTTCCTCCCATAACGTATGCCGGTCAGTTAATTTTTCTATCAATTCCTTTCCTCTGCCATATGGTACAATCACGCTTTTTGTTTTTTGGTCAATGACTTGAAAGGCTGCACCGGCTGTTCGGAAACTCTGACAAAAACGTTTACTTAAATGAAGCAAAGGGCTATCCTCCGAATCATAAGCTGCATTCCTGCACTCACTATTGGCTGAAAGCATGGTAACCAAATCTAAATTCCATTCTTTATACGGATATTTTTCAACTTTCTGTGTATACTCTTCTTCTTTTGCGAAATATTTTTTAATCATCTCCGGACTTCCCATTTCATCCGGATGTTCCATATTGCTGAGCAGATTCATGCTGAGTTCCTTGCCTTTCTGAATATCCGGCAAACGGCCCAGTCTTTCATCAGCAAGATTCCATAAATATACAGTTCCCATCTTTTCTTCACAGTTCCTGTTGCAGCGTCCTGCCGCCTGAATCATGCTTGGAATACCGGCCAGGCTACGGATCACAACTGGAAAACTTACGTTGATACCTGCCTCAATCAATGCCGTAGAAATACAGCAAACCAGTTTTTTCTTTTTCAGCCATGATTTGACCCAGCACAATATCTCTTTTCTATGCATTGGACACATAAGCGTGCTTAGATGTACACATAAAATTTCGTTTTCTGTACTCTTTGCTGCACATTGCTCAATCACTTCCTCTGAAAGGCCCTGCTGAATTTCTACCAGACTATAATCCAATATTTTTAGCTGCTCAGAAATTCCCTGAAAGACATTCCAGGCAGCATCCTTGGTGTTTACGATAGTCAGTACTGATTTTCCCTCTTGGATAAACGCAGCGATATCACCGGAAGCCTCTTGATAAGTATGCATTTCCAATTGAGGCATATAGGCTACCCGTTTTAATTTCTGATATAACGATTTCACGTCCGGAATAAGTTCATTTGATTCTAGGCCCAAATTGGGCTGCGTCGCCGTACAGAGCAGTACGGTACAGTTACAATACTGCACAAGAAATTGGATCGCTTTTTTGAATAGTTCCCGGCATTTTTTTGGTAATGCCTGAATTTCATCAAAAATCAGAACCGAATTTGCAAGGCGGTACATTCTCCTTACTCTTCCATTTCCATTTTTAAACAGCGTATCCAAAAATTGGACCAAACTGGTTAAAATTATATTACAGTCCCAGCGCTCTGTCAGTCTGCGATAATTTTCCTCTTCAACCTCATTTTCCAGTACAACATTTGAATGATGTTCTAAAATTGACGGATAATCGGCCAACGCATCTCTGATATCCCTGGAATTTTGATCCAGAATTGTGTTCATAGGTATAAAATAAAAAATTCTCTGTTGTCCATTCTTTTTTGCCTGGGCAAGCGCAAATCGCAAGCTTGAGTATGTCTTTCCTCCCCCGGTAGGAACTGATAAAGTATAAATTCCCGGACCATATTCTCCGGCAGCCCTGCACCATTCTGATATATCCCGACGAATTCTTGCTAATTCTCCTTCCTTAGGGAAGCCTTCCACATAAGTTTCAAGTTTAATAAGAAGTTTTTTCCAATCCGGGTGAGTGTCCTGTGACGTATCGAATGGATCTGCATCATATTCAAAACAAGCGGAATCCCATCTGTCTGCATCAACAAGAATACTCAGCATAAGCCGGGCAAGCATCCCCCATTGAAATGAATACTTATCTAAACCGAACTTTTCCAATTCTTTGCATGCCTCTGCAAAAAGTTTGTCTAATTCTTCAGCAGATGCTACTTCTGAGTAAAAGTTTGCCATTGCTTCCGTATAATAATTATCCGGTTGTGATTGCAATCCATTTAAATATGGTGAAGTGCCAGATATATCCAGGCAGTCCGGCAAGCCGGCATGATGCCCATAAATACACAGAGAAATCAGTTGAGCTGTCTGCCTTTCCTTCAAAGTTTTCCCTGGATCCCACCAACGCTGCTGAACGTATAGCGCTCCCAAGGCGGCGTGATTTGGGTGCTTGCTGCCGGTGCCCTGGAGATAGCCTTGAAAATCTGAGATCCCTTTTCCGAAATCATGCAGCAATCCGATTAGCTTTGCCAATGTACTAAGATTTAGTTTTTCAGCAGACAGAAAGCATAATTTTGACACATTCCGACTGTGTTCCTTCCACGCTTGCTCCTTGCCATCGGATTCTCTTTTATGCGCAATCATACGCAATCCCCCCTTTGTATGCTCAAAGCTCAATTTATTATCTATGTCTTTGATTATACATCATCACCAATACTATTTCAATAATTTCCTTTTTAACTTGAGTACTATTTTTGCAAAAAAATGAATAATTGATTTATCTATCCGACTATGATATTATCTAAAGCGTCAAGCATCTTATGTCGCTTGCGGATTGAAAAAAGTTAAAAAGAAAATTATAACCCAAATCCCTTATCTGGAAATTTTTATTGACATTCGTTTCTAGATAAGGGCATTTTCGTAAACGGATTGCCTCTATGATAAGGAACAAATATCTTATTTGCCCGTAAAGGGTTATATTGCTTATCATTCCTTTATCTGAGCGATGAGTACGTATTAGCTTCATTCAATACATTTTCTATTACACACAGAATGTATTTATTTCTTTTCCATATGTTCTTTCTTTTTCCTATAAAATCACCGAATATATTACCAAACTTCCATAAAAGAACTAACACTCCTATGGTTAATACAACAGTTTCAGTGATTACACCTTCCTTACCTGAGAATATATTAGTAAACACATTAAATATTATAGTCATAATACTAATTATCATTGCTGCAGATGACATTGCAAGTGTACTTGCATTCTTTGTGGCTTCTTCCGCCAAAAGTTCTGTTTTAAGTTTATTAAGTTGAAATGGTTTATATTGTTGTAATTGACAATATAACTTATCATATAACCCACTGCTATCTATATTCTTTTCATAGATAGCAAACAGTTTTTTTAATACTATACTGCTATCTCTTTCTATTGCTTTTTCTGATAGGTTCATCAGTACTACCTCCCAAATTATCCGTGATGATACCATAAGTATAAAATTAAAGCATCCAAATGCAGCTAAATACTTTTATTGTAATGAAAATAATAATTAAAGGATGAATTGGACGGACATCGCAGTAATTATAGAAGGAGTTTTTCTGTAATGTCAATTATTCCGACATTGATTGAAACAAAGAAGTCGTCAACATCTAACAAGCAAAAAAAGAAACAGCAACCTTATTCTCCCCAGCATAGCTGAAGTTGACATGTATTCTATTTATATCTTTCTCCAACAGTATTATATGCCATCTACTTAAATGGATATCGACTCCTAACGATTATGTCCATTTCATTAAAGCAAATGACCTATGTCCTGTACAAATCAGATAAGAATAGCATACTAATCGTATCGATACCTTTCCTCTCTAGATAATCATAACTATCAATTGAAAGGCCCAATTCCTCAATAAGAGTACTCTTTTCTTTCATCCTTTTCCCTCTATAAAATTATTTATTCATTTCACAAATGTCATTCAACTACCATCTATTTTCGACACAATTCCACGCAAACTTCACAATGCGGTGGGACAAAGGTTCTATACTACATGGCAAAAATATTTTTCATTACATAATTGTGGGGTAAATTTCTTCGTCAACTTTACTCCTCTTACCCCTTTTTAATAAAAATCACCCCTTTAAAGCAAAATTCCCCCCCTTTCAATAACCTTCCCGCAAAAATACATTCTGCAAAAATACAATGCTATTTACGTTTTTCTTTATCATAATTTTAATGCTCGAGACCCTCTGCAGTACCTACAACTACTCTTCTTAGCATGGCAGATATAACTTATACATTTTAGTTCTATGAGAATTCACATGAAACTTATGTGATATGTAATAATTAACAATCCTGATTTAAAATATTACACCTTTTTCTATGCTCTTTTAAAGCCTCACGATCTGGCTCAATATAACCTTTGGATATTGGTAGACCTATAAATTTAGAAATGTATCCTTTAAATATTTGACTATGGTCAATTTTCCTTTCTACAAGTACTCTAAAATTATCATCCAGCGAAAAGTATCCTAATTCAAATGCTTTATCATGAATAGGGCAAAAGCATAGTCCATTTGAAGTATTTCCACGCATCTCAATGTTATCAGCCCATCTTACAATGTGAGAAGCAATCAAAAACTCCTTGTCAGCAATCTTGCATCCCGGAAAACAGCACTGGTTATTATAATTATTTTTCACATTTGTTGCAAACCGTTCATGCCCTATCCGTGCTTTAATTTGTCTTAAGGTCGTAGATGTCGAAACAGACAAACCAATGGGTATAGACTCATCATTAAACTTTTCTATACCATCTGATATTATTTCCAATAAAGCTTCATCAACCTCTGAAAGATATCCACCATTTAAGCATTGCAATCTACCCGATTGTATAGTAAAAAATAAATTCTTAGGTTTACTTTTTTTCTTGTAGTAATCTTTCAATTCTAATTCTTTATCAAAAAACAACCTATAAAGATTAATAGAGTTATCAAACTTTAAATAATCAGTTAAAATTACTCTATAAAAACTATTGCAATAAGACCATTCACCAGCAATAGGAGGGCATTCTTCAGTCCTATAGCCATCTGTTTTGGCAATAGAATACCCGACAATTTCTGCCTCTTTTCCTTTACCTCTAAGATGAAGAATAAAGTCACCCGATTTCACCTTATTTACATTATCCCAAAATAGCCACGACTTATTTGTGCCTTTACCCTTCTTGTACGTTGGCGCCCATATACATTGAGTAAATCCCCATTCATCGCCACCATGTTCTATATCTCGACTCATTTCAATCCAGATTTTCATATATTTCTCCACTTTCTTCCTAAATTATAATAATGTACATATATAGGAAAACCATAATAATATTTAACTATGATTATTGTTTTGCCAGATAGTAAGGGTTTTGCCAGATTGTATCTTATGTCTAGCATAACACTCATTTTCAAACTCTCCGGCGTTATCCCCGTCCCCCCTATCAGCGGAAACTTATCCATCTCACCATCCGCAAAAACACAACTCCATTTCCCCCAAATAATCCCGCAACCCCGCCTAAAATCAAGGTTTCCGCACGAGAAGCACGGCGGTTTCAACATGGCACGAGAGGATAGGAAGTACGTCAAATGACTTGTCCGTTCTCGGAAACATACAAAGGCATTTTTAGTACTTTGCCCGTTTGCGGAAACATATCAATAAAATTAGTTATTATTTTTCACAAATCTTTTTCCTTCCTACTATACATTTTTCTGAAAATATAATATATTACACCCATTTACCATATTCGAAAATGCATCTACGCTTATAAAGGTCCATAATTAATAAAATCAATAATTCTAAATGCTTTACGTGCTGCCGTATACGCCGAAGAAAAGTTTGTTTCTGAAATTACTGCATATAAACCACGCGCATCTTCCAACTCTGTCGCACACTCACATAAAGTTCTGGCCCAATATTTCTGGCTTTCCTCTGTTTGAAAACTATATACATTCTCCACAAGTTTTATAAGTAAATCTCCAACATGTAGTTCTTCCTCTAAGCTTTTTCAAATCATCCTGCGCCTCTTGGCATAATTCTTTTTCTTTACCTACATATTTTTTAGATAAATCAATTAATTTCTTTTTCTTCTCACCTGATTTCTCATACTCATAAAGTAATGCTGAAATTAGCTTATCATTTTTAGAAAGTGGGATTTCTTTTCTCATTTTTTCTATGTATGGTTTAAATTCCTTAATGCCATTTTTCAATGTCTTTCCAGCATATTTTGCAGCTCTGCTAATATAACTCTCTAACTGCCCAAGGTCTGCCGTCTTTCGTACAAAATACCAGTACGGACCTAATGTACCGGAATATGACAAACTTGATGCCACTAAAGGCCATGTTTCCGCAGCAGAAAGTTGTTCGTCTTCTTGTTGTGTTATACCAATTACATGATATGGAAATGCAAACATTTCATATACTGATTCAATAGGTGGTGCATCAAATTGTTTTTGCTCTAAACGTCCATTTGCCGTACCAATATCAGCGTATAAACGATCCTTAATGTCTCGAAAAGACTTTTTTAAATATTGCGGTTCTATTGGTAACGCATGTATATTCCCTTTCTGAACAGTAACTGGTATGCTTTCCTTACCTTTTGACACTTTAATCAATGACCCATATCTTGATTTTTTTAATGTATCTAACAGAAAAGAAATGTCATTTTCTTGTGGAGCGACTAATGCCCGCTCAAATGCCGGAAACCACTCAGGTTCATCATCTGGCAATTCCGGAATAACAAGGTATACGGAAGCCAATGAACTAACTTTTTCTAAAGTAGTGTTTGATTGTGCAATTTTTTGAATTAACTCATCAACAATTAAATCATAACTTTTTGTTATAGTAATAGGTTTGGGCAATGTGTCTATATATGACTTTATTCTAGAAGATGTACCTAATAGACTGATAAACGCAATTACATCATTAACACAAGCTATAGATACATCCATTGATGGTCCACGACCGGCGTGTAAGCCTCCTGCCCTTAACTTTGTTAAAAGCTTTAATTTCGATGCCATTTCTAACAGTTTAGCAATATGCGTTGAAGGTTCTTCAATCCCCTGTGTTAAAAACATCATTTTAGGGATTTGCGATCTAACAAGCTTCTTGAAATCATCCACAATATGAGACCCCGTCTTATAAAAACCTGTAGGAAATTTCAATGCGTCCTCCCCCTGTGCCTGAACGATAACTGCACTCATCGAAAGTTCTGCTGCTACACCAGCAAGTCCAATAGCAATAGCATTTTCAGCAACCTCTTCTCTAAAATCGTATCTTCTAGGCAGCCCCAAAGCAGCAACCGCCATGCTAATCGCCGATACACTTGCTTCAATAAACCGAATAGCATCTCGCTTCAAATACATTGGCATAATATAACTCTTCCTTCCTTTGTGATATTCTTTATACTCTCTCGTATTTACTTTACAAAGAATTCTCTGTAATCAGACGGTCTTTAATTTCTATAATCTTCACTTCATCAAAATCATAATTAAAAATAGAAGCAATAATAATCTGATGATCTGCAAAATCTCTTTTCAAGATGTTCATCATGAGCTTAATATTAGCTTGGTCAACCTCTTTTCCACTGGGTGAATCAAGAATAATTGGCAGTTTGGTTTTAAGGGTGTCCTCAATTACAATAATGTATGCAAGCCTAAATGCAAAAGCCGTTTTATGCAAAACTGCTCCTGAAAGTTCTTTTAGGTTTGATGTAAAAAGATATGATACAGGTATTGTTTCTTTATTACCCAGACCAAGCTCCTCTGCATATTTAATTACATTCTTAGATATGGCCGAAACAACACTATTATTATTCCGAGTTATATTATTGATTTCTGTTCTAATTGATTTAATTTCTTTGTCCAAGCGTTTTATTTCCTGATCAATCGCAACCGGATTCATTGGCATTCTCGCTATTCTCTTATCAAATATTTCTAACTGGCTAGCAGATTTATAAAATTCCAGTTGTTCATATTCCTTATCTTTATCCTTTTCAATTCTATCAAGTAATCCAGAAACAGTGGCAAATTCTTTAGATACCATTTTTCTCTTTGCAATCAGCAAATCTATTGCATCGTTTAAGCCGACAATATTATTTTCAGTTACTGGAAAAGTTGACCCATCAGGAGCCTGAACAAGCAATTTCATATCAGCAACAAACTTTTTAAACCTTCTATTATCCGATAAGGTATTATCAATTCTGCGAAGTTCAGATTTTAATCTCTTTTTGCGTAGAAGGAGCTGATTAACAGTAACATCCGATTCTTCTTCATAACTATCTGTTACTAGCTCTCCTGCCTCTTGATCCAAAGTTTCCCTATACTGTGCAACACTAAACATTTGCTTATACTTTGTCATCTCTCTTGATAGCTGAGCTTCTTTATGGATTAACTCAGAACAATCACAATCTGACAATCCACGAATCAATTCTTCAATCTTAAAATGAATGCTTCCAATTACAACCCCCCGGTTCAGCAATGTCCATCCTTTTTCTTGATCTACATAAAAAGCCCCTAATAAATTTCCTAAAATGTCAACATTCTCTGTTCCAAAAATAATTGCATGCAAATCATTTTGCTGTTCTGGAAGTACGAACGTTCTTTTTTGATCCCTAACTGTAGCTTCAATCGCAATATCACTATGACGTAGTAATATAATCTCCCCTACTGTCTCACATTCTATCACTAGTTCCACCTCACAACGGTCAAACTTAATTTTCCGTGTATTAGGAATGTTGTAACCAAGCGCGTATAACATAAAACGCAGAAGGGTAGTTTTTCCACAACTATTTTTTTCACTGTGAATCAAATTAACACCTTCCGAGAATATAATCGTACGTTCAAAAAAGCCTTCTTTGAGACGAATTGATTTGAAAATCACAGTTTTACCCCCTTCTTAATGTTTTGAATAACAATTCTATTGCGAACTATCCTATATAAAATAATCTGTATTAGACCTTTTTGTATTTCTTCATCCATACCATCTAGTTCAAACTCCAAAAGATAATCTCTCCATTTATTCATCACAAAATCCAAACATTTCTCCGATGGTTTCTTTGTTGTTTGATATGTATTATAATCACAAAGTACCTTTATGAAAAACTCACAGCGTTCACAACAAGATTCTATAGTCTCCCTATATTGACGGACAATTTCATCATACGCACTGGAATCAAATATATCAGCGAAAGAATTGTCACAATAACCAACATCAGTAGCAACGACCATAATCGGCCATATTAGATCTTTTTTCTTCAATTGAATAGCAGCATCCTTTTTCGTTCCATTTTCAAATACTTCCTCATGCCAAATACTTAACAGTTTCTTCCCCAAACCGGGAATATTCAAATTCAAATCACCAATAAAATCATTTACTACTCGTTTAACCACTTTATATCTTTCTATATCATTATCTGTTTCAAAAGGTAATATTTGAATCATAAATTTATCAGTATCTAATGGCTGATTTATATTATCCAAATAACGTCTAATCAACTCCTGTGAAGACTCAGGTAAAGACAAAAACTCACGGTGAGCATCTCCCCAAAATATACTTCTAGAGGCTTCTTCATTCAAAGGATTGGGCGAATTAGTAATTAGTATCAATCGCTGTGCATCAACTTTCTGATTTCCCTCTGATAAAGAAATAAGAGATTTCTCCAAATTTTTTCGGACATTTCGGAAATCTGAACTACTTCGCTCCACTGCTTTAGCTTGTGCCAAAATGTATTGATTATTTTCTAACTCTATTTCGATATCTTCATAGTTGCCCTCTAAGCGTAAAGATTTCAAATCCTCAATATTTTCAATCATAAGTACAATTGCTGCATTTACCTGAAAATCAAATCCAAACACAACAGCATTTGCCCGCCTACTTTTTGCCACAGTTTTTTCCTCCTCCGTACCTTATTTCGCCGTAAAAAAGATATATCATTCAAAATAAACCTACTTTTTCTCCATCCGGCAACATAAAACTCTGCTCAAACGTAATTCCCAACGCATCCGCAATCTCCATCATTTCTTCTGCTTTAACAGTCCCCCGTTGCAATTTCTTATTAAAATTCTGCGGCGACTGCCCAATCCTCCGAGCAAGCTCTGAGAGGCTGATATTCATTTTTTCGCAAAGTTCCCGAACCATATCAGATGTTGTCATTTTCATTCCTCCATACATTTCCATTATAAACCACACGGTTGCTAAACACAATCCACTATTCCTCTATACACACACGAATCTCCCCACGAAAAAAAGGCATCCCACAAGCTCATCTGAACCTGCAGGATGCCTCCATGCCATACCTATCTATCTACTTCTATCTCCACTCCGGACTTAAATTTCACTGCTATCTTCTCATCAAAAACGGTTACCTTTTCCACCAGCCGCCTGACCAGCTGCTCATCATACTCTATCGGTATATCCTTCTGTTCCTCCAGGAATGCTTTCAACTCTTCGATATGCTTCTTTTGCCCGTCACGCTCTGCATCCTGTGCCAGTACCTTCTGCCTCTGCTCCCGAAGGCTGTGGATTTCATCAGCCACAGCGTTGTAATCTTTCTTTCCATTTGCCAATTTCAGTAGTTTCTGCTGCTGTTCCACCAGCCTGCGGTCAATCTCTGCAATCTTCCCGCTGCTGTTATTCTCAAGCACCTGAAAGATATTTGCCTGCAGGATGGGCAGGAAAGTATCTCTGCTGCCTAACAGGTCATTGATTGCCCTTGCCACCGCCTCCTGTAACTCTGACTCCTGGATCGTCGGCGCATCACATCCTTCCGGTCCGTGTTCCACGCGGGTGCAGCACCGCCACACTGTGGAGCGCTTTCCTCTGTTGTTCCACGCAATCCTGCGGTAGATTTCACCGCATTTCGGGCAGTAAACAATGCTGGACAACGCATATTTACTGCTGAAAACCCTTTTCTTCCTGTTTTCCCCGCTGTGCAGATTTGCCCGCCGTACCATTTCCTCTTGCACCTGCATATAAAGGTCACGGGGAATGATCGGCTCATGGCTGTTCTCCACATAATACTGCGGTACGATCCCGTTGTTCTTTACCCGTTTTTTCGTGAGAAAATCCACCGTATATGTTTTCGCAAGCAGCGCATCTCCGATATATTTTTCATTCTGCAGGATTTTCTTTATAGTCTCCGGCCTCCACTTTTTCTTTCCTGCCCCGGTAAGGATGCCGTCCGCCTCCAGCCCCTTCCCGATCTGCAAAAGGCTTGCCCCTTCCAGGTATTCCCGGTAGATCCGTTTGACTACTTCTGCTTCTTCCGGCTCAATGACCAGATGCCCTTCAGCGTCTTTCGTATATCCTAGGAAACGGTTGTGGTTGACCTGTACAAGCCCCTGCTGGTAACGGTACTGCAGGCCGATCTTCACATTCTGGCTTAATGACTCGCTTTCCTGCTGAGCCAATGACGCCATGATGGTCAGCAGGACCTCACCTTTTGCATCCATTGTGTTAATGTTTTCCTTTTCAAAAAATACGGGGATGCCCCTGTCCTTCAGCTGTCGGATATATTTCAGGCAGTCCAGTGTATTCCTTGCAAAACGGCTGATGGACTTTGTAATGACCATCTGGATTTTCCCTTCCATACATTCTTCGATCATGCGGTTGAATTCTTCCCGTTTCCGGGTATCCGTTCCGGAGATTCCATCATCTGCGAATATCCCGGCAAATTCCCAATCGGGATTCTTTTTGATGAATGCCGTGTAATGCTCAATCTGCGCTTCATAACTTGTGGCCTGCTCATCACTGTCCGTAGAAACGCGGCAGTAGGCAGCCACACGGATTTTTTGTTTTTCTTCGTTATTCCTTCCCAGCCCCATACGAGGTCTGGCAGGGATAACGGTAACCGTCGGATTTCCAACCATCTGCCTCATATCTAACCCTCACTTTCTATCAGACTATAGACATATTCTGCCTGCATAAATGGATCTTCATATTGTTTCTCCATCGGCTTTATGGAGAAATCCACCGGATAGGTAACTTTTTCTTCTTCCTTCTGTTCCCATACCCTTCCCAGCTTTTCTGCCCGTTTTTTAAGTTCCTGCTCCGCCTTGTCAAACGTCTCCCGGTCAATGATCGCCGGGTAATACACATCCCCAAGGTAATGCCTGTTCTGTAATAACCGTTTGGCAGAACCATGCCAGGTCTCAATCCCCGCCTGCTTTGCGGCCGGCATCAGGGCAAGCCCCGATAAATACCCTCGGTACAGTTCCCTGACCCTTTCTGCCTGCTCCTCATCAATCACCGCACGTCCTTCCTCAATCCGGTATCCATATGGTGTATGTCCCACCCCATCACATCCTTTCCCTGAGCATGAGTCCGCATTTCATCTGGAAACCGACCTCGGTTCTGGAATATACGGTAATCTGCTCCACAAACCTTCCAAAGAGTTCCCCGTCAAAGGCTGTGAGCATCTCACCCTTCTCTGCAAATTTCAAAAGTGCCTCCACTTCCCCGGTCTTTACCATTTCCCCGTTTACAGAATGGGCAAGCCCGTTCTTTTGCATCTCCAGTTCCGCCGCTTCCTGCAATAGCTCATTGTTTTCCTTATTAAAAAGAGCAGGTTCCAGATACCCTTTCGCCATCAGGCCGGTGAGTATCTGTCTCTGCTCTGCATTTTTCTCCATCTTCATTTCCAATTCCTGTATCATGCTGAAACTGTCCGACCGGTCCATCTCCCTCAGCCTTTCCAACAGGGGCCTCAGCACAAACCTCCGTCCATAAACCAGTTTGTTCATCATCGTCACGAAGGCTTTCTCCACATCCGCATTGCGGATGAATTTCATGGAACACGCTGTGACGTCATCGATATGTTTCCCGCAGCACCATGCCACATAATTTCCGCCGTTTTTGCTGTGTATCCTCCGCTTAAATTTACCGCCGCATTCCGAACAGAGAATTTTCCCGGAGAACGGATACCGGTTCAGATATTTTCCGCTGCCTTTTGTGATTCCCTTTTCCATCCGCCTCTGATTAAGGACTGCCCCGGCAGCCTCAAAATCCTCACGGCTGATGATCGGTTCATGGTGACATTGCATCAGATATTGGTCTTTCTCCCCGTAGTTCGTATGCCTGTTAAAGTGCTCGTCCGTATAGGTTTTCTGGAAGATCACATCCCCCACATACTTCTCGTTATAGATCATGCCCCGGACCGTCGATGCCGTCCATTTCCCACCCTTTTTTGTGGGCACTTTCCCGGCATTCAGTTCATCTGCAATCTGGTGTGTACCGATTCCAGACAACACCTGTGCAAAAATATATTTTACAGTCTCTGCCTGCTCCTGGTTGATCTCCATTCCCCCGTCCACATAATCATATCCGTATGGCGGATAGGAAATCTTGAACGTGCCGTTCTGGAACCTTCTCTTGACTCCCCATTTGCTGTTTTCAGAAATTGAAACGGACTCGCTCTCCGCAAGGCTGCTCAGGATGGAAAGCATCAGTTCGCTCTCCATGGACTGGGTATTGATATTTTCCTTTTCAAAATAGATGAAGACGCCAAGGTCCGTCAGTTTTCTCACCAGTTCCAGGCAATCCGTTGTATTCCTTGCGAACCGGCTGATAGACTTTACAACAATGAAATCAACCTTGTGTGCTTCGCAGTCTGAAATCAGCTTTAACAGCTGTGTCCTTTTCTCTTTCTTGGTTCCGGTTATCCCTTCGTCATAATAGACTCCCGCAAACTCCCATTCCGGATTTGCTTTTATGAAGGACTCGTAATGGGATTTTTGTGCCTCCAGGCTCACCAGCTGTTCTTCACTTCCTGTTGATACCCTGCAGTAAGCCGCCACCCGGAGCTTTTTAGGGATAAGAGGTTCTGCCTTATCGATCTTTGTTATCCTTTTCATCCACTCACCTTCCTTTCCGGTATGTGACATGTTACCGTCAAATCCCCTCTATAGCAAGCATTTCAGGGCATAATCCTTGCCAATGCCGGAGAGAAAGATTCCCGGTTTAACGCCATGATTTTGTCAAATTCTTCTATAGTAATCAGCCCAAGATCGAGCAGTTTCCTGGTCAGTTTTTCCGCCCGTATATAGTCATATTCCCGCTGCAGCTCTTCCTGCGTAAACTGCTTTTTTCCTGGTGTCGTCGCTGCCGGCGCATTAAGAACCTGCACTTTTCTTTCTTCCATTTCAAACACACTCCCTTCTGTTATGTAAAGACGGGAATATTGACCTTCTTCCATAAATCTACAATAAGTACAGTTTCTGCCGGCCACATCAAATGCAGCCGGCAGAAACATAAAACCCTGTCACTCTTTACTTATACTTTCTGTGCATAGTCCAGCGAAATCCAGCCGTCACGGTTTTTCTGGTATGCTTTCAAAAGTCCCCACTTGGATGCGCCGGGGCCGTCCGCTTCCTCTACAATCGTAAAGACACCTTTTCCCGTGTACTTTCCGGTCTTGGCCTTATCGGTTCCAGGACCTTTGCGGATACGCAGGTCAGCGACTGACACCTTCACCAGATACGGCTGAAAGGCAGCCTGTTTTCCAGTATAAAGATTCTTGCCGGATTCATCGAACACGGAATACCCGGCATTCTCATCCGCACACTTCTTCGCATTGGCAAGGCTGTGGAATGCGCCCTTCTGGGATGCTGCATCCGCCCAGGTCTTACGCACACGGTACCACACTTCCGCAGTTCCGGCATTGACCACGTCATACTGTGTCAGCTTCCACTTCTCGATGATGGAGCAGAGGTTCTCCACATAGGTCGGGGAGGTTGCATACCCGCCATCCTTGATGATCTGCACCGCCTTTTTGTAGTCCGTGCAGCCTTTCAGACCATCATAACGCAGTTTCGCGCCATCCTTCGCTCCCAAAAGATAAGCGGAATGATCTGCAATAGATTTCTCCACGGACGGATATTTTCGGAAATCCGCTGTCACGGTCACATACGCACCATTCTCGTATTCCTGCGTTTTCTTGGTGTAGATGGAAGTGCCGTCCCAGGTGGAACCGCCCCAGGTATTCCCGGAGAGCGACTTTTTCATGCCAAAGCAGTTGTTGGCGTTCTGTGCCAGTTCGCTCTTCCCGTATCCGCTCTCCAGAATAAACTGTGCCAGAGACACGGATGCCAGAATACCGCTTGTCTTCTGGTCTGCGGTAAACAGCGGCCCCACCTTGGCGATCACATCTGCCTCAGAGAGATTTTTAAGGGCGGATGCCTGCAGGCCGGAAGTTCCAGTGTTGCTGCCAGAACTGCCGGAACCGTTCATGGCTGCCTTTACTGCTTTACGGAATCCATCCATCGTGTAACCCATGCCGAGTCCATTCCACAGATGCTCCGGGTCTCCGTGGTTAGAAGCAATGCCCCGGCTGTGCCCCTCCCTGTGGCTGATGATTACGCCATCAGCGGTCGGGTTTACGTTGTACTGCTTACAAAGCATAGCAAACAGTTCCACCGCCACCTCATACGTTCTCTTTGCCACAGCCTTTGCCGTTGCTTTATCCGAACAGGTAAAGTTACTGCCCGATGTGTACTTGATGCACGCCGGCTCACACATTTCTACCCCGATATGGGTATTGTTTCCACTTCCCTTACTACCAGAACCACAGTGCCAGCCACGATGATTCCATGGAAGCGTCTGGTACACCGTGCCGTCGTTGCCGTCAATAAAGCCATGCACACAGGCATTGTTATAAGACGGACTGTTCCATGAATTGATAAACACCGATGCCTTGGGCTGCGGGCATCCTACCGAATGGAGCATCAGCCCCTTGACCGTGATCTTTCTCCCTGCCGTATAACAGGGGTTTTTTGTTAAAATACTCTGTACTAATTTCATTATCATTTCCTCACTTTCCAAAGGAAAAAGCACCGGAAACCCGATGCTTACTCTCCCTCTTTCCCATCTTTTAGCTGTTCCAATACATCCTTTAACTTCTGCGGTACGGGCAGCCCAAGGACCGATGCGTTCTCCAGGATGCTAATCCCTTCATTGGATAAATAGAAGAAGATCACCGCCGTGCGGATGACACTGCCATTCTGGATCACATAGGAATCCACGATATGCCCCACTGCCACCAGCGCAAAGATAACCACCTTCTTGAAAATCCCATGGAACCCAACCTCGCTGGACAGTTTCTTGTCCAGAACCGCAACCATGACGCCCGTCAGATAATCCACCACTACAAATACGATCAGGGCATACAGGAATCCGTCAAATCCTCCCATGACGGCACCCACCGCCCCTCCAAGTGCCGCAAATGCGTACTGCGCTGCCTCGATAAAATTTTTCATGCTCTCGTCCTCGCTTTCTTTGATTTTTTGTATTGAAAAAGACAGCCACCGTAAAGGTCAATGTCATTAAGTTAAGCTGACATTGTGAAAGAGGCTTCCGACACAATCAAAACGGATATATCATTGAGAAGTGGTATGTCCGTTTTTGTATGTTTTGAAGCATCAAAAGAGCACCTATGCTTACCATCATAGGCGATAAATGTCTTGTGCCCATTTTTCATTTATGTTAATCTGTAGTTGAAAGCTTTTGCTCCCTGCGGATATACTTTGCGGATATAGGTCCTTCCTTTTCTTTCTGGAAGGATGAACCGTGAGAGAAGAGCTTGTAAATCAAAAGGCGGACTGCTGTTGTGAATTCGGAAATACTCAATACAAATCCTGATAGCCTGAGCAAAGTTAATCAGATACCTGTATTTTCGGCACGGCTGCTCAGGTATCATCACTTTGCCTGCAATAAGCAAACTGAAGTTGTACATGATTAGACGTGCATAGATTTCCTGCATAGCACAGTCTGCTTTTTTTGTATGAAAAGCAGCTAAACCTACAACATGCTTAAGTTCTCTAAAGGAAGTTTCAATTCCCCAGCGAAGATTGTAGATTTCTTTTAAGACGCTAACAGGGAATTCTGATTCAGGAAGGCTTGTTGCAAGGACTTCAAATTCTCCAGTATTTAACGGGAAACTAACAAATCTAATAAGCATTTCATAGTCGGGATGCTTACAGTCAGGGATAAAATCAAATCGCGACTGCTTTGTCATATATTTGTATTTTTCTTTATCGACAGCATACGGTCCTGTGGAATGGCGCGTAATAACGATATTCTTTGTAATATCAAAGGGCTTGCCATCAGGGAGCTTTAACCCTGCAAACATGCTGCGGCTTTTTGAAGTACGCAGTCTTACCACATAATCAAAAAAGCGTTCCTCCACATGAGCAAAGAAGTTGTAGTTTTCATACCCCCTGTCAGCAACAATGATGACAGGATACTGATCCGGTAATCGATCTGTCATTGTAACAATTGCAGCGGTTTCATTCGATTCATGTTTACCCTGGATGATTGCATCAACATATTGCCTGCTCATAATATCAAACAATGCATTTAGATGAAGCATAGAACATTTGGACTCAGGAAAAGCAAAGGGTTCTGAGGGATTCAGAGGCAAAGAGATGTCCGAACCGTCAACAGCAAGCAGACGATATTCCCGGAAGAGGTTGATTTCTTCATGTTTTAAAGAAAAACGGCGAAAAAGCTCAAAGAAAGCCTCCGGTTTAATTTTCTGACGCTGTTGAACAAATGCAGAAACAGAGGGGAAATCTGAATTGTAGTGAAAATACTTCAATAATTCCTGACCTAAAGAAGCGCTTCCCATGGATAAGATAAAACGCATGACAGAAGAAAAAGTGAATTTTCGTTGTCGTTTAAAATCTTTGTCCGGATTATGAACGAAACAATCAAGCTCGTAGAATTCCATTTCATCAATCATTGAAAGCAGACTATGTTTTAAATTTTCAGCAAAAGTATTCATATGCTGTACCTCCTCTTCTAAGGGCTGCGCCGCATATGAGCTGAAATTTGTCAAGTATTTTTTTTAAAACATACAAAAACGGACATACCACTTCTCAATGATATATCCGTTTTGATTGTGTCGGAAGCCTCTTTCACAATGTCAGCTTAACTTAATGACATTGCCGTAAAGGTAAACTGCCTGTTTTCCAAGTTGATTTATTTTAAGCTGTCCGTTTCCACATATAACAGACGATATACGGTTGTAAGTTGCTGTGGGCGCTGCCGCTTCCTGTTGATGCCGTGGAGCCGGAAATCGTGTGCGTATGCGCTCCGGCACTGGCGGTCGCCTTGTTGGTCAGCGCCGTATATCCGGAAGTCGCATCCACCATGACGCGGTTACCTGCGCCATCCACGCCCCATGCGGCCTTCTGGTTCTGCAGGTTATGGGTATGCGCCCCTGCGCTGGCGGTTGCCAGTGTGCCCTTCGCATGGGTATGGGCAGGCATCTGTGCGGCTGTCAGCGCCACCGTTGCCGCACCGCCGGTCTTTTCCACCGTATTGAAATTCGTATCAGACGTGTTAATCCCCACAGGTACCCGCCCGCTTCCCCAGGCCACCCAGGTTCCTCCAAAGTAAGTGGATGGATTGGTGGCATTGACACTCATATAGATACTGCCCACCGGGTACATGGTCTTAATGAAGGACTGGATATAGTCTTTCAGGAGTTTCCCATACACCCGGACATCCCAATCCTCCGCAACCTCAAAAGCGTTATCCACCTCTGATACCTTCCCGACCGCCACGCCTTTGCCGCCCCTCTTAAAGTCCATGACCACGGCAGCCGTGGAAACGATGTCCTGGATGGCGATGGTGGTAAAGGCGTCCGTCAGTGTATATTTGATATCATAGGAAGTTTCCGTGGAGATCTTGCCGCCGCCAAAGGTAAATGCCATACCGGAACTAAAAACGGCGCTGGCATTGGTCCATGCCGTATCCGATGCCTTCTTGTAATAGGTGGCACGGGTAATGGTGTTCTTGCTGCTGCACGATGCATAACTGTAAGAAACCAGCCCCCGGATATACGTTCCGTCCTCATTGACGGTCCCATCACTGAAACAACGCTGCGACAGGTAACTGCTAAAAGACGGCGGGGAATAGGCCACGACGGAAATCGACACCGTTGCCGCCGCTGACACCCGACCCCTGGAATCCGTTACCGTTGCCGTAAAAGTAACCGTACCGGAAGTATTCAAAAATCCAGTGGTAAAACTGGATGCCGTACTGGTGTAACCGCCGCCCGTAATGGAATAGGAAGAAATCGTGGAACCGTAGCTTCCCGCCGCCCCATTGATGGTCAGTGTGGCCTTGGATTTTGTCTGCACATAAATCCCCCAGGTGCTTGGCACCGCCCCATCCACCCTCACAGCACTCAGACTGGTGATCGTAGGTTTTACCGAGGCCGGGACGGTCAAGGTCAGCGTACAGGTCTTGCTTCCAATACTGGTGTTTCCGTTATAGGTGGTACAGGTGATCGTGCAGGTTCCGGTCACTGCCTTGGGGATCTGGTTTGCCAGCGTAAGGGGCGGTGTCCAGGACACTGAGGTCGCCGTGGTCTTTGTGGCAATCGTCCCCGTGGCGTTTCCAAAGGTATAGGTCAGTGTGTGGGTAAAGGAAGAGGATGCACGGCTGATGGCAATCGTGGTGGCAGAGCCCATCGCCACATTGGATGCGGAAACCGTCGATGCCCTTGCGATGGAATCCAGCGTAATATTGGCGCTGGCTGTGATCGACTCATAATAAGTGCCGCTTAAGGTCGCACGGATATAGAATACCGCACTCATGGCCAGACTTTTGCTGCCATCACTGGCATGGCTGACCGTCTGCGTTACTGTGCCGAGCAGATGGGTTCCCGTGCTGCTGATTGCCGGGGATGCATACGTCTGCGCCGTACCGTCAATCGTCACTTTATTATCCGACCTTGCGTTAATACTCAAACTCCAGTCATTGACCAGGTAGGCTTTTGCCGTGATGGTGCTGGTATTGGCGGATACATTCTGTGTCTGTGACCAGTCCACCCGCAGCACATAATGTCCGCTGTGGATGGAGCCGGAAAAGCTGCCGCTGGATGCCATACGTTTCTCCCTCCTTCCTCACAAAAATGAAAACTATCTCTATCCCACTGGGTCACGCCACTTGATGGACAGGTTCCCGTTGGCTCTTGGGATAAAATCAAACCATCCCCGGCTCTCGTTGCCCAGGGACAGTTTGTTCCGTATCTCCGCATTGGTGATCACAAGGCTCTGGTTGGAGATATAGGCAATCTTCTGCCCGTTCTCCTTAAAAGCCAGTTCCTCATTGGAAAGCTCCGCCGTGAACGCATTCCCCACTTTTCCAAGTTCGATCAGCGCACCCTTGAACCGGATATACTCCTCCAAAAGCGTCTGGTTTGCAGATACATTGTTGATGATCTCATTGGTGATCTGCGAAAAGTCCATACGGATCTCACTGCTGTTCTGGGTGATGCTCGCCTGGAAATCCTGCTGAATGCTCTCCAGCTCCGACTTGGAAAGATAGGTCTCCCGGACGGAGCTCTGTATCTGCTCCGAGGTCTTCGTGATCTCCGAGTAGCACTCCCGCACGTTGATTTTCAGGGATTCCACATCCTCCACCGCATCGTCATACGCCTGCACGTTCTGGAACGTGTGCTGGCAGATGGTCAGGAGCGCCATAGCCGCCACCCCCTAATTGGACACATCACACTGCAGCGTGGCAATGCTGTCAATGTCATCCGCAGACAAATAAATGACTTTCCCAGTCTTTCCAAACTCTGTTTCTTTCCCATCCTTATCCTGCTTATACCAGGTGTAGGTAAGGCTCTGCTTTTCTGTTGCCGCAACCCAGGCCGTGCCGTTGTACTTCATCAGGGTGACCGTTTTCGCCGTGTGGTCGATCTTGTACCAGAACATTCCGCTTGTCGGCGTGGAAGGCGCTGTCTCGCTGATATTGCCGAGCAGCGCATCCACTTCTTTCTGGTTGGTACGGACGATTACATAAGGGACCAGGCCGCCCAGGCTGTTCTTGACCGTAAACCCACCGATGGAGAGCATCTCCGATACATAGGGGTCTGACTTATCCTCCACTGTGATCACATCCACATAAGATTTGCCTCCATAAGTCATGGTGCACCGGTAAGACTGGATATTCACGATATCCGCGCCGGAAACGGTCAGCGTATCAGACGTTTCCCCGCTGATATCCGTCCATTTTCCGGCGGTATATTTTGCCCACTGGTAGGTTGCGCCGGTAGCGATCTCTGTTGTACCGCTGTATGCCGAAGTCGCCAGCACCAGGGAGCCGGACTGGTTTAACACAACCGTTCCATTGGGCGCATACACGGAAAACACCACCGCACTTGCCCCGTTGCTTCCCTTATTGGACTTTGTCCAGGCAAACTTTTTCACCACGGTCTTTCCTGAAATCGTAAAGGTCAGATCAATCGTCCCTGTCAGCACCGATGCCCCACCCAGGGTGGCATTGGCGGCAAAGGTCAAGACCACGGAACCTGACGCAGATGCCGTGGCTGCCGTATTGGATTTTACGGTCACTCCGGTTGGCAGGGTTCCCACCGTACAGGTACACGGGGTCTGCGTGATGCCTACATATCCGGTAAAGGGGATCGTCACGTCCACGGCAGCCTGTACCGCACCTCCTGTGGTACAGGCGATGTTCTGCGCCTCATTCCCCAGGATGATAGACAGACCACCGGCGCCTGCCTGCCCCGGCTGTCCCTGCTCCCCGTCATACATCTTCGTGATGGAAATGGTGTCGAACACATCCGCATCATCGGTCACCAGCTTGATCTGCGCCACGTTGTTGAAGAACACCGCATGGGCAGGTTTTACCACCAGCGTCCCGCCGGTAATGCTGGTATTGTCCGAAGTGGTCGGATAATCCGTCCACACACCGGAACTGTTCAGATACTGCCACTTGCTGACCGTTACCCCCTGGACCTGTGCAGACAAAGTCGCCTGCGTTGCCCCTACCAGCGCAGAACTGGTATTGTATTTGAACACATAGGTATCCGCCGTCACATAGGCCAGTTTTGCGTTCTCCGCATTCTTTACCAGCGTGTAGGTAATATCCGAGGAAATATTGACCGTATTCTTCGTTTCCGAATCGTAGTAGCTGATATAACAGATATAAGTGATCATCCCGGAGGAAGATGCCGAGAGCTTGTTCTGGCTGACCGTCAAGATACCGCCGGACACCGTTTCTCCCGATGACAGGGCGCTCTCTGCTCCCGTTCCATCTTTGCGTTTCCACGAAATGGTCAGCCCGGATGCGTCCAGCGCCACGTTGGTCTGGTCTAAGAAGATCACCGGGGTCAGCACCAGATGGGACGTGGCCCAGTTCGGTGCATAGGCATGTGGCAGGGTATTCGGGTCCTCACTCTGCGTCTTCGGCAGGTTGGACGTGATATAGGCCGACAGCTTCCGCTGGTCTGTGATGTCCACGAAAGTCTGCTGGCTGGATGTTAAGATAGTAGGCATTTTTGTGTTCCTCCTTCATATTTTTAAAGCGAATATGACCAGTCCGCTTTTCTGCTGATTAATAAGATTAAATGGTGACTTCACAATAAAAGGATGCATTGTCTAATACGTCCTCGGTTGATATGGTTACGCTTTTCATTCCTTTGTGCAGGCCGTCCCAGTCGGCATCCGTTTCCGCATTGCCGGATTTCCTGTGCCAGCAAAAAGCGGAAGCGAGAAGGGTATCTGTGATCTCCTTATCCCAGGACAATACCCTGCACCTTAAAATACTCTGCTGCCCTTTATCCCGGAAGATACTCGTTCCTTCCACCACCAGTTCTGTCCGGTACATTTTCGCTGTGGTGATATCCTCGACTTTTCCGAAGATATTCTCGATCTTCTCCGTCTGCCCTAAGATGTCCTGCTCCAGTGTGCTTAAGTTCTGGTTCTGCTTCGCACTGATGGCAGTCAGCCGGATACCGCTTGCCCCGATGGTGATGGTGTTGCCGGAAGGATTCAGATAATCCCTCGTCCTCTGGATGCACAGATACCGCCCGTCAATCCCATGGGGCGGGGAAGAACAGTACACATACTGCCTCGCATGGATATCCGCAATGTCCGCCCCGGTATCCGATTCATCCACAATGGTCAGCTCCATGCTGGTGATTCCTTTCGCCAGTTCAGAAATCCTCGCTTTCGCCTTTCTGAGAAGGTTGGAAGAAAGTGTCACATCATCCCACACTTCCGTTGCCCATATCCATCCAATCTCTTTAACCGCATCCTCATCAAACACATAATTCTTCCCGTCATTGGCGGCTTCAATGGTGACACGCTCATCCGTTTCCACCTCATTGCCTTCCTCATCCGTGGTTTTGATCTTCGCCCCAAGGGGAATGAGTGCTGTCACCCGTTCTGTGTGGTCAAACGTGATTTTCACATCAGTCAGGTTCTTGCCGTACTCCACTTTTTGAAGGGAGGCTTCCGTAAAATCTGCCAGGTAATCCAATACTTTTCCATCGGCTGTATACCGGAGGCGCAGGTACCCGCCATGCGTATTGATCAGTTTCTCCCGGATGGCGTCCATCGTCATGGAATAATCCGAACAGCTATACGCAATATAATCGTTGTTATCAACCACTGTTACTTCTCCCACCGTGAACCGCTTCCGCTCCTCTACACTTTTGTTGTGTTCGGTTATGAAATACTCGAAAAGCCCTCTCAGGCTGCCTTTGTAGTTATAGGGCGGCTGCTGGCTGTCCTTTAAATAGGAAAGGGCAGATTCGCAGGTCCATGTGTGGGTGTTATAAAAATCACTGCCGTCATCCAGCGCCCGCCCTTCAAAGACCGTTTCATTCCCTTTCTTGCAGATAATCACAGATGCCATCGGTTTAATGCTATGCAAATACGGATGGTTATAAGGGGCCGACAGTGTCAGGCTGTCAATGTTCTCCGCATCCTCTTCCACCTTCGCCTCTGTGACTGCCAGTTTCGATAACTGTGGATGGTAAAACAGCGCCCCATCCACATAGATACGGAATAATCTCATAGGCATCCCTCCCGGTACCGGAAGGTCACTGTCCCATTTCCAGTGACAGACACCACATTTCTTCCTGCCTGCAATTCCATTTCAGGAAACTCCCAGGTGCCGGAACTGACTGTTTTTCGGAAAGTATCTGTGCCAATCTGCCAGCTCAGTGCCGTTTCCGCCGTGGCTGTGATGACCGGAACCACAGGCATATAGTCATTATCCAGAATGACATTCCCTCCGCCCGTCACTGTGATAACGGTTTCTTCCACATGGTAGCGGTAGGAATCCCCATCGGAACAGGAAATGGTGAGCTGCCCTTTTCCGGTCAGTGGATCATAGGCCGGCACCATTTCCAGTGTGCCGATGGCATACAGCCCCGGTTCCTCACTGCAAACCACTTTCACCAGATGCCCTGCAAACGGGTTCACCACCGCACTGACCTTTTGATTAAACTGCTCCCTGGTGCCAAGCATGGAGAGTATGATCTCAAAGTTCCGGGGCTGGTAGGATACCCGCCCCAACGCTTCCGTGTACCGGATCGGGGAATTCCGCCCCGGCACTACTATGGTATTACTCTGGGACTGGGGTGTTGGGAAATTGATGCTCTCCCGAAGCCACCCAAGACCAGACATCCATACATTATTTAGTTTTACATCTGGTCTCATAGGCTCAACCTCCTGTTCAGTTTCTGCATCTGTCCTAACCTGCTGTCAATGGCCGGGAGCAGATGCCCCACCAAAGTTCCATCCTCCAGATAGATCCCCTTGCTGCTGTTTGCCGCAATGATGGACAGATAGCGCTCCATCGTGCTGGTATCCATCCGGTTAGAAAGAATACTCTCCAACTGACTGTAGAAGCCTTTCAATGGCAGGATTGCTTCTGCTCCTGCTTCACCGCCAGCCATTAAGTTCGTGCCGTTCATACCAAACAGTGTCGGCCGTGTCATGATACCGCCTTCTTTGTACCAGTCAATAGACAGATGCGGGACGCTCGGCGGCATAATCGACAGGCTGCCGGAAATCCTAAAATGCGGCAGCTTGATGTGCGGCAGAGAAATCTTCATGCTGGAGAAGAATCCGGTGATCTTATCCACAATACCCTTGATGGTGTTTTTCGCTGCCTCAATCGGGGTAATAATGGCGGTCTTGATGCCGTTCCAGACGGAAGTGGTGGTACTCTTGATGCCATTAAATACGGAAGTCACAGTACTCTTGACTGCGTTAAATACGGACGAAACTTTGCTCTTGATGCCGTCCACCACGGTCGAAATGGCAGATTTGATACCGTTCCAGACGCTGGAAGCCACTGACTTGATAGCATTGAATATGGTAGTCACCACGGATTTTATCGTGTTCAGCACAGTAGAAATTTTTGTGCTGATCGCCGTCCAGATAGTCGAAATGACATTCTGGATCACGGACATCACGGACGAGATCACACTGGAAACTGCGTTCACTGCGGAAGATACCACCGATTTGATGGCGTTCCAGACAGATATGATGGTTTCCTTGCAGTTCTCCCAGATAAACTGGAAAGGCAGCGTGATAATGTCAAAGGCGGCACTCAGAATGGAGCCGATCAGCATGATTCCTGTCTGCACCACATTTGTGATGGTCTCCCAAATACCGGAGAAGAAAGCTACAATACCGTTCCAGATGCCCTCGAAGAAGGTCTTGATATTCGTCCAGACCTCGCTCCAGCTCGTACCGAACCAGCCGAGGAACACATCCACAATGCCCTGGATCATGCCAATCGCTGCCGAGAGCACACCCTTGATACCTTCCCATACTCCGGAGAAAATCGTCTGGATGCCAGTCCACATCTGCGACCAGTTCCCGGTAAACAGTCCGATGAACACATCCAGGATACCAGTGATCACATTCAGTACTGTGGAAAGGATTGCCGCAATCGCCTGAAACGCCCCTTCAAAGACCGGGGCTAGCAGGGAACAGAAACCATTCCATACCGCTGAAATCACCTGCGTGATGTCCTGGAAACTAAATCCCAAGGCATTCAGCCGGTCCACGATTCCCTGGCAGAAGGTGCTGACCGTCTCTTTGATGGTATTCCAGGTTCCGATGATGGCCTCCCGGAATCCTTCATTGGTATTCCACAGATGCAGAAAAGCAGCCACCAGTGTCCCGATGACTGCCACCACTGCCACAACCGGAGCCGAGATGCCGCCCAGAGCCGCACCCAGTTTCCCAAAGATGCCTGTACCGCCCTGCACCGCCACTTTCAGTTTGTTAAAGCCGTTCGCCAGCTGTACAAACCCTTTCATGGCTGTGCCAATCTTGGCTATCGTGGTTCCCAGGATTACCAGGAACGGTCCAAGCGCCGCCACCAAAAGTCCTACTTTCAAGACCATCTGGCGGGTTCCCTCGTCCATGCCGTTTAACTTATCCACGAACTCCTGGATTTTCGTCACAATACTGCGGATGGCGGGCATCAGCATCTCACCAAAAGAAATCACCAATTCCTCCAACTGGCTCTTTAAGATGGTAAGCTGCCCCATCAGGTTATCCTGCATGGTCGCCGCCATCTTCTCAGCCGTACCATCGCAGTTGTCAATGGCGCCGCTTAACTTTTCAATATCCGCAGGGGCGGCATTCATCAAAGCAAGAAAACCGCTCATGGCGTTCTTGCCTACGAGGGATTCCGCCGCCTGTGCCTTCTCGGATTCGGTCAATCCTCCAAACGCAACCCGGCAGTCTGCCAGGATATCCGACAGGCTCCTCATACTGCCGTCTGCGTTCGTTGTGGCAATGGTCACATCCCCGATGGCCTGCCCGCTGATCTTCACTTCCCCGGCAAGGTTGTTCATAATAGTACGAAGTGCTGTACCTGCCTGGGAGGACTTGATACCTGCATTCGCCATCAGGCCGATCGCCTCTGCCGTATCCTCCGCAGAGAAACCAAGCGCACCCGCAATCGGCGCACAGTATTTGAATGTCTCGCCCATCATGCTGACATTCGTATTGGCATTAGAGGATGCCGCTGCCAGAATATCCGCAAAATGCCCGGAGTCCGCGGCGCTTAGTCCGAAGGCGGTCAAGGCATCCGTCACAATGTCCGATGTGGTCGCCAGGTCCTCTCCCGATGCAGCGGCAAGGTTCATGATGCCGTCAATGCCGGAAATCATGTCTTTTGACTTCCATCCGGCCATCGCCATGTAATTCATGGCCTCCGCTGCTTCGGATGCGGAGAACTTCGTTTTCTCACCCATCTCACGGGCTTTATCCCGGAGGGCCTGCAGGTCATCCCCGGTCGCCCCGGACACCGCAGCCACCTGGCTCATAGCAGAGTCAAAATCCGCAGCCGTTTTCACAGCCGCAATGCCCAGACCGGCAACCCCTGTGGAGATCGGCATGATCGTTTTCCCAACGCCAGCGATGGAATTTCCCAGATTCTCCATCTTGCCGCCGATCTCATCAATCTTTGCAAGAGTGGTGCTGGTAGTTGCCGCCTGCTCCTGGAGCCGCTTTAATTCCTGCTCGGTCTCGATGATCTCACGCTGGAGGGCATCGTATTTATCCTGTCCTAAGTCGCCGTTCTCCAGCTGCTCCTTTGCCTGTACCTGCGCCTGTTTTAAAGCATCCAGCTTTTCCTTTGTGGATGAAATCGCGTCCTTCAGTAACTTCTGTTTCTGTGTGAGAAGTTCTGTGTTGGCGGGATCCAGCTTCAGCAGCTTATTGACATCTTTTAAGGCACTCTGCGTATGCGTGATAGAAGAATTGACACTTTTCAGGGCCTTGTCTAAGCCTGTCGTATCGCCGCCAATCTCAATCGTGATGCCTTTGATCCTGCTTGCCACTGTTCCTCACCTCCAAACATGTAAATGGCGCACCCGGACCGGATGCGCCAAAGCTAAAATTTATCAAAATCTTCCTGGGTGGCTTCACGGGCCACTTTTTTGTACTTCACATCATCGTTTCCTTTTTCCGTCCACATATCAATGATCAGGCCGATGGTAAGAAGTTCCAGGTCAGAGATCGCAATACCAAGCTCCACACAACGCAGGAGGAACAGGGGCGTTGTCATTTCCCTTGTACTCCTGCCAACTCTTTTTTTGCCTGCACCTCCACCATCATGTTCTGTCCCCACAGCTCCAGAATCTGCGGCAGGACCTCATAAATGGAGAACATATCAAACTGGTCCAGCCATTCCTCAATAGTCGGAGGAATGGAATTGTCCGCATGGTAAGCCATGATATAGGCCACGTTCTCGAAAATCTCCAGGTCCTCGATCTGGAATTCCTCCCCGTCCTCGGTCTTGCCTTTATAGGATTTCTCCAGCTTGGAGAGGTCTTTGAAAATGTCCCTCTTAAACTTCGCCCGGTACAGGCGAGGAATAGTGGCCGAGGAACGGAACGCCACCTTTTTCCCGCAAATCTCAATCTCCCGTTTCAGCATTTTTTACGCTCCTTCCTCTGCTTCTTCCTGTTTGTTCGGCAGATACACCGATTTATACCAGTTCGTATATGCCTCTTTGTCCGTGGTGTCGCCCGTCCTTGCCTTTACCAGCCCATCCGAGCGCGGGTCTGCCGTGATCGACAGGGTTTCCGTTCCCGGCTCAATGGTGTCCTCTTTCGTCTCCGATTCAATGGACGGACGGGATGCCGAGCAGTTATACAGCACATGGCGGATGGCGTTCACATCCCCGTCAAACTCAAAGAGCAGGGCAAACTTCACGCTCTCCCCAACCCCGCTGTTCTCCACCAGCACGCCCTTGCCGTCCAGTTCTTCCTGCAGAATCTCCGTGCGGAACCACTCCGGGATCAATGCGATCTCCAGATCACCGCTGTATCCGTTGTTGGTCACGGAACGGAAATATACAATGCCATCCGCATAGAACGGGCTGGATTCGCCTTCCGCATCCAGGCTGATACTCACCGCTCCGGGAATCGCCTTTGGTGCGGCATAGGTAAAGGTGGTCTCCCCGTCCGCCACCGTCTCGGTCAGCTTTGCGGCATGGACATTTTTCAGGTTATATTTGACTTTGTTCCCCATAGCCTTCATACCTCCATTTCATAAATCACTTCATACAGTTTCTCGGACTCGATGTAGGTTTCCGATTTCTCATAGAACAGCCCGTAAGCGTCAAACACAGCTTCCAGCCGTTCTTCCAGTTCCGGCACTTTCTCGTCCGTATACAGCTCCACATCCAGCTGCTTTACTTTGAAGTAGACCTTCCCGTCTGCCGCAAAGTTGTTGCTGCCGGGTGTCAGGTAGCAGATAAAGGGCGGCTGCGGGGATTCCCCTTCCGCAAAGTGGTGGTATGCGAAGGGCAGTCCCGTACCACCTAACATGTTTGCAATCTCTTCATAATCCATTACGAAATCCCCCTTTTGATCGCCGCTTCCAGTTCATTCACGGCATACTCCTCTGCCGGGGCGATATGCGCCTTTCCCGCCACCCGGCCGCCGCCGCGCTTGGCATGGCCTTTTTCCAGAAGGTGTGTCAGCCCCGGCTTGGTGCGGTTATAGACCGTAATACTGACCTGCCCGGTTTTCTCCGAGGTCTTTTTGACCGCCCACCCTTTTTGGTAACCTCCGGATTTGACCGGGGAGCCGGCCTGCGCCCTTGCCTTTGTCTCTTTTGCTACAGAATTCACTGCGGTTTTTACCACCTCGTCTGTAACCTTTTTATACTCATCCAGCGCGGACATGATCTCACTGGAGAGCTGGTCTGCCGATATTTTCTTTGCCATCGCTGCCTCCTCACTGCCTTGGTTCCCTCCGGCATTTGAACCGGATTTCCTTCTTCCGGTAATTCATCAGATCCACCGACTCAATGTCGTAAACCTCTCCCCGGAACCTCACACGGAAGCCTGTGGAAGTGACAGCGGCGGTCTCACTGCACCAGCGCACCGTAAAGGTGACGGAGCGTTCCTCGCTGGATACTGCGCTTTCCTTTTCCTCCGCCTGGTAGGTAGAAGCATAGGCATAGCAGGAAAAATAAGGAGTCCATGTGTTTTTGTGGTTCCCGATGGCATCCGTAACGACTGCGTTCTTCTCAACCGTTATCCGCTCATTCAGCCTTGAAATCTCCATGCCAGCCCCTCCTTACAGAATCCCTTCCCGGATGGAAAACAAAAGGGAACGAAGCGTCAGCACAAGGCTGTGGTGGTCCGCTTCCTCCCGGTGTTCATACAGATAGCCGAGGGCATACAGCACCGCTACTTTCATCACTTCCCGTATCCGGGAAAGTTCTTCTTTCGTGTATGCCTCTGTATTTTCTGTTTCATCAGCGTCCACCGCTGCCCACTGTTCCTCCGTAAGCCTCGCCACATCCGCGCACAGTTTCCCGGCAGAGGTTAAGAGGATGCCGACCAGGGCATCCTCATCCGGGGAATCCACACGGAGATAGGTTTTTGCTTCTTCCAAAGTTACCAATGCCATGGCTGCATCCTCCTTCGCATCAGCAGATGGCAGGCATAAAAACACGCCCGCCGTCTGCCGCAGTGTGATCCCCATTAAGTGCTGCTGGATGCGCTGGCTTTCATCTGGAGCACCTGCACCGCTTCCGGCAGGATCAGCTTGCCGTCCACACGCTGGGTGGAAAGGAAGCCTACCTGGTCGGTACGGGCATACAGCTCATTCAGCCTGCGGAAGGTTCTGTTCTGGCGGTCCGCGATCCAATAGTAGCTGTAGTCACCGAATGCCAGCACCTTACTGCCTGCTGCCACGGCCGGCATAAAGGCAGACGTTTTCAGCGGGCGGTTTAACAGGGTATCCGGCTTACCAATCTCAAGGCCCGGCTTCCAGATATAGTTGCCGTTGTTGTCTTTCAAGGTCATCAGCTGCAGCACTACCGCCTCATTGCACAGAAACTCCGCTTTCTTGCGGTACGGCGCTTTCAATGCGTAGTACAGCTGGAAGATCTCATCAAAGGTCAGCTTGGTCTGCGTTCCTGCGGTTACGCCCACCTTCGCCCCGGCATCATCCAGGATGCCCAGCGGCTTGCCAACACCGTCTCCGGTAATGAATGCCTTCTCCTCCGCGTTGCCCATACGCACACCAAAACGGCGGGCGATATAGGTCGCAAGGTCAAATGCGGAATCGTTCAGAAGTTCATTGGAAACCTTGATCATGGTGCCCAGCTTATAAGCCGACAGCATGGTCTGCCCAAAGGTGGTATCGCTCTCCGGGATTTCCTCCCCTTCATCAATCCAGCTGGCCTCCCCGGTGTCCTCCGCAATCGGAATCTTACGGGTGCCGGAACTGGTGCGGATGACAGTCGCCATGCCGCGGAAGATGTTGTTCTCCTCCAGTGCCTCCACCAGCTTCTTTTCAAACTCATCCGGCACGGTGTATCCGCCCTCCGTATCCACCCCGACAGACAGGGCGTTTCGCACCTCGCCGTAGTTGCCACGGTTGCGGATCATGTCCCAGAATGCAGTCTTATACTCCTCCGTCCCGGTCGGGCTGGTGTCCTTATCCTTCGGGCTGCCGTTCTTCGGATTGCCATGCACCGGATTGGAGGTCGGGGCCGACAGCTTGGCATCAAACTCCGCCTGCTGCTCCAGACGCTCGATCTCCGCGCCCAGGTCTTTGACCTCCTGGGCCATTTTGTTGTACTGCTCCACCGCATCAGCGGCTACAAGGCCGTTCTCCCCACGGTGCTGCTCCAGGAATGCCTTGGTCTGCTCCCAGAGGGTATTGCGCTTGCTTCTCAATTCAAGAATCTTACTCATGTCATTTCCTCCATAAAAAATGTGATTTTGGGTATAAAAAGAGCCGGATATGTCTGTTTCAGGCATTTGCCCTACTTCAAACACTCCAGCTGTTTTTCTAAGATCAGATATGGCACACTGCCATCTTCCGTTGTGCCGTCCATGCGGATAACCGGTGCGGTCGGTTTCCCATCCTCCGGTCCCAGAGGTTCCGTGTGTGTATCCACAGGCGGTTTTTCAGGAGGTTTCCCGCTGTCCACACCAAGGCGGTTCAGGATCGTCATCCCCATCTGTCTGGTGGAATAAAGCTGTGCTTCCAGATGGATGCCCGGCTTTTCCTCTTCCTCCTCTGTTTCTTCTTCCTCTTTTTCCGGTTCTTCTGCATCAAAGAGGATTTCATCCGCAAACCCCAGCTCCACTGTCTTTTTCGCATTCATCCACGTCTCATTGGACATCAGATTGGAAATACGGCTGTGGGACAATCCGCTCTTGGCGGCATAGGCGTTGATGATACTCTCCTTCACTTCATTGAGCGTATTGATTGCCCGCTCCATGTCTTTGGTATTGCCATAAGCGATGGTGCTGGGATCATGGAGCATCAGCATTGCCACAGGGGACATCAGCACTTTGCTTCCGGCCATCGCTACCACAGAGGCAGCGGAAGCGGCAATGGCGTCAATCTTGACGGTAACTGTCCCCTTATAATCCCGGAGCATCGTGTAAATCTCCGCTGCTGCGAACACATTTCCACCGGGGCTGTTGATCCAGACAGTAATGTCGCCGCTGCCTGCCTCCAGTTCCTCACGGAATGCCTGCGGCGTCACAGAGTCCCCCCAGAAGGACTCCTCATCAATCGGGCCCTCCAGACGGAGCACCCTGCCGTCGGCTTCATCATGAATCCAGTTCCAGAATTTCTTCATCGTTTCCGTTTCCTTTCTCTTGGTTTTTGCGGCGTACTCTCACTCCGCCTGTTCTCACTGTCAGGTGTCTCTTCCTCCGGCTGTTCCTCTGGCACGGTCTTTGGCTGGTTCTGCTCCACAGCCGCCTGCTTCACCTGGGCAAATTTCCCTGCGTCCCGAAGTTTCACATAGCCGCCGTTCAGGTAATAATCGTCCCCGCCCTCCTCTGCCGGGATCAGATCCATGTTCTCCAACCGATGGATGTCGTTAGGACTTAAGAAACCGTTGCTGATGCCCGTGGCGTAACCGTTCATCCTGCTCTGGTAATCGCCGCGCAGCAATCCGTCTACGTTGAACTTTGGAAACAGCACATCCTGTTCTTCTTCCAGTAGAAGGTCTTTGATGATTGCCTGCTCGAACCGCACCAGCCACGGAGTCAGGGTATGCACCACAAAATCGATCGACTGGTGTTCGATGTTGGAGAAGGTGGCGTGTTCCAGGCTCTGCACCATGTGGGGCGGCACCCGGAAAATGCGGCAGATTTCCTCCACGCCAAACTGCCGGGTGGATAAAAACTGGCTGTCCTCCGGCGGCAGGGAGATCGCTTTGTAGGCCATCCCCTCTTCCAGCACGGCAACCCTGTGCGCATTGTTGGCACCGCCGTATACCGCAGTCCAGTTATCCCGTATCTTCTGCGGGTCTTTTAGTACCCCCGGATGCTCCAGCACACCGCTTGGCTGCGCCCCGTTCTTAAAGAATGACGCTCCGTATTTCTCCACGGCCAGAGTTGTGCCGAGGCTGTTTTTCATCATGGCAATCGGGGAAAATCCCACAAGGCCGTTAAACCCAAGCCCCGGAATGTGCAGGATTTCATCTTTCCTAAAGTAAATATCCTGGTTCTGTTCCCCCGGCACTTCATCTGTGTAGGCGTGGTAGATATAATAAAGCTGCCCCTGCTCATCACGGTCGACTTCCACGTTTTCCGGGAGCAGCGGATACAGGCCGAGAACGTTGTTCCTCCCATCCCTTATGATCTGGGAATAGGCATTCCCCCACAGGAGCAGATGTGTCATCATGGTTTCCCTCCAGATAAAACTGCTCATCTCATCGTTGGGCTGCCGGTATAAGATCCGGTACAGCGGGTGGTCAAAGGCGCTCTCTTTTCCTTTCCCATCATCGGTGTAACGGTATAGGTGCAGCGGCAGCGCCGCCACTGTTTCCGCCAGCAGCCGCACACAGGCGTACACTGTGGAAATCTGCATGGCAGACTGTTCATCTACCTTTTCCCCGCTGTTCGCAGTCCCAAAAGAAAAAACCTGCCCGGAATCACGGACGCTGTCCGTCACCTCCGGCAGATTTTCCCCTGGGGCATCCCTGGGTTTTAAAAAACCCATCCATTCTAAAAATCCCATTGGATCATTCCTCCTATACGGAAAACGCAGAAACACCCCAGCCCACAAGGACCAGAGTGCTTCTGCGTTTCCTGTTATTAAACTGTTTTCATTCTAATCATTCCTATTCCGCTTCCGCAGGCAGTGTATTGATCAGTTCCGACCAGAAATCATGCAAGTATTCTGCTGCCTGCTGGATCACCGTGGAATATGGTTCTTCTGCCTCTGCCGCGGTGTTTCTCATCCAAAGCACCGTATCATCCGCAAGTTCGGGTGTTACCGTAATAAATACGGATGTTTTCAGTTTATCATCCATGTTCCGGACTTCCTGCTCCAGCATATCCCTCGCATAAACTGCCTCATCCTTTGTGATCTTTCCCACGGCGCAGAGGCTTAAGAGGGCGCTTTGGAAAAGGCGGTATCCCGGTCAGCTCCCTGCCAATGTGTGTTCCACATCGTTTCCATGATCAGCTTTACCCTGTTATTTTCCATAGTCAAAATCTCCTTTCTTTTTAGGGTAGCCTATCTATCACTCTGGGTGGGGTAAAAGTCAAGTTCTTATTTTCAACCTGCGGCATCAACGCTTGTTGTTCTTAAAATGGCTGTACTCCTGAACCAGGAGTTTTCCGAATCTCTGTCCAATCAGTTCCTCCGTGTCAACTCTTTGATACATATCTTTCTCCTAAAACACTAACAGTCCCCTGTCCGGCTCATCATATACGCTGCCCTGCATCTCATGCCGGATACAGCGGTCAAGCCCCATGATCCAGGCTACAATCCCATCAATTTTCTCCGTGCTCTTCTTCTTACTCGGCTTGATGTTCTCTGCTGCATCTGTCTCTGCCACCACATTTCCTGCCATCCATCTCAGCACCTCGTTCCCGCCATGGACCATTTTTCCTTCTAGAAGCAGTTTATACAGTTCTTTCATTCCAGGGGACATATCCTTAAATCCCATGCCAATCGGCACCATCGCAAATCCATCCCCGGCAAGGTCAGTAATCAGCTGTGTCGCATTCCAGCGGTCAACCCCGATCTCCATGATGTGGAACTGCTCTCCCAGCTCATTGATCGTTTTCCGGACAAAATTGTAATCGACCACATTCCCTTCCGTTACATGGAAGAGACCTTTCTTTCTCCACACATCGTAGGGAACATGGTCACGCCGTGTCCGCAGTTCCAACGTCTCCTCCGGGAGCCAGAAATGCGGAACTACAATATATTTGTCTCCTTCATACTGAGGCGGAAACACCATGACAAAAGCCGTGATGTCAGAAGTGCTGGATAAGTCCAGCCCCGCATAACACTCACGGCCTTTCAGTTTTTCCACATCAATGGGAATGTTCCCTTTTTCATATATATGGCCCGGTATCCAGGCTACGGCACTGTTTACCCACTGGTCCAGGCGGAGCTGGCGGAACACGCTCTCTTCCGCAGGATTTTGCAGAGCCTCACGGAAAGCGTCCCTTACACGGTCAATCTGGATCGTATAGCCAAGGGATGGATTCGCTTTGTACCAGTTTTCCTCATCTGTCCAGTCATCGTCATCCTCCAGCCCATAAATAACAGGATAGAAAGACGGATCTATTTTCCTGCCGGCAAGAAGCTCCTTTGCCTTTGTGTGTACTTCATAGCAGATACTGTTTCTGTCTGTCCCTGCGGTAGAAATCAGGAAAAAAAGAGGCTGCTCCCTGGCATCCCCGGAACCCTTTGTAAGCACATCGTACAGATGACGGTTCGGCTGGGCATGCAGCTCATCAAGGCACAGCGCAGATACATTCAAACCATGTTTCGTACCAACTTCTGCGGACAATACCTGGTAAAACCCGGCGTTACTGTAATTTACCACACGCTTCGTTGCACCCATGATCTTTGAACGCTTCAGCAATGCGGGAGAAAACTCTATCATCCGCTTTGCTACATCATAAACAATCGATGCCTGCTGGCGGTCAGCCGCCGCACCGTAAACTTCCGCTGATGGCTCGTTATCCGCATAAAGCATATACAGGGCAACAGCCGCCGCAAGCTCACTTTTCCCGTTCTTCTTGGGAATTTCGACATATGCCATGCGGAATTGCCTGTTTCCATCCTCTTTCACCACACCAAAAATGTCGCGGATGATCTGCTCCTGCCACGGTAACAGCCAGAAGCGTTTCCCCGCCCATTTTCCTTTGGTGTGTCTCAAGTTTTCTATGAACTTCACTGCCCGGTCTGCTTTTGCTTTCTCATAATGGGAAGTTGGCAGCATAAACCTTGTTGGCTGGTAATCTTTCAATTTCGGGTAATCCTTCGGTCTTGTCTCTGCCATCAGCTTCCACCTCCCAACAGTTCCTCCATTTCATCCACAGCTCCGCTCCGGCTGTCTGTATCCGCAATGATCCGACTCCGGGAGGAAGGTGTCAGGCCGAACTGCTCGGCAAAGCGGTTCATGATTTTCAGATAGGTCTGGGCAATACTGACCTGCGGCACAGTCTGCCAGTAACCCGATGGAGTCTTTACGATGGAACCGTGCTGCGTGATAAATTCCTCCGCCTCCTTCCAACGGGCGTAAGCCTGGCAATATCCGGCAAAAGCCGCCATATCCACTTCCGTCAGGATGCCGATCTGCTCCATCTGCTTTGCCAGACGCCGCCACTCCTTCTTCGCCTCCGGCTCCAGCCATTTCGGGCAGGAAGGTGCCTTCTTGACTGGTTTCGGTTCTTTTGCATTCAATGGGCGCTTACCCGGATTCCCTTCTAATTCTTTAATCGCAGTCGGTGTCGGTTTTCTTCCCCTTGTAGCCATAAGGCATCCCTCCTTTCCTCCAAAATGGGCAAACAAAAAGGACCTCCGAAGAAGTCCTTAAGTAAAATCAATCTATATAAAAACGGGGATAACAAGGCACAGCCCCTTCCGGGGTGTGTGCCTGCCGCAATGTTTATGCGTTTACCTGTTTCCATGCATCATATTCATCTTCAAGTTCTGCCTCCTCAATGATCTGGTAGATGCTGCAAAAGCGCTCCCTCTGGCGCTCCGTTTCTTCTTCCGTGTATCCATCCCCATCCTTCATCATCAGATAGCCGTCCAGTTCCGCTTTCGCCCGGAAGAAAACCAGTTCTTTCAATTTCGCTGATTCCTGCTCCGTGCGAAGGCCGACTCTTTTTTCCTCAATGGCGCTGTTCAGTCTCGTGAACTCTGACCATTCAAGTGCTGTGTCCTTCTTGATTGTGATTTCCATTCCTTTCAGGTCATATTCATTTGACGCTGCTTTAATCTTTGTAAGGTAAACCTGCGCCTTCCTGCTCATTCTTTTTGCCATGTCTGTTTCCTCCGTTTTTCTCTGTTTTCCCTTTTGGTAGTAGCATATTACCTCTGAAACACATAATTATCCAGTCAATTCTGCTCCATAAATATACCAAAGATACAGAAGGAAACTTGTGTACATTATGAGATAACGGACAAAGGAAAAGAGCTGGGCGCTTCCAGCCGTTTTCCTTTATCCGCTTTCAAAAGTCTTATATCCGCTCAATCCTGCAGGTCATGCCATCCACTTCTGTAATTCTCCATTTCTCATTTCTCCAGAGCACCTCCATGATCCGTACCCCGACATATTCATTGCTCCGGCTCCGGTCAAAAAGGACTGTGCCGTGCTGCTCCATCCACCGGGAAAGGTTCGTTTTCAAGTGCGCTTCCCGTTCCATTTTATCCGCCAGGTTCATCTAATCCCATCTCCCTTAGTCCTCGCATCAAGGTAATCTGCCATACATCTTGCATCCCCCAGTTCCATGCTTAATAAGGCAAAAATCTTTTTCTTACGGGTCCTGTTCATCTGAAAGACTTTATTCAACAATAATACTGCGTCCCAACACTTCTGTGATTTCCCATGCATTAAAATCTCTTGCATCTTTGTCTGCCTTTTCCCTTATTCTGCGGACAGCATCCTCTCCATGAACCCCAATGGAAAGTTCTTCCCTTTGGAGCAGGTCAGAAAAAGTCGAATTCCAGACTTTATACGTCACCTTGTATAATTTTAATTTCATACCAGCACCTCCGCTTTTCTTTTTGTAGTAGCATATTACCTCTGGTTTGACACATTATCCAGTCAATTCTGCGCCGTAAATGTACCAAAGATACGGAGGGGAAATTGTGTATATTACAGCAGCCCGGAATTTCCTCTGTGGAATCTTTCGGACCTTTATCTGGATCATTCTTCTTCTATCCACTCATAATAAACATCTTCGCAGTCACAGCTTATCATCTGCATTCCGCAGACTGGGCAGCGTTCTATATCACATCCAAAATGGTGGAAACATCCTTTCACTGCGCCGCAGTCACCGCAGCGTTCTCCATCTTCCATGTAGGGGTTAAAATCCCTCTCATCCCCGGCCTTGATTCTTGGGTATACTTTCCCGTTAATGTGTACCGTGCCGACAGCGCATCCCTGCACTGTCAGCATCTCCCTTTTACAAATCCTGCATCCTGCCATAATCCGTATCCTCCTTTATTTTGCTTTTTCCATACACCATGCAATGGCGTGACCGCCATCCTTGAAAGCATCCTCTGCCGCTTCTACCAGGTTCAGCCTGCATTCGATATCCGGCAGCCCTGTTTCTTCCGGGGTTTCAATGAACTCGTAAACCGCTGCGACGAACCCTTTCCAGCCAATGTCTGCTACAAGAACCTGCTCCCCGTATTTTAATACCGCGCCGTAGGAGCTGACCTTCATCTGCAGGTTCTCCATATTAGTGGTCTCTTCAAACTTGTAAAATGCTTTCATGCTGTGTTCCTCCGTTTTCTTTGTTTTCCCTTTCGGTAGTGACATATTCGCTCTGTTTCGCACATATAGCAAGTCAATTACGGGAATATACCGCACAAAGATATGGGTGGGTATTTGTGTATTTTATTCCCCGCTTTCCTACTCCTGCAGGATTTTGTCAACGGCCTCCTTCGCCGCTTTTTCTGCGTTATAGTCGAAAAAATAGGACGCATCGCTCCGGGCCACTTTCCTATGCTCCGGATCATATACAGCAAAATCAAATCCCATTTCCCTATTGTTCCAGCTAACTGCTATGTAGTAACCTTTATATTCCACTGCTTTGTCCTCCTGCTTTCTGTTTCCCCCTACAGTGCCTCCACAGCCGGCCATGTCCGCCTTTTTCCCGCAAGTCCGGACAAAACCCGACGAACGGCTTTTAAGGGGCTTACCGCCCCTCTCCCGGCCGATTACGTTTTTTTTTATTTTTCCTCCGCATCCCCGATGGAAAAAAGGTATCCATGGGCTTTTTCATATTCTTCGCTCATAAATGCCTTGCATTTACCGTTGATCTCCACAATCCCCTCCAGCCTGCATCCGTTCTGTGTGAAAAGCCATGCCGTTTCCACCGCCGAAGACCAGGTGGAGGAAAATGTGAATTTTTCTATGCCGTATTCCCGGAGGCTGTCGATCAGTGCGGTTACCTTGTCGTCCCAGATCACCTCGTTCAGGTCAAGGTATTTGTTGCCTCTCTCCTGTGCCTCGCAGTAAAACCGGAAAACCATCTCATAAATGCTTCCTTTTGCTTTAATCTGGTCTGCAAGCAGCTGGTGCGCTGCCCTTGCAGCCTCCTCCATTTCTGCGTTGCCCGTTTCTCTCGCCTCATTAAACTGTCTCCTGCACTCCAACTCTCTTGCGTATTCTTCTGCGAAATTGTTCTTTGCCATGTCTGTGTCCTCCTTGCTTTGTAGGTGTTTTCCTTTTGTGTGACACATCTTACCGTCATGTGCCGGGAATAGCAACTACTATCGGAACCATAATGTACACAATCATTCCTGTGAAAATTTGTGTATTTTACGGTTCATATAAAACAGGCACGAGCAAAAGGCCGGCCATGCCAGCCCCTTGCCCCTGCCTGTTTTCCGGTCTTTATTTCGTAACCGTCAGGTAACTTACGTTTCCGAGTGTATCCTGGGACCGCAGCCGGATCATGGCATCCGTTTCCCGGTCAAGCCGGAACTTCCGTAAAAGGTTCAGCTTTCCAAGATTCCTCTCCAGTTCCTTCCCGTTCCTGCTGTCCTCCACTGCATCCGTAAACCTTGCAATATCGCAGTCATTTCCGTACCATAGGTTACTCAGTGCTTCTTCCTGCCCCCTGGAAGTCTGCAGGCTGATTTTTCTTTTCCGGTTCTTCTGGCTGCTTTCTATCCCAAGTTCGTAGGCTGCTTCCAATGCCGCTTTGATGCTCCAGACGGAAACATCCAGAAAATCCTCGCTGTCATTGTCGCGGGTTTCCAGATCCCCTCTGACTTCAACCGGGTAAATGTGTTTCTTTGCGATCTCCACCAGGTTTTCCAGTTCTTTTTTGCTTAATTTCTTCATGTTCATTTCCTCCATTTTCTTTGTTTTCCCTTTCGGTAGTGACATATTCGCTCTAAAAGCACATATTATCAAGTCAATCCTGAGTTATAATGTACACAAAGATATCTGCAAGAAACTGTGCATTATTTCTGGATGAAGAAACTAATCTTCGTCCATCAAATCCCCATTTTCTTTCATGAATAATTCATAGTAGCGTTTGTTCAGGTTATCCTGTAAAAGACATAGCGGCAGGCAACACCTCATTTCATGTACCGCCTCCAGGTCATCCCATAAACCAGTGCTCTCAAGATATTCCATGATTTCTTTTTCAGCCTTCTTATGCATCCGGCGCAGACGTTTCTCATTTTCTTCATATTCTTCTGCAATATTTTGAATCTTCGCCAGCAGGTCCCCGTCTACCTTCCAGACTTTACATTCGAAATTGGCAATGATTTCATCCGATTTGTCTGTAATCTCATAATAGTGGGAATAAAGATACCTGTAATAGTGGCATCCCGGCGGCAGTACACTGATCACATTCAGGATTGCCTCCTGGTCATTCCATAAATCTTCCCACTCCAAATACTGGTTAACCTCACCTGAAAGCTGTCGTATCGGCACCCTCATATCTTCAAAAAGTTTTTCATAGTCTTCCTTGAATTTCAGTGCCTTCTCCCTGACTGTTTTATCAATTCTCCATTGCATTTATGGAATCCCTCCTTCGTTTTTGTTGATGCCATATTACCGTCACTTACAGAGGATAGCAAGCAGTTCCACTGTCATATATGTACCAGACATCCCATCCAGAGATTGTGTACATTATGGTTCAAAATCCTCTTGATAAAAACCTCTTTCAGAGCGAATATACGGTAAACTGGAGGGGGAGCCGGATGATTGCCGGCCCCTGTTTTCTCTTTAAGAAAAATCCACCATGTCAACTGTCCGGCATATACGCTTATAGCAGCCCTTTTTCAAGGCGCGTTTCCTTCCATGCCTTACCTTCCGGTTCAGGCGCTTCTTATTGAGGGCAATTCCTCTTTTCAGTTCGCCTCTCATACTGTACACACCGTTGCCCCGATTCCAGCTGTTTCTTTTTATCCGTGCCGTTCCCGGCATTGGTTTCTGCAACATGACCGCCTCCTATCCGAGCGAAGCGAACGCTTCTTCCTTTGACCGGAACATCCGGGATGGGGATGCATTGATATGGCTCCCCGTCCTGCTTTCCAGAAAATAATACCTGCCATCGAATGACAGAACTTTATATTCAGCGCTTTGCCGCTTTTTCTTATTGGTGACCACATAACAGGTATCTCCCATTTTCCACTCTTTAGCATCCATCCTGTCCATACGCTCCTTTCAGCCGTGCAAGACGCATCCGCAGCTTTGCCCTGGCCTTCTTTTTCAGATTCCGTCTCCAGCGGCGGATCGTAACTGCCCTGCAGTGGTTCCTTGACCAGCAGTAATCATCCAGTATGTATCTGCCGCCATGCTCCCGCTCTCCGTAGGCGGGCATTTTTCTGTGGCTCATTTTCATCTCTCCCATCTTTTATCCCGCGTCACCACCGGTCCGCATCGTTGTAATATTCCTGGATCTCCTGTCTCCCGTCATCATCCGTCACCACTGCCGGGAACCGTATCTGGAACCCGTGTCCCTCTCCGGCAAGCACTGCGGCGGCATCTTCCGCAATAAGCCCGATAAATGCCATGTCCCATACAAGATTTTCATCTTCCGTCAACACCTTGCAGAGTTCAAAAACAGCACCGTATATCTCATCATTCCTGGCGGCCTGCTCATCGGAAAGTTCCAGTTCCTCATCTGCTCCCAAATGTCTCTGTTCTTCCGCTTTCTGGTTATCTGCCTTCATGCTCTCTCGCCTCCCTCCATGCCGCCCATGTAAACATCTGTTTCTTCTCTGACATACCGGCATCTTCCAAGGCTTCCTCTGTTCCACACAGGTCGCAAACGATAAGGTTCGCCCTCCGGCTGACTGCATGGCGCTCCAGATGCGGCATGGGGTTCCCGCAGCGCGGGCATTGCCCTCCGGTCTGCGTTTTCCCGTATCCATCTAGAAACGCTTTCACCATTTCATCCGTGTCGATGCGGTGGCAGGCGTCCTCCCCATAAACCACACGCAGGCTGCCGCCCGTGCGCCACGCAACTTTGATGCTGCCCGTATCATCCACTGACTTCACAGTCCCGCGTGTCCCCACCGGAGGGGCCTGCACATCCTCCATCCGGTCAAGCACCACCTCACAGCCTACAGGGTATTCTCTCCTGATTTTCTCTACAATCTCTTCCCTTGGGAATCCCATGCTCACACCTCCGAATCATCACAGTCCGTCATTCCCATCATCAGTTTCATATAAATATTCGTATATCGTTCTTTCTCACTGCCCTCCGAGTATGCCATCGCCTGCAGGAAGAACTGCTTCGCCTGCTCACGGTTTTTCCAGATGTCCTCCGTACCATAGCAGACAGTGCGGACGGTCTCTGCACCGTCTTCGACATCTGTCAGAAGGTGCCATACCCCATCCCGCAGGTGTGCCAACAGAACTCTCTGCGGCAGGATCTCCCCTGCCTGGGCATCCCTGAAACTTTCCCGATATCCGGGATGTGCTTTTACCGGATGCCCGGAAAGGAGCGGCACCGCCTGCCCCTTATCCAGATCCACATACCCTCCGGGCGTCATCATGGAAATCCTCTCATCCGTATGCCGCTCAAGGAATTCCCTCACCGTAACTCGGTACGGCTGATCCGGTTTTGAAGGGCGCTCCTGGAACAATGCCTCAAGATACTTCTCTGCCTCCATAACGTATTTTTCTACTGCCTCTTCGATCAGGCTGTTTCTGGAAATGCTGTGTCCTTCCAGACGGCTCCGCTCCTTCCGGATAATCTCCAGCCCATCCAGCATGGCCTCCGGCAGCTTGATATTCAGATTCTTTTTCCCCATCGGTTACCTCCTGCAATCGTCCAGATAGCCGTTTAAAAATGCCTCGGCTGAGTGCTTTCCAACGCTGTCTGCAAGAGCCTGTTCTAAAATTGCTTTGTCAAACCCCAAATCTTCATAGCCGTCTGCCAGCACTTTGTAATAGTAGCATGATGGACTGGCAAGACGGTTTTTTTCATTCATGATGTACACCATCGCAGTCAATTCCTGTCTCACCTCCGTGCCGGTAATCTGAACCGGCAACGTCAGTTCTTTTTTATAGTAAAATGTTGGATAACCTTCGTAGCGGTCCAGGCTTTTTTCATCCTCCGGCGAAATCTCCCAGACCAGTACCGGCACCCGCTTTCCTTTCCTCGGTTCAATGGTTGCACAGCCCTTAAACAACAGCGCATAATCTTTGATTTCCCCCGTCCCGACCACTTTTGCATCCGGACAGTAGCAAGCCATCAGTTTCACCGATAAGTTGCTGCCATAGGCTATGTAGTATCTTTTCCCGTTCATTTTCTTTTGCTCCTTTCTTCTGCCCTTTGTTGGCGGTATGGTATTCATCACTCTTTCTGCCAGAAATAGCAAGCATTTTCTTTCCAAAATACCCGACAAATGTGCCAGCTTCTGATTGTGTACTTTATCCCTTCCGGTAACACTCCAGATACTTCCGGGCATCCCTGTTCCCAATGCTATCCGCCAACCCCTTATCCAGAATATCGGTATCAAAATTCCACACGCTGTACCCTTCATCCAAAAGCCGGAAATAATCCATATCCGGCTTCCCAAGTCCCCGCCACTCGTGCAGCACATAGGCCATGCACCATTTCTTCTCCCGCATCTTCCTGCCGGAATCCAGCCTCGTGACAGACAGCCGTAACTGCTGCTTGTAATAATAATGCGGGCATCCCTCGTAACGGTCGAGCAGAGTTTCATCCCGTTCCGAGATCCTGTAGACCGCCGCAGGCACGTAGCAGTTTGCATCCTGCTCGATTGTCGCATAGTATCCGGTCATGCTCTTTTTAAATAAGAGCCGGTATCCGGGGATAACGGCAGTGCCAAGCGCCACGGCATCCGGGCAGCGGCTTTTCATCCGTTCCTGTGAAAGGTTGGAACCATATGCCAGATAAAATTTGTTTGGTTTCCGTAAAGCCTCAGTAGAGAACACTCCAGCCATCCCTACTCACCGCCTTCCGTTTCTTCCGTGATTTCCTCCGCAGAATATTCCACGCCCTGGAAATCCGCTGTGTTTAATTCGATCTGGCTGTCCTGCCACCAGTTCTCCACCATGCGGAGGGCTTCCTCCGGCGTGGCCTCTTTCATCTCTGATTCGTACACGGTGATCTCCCTCTGGTAAAGTTCCGATACCGTCACTTTAAATGCCCGGCCCCTTGGAGCGGTATCCATATGTTTCATCCTGTTTTCGTTTTTCATGATATCTTCGCCTCCTTCTACTACCTCAAGGGCGGTTGCCCGCCCGGAAATATCTATGTATGCTGTGCCTGATCTTTACGATCTCCCATGCCTCCATGCGCAGTTCCCTTCCGCGTTCCGCATGAAATACTCCCTTGCGGTTTTGAACTCGTCCCCGATGAATCCCAGCCGGAGCATCCAGCACCGTAATGCGTAGGCCACATTTTCGTCCTGCTGCTTTTTCGGGCTTGCGTACCGCAGTTCTTTTGCAAGTTCGCTCATCGCAAGACAGAGCTGGATCATGGATTTCAGCTGCCCTGCATGAAGCCCTCCCTGTCTGCCGTCTCCCGGTTCATCAAACTGGAAAAGCCGGAATTCGATGGTATGGTAGCGGTTGAAAAAACTGTGGAGATTGAGCATTCTGTACCGGGTTGACGAGTAGTGTGAAGTGTCTCTTGCCCCGTTGTACCAGCACCGGCTGAGTGCCTCCATAGTCTTCGGTTTACTCCGGTTTAAACGCTCCAGAAAAGCCGGGTCTACCGTGCGGCAGTAGCGGCTCTGCCTCCAGCGGTCGATCCTGACCGCCTGTGTCAGCTGTTCCTCGTGAGCCGCCATGATGTTGACCAGGTTCCGGATGGTCTGCGGCGTGTGGCCTTCTCCTGAAATATGGATGTGGACTCCGCAGCCCCGGCTTGCCGAGCTTCGTCCCCCTGCCTTGCGGAGGACTCTGATAAGCTGCTGGAGCATCTCGATGTCGCCGTAGGTAAGGACCGGGGTGACCATCTCGCATTTTTCGCTGTCCGGCCCCTCGATGCTCACATCCCTCTGGAACTTCCATTCCCTTCCCTGTGCGTCCCATGCCGACCAGGTGTAATATCCGTTCCGGCCTGCTGTGTATTCATATCTTCCGGTTCCAAAGAACTCTGCCGCTTTCTTTGCCGCCTTTTCCCTTGTAATGTTGTTCATCTCTACTTCCACGCCCACCGTCTGGTTTTTCATTGCCTCAATCTGTGCTCTTGTCTTTTCGTTCATGTTCGTTATCTCCTTTGCTAAAGCCGCTTGTCTGCGGTGTTTTCTGCTCTTTTGTTGTGTCTATATATCACTCTGAACGCAGATAATAGCAAGTTGATAACGGGCATAAATGTACCAAAGTTCAAAGGAAAAATGTGTGTATTTTATGGCAGGGAAAATGCTTGATAATACACATTTTCAGAGGTAATATCACTTACAATGGAGAAGGTGCCTGATTATCTCCCGGCCCCATTTGCGGGAAACTGCAGGTTACCACATATCCGAACTGCAGGGACAGCATACATAAAACATCCCGTCCTTCCGGTCCACATCTGCCCCGTACCCGCTGTTCATGATCCGTTTTTTCACTTCTTCCGTTGGTTTCAGTTCATAAGGGTTCCAGCATCCATGCGAAAAATACACCTGTTCTGTTCCATCAATGGCGTCTACCGCTTTCTGGTATGCCAGTTTGCAGATATTTTCCATCATGACTCCCCACCTCCTGTCATTGTCTTTTTTTCCTCACGCTTCGCTTTATTTTTCGCTTTTGCCTTTTCCGCCTCCTCCGGGGTCCGGAATGCAACGTGGCCGGAAAGATTCTCCATCAGCACCTTCCGGGCAGCTTTGCAGGCATCCCCATTCATCCCAAGCCGGAGCAGCCAGATGCGGAATGCGTATTTTTCGTTTTCCGTGTTGACCTCTTTTGCCTGAATGCGTTTCTGGGAAAGCGCCATGGCATTCATCATGGCTGCAAGCTGGCGGAATGCATCGGCGTGTGCCTGGTCTGCCGGAACCGGAAACCCTGTGAAGGAAATCTGCTGTTCTGTGATCTGAAGCCCCTCCATACCGTCGTGCGTTTCTGTGTAATCTGCCAGCGTTTTCAAAAAGGTCTGGACTGTGGCGGTGCAGGCATCCTCTTTTAAGATCTCTGCCAGCGCCTTTTCCACACGGAAGTTCCCGCCGGATGCCTTGCTAAGAAGCGGGCCCCTGCTGTAGATCATGTTCACAAGGTTTCTTAAGGAAACTCCGGTATGTTCCCCGACCGGAAAGCTGATCGCCAATTCCAACGGTTCCTTTCCTTCTTGGGCGGCTGTTTCTTCCTGAACCTCTGACTCATATTCACGGTCCGGGATGGAATCTGTCTCTGCTGTTTCCTCTGTCTGCTCTGGTCCTTCCGCTGCCGCTTCGAGGATTCCCTCTGCATCCTTAATCAGCCCCTCGTCTTTTAGCGTGGTCAGGATTCCAAAGTCTGCCACATCTTCTTCCACTGTAAGGCTGCCGTCACGCTCTACCGTGTAAACTCCAATCTCATAGGCACATCTTGGCATCCTTGTGTAATGCGGGGCAGTCCCCGTAAGTTCCCCAAGCCTTTTTACCAGCGCTTTCCTGTCTGCTATGTTCAACTCAAATCTCATCATAACCTGCTGCTCCTTTCCTTTACCGGTTTATGCCGGTGTTTTTTAGCGTATGGTATTAATCACTCTAAAGCCGGTATAAGTCAACGGATATCCCCGCAAATGTGCAGAATTGACCTAATGCACAAATCTGCTGCCAGGAATTGTGCATTAGTCTCCAGCCTTACCCACGTTTTGCTTCCTGCTTTTTTTCTTCCTGCCCAGCCATCCCATAAAACATCCCTCCTATGTATCATGGCAGGGGTCCTCCCTGCTGCTTATGGTTTCCCATCGGCAGCAAAGACGACCTCCGCCATTGTTCATTCCTCTGTTTCTGCCCCGTGCTGTGCAGCCCAGGCAATACCGGCCAGTACGAAATAAGCGCACGGCAACGCGATCCCATTCCCCCACAATTTATACTCTGCGGAATCCGAGTATGGGTCCGCCAGCCATTTCCGGATCTGTTTCTCCGTCTTTGGCTTTTTGGATGTCCCCATGACCTTCCGGTGTGTTTCCCACACTTCCGTCCAGAACGCTATTTCCTCCCCGGTCGGGTCCTCGATTCTCAGGCCGCCGCACCACCAGTCCGGGAAGCCCTGGAGCCTTGCACACTCGGTCGGAGTCAGGCGGCGCACAATATAGTACGGTTCCACGATATGGTAATCACCGCTGAATGCCTCCTGGTTGCCAAGCCACTGCTTGGAGCCCATGCTGGCGGACAGCGTCCCAAACACATCCTTCCCGGATGCAGTCTTTGCATTTACCACTGGCGGGTCTTTATAATCCCTCGCCATCAAAGTCGGAGCCTTTTCCTTTACCACCTGAGCATATTCCCCGGTAGTCATGCAGTAGGCAACTGCATGGCGGTCGGCCGCATCCAGTGTAAAGGACACATCCTCATTGATACCGCTGCCCTGCGGTCCGTTCTTATCCTCCCTGCCAATCATGCTGCCCTGCAGGACGTAGGTCTGCTGTTTCATTCCCGGTTCTGCCGCAAGTGCGCCGGACTTATCCCCAAGATCCCGGACTTCGTCCCTCTGGTTCTGCGCGAAAGCGACAATGGCGATCCCTCCCTGGTTGCATCCCGGATTTCCGCCATTGGCATCCAGCGTCCGGCTGGTCTGCGCTTCATAAAACCCTGACTTCGGATTATCTGACTTCATGGCGTTGCTATCCTTGGAACAGATGCCGAACGCGCCTACCACCAGTTCACTGCACCGTGTTTCCCCGACATCAAAAGTATTCAGCGTGTTTGCCACATCCCCTTCTTTCCAGGTCTGGCCTTCCTCAGCTGAATGCGGGCGCGTCCCTTTGCAGAACGGCACGAACACCGTCTGGTCATTGTTGCAGCCAAGAGTCGCTGATTTGTCATCCTGTAATAAAATGCCTTTTCCCCCACCGTCACATCCGCTGCGGATTTTCATTGTCTTTGGTTTTTCAACTATAAAAGGCTGGTTATTGCCACCCATGCCATAAGTGGCGTTGACCGTAGGTGCTGTGTCCAGCGGTCCTTTATACCGGGTATCCTGTGAGTGGTTCTCATACATCTCGGCTTCCGGCGGTTCCCCTGACTCAGCCATGACCAGCGGCACGTTCCCGCCACCAGTCCCCATCCGACCAGTCAGCGTCTGTACCTTATCGTCTTCGGAAATCTTCACGCGGCTGTCCGCCGGGTGGTTCTCCAATGCGACCGCCGCCGGAACTACTCCGGCCCGCAGCGTGGGGGAGGTTTCTTCTTCATACCCAATACTCCGGGACTGCGCGGAATGCTCCGTACAGAACCCGGCTGCCTCCATCACGCATGGAGGATGGTGCGCCTCCGCCCGCAAGGTACAGGCGACTTCCTCGGTTACATCCATACGGCTGCCGCCCTGGTCATTTAAGACGATCCTTCCGGTTCCTCCGCCACCTGCCGCTCCAGCGCGATCCGCAAGATTTCCGGCAGCTCTTTGCCACGCACGGAAGCCCTCCGCAGAATACCCCGACACGCCTTCGGACTCAAATAATATCTCCGGGGCACGTTCACCTGCAAAATCTGCGACAAGGAAGATACGTTTTCTTCTCTGGGGTACTCCCCACCACTGCGCATCAAGGACTCTGTATGCGGCTGACCATCCGTCTCCCACATAGTAGTCGGCGTAGGGCCAGCCTTTTTTACCAGGCGCAGGCACCTGGGCGGCCGGTTCTTTAATGCCGATGACGGCTTCAAGGACCGCCCTGAAATCTTCTCCTTTGTTGCTGGAGAAGGCGCCGGGGACGTTTTCCCAGCAGATAAATCTTGGTTTCTCTCCATTGGTCTTCTCCCTCATTTCTCTCACGATTCTGATCGCCTCATAAAACAGACTGGAGCGTGAACCGTCCAGACCGTTTCTTTTCCCGGCGATAGACATATCCTGACACGGTGAACCGAAGGTAATGATATCTACAGGCGGGAGGTCTGCCCCGCTGATACCCAAAACATCTCCATAATGTTTCATCTGCGGAAGCCTTGCTGTAGTCACACGTACAGCGAATGGCTCAATCTCGGATGCCCACAGAGGCGTCACCCCGGCAAGGATGCCGGCCAGAGGAAAACCCCCGGAACCGTCAAACAGGCTGCCGAGGGTCAGCGTCTTATCTCCCGTCATTCCAGCACACCTCCAGACTCCGTGGCTGCCTGCTCCCCTGACGGAAGATCCTCTGTATCCAGCTGCACTACCTCATCCAGTGACAGCTTCTGCCCGTCACGGATGACGTACACATCCGATGCGTTTCCATCCTTCAGTTCGATATACCGCTTCACGATGACATCCACAAATTTTGTCTCCAGCTCGATGCCCATGCACACCCGGTCCGTTTCCTCACAGGCCACCAGCGTCGAGCCGGAACCCAGGAACGGGTCAAGCACGATGCCGTTGGTCATGGTGCTGTTACGGATGGGATAAGACATCAGCCCCACCGGTTTCATGGTCGGATGGTCTTTGTTTGCCTTCGGGCGGTCATATTCCCAGATGGTGGTCTGCTTACGGTCACTGTACCACTGGTGTTTTCCGTCCTTCTTCCACCCAAAGAGGCACGGCTCGTGCATCCACTGGTATGGCGACCGGCCAAGCACCAGCGCGTTCTTCTTCCAGATGCAGCACCCGGAAAGATAGAACCCGGCGGCATCGAATGCCTTTCGGAAGATCAGCCCCTTGGTGTCTGCATGGAAGATATAAATGGAGCCGTCATCCGCCAGATTTTCAAACATACACTGCATGGCTTTTAATGTGAAATCATAAGCCTCATAATCCGGCAGGTCGTCATTCTGGATCGTGCCGGCCGTTCCCTGGTAGGCAACAAAATAGGGAAGGTCACTGAGTACCAGGTTTACCTTCATTTTTTCCAGCAGCCGCCCATAACTTTCCGGCAGGGTGGAATCCCCGCAGTACACACGGTGCCTGCCAAGCATCCACAAATCCCCGGATCGCGAGAAGGCCGGCCGTTTCAGCTCACTCTCTACATCGAAGTCATCTTCCCTAACTTCCTTGGAATGTACCTTGTTGAAAAGCGTTTCAATCTCCGGCGGGTCAAAACCTGTTTTCCCTAAATCAAAGTCGCTGTTCTCGATGTCCTTCAGCAGATCAGCCAGCAGGGAATCATCCCACGCCCCCGTGATCTTATTGAGGGCAATGTTCAGCGCCTTCTCCCGGACCTTGTCAATATCGACCACAGCACACGGCACTTCCGTGTATCCCAGATCCATAGCAACAGTCAGTCTCTGGTGGCCGCCGATGATCGTCATATCGGCATTGACCACAAGAGGGTCCGCAAACCCGAACTCCGTAATGGAATTCTTGATCTTCTCGTACTCCTTATCCCCCGGCTTCAGTTTCTTCCGAGGATTGTATGCGGCCGGCCTGAGTACGCCCACCGGCAGCACTTTCAGTTGTGCAGTCTTCTGCATCCATGCGTCCTCCTTTACTCAGACGCGCATGACCTCTGAGAACGGCACGAAAAAAGAGCCGAATAAGAACCCCGGCTCCGCCTCTTCCCCGTCCGGCTGCGTCTGTTCATTCATGGGACACCACTGTGGGTTTTCTCCATTTGCGGATGCAAGCACCCTGTCCTCACAGCAGTCAATCTCATGTACGCAGATACCCATCGTATTGCAGACGCAGTACACACCGATGGTTTCCATCTTATCCTTCATTTTCCTCACGCTCCTTCCGTTTCGCCCGTCCTCTGTTGGCGCAGGCATGGCTGCAATATTTCCTCACTCTCCCATACTCCCGGCTTGCCAAGAATGGTTTCCCACACTCCGGGCAGACAGCTGTCCGGGTGGATTTCCAGTTTTCCGGGTGCGGGTTTCTGTTCTTCCACGCATACCTGCAGGACACCGAGCAGAATATCCTCGGACGGCCTCTGCCGTTTGGCGTGACTGCCGCACCGCAGTTGGGGCAGAACCGTTTCGCCATATCCTCCAGCATCTCCGCTTCCGTATTTGCTTCCATCGCTGCCCCTCCTTCCTGTTTGGTTCATGCAGCACCGTTTCCATGCTGCGCCGTAACCCCGCCCATTTTGCGGAAAAATCCCAAAAAACACATAAAAAACAGTGAGGTGAATTTTCGTCCCGTCAGCATGGATGCCGCATGGGTAGTTCCTGTTTCATTCCAGATTTTCATGTTTCACCGGAACAAACAAAAACACACGAAAACTCCCCTTTTATCAAGGAATTTCATGTGTTTTGGTTCATTTCGGATATTTATAAGATGGGGACTGGCAGTGCTGCCGCGCCTCTTCGTCTGCTGATTTCATTTTGCGCCGTAACTGCCTGGCCCCCGGCCTATCAAATTCGCGGTTTTTTACGTTTGAGGGGGCGGCGGTCTCCGTGGCACTTCACCACAGAGAAGTGAACCCGGCCCCCGGTGGGCCCTTTCCGCCATAATGTACACAAACAAAACCACGAAAATCTGTGTAGTTTACGATATCGGATCTGCTGGATATATTCTGCTTTCAGAGGTAACATGACCATACCGCAAAGAAAGGAGGCATGAACCTTTGAAAGAGAAGCAGAAAAGGAACCGCCGCAGGAAAGTCTATCTCACTTACCAGAGAAACACCCCCTCTCCACAAATCCGTCTGGAAGGGAAGTGGCTGGAGCAGCTCGGCTTCACAGCTGGCAGCTTCGTGTCCATCCAGTGTGAGGAAGGACGGCTGGTGATTGAGAAAGACATGGCTCAATAGGTGTAGGTCGGATTGCTGTCTTCCGCCCGTGTCTTTTTATCATGGCACTGTTTACACAATGCTTGCAGGTTTCTCCGGTCCCAGAACAGCTTTGGATCGCCGCGGTGTGGGATGATGTGGTCAACCACTGTCGCCTTCACATACCGCGGCGGCTGTTTCTTCATGCACAGCACACACAGCGGATGCGCCTGCAGGTATTCCCGGCTGGTCTTCTGCCACTTCCTTCCGTACCCGCGCTTTGCAGCCGACCGCACTTCTTCCGGGTGCAGTGCTTTGTGTTTTTCACAATACTTTGTTCCCGATTCCACCAGTTCCACACAGCCGGGATGCTTACAGGGAACCTTGGGTTTCCAGGGCATCCCTATTCCTCCCACGGAAGTCCAGGCTTCCCGAAGTGTCCGTAAGAAGATATCAGGTTGTAGTCTACATCCAGAAGATGCAATCTGCTGATGATTCCCTTCGGTGTCAGATCATAGCTGTCATCCACATAAGCCTGAATGAAATCCAGCGGCTGGAACTCTGTACCAAAGCAGTCCACGTTGACTGACACCGGATGTTCCATCCCGATGGCATAGGCAATCTGTATCTCACACTGCTCCGCATATCCGGCCTGCACAATGTCACGGGCAATCTTCCGTGCCATATACGCAGCCGAGCGGTCTACCTTACTTGGATCTTTCCCGGACAGAGCTCCGCCGCCGATCCTGCCGATGCCGCCATAGGTATCACAGGCAAGTTTCCTTCCTGTCACACCACAGTCGGCAAAGGAACCGCCAACCACAAACCGTCCGGTCGGATTGACCAGTTTCACGAAGTCACCATTCAACCCGTACTCACAGGCAGCCAGCACCATCATTCCCTCAATGATGTGACGGAAATCGCTGACCTCCACATCCGGGCTGTGCTGCACGGAGCAGAGGAAAGCGGTGATCCGTCCGCTGCTGTAATCAAAGCTGACCTGCGCCTTGGCATCCGCCCGGAACATCTTTGACGGATGGTTCTTCAAAAGCCGCAGGAACTTGGTCGCCACGGCAAACGGAACCGGAAGGAGCTCCGGTGTTTCATTGGTGGCATATCCGAACATGATGCCCTGGTCTCCGGCTCCGCCCTTATCCACACCGAGAGCAATGTCCGGGGACTGCTCCCTTACCATAAGGGCAACATCCAGCGGGCTGATGATCTCCATCCTGCCGTATTCCGTCTTTCCCTTTCCGATGCGCTCCAGTACATCATCCACCAGTTTCCGGTAGTCCGGCTGGTGCTTACTGGTCAGTTCACCGGCAATGATCAGGCGGTTGTCCTTTAACAGACACTCAATCGCCACCCTGCTTTCCTTGTCATGTACCAGACAGTCCGTCACAATGGCATCCGCAACCTGGTCACAGATTTTATCGGGATGCCCGTCTGACACCTGTTCGCATGTTAAAATCCTGCTCATAGTTTTACTTCTCCTCTCGTTTCATGTATTACAAAGCAGGCACCCTTTGCCGTTGCCCACAAATTGGCCTGTTCAAAAGATGCCTGTTATGAACCCCTATCATTTTTTGACCTGCTATAACCACAATTCATCACTCTCACAATCGTTGCTGGTTGTTGCTGAATCTGTTGCCGAATAACTGCCCCTCTTTTTCCCTTTTTCCGTTCATTCAAAGTCCGTTTTTCCTTGAAAATACGGTACTTTTCATCGTTGCCGGATTTCTATTCTTTCTCTTTGTTGCTGATGTTGCTGTTAAAATATAAATCGTTCACGGGGAAATAAATAATAAAAGCTAACCATATCAGCAGCAACATCAGCAACACATGAAAAGCGGATAAGGGTTGTTCTTTAAAAATGCCGTATTTATCACGTTTTTCCGCATTTTAAAATAATGAAAGCAGCCATTTTCCGTTGCTGGATGTTGCCGCATTGTTGCCGCTGTTGCCGATAAAAACATAACATTGTGTAATTAAAAAATGCTGGAATGGGTTTCAAAATACCAGCAACAACGGCAACATCCAGCCGGGCAAGTAAACCGTTAATCAACAGGCACAAGCTCTGGGGCTACATCCTCATCCGGCAGAAATTCTACATCCAGCACCATTGGCGTGGCGCTCCCACTGCCATCTGCGGGGCGCTTCTTTACGATTGTGTATTTCCGGTCAATGGCTGGTTTAAAGTTTTTCATGCTCTCCGGCCGGTAACCATTTTCTTTACACCACTCCTGATACCTTGTGTACATTGCAGATGTCCTCAGTTCCTTCCCCGGAGCGTCTGCGATGCAGGCTGTAAAAAATTGTGCCATCCGGTCCGATTCCTTGTGGTAAGCATCAGTTGCCTCCAGCACGGACTTCGGCATAGCAAGCCCCTCTCTTTCAAAAAGCCTGTGCCCTTCCAGCAGCCAGTTAAAGATGCCGGACATATTTTCTTCCTCTGCAAAAAAAGCCTTCAATCCCTTATCCTGTTCTTCCTCCTCAAAATGGCGGTTGAACGGGATGATCTTGATACGGCCGGAATCGAACAGTGTAAGGTCTGTGATGTTCGGCAGATGGTTCGTGTTGATGAATATTTTAAAGTTCGGCCGGAACTCGAAACTGTTCTCATGCAGGAAACGTGCCGTAATGGAATCATTACCCGTCATACGCTTGGTAAAGGCCGCATCCATGGTGAGTTTCTTTTCCGGTTCCGAGATGTTCACGAACCGGGAGCCCGCAAGCCGCGCCACTTCCTCTGTGGGACCGTTGCTCTGTGCGTTAAACTTCATGGCAAGAAGGACGGGATCGGCGTTGCGGCCGTAGTCGCCCATGATCCGCAGGAATGTCTCCATCATGGTGCCTTTGCCGTTACGGGAGGTTGCTCCATAGAGGATAAACAGACACTCCATCCTGGTATCACCGGACAGTGCGTATCCCAATGCCTTCCGGATATACCGGATACGTTCTTCATCCCCCTGCATGACTTCCTCCATGAACTGCGTCCATCGCGGGCAGCCTGCTTCCGGATCGTAAACGACCGGGGAAATCTTCGTCAGGTAGTCCTCCGCCCGGTGTTCCCTGAATTCCAATGTTCTCAAATTCAGCGTCCCATTGGCAAGGTTGAACAGGTAAATATCCCGGTCAAAAAAGGACATCGCCAGCGGATACACGGATTTCGCATCTTTTAACATGGTTTCCCTGTGTTTCCTCTGCTGCAGCTTGCGGATGCGGTCGATGAACCGCTTTCTGGTATCCTCCTCCTTGATTTTGATTGCGTAAGTCAGAAGGCGGTCCGCTAAGAGCTTTGCCAGCTCCGCAACTTTCAGCCCTCCCGTGTCTGCCCGCCAGACCGTCCCGTCATATACATACCAGATGCCCCGGTCACGGTTATAACGCGCCACGCCTTTGAAATAGTCTGCAAACATATTTCCGACTCCGATCTCATCCCGGCCATAGCGGGGATTGGACTGCGGCTGCATCTCATCCAGCGTGGTCCTGATCTGGGAAAGGTCCGGGTTGTAATCCACTTCTTCCCCGTCAAGGTTCTTAAACTCATCCCCCGCATCCGTGATGTCCTGCGGATCGACCGGAAGGTAGATCGCACGGCAGGTGGACACAGCATTCCGGATGGAGATTGCCCCATAAGTGGTGCCGGACTGCTGCCGGTCCCATTTGGGGCGCATCATGCCGGAGGTACGGAAAATACGGTCAATCTGCTCCTCGTCACAGCCGCACCAGAACGCCAGCATGGAAAGAAAACCCATATCCGCATCGGACTGGTTATCAAAATATTTCTGCCAGTTGCCCTCATAGTAATCCATGAAGCGATCTCCATTGGCAGACTTCCCCGCATGTTCCAGCACTTCCTCATCCGACAGGTAGGAACACGGCTCAATGTGTGTGTTCACCACCTGGCTCTTTCGCTTCATCAGCGTATCCAGCAAAGTTTGAAGCGCCGGCATATCCGTTGGGACGGTTCCTTCCCGGTACTTATTTCCTGTCACCGTTACGAAACGGTTTGTCGCCCCGGCAAGATAAACCTCCAAACCAAGGGTACGGTTATTGATGTAATAAATGGTTTTGTCAAAATTAAAATCCGCGTCCACATGGAAGAACCCGCGCAGGCCGGTTCCGGACGGGGACCGTTCAACATAAGCGTCTTTGAAGATTCCAAGCACGGAAGCAGCCACATCGTTGAGGCTCCCATCTTCACGGATACAGTGGTCAATATCAAAAGCACCGATGCCGTTATCTACACGGATACCGATACCGTCATATCCGCCCATTGCATAAGTTTTAATGACTGTGTTGAAATCCGAGAAGGTTGCGGCATTATTGCTCTGTGCCTTTCTCCCGGTTGCCGGGTCATAGGGCACCTTGGTAAGCCGTGCTGACCTGCCTTTTACCTTCTCCATCTTCCATACACAGAACCGGCAGGACGCTTTCAGATCCGCCGGGATGTTTACAAAATTCACCGGCGCACGGCCGTTACTGGTAGTTCCCACAATTTATCATCTCCAATCCTGGTTAGAAATCTTGTTGAATGTAAAATCCGGACATAAAAAGACCGCGCTCACTTATCCCGCACCTTTCCAGCCAGACCGAGATGCACTTCCACAGCATTTTCAATTTCATGTACTCTGTCCTCTCCGACACGCCCTACAAAACTTTTGAGGGCGCACTTGCCAATGGTAGTCACCTGCTCCGCCAGCACCATAGAAGGCTCCAGATTGGGACAGTCAGATGCTTCTGTCAAAACATGTGTTGGAAGATATGCTTTTTTCTTCTTGGAAGTCATCGGCACGACTGTCACAGTACCGGAATGCCCGTTTGCCGTGTCATTGCTCATAATAAATACCGGCCGGCATCCTTCCTGAACACTCGTCCCCGGATGCTTCCCAAGCTCTGCAAACCAAATGTCACCCCTAACTGGAGCTACGCCGTTATGTACGATGTCCGTTTGCGGTTTGGATATCAGTTTCTCCGGATTTCTCATCTTCCGGGAATACGCTGATTCCTTCCTCCTGTTTTTCCTGCCCAATCCTCTCACCTCCCGTGGTGTCTGCAAAAGAAAAAGCCGGAAACAGGACTGCTCCTGCTCCAGCTTTATGTTAGGAGGACATCTTTGTCCTCCGCCTCCCGGCATTATAAATAATACCACGGTTTTCACTCAAAAATAAAGGCTCCGAATATTCAACTTATTAAGGTAAATGTTCAGTTTATATATGGAAATGGTCAAGTTATTTTTTTTATACCATGAACATCCTAAAACGGAAAAATCCGGACGCATCATAACATCCGGATTCCGCTATGCAAACAATATTTCACTTTTCCAAATCATAAACGAATCCACTTCTCTTGCAAGAAGTCTTACTGCTTCATTCCTTCTCCGGGTAATCGTAGACTGCGATAAAGAAAACTTTCTTTCCACTTCTACTCGTGGCAGCTGTTTCAAAAACAAGGCTTCTGCCACTTCCTTTACCTCACCCTCTAATCCCATAATGCCGTGTTCTAAAAGATACACTTTTTCTTTATCATCCAAGTAAGCATCTATCAGTTTCCGATCCTTTCCGCGGATTCCTGGCTGAATAAATAAATCCTCATTTGGTGCAGTTTCTGGCATAAACGCTTCAAGATTAATCTGGCAGTGTTTCAATAAGAATCCTCGATTTTCTTCAAAATCCTTACACCCTTCTTTCATTTTAGGATATCGTCTAATGGCCTCTAAAATAAAGTCAGTAGCTTCCATACTTGCCCGTTCAACATTCTTTTTCTTTCTTCCCATCATAACTCCTCTGCGATCTGCTCCATTAATGACAGTTCCTCTGCTATAGCTTCGATTACTTTCTCCCGTGCATCTGCAATCTGCTGTGGCCGCAAACCATTCCCATGCTCATCCCTGACAGCACTCCATGCCTTATGTTCCATGAAAAGACACCGGAATACAGCCCTTGTCCTGTCATCCATCCGCTCATTCATGGCAGTCTCCACAATCTCCACCTGCTCACAGAGTTTCCGGTATTCATCCATCCGGCTCTGCGCCTCTTTTTGCATCCGGTATTTCTGTTTCTCCACATATCCATCTGCCAGCAGGATTGCCGCCCTTTCCGGGATATTGGAAAGATTGCTGGTCTGTACCCGCTCCCCTTCCTGCTGCCCTCCGCCAATCAAATCCTGTATCGCCATGTCCTCTGTATATTCAAACTCTCCCGTCATCAAATCCTGAAGCTGTTTCTTTTCCTTTACGGCATCTGAGTATGATCCGGCCAGAAGGAGGGCTTCCGTCAGGAACCGCTCCTCTATTTCATATTTTTCTTTCTTCGGTCGTCCCATGAATCGTCCTCCTTCCGTCCGAACCGTGTATTTTTGTCTTAACGGGCACTATGCCCTTACCGGCCAAGTCTGGCCTTGACCGCAGCGATCAGCTTTTCCTGCGTCACGTCCTTTTCTTCCAGTGCCGCCATTACATCTTCATCCACTGTGCCTTTCGTAATGATGTGATGAATTGTCACCACATCCGTCTGCCCCTGCCGCCAGAGTCGGGCATTGGTCTGCTGGTAAAGTTCCAGGCTCCAGGTCAGTCCGAACCAGATCAGGATGTGCCCTCCCTGCTGGATGTTCAAACCATGTCCAGCACTTGCCGGATGGATCAGTGCAACCGGGATATTCCCGGCATTCCAATCCCGGATATCCTCGCTGTTCTTAATGTCCCTCGGACAATACCCCATCTTCATGAGATGTTCTTCAATACGTTTCTTATCATGCTTAAACCAGTACGCTACCAGAACGCTCTGCCCGTTGGCCGCTTCGATCAAATCCTCCAATGCTTCCAGCTTGTGGTTGTGAATCCTGCGGGCTGTGCCATTCTCATCATACACAGCGCCGTTTGCCATCTGCAGGAGTTTCCCGGAAAGGGCTGCTGCATTGGCAGCGTCAATATCACCATCTTCCAACGGGATCAGCAGGTCTTTTGCCAGCATATCGTAGAGTTTCTTTTCCTGCGTGCTCATCTCCACTTCATGGCTGCTCATGATGCACTCCGGCATCTGGAGATAATCCAGTGCCTTCATGGAGATGGTAATATCCGAAATCCTTTCGTATATCTGCTCCTCTGCTCCCTCTCTGGGAACATACTGGAACACCACACCAGTCTGCGGATTCATGCTGCCAGCTTTAAAGTAGGCTTCCCGGTACCGGCCGATAAATTTCCCCAGACGCTGCCCTCCATCTAAAATCCCAATCTCCGCCCATAGGTCCATAAGGCCGTTAGAAGTCGGTGTGCCGGTCAGCCCGACCATCCGCCTCACAAAAGGGCGGATCTTCCGCAGAAACCGGAACCTCTGACTTTGATGGTTCTTAAAAGAAGAAAGCTCATCAATCACTACCATATCAAAATCCCACCGCAGGCCGTTCTTCTCGTAATACTCCACCAGCCATTTGACCGTCTCCCGGTTGATGACATACACCAGAGACGGATGGTTCAGTGCCCCGATCCGTGTCTTTACGTCCCCAACGATGACGGAAATGGAAAGGAACTTCAGGTGTTCCCACTTCTCTACTTCTGCCGGCCAGGTATCCCGTGCTACTCTGAGGGGAGCCACTACAAGAACCTTGGACACATCGAAGGTGTCCAGCATCAGGTCATTGATCGCTGACAGTGTGATTGCCGTCTTACCTCAACCCAAGCCCATATCGAGAAACAAAGCTGCAACAGGATGGGTCTTGATATAATCCGTGCAATAGCTCTGATAATCATGCGGTACGAACTTCATTCGGCATCACCTCCTTCCAGCAGCATCATATTCTTTAGTTCCGGGATTTCTGTCCCTACGCCTGTTGGGACCGGTTCTCCCGGTTCCCACTCCCCAAGCGCTTCCATGACCGGCTGTATCTGTTCCGGCCGGTCCACGCAGAACACAGGGAAGCCAAGCGCCAGTAACTGCTCCCTCCGTTTTCTCTGCAGCATACGCATCTGTTTTCCGGGAGCTTTCAGCTCTACAAAGGCGCACTTGCCGCAGGGCAGCAGGACCAGTCTGTCCGGCACCCCGTTCATCGTCTGGCTGGTAAACTTCACCGCTTTGCCGCCAGCCTTTTTGACTGCATCCACAAATGCCTTTTCCACTTCATTTTCCCTCACTGCTTCTTCCTCCTCCCGGTGTCCGCCGGCTGCTGTTTTTCTTCCGGCTGGATTTCCCATGCCTGCTGGACGGCAGTTTTTTCTTTTTCCTTTCCTCCCGCATAAGATTGCCAATGGCTGCGTCTGCGGTCGGATCAGAGTGGGAATGCCTGGACGGATGACCGGCAGTGGTTTCAGAGGAGTGTGTTACCCAACGGAATCCAAAATCTCTCGCAGGCATTACCCATTCATCTCCTTCCACTGCTGCCGCTCCATGGCAGCAACCTGCCAGCCGATGCCCTCCAGCACAGTCGCCCGGTCGTAAGACTCTACATCCTGGCTTGCCCGCGTGATGGCATTGGATAAACCGTACTGTGAGAGGTCGCCGCCGGAAATCAGATATTGCAGGATGTTGTCCTGCTCATCCTGGTTCAGCCCGTAACTGCGTCCGGTAAGTTCCACCACCTCCGGCACCTTTCCTGTAATCGGCACACTGGCTGCCTCTTTTAATCTGCCCACCACCTGTGCAAAACGGCTCTCCTCAATCGCCGCAGCCGTCACATCCCGGAGTTTCAAAAGAAACGCCTTGTCCTCCGCTTCGATGGTCTCATCCGAATAAATGTGAAAGCTGTCCTCTAATGCCCTGGCTGTCCTTCCCACATGGTTCTTCCGTTCGCCCATGTCATTGATTACCATTCCGTTCGTACACACAAGGCGGTAGACCAGCGGCTGTACGGAAACGGAACCAAGGCCAACCTCTGAGTTTGAGATCACCACGCCGGCCTGCATATAGTCTCCCGGAACAACCGCCATCTCCAGGCGGTGATTCACGATTTTTAAATACAGCCGGTTCTCCGTCACCTCGCAGGAAACCACCTCATACCGCTCCTGTCCGGCAAATAGCGGAAGGACTGCCGTGGCGATCTCCATATTGTCAATGCGGCGGTACCGTTCCGAAAGGAGCGCCCTTGCCACCGGACCGCTGCCGTAATCCATGGAGCGGATCATATAGCTGCCCGTCTTATCTGCAAACCACGAGTTCACGTTCTCTGCCAGCAGTTCCGGTTTCTGCGCCGACATCATGTCATAATACTTTGCCGGGATGCCAAGCGCCGATGCCACCTGCCTGTGGAAGAGCGGGCTGGTATCAAAAATTTCCTGCTGCCCGGAAACCACATGGTTGATTTCAAACGTCCGGCCGTCATCCCTGAGATGGAATGCCTCCGCCGGCCCGATATAATCTCTCTTTGCCCTGCTCTGGCGGTTCAGTTCCGCCATGACTTCTTTTAAACTTCTGCCTGTTTTCATATCAAAATCCTCGCTTTCCGCATCCTCCGATGCCATTTGGTATATGCCCGTACCCCTAAAGTTCAGCCCGGACCATCTTCTGGATGTTTCTCACAGCAGCATACAGCTTTATACGGTTTAAACGCGGCGCATCCAAAAACTGCTCCATAGCTTCCAGTTCTTCTTTCACATCATTCAGAATCGCCCTCTGATGGACTTCCAGTTTCTCGATCCTGCCCTCGTAGTATTTTTCCTGTTCCTCAAAGTCCGCCCTATCCTGTTCGATCTCAGATATATGCTCCTCAATGAAACGCCTTGGTTCCGGTCCGGCATATTCTTCGATCATCTCCAGCACATCCCTAAGTCCAAATACTGTGATTGTTTTTCCGTCTTTCATTTCCATCACATGAGCCATGCTGCCACCTCAATCTTTAAAATAGTAATCGCCGCGATACCCGGCCGCCGCCAGCGGCAAGTCCATGCACCAGCGGGGATTTGCCGCCATGATCTTACAGATATCTTCCGGTGTGTGCTTCCCGATGGGTGCTTCAATAATGACTTCGTCATGCACATGGCCCACGATCTCAAATCCGGCTTTCTCAAGCCGCCACATCGCTTCCGTCAGGATATCCCTGGCGATTGCCTGTGTTGCGTTTTCCACAATTTTTCCAGAGTACGTCTCCTGCCTCTGCCACTTGTTATTTGCCCCTGTCCCACAAAAAGTCAGGCTCATCCGCCCGAATCGGTTCGGCTGGAGCTTCGACTGAAGATATGCCAGTTTCCTGCCCGATGGCAGCACCATCCACAGCGTACCGGAATAATACTGGAAACGGATTCTCTTGATACGGTGTTCTTCATGGGTTTTTATGGTTTCCACTGCTGCTTTCTCCACATCCCACCAATACTGCACGATTTTCGGGTTTGCCTCCCGCCAGTTCTGGATCAGATCCGGCAACTCCGATTCTTTCAATCCCATATCCATCGCACCCATGGAAATCAGCGCACCCACGGAGCCGCCGTAACCACAGTTATGCACCAGACAGCCGTCTACAGTGAACCGATGCCGGGGCCCTGCATTAAGGAGGTCATAAACAACCGAAAATCCGTAGTACACATCTTCGGAATAACCGTGCCTGTCCATCCGCTGAAGCCGAAGATGCTGCGCCGCTGCGTAAGAAAAAGGTACCGGTTTATCTTTACCTTCAACATACACCAGATGTTCCGGGGTAGCTGATAAGCCATCATAATGCAGGATTGGCTGTTGGCCTTTCAAAATCAGTCCCTGGTGCTGTACCCATTCCACACCATCCCATACCAGATGCCCTATAGTTACTTCCTGAATAGGAACAAGCCCCCGATTTGTCAGAACCATGCTGTTCCGCGCAATGCAGGCTAATTCCGCTACTTTACCCTTCTGCCGGAGGTCACCATTCACGCCATGTTTTACTACCGGCACATGGAACATCTGGCTGGCAGACTCACAGTAGATATCTGCCCCTTTTTCAAATGCATTCAACCGCCACTGTTCGTCCGCTTCCCATGCAAGCACTCTGGCTTCAATCGCTGAGAAGTCTGCAACAATAAACTCACAGCCTTCTTTGGGAACCAGCATAGTGCGGATCAGCTGGGACAGCACATCCGGTGTATTGCCGTAGAGCATCTCCACCGCTTCAAAACACCCCATCTTCACAAGTTCCCTCGCTTCATCCAGGGTGGAAATGTGGTTCTGGGGAAGATTTTGCAATTGAATTCCCCTGCCTGAAAAGCGGCCCGTGCGATTGGCGCCGTAGAACTGGAACAATCCCTTAGCCCTGCCATCCTGATTGACGTACCGCTCCGCCGCCTGGTATTTCTTCACAGAACTTTTCGCCATCTGTAACCGGAGTCTCAGCATATCCAGCGCCTCCTGGTCACATCCGTTCTTATCCAGTTCTGTGATCATTGCCGCCACATCTTTCTTTCCAAGGCTCTCCATCGGGATGCCTTTTTCCTCCAGCCACTGTTTTAGCTGGCTGACGCTGTTCGGGTTCTCAAGGCCGGTCAGTTCATAGGCTTTTTTTGTCATCTCATCCGACAGCATCAGGTCACAGGCAATCGCCTGCTCCACCAGTACCGTGTCGATCCTGACACCCCGGTCGTTGATGCGCTGATCCATGTGATAGTAGTTCCATTCAGTCTCCGGCATTGGGAACGTCTCCAGCCGTCTGCGGATATCCCGTTCAGTACGGACATCCTGCAGGCAGTAATCCTTAAACTTCCGCCACCCTTCCGGATCATGCTGCGGGAGGTTCCGTGTGCGCCCTCCATTTGATTTTGTCGGCTTACACGGCATAGAAAAATATTTAATTAAGTTCTCTCCCGCCCGATCCTTCTGCTCCCCGGTCTTTAACACCAGTGCCGCATTCCTCAGTGCAAGCGGGAGAGAAAGGGATGCCGCGTGTATCATGGAACACTGCCAGCTGTCCGGGGAGAGTACCCGCCCCAGATAATGTCCGATGCAGGTACGCTCAAACTGTGCGTTCCAAGCCGCTTTGATAACGCCCGGATCGTCAATAGCCTCCCATATCTCCTGCGGCACACTTTCCCCGCAGGCCATATCCACGATCCGTACCTCCTCATCGTCAAAGGCGTATGCCAGCAGCAGGATTTCAAAATCATCCGCCTCCACATACCGGTACACGCCGCACTTGGAAAGGTCTGCGCTGCTGTAGGTCTCCAGATCAATGGAAAGCACCTGCGGACTGTCCGGCGGCCTGCTGTCTGTATAGATCTCATTCATGTTCATCACCCCATGTAATGGGAACTCCAGGATGAGTCTCCTGTCCTCATCCTAGCTCCCATCATTTCATTGCTGTGTTGCTTTATTTAAGGAAATCCGGCATATCTTCGCCCAGAACCTCTTCCTCTTCCGTTTCCAGTGCATCAAATTCGCTTTCCGCAGATGCCCTGCCGGACAGACGTTCCCCGTCTTTCACGAACTGGATATTGGAAAGGCCGGCAGCCACACCGCGGTTACCATTGGCATTAAACGGATAGAAATTCACGCTGACGTTGCAGTAGCACCCGGAATAAACCAACATCGGGTCTGTTACAGGCTGTACCCTGCGATCAACAATACCCGGCGCATCCTTGGATGTGGCATTGACGAACATGCAGTCCTGATAGGTCTCATCATCCGGACGGTCGATATCACCGTCACGCAGGGGCAGTTTCAGGTTCGGCGGGATCTTTCCGCTCCACTTGCGTGTCTTGCCATCCTCTTTTGCCGCCTCCACTGCTTTCTGGATGCGGGCCAGGGTTTTCTTGTCACTCTTTGGAATGACACAGGAAACGGAATATTTCTCATCACCGCCATTAATTGCCTTCGGCTGCCAGATATTCGCAAAGGAAATCCGGCAGGGAATAATCACTTTCGTAGGGTTTGTATTAGTTGCCATAGTCGTTGTCCTCCTATATTTCATTTCTTAACCGGATCACTGATCCAGCACTTCAAATTCATCTTCGGCAGTCCCGCTTAAATCCACTGCCGGGCGCGGGTCTGTTTCCGGCACCAGCGCCAGCTTGCCGGGCGGCTTGACCACGAACCCACCCAGTATCTGTGCGAACCGCTTTTTGCCCATCATCTTCTCGAATTCCGTTAGGGAGATAAGTTCCTGCTTATACACATCCGTGAAACCTTCTTTTGCTGCGGCATCCACTACCGCTTTTGTGTCTGTAAACTGCCGCTTGCTCCTTCCCTCCACTACCTTATAGCCGGACCAGACAACACCGTGGTTGATCGCCTCGTTGGAAACATAAGCAAATACGGCGGTGATCCACTCGGAGATGCGGTTCAGTGTCGGAAGGATGGCTTCAATCTCCTGTTGGGAGATCAAGGCCGGAGACTTGAAGGTGGGGGCTTCCGTGTCCGGGCTGTAAGGTGCCGTGGCATCGGTCAGTTCCACCTCATCTGCCAGCGCCCCATGATCCAGGTCAAGAAATTCCTCCCTTGCCAGTGCCAGTGCTTCCTCTGCCCTTGCGCGGCACATGGCCTTTGCCCGACAGAACCTACACCAGTCACCCGGTTTTTGCTCACCTTTCCCCTCAAATGCCATCTTTGCCACCGGCCGGATGCTCTCAGCCCAATCCAGAAGTTCCCGTTTCGTACAGGTAAACGTACTGATATTCTCAAGCCGCGGCTGGATGATGGTCATGGAAACGGTCTGGATGTCAAACAGATAGTCATAGGCATGCAGTGCGCCAAGTGCATACAGCATCATCTGCGTGTTGTGGTCTGCATCCACGAACACGCCGGAACCCGTCTTGAAATCACAGACGTGGAGCAGACCGGGGGCCAGGATCACCATATCCCCGGTACCAAAACCGCTCGGTGCAATATGGCTGTAATCCAGCTTTTCCTCTACCAGTGCCAGCACAGAGAGCCCCTGTGCCTTCAGCTCCTCTATTGTGGAGATCACAAACTCTGCATAAATGTCTGTGATATTTTCAATCTCCTCGGTCAGATACTCGGACTGCGGACGTTTCATCCGCCGGTGCAGATACTTCTTTACCTTATACTCACACAGCTCATGCGCCCACGTCCCTTCCTCTGCATAAGAGGAGCTCTCATTCGGGAAGTTCTCCTCCAGCCTTGCGGATGGCGGACAGTTCAGCCACCGCTTGGAACTGGATGCGGATAATAATGCGTGTGCTCCCATAGGCATCACCCTCAAAGCTGGGCGAGGTCGTTTAAAAACGCCTCCCGCTTGTCTTCTGGAAGCTCACTGACTGCGCCACAGCCGTAGGCAGTAAGCAGTGCTTTAATCTTCGGGCTGTTCTTCCGGTTAGTAGTGATCTTCTGTGCTGCAACTTTTAAAAGGTCATCCACAGCAATTACAGCTGGTGCTTTCTTTCCATCTTCTTCCTCCCATGGCGGCGCATCTTCTGAGTTGCCGTTGTCCGCTGTATCTGCGCCCTTTGAATCCGCTTCGGTAGATGCTTCTTTCTTCCCAGCTGATTTTTCATCCCTGTATTCCTCAGAAATCTGCTGACCGGTCCCAATCTGCTCTGCCAGTCCTTCCATCTGCCGCATCTGCTCCGCCATTCCGTCAAACATGATGGAGAACCCCTGAAAGATGGTGGTCATGCCTTTTATGATCTTCTCCGGGCTGACTACTGCTGTCTTTCCTTTACTTTCGGTCTTTGCCATGGCCTAACCCTCCTGTTTCAGATTTCTTTCCCGGACGCATCCCCTCCGGCAGCACGGACTCCATGATGCCCATGAGGATAGCCCCGCCCAGAAGCTGCCCCAACATCTCCGGGAACTCATTCTCCAGGAAATCAGATGTGCTGCCTTCCGGCTTATGGCTCTCCTGTGCCGTATGCTCCTCCTGTGCTGCACTGCCGGCCTCCTGCGGATCATCCCCTGTGATTTCTTCTTCCACAACCTCAACAACGCCCATCTTCTCCAGGATGCGTTCTTCTGCCGCCAGCACCTTTTTCACGATGCTCATCTCAATGCCAGTCTCCCCGGCAATCTCCGCTGCCAGCTCATCCAGATCGATTTCCACATCCTCTCCCTGGCATCCACAGCAGCATGGTGTATCTTCCTTTTCAAAATGGTTCGTGGTTTCCATATGCTCGTCCAGATGGATGTGCAGATTTCTCACTCTCAAAACGACTGCTTCTTTTTTCATATCCTTTTTACTCATGGTTCGTGTCCTCACTTTCTTCCTGATCTCGGCCGCTCTGCTCCCGGCAGCCCTCCGTGTGTTCTTCCTGTCTCTGTTTCCACGCATTCACGATGCACTCGATCAGCCTGCCCGGTTCCGGCAGGCACCGTATCGGGATACCAAGTTCCCTGGCATAACTGATCTCCCGGCTCATGCCGTCAGAAATCCGCTCCCCGAATACCCACAGTTCGTCTGAAACTGCCAGCCACCGCCTCCCAAGCGCCATGCCCTCCTGCCTTTCCTTTTCATCACCATCCTCAAGGAACTGGGTGAAATACAGATGCGGTGCCAGGGGCAGATACCCCAACTTCACTAATATCCGGCAGGCCAGCTTTGCCCTTTTTACGTTCTCTTTCATTTCCCACTCCCGGTCCGCTTCTGAGAGGGAAGTAGCCTTATACGGGGAACAAACGTAAATGGCCTTTGCCGTGCTTTCCGTAACCTTAACTCCCATCGGTGTCCTCCTCTGCAGGTGCTTCCACGGGGTGGAATGAAACGCTGTCCACACACCCACTGGGCATGATGATCAGCACACGGTTCTCCCTGCCAAAGAGCGCATCCAGAACCCGGCTGCGGATTCCCCTTTTGTGTACGTCACAGATGGGCCTGCCCATATCTCTGGTGCCGATGTCCATCGTGAATCTCTTTGCTGCATCCATTGACTTATCCTCCTTCCGATCAAATCTGTTTCCGGCGGCTGTGCCTCCGGGAAGGAGATTTCTATGACCCCCTTCACCTGTTGTCGTGGGAGAAGGGGTTTGTCAGGGTACTTCAAAAATTTTTTGATATTTTTTTCATCTTCTTTATTGCGGTCTTCAAATTTTCGTTTACAGACTGTTTTGCTATCCCTAGCTTGTCCGCAATCTGCTGCTGCGTAAGCCCATCAAAAAAGTATGCCGTGACAGCTTCACGTTGCCGCTCAGTCAGACAATCTAACAATTCAGACAGCATGTCCCTCTGGACAATCGCATCCAGCACATCCGGTACTTCCTCTTCCACCCGGATATGCTCCCAATCATCCTCATACTGCCTGCTGCCCTTTCTGTCGCCTTTCCGGTTCATAAGGTTCGCCTCGATCTGCTCCTCACCTTTTAAGGCCACCGCCACGCTCCAGTCATCTCCATCCAGAAAGAGGCGGCTCTCTGTGGGCAGACCATCCTCCCCGTCATGGAACCGGTATGTATACTCACCACACTCTCCAATACTGACCACGGTGGTGCCGCTGCCATTGGAATAAACGGCATAACCGCCCGGATACACGCTCAGGCTCCCGTCCGGTCCAATCTCCCGGACCGCCACAGGTTCTTCCCCGGATTCCCTTAACTGCCTTGCGGTCGGAGTCTTATGCCCTGTGCCGTTTCCAACCATCTCCCGTAACTGCCGGAACGTAAGCCCGGACTTTTCTTTTTTTCTTTCCATGTCGTGTCCTTTCCGCCCGGACACGAGATACTGTGGTCATTCACAGACAGGCTGTGATTCCCACAGCAGGCGGCAAAGGACATAGAAAAAGGCGGACCTGAGTGCCGGAAGTACACCCGAATCCGCCCGAATACCTGAAAAAAGCGCAGCAAGACCAGAGGGTACTTCACAGCGATTTTTTTCGATACCTTCCGACACGCTGCCGGAACATATGAAAAACCGCCCTATGAAATATCCTTTGCCTTCTCGCGAACCAGGCATTTGATATATGTATTTTTCGTTGCCCCTGCTATCTGCAGGGATGTTGGCCGTTCCCCTACTCCATGCGGCACAGCCGGAGCCGCATGGATACGCACCACCTCCTTTCCAAGCCATCTTTCGACAGGCTTATTGTATTAATATGCAAGACACCCTGCTGCCACAGCGAGAAATGTTATAAATCCCCAAACCCTGTCGCACCCCCTATAGGGCAGAAACACCCGACAATGCACAATCCATGTGCATCTTACTTTGTCGGGCGTCTCTCTATCTTTATTCTCTTATCTTTATTTCACAAGTTCTGTCAGCCACGGTACCAGCGGTCTTGCGACCACCCTGGCGTTTAAGTAAGCCATCTCCAGAGTCAGGCAGGTATGTCCCATGTAATAACCGTCCATCACTTCCAGCGTCATGACAAGGTCCGGTTTCTTCATGTTTGTCAGATAAACCGGAAGAAGGTACTGTATCTTCCCCTGGTATCCCTGCGGAACTACAAGCCCCGGCTCCACCACGGCCCTCCTCCTGCCAAGTTCCACCGCTGTTTCAAATAAAAGCGGCAGGTTCTTTGCCTTGCGGATCTTCGCCGGAATCCGCTCCAGATTTTCTGTATCCCCTAATATGTGTTCTACGTTTACCCTGATCGGCCAGTCCGGATTAAATCCCGCTCCCCGTTTCGCTGTGTAGTAGGAAGGCTTCTGCGGCAACGGCTGTATGTATCTCAGCCATGGTGACAGCTCGTCACAGAATCCCCTAAAATACCATTCCAACATGGAATCCTTCTTGTGGTTCCGGTCAAAGAAAGCGTAAATCCCTTTATACCGGCTGTTATAAAGTCCGGTGTGGAAACACGCACGCTCATTCTCCACATGGAAGAACTGTGCTGCTTTTCTGGCATCTTCTGCTGAATTGAACTCAATGCATTGTTTGCGAAAAATCATATGTATATAGCGTTCCAGAATAGGTGTGTCCTGGTTCTTTGTCACATTGGTTGGTTTCTTGAACCGCCACGGCTCCGGGAGGGCCATCCTTGATAACTCGTCCAACTGCCCGTACCAATCCGGCACATAGGCAAAATCAAATAAATCTGTTGTCAACATTTCTAAGTCCCCTCCATTTCGGTATAGCATCCACCAGCTTCATCTGAATCCGTGTCTTTAAATCCCCATCGACATACTGGTACTCTTTCCCCTGGGCGTCCTCCGCCTTCACAGTCGCTAATGTGTTGATATAATCGTCATAGTAAATTAGAATCTGGTCGAGAGCTTCGCGCTCGCCTCTTACGGCGGCGCAGATCAGCTCATATGTAAGTTCATTTTCTTTCATAATGGTTCCTTTCATGATAATTTCTTATGGCAGCAAACGCTTTTTGCCGCCAGTTGTAGATTGTCCTTGGCGTGACAGCAAACTGTGCAGCTATCTCAATATCCGTGTACCCATACCAGAAATCCAGAATCAGTACCTCCCTCTGTGTTTCTGATAATTTCCGCATGGCATTGTAAAGCCATTCGCTGGTAATCACACAGATGTGGGATTTCCCCTGCAGAAACAGATGCTCGGACGGATAGACATCATCCTGTACCTGTGTTTCAAACAGATACTGCAGCTTTTCTGTCACCGCCTGTTCTCTTTCTCGTTTTCTTTTTTCTTCATCCACTGCATTCCTGCACTCGTTCTTCATCACAGTCTTGGCAAAACTGTCAAATATGGCAATGATGCAGTCCTTGTCTTTTAAGGGAGCCGACATGATCGTTCCCCCTTTCCTATGCAGTTTTGAGTGGTCCTTATCGCCTCCTTTGAACTACTAAGACGAATCTGCCCATGCAAAACCGGAAAGGTTTTTCAAAATTTCTCAAAAATTTTTCCGAGTGGCAGAACTGTCTTTTTGTCCCTTTTAACTACTAAGACAGATCTGCCCACCCCAAACCGGAAAGGTTTTTCAAAATTTTTTTTAAAATTTTTCCGGGCAATAGAAATGCCCCTTTTTCCCCTTTAAATAACTAAAACAATTCAGCTTTCTAAAATCGGAAATGAAAACGGAAATTTTTTAAGAAAATTTTTCATGGACTATATTTTCAATAGAGGCACAAAACAAACACGGAGGGCTTCTGCTCCAATAACAATCAAGGAAATTCGTCAGAAATTGACATAGAAAAACGCCAGGGAGCCTCTGCTGCTTCCTGACGTGATAGTGCCAGATATGGTAATAATATGCGCTATAGGTATTATTGCAGGTATTGAACACGCAATATAATGCCTGTTCGTAGGTATAAGACTCCGCATCGAATGCTAAGATTTTTTTAATTGTCCACCCGGTTGGAACCTATACCCTTTCACAAAAATAAGGCCATCCATGATTTCCTCCTTACGGCAAACCACAGATGGCAAACACGAATAAGCCCTGCTGCGGGAAGCCGTTTTTTTTATTGGCTCCCCGACAGGGCTTTCTATATTCCATTTCCACAATCGGCATAATCTTGCATACTATGTAGGTACGATTAGGGAATATGAAAACCCAAATCGGCACGATAGAATATATGTGAGGTGAATGATTATGCCGAAAGACAAATTAGCACATTTGGGTAACTGCATCCGCGCCGCAAGACACGTCTGCAAGCTAACCCAACAGGAACTGGCGGACGATTGCCATGTGGCAATCAAAACCGTCCAGAACATAGAAAGGGGACTGATGAACCCTTCCTTTGAAATCCTATACCCGATTGTGAACCGGTTAGGAATTTCAGCCAACATCCTGTTCAACCCGGAGATTTCCGATGAAGATATGGATGTAGAGCATCTCATCGGGAAATTCCAAATATGCCATCCGCAGGAACGGAAATTCATGTTAAACACCGTGGACTGTATGACTGAGCAGTTTCTCGCCCAGCACAGTGAGTCCGATGCGGAAAAATCTGAGTGAAACCAGTAGGACAAGAATTCCTTGTTGCTACTGGTTTTTCTCGTTATCTGCCATTATAAAACACCGACTTATGAACGAGTTATGGATGAGTTATGAATGGTATAATATTTTGAAAATCGTTCGACAAAATATGACGCTAAAACTGAAAAATGCCCCGGAGTAATTTCTCACGTTACTCCAGGGCATCTCTATATTCCATAGCCTCATACCAATTTTGTATCTTGCCTCTTGATACATGGCATCCATAGTCTTAATTTACGGTTTCCCTTTCAAACAAATCAGTCACTACTGTTCTGCTTTCGATATTCGGCTGGTGCCATTTTCAAAATATCCCGAAAAGCAGTCGCAAACTTACTCTGATTTTCGTACCCCACCTGATTTGCAATCTCTGCTATGGTGTACTGCGTTTGTCGAAGTAGAACAGCAGCCTGCTTAATCCGATATTCTTTCATATACGCACCAATCGGTTGTCCGTAAATTCCTTTAAACGTATCTTTTAATGTTGCTGTATTGATGAGATATTCTTTAGAAAGTTCCTCAATCGTAGGGCGCACCTGCAGATTGGAAATCAGCTTTTTGTGTATTTCTCTCACAACTTCTACCTGCGGGGAGGTATACTGCTCCCGCTGCTTTTCTTTCGATACGTCTACCATACATAGGAATAATAAAAGCTCCTGGACCTTTATCTTAAAATAGGGTTTCTGCAGGCAATCCGGCACAGAATAAAGTTCAGAAAAGATATGTTCAATCTCATCCTTTGCCCGCATAACAAAACAATTCCCATCCGCACAGAATTTTTCCTTAAAATCTAAAATGTCAATGCCACTCTCAGAAAGGATTTCCGGCGGGTTTTCTGCTACGATTTTCAGGTTGATTACCACAGAGATTCCACGATAATGTTTTAATGGAAAACTCATCTCCGGGGAACAATTATCCATTGTGTGAATGGAAAGATCCCCCTCTCCAAGATACAAGCAGGAACCGCTTAAAAGCGTACTTCCTTCCCGCCCTTCCCGACAGTGATTGATTTCTAATATATTCTTATCCAGATTTCCTTTCCAGTCACAGCTTGTGGCTTCAAACTCATTATAAATAAGCTGTATTCCAGGATAAACCTGGTAAACTGTCATCAATCCCAGACCATCTGTACAGTCCATTTTATAAACCGTACAATATCCATCATTATCTTTTGGAATGACCGCAGACAACCCTTTTGCATTTGTAATAGGGTTTTCGCTCATAACATCCCTTTCTATTAATCCGCTCTTTTTTATTTGCTCTGCCAGAATCTCTCTGGACTCTTTTATTATATAAGTTTTTCTCATTTCGCACCGCTCCAATCAGAAGGATTTACAATCCATTTAGCATTATATTATAACCCTTCCAATAGTGCAAACAGAGAAAACGGGCTGACGCCCTCTAAGAAAGCATCAGCCCATGACCAATTATTTACTACAATATTCTTGCCCTACACAGCCAGAGCAGCTGCCGCCACAGGAACCGTTCTTACGATCTCTGTGGATTTTCCGGACAGCCCATACCGCATAAGCTGCCACTCCTAAAACAATGATTCCGGTAACAATCATTCTATTCTCCTTTCCCACTGGCAGCCCATAGCTCATCTGCCGTAAGCTTCCAATGCTTTGCATATACCTCACATTTATCGCATAAATGATCGACACTCTCCGGGGATTGCAGATCAGTGGATTTCGCCCCGGTACGTTTCACCATCTCTCGTAAAAGCTGTGGATTTTCCAGCATCGGGCAGGGGCGCAGCATATTCTTGTTGAACGGCTGGCCGTCATGGTATGCCATAAAGATCGGGCTTTTTAAGGCTTCCAACAGACTGCACTCATGGATGTTCACATTAGAGTAATGGATGAACACACACGGCTCCACATCTCCGGCAGCATTGATATGTAAATAATTCCGTCCTCCGGCAATGCAGCCGCCTACATATTCTGCGTCATTCTGGAAGTCCATGCTGAAGATCGGTTTTGTGTTTCTAAATGCCCTTATCCGTTCATAGACAGTCTTTCTCTGTTCCGGTGTGGGCAGAAGCTCCGGCACCGCCTCATTGCCAACAGGCATATAGTGGAAGAACCAGACAAACATCGCTCCCATTTCAATCATCATATCAAAAAACGCTTCACTGCTAATGTCCGCATAGTTTGCACTGGTGTAACAGGTAGAAATGCCAAAGGGCAGTTTATTCTTACGCAGCAAATCCATCGCCCGCATGACTTTTTCAAAAACCCCCTGTCCCCTGCGTCCGTCATTCGCCTGCTCAAACCCTTCTAGGCTGATTGCCGGAACAAAATTCTTTACCCGGAGCATTTCCTGGCAAAAGGCATCATCAATCAAAGTTCCATTCGTAAAAGAAAGGAACTCGCAATCCGGATGGCGTTCACACAGCGTGATCAAATCCTTTTTCCGGACCATCGGTTCTCCGCCTGTGTAAATATACATATAAGTGCCCATCTCTTTACCCTGGCGTATAATGCTGTCAATGGTCTCCAGATCGAGGTTCAGCTTATGCCCATACTCGGCAGCCCAACAGCCCGTGCAGTGCAGGTTGCAGGCCGAAGTGGGATCTAACAGAATCGCCCACGGCACATTGCAGTTTTCCCTTTCCCTGATCTCATTCTGAATGGCAGAACCTTTCAGGGCTGAATTGACAATAAAATTCTGAAAGAAGGTTTTTCTCACTCCTTCATCCAATTGATATGCTTTCATAATCAACTGATACCAGTTGCCTTTTTCTGCGATTGCTTTACGAAATGCAGCTCGCTGTCCCTCATACCACCCATCCGGTAATACCTTATCCATCATGCTCATTGCTTTGGGAATATTTTTTTCCGGATCTTTCTCTAAATAATCCATCACCGTTTTCACAGCGGTTGAAAAAGCTGTATTTTTTACTGAATCAATGATACCCATGCTTATCCTCCCACAGGCCGCCCGATTGTCAGCCTGCATTCCTTTCGTTTTTCTTAAATAACCTTTTTCCGATCATGCCGGTCATTACAAGAACGGCTGCTATACAAATCCATTTTCCTGATTTCATCTTTTTACCTCACATTAAAATTCCAATACGATAAATAACAAATGTCACAATCCATGCTACTGCTAACTGAAACAGGGCGGATAACAGCATCCACCGGGTACTGCCCGACTCTTTCCGTATCGTTGCCAATGCCGCCGCACAGGGAATATACAGCAGACAGAACACCATCAATGCCAACCAGTGTATCCATCCCTGCCCCGGAATTGATGTTCGGAACTCCAAACAAGACGGCACAACTGGAAACTACCACTTCTTTTGCGGAAATGCCAGCAATCAGAGCAACCGCTATCTGCCAGAATCCCAGGCCAATCGGTGCGAAGAACGGCACAAGCCCATACCCCAGAATTGCTCCGAAGCTGTCTGCCATTTCTGTCGTATAGCCATGCGGTCCAAAGTTTAAGATCACCCACATCGCAATCGATGCCACAAAGATTGTGGTTCCTGCTTTCGTCAGGTAGTCTTTCACCTTTTCCCATACATAGATCGCTACTGTTCTGGCACTTGGGGCTTTATATTCCGGCAACTCAATCAACAGATAGTTTTCTGACTTCCTCCGGTCAATCAGATGAATGACCGCCGCCACCAAAATCGCAACCACCAACCCAATCAGGTACATGGAATAAGCTACCAGCATAGCATGTTCTTTAAAGAACATCTCTGCGAACAATATGTAGATCGGCAGGCGGGCACTGCAGCTCATAAATGGTGTGATCAGCATCACCTTAAAACGGTCACGTCTATTTTCCAACGCCCTTGACGCCATGATTGCCGGAACCGTACAGCCAAGTCCCAGGATCATAGGGATAAACGCCCGGCCAGAAAGACCAAGTTTACTCATAATCCCTTCCATGACATAAGCAACACGGGCCATATATCCGCTGTCCTCCAAAAAGGCCAGTGCCAGAAACAGGATAAAAATATTCGGTAAAAAGGTAAGGATACCGCCCACACCAGCGAGAATGCCATCTACCAATAACGAACGGAGCATTTCACTGACTCCAGCAGCAGCCAATCCATCGCTGACTGTACTGGAGAGACTTTCAATTCCTACTTCTAAATATCCTTTCAGCCAATCTCCGATGGTAAAGGTCAGGAAAAACACCACTGCCATAATACCGAGAAAAATCGGGATACTCCAAAAACGGTGCGTCAATGCCCGGTCTGCCTTTTCTGTCAAAGCATCCTGCCGGTCTTTATTTACCAATACTTCTTTGATGATCTCCTGAATAAAATCATACTTCTCGTTGATGATGTCCGACTCATAATTGCGGTCAATCACATCCGGCAGGTTGACCGGATACCGTTTTGTAATCTCTTTATCCTGCTCTAACAGCTTAATTGCGTGCCAGCGGTAATTCGTCAAATCCGGATATTTCTTTTTCAATTCTTCTATAATAAAGTCAATCTTATCCTCGATACCATCACTGTAAACCATCGCATATTCCGCATGATGGTCATGTCGATGTTTCGGCTTGTATTTATGATGATGAATCAGGCATTCCGGGGCCTTGCAGTCTTTGTGGTGTGCCGCTGCATGAAGCAGCACATCCAGCCCGGTACGCTTCCTGGCGGAAACAGGAATCACCGGAATCCCCAACATCTCCGGCAGCCTGTGTGTATCAATCTCCATGCCCCGCTTTTCCACAATATCCATCATATTAAGAGCCAGCACCACAGGTTTGCCAAGCTCCAAAAGCTGTAACGTCAAGTATAAATTCCGTTCCAGTGCCGAAGCATCTGCAACATCAATAATCACATCGACTTCATCGCTTAATATAAACTGTCTGGATACCTGCTCCTCCATTGTATAAGAAGTCAGGCTGTAAGTGCCGGGAAGATCGACCAGACGGATATTCAAGTCATGGTCCTTTATGGCACCTTCCACCCTTTCAACAGTAACACCCGGCCAGTTTGCCACCTTCAGGTTCGCACCTGTATAGGCGTTGAAAAGCGTGGTCTTTCCACAGTTCGGATTTCCGATGAAGCCGATTGTCAAATTCTCTTTCATCGAATCACCCCACTACGATATTTTTGGTGATGTTACGCCCAAGGGCAAAACGGGTTCCCCTAACCTTCACGATCAGGACGCCTTTGTTCTTACTGTTTAAAACAGCAACCGATGTCCCGCTTGTCATTCCCAGGGCTTCCAGCCGTTTTTCCATATTTACGGGAAGGTTCATATCCACCACCTTATATTCTTTTCCTATCTTTCCATCACAAAGATACATAGATGTCCCTCCTTACCGCTTTGCTTTCGCTGCAGCCGGCATCTTACGGAACTCAGAAAGCATCATGCTGATCGTAATCACTACGAGAATTGCGTCCGTCAGGGCAATCGCCAGCCAGACGCCACGGATACCCATGCCGCCAACCATCGGCAGGATCACGCAAAGCGGGATAAACAAGATGATCTGACGGAACAGTACCAGCCAGGTCGCCTTGTTTGCTTTCCCCAAAGATTGGAACAGCGTCACGGCAATCAGGAAACTTCCCTGGAGAATGTAAGTGCTGAACATAATACGAAAATTTGCCGCACCAGAAGCCGCTACACCCGGCGTTGTAATGAACATCGAAAGTACCTTATCCGGGAACAGTTCTACCGGGATATAAAATACCAAAGACAATACCGTAGCTGCGACCACAAATACTTTCGTCAGTGTCTTTACCCGATCATACTCTTTTGCTCCATAGTTCGTACCGGCGGCAGGCTGGAAGCCCTGGCTGATACCCCACAGCGGAACAAAGGAGAAATTCCAGAACCGCAGTGCCGCACCCAAAAGAATCTGGGAAGTATCCCCGCCGTAATTTGATGCCACACGATAGATCACCGTCTGCTGTACCAGTGTCAGAATCTGCATCAAAAGTGCGGATACGCCAACAGAAAGAACCTGTGGAAGCAACTCTCCATCAATACGGATGCGTCCGATTTTTACGTTCGGACTTTTCTTTTTGAAATACCACAAAGTAACAGCAGCCTGAATAAACTGGGAAAGAATCGTTGCATAAGCGGCTGCTTCAATTCCCATGCCATAAGGTTTCAAAACCGTGATAAAGATCGGATCAAGGATAATGTTCAAAATGGCTCCGCTGGCAATAATGCTCATCGCCTTTTTCAGCTGTCCTTCTCCACGGATGACCATGTTCGCACTCTGGAAGAAGTTTACGAACAGCGATCCGGCAAACACGATACGCAGATATTTCTCTGCATAATTTAAAATGTTGTCACTGGCTCCTGCCAGAGTCAAAAGCTGGCGGGTAAACACCATACCCACTACGGTATAAATAACGGACAGTAAGAGAACCATTGCGACTAAATTTCCCATAATCTTCTTTATAGTTCCCTCATCCTTCTTTCCTATCGCACGGGACAATACCGATGCGGAGCCTACACCTAACATAGCGGCAGAGCCTGCATTGATCAGTGTAAATGGATAAGAGACAGATACTGCTCCCATCTGGGCTGCTCCTACCATCTGGCCTACAAAAATGGAATCCATCATGTTATAAAGCCCAACAACCACCATGCCAAGAACCGCAGGAATGCTGAGTTCTATCATAAGCGGCCAGGGACTTTTCGTTAAAAGTTTTGTTCTTGTATCAAGTGCCTGTTTCATCACTTATTCCTCCTGGTCTATTTTGTTAGCCATGTCTAACCATATAAAGTATATAAAATCCGGGCTGTTTTGTACGCTCCTAACCGGAGGAATTACAATCCAACCGGAAGTAAAATCGGGAGCAGAAAGGGTTCCAATCCTCTCTGCTCCCTGTATCATTGTGCCATTTTCTCCAGCAGTTTCAACGCTTCCTCCAACTTAGGATTTTCCACATCTGTCTGCAGGGCCTCCCGGACACAGTTTCGGATATGGGCCTGTAAAATCTGTTGATTGGCACTCCGCAGTAATGCCTGTGTTGCCTGGAGCTGATTGGATATATCCACACAATACCGATCAGATTCAATCATCTGCAGGATACCGTCAATCTGCCCTCTGGCAATCTTCAGTTTATGGGTAATGTCGCTCTTTTTTGCTTTCATAGGCAACCCGCTCACTGAATGCTTACAACCTGATAACCCGCATCTTCAACAGCGGCTTTCAGTACATCATCCGGTACATCCTGGCTCATCTGTACCTGGGCGGACTTGCTCTCCAGATGAACTGCCACATCTTTGATGCCCTGGATTTCCCGCAATGCCTTATCTACGTGCTTTACACAGTTCATACAAACCATACCTTCAATATTCAATACTTTTTCCATTTGGATCGCTCCTTTGCTTTCACTTTTTATTGTTGTCCGTTCATACACGCGATCCTCATTTGGTTCCGCATGGGATGCGTGTTTTGCTTTAAACCATCTAAGCCTCAGCGCATTTGATACTACAAACACGGAACTGAAACTCATGGCAAATGCCCCGATCATTGGATTCAGTTTCAAATCAAACGGCAGATAGAACAGCCCTGCCGCCACTGGAATACCGATGATATTATAAATAAACGCCCAGAACAGGTTTTGCTTAATATTACGGATGACTGCCTTACTGAGCTGGATCGCCGTTGACACATCCAGCAGGTCACTTTTCATCAGAACAATATCCGCTGACTCAATCGCCACATCCGTTCCGGCTCCGATGGCAATGCCTACATCTGCCCTGGCAAGCGCCGGGGCATCGTTGATTCCATCGCCTACCATCGCCACTTTTTTACCGCTATCCTGCAAACGCCGGATTTCCTTTTCCTTATCCTGCGGAAATACCTCGGCTACTACACGGTCCACGCCAACCTGACGCCGGATCGCTTCTGCTGTTTTCGCATTATCTCCGGTCAGCATGACCACCTCAATGCCCATCGCAGACAATTCCTGTACTGCCTGACGGCTGGTAGGCTTTACCACATCAGCTACGGCAATCACACCAATGAGTTGCCCGCCACGGGCAAAGAACAGCGGTGTTTTACCGTCAACTGCCATAGATTCCCCAAGCTGCAGGAGTGCTCCGCCCGAAATGCCATTTGCCTGGAGTAACCTCCGGTTTCCGGCATAGCAGATATCGTTTCCGATCTTTCCTACAATACCCTGGCCGGGAATCTGTTTAAAATCACTTACCTGAAGGAAAGAAATCCTTTCTTTTTCTGCTTCTGCCACTATTGCGTCTGCCAATGGATGTTCGGACAGTTTTTCCAGGGAAGCCGCTATCTGCAGCAGTTCCTTCTGACCTACACCGTCCCCACATAATAAGTTTGTGACTACCGGAGTTCCCTGTGTGATCGTTCCGGTCTTATCAAGAACTACCGTATCAATACCATGTGCTGTTTCAAGAGCTTCCGCAGACTTAATCAGGATGCCGTTTGTTGCACCCTTTCCGGTTCCGACCATGATTGCGGTAGGTGTGGCAAGCCCCAACGCACAGGGGCAGGAAATCACTAAGATGGAAATACCAATGGAAAGGGCAAATTCAAACCCGTAACCCAACAACAGCCATACGACAACGGCAATCAATGCAATGCTGATTACCACTGGTACAAACACACCGCTGACTTTATCGGCCATCTTTGCAATCGGCGCTTTAGAGCTGGTCGCTTCATCCACCAGACGGACAATCTGTGACAATGTGGTATCGTCACCCACTTTGGTCGCCTGCATCTTAAAATAGCCGGACTTATTCATGGTTGCCCCAATGACCTTATCTCCGATATGCTTCTCTACCGGAATACTTTCACCCGTCAAGGCAGACTCATCCACAGAAGAAAATCCTTCAATGACAATTCCATCCACTGGTACAGACTCTCCCGCTTTCACGATCAGCGTTTCCCCGGCCTGCACTTTCTCCACCGGAACGGTAAACTCCTGTCCATCACGTTCTACGGTTGCAGTCTTGGGGGCCAGGTTCATCAGCTTGGTAATCGCATCTGAGGTTTTCCCTTTTGCACGGGCTTCCAGAGTTTTCCCTAAAGTAATCAGCGTCAGGATCATGCCTGCGGATTCAAAGTACAGATCCATCATAAAACTGTGGACGGTAACCATATCCCCATATCCGAACCCGATGCCTATTTTATAAATGGCATAAATCCCGTAAACAATCGCCGCACCGGAGCCTATGGCAATCAGGGAGTCCATGTTGGGAGAACCGTGAAACAGCGTCTTAAATCCCATCCGGTAATATTTCGAATTGACAAATACCACCGGGATCAGAAGCAGAAACTGTGTAAAAGCAAAGCTCATGGCGTTTTCCATTCCTAAAAGGATGCCTGGAAGCGGCCAGCCCATCATGTGTCCCATTGATATGTAAAACAGCGGTATGGTAAAAATGGCAGACAGCAGGAGCCGCTGTTTCATCTGCTTATATTCTGCCTGTGCCGTACTGGTTTCCGGATTTTGAGTCCGGCCTGCGGCACTGCTTTTGTTCTGGACCTTTGCAGCTGTTTTGGGGAATGCCCCATATCCGGCTTTTTCAACAGCCTGGACAATCCCTGCTGTATCCAGAACAGATTCATCATAAGAAGCAACCATGCTGTTCTTTAACAGATTGACGGACACTTCTTTGATGCCGGGCAGTTTTCCCACACTCTTTTCAATCCTGGCCGAGCAGGCCGAGCAGGTCATACCCGTAATGTCAAATTGCTCCTTTTGCAATTTCATCCCTTCTTTCTTTTTATTTTTATCAGGGACACTCCTGTGTCCCTGCTGCGGCGTGCATATCAGCTTTGCTGATAATGTGCACCTATGCACGCCTGCAATCTGCCGGAGGCATATGTCAGTGTCCACTGACATATACTACCCGTCCCCCGTAGGGAACAAAATCATTATAAACACGCCTTCCTGGTTTTGTACACTCCATAAAGGAGCATTTTTGATCCAAAAAGCAATTCCTTTTTTGCAGAAAATCCAATCAGCAGGTTTTCCAATCCAAAGGGCAGAACTGCTCCCAAAACCGTTGACTTTGTGCCTTTTCGTGAATATACTGATGGCATGAACGATTAAACATTCTTTTAATTGTTCAGCCATGTCAAACCAACCAAATAACTATAGAAAGGGGATATCATCCTATGAAGAAAACAATCAAATTAATCGACCTTGACTGCGGACACTGCGCAGCAAAGATCGAAAGTGCCGTGAAAAAGATTGACGGTGTTACGAATGTATCCGTGAACTTTATGAACCAGAAGATGGTACTGGAGGCACCGGATGACAAGTTCGCCTCCATCCTGACCGAAGCAAAGGCACTGATCAAGAAAATCGAGCCGGATGTAACTGTCAAGGTGTGATGAAAAGCTGGACACCGGCTGCCGTTTCCTGGTAGCCAGTGTTTTTTACATTAAGACACAGGGAAAGTATAATTACCGCTTTCCCTGCCATGAAAGGAGAATAGAAATTATGACACGAAAACAAAAGCATCTGCTTACACGCATCATTGTGGCGGCAGTGCTGTTCTTTGCAGGGAGCTTCTTACAGCTTCCTGAATATGTAGAAATGGGTGTATTCCTTGTCTGCTACGCTGTTGTTGGATGGGATATTGTATGGAAAGCGATCACAAACATCCTCCACGGGCAGGTATTTGATGAAAACTTTCTGATGACGATAGCCACCGTTGGCGCATTAATTTTAGGGGAACATTCCGAAGGTGTTGCCGTTATGCTGTTTTATCAGGTAGGCGAATGGTTCCAGTCTTATGCGGTTTCCAAATCCCGCAAATCCATCGCAGGCCTGATGGATATCCGCCCGGACTATGCCAACGTAGAACGGGACGGAAAACTGGTGCAGGTTGATCCAGATGAGGTGCAGATCGGAGATGTCATCGTAGTAAAGCCGGGAGAACGCATCCCTTTGGACGGAACAATCCTCGAAGGTTCCTCTGCACTGGATACTTCTGCCCTTACCGGGGAATCCATGCCCCGTGAAGTAGAGCCGGGAATGGAAGTCATCAACGGATGTATCAACCAGACTGGTATTTTGACCATCCAGACCACAAAGGAATTTGGAGAGTCTACGGTTGCAAAAATCCTTGATCTGGTGGAAAACGCAAGCGACAAAAAAGGCCGGACAGAAAACTTTATCACACGCTTTGCCCGATACTACACCCCTGCTGTGGTATTCGCAGCCCTCGCACTTGCCATCCTGCCACCACTGATCACCGGGCAGTCATTTGGCACCTGGATTTACCGTGCTTTGACCTTCCTGGTTATCTCCTGTCCCTGTGCGCTCGTCATCTCCATCCCGCTTAGTTTCTTTGGAGGTATCGGCGGTGCGTCCAGGATCGGTGTTCTTGTAAAGGGCAGCAACTATTTGGAATCACTTGCTCATACGGAAATGGTAGTCTTTGATAAAACAGGTACTCTGACCAAAGGTTCCTTTGCCGTCAGTGAGGTCAATCCAAAAGGCATGAAAGACACACAGCTTCTGGAACTGGCCGCATATGCGGAGGATTATTCCAATCACCCAATCTCGCTCTCGATTAAGAAAGCCTATGGCAGAAAAATTGACAGCGGCCGCATCACAGATGTTCAGGAAAGCGCAGGCCATGGCGTGCGGGCTGTCATTGACGGTAAAGCAGTTCTGGCCGGAAACGCCAAGCTGATGGTAAAGGAACGTATCCAATACACCCCTTCTACTGCTGTCGGCACCGTTGTTTATCTGGCCTGTGACGGAAAATATGCCGGATGTATTGTCATAGAAGATGAGATCAAAGCAGATGCTCCAGCAGCAATCAAACGTCTGAAATCCGCCGGAATCCACAAAACAGTCATGCTGACCGGAGATGCAGATGCCGTTGGAAAAAAGGTAGCAAACCGTCTTGGATTAGATCAGGCATACACAGAACTGCTCCCTGCCGATAAAGTTGACCGTGTAGAAGAACTGCTGAAACAAAAAAGTGAAAAAGGAAAACTTGTCTTTGTCGGGGACGGCATCAACGATGCTCCCGTACTGGCACGGGCCGATGTAGGTATCGCTATGGGCGGTCTGGGTTCCGATGCAGCCATTGAAGCTGCTGACGTTGTATTGATGACGGATGAACCATCCAAAATCGCTTCTGTGATGAAGATTGCCAGAAAGACGATCCGTATCGCAAATCAGAACATCGTATTTGCCTTGGGTGTGAAATTCCTGGTACTCATCTTAGGTGCTTTGGGATACGCCAATATGTGGGCGGCCGTATTTGCCGATGTCGGTGTCTCCGTCATTGCCATCCTAAACGCAATCCGTGCCATGCGGGTAAAGCGGCTGGATGTGCCTTCCCAGATCTAAAAAGATTTGAGAACCGAAATGCGCCGCACTTCATTCTTAACATGAAAGCGGCGCATTTCCCTTATTCGTCCTGTAATCATGACATCATGGTATATCCGGAGGGTATTTCCTCTATTGATTTGTCGGGCAGGATATTTCAAATAACGCATCTATAGAACGATGCAATAATTTAGCCTGTTGTGTGTCTGATAAGGAGTAATACACTTCTTTTCCTTCCCTGCGGCTGGATATGATCCCACTTTTTTTCAGTATCCGCAAATGGTGCGATACTGCGGGAGCACTCATATCCACAGCCGCCGCAATGTTACAGACACATTCTTCACAGTGACAGAGCAGCCATAAAATCCGCAGACGTGTCGGATCATCAAGCTGCTGAAATAAAAATGCTATATTAGTAAAGCCTTCCACAGAAGGCATCTTGTCTAATACCCGTTCAATATTCTGTCCGTGGTTGTGAGGTAGATTATAATGTGACATCAAAAATCATCTCCTTCCTGGAACTATCATAGCTATTTAAATTTTATCTGTCAAACAGCTTACACATAGATTGGAGAGATTACATGAATACAACAGAACATACAACTTTTATGGTTCCAAAACCAGAGGAATTACAGCAGCTATCTGAACTTTATAAAGCAATGGGTGATTATACCCGTATGCGGATACTGTGGCGTCTGATGGAGAAAGACTACTGCGTCAGTGATCTGGCAAAGGAAATGCAGGCCACAGAATCAGCCATCTCCCATCAGCTTCGTGCGCTGCGGATTGTACGCCTGGTCTACTCCCGCAAGGTTGGTAAAAACGTATTTTATTCCTTGCAGGACGAACACATCGGCTGGATACTGGAAGAAACCTACGCACATATTTCAGAGCGATAAAAGCACAGCCCCTGTGCTTGTTTTACAGGGGCTGCGCCAAGTATTCATTTACAGATTTTCATAGGAAACCAACTGGCTCATCGGAATACGCTGTGTATCAAAACGATTCGTATCTGCCGGATCATCATCAGAATAACCAATTACCAGAATGTTGACCGGTTCCAGACTATCCGGAAGGTTAAATTCCTCGCGCAGTACATCCGGCTTGAAGTAACAAACCCATACGGTTCCAAGACCTAACTCTGTGGCCTGCAGCATCATGTGGTCAGTCAGGATGGATGCGTCAATGTCACCACTTTGTTTCTGATCGAATGGACGTACCCATGCCTTGTTATGATCTGCACAAACAATGATCGCCAACGGTGCATTATAGATACCAGCGGCCTTACTGACCTTCGCCAGACCCTCCTCACTCTGAACAGCAATCAGATGAACCGGCTGAAGGTTAGCGGCTGTCGGAGCCACATGAGCTGCTTCCAGAATCTGCTCCAACTTTTCCGGCTCCACTTTCTGATTTTTGTAGCTGCGTACAGAATGACGCTGTTTTGCAATATTGATAAAATCCATAATAATTACCCCTTTCTGTGTATCATGTATTCGGTATGTCAAACCAACCATGAATTTATTGTAGCATGAATCGTAATATCCACAAGAATGCACTTTTTTGATAGGTACTTTCAAAAAAGGTAGCACCCTTGCAGAAAAGGAGAAGCAACATGAACTGTAAACAAACTCAATTTAACTGCCCGGTTGAAGCCGCACTGTCTTTAATCGGCGGCAAATACAAACCTTTAATCCTCTGGCACCTGATAGACCAGTCTCTCCACTACATGGAACTGCAGCGGCTCATCCCAAAGGCAACCCCCAAAATGCTCTCCGGTCAGCTCCATGATTTAGAGAATTGCGGAATGATTCATCGAGAGGTCATCCCGGAGAAACCACCAAAAACGATCTACTCCCTTACCGAATTTGGTCGCAGTGTTATTCCGATATTGGACGCTTTATGCCAGTGGGGGAAAGGCTATCTGGATGGACTGGATGTGCAGTCTCCGTGCTGCAAAGGATAAAAGAAAGAGCCGGGTATAGCTGATAACATTCGCTATACCCGACTTTGCTATTTCTGTTTAAATCTGTGATTGCCGCACATAATTACATAATGCAGCAAAATCCACATTGGGATTCCTATCTAATATCTTTTTCATGCTTTCTTCTGCCTTTCGATGTAACTCCGTTTTTTTCAGATCATCTAGAAAAAAGAAAATATTGAGCCGCCGGCCAACAGCAAAAAGAAGTCTTTCATCCGGGGGCAAGGTAAGAAAACGATCAATCGTAGAAAGCATTTCCTTTTTCTCTGTCCTTAGATTTCCCCGTACCTCTAAAAGCAGGTTGATGATGTGTTCATTCATGTAGTAGCTATCCATCTCCTGTAACTGCTGCAGGAATAGTTTCTGCTCTATCACGATTTCTTCCTCAGACTGTAGAGTAACGGAACCATCCCGCACAAACTCTCCCATTTTTGACTCAGGCTTAATTCCTGTAACGTGAACCCGAATAAAATCTGGCTGGATCATATTCAGTGCCTTAGCCGTGTGGACTGCATTTTCTTCTGACAGTTCCTTCCCACCGATTCCCAACAATATAAATTCCGATAAAATCATATCCGCGTCCTTTGCCATACAGCCGCTTCGGACAACAGTATCTGCATCAAATCCTTTGTTGATTAACTGCAATATCTGGTCTGAGCCAGTTTCCATTCCAGAGTAAAGATGGTTCAGTCCCGCCTGCCATAAAGCCTTTAATTCTGCCGGACTTTTCCGGGTAATACTATCGGCACGGGCATAGGAAGTGATATACTGCATATCCGGGAAATACTGATTGATTGCATCCAGAATTCGGAGCAGATAATCCGTTTTTAATACCAGCGCATCACCATCCTGCAGAAAGCAGGAAGTAATCTTTTTTCCCCGGTAAAGCTCTGCCTGCTGCTTAATATCCTCGATGGTTTCATCTATGGGGCGCATGGAAAATCTCATGGATTTATAAAGTCCACAGAAATAGCATTTGTTCCAGTGGCACCCTCTTGTAACCCGAATCAGCAGGCTGTTACTCTCTGATGGCGGACGAATCGGCCCTATTTCAATCTCTCTCATTGGTGTTCTTCCTTTCTGTGTATTCAGATTAAGGGTAGCATTTCATATAACCCTTAACAAGAATGCACTTTTTTGAAAGTAACTACCCTTTGGGGAAGTAAAGCCTACAATGATAAGCACATCAATAAGAGTATAAAATAGAGCCAATAACCCTGAAATTCATAAGTTACTGGCTCCGTATCTTTACATCCGCCTATTTGATTTTTCAAGACAGTTCATACTTATCAAAAAGATTGATTCAGTTCCACTAATTTACCATTCCACTTTTGTCATTTCAATACCTTAAATATAGCTTCATTAGAATTTATAAATTTATTGCACATTCCATTGCAAGCTCAAACGTCTGTACTTTTTTAGAAACAGGACGAACTGTTAATCCACGCTGATCCCATTTTTCTGCATCAAGATTATCACATGCATAAACAAATTGTGCAAATGTAATCCCTCTAAACTTTGCAGCGGCAGCCAAAGTAGCACACTCAATCTCAACAGCAATACATCCCTGCTCTTTACGTTGCAACATTTTCTTACGAGTCTCACGGTACGGTGCATCTGTTGTCCATACTTTACCTTTTTTATACTGCAACCCTTCCTTTTTAAATACTTCTTCAATCACTTTTATTCCATAAGTATCAAGTTCCACTTCATCTGAAACTGGCAAATAACGATAACTTGTACCTTCATCTCGTACAGCACTAGTTGAGATAATCAGATGTGCATCATCAATAGTTCGATCCAATACCCCACATTCACCACATACAAAAATTTTTTTTGCTCCTAAAGCAATTAACTCCTCCAAATTACTCACGCATGCTGGAGCCCCCACCATTACTTGGCAAACAGCTATCCTGATAGTTTTATAAAATTTTATATATAGTAGTGTCACCACCCACACTAATTAAACGTCCAATTCTTTTCGCCTGATATTTTTCTATAATTTCCTGTATCATTGTCTCCGAAAATTCACAAACTTATATCATCCGTAAATATACATTCCTTCCAAAAAGCCTTCCTTACTAATTTTTAAGATCTGGAAATTAAATCAACGGGAGCGGTAGCGCCGCATACATGACGGCCCAAGCATCAATGCTCCTGACTGCAAAAATTGATCCCATGCGTTTGCTCTTACCAGTTCTTCCCTAGGCACAATCAGCGGTACTACGGCTTGTACAGCAGGTGTCTGGAATACTTCACCTATCGCCCGCAGCCCAGTAAAAGGTAGCAAATCCACGCCTGCGGTGTACCTGCCAGAAAAAAGAGCAAAAACCGCCGATATACTGCGATACTTGCAACTGCTATACCATTGGTGAGTCAAGGCTTGCCGCCAACCACCAAATAACTGAAAATTGTACCGCTGTACTGCCAATCAGCGAAACTGCTTGACCGGATACCATAATCAAAAATTGTTTTTTCCATCTATTATTTCTATATAAAATCAGACCTTCCATATGTAATGCCCCATCAACCCAATGACCGCAATCCTGCTCGGTACGCTTCCATGTCTTTCTCATCCACCGTATCAATCACATGCTGCAGTTCCTCAAGGATTTTTTCACGCTCTTTTGGCAGGTATGCCGTAGTCGGATAAAAATTCGATTTCGAATCCGCAAACAAATGTATTCTTAACTGCAAAGTGCTGATAAAAATCTGTAGTTCCCGCAGTCTGTCCTTTTCCGTTGACGGAAGGAAAGTTCCTTCCTGATACCTTTGATATAATTCTGTTTCCGGGAAAAGCGTCAGGGAATCCACAGAAATAAAATAAGGATTTAACTGGCTGAACAGCTTCGCACTGTTTACCGCATTGCGGTACTCCCCACCTCTTCCCGACAGTCCTGTCATATACACAAAATAATATTCAATCCCGGCTTCATCCAGCTTCCGGCACTGTTCCAGTATATCCTGAGAAGTGTAGCCTTTTCTTGCCAAAGTAAGCGTTTCATCATCTCCGCTTTCTGTCCCAATCGTCAGCCCATTGATCCCCATAGCCCGCAGTTTCTTAAGCTGCCAGACCTCTTTATTTTTTATATCCCGAATACTGGCAAACATGGCAATCGTCTGACATTTGATCAGATAATCCCGGACTGTCAGCGCCCGGAGTTTCAGATTCTCATAACTCATAGCAAATGGATTCGCGCCAGTCAGAAAAATTCTCCTTGCGTTTGGCTGATAATGTTTCAGCTCGGCAAGATCCTCCTCAAATTCCTCCATTGGAGACATCCGAAATGGTTCATCTTTATACAAACTACAGAAGCTGCAATTACGATAGGTACAGCCTGATGTTGCCTGTAAAATAAACGAGCTTGCCTCGTAAGGCGGTCTCCATGTGCGCCCTGTAAAATGCATAAATGTCCAGCAAATCGCTTTGCTGACACTTCATCCTGTATTACAGGTGACGAAGATTCTCACGATATTTCCGAAGGTATGCTTCATCCTGACTGCTGATCTGCTGCTCCAAAAACCGAACCAGCTTCTTCTTGTCCTTTTTCAGATTACCGCGCACCTGAATCAGATTAGAGGCTCCATCTGTAGCAAACTTTGCATCCACTGTCAGATTTTCAATAAGTGTCTTTAATTCCTCCAGCTTCTCAAGCTCCGTCTCTTCCTTCCAATTTCCCGCCTGAATTTCTTTGTACAGCTCAGAAGTCGGATAAATCGTAAGCATGGACGCATCAATAATCTTCGGATGGAGCTGGTTTATGACTTTTGCAGTCTCCTTTGCACCGATATTCCCTCTGCCGGAACCGGAAATGCCGGTCAGATAGAAAAAGTTATAGCTGATTCCTGCTTCGTCCATCTTCCTGCACTGTTCGATAATATCCTTTGCCAGATAACCCTTTTTCATAAAGGTCAGCGCTTCATCATCACCGGTCTCAATCCCGAAGGTAATCCCATCATATCCAAGGGCACGCAGTTCCTTTAAATCCTCCACCGATTTTCTGGTAACATCCGTAATTCTTGAAAAGCAGCCCATACTCTGGCAGGCCGGAAAATATTCATGTACGCTCTTTGCCAGTGTTTTCAGCTTATCTACACTCAATGCAAAGGGATTTGCTCCCGTAAAGAATACCCTCGGCACCTTCTTATAATACCGGCTTGTTTCTTTTAAATCCTCCTCTACTTCTTCCCACGGCGACATTCTAAACTTAAAGGGCAAATCCTCATAAAGAGTACAGAATTTGCAGGAGTGATGGGTACATCCTGCCGTTACCTGAATCAAAAGTGAGTAAGCCTCATAAGGCGGTCTCCAAATTGTTCCTGTAAAATGCATAAATCATTTCTCCTTTCCTGCGCTTGTGTTGTTCATCAATTCTTTGTGCAGCACATTAGCTTTATCTGTATGTTCCCACGGAAGGTCAAGATCATTTCTTCCGAAATGTCCGTAAGCAGCAGTAGCCTTATAGATTGGTTTTCTAAGATCAAGTGCTTCTATGATTGCAGAAGGCCGGAGATCAAAATATTTTTCAACCAAAGCCAGAATCTGCTCATCCGGCATCACCCCGGTTCCAAAGCTATCAATAAAAATGGAAACAGGTGTTGCCACTCCGATTGCGTAGGCAATTTGAATTTCACATTGATGGGCAATCCCCGCCGCCACTATATTTTTTGCAACATAGCGTGCAGCATAGGCAGCACTGCGGTCTACCTTCGTTGGATCTTTTCCTGAAAAAGCACCTCCTCCATGACGAGCAAATCCTCCATAGGTGTCTACAATAATCTTACGGCCAGTTAAACCGGTATCACCCTGTGGGCCGCCTATCACAAACCGGCCAGTTGGATTGATATAATAGCGGATATCCTCATCCAATAACTCTTTCGGAATGACCGGCATGATAACCTTTTTAATCATATCCTCTTCAATCACCTCATGCGAAATTTCCTGCAGATGTTGTGTAGAAAGAATCACGGTATCAATCCGCACCGGCCTGTCGCCTTTATATTCCACGGAAACCTGCGCTTTTCCATCCGGCCCTAAATAAGAAAGACTTCCATTTTTGCGGACTTCTGCTAATCTGCGGGTAATCCGATGTGCCAGATAGACAGGCATTGGCATATAGGTGTCTGTTTCATCCGTGGCATATCCAAAAACCATCCCCTGATCTCCGGCCCCAATATCAGCCGTATCAGAAAAACGAGTCTCTAATGCATTGTTTACTCCCAGAGCAATGTCCGGGGATTGACTGTGCAGAGCGGAGACTACAGCAATTCCGTCCGCATTGAACCCAAAATCATTTCCGGTATATCCAATACTCCGGACAGTATCCCGAACAATTTGTTCTACATCAATCTCGTGCAGCGCATGAGCTGATACTTCACCCATTAGAACAACTAACCCAGTAGTGGCTGATACCTCACAGGCCACATGAGCCTTCGGTTCTTTCTGTAAAATGGCATCAAGGATTGCATCGGAAATTTGATCGCATACTTTGTCGGGATGTCCTTCCGTTACAGATTCAGAAGTAAAAAGTGTTTTTCTCATGTTTATCATCTCCTTCGCCACAAGAGTACAGGAGCAGACAGATTTATTCAAGTACGCAATTTTTTTAGTAGTAGTAGTATTTTTTGTACTAATACTAAAAAAAGATTGTACTTTAAAATTTCCTTCCGTTGCTATATACTCTCTATAAAGGCAAACGTGAAAGGAAGGAATCAGACATGGCAGGAAATAAATTTCAAACAGAAGAAATGATGACCAGATGTGTTCCCATGAGCTGCATACAGGCTATTCTAGGTGGAAAATGGAAAATCATAATCTTATGGTATATTGCGTTTTATAAGGTTCAGAGATTTGGCGAGTTAATGCGCCGGCTGGATGGAATTACGCAGTCTTCTTTAACCAAGCAACTTCGAGAATTAGAAAGCGATGGTTTTCTGCACCGGAAGATCTATAAAGAGATACCACCAAAGGTAGAGTATTCTTTAACCGAATTAGGGCAGAGTTTTACCCCTATCTTAAATCAAATGATGATATGGAGCGAGCAACATCTCTGCCCTCCTGATTATGTGAATCCTTATGGGAATAAAAAATTTCTGGAATAATTGCAAAGTGCTTTGTCAGCAGGGAAGCTGGCAAGGCACACAAAATCTTTTCCGCCGAATATAAATGCACATCTAATATACCAAAGACAGGCTGATTAAGGTTCTTCACCGGCATAATAATGTACAGCTTGTTTTCACACCAAAATTATGTAAGCTGTGTCACACAGAATTAAAATATAATTCTGAAATAATAACAGCAATTAATTAAAGAACCGATGGTATATTATCAACACTATCGATTCTCATCACCCACACCACTCTTTGGTTTACTTTACAACCAGTTTGTGTATATACAGAAAAATTCCCCGGAACAGTTTTTTACATTGCTCCAGGGGGATTACTCTATCCCGCAAACCGATACCCACTATTTACCACAGTTTCTATATACCCGTCCCCGATCTTCCGCCGAAGCTGGCTAATCACATTCGTCACTGCTACTCCGCAATGTTGCGGTTTCTCTTTCCACACTGCGTAGAGTAATGTAAAAAACTCATAGTGGGATAGGGCAACGGGAATACAGGAATGATAATAGCGAATGAAATCACATACGACACCACCATCATAAGCTCCAGCTTTTCCAACAGGTTCTTATCAAACAGGTAAGAAAATGTAAGGAATACAGTTCCCTGCAGTAATGAAACGCTCCACCCTGTAATGTCATATCAATGGAACTAACCAGTTTTATTTTACCAGACACAATAAACGGGAATGAATGTTGCTGTGCCGATCAGTATACCGCATATATTCAGCAACATAAGCAATGCGAATTTCTTCTGCACCAATCATCCATCCCTACTACTTTTGCCATGTTTACAATACATCCTCTGTCCGCAAATCAAAGCTTCCTCCATCCATCGGGAAGTTTGGTATCTCCTCCAGAAGTTTCACCGCTATCTCCTGCTTCAAATCCTCATCCACATAGCTCTTTACGCTGCCGTCCGGCTGCTTCTCTTTCACTGTGGAAAGCTCTGTCATATAATCATCGTAGTATCTAAGAATCCGTTCCATTGCCCATTTCTCCCCGGCAACAGCCGCTTTGATGATTACATAAGTCAATGTATTCTGCTGATCGTCCATGCTCCGTACCTCCAAGTTGATATACTGCTTACAGCATACCATATCCAAAGACAGCAATCCAGTGAGCCGTGAAAAATGAAGATATTTTACAAGCCTTTTTACTTTTCAAATGTTAAAATGGGAACAGCGAGGAGGAAACATACATGAAGAAAGAAACAAGGACGGTGGTTTATGATGATGAGCTTCGGATTGAGGCATACAACTTTGAAGGAATCGTGCAGCCATTTCCAAACCACACCATAGCAAAAGGCGATATCGTTCTTTTCAATCCCGGAGATAACCATGCCTGTGTCCAAAGTGATGATGGCACACTGGATTACCGGGGATTTAATATCACCAAAGAAGTTATGCTGAACCTGGCGGAAGAAGTGACCGGGAAAAGGAAACTTCCCGGCTTTTCCAAAACTGTGATCTTTGATGAAGAAGTGACCTGCTATCTGCACCCGCTCCACGAACTGGTCATGAAAGGCTCCTGCGAGTTCGGCAAAGAAGAAAACCTGCTGCTCCTCATATCACTGTTAATTCAACGATAAGGGCAGCCCTTTGAAAGCTGTATCCCGGAATGCCGGGAGGAAATTGAAAAAGCCTGCGATTTTATGGAGCAGCACTTCGCAGACCGGATTTATTTAGATCAGATCTGCCGCTATGCTAGTCTTAGCAAATCCACACTGCTCCGGGCCTTTACCAAGTCCAAAGGCGTCACTCCATACAGCTACTTAGAGAACATACGCATTGGCAAAGCAAAGAAACTTCTGGAACAGGGTGTACCTCCCATAGAGACTGCCATGCAGACAGGCTTTTCCGACCAGAGTCATTTCACGAACTATTTCAACCGATTTATCGGATTGGCTCCGGGTCTTTACCGTGACATATTTTTAGAGAAGGAGCAAACGCCGGATGAGTAAAAAAGCAACCGGGCATCTGGCGGCGCTGGTAACGATCCTGATATGGGGAACTACCTTCATCTCCACCAAAGTGCTTTTAATGGATTTTGAACCGATAGAAATCCTGTTCTTCCGGTTTATCCTGGGATTTCTGGCATTGCTGATCGTCTATCCCCACCGGATGAGAGGAACTACCAAACGGCAGGAAGCTGTCTTTGCGGCGGCAGGACTGTGCGGCGTGTGCCTGTATTATCTGCTGGAGAACATTGCCCTGACTTATACAATGGCCTCCAACGTAGGTGTCATTATCTCCATAGCACCCTTTTTCACAGCAATGCTTACCCACCTGTTCACAAAGGAAGAAAAACTGCGTGCAAATTTCTTCATCGGATTTGTAGTTGCCATGGTCGGCATCTGTCTGATCAGCTTTAACGGAGCAAAGATGCAGTTAAATCCCATCGGTGACTTGTTGGCCGTAGCTGCGGCAGTCGTGTGGGCCTGCTATTCTGTATTGACACGGAAGATCAGCGGTTTTGGATATCACACCATCCAGACCACAAGGCGGGTATTTGCTTATGGCATTATATTTATGATACCTGCGCTATTCCTGTTTGACTGCCGTATTGGAGCAGAACGGTTCGCAAATCCAGTCTACCTGGGAAATCTGATCTTCTTAGGATTGGGCACATCCGCACTTTGTTTCGTTACCTGGAACATGGCTGTGAAAATTCTGGGTGCTGTCAAAACAAGCATTTACATTTACTTAGTTCCGGTTATCACGGTTGTCACATCTGCCCTTATACTGAAAGAAAAAGTAACCGTGATGTCCGATGTTGGTACGGTCCTGGCACTGATTGGACTGTTCCTTTCTGAATACAGAGGAAAGACACAAAAACAGGAGGAACTCTAAAATGGATTTACAGAATGAAAAATGCGTCATGGTCATTGACGAAAATCTGCCGCTTGGCATTATCGCAAATACGGCGGCTATCATGGGAATCACCCTGTGAAAAGAGATGCCAGAGGTGGTCGGTGCAAATGTTACAGACCAGAGTGGAAACGAGCATCTCGGCATCATTGAATTTCCCGTGCCAATTTTGAAAGGCTCACCGGAAATCATCAAAACAATCCGTGAGAAGCTCTATCAACCCGACTTTCAGGATTTGACCGTGGTTGACTTTTCCGATCTGGCACAGGGCTGTAAAACCTATGATGAGTTTATCGAAAAGATGGGGAACGTGTCAGAGAGCACCCTGCAATACTTCGGCCTTGCTATCTGCGGACCAAAGAAAAAGGTTAATAAGCTCACAGGCAGTATGCCTTTGCTGCGATAGAAAAAAGCTGCTGATACATGAAACTTTTTCATGTGCCAGCAGCCTGTTTTTTAATACACCTCATCAAAATATCCAATAAACACCGACATCCGAATCAACCCATCTTTCATCGAAAACGTCACATTTTCCGCCCGCTCTGCGATTTCCTTTAACAGCGTCAGCGCCTCCCGGTCACAAAACTCAAAATGTTCCATGTACAGATCAATGGTCGCCTGCCATTTCTGGTAATCCACCTCGCCCCGGATTCTTCCTCCAAACTGCCGGACGTAAGCATCACACTCTCCAAGCAGGTATTCATAATCAACTTTTTCCTTTGGAACCACACGCTTTGGGATTTTATTCATTTCTTCCTGGTACTTCTGAAAGAATCCAACCTCCATTAATGTGTCCAGAAAGTCCTTTCCCTCTGACTTATCGCTTCGCTCCCGGAATTCCTCTCCATAATCTTTTTCGTATACTTCATTTTCCATGCTTCGCACCCTTTCCTGTAGAATAATTTACCACTACGGGTAGGATGTTACCATAGATTTCTTATTATTCGTTGTCATGAAAGATAACTTTATGGGTCTATATTGATAAGTTTATCGGTCATTTCTATGTATCTTAAATTCCAAATCCTTCTGCCCACGCTTTTAGTTCTTCCGTACTTGCATCCGCAGGAAATCTCTTTCCTTCCTTTAATTCTGCTCCCGGACAGGAAACCGCCAGTTCCTTGTTTGTGTTCCCCATTCCGCTGCTTCCAGAAGTTGCCAGTGGAATAATTGTCTTTCCTTGCAGATTATACTGCTCCAAAAACGTGTTCACAATAGTCGGCGCAACGTACCACCAGATAGGGAAGGCTGTGAAAATCACTGAATACTGCTCCATGTTCTCCACTTTATTTGCAACAGCTGGCCGGAATGACTTATCATTCATTTCCACACTGCTGCGGCTCTTTTTATCCATCCAGTCCAGATCAGCATTCGTGTATGGAACCTCTGGCTGAATCTCATGTAAATCTGCTCCGATAGCCTCTGCAAGCCGCTTCGCCAGTTTCGCTGTTACGCCGCTGGCACTGAAATACGCTACTAATACCTTACTCATATTCAATACCTCACCTTTCAAGAAGATCATATTTTATTGCTGTGTTTTACCATAGAATACCATAAATCCAAGGCAAATGCACCCTATCGTTTTTTGAGTATGGTTAATCGTTAAAAATGCACCCTCTGACAGCCAAGGGTGCATTGTATCAATTTATGGTACGCAAGCCAGTGAGACGGTACGCCAATAATCATCAATACATTTCTCCAAAATCGGCTTCATACAAACGGCACCTCATATTGCTACAAGGTGCCGTTTATCTCATTTTTCTTCAAATTGTCAAACCTGTCAACTCGACCTGCAAATATCCAACCTGTCAACTCAACCTACCCATTTTACAAGCTGTCAACTCAACCCTCCGTCATTTTTTCATGTAGATATGTTTCCTCTGACAGCAAACCTCTCATTTTTCGGTCGTGTTACCCTGTGTCCAAAATCTGCTCCACCTCAGAAATCCCTTGTTTTCAAGCCTTTTCCGTACATCTACTTCTCGACTTTTGACATCAACACGACACTCTCAACATGGACTGTCATCCCAAACTGATCCACCACCGTCACCCTCTCCATCTCATACCCATTCTCCCCCAGCCATTTCACATCCCTGGCCAGAGTTGCAGAGTCGCAGCTCACATATACAATCCTCTTAGGCTTCATATCCACCATAGTGCGCAGAAGGGATTCCTCACAGCCTTTTCTCGGAGGATCCACCACGATAACATCCGCGTAGATTCCGTCTTTTTCATATTTCTCAGGCAGAACCTCCTCTGCCTTTCCCACATAAAAGGCCGCATTTTCTATCCCGTTTAACCGCGCATTTGTCCTGGCGTCTTCTATGGCTTGAGGGACAATCTCCACCCCGTATACCTGCTTTGCCTTTTGGGCCAGAAAAAGGGAGATGGTTCCTATTCCGCAGTACAGATCCCACACAGTCTCGCTGCCTGTCAGCTGTGCGTATGCAAGTGCTCTCTCATACAGCCTCTTTGTCTGCACTGGATTTACCTGGTAAAAGGACAGAGGGGAAATCTGGAACTTAACATCTCCGATGGAATCCGTGATATAGGCCTGACCCCACAGAACTTTAATCTCTTCTCCAAGGATTACATTCGTCCGCTTTTTGTTTACATTCAAAGAAATGCTGGTCATTCCTTCGAGCTCTCTCAGACTCTCCACCAGTTTTTCTGACTTCGGCAAAGTCTCCCCATTTACGATCAGGCAGACCATAATCTCGCCGGACTGGAATCCATAGCGAATCAGAACATGGCGTACCAGGCCCTTACCTGTCACTTCATCATAGGGCTCCACGTTCCACTCCGTCATATAGGCAATGATCTTGTCCAGAATTATCTCATTGATCTCTGCTCCGAGGAAACATTTTCTGTTGTTGATAATGGTGTGGGTCCGGCTGGCATAAAAGCCGGCGATTATATTGCCGTCCTTATCCTTTCCAACAGGAAACTGAGCCTTATTTCTGTAGAAATACGGTTCCTCCATTCCAATCACCTCTTCAATGGGTACCTCAGAAAAGCCTCCGATCCGCATAAGGTTATTCCTTACCTTATTCTCTTTAAACTTCAGCTGCTGCTCATAGGAGAGAGCTTGAATCTGGCATCCCCCGCACTGGCGGGCATAAGGGCATCTGGGTTCTACCCTGTGGGGCGAAGGCTGAAGGAGTCTCATCAGCCGGGCATAGGCGTAATTCTTCTTTGCTTTTATTACCTTTGCTTCTATAGTATCTCCTATCACAGCATCCTTGACAAAAAAGGGGAAGCCATCAATTTTGCCGATTCCCTCTCCCCCGTGTCCCATATCTTCTATTGTAATTGTAATACTGTCATTCTTTTTATAGTTCATATTCGTCTCCTGTATCGTCTATAAAGGACGGGTCCATATACGTCCCCGTCCTTCCCTCATGTACTGCCTTATTCCTCGCAAGTGGTCTTGCGTATGTTAGATTCAAACAGCCGGTTATATCCCAGCCAGTCCTTCTGATCCTTTGCAGAACTGAAGATCTCAGCCAATGTCTCCATCTTGGCATCTGTGTTATCTGCCATATTCAGGGCAACAGCCTCTGCCAGTGCAGGTTTTTTCGGTGAGCCGTATTCCAGTTCTCCATGATGTGCCAGAATACAATGTTTCAGCTCGCTTTCCAGTTTTTCCGGGAATCCCGGAATCTCCCTGGCCCCATCGTGAACCATCTCTGCTCCTATCATAATATGGCCCAGGAGCTGCCCGTCATCTGTATAGTCATTGGCTGGAAATGGAGACAGCTCTCTTGTCTTTCCCATGTCATGGCAAATAGCCGCGGTGAGAAGCAAATCCCTGTTTAAAATGGGATATGCGGTTATATAGTATTCGCACAGCCTGACAACACTTAACGTATGCTCTAAAAGGCCGCCTACAAATCCGTGATGTACTGTTTTAGCCGCCGAATTGCCCTTAAATGCTTTGACAAAAGCAGTATCCTCTACATAATATTTCTTCAGGAGCGTCTGCAAATAGGGATTTTTTATGCTCTGGATATACCGAAGAAGCTCCTGGTACATATCATCAATGCTTTTACCGCTCACCGGCAGATAATTTCCGGGATCATACTCCCCCTCCGCTGCCTTTCTTGCACGTTTGATACTCATCTGCAGCATTCCCTGAAAGCAGGTTACATCCCCGATTACGTCCACATAATCCAGTACGTCAAAATCTTCAATCCCCTGGGAGTTAGGCTCCCAGATCTTGGCATCAATGGTGCCGGTCTTATCCTGCAGGATTACATTTTCATAAGGTTTCCCATTCTTTGTCACTGCTGACTGCTTGTGCTTGCACAGATAAATCCCATTTGCCTTTTCACCTTCACGCAATTCATTTAAAAATTTCATTCTCTTTTTTGCCTTCCTAATTCTTTCTGTCTTTTTACGAAGCAGTCAGGGTGACATCGAATTCCAGTTCCACGTAGCCCTCTGCTCCTTTGCGCATGACTTTTATCTTAATCATCTCGCCTACATTGCATTTCTTCAGTTCATTCTGATACTGCTTAACGGTCACAACCTCATTCCCCTTGACCGCAGTAATTACATCGGCCTTCTGTATACCGGCCTGCATAGCGGGAGAATCCTCTGCTATCATATCTACAAAGACACCTTTTGGCATTCCTGTATTCGCCGCAATCTCATCCGTGACATCCATTCCCCGGATTCCGGCATAAGGGTTATCCGTATTATTGGACAGCTGTTCAATCAGTTCCTTAATCTGAGAGATGGCCAGAGCGGTTACTATATTCCTGCTGTCCTCCAGGCCAAAGGACTGGGCGATAACCCCCACAACCTCCCCGTTCAGGTTCACCAGAATCCCGCTTCCGTCACTGCTTCCCATAATATCCGTTGTCAGCAGATTGTACTCCCCGTCCACCACATTTACCGTGTTGGAAACCGAGGTTATTAAACCATACGCAATAGAATCACTATACCCCATCGGGCTTCCAATTGCAATAACAGGTTCTCCCTGGCTGACACTGTAGGAGCTTCCCAGTGTCGCAACTGAGAGACAGTTCTGGGATTCCTGGGAAATCTCTGACAGCGGCACCTTCAGAACAGTAAGTCCCGTATTAGAGTCTGTTTTCTGGAAACGGGCGTCAACGGTGGACCCGTCGCAAAAGGTAATCTGAATACGGTCTACATTATCCACTACCCGGTATTCTGTCAGAACAAATAAATCCTGTCCGTTATTTGCAACAATCAGCCCAGAGATCTGCTTCTGACTTTCGGAAGGGTTGTTAAACCAGTCTGTCCCACTGGTATTGCCGATTACTGTTACAATAGCCTTTTTGGGTTCCTGGGCCTGCTGAACCATATCCTTGTAAAGATTGGAATAGTCTGCCAGGGTAAATTCTGCAGGTTCCTGTACTGGCGTCTGAACCTCTTCTTCGGGGGGAGACTCTTCATCCTCCTCACCGGAGGGTTCCTCATCCTGGGGGATATTCACTTTTGGCGCGCTTTCCTTATCTTCCCGATACTTATCTATTCCGGAGACAGTAACAGAAAATACAAGAGCTGCAATTACACCGAATAGCACTGCAGCACCGGCAATCCACCCGGCCCGTCTCAGAACGGTTCTCCTGTCCAGGGGCTTTTCTTTTATCGTCTCTTTTACAAAGCTGTAAGCTTCCTCATGATCCTCGGGAGTCTCCCCCTCCCTCTGTTTTTCCGCCTCTTCCAGATGCCCCTCATCAGGATTCTCCATGAGTTCTTTTTTTTCATTCTCATCCATACTGCACGTTCTCCTTTATTGCTTAAGTAAGATACACGCAAATCCCGTTCCCGGGATACCAAAAAGAGGATTCCCGGCGAGTATACAATATAAATTATCTTAGCAAAGAGATATGAACATTTTATGAAGAATCCGGGAAAATATTTACTTTTAGAAGCGGTACCATCTATAAACACCTGGTTTTTAGGGGGGGCACTCCCGACGGCTTATGTCTGGTCATAATTACAGGCACCATTGCTACAATTCTCACATACATAAAAATAATACATTCCATCTCCCCATTCCCATATGTCCTGTCCCTCTATCTGTCCTGCAAAAATCATTTTTTCTCCGCAGTCGGGGCAGTCCGGATAATCCAGATGGTCAAATCTGCAGGGCAGTCCGCCAAGCTGTGTGTGGGATATATCCGTCATAATGCTGGCAGAATAGGTTATCCTTCTGAATTCCCTGCTCCTTCTCAGCTTTCTTTCCGGATTCGGATATCCATCTAACACACGATCCATACACTGTTCCAGAATTTCTGTTTTCTTGTTTTTCTCATGCCAGACAATTTCGCCTTGCTCCATCCTGGTATAGATTGTCTGGTAGCAGGAACATACCAGGCAGCTTCCCAAGGGCTCCTTCTGATTAAATATAAGCGTTAGCGGATGGCGGCAGAATCTGCACAGCCGATCGATCCGCTTCAGAGGAACCCAGCGGTCTTCCTCTTCGGTTCCCGGAGACTCTTCAAAGGGTATCACTTCCTCCCGGTACAGCGTCTTTATTTTTCCTTTTTCCACACACCATCCTCCTGCCGTATCCTCCCATCTATGGTCTGTGCCTGCTAAAAACTCAGCTGATTTTTCGGTCCTAACTGCGCTCAGCAATGGCATTATCTGGGCTCTCATCTCCTCTGTCTTGACTGCATCTATTAACATTTCTGCTACTTGGGGAGCTGCCCGGAGAAAAATCTCGGGATAGGAATCCCACGTTTCTTTCATCAGATGCATATAGAGCTTATCCGGCAGATATTCCCCTATCTGATAAGAATACAGGGCAAGATACAGGTAGACAACCTGCTTGTCCCAGGAATCCAACTTCTGATTGTCTATTGTGTAATCAATCAACTCTGCGGTCTCTTTTGGGCTTAGTTCCTCATAGAGCTTATAGAGAGGTTTTACCTCCCCCGACATCATTCCGCCCTCCAGCAGTTCCATAGTCAATTCCAGCATTCTGTCAGCACTCATCCTCATCCCTCCTTTCTTTTATTATCCCAAGTATACCACAAATTCCTCAGTTTTCTCCTGTGAAATCGACTTTTCACTTTTCATTCCCTCCATAATAGGTTAGAATAACTACTAGAAGAATGACAAAAACAAAAAGACGGCTGTACACTTGATTCAGTCCGCCTTGGAGGCAAATACATGAACAAAAAAGCATTAAAAACATTAGAATACAACAAGATCATCGAACAGCTGACTGCCTGCGCCACCTCTTCCCAGGGGAAATGTTTGTGCCAGGCACTTTTGCCCCAGGATGATATTGTCACAATAGAACGTATGCAGGAGGAGACCCAGGACGCCCTCAGCCGGATATATCAGAAAGGCAGCCTTTCTTTTGCCGGTGTGAAGGATATCAGAGGCTCTCTCAAAAGACTGGAAATCGGAGGCACCCTTGGCACCGGAGAGCTGCTTGCTATCTGTTCTCTCCTGGACAATACCAACCGGGCCAAATCTTACGCCCGTAAAGAAGATGAGGAAAAGGCACCGGACTCACTGGATGGAATGTTTGAACAGCTCCAGCCCCTCACCCCTCTTGCCAATGAAATCCGCAGGTGTATTTTATCAGAAGAAGAGATCGCGGACGATGCCAGTCCGGGTCTGAAGCAGATCCGCCGTTCGATGAAGAATACCAATGACAGGATTCACACAGAGTTAAACAGCTTTGTCAGCGGAGGTTCCAGAAGTTACCTTCAGGATGCCGTTGTCACAATGCGGAACGGGCGCTACTGTATTCCGGTAAAGGCTGAGTATAGGGGACAGGTGCCGGGAATGATCCACGATCAGTCCTCTACCGGTTCCACTCTCTTCGTGGAACCAATGGCAATTGTTAAGCTGAACAATGATATCAGAGAACTGGAACTGAAGGAGCAGGCGGAGATTGAGATTATCCTGTCCACCTTAAGTGCCTCTGCCGGAGAGTACCTGGAAGTTCTGCTGGATAATATGAAGCTGCTTGTAGAACTGGATTTTATCTTTGCGAGAGCCTCCCTGGCCAAGCAGCAAAATGCATCCAAACCGGACTTCAATACCAAAGGCATTCTGGATATCAAAAAAGCACGGCATCCTCTCATTGACAGGCATTCTGTAGTACCCATTGATATCCATCTGGGCAGGGATTTTGATCTGCTAATTGTTACCGGACCCAACACTGGAGGGAAGACCGTTTCCCTTAAGACGGTGGGACTTTTGACGCTTATGGGACAGGCCGGGCTTCATATTCCCGCCTTTGACCACTCCACTCTGTCTGTGTTCAAAGAAGTATATGCAGATATTGGGGACGAACAGAGTATTGAGCAGAGCCTCAGCACCTTCTCCTCCCATATGACAAATATTGTATCCTTCCTGGAAAAGGCGGACAGAGACTCTCTGGTCCTCTTTGACGAACTGGGAGCAGGTACAGACCCCACTGAGGGCGCGGCGCTGGCTATCTCCATCCTGTCCCATCTCCATGCTCAGGGCATTCGTACTATGGCAACCACCCATTACAGCGAGTTAAAGGTCTATGCGCTTTCAACACCCGGGGTAGAGAATGCCTCCTGCGAGTTTAATGTAGAGACTCTGCGCCCAACCTACCGGCTGCTGATTGGTATTCCCGGAAAAAGCAATGCATTTGCTATCTCCGGAAAACTGGGACTTCCTGAATACATTATTGATAAAGCCAGAGAACAGCTGAGCCAGGAGGCGGAATCCTTTGAGGATGTCATCAGCCACCTGGAGGAGAACAGAGTCACTATTGAAAATGAGAGAAAAGAGATCGAACGCTATAAATCAGAGGTAGAACAGCTAAAGAACCGGCTGGAAGAAAAACAGGATAAGCTGGAACAGCAGAGAGAACGTCTCCTGAGAGAAGCCAGCGAAGAGGCACACAGGATCCTGCGCGAGGCAAAGGAATACGCGGACCAGACCATCAAGGTATTTAATAAGGCGGGAAAAAGTACTATGTCCGCCAAAGAACTGGAACAAGAGCGCCAAAAGCTCCGCCAGAAGATGAACACAGTAGAAAAAAATATGTCTCAGAAAAAAGAACAGAAGAAAAAACCGGCCCCCAAAGCAAAAGATTTGTCCATAGGCGATTCTGTAAAGGTGCTGAGTCTCAACCTGAAAGGTACCGTAAGCACACTGCCGAACCCCAAGGGCATGCTCTATGTGCAGATGGGCATCCTCCGTTCTCAGGTGCACATCTCAGACCTTCAGCTCATAGACGAACCCGTGATAACTTCCTCCACCCTGCAGAAAACCAGTACAGGTAAGATCCGGATGAGCAAGTCTTCCTTTGTAAAACCAGAGATCAACCTTTTGGGAAAAACTGTGGATGAAGCCATTTCCGAACTGGACAAGTATCTGGACGATGCCTATCTGGCCCATCTGAATTCGGTGCGCGTGGTCCACGGAAAAGGTACCGGCGCGCTGAGAAAGGGTGTACACAGCTATCTCCGCCGCCTGAAATATGTAGAGGAATTCCATCTCGCCGAATTCGGAGAGGGTGACGCGGGTGTAACCATCGTAACATTTAAAAAATAGAATCAGGAGGTTTTGTAATGGTTGCAAAGCAGAAAATATTAATTGTAGACGACGACAACAATATCGCAGAGCTGATTTCCCTGTATCTTACCAAGGAATGCTTTGATACGATGATTGTAAACGACGGGGAGGAGGCCCTGAATGCATTCGCATCCTTTCAGCCCAATCTGATTCTTCTGGATCTGATGCTGCCGGGTATGGACGGTTATCAGGTTTGCCGGGAAATCCGCCACAAGTCTAATGTACCTATTATTATGCTCTCCGCCAAAGGAGAGATCTTTGACAAGGTTCTTGGCCTGGAGCTGGGAGCGGATGACTATATTATCAAGCCCTTCGACTCCAAAGAATTAGTAGCCCGGGTAAAAGCAGTACTCCGCCGGTTTCATGTGGAGCCGGAACCTGCGGCCCAGAATACTGGAAAATTTGTGGAATACCCGGACCTTGTGATTAACCTTACCAATTACTCTGTCATATACTGCGGGGAGGCGGTGGATATGCCGCCAAAAGAACTGGAGCTTCTTTATTTTCTGGCCTCTTCACCCAACCAGGTATTTACCAGAGAGCAGCTTCTCGATCATATCTGGGGGTACGAATATATAGGAGATACCAGAACTGTGGACGTACACATCAAACGTCTCAGGGAAAAAATTAAAGACCATGACTCCTGGGGGATTGCCACCGTATGGGGAATTGGATACAAATTCGAGGTGAAATCCTAATGAAAAATGCCCTGTATCTTAAGTTTGTTATTGCATACTTGATTCTGGGATTCATTGGCTTTTTTACCATTTCCACTTTAGGGTCCACTTTAGTTGAACATAAGCTGGTGGACTTTTCAAGCTCTGCTCTCTATAAAGAAGCCAACGCCGTGGCGAATACCCATGCGGCAAAATATTACAACAGCCAGTCCTCTCTCAATGATATCTACGATAACCTGACTACCCTGAGTTCTTATGAGAACTCAGAAATCTGGCTGATCAATCCACAGGGGGAAATCCTCCTGAACACCAGCGAAGATTTGAATACACAGTCTCCGGAGAAAATCATTAACTTTGATCCGGCTTCGTTCAATTCCGGGTACTATCAGATCGGTCATTTTTTTCACCGCTTTGCGGACGATACTATGAGCGTTCTGGTTCCCATTACCCTGAATTTTACCACCAGGGGATATATTGCCATTCATCAGCCCATGGAGCATATTTACGAAGAAAGAGAATCGGTTCTTCAGGTAGTATACATACTCTTCCTGATTTTGTTTCTCATTACCTCCTCCATTCTGGTGCTGCTGAACTATATCATCCACCGGCCGCTGAGAAAAATCATCACAGGGGTGGATGAATTTGCATCCGGGAATCTGAAATATAATATTCCGGTAAACACAGAAGATGAGATGGGGTACCTGGCGGCATCCCTAAACTATATGTCTGACGAACTGGATAAGATGGGGGACTACCAGCGGAAATTTGTTGCCAATGTGTCTCATGATTTCCGCTCTCCCCTGACCTCTATCAAAGGATATGCGGAAGCTATCCTGGACGGCACCATTCCTCCTGAAATGCAGGAAAAATATCTGAATATCGTAGTATTTGAGACAGAGCGCCTGAATAAGCTCACCAGAAGTCTTCTCACCTTAAATGATATGGATGCCAAAGGACGTATGCTGGATATTACAGCCTTTGATATTAATGGGGTCATAAAAAATACAGTGGCCACCTTTGAGGGAACCTGCCGGGAGAAAAAAATCTCCATAGAGCTTATCCTGGCCGGGCAGACACTCTATGTATCCGCTGATATGGGGCGTATCCAGCAGGTACTATACAACCTCTTGGATAACGCAATCAAGTTCAGCCCCAAAGATTCTACCATAACCATAGAAACCACAGAAAAGCATGATACCGTCTTTGTGTCTGTGAAGGATATGGGGGCAGGAATACCCAGGAGCAGTCTTTCTAAAATCTGGGATCGTTTTTATAAGCTGGACACCTCCAGAGGGAAGGACAGAAAAGGTACCGGGCTTGGACTTGCTATTGTAAAAGAAATCATCAATGCCCATAACCAGCATATTAATGTAATCAGTACAGAAGGAGTGGGGACCGAGTTCATCTTTACCCTTGACAAATCCAAAAAATAAAAAAGGGGACGTGTTCTTTTTAAAAAGAACACGTCCCAAAATCGATCTGCCCTGTCCCTTTTTAAGGTGCAAAGCCTTTATCTCCATTCATATTTCGTCAGATGCCCTTCCAGCTGCATGTGATCAAAGTTATGCTGCCGCAGTGCTTCGTACAGTACAATTGCCACTGAATTCCCCAGATTGAGGGATCGGATATTTCCAATCATAGGGATGCGGATGGCCGTCTCCTGGTTTTCCAGAAGGATTTCTTCGGGGATTCCTGCGCTTTCTTTTCCGAACATAATGTAGCAGTCTTCTTCATACACAGCGTCCGTATAAGTCCGGGGCCCCTTTGTGGTGGCCATGTAGATTTTTGCCCCCGGATTTTTCTCCAGAAACTCTTCGTAGTTCACGTAGGTGGTTACATCCAAATCCTTCCAGTAGTCCATCCCTGCCCGCTTCAGTTCCTTTTCGCCCAGTCGGAATCCCAGAGGTTCAATGAGATGCAGCCTGGTCCCGGTTGCCACGCAGGTTCTGCCTATATTTCCTGTGTTCGCCGGAATCTCCGGCTCGTATAGTACGATGTTCAGTCTTGCCATATCCTTAGCTTCTTTCTTATAGTATTTTGTGCAGCTCATCCGGCTGGGGCTTATCCAGATATCTTACTTCTCCCTGGTTTCTCAGGATACGCTCCCTGCCCTCTGTAGTTTTCCCGATGACCGCTCCATGAATGCCCTTCTGGGACAGCGCTCTCACCAGATGATTTCCATTTTCCGCTGCAAGGAGCAGGGAACCGCTGGACGTAACCTGATAAGGGTTTAGTCCGAATGCCTCACAGATCTCCACCGTCTCCTGGCGGACAGGAATGCTTCTGAGATCTACCTCAAGTCCGATATCTCCGCCGCTAGCCATCTCCCAGAGAGCGCCGAAGACGCCCCCTGTTCTGAGGTCATGCATGGCGGTTACTCCCGCCTCCACGGCAATTTGAGCCTCCGGAAGCACTGACAGATACTGCTCAAAATTACTGGCTTCCTCTACAAATGCCAGAGAGAACCGCTCCAGCAATTCTGCTTTCTTCTCTCTGGCTATGGCAGCGGTTGCTTCCAGGCCAATCCATTTGGTCAGTACCAGATCCTGCCCCGGCTTTATCTCTGACGCGGACATAAGATTTTGCTTTTTTATCTTGCCGGTTCCTGTCAAAGAAAAAACAGGCTGGTTCACTGCCTCTGTTACCTCTGTGTGTCCGCCCAGCACCTCCAGGTGCAATTCCCTGCAGATCCTTTCTAATTCCCGCATCCTATGCTTCAGATAAGATTCGTCTGTCTTCTTGGGCAGCAATACGGTAGCCATAATTCCCACAGGCTCTGCGCCTGAAGCCGCCAGATCATTTACCACAGCATACACGCCGCGGCTTACCGTGTAAATTCCCTCGCCCGTAACAGAATCCGAGGAAAGTACGAATACTTCCCCCGGACCAATCTCAACTGCCGCACTGTCCCGGCCAACCCCGGGACCAGCCAGAACCTCTGCCCTTCTGTGGCTGATTTCTTTCAGTACAGAACGGATAAGCACCGGCTCCGGTAGTTTTCCTATTCTCATATATTTATCCTGCCTTCTTTTCCCATAATCCCATGAAACAAATATGGTTATTCTATTACCCGGGAATAAACATGGGAACCACCATTGCCAGAATAAGAAATCCTGCAATAATCCCGGCGATAATGCGTTTCGTCTTAGGGTTATTCATATTCATCTTTTTTCACCTCTTTATTCTTCCATATGTCGAAAGAATACCGTCAATGATTTTTGAGGCATCGCTTTTCGACAGACGATCCATCTCTGTATCAAATTCTATTTTATGATATTTTATCAAATCCCGCAAGTACCCTTTTTGCGCATTTGTGATGGAAGACTGTTTTTTTATCCTGCACACCAGAGGACTGCAGCAAAATGCCTCCGGATGGCTCTGGCCGAACTCCTCGAACAGTTTTTCATACAAAAGGTAAGTAGTTCTGGCATCGTCCAGCGCCCGGTGTTCTTTTTCCTGAGGGATTCTGTAATACCTTCTCAGGTACTGCAGGCTGCGGCTCTTCAGCTCCGGCAAAACCTTTCTGGAGATTGCCAGTGTATCCATCCCTTTTTTTTCAAACGCAAGGCCCTGTCCGGCTGCCCCATATTTTACAAAGCTATAGTCAAAAAGTAGGTTATGCCCTAGCAGGGGATAATCCCCGCAGAACTCCAGAAGTCTCGGAAGCGCAGACTCAATTCCGGGCTGCCCCGCCACCATGTCCCCGCTAATGCCGGTGATCTCTGTAATCCTTGGAGGGATCTCCCTCCGGGGATCCACAAAGGTTGCATAGGTATCTGCCACACTTCCCTCCACAACCTTGATTGCTCCAATCTCCAGAATCGCATCCTTATCCGGCTGCAGTCCAGTAGTTTCCAGGTCAAGGGTAACATATGCTCTCATGCTTTATCCCCCTTTTTCTTCCGTTCCTTATACTCTTTACAGTATTTCGTGAGAAAGCACTCCTCACACTTAGGATTTCTGGCAAAGCAAATTTGCCTTCCAAAGGTAATAATCTGAATATTATACAGAATCCAGTGCTCTTTGGGAAGTACTCTCATCAGATCATATTCAATTTTAACCGGATCTTCCTCTTTTGTAAATCCCAGTCTCCGTGAAATTCTCTTTACATGGGTATCCACCACAACACTGGGTTCATGAAATATATTTCCCCGTATCACATTTGCAGTTTTTCTTCCCACACCGGGAAGACTGGTGAGAACCTCCAAATCATTAGGTACCTTTCCCCCGTACTCTTCCACTAACTTTCTGGAACATCCTAAAATGTTTTTTGCCTTATTCCTGTAAAAGCCTGTGGACTTAATGTCCTGCTCCAATTCCTTCAAATCCGCATTGGCAAAAGCCTCCATATCCGGATATTTCTTAAACAATGATTCTGTAACTATATTCACTCTGGCATCTGTACATTGTGCACTGAGCATCGTGGCGATGAGCAGCTGTTCTGCACTGTCGTGATTCAAATAGCACTTATACTCTGTTGTATACACTTCATCCAGCAGATCCAGAATCTCTTTTGTCCTTTTTGTCATATTCGTCCTCTCCTGAAATACACTATTCCCCCAGTTCCCGGGGCGGAATCTCTATGGCAATAGCGTCGTTGGTCAAGGGGTCACGCGTTTTATACTTAAAGAGAATCCATCTCTCCCCCTTCTTCCCCCCTGTGTCTGCCGGGAAGCTAAATACTTCTATGTGAGTCATCTTACAAAGCTGCCTGGCCTGATACCCTTTGTATTCTGTAAGATAACGGGGGTTCTCCTCTTCCCGCTGGTAGAATGCATGTATCTTATTTCTAAAACTCCCCATATCTTTTGCCCAGCCAGGCCTGCTTTTCAGATTCTCCCTCAGATATAAATCATAGAGCATGCGCTCCTTATATTCCTCCAGATGTGCACAGTCCCATTCCATCAGAAATTCCAAAAGAATATCGTACCGCTGCAGCCTGGAGTGCGAGACTGCAAAATATCTCCGTTCTTCATAAAATGCGGCCAGCGTTTCATAAAACAGAAAGGGGGAGGATACTGTTGCTTCTATCCCGGACAGAACCGTAGAAAACTGTCCGCTGTTATAGTATATTTCCACCATCTCCTCAATTCCCTTAAGCCTCAGCACATCATCATAAGACAGCCATTTGGTTCTCAAAACCTCATAAGGCTCTCTGCTCTGATAGACACATCCGTATTCTCCTGCTCTCTCATGCATATAAGATCCCTTCAAAACTTTGAGGAATCCCAGCTGCAGCTGATGGGGTCTCAGTCTGTATACCTGATCGAAGGAACGGCCGAAACTCTCATAATCCTCAAAGGGGAGACCTGCAATCAGATCCAGATGCTGGTGAATATTCTTTCCCCTGTGCACCTCGCTCACCACCTCAGAGACCCTGGCAAAGTCCATCTTTCTTTTTATGGCTTCTATGGTCCTTTCGTTAGTGGACTGCACCCCGATTTCCAACTGGATCAGGCCTGGACGCAAAGTCCTCATAAGCTCCAGCTCTTCCCGGGCCAGCAGATCCGCAGCAATCTCAAAATGAAAATTAGTGACCCCATTGTCATGATCCCTGATATACGTCCAGATTCCCATGGCATGATCCCTTCTGCAGTTAAAGGTCCTGTCTACAAACTTGACCTGGGGTACCCTGTGATCTAAAAAATACTGAAGTTCCCGGTATACAAGATCCAGTTTCCGAAACCTCAGTTTTTTATCAACGGAAGACAGGCAGTAACTGCAGGAAAAAGGGCATCCTCTGCTGCTTTCATAATAGATGATTTTATGGGAAAATGCTTCTATCTTCTCATAGGGAAAAGGAATCTCGTTCATATCGAGAATCTCTCTTGAGGGAGTTCTGCACAGCTGTCCTTTCCCGCGATCCCGAAACACAATTCCAGGAATCTCTTCAAGCGCTTTTTTTCCCTCGGTATAGTGCCGCACCAGCTCCAGAAAGGTTTCTTCTCCCTCACCGACCATCACCCCTTCCACCTGGGGGTACTTATTCAGGAACGATTCCCCGTCATAGGATACTTCCGGTCCCCCCACCCATATCCTGGTATGGGGCATAAGCTTTGCCGCCTCTGTTATCAGATCCGTGACGTAAGAAATATTCCATATATAGCAAGAAAAGCATAAGACATCAGGCCTCTTTTGATAGAGGCCTTTTAATATCTCATCCTTTTTCTGATTTATTGTATATTCACCAATCTCTATCTGTTCTTTGTATTCTCCGGCAAACGCCTTAAGAGAATAGACCGCCAGATTCGAGTGTATATATTTGGCGTTCACTGCCGCTAGCAGAATCTTCATCCAACTCTCCTATCTACTATTTCACGGCCTTCCCGCAGCCTTTACAGCAGCCTTCACAGCTGCAGCTGCAGAATTTTCCGTTTTTCGCATCTTTTATTTTTCTGCGGATGACAAATGCGGCGTAACCAAATATCAGAATTCCTATCAATGCTGTTGCCATACTTATTCCTCCTTAAAACAGGCTTCCAATCTGGAATACCAGAACCGCAGCCAGATAAGCAACCGCCAGCTGAAAGAACACAGTCATCATCGTCCACTTCGAAGAGTGCGTCTCCTTGCGGATCGTAGCCAGCGTGGCTACACAGGGAGTGTAGAGCAGGCAGAACACCATCAGAGCATAGGCATTCAAAGCTCCGAAATTCTGTCCCGCCAGTATCTGGGATAACTGTCCCATGCCTTCCAAAGAATTAATATTGCTGATACCGTAGAGCACAGAAAAACTGGAAATTACTACTTCTTTGGCAGACAGACCGGAAATTAGGGCAACTGCGATCTGCCACATTCCCAGGCCCGCCGGAGCAAGCAGAGGCTCCAGCCACTTTCCCATAGAAGCTCCGAAGCTGGTTGTCACATCTGTAACCATCCCGCTGGTATTGTAATTCAAAATGAACCAGATTACAATAGATGCAACGAAAATAGTTGTTCCAGCTTTTGTCAGATAGTCTTTTACCTTTTCCCAGACATAGATCCAGATGGTCCTGGCATTGGGTGTCTTGTATTCCGGAAGTTCTATAAGAAGATTCGCCTCACCCTTGCTTTTACTGAACTTTCTGAGGATAAGGGCCAGAAAAATGGCCATCACCAGACCCAGGGCATAGAGAGAAAATGCTACAATCATGGCATATTTTCCAAAAAACATATCTGCAAATAGTACATAGATGGGAAGTCTGGCCGAGCAGGACATAAAAGGGGTCAGGAGCATCGTCCTCTTTCTGTCCGACTCCTTTTCCAGTGTCCTGGACGCCATAATAGCCGGCACTGTACATCCGAAGCCGAGAACCATTGGAAGAAATGCTTTTCCTGAAAGTCCGACTCTGCCCATGATCCCGTCCATGACATAGGCAACCCTGGCCATATAACCACTGTCCTCTAAGACAGCCAGGGCCAGAAACAGGATAAAAATATTAGGCAGAAAGGTCAGAATTCCTCCCACACCTGCCATAATGCCATCTACGATCAGAGAAACCATCCAGTCAGAGGCATGCAGACTTGTGAGAAGATGTGTCATTCCCGCAAAAGCATAATCAAGTCCTGCCTCAAAAATCCCCTTCACTGCATCTCCTACCGTAAACGTACAGAAAAACACCAGAGCCATAATCCCCAGAAACACCGGTACGCCCCAGATCCGGTGAGTCAGGATACGGTCAATTTTCTCTGTTTTTTCCTCCTTTTGATTTTTATAAAACAGCGTCTCCTCTACTATTTCCTCTATGTAATCATACTTTTGATTAATGATGATCTTTTCATAATTCTTATCTACCACCTCACTTGTATCCAGTGGATGCTCTTTTAAAATCTCCTCATCGTTTTCCAAAATCTTCAGTGCATGCCAGCGAAGATTCGTATCCTCTGGCCACTTTTCATGAAGCATATGCTCCAGGACCTCTATTTTATCTTCAATATCCGGTGTATAGGAAACCACCGGGTCCGTATTCTGCTCTTCATAATGGTGCTTCACCGCATGCAGCAGCACGTCCAGGCCGGTTCTCTTCCTGGCGGATACCGGAACTACCGGAATGTGTCCCAGCATCTCCGGCAGACGGTGCAGGTCTATCTCCATACCCCTCTCTTCCACTATATCCATCATATTCAATGCCAGAATCACCGGCTTGCCCATCTCCAGAAGCTGAAGCGTAAGGTAAAGATTTCGTTCCATAGCGGATGCATCTACAATATTAACAATGACATCGATCTCCTCATCCAGGATCGCCTTTCTGGAAACCTTCTCCTCCATAGAATAGGAAGTAAGGCTGTAGATCCCCGGAAGGTCAATCAGCTTTATCTTCTGTCCCTTATAGCTGGTCTCTCCTTCCTTGCGTTCTACAGTCACACCCGGCCAGTTTGCCACCTTAAGGTTTGCCCCTGTAAACGCATTGAATAGAGTAGTTTTTCCGCAGTTTGGGTTGCCTACAAACGCAACGCTGATATAGTTTTTCATGCTGTGTAATCCTCCAGGTTTATTCCGGACGCAATGTCACTGCCCAGTGCCCATCTGGCGCCTCTTACTTTTATAATGGTGGCGCCATTCCTCTTTCTGTTGAGAATCTCTATCCTGGTACCTTCCAGGATACCCAAAGCCTCCAGACGCCTCAATATCTTTTGTTCCACCAGCATCTGCGTCACCTGGTATACGCTGCCAACCTTAGCTTCCACTAAACTCATTTTTGTCTCCCTGTGTATTTATTGATATTGAAAATAATTATCATTTACATTTTTATTATATTAAGCTCTTATGTGTTTGTCAATCACTAATATACAAAAAAAGGCAAAAAAATCCGGTGCGGTATGCCAAAAGCCTACCGCACCGTTTCCTGTCTATTCACGGGTCCCCGTGTATTGGTTTCCTATATCTTCATCTTCATATACTTTTGCCAAATCATTACTCACATACTCTTCCGGTTCCTGAATCTTTTTCTTACTGTGAGAGAATGCCAGTTTCAGAAGAATGGGAGAAATAATAGTTGTAATTACTACTACCACCACCACTGGACCCAGAAGGGAAGCAGACATCAGACCAACACTGTCTCCTTTCGCAGCCACAATAAGCGCAACCTCTCCTCTTGAAATCATACCCGTTCCAATCCTTATGGCATTCTTATTGGAATAGCGGCACATTTTAGCTCCCAGGCCGCAGCCCACAACCTTAGTAAGAACTGCAACAAGAACCAGTATCACTGAAAATGCGATCAGCATAGATGACATCTCCGGCAGTTCTACCTGGATACCGATACTGGCAAAAAATACAGGTGAAAGCAAGAGGTAAGACAGTGTACTGAATCTGCGGGCTATATAATTCGTCTTTGTCGTCTTTGTAATGATGAGTCCCGCGAAGAAAGCGCCTGTGATATCAGCAACGCCGAAGAATTCTTCCGCCACATAGGCAAATATAAGACAGATCACAAATGAAATAATAACAAATCTCTGCAGATCCCTTTTATATCCGGTAACCCATTTTTTAAACAAAATATGTATCAGATAACCGCCCAGTCCAACAGCAACAAAAAAACCGGCAATCTTCAGCAGGACAACCCCAATTTTCACCGACGGATCAGCCATGCTGGTAATCAGTGTCAGTGCGATAATACCAAGAATATCATCAATAATAGCTGCACCCAGAATAGCATTTCCCGCTTTCGTATTCAGCTTTCCCATCTCTTTGAGGGTCTCCACTGTAATACTTACAGATGTGGCGGTCAGAATTACGCCGATAAATATGTTCTGGAGCAGAAGACTTGTATCTGCTGTTGATTCCAGCATTCCCGGCCGGTTAAAGTACCAGGCAACGCCAAATCCTCCCGCCAGCGGAACGATTACTCCCATAAGCGCAATAATAAAGGAAGCCTTTCCGCTTTTCTTCAGCTCATCGATATCGGTTTCCAGTCCTGCGCAGAACATCAGTACAATAACACCGATTTCAGAAACCTGATGGATAAACTCTGTCTGCTTTAAAATGCCAAGAACCGCCGGTCCCAGAAGCAAGCCTGCCAGCAGCGCTCCTACTACCTGAGGCATGCGAATCTTACGTGTTAAGAGTCCGAACAGCTTCGTGCTCAGCAAAATTATAGCCAGATCCAACAAAAAATCATATGACTTCATCTTTCATGTCCCCCTTTTTCTTTAGCCAAGGATAATTATATCATTTGTCCATAAAAATGAAAGATGTTTTTTATATTCTTGCAGATTTTCTCTATTATTGCTATTTTTTACCGATTTTTGCATGAATACCTGCACTTTTTAACACGTATTACGTCCTATATTCTTGTAATTATGCTGTCTTTTATCTGGTAACATTTTTCAGCCATTTGTAGGTATGGTGTCTTTTTACCGAGAACGGTATCTTGATAATCTCATCGCTCACCAGGAAGATATAGACCCAAGGCATCGGCATCTTAAGCACAAAGGCAGCAAATACGCCCATCCCAATGGAGCATATCCACATAATCCCCACATCCAGCACCAGGCCGAACTTAGTATCTCCCCCTGCCCTGCAGATTCCTACAACCATAGTGGAATTATACGCCTGTCCCACTACATAATAAGACATAAAAATCATCATAATCTTCAGATATCCCTTTGCCTGGTCTGTAAGATTCAGCAGCGCACATGCAACGGGAGAAATCATAAGAATCAATACACCGCCGCAAATCCCCAGAATAATAGATATCTTCAGGAATCTTCTGGCATACTCCTTGGCCAGCTCCTCTTTCTTCTCACCTATAGATTTCCCTACCATGATGGAGGCGGCGCTGGCAATCCCAAAGCTGACTACCATTGACAGCTGCCGGCTTACCTGAGCTACCGAGTGGGCAGCCACTGCGGCACTTCCCAGATGCCCGACTATGGCCGTAATCACTGCCATACCGCTGCCCCATGCCACCTCATTGAGCAAAACAGGAAATGCATAGATTCTGAAGTCCCTCCCCAGCAGTCTGTCCCGCACAAAGAGATCCTTTATCCGGATTCTTACGGTATCGTTTATTTTCACCGCGTAAAAAACGACAATGATAACCTCTGTGGCCCTTGCGCATACCGTCCCCAGTGCAGCTCCGGCCGCCCCCATAGCAGGCAGTCCCAAAAGTCCGAAGATAAACACAGCATTAAGGATAATATTTACCACCAGGGAGATGCTGTACACCACAGTTGCAATGACTACTCTCTCCACACTTCTCACAATGTTCAGATAGACCATTGTAAATGCCGACATAAGATATGACAGAGATACAATCTTGAGGTAGCGTACCCCTTCCCCAATAATCACAGCCTCATTCGTAAAAAGTCTCATGATTGGAACCGGGGCAATCCATACAGCGGCTGTCACCACAAAGGCAGCCAAAAGCCCAATACGAAACGACATTCCCATTACCTTCTCGATGGTTCTGGTGTCCTGCTTTCCCCAGTACTGGGCAGTCAGCACACTGGCACCGGAAGTAAGTCCAAAAAGAGCCAGATTCAGGATAAAGAACACCTGATTTGCCAGGGAAGCGGCAGACAGAGCAATCTCCCCCACCTTACCCAGCATAATAACGTCAGCTGAGCTGACCCCCACATTAATCAGATTCTGGAGTGCCATAGGCAGCACCAGCCCCGCTACTGTGCGGTAAAATTGTTTGTTATTAATCTGCATATTCATCTCCCTGTATGTATTTCTTCCTATATAAATAGGCTTCCTATTTTCTTTCTCTCTTCCGCCGGGGCAGAAAAATAGAACCTGCAAACCGAAAAGAGATTCACAGGTTCTCTCAACAGGAATTACAGCCTCTTTGCCTATTATAGCATACTTAACGGCTACTGCAATAATTCCTTTAATATTTTATTCACTGCAGAAGGATTTGCCTTTCCTTTCATGGCTTTCATAGTCTGGCCCACCAGAAAACCAATGGCCTTCTCTTTTCCGCTCTTATAGTCAGACACAGACTGAGGATTGTCCGCGATAACTCCGGCAATGGTTTTTCTCAAAGCCCCCTCATCGTTTACCGTCTTCAGTCCCCTCTCCTCCACATAGGCTTCAGGGTCAATGTCCCGGGCAAACACTTCTTCAAAGACTTCCTTTGCCACCGTACTATTAATCGTTCCGGCCTCTGTCAGAAGTACCAGCTTTGCCAGATTCTCAGGGGAAAACCGGATGTCTTCCGGCTCCATATCATTCTCCTTTAAAAGTCTCAGGGTTTCCACCATCAGCCAGTTAGAAACCTTTTTCGGTTTGCCGCACACTGCGGTGGCTTCCTCGAAGATATCGGCCAATTTTTTGGATGCCGTAATAATCTCAGCATCATACTGGGGGATATCAAATTCTTTTCTGTAGCGCAGCAGCTTCTCTGTGCGGAGTTCAGGCTGTCTCTCTTTCACCTTTTGTATCCATTCATCGCTTATCATTACAGGGACCAGATCAGGGTCCGGAAAATATCTGTAATCCTGGGCATCCTCTTTGGATCTCATGGCATAGGAGTATTCCTTGTTATCATCCCAGCGTCTGGTCTCCTGGACTACTGCTTTCCCTTCCTCCAGCAATTCAATCTGGCGTGCGCGTTCTCCCTCAATTGCCCTTCCGATAGCTTTAAAGGAGTTTAGGTTCTTCATCTCTGTTCTGGTTCCCAGTTGCCCGCTGCCCGCTTCCCTCACAGAGAGGTTAACATCCGCCCTCATAGACCCCTCCTGAAGTTTACAGTCGGATGCTCCCAGATACTGGATGATCAGTCTCAGCTTATCCAGATACGCCGTTACCTCCTCAGCACTTCTCATATCAGGTTCCGATACAATCTCTATAAGAGGTACCCCGCTTCTGTTGTAGTCTACCAGGGAGCAGTCCTCCCACTCATCGTGGATTAATTTTCCCGCATCCTCTTCCATATGAATCTCGTGGATCCCTATCACCTTTTTCCCTGAAGATGTCTCTATCTCAATTCCTCCGTCATGACAGATTGGCAGGTACAGCTGGGAGATTTGATAATTTTGAGGGTTGTCAGGATAGAAATAATTCTTCCGGTCAAATTTGCAGTACTGGTTAATCTTGCAGTTTGTAGCAAGCCCCACTGCCATGGCATACTCCACAACCTGCTTATTCAATACCGGAAGAGACCCCGGCATGCCCGTGCAGACAGGGCAGGTATGAGTGTTGGGGGCACTTCCGAATTCGGTGGAGCAAGCGCAGAATATCTTAGTCTTCGTCGCCAGCTCTACATGGACTTCCAATCCTATAACGGTTTCATACTGCCTGCTCATGCTTCCTCTCCTCCTTTCACCCGGTCCAGATTAGGCCCTTCGTATGACCTGGTCTGTTCAAAGGCATAGGCCGCTCTAATGATTTTCTTTTCCTGAAAACAATCACCTATCAGCTGCAGTCCAATGGGCAGTCCTTTGGAATCTGTTCCGCAGGGAACGCTCATTCCTGGTAAGCCGGCCAGATTGACAGAGATCGTATAAATATCGCCCAGATACATTTTCAGCGGATCCGCCAGAGATTCTCCCAGTTTTGGGGCGGTTGTGGGAGCTACCGGTCCCAGAATCAGATCATATTTCTGAAATGCCTTGTCAAAAGCCTGTTTGATGAGAGCCTTTGTCCGCAGAGCCTTCAGGTAATAGGCATCATAGTAGCCGGAGCTCAGTACAAAGGATCCCAGCATAATTCTGCGTTTTACTTCCGGTCCGAAACCCTCGGACCGGCTCTTTTTGTACATACTGTGAAGACCGTCATACTCCTTTGTCCGGTATCCGTATTTGACTCCGTCGAATCGGGAAAGATTGGAGCTGGCCTCTGCAGATGCGATAACATAATATGCCGGAATTGCATATTCTACCAGACTCAAGTCAAATTCCTCCACACAAGCCCCTTTCTCCTCCAGAGTTTTTGCCGCACTAAGGACAGCGGATTTGACCTCGGGATCCAGTCCCTCTCCAAGATAGTCCCTGGGAATTCCTATCTTCATGCCTTTTACATCGTCCACCAAAGCGGATGTAAAATCATAGGACTCTCGCTTAACAGATGTGCTGTCTTTTTTATCATAAGAAGCAATTGCCTCTAATATGGCAGCACAGTCTGCCACATCTTTTCCTACCGGGCCTATCTGGTCCAGAGACGAACCGTATGCAATCAGACCATATCGGGATACGGTTCCGTAGGTGGGCTTGATGCCGGTAACGCCGCAGAAGGAACTGGGCTGACGGATAGAACCGCCGGTATCGGAGCCAAGGGCGTAAAAACATTCTCCCGCCGCCACTGCCGCACAGGAGCCCCCCGAGGAGCCCCCCGGCACATGGTCCGTGTTCCAGGGATTCCTGGTTATGCCGTATGCCGAGGTTTCTGTTGTACTTCCCATGGCAAACTCATCCATATTCGTCTTGCCCAAAATCACAGCCCCCTGCCGCTCCAGGTTCCGGACAGCTTCCGCTGTATAAGTGGGTACAAAGTTTCCCAGGATGTCAGAACTACAGGTTGTAAGCATCCCCTCTGTGCATAGGTTATCTTTCAACGCTACAGGCACCCCGGCCAGGGGACCTGTCAATGTCCCTTCGTCTATTTTCTTTTGGATATGCCCGGCCTGCTCCAGAGCTTTTTTTGCATCCGTTGTCACGTAGCAGTGCAGAGTGCTGTCCAGTTTTTCAATCTGTTCCTGAGACGCCTCCACTGCCTCTCTCACACTAATTTTCTTCTCTTTTATCTTTTGGCCAAGCTGGACTGCCGTTAATGATAAGATACTCATGAATGTTTTCCTCCTACTCTACTGTCTTAGGCACCTTAAAGGCTCCATTTTTCTTTTCAGGAGCATTGGCCAGCATATTCTGACTGTCATCCCCATTGGTTACAGTATCCTCGCGGAAAACGTTATGAACGGGAAAGATGTGGGACATTGGCTCCACACCACTGGTATCCAGTTCATTCAGCTTATCAATATAATCCAGCATTCTTCCCATATCAATTTTGGCCTGTTCTTTTTCCTCCTGGCTTAATTCCAGCTTCGCCAGTATACCAACATATTCAATTGTCTCATCACTGATTCGCTCAGACATACGATTTCTCCTCACTTTTTTTGTCAGTCAGTTACCATAAACCATAGTACACTTTATAATCCAATGAGGTACTCCTCTCGCTGGGTACCATGTTAACCTCAAACCCTTCTGCGGATACCTTTGTTCCCTCCGGAAGATATAAATTCCGGACTTCTTGGCTGTAGCCGGGATACTCTTCGGTGCGCTGGGAATCCAGCAGAAAACTAACTGTATATGGGGATTCACCCCCGCCCGGCAGTTCTATCTCTAACATACCAAAATTATCTGCGGCACTTACATCATAGGTTCCCGGGGGAAAGTCTGTTCCAGCCGAGTTATCCCCCTCCAGTGTCAGCTCTTCGGTGAGAGGGTTCGGCTCTGCCTCCTCCATTGAGGATGCCTGGGCGTTTTCTGTCTCCAGGTTTAACACAACCCCGCCGCTAATTTGAAGGACGGCGCCCTGAAACATTTTCAAATCTGAGATTTCCTCTGGGTCATTCTCCTGAAAGCTTTCATATTGATAAACATTGTGCTCACTGTCCACAATATTAAGAAAACCAGTGCCATCTTTTCGGGTACATTTATAGATTCCCTCGGGGAGATCTATGCCGATCTGGTAATATCCGGCGGACAGCTCTGCCTGCAGATACTCCCCTTCCTCCGGTATACTCTCATTCACAAACTGGTAGGGATCATAGCTGTCCGAAGAATCCTGTAAGTCTTTTATTGAAGACAGGGTCTCCTCCGCCCTCTTCTCCTGGTAGGCATCGTATACAGATTTTCCTATATTGGGCAGAACTCCTATGACTGCAATAATTATAACTGCCCATAACCCAGTCTTCTTGGCGGCAGGCTTTTTCCCGCTGCTGTGATAATATTTTCCATAATTTTTCGGCCTCTCCCCTGTACCCCAGGCTGATGATTTTCCTGGTTTCCAGTTTCCACTGTCCGCCGCTTTCTTTACTTTCCCTTTCTTTTCTGACGCCTCTTCCTCATGAACATGTACATGGGTAAGCGGTTCCCTGTCACACTCCCCGCTGTTTAACCGATAACTGTCATCCGATTTCCTGTTGTCCATTCCACACTCTGTGCAGATGCCGTTTCTCACTCTGCCGCCGCACAGAAAACAAGTTCCAATATTTTTATTCATAAGCGCTTCCTATCTGCCTCCCCGGCTGTATTTGGGGCGGCAGCTCCGCCCCTGTTACGGTTCCAATCTTGACAGATCTCTCGGAAAAAGTGTAGTCTCACGCACATTATCTTCTCCGATGATCTTCATCGTAAGACGCTCCAGTCCGATGCCCAGCCCACCGTGGGGCGGCATACCGTGTTTAAAGGTATCCAGATACTGCTCCAGCCCTTCCTCCGTCATTCCTCTGGCGGCTAACTTTTCAGTAAGCATGCGGTAATCATGGATTCTCTGCCCCCCGGTAGTAATCTCAAGCCCTCTGAACAAAAGGTCAAAGCTCAGAGTAAATCTCCTGTCCTCCGGATCCTCCATGGCATAAAAAGGTCTTTTCTTTGAGGGGTAATGTGTCACAAATACGAAATCTGCGTCATACTCTTCTTTAAAATACTGGCTGATTAGTATCTCTTCCTCCGGCTCCAAATCAAATGGATTTCGGATCTTACGACCATATTTTTCTGCTGCTAATTCTTTTGCTTTATCAAAGCGGACTGCTGGGATCTCATCCACCTTCGGGAGCGTTATGCCCAATATCTGAAGCTCTCTGGAGTACTCTTTTTTCAGAAGCTCCATCGTATACTGGAGAAATCCTGTCTCCATCGCCATAACATCCTCAAATCCCCGGATAAATCCGAATTCCAGATCCAGGCTTGTGTACTCATTCAGATGACGTTTTGTATTATGCTTCTCTGCCCGAAATACAGGCCCTGTTTCAAAAACCCTGTCAAAAACACCTACCATCATCTGTTTATACAGCTGAGGGCTCTGTTCCAGCACTGCAGGTCGATGGAAATAATCCAGCTTAAAGATATTGGCTCCTCCCTCTGCTCCCTTCGCACCTATCTTTGGTGTATGAATCTCAGTAAATCCCTGCTGATACAGGAAATCGCGGAATCCCCTGACCACCCCCTCCTGTATCTTAAACTTTGCCCGTTCTCTGATATTGCGCAGGGCAATGGGACGGTAGTTTAATTTTGCTTCCAGGGATGTGTTCATCTTCCATTTGGAAATTGACAGCGGCATTGTCTCCGCAGGCTCACTTAATATTTTCAGGCCCTTTGCCTCAATCTCAATGCCGTTTGGAGCTTTCTCTGACTTTTTCAGAACCCCGCAGATCTCCACGGCCGCTGCCTCTTTAACCTCTTTGATATCAAATTCCGAGGTCTCCTGCTCATAAATACATTGTACCAGACCTTCCCGTTTTCTCAAAATAATAAATGCAACATTTCCCATATTCCGGATGGTGTGTACATTGCCATTCACTTTTACCTGATTACCTTCCATTCCCTCCTGAAGTAACTGGCAAATTTCTAATGTTTCCGGCTGTTTGACACCTTTTATAAATTCCATATTTCTCTCTCCTTTACATTTCATCCTGAATCCGGGAAGATGTGCACGTTCTTCACCGTCTGTCTCTAGTTTCCATGGCCGCCATTAATAAAAAAATCCCGGAATATCCTTAGATATTCCGGGACGGGATCTCTTTGTTCCCGCGGTACCACCCGCGTTACAGGAGAACAGTTCTTGCTCTGTTCCTGTCACTCTGCACTTAACGCGTGCCACGTACCGACCTACTGCTGTTTCAACCGGTCTGCTCCAGAGTGTTCCCTATTGTCTCCTTCCCTTCATCAGCGCTCTCAGTCGGTGACGCCGAATTCCTGTCAAGTTTCAGAGAACAGAGTCTCTTTCTTTGCATTTTCAAAATTTATGGTATTGATAGTATCACACTTAAAAGTATATTGCAAGGTGTTTTTTAGATTTTTATCTGATTTTTTTCCTTTGATAGACGAAGGAGCCAGTACATGGTAGAATACGGACATAAACTAAAGTCCGAAGACAAGTAACTGTAAACGAAATATCAGCCTTTCAACCATAGGCAAAAGGAGGTTTGTCCTATTAACAATATAATGGAGTTCCGCAATCGGGAAGAATTCAGAAGTTGGCTGCAGCAGCACAGTCTGTCAGACACAGGCATCTGGCTTCTATTTGGCAAAGCAGGGGGGCCAAAAACACTTAAGGCAAGTGAAGCACTGGAAGAAGCCCTTTGTTTTGGCTGGATAGACGGGCAGATGAAAAGTATTGATGATAAAACCTATAAAAAATATTTTTCCCTGCGCAGGGAAAACAGTAAATGGTCTGAAAAAAACAAAGCACTGGCCAAAAATCTGGAAAATCAGGGAAAAATGACCGACTACGGCAGGGCAAAAATAGCCGAGGCAAAGAAAAACGGACAATGGGATGCTCCCAAAGCCCCAGCTGTTACAGAAGATCAGATTTCATCTTTATCCTCCATATTAAAAAATTACGAACCTGCATATTCTAACTTTTTGTCTATGCCCTTATCCGTAAAGAAAACATATACCCGGGCCTACCTTGACGCAAAAACAGATGGGGGACGTGCAAAACGCCTGGCATGGATGGTAGAGAGGCTCAATAAAAATTTAAAGCCAATGTAACTGTCACCACACTCTTTTCACAGGCGTTCTGCCAGCTGCTTTTTTAATTTTATAGTTGTACATTAAGGGGGTTTTGTTATATTATAAAGAATTATAGAATATATATTTTAACCAACACCAAAAAGGGAGAATAAACATGGAATCATTTATTATACCAGAGGGATATACCCCCCAGCTTAGTCTGTACGATACCCAGATAGGAATCAAAACTGTCAAAGATTTTTTTCAGCAGACACTGATCCAGCGCCTGAATCTGCTGAGAGTTTCCGCGCCCCTGATCGTAACCCCCGAATCCGGCCTCAACGATAATCTGAACGGGTTTGAGCGCCCGGTATCCTTCGGCATCAGAGAACAGGAGGACTCTCCGGCAGAGATCGTACATTCCCTTGCAAAGTGGAAACGTTATGCTCTTTACAAATACGGTTTTTCCTACGGCGAAGGCCTGTACACAGATATGAACGCTATACGCCGGGATGAGGATACAGACAATATCCATTCCCTCTACGTAGACCAGTGGGATTGGGAAAAGATCCTATCCAAAGAAGAGCGGACAGAACAAAAACTGAGAGAGATCGTGGCAACAGTTTACAAAGTATTTAAAAAAACAGAGAAATATATGGCCATTCAGTACGACTACATAGAAGAAATACTGCCGAAAGAAATCTTCTTTATCACCTCACAGGAATTAGAGGATAAATATCCGGACTGCACCCCCAAAGAACGGGAATATAAGATAGCAAAAGAACATGGAGCTGTATTTATTATGCAGATCGGAGATGTCCTTGCATCCGGTGAAAAACACGACGGCCGGGCACCAGACTATGACGACTGGAGCCTCAACGGGGATATTATTGTCTACTATCCGGTACTTGATATTGCTCTGGAACTCTCCTCCATGGGAATCCGGGTGGACGAAGCAGCACTCCTCAGTCAGCTGGAAAAAGCAGGATGTCCGGAACGGGCCAACCTTCCGTTCCAAAAAGCCATCCTGGAGGGAAAGCTGCCCTACACCGTAGGCGGAGGAATCGGACAGTCCCGTATCTGTATGTTCTTCCTGCGTAAGGCCCACATCGGAGAAGTGCAGGCCTCCATCTGGCCCCGGGAAACCTTAGATTACGCCGAGGCACATGGGATACCATTACTTTAAAGTGTAAAAAGGGGGCTGTGAAAAAATGGAGTTGCTCTAACTCCATTTTTTCAGCCCCTCTTTATTTTGTGGAAAGCGTAAGAAAAAAGCAGTAAAAAGCGCATAATCCCCCTTACCCCAACAAACGTGCGCTCTTTCTTCTTTAAGCCACTTCCCGGAGTCTCATCTGCTTATTATAGATTTTATAGAGATTATGGCCGATAGAAACAAGAAATATCTCTACTCTTACCGAATCCAGTCCTCTTCTTACAATTCGCTTATACCTTCGGTCGTATTTGATGATTCCAAATGTCCCTTCTGCCTGGATGGAGCGGTTCATGCGGAGCAACGCCCCATGGATACTCTGAAGATTATCCAATACCTCCTGATGCATGGCGCTTAATTCCGCATTAATCCGCACTGTCCTGTTCTTTTCTGTTCTCTTGCATTTTTCTGCATAGGGGCAGCCACTGCAGTCCTCGCAGGTATAGTACTCTTCCTGCCTGCCGTATTGGTTCCCTTTCACTGGTTTTCGGTATGCAAAGTGGAACTTCCTCCCGTTTGGACAGATTAGGTTCCCTTCCGGGTCTGTCTTAAAATTCACTGCACGCAACGGGTCTTCATGGTACTTTTCGTCTGTTGTCTCTTTCTTATACATGGGGAATTTCATGAACTTTTCCATCCTATGGTCCTGGCAGAACAGATAGTTATTAAAGGATCCATACCCTGCATCCGCTACCGGATATTTCGGGTAGAAACCGTATAACTCATGGAACTTTTCCATCAGTGGCACAAAGCAGTCCATGTCGGACCGGTACTGCATGACATCTACCACCGCAATGTACTCGTCAGCCACTCCGATCTGTATGTTGTATGCAGGAAGGAGCTGGTCATTTCCCATATAGTCCTTTTTCATCCGCATGAAGGTCGCGCCATGGTCCGTCTTCGCATAGCTGTTCCGGTCAGGCTCGCATATCCGGATCTTTTCCACGTATTCCGAAAGCTTTCCGATATATTCCTTTAAACGTTCGTAGTAACGCTGCTCCTGGCTCTTCCGATGTCCCCGGCCGTATACAAATGTGTCCTCGTCGATATGGCAGAAGAATTCATACCTGGACAAAATGACCTCCAGGCTGTCCGGGGTGTATTCTACATTGGTTTCAATTTTCAGCCCTGTGTATGCCAGCGTTTCGTTCATTTCTGTAAGCAGTGTGGTAATCTTGCCGAACAGACGGTATCTCGATTTTTCCGTGGCTTTTTTCCATACCCAGGTATACTTGTTTGCATTTGCCTCGAATTTTGAGCCATCTATATACAGATGCTGCAAATCGATTCCCTCCGCTGTCTGGATATAGGACATGACTGCCTTAAAAATATCCTGGGCAGATTCCTTGATCTCTTCATTGATAAAATAACTGAAGGCACGGTAACTGGGAGTTTCATGATCCATCAGGTACATGTAACGGATGTTGACTTTGCATCGGTCTTCTAATTCCCGAAGGGAAGCGTATCCAGTGTCCATAAAGCCGAACAGGACTGTCTTTAGCATGTTGACCCGATTATATCCGGGCCGGCCCAGTTTATGTGAGGGCTCTGGCCTAAGATATCTTTCTATTCCAATCTCCTCCATGATTCTGTCAAATGCTAATACTGGATCACAGAGATCCAGACAATCCGAAAAAAACAGTGGCAGCCTTCCCTGTTTTGCGGTATAATATTTCTCGGTATTATTGTTCATAGTAGATTAATTTTACCACAAAAAGAAGAACGCCTCCAGGTTTGTATACCTGAAAGCGTTCTTTTTTTACGGGACTTTTTTCACAGCCCCAAAATGGATTCAGGGTGTCCCTTTTTCACCCAGCCCTGTCCCCAATTCTATCTATCTCCTGCTTTACCCCCTCTATACTCTCCGCAATCCCATTTGCTTCCCTTAGTTCTTCCGGTTTTCCATACCCATACGCACACCCAATTGCCGGGATCCCCCACCTCTCCCTGATCTCCATATCATGAAGCCGATCCCCTATCACAACGTAGGTTCCCGGATGTTTCTTTTCTATTATGGGAAATATCCTCCACTTTTCCTGGTATCCGTACGCTTCTGCAGGATAATATGCTGTAAAATATCTGTCCAGCTGAAATATTCTTCTGTGCTGTTCCATATATGCAGTTTTACAGTTACTAAGGAGCAGCAGAGTATGCCCTGCTTGTTTGAGTTCCTCCAGCATTTCTTCTGCCCCGGGATACAGATGTGCGTTTCCTGAATCTGTCTGTTCCTCCATGCAGGTTCCAATAGCTTCGCTGTATTTTTCTTTTTCTCTGTCAGATAGCGAAGGCAGAAAGACATTCCACATATCCCTGGGGCTGTATCCCAGCCATTTTGTAATCTCCGCGTCTCTCCACTCCCGGAACGGGACATATCCAGCCTCTGTTATCCGGCGGTACACCTCCCGGAAAGCAGGTATATAGATTCTTGCACAGTCATGAAGGGTCCCGTCGTAATCAAACAAAAGATTCATCTGGTTATCCCTTTATTTCCCGCACCAGATTAACCATCTCAATTGCTCCGGCCGCACAGTCAAATCCTTTATTTCCCGCTTTTGTCCCTGCTCTTTCGATGGCCTGCTCTATGGTATCTGTAGTGAGCACCCCAAACATCACAGGAATATCGCTTTTCAGAGATACCTGGGCAATTCCTTTTGATACTTCACTGCACACGTAGTCATAATGGGACGTGCTTCCTCTGATCACCGCACCCAGGCAGATCACTGCGTCATATTTTCCGCTTTTTGCCATCTGAGAGGCAATCAGAGGTATCTCAAATGCTCCAGGCACCCAGGCCAGGTCAATGCAGTCATCTTCAACCCCATGACGCCGCAGTCCATCCACAGCACCTTCAATTAGTTTTGATACAATAAATTCATTAAAACGGGCAGCAACCATCCCCACCCTTATTTTTTCAGAAACCAGTTTTCCTTCATACACTCTCATAACTTATCTGTCTCCTCCATTTTCATCTTATTTACATTTCCCATTAATCCCATATCCCCTATCCTTAATAATTGAGTATATGCCCCATTTTCTCCTGTTTAGTGCGCAGATAAACGATATCATGGGCCGTAGCCTTCATCTGAAGCGGTACCCTTTCCACAATTTCCATGCCATAGTCTCCCAGCTCATAAACTTTCTGAGGATTGTTTGTCAGCAGCCTTAAGGTTCTGGCACCCAGATCCCTTAGAATCTGCGCTCCGATATAATATTCCCTGAGATCCTCTTTGAATCCCAGCGCCAGATTCGCCTGTACCGTATCCATCCCCTGTTCCTGCAGCTCATAGGCCTTTAATTTATTAATGAGGCCGATTCCCCTCCCTTCCTGCCGCATGTACAGAAGAACGCCACGGCTCTCCCGCTCTATTCTGGCAAAGGCGGCTGCCAGCTGCTGGCCGCAGTCACACCGGGAAGAACCAAAGGCATCCCCTGTCAGACATTCTGAGTGAACTCTGCACAGCAGATTCCTTCCATCTCCTATCTCTCCCTTCACCAGGGCCACATGATGTTCCCCGTTTAGCTTGTTCACATACCCATAAATCTGGAAATCTCCGTATTTCGTAGGCATATGGGCACATGTTACCCGGTCAACCAGCTTCTCATATTTCTTTCTGTACTCCTGAAGGGCTTTGATGGTAATCAGCTTGAGATCCCATTGCTCTGCAAGCTCCTCCAGTTCCTTTCCCCGCATCATAGTTCCGTCATCTCTCATAATCTCGCAGCAAAGTCCACATGCCTCAAGCCCTGCAATCCGCATGAGATCTACTGTAGCCTCTGTATGGCCGCCCCGTTCCAGAACTCCATTTTTTCTGGCCAGAAGGGGAAACATATGCCCGGGACGCCGAAAGTCTTCCGGCCCTGCCTCCTTTTCCACACACTTCATAGCCGTAACAGAACGTTCCTCAGCAGAAATCCCGGTTCCTGTAGATATATGGTCAATGGAAACCGTAAATGCAGTCTCATGGTTATCTGTATTCTTCACTACCATCTGAGGCAGCTCCAGTCTTCTGCAAATCTCCTCCCCCATGGGCATGCAGATCAGCCCTTTCCCATACTTAGCCATAAAGTTAACATTCTCTGTGGTGGCAAACTCAGCGGCGCAGATAAAATCTCCCTCATTTTCTCTGTCCTCATCATCTGTAACAATAATTATTCTTCCTTTTTGAAGCTCAAAAAGAGCTTCCTCTATCGTGCTGTACTGACCCATTTTATGTCCTCCTCATCTATCAATTAATATCCTGCCTTCCAAAGGAGCTCCATCGTTACCCCATTGGTATCTTTCTTCACCCGCTCCGTTCCCATCAGCTTTTCTACGTATTTCCCTATCACATCGTTCTCCAGATTCACGGTACTTCCTGGGGATCTCTCCCACAGTGCCGTGTGAGACGCAGTATGGGGAATGACAGAAACACTGAAATCCTGTTTTCCTGCTCTGGCTATCGTAAGACTGATTCCGTCAATGGCAACTGAGCCTTTTTCTACAATATACTTCATAATCTGCTCCGGTGCCCCCACCCGGTACCAGACAGCATTGTCGTCCCTGTTTACCTCCAGAATCCTGCCAGTCCCGTCAATGTGACCGGATACTATATGCCCCCCGAATCTTCCGTCTGCGGCCATCGCCCGTTCCAGATTCACTCTGCCGCCTGTCTGAAGGCTTCCCAGAGAAGAACGATTTAAAGTTTCACACATGACATCCGCATAAAACGTATTTCCCTGGATTTTGGCGGCAGTCAGACACACTCCATTTACCGCTACACTGTCCCCCTGCCGCAGATCCCCGAATATTTTTTCTCCTTTTATCTGCAGCACAGAAGACTTTTTCCCTCTGGTTATACCGGCAATCACTCCTATCTCCTCAATTATCCCTGTGAACACCGTATTCCACCTCACTCTCTATCAGAAAATCCTCTCCCAGGGTCTCAATCCTGGAGTTGGTAAGGATATACGCATCCCCTGGCACAGCAACCCCCAGTCCCTCTACAGGAGTTTTTGCACTGATCCCCCCAAAAATCTTCGGTGCAAGATATACCTGCAGTTTATTTACAATCCCTGACTGGAGCGCCGAAAAATTAAGGGTACCTCCTCCTTCCAGAAGAATGCTGTCGATTTTCTCCTGGTACAGTTTCCTCATCAGCTCTTTTAGTTCCAGGTGCCCCTGTATACCGCTCTCTGCATAAATGATTCTGCATCCCGCTTCCTGATATCTTTTCCACCGCTCCTGGTCCGTGCTTGCGGTGGCAATCCACGTAGGTACCTCACTGGCTGTAGTGACCACCCGGGAGCCCAATGGAATCCTCAGCCGTGAATCGCATATAATTCTCACTGGGTTTCTCCTTCCCGGCAGGCGGCAGGTAAGCATAGGATCATCTGCTGCCACAGTCCCGCTTCCAGCCATAACCGCAGCACAGCGGTGCCGGTCCTCATGTACTCTCCTTCTGGCAGCATCCCTGGTGATCCACTTAGACGCACCGGTCCGTGTGGCAATTTTGCCATCCATTGTCATTGCATATTTCATAACCACAAAAGGCATCTGCTTTCGGATATAATGAAAAAATACTTCATTGAGAGAAATGCATTCCTTTTCCAGTATTCCAAGATCTACCTCCACGCCCCCGTTTCTGAGACAGCGAAGCCCTTTTCCTGCCACCTTAGGATTGGGATCCTCACACCCCGCCACCACTCTTCGTATCCTGCTCTCCAGTATAGCCTCTGTGCAGGGCGGAGTCTTTCCGTAGTGGCAGCATGGTTCCAATGTCACATACATGACTGCGCCCTCCGGCGACTCTCTGCAGGATGCCAGTGCTGTGCGCTCTGCATGAGGGCCCCCGTACCTCTCGTGAAAGCCCTGGCCTATGATTCTGCCACCCTTAACAATCACTGCCCCAACCATAGGGTTCGGATTCACAAATCCCATACCCTTCTTTGCAAGCTCCAGTGCTGCCTGCATATACTTTTCATCCTCTGTCAATTGTTCTGCGCCTCCTTTATTCTCGACCAAACACAAAAAATGCCCTGAATAAAAATATCCAGGACACGGCGCGCTCCATAACAATCCATCAGATAAACTGCACACAGCAGTAAACCGCTGTTGTTTTCCCAATATGTAAAAAGCTCTGAAATGATAAACATTCCAGAGCTGAATAACATAAGAAATTCAGACCCGCACAGCATTAGCTGCGCTGTCCGATCGTTATGAATTATCTTCTTCCATCCAGACTTTACTGTCGGCTTCGGAGTTACACCGAATCATGCCTTGCGGCTCGTGGGCTATACCACCGGTAGGGAAACGAACCCTGCCCTGAAGATTTCTATTAAGTTGTTATTACTTTATCACAGGATACAGGAAATGTCAAACAGCATCTTTGTGGAATTTACTCTTTTGAGACACATCCCATCATAATATCTACAATCTTTTTGTCCGTCTCACGCATTCCGTCTTTCCCCAGCTGCCCTACATTGTAAATGGTCTCGTCAACCCCCTTGGTCACAATTCCGTCTCCCCCTCTGAACTCCTGTCCCTGAAGGTACATATGGTATCCCAATATACCAGCCTCCACAGAAACAGCAATCTTAGCTGCACAGGATGGTTTTGCCCCATCGCAGATCATTCCTGAAACAACTGCCAGAGAGTTTACAATCGTGTGGGCAATTTCCGGAAATCTCCCGCCCTGAAGATAGGCAATGCCTGTTCCGCTGGCACATCCTGCATTTACAGCCCCGCAGTAAGCGGAAAGCTTACCAATTCTGGAGCGCTGGTGGATCGTAATCAGGTCTGAGACAGCCACTGCTCTGATAAGCTCCTCCCTGCTGCTCCCCATCTCTTCCGCATAGACAATAACAGGAACAGCTGCTGCTATCCCCTGATTCCCGCTGCCTGTAAGAATCACCACCGGAAGCTCGCACCCGCTCATCCGGGCATCAGAACCTGCTGCTGCCATAGCTTTCGCCCGATTCTGCACTGTATCCTCCTGAGAATTCAGCAGTACCTTTCCGATATTTGCTCCGTAGGTTCCCCGGATGCCTTCCTGGGCTATGGCATAGTTACACTGAATCTGAGGTTCTATATAAGCTGCAAGTTCTTCTAAGTCAGCACACTCCGCAAAATCTACGATATCCTTCACTGTCAGCAGATCTACACCATCTTCCTTTTCCTTGGCCTCCTCACAGCTATTCTCCAGCAGAACTTTCCCGTTTTTTTCAATATAGACAATATTCGTATGAGATCTGGTAATTCTCAGCTTTACCTGATCCTCCCCTTTACACATCTCAATCTGTATATCGAACAGCAGATCTCCCTCCTGAGTCTCTACCTCAATTGTGTTTGCCGCAAGATACTCCTTTATCTCCCTCTTCTTATCCCCGGGAACTGCCGATATCACTTCCAGTTCCTTATCCGCCCGGCCGGCGACTATCCCCGCTGCTGCTGCCGCGTCTATCCCCTTTAATCCGTTGGTGTTGGGGATGACCACACTCTTAACATTCTTAACAATATTTCTGCTCACAGCAATCTTAGTGTGAGCAGGCAGCCCGCCCAGAACCTCTCTGGCCCTGGCTGCTCCATAGGCTATGGCTATGGGTTCCGTACATCCCATAGCAGGCACAAGCTCCTTTTTCAGCAATTCTATATATTTTCTATATTTACAATCATTTTTATCCATTCTCATTCCTCCAGGCTCTTAGGCAGCGGATTCCCTCTGTCAATCCGCAATTCTCCCTTAATTATTACATGTTTTTCCGTTAAGTCAACAGTATTCTCCAAATTTCTTTATCCATATATTTCCCTTGCAGGCCAAAACTTATATACTGATAAAAACATATGCCATACGTCCCATCATTAACAAATTGGCATATAAATGGCACAAATAATATAGGAGGTTTTAAGAAATGGGAAAAGATCAAAAAGGAAGAGAATTGGGGCGGGGAATTATACAGCTGCCTAATAAATCCTATCAGGGCAGATTTACCTTTCAGGGCAAACGCTATGCCGTATATCACAGGACCCTTACAGGAGTAACGGAAAAGCTGCGCAATACCAGATATGAAATAGAGCACGGCGCCCCGGGAATGGGAAGTACCCCTTCTCTCGACTTCTGGTTTGACCTGTGGCTGAATAAATATAAGTCTCTTTCCGTAAAACAGGGTACTGTAGATACTTATCATAACTATTATGCCAATTATCTATCCCCCTCCCTTGGTCAGAGGAAGCTGGCAGATATTTCTCCTTACAATCTGCAGCAGCTCTTCTATGATTTGAGGCAGTCTGGTTATTCCAATAATACCGTCCATCTGTGTTATACTCTTTTGAACAGCCTGTTTAAGCAGGCCTGCAGGCTGAATCTCCTGCAAAATAATCCGGTACAGAAGCTTGAGCTGCCCCGGCAGCGCTCCGCCCCCCGCCAGCAGGCACTTTCCAGAACAGAACAAGAAATTTTTTTGGATTATGCCCGGAAAAGTCCTTATTTTCCTATCTACTCTCTCGCCCTTTTCACGGGCATGCGGGTAGGTGAACTAAGAGCACTCAGGTGGTGCGACGTAGATCTTTCCAATGCTTGTCTCATGGTTACCGGCACCATAAAATATACCAAACAGCGGGGCTGCTTCCGCGACTCCCCCAAAACAGCAAGCAGTTACAGAAAAATTCCCCTTTTGCCGAAGGCTATAAACCTGCTGGAAGACTTGCAGAATAAACAGCTCCACGGGGAAAGCCCGGGAAACGAACATCCGCAGCTGGAAGATATGGAGAGTCTGGTCTTTCCCTCAAGAACCGGAAAACCGCTCTGTCACGGTGTTCTAAATGCAGATATCAACAAGATTGTTACACGTATCAATGAAAAGGCCGGGATCCCCTTTCCCCCTATGACCCCTCACACCTTACGGCACACTTTTTCCACAAGGTGCATGGAATCCGGTATGGCGCCGAAGGTTCTCCAGTCCATACTCGGACATCAGAACTTTTCTACTACCATGGATTTATATTCCCATGTTCTCCCGGATCAAAAGAAGGCGGAGATGAAAAAACTGCGGTTTGGTTATCTTTAAGTGGCATAAAAAGCGGCATGACTTAAAAAGTTATGCCGCTTTTTTGCCCATAATTTCAATTTATATAATAAATTGTCATTAAAGTATTAGTTTAATGATAAATAATGCATCAAAATGCATAGGAAACCACAAAAGAAGGGAGGTTACGGCGGAAACGCCCAGGGGAAAAGGACTATTAAAACAATTAAGGAGGATTTTACATGAAAAAGGCATTAAGTATTTTATTAACCTTAGGTTTGGTGTTTTCTATGGCCGCGTGCGGCGATAAGAAGGAAGAGGCTGCAGACACATCCGCCAAAACTGACACCGCAAAAACACAGGATTCCGGGGATAAGGAAGCTGCCGGCGGCAGTCTGGAGGGCAAGAAAATTGTATATCTTGCACCGTCAAAAGATATTCTTTATTGGCAGTGGGTTGAAGAAGGAGTAAAGCAGGCTTGTGAGGAAGAAGGGGTTGAATTCGTAACCTACGATGCACAGAATTCCACCACAACTCAGGCTACCAATGTTAACACCGCGATCACCCAGAACGTAGACGGTATTATTCTCAGTCCGGTAAGCTCCACCAGCTGTCCTACTGTGCTTGATCCCGCAGAGGAAGCAAACATCCCGGTAACAATCGCCGCAATCGGGGCAGAGGAAGGAGTTACCAACTACGCCTGCTGTGTTACGGCGGATGACTACACATCAGGGTACGATAACGGTAAATATCTGTGTGAGCGTGTAAAAGAGCTCGGCGGAAACAGCATCGGCGTTCTGGCACTTCCCATGGACCGCACCAATGCACAGAACAAGATGGCTGGACTTGAGAAGGCCTGTGAAGAGGCAAGTGTAGAAATTGTACAGGTTATCCAGACGCCTGACCTTACAGTAAGCGAGGCAACCTCAGAGGCAACCGACCTTCTGACCGCCCATCCCGATATTAAGGGGATTTACGGCATGTATGAGCAGGCTGGCACCGGCGCTGTTCTGGCCTTAGAGACAGCAGGACTAACAGGTAAAATATCTGTGGTATCCTCTGACGGAAGTCCGGAATCAATTGCTCTTTTACGAGAGGGTAAAATTGACGGCATCGTCGTACAGGAAGCTGTCGGCCAGGGGCTTGTAGCAGCACAGCAGTTATTCAAAGCAATCAAGGGCGAAGCGATTGAAGAAAAGGATATTCCTCTTCCGGAACCGTTAGTTACCACAGAAAATGTTGACGATCCTGAAATTCAGGAAATCCTTCGTCTGGTATATCCGGAATCCGCCGGCTCTTATTAAACTTATATCAAACCTCCGTGCAAAGCACTCTCGTGAGGCTTTGCACGGACAACGAAAGGAGGTCTCAACATGGGACATGGAAAAACTCCCCTTCTGGAAATGCACAACATCGTTAAGATATACGGGGGAACAAAAGCGCTCAACGGTGCATCCCTCTCCATCTATCCCGGGGAAATCCATGCTCTGATGGGCGGAAACGGAGCCGGGAAATCAACTATTATAGGGATCATAGGCGGTTCAAAGATGCCCAATGACGGCCAGATAATTCTAGACGGCAGAGAGATTCGTTTTAAATCTCCGAAAGATGCTATGGAAAAAGGCATAGCAGTGGTGTATCAGGAACTTTCCTTAGTTCCCCACCTGACAGTTTCTGAAAATATATCTCTCTGCAATCCGGATATTAATAAAAATGGTTTCTATGACTGGAAGGAATCCGATAAAATTGCCCGGGAAGCACTCCTCACTCTTGGCGAGGCAGCAGCCAGCATCAGACTGAGAGATGAAGTATCCACACTCCGGGCAGATCAGATGCAGATGATAGAGATTGCCCGGGCGGTAAGTATGGGGGCTAAAATCATACTGTTTGACGAGCCAACCTCATCTCTGAATTTTGGAGAGACCCAAAGCCTGTTCCAGATTATACGAAAATTGTCCGCTCAGGGGCTTGGTATCATCTTCGTCTCTCATCGTATGAACGAGATCCGTGAAATCTGTGACCGCATAACTATTTTCAGAGACGGACAAACCGTCACTGAGGGAGCCCTCATGTCAGAAAAAAGCGATGCTGATATTATCAGGGACATGATCGGACGTACGCTGGTTATGGAAGAAGCGGTTTCCATAGACGATTACAAAGAAATAGACAAAAACAATGAATTACTGAATATAGAATGGGAAAACAGCGACATCTCTTGTTCCGTTAAGGAGGGCGAAATTGTAGGTCTGGCAGGCTTAGCAGGTTCCGGCCGGAGTTCCCTTCTTCGCGCTGTTTGGGGAGCCCAGAAAAATCCCCAGATTCGCTTGAAACTTCGAGGTGAAGGGTATATGCCCAAATCTCCTCAGGCAGCATTAAATAGAAATATTGCCTACATTGGTGAAGACAGAGCTGAAAGTGGATTGTTTCCGACACTGCCAATCCCCGAAACACTCCTCATGCCCCACCGTGTGTACAGCAAACAAAGGCTGATACGCACAAAAAAAGAAAATTCCTACCTAAAGAATATCGTTCAGGCACTAAAAATTAAGGTTCCATCTATTATGGAAGCACCTAATTCACTTAGTGGGGGAAATCAGCAAAAACTACTCTTCGGCCGTTGGTTTATCCACAACCCCACCATATTTTTGCTGGATGAACCCACAAGGGGCGTAGATGTCCACACCAAACAGGATATTTACCAGTTAATCAAATCTGCTGCCAGAGAAAGCCATGCCGGTGTCATTGTCGTTTCCTCAGAACTTGCCGAGCTTGTCACCTTGTGCCACAAGGTACTCATCTTAAAGGACGGCAGGCCAGAGCGGATTCTGTACGGTGATGACATCAATGAGGATTATATGATGCAGTGCATTACCTCTTCATCCGAAGTTCCAAATATAAAGGAGGCTGATTAATTTATGAATAAAACAGATAAGGCTCAGAATCAGGCAAATGCCCCCTCATCTACAGGAGGTCTGGCCCAGACTGCAAAGGCATATAAGCTTGAAATTGGTATGTTTTTGGTATTAATTATATTATTTATTATTCTGCATTTTGCTACTGGTACAGCCCTGACAGCCCGTAACCTGAAAAATGTGCTTCAGGCTTGTGCACCCTTATTTATTATATCTCTTGGCCAATTGCTGGTTGTCATTACAGGAGGCATCGACTTGTCCGTTGGGTCTATCTTTTCCTTTGCAGGAATGGTTGCCACTCTCTGCATGATTAAATTTGGGATTGCAGCAGGGGTGATTGCGGGATTGGGTGTAGGCCTGCTCTGCGGCTTATTCAATGGTTTCTTTGTGGCAAAGGTAAAGATGGCTCCCTTTATTGTTACACTGGCTATGCAGGGGGCGGCTTCCAGCCTTACCTTTATTGTGGCCGGAGGCAATTCTCAGACAATCAGCAACCACACCTCTTTTGCTGCCTTTGACAGGGGAAGCTTTCTGTTCGGACTGCCCAACTATATTACTTATATGCTGATTGCTGTCATTCTTCTGCAGTTTGTCCTGCGGAAAACTATGCTGGGGCGCTGGATTTATGCAACCGGAAGCAATGAGGAGGCCGCGCGCCTGGTAGGCATCCCCGTGGTGGCGGTAAAAATTATTTGCTACTCTGTATGCGGTATTCTCTGCGGACTCGCCGCACTTTTAAATGCATCTTATCTTCTCACAGTGGAATGTACTGCTGGAACAGGCATGGAATTAAACGCCATCGCCGCCACGGTTATCGGAGGCGCCAGCCTGTCCGGGGGATTAGGCTCTGCCTTTGGTGTATTGATTGGTGCCTTAATCAGCACTGGAATAAACAATGGTATTAACCTTATGGGGATTAATACATTCTGGAGCGGAACGGTTACTGGTGTAGTCATTATCGTTGCAGTTTTGATCGGCAGCATTACCACCAGAAAAACCAGAAAATAATTTCAGAAATGGAGGTTTCTTATGAAAATCAAAAAACTTTTAGACTTGTCCCAAACTTTTTATCACAACAATCCCGGCTATATGCCCTATGAGCTGACTGCTATTAATTATGAGACGCTTAAGCCCAAAGATGGCTACACATCCGAGCGTATTTACATGAATACACATACTTCTACGCATGTGGACGCACCCTTCCACCACTTTCCTCAGGGAAAAACAGTGGCACAGACGCCTGTTGAACAATACATAGGAGAAGCCGTAGTAGTCGATTTGTTTGGAATTGATGCTCATACCGCTATCGGCACAGAACACCTAAAACCTTACGAAGATGTCATCAAAGAGGGGGATATAGTTCTTTTGTGCACAGGATGGGGCTATAAAAGAGACTGGAGCACAGAGTACTGCGACTTCTGGCCATATCTGGGCGAGGATGGAGCGCAGTGGCTCTTTGATAAAAAAGTAAAGGGAATTGCCATTGACTCTATGAGTATCGGCGGGCCCAAAGCAGGGGAGGGCCTGATGCAGCATGAACTGCTCTTAGGAAGTGAAATATGGCTGGGAGAAGAGCTTTTCCTTCCAAAGGATCTGCTGGAATATCCCCGCTGGGATTTTATACTGCTGCCGCTGAAAATGGAAGGCTGCGGAGGCGCTCCCGCCAGAGCTATTGCACTCATCACAGAGTAGCAATACTCTGTCTATATATATCCTACGTTCTACAGATGATGATTAGGAGGTTGCTATGAAAAATATTGGTACTGAAGAACTAAAACAACAGGCAAAAGAGCTGCGGAAAACAGCCCTCACCATGATATATGAAGCCCAGTCCGGCCATCCGGGTGGTGCCTTCTCAGCCGCGGATTTAGTGACCGCGCTCTACTTCCGGGAGATGAATCTGGATCCTAAAAATCCGAAATGGGAAGACAGAGACCGTTTTGTCCTTTCCAAAGGCCATGTATGTCCCATACAATATGCGGCTCTTGGGACTCTAGGATTCTTTCCTGAGAAAGAACTGCATACGCTGCGCAAAGAAGGTTCCATCCTTCAGGGACATCCTGATATGAAGAGATGCCCCGGCATCGATATCTCCACCGGCTCTCTTGGACAAGGACTGTCCTGTGCGGTAGGCATGGCCATTGCCGGAAAAATGAATCACAAAGACTATCGGGTATTTGCAATGATAGGTGACGGGGAGTCCGATGAGGGGCAGATCTGGGAAGCCATCATGTGTGCCAACAGATATCAGCTGGATAACCTCATTGTTATTCTTGATAATAACGGACTTCAGCTGGACGGCACCACGGACGAAATCATGCCTCTTCTGGATATGAGCCAAAAATTAAAGGATTTCGGCTATGAAGTTTATGATATCAACGGTCACGACATGGATGAAATCGTCTGTACACTGGATGAAATACGGGCAGGCAAAACCAAAAAACCCAAATTTATTAATGCACATACGGTGAAGGGCAAGGGCGTATCTTTTATGGAGAATCAGCTGGGGTGGCATGGCGCGGCTCCTAACGAACAGCAGTATGCACAGGCAATGGAAGAGCTTGAAAGGGGGGATATCTGATGGAAGGAACAAAGATCGCTACAAGAGATGGCTTTGGAGAGGCAATTGTTGAACTTGGAAGAAAGAATAAGGATATCTGCGTAGTGGACATAGATATTGGAAAATCCTGCAAAACCGGGGCATTTGCCAAAGAACTGCCGGAGCAGTATCTGAATGTAGGCATTGCAGAACAAAATGGCGCAGGGGTCAGCGCAGGTCTCGCGACCGCAGGAAAAATCCCCTTCGTAGTGACTTATGCCGTCTTTGGATCTCTTCGCATGTGCGAACAGATACGCCAGGAAATCTGCTATCCTAAACTAAATGTAAAAATCGCCTGCTCACACGGAGGGGTGACACCGGCCAATGACGGAGCCAGCCATCAAAGCATTGAAGATATGGGCGTGCTGAGAACTATTCCCAATATGACCGTAGTCATGCCTGCAGACTATTATGCTGCTAAAAAGCTGGTGGCAAAGGCTGCCGAGCTTTACGGCCCGGTTTACCTGCGCTTTACCAGAGATGCCATTCCCGTTATCTACGATGAGAATCAGGAGTTTGAAATTGGCAGGGCGGTAACGCTTAGAGAAGGCGGGGATATCGCCATAATTGCCAACGGCGACACCGTCCGTCTGGCTCTGGAGGCAGAGGAAAAGCTGTCATCTCAGGGGATCCGTGCAAAGGTTTTGGATATGCATACCATTAAGCCTTTAGACAAAGAAGCTGTGCTGGATTGCCTTCGCGGAATCGGCAGAATCATCACCGTGGAGGATCATAATATCTTAAATGGTCTGGGAAGCGCTGTCTGTGAGGTCGCTGGGGAAGAAGGAACGGGTCATGTGAAGCGTATCGGGATTCAGGATCAGTTCGGCCAGTCAGCGCCTTATGAGCGTCTCCTGGAATTAAACGGCATCACCACTGAAAATATTGTAGAAACCGCAAAATCAATGCTCAAATAAAAAGGAGGAAAAATCATGTTAGAATTTGAAGGGCAAGTTGTTATTGTAACCGGAAGCGGATCACCAAAAGGCATCGGCAGAACCATTGCTGCCACCTTTGCCGGACAGGGTGCTACTGTTGTAATCGCTGATATTAATGAAGCAGGGATTCAGGACACCGTAGATTATATTACATCAATAGGCGGCAAAGCTTTCGGCATACCCGTAAATATCACAGAGAAAGCGTCTGTTGACAATATGGTTTCTGCCATAATGGATAAATACGGCAGAATAGATGTCCTCATCAACAATGCAGGCGTCTCACAAAAAGTTACAGTAGAAGATATGACGCTGGAAGATATAAAGAGAATCTTTAATGTAAACATGTTTGGCCTCTTTCTCTGTACGCAGGCTGTGCTGGAGCCCATGAAAAAAGCCGGATACGGACGTATAGTATCACTTTCTTCCGTATCAGGAAAAAGAGGAGGCGGTATCTTCGGGGGAGCCCACTATTCGGCTTCTAAGGCCGCTGTGCTGGGATTTTCTAAAAATCTGGCAAGAGAAATTTCCCCGTACGGCATAACCACCAATTGTGTATGCCCCGGCCTGATTAATACCGAGATCTGGAAATCCCTTCCCAAGGAGGATGCCGATAAGGTTATCGACGGAATCCCTATGGGACGGCCGGGCGAGACCCAGGAAGTCGCCAATGCCATTGTATTCCTTGCATCCAGGGAAGCATCTTATATCACCGGTGAAGAAATTGACATTAACGGCGGCTCTCACATGGACTAACTGCTTATGCAGGATCTCACTTTCCGCAAGATTAAAAGCAGTTCTATTGTAGAGCAGATTATAGATGCGCTGACAAACGCAATTATCAATGGCCAATTAAAGCCCGGAGATAAGATTCCCACAGAAACCGAGCTGATGGAGCTTCTCGGCGTAGGGCGTAATTCCATACGTGAGGCCATAAAAATGCTTATTTCCTACGGCGTGCTAGAGATACGAAGAGCAGAGGGAACCTTTGTAAAACAAGGGTTTTCCGGAATTATGCTGAATCCCCTGCTCTACGGGGTTATCTTGAGCAGCAGCGGCTCTTCTCAGCTTGCGCTGATGGAACTGAGAGAATTAATTGAGATCGGCCTGATGAAGCTGGCAAAGCAAAAGCTTACCCCGGACAGCCAAGAGGAACTGATTCGTCAGTATCATTTCCTGGCAGAATCCTTTGAAGAAAAGCCTTTTAGTGTACAGGCAGTATTCCAGGCGGACAATCTCTTCCACGAAACAATCTCTTCTGTCTGTCAGAGTCCAATCATAGACAGTATGAATACAACCGTGCGCAAACTCACAGAAAAGCTGCGCCTGGATACGGTAACCAGAATTATAAGAGAGGGAAAACAGGAAGAATTCAAGGCAGTTCACCGGGAACTCCTCAACTATCTGATTGCAGAAGAAACTGTGTACGACATAGACCGGATTGTAAAGCAGAGTTACCTTTACGACATGGAAACCATATAATTAAACTAATACTTTAATGACATTCGCCTATATACTTCATTCTTTATTCTACATCCAACATCCTACATATAGTGGAGTAAAAAAATAAATTGCTTAAACTTATCGGTTGATATCAGTCTAGCATCAAATCCATACTTTGTAAACTCCTTTTTGTATATTCTGCATATTTAACAATTTTTCGTCCAAAATTTCTGTACATTTTCACTAAACTCAAGGGAAATCAGGCGGCAGATGATTCTAGTCCTTTGCCTCACTGATCTCCCTCAGATTTATGTACAGAGCAATTTACTTACTCTATAATCTCCTGCTTGATTTTCAAAAAGTCTTTATCCTGTCCGAATACATGCATCAGAGGGAAGACTTTCATAAAGCAGTCAATCTCTTCCTTCTTTACAAATTCCCTCAGCTTCACGTATTCTTTTGAGGTACAGACGCAGTCAATCTGCGTCTTCGTCTCTTTTGTGTATCCTCCTACCACCTGGTGAATGGTTACACTTTTTTGAATATCCTCTATGATAAACTGCTCGATACTGTGAGGGGCGTTGCAGATCAGCTGTATCTCATACAACTTGGGACCCATATTAAAAAGTACAAAGTTCATACTGTTCACATAGATCAGCTGCCCGACAAATGCGTATGCCACCGCATCAAGGCTGAAGGCAGTGAGCATGATCAGCAGGATAGTTCCGTCTACTAACAGCAGTATGGTTTTCAGAGGGATCTGTTTCAAAGCAGTATGCTTCAGCAGCTTGCCAATGGTATCTGTCCCGCCGAAGGAAAATCCCAGGCGAAAAGCAATTCCTGTCCCGATTCCCAGCAGGACACCAAAAAAAGCAACCGCAATCAGTTTATCATCAAATATAATATGTACGGAAAAATAGCTCATTGCCCACAGGACCGCCGGATAGAGAACCGACAGAAAAAGAATACTGGAAACTTCCTCCTTATCCATCTTCACCCATGTAATGATCAGCACCACCCCTACCATCACATAGTTAATCAGTGCATAGTGAATCCCCGTAAACTCTGAGACTGTCATGGCAAGCCCTGTGATGCCTGTCACTACAAACCCATTGGGAAGCGCTACCCAGTTTACTGCTATACTGCAGATGATACAGCTCAGGGCAAGCAGCAATATATTCTTTGCCGTAATTTTTTTCAGCATTTTCATCCTCCTCCTAATCAGGCCGTTGCCTATGCAATTACTGCTGTTCCAGAAGTTGTTCAAATTCTTCTTCCGGCATGGGACGGTAATATACATAGCCCTGTACAAAGTCACATCCGATATGCTTCAGATACTCCACCTGTTCCCAGGTCTCAATCCCCTCAGCTACTGTTTGGATATGGAACCGCTTCACCAGGTCTATAATCCCCTCGATAACAGCGGCATCTTTCCCCTTATCTTCGCTCTCGACAAAAAACAATCGGTCGATCTTCAATACATCGATGGGAATACTCTTAAGCAGGCTTAGAGAAGAATATCCCTTTCCAAAATCATCAATAGAACAGGAGAAGCCCTCCTTTTTCAGCTGTTTTACAATCTGAATCAGCAGTTCCTCCTTGTCAAATACCATAGACTCTGTGAACTCAATCTCCAGCAGCCGGGGAGGAATCTGATACTTGTCTCTGATCTCCACATACCTGCTCACAAAATCCAAATCGTAAAATTGCAGCCTGGAAACATTTACTGATACAGGCAGTACCTCCCGCCCCTGATCCAGGAGAGATTTCAGCCATCGGCACACTTCCTCAAAGACATACTGATCCAACTGCCCAATTAAAAACTTTCTCTCAAATACAGGGATAAAATAATCAGGAGATATCACAGCCCCGTCGCTGGTCTTCCATCTGACCAGTGCCTCCGCACAGGCTATCCTCCCTGTTTTAAGTTCAACCTTGGGCTGGAAATACACTGTAAACTCATGATTCTCCAGGGCTGACAGCATGCGGCTCTCTACATTTTTTTCTTCCCGAAGCCGGATCCGTATGCTCTCATTGTAATACACATAATTGGGATTTGTCCCATTTTTTACAGTCTTTCTCGCAAAATTTGCCTTGTCAATCAGATTGTCAATCAGCAGGGTTTCCACTACATCCTCAGCACAGCAGATGCCGCAGCAGGTGGGCACACTCTGCTTATCATACGAATTATGCATAAACTTGATAATCCTCTGATCCGCTTTCCGCTGGCGGGACGCTGCTTCGCCCTTTTCCTTATAATACATTAATATCACAAAATGGTCTGCAGAGACTCTCCCGTAAATCTCTCCCTCCCGGAGGCTCTCCCCCAAAATTTCACCGTACTGTCTGAGAATACTGTCTCCGTACGTATAACCAAATACATCATTCATGTATTTGAAATCCGTAAAATCCGTATACAGCACAGCGTACTTTTTATCAGCACCGGTGTCCAGAAGTTTCTGAGCTTCCTCTTTAAACGCTTCTATCTGGTAAGCGCCTGTCATTGGATCCTTGCGTGCCAGTTCATTCAGTTCTTTATTCGTGTTCTCCAAAAAAAGTATTTTCCTGAAAGCCGACCAGAATATGAGAAGCCAGATAACAGCTACTACTCCCAGCAGAGCGACACATACGCCTAACAGCGTCCGGTTCTTTCTGACTGAATATTCTTCTGCAGAAAAGACGGTATCATTTGCCTGCTCAAAAAATGCCTCACTCAGTGCCAGCATCTCTGCCTCTTCTTCTTCTCCCATGCGGTATGCGTAAATATGCTCCTGCACCTGGCCCCACATACGCTCCATCTCCAGGAGATCCTCCTGATACTGTTCGTCCTGGGGCGCCGGAAGGTCATAGGGACCTTTTGCCCCTGTCAATTCTTCTATAATACTATCGATATACTGTATAATCTCACTGCTTTCCTGTCTCTGCAGTTCAAGCTTGACCAGGCGCTGTGTAGCCCCCCGTACAATTCCCACATAATTAATCAGCCGTCCGTAAGACTGCGCCTGAATGACAGCCTGGACCATCATCGTTCCCAGAAGAAGACAGGCCAGAAACAGGACAGCCAGCCCCCTTTTGTATATACCTTTCATATTAGCCAACAGTTCCCTTCTCTCCGGTCATGAATTCTCTTTCCCGTAAATAAAATCATATAGTGTTTGATACAAGCGGTTCGGTTCGATGGGCTTAGCCAAATGTGCATTCATTCCGGCCGCCTTGCTCTTTTCTATATCCTCATCGAAAGCGTTGGCAGTCATGGCAATAATAGGTATCGTTTCAGCATCCGCATTGCTGAGATGCCGGATATTGGCAGAGGAGGTGAGTCCGTCCATAAGCGGCATACGAATGTCCATCAAAATGGCATCATAGTATCCTGTTTCAGATTTGCTGAACATCTCCAGGGCCCGGAGGCCGTTTTCCGCCGTATCCACCTGAAATCCCTTGGTCTCCAGAAGCATGACTGCTACTTCTGTATTTATCTGGTTATCCTCTGCCAGCAGTACCCGCCTGCCTGTAAAATCGAAGTCATCAGCCTCCACCTGCTGGTCCTGCTCTTCTTTCTCCCCCAGAGCCGTACTAAAAGCTGAAACCAGGGAGGATTTGAACATAGGTTTGCTCATAAGAAGATTCACTCCCGCAAGCTTTGCCTCATGTTCAATGGATATCCAGTCATAGGCTGTCATAATGATAATTGTAACCTCAGGCCCTACAATTCTTCGGATCTGTCTGGCGGTTTCTATTCCGTCCATCTCAGGCATTTTCCAGTCAATAAGAATCATGTCATAGTAACGTCCCTCTTCCCAGAAATTTCTGACACGGTCTACCGCCTTCCGGCCGCTGTCCACCCACTCTGCCCGGACACCGATTTCCCGGAGTGTCACGACCGCGCTCTCGCAGACAGCTACATCGTCATCCACCACCAGGGTCTTTAAATGGGAAAAGTTATAGCTCTGCTTCTTTTGGTTATGCCGCAGCTTCTCTTCCTCCGTAATCCCCAGCTTTACGTCCACTGTAAATTCAGAGCCAAGCCCCTTGATGGAGCGCACAGTAATTTTTCCATCCATCAAATCCACGATGTTTTTAGAGATAGCAAGTCCAAGTCCTGTTCCGCCGTACAGCGAGGTTGTGCCCGTCGACTCCTGTGAGAAGGGTTCAAATATATGAGGCAGAAACTCACTGCTCATTCCTATGCCGGTGTCATTTACAATAAACCGGAGGACCGCATCATTTTTTGTCTTTCTGCGCTGGGCTGCTGAAAACGTCACCTTACCCCCTTCACCGGTAAACCGGATGGCATTGCTTAATATATTAATCAATACCTGCTGAAGCTTCATGGCATCCCCCATATAATAGTCATCCAATACCGGATCTACAATGCACTCATATTCCACACCTTTGGCATCTGCCTGTGCACAGCAGATGGACGTAATCCCGTGAATGAATTCCTCCATAGGTATCTTTTCATTTTTTAAAAGCATCTTCCCGCTCTCTATCCTGCTCATATCCAGAATGTCATTGATCAGGGACAGCAAGAATCGCGAGGAGATACCTATTTTTGAAATGCAGTCTTCCACCTGCTCATCGTCCCCTATGGATTTTGCCGCTATGGTACTCATACCGATAATCGCGTTCATAGGTGTACGGATTTCATGGCTCATACGGGAAAGGAAATCTGATTTGGCGGCATTTGCCTGCTCCGCAGCCACCAGGGCTGCTGCAAGTTCTTCCTTCTGTCTCTGCTCCTGGGATACGATATCCGTGACATCCGTACAGGCAATGCATACGCGCCCAAGCTCTTTAATAATATAAAATACCTGGAGGCGCATCACACGGATCTCATCATTTTTCTCCCTTATCTCTATGAGGAATGAATAAGAATCCTGTCTTGACAGCTCCTTTTTCATATAGCTGTAATCCAGTTTGCCAAGAAGCTCTCTTCCAGCCGCCTCGTCCATAAGCCGTTCTGCAACGGAACAAAGTTCTTCCCGGAGCCTCCCGGCAGGCGCCAGCATAGGCCCCTCTTTTGCACTGCTGATCATCCGGTATGTATCCCTTACAGTATCGGCCTCAAGGATAATATCATAGTCCAGCTCTGTAATTCTCCGAAGCAGCTGCTCCTGCAGCCGCTGCTCTGTGACATCTGATGTGTAGAAGAAAAGGATAATATCCCCTGTCTCGGGATTCCGGAAGGATCGCATGTAGGTATTCTCCCAGAAGCATTCCCCCCGGTTGCTCTTTCGCAGGAAATCCAGATGGTAATCTATTTTTCCGGAACTAAAGTCCTTCAGTACCTTCTCCCTGTCCAGGGTAACTCTAATCTTTTCCCCATACGCAGGATCCAGCGCAGACATTGCCAGAGTCTCTACTACCTTCTCATAGGGTTCTCCCACATAAGCCACAGCCATCTCGGAATTTGAAAGATAGGTTTCCACAATCCCCCTGGTAACATTTAAGCTTCCCTGAATATTCCCGTCCCTGGAACACAGCTCTGCAAAATATGCCAGTTCCTTCTCATATAATTCCCTGGCCTGTTCCTGGAGCTTCTTTTCATCTGTGATATCCACAAAGACACAGTAGAAATACTGTTCCTGATCCTCGCCTCTTATAAGCTGAGCCTTTATGGAGATCCATTTTACGGACCCATCCCTGCATATCAGCCGGTTTTGATTCTGTATGGTATTGCCATACCGCAGCTGGCTGTCCAGTATGTCCTTCATAATGAGAAGATCCTCGGGATAAATCACAGCTGACATTTTATTCCCCAGAGCCGCAAACTCCTCCCTGGTATACCCCAGAAATTCAAACAGTCCGTCATTGGCCGCAATCACGGAAAAATCCTTGTCAAATCTGCAGCGGAATACGGCCCCCGGAATATTGTTATAAAGATGGAGTACCTCCTCCTGAGCCTGTCTCCGGGCGGTTATGTCCATACACACTGAGATAATAGCAGGTCTGCCGTCCTCCGCAGTCACCTGCCGCCCCAGATCATGAACCCAGATGTAGGAGCCGTCTCTCTTCTTCATCCGGTATTCTACAACATATTCATCCCCCTTTCTCAGCTGGGCCTCTACTGCGTCGTCAACCATCTGCCGATCCTGGGGGTGCATGCAGTTTCCAATCATTCCGTCTATATCTGATACAAATTCTGCCTCGTCCGCATACCCCAGGTGATCCAGCATCCTGCGGTTCACAAAATAAAAGGGAAACCCCTCCTCAATATACCCGCCCATCATGCCCCCGGGCAGGGAGTCATTTAAAAGCTCCTGCCGCTGGCGGATAGAATGTTCAATCACAAGTGTCTGCGGATAGTGCTCAGCCTCCCTCTGACTGGTCCCCGGTTCTGCCACATGAAAGCTTTTGATCACCCAGCGGCTCTCTTTGGAAAGCAAAGTGAAGAATGCTTTCAGATTCCAGGTATATAAGGTATTTTTTAATGTCACCTCAGCAGATAAGCTGCACACCTGCTCGGTAATATAATGTTCGTATATAAATGAAATTCCAACCTTAAATGGTTCTGATATCTCTCGGATATCCTGACTGAGATATGCTTCCATCTCAGCTTTTCCCCAGGCAGACTCGTTTTTTCCAGTTCCCACAAAGTCCACATCCTCTGTGAGAAATGTGAGGGTTTCCGTAAGACTACGTTCTTCAAACCAGGCACGGCAAAATCTGTAGATTGTTTCCCTGACGTCTGTCTGATTGTTCATTTGTTTTTCCTCCCGCAAACGGTATATGAATGTATATTCTTTTATTATACCTCCATAATATTACATTTTCTACTGCTTTGGTCTATTTTTTTGCAGTGCATAATGTATAAGCTGTATCCCATAAGATAGTAACAAGATCCCTTTTCAGAGGTATCCATTATGAATCAAGAAAATCCTGATTCTTCCACGCAACCCTTCAAAAGAAACGCAGTCTCAATTTTCGTCGGACTGGCTGCTATTGCCCTTCTGATCTGCGCCGCTGCCTACCTTCCCAAAATTGCCTCCGTGAGCACAAGCGTAGGAGGCCGTGAACTGCCAATCTACTGTGTAGATACTGATAAACCGCAGATTTCCATCTCCTTCGATGCTGCCTGGGGCAATGAAGATACCCAGACGATTCTTGATATCCTGGCTAAGCATAACGTCAAAGCTACCTTTTTCATGACCGGAGGATGGGTTGAGAGTTATCCGGAGGACGTAAAAAAGATATATGAAGCCGGCCATGACCTGGGAAACCACAGCGAAAACCACAAGCATATGAGCGAGCTCAGTACTGAAGAGCAGACACAGGAGCTGATGAAGGTGCACAACAAGGTAAAAGAACTCACAGGCGTGGATATGATTCTATTTCGGCCTCCCTATGGTGACTATAATGACAGTGTAATCAAAACTGCAGCTGCCAACCACTATTATCCCATCCAGTGGTCTGTAGATAGTCTGGACTGGAAGGACTATGGGGCTGATTCTATTATCCAGACCATCTGTGAAAATAAGTCACTGGAAAATGGCTCAGTCATCCTCTGCCATAACGGCGCCAAGTATACCAAAGATGCGCTGGAGACGGTCATTACCACCCTGCAGGGAAAAGGCTATGAATTTGTACCAATCTCAGAGCTAATCTACAAAGATCATTATCATATGGACCGGGCAGGAAAACAGATTTCAGATACATAAGCTCTCCCCGGCACAAACGCAGCGGCCAAAGCGTTACTTTTCGCTTTGGCCGCTGTTTTCCTTATCCGCTATGCTCTTTTTATATTCCTCCGCCGCGGGATCTCTCATCTCAAATACACGGTGGTACTCCTTCGTCTCCAGATTCTTAACAGTCCTGCTCCTCTTCTGAGATAAGAATCTTGTCAATTGGTAACAGTCCACCCAAATCTCATGGCTTCCTTCTTTCTGACTCTCATCAAAGATAAGCTGAAGTCCCCAGTGCAAATGGGGAGTGTCGATATTATTCACATTTTCCTTGGCACTGTAGCCGGTATGACCCAGATATCCGATCACATCCCCTGCCTGGACAACACTGCCCTCCTTCAGGGATTTGTTAAACGGAAAATTCTGGCGCAGATGCGCGTAATAATAATATCTCTTTTTATCAAAGCTGCGGATACCCAGCCGCCAGCCGCCGTACTGATTCCAGCCGATGGCCTCCACATACCCGGACTCCACTGCCACAATGGGTGTACCCACCTGCCCCATCATATCATGTCCGAGGTGCTGTCTTCGGTATCCGTAGCTTCTGGATACCCCAAAATCATCATAGTCCTGATATTCATATCCCCTGGCAATGGGAGAGTAGGCTTTCAGGCCGTATTGCTTTACCCAAATCTTTTCTCCTGTCTCCTGCGCTCCTGTCTCAGTCCCTTGAGCGTCGTTTTTTGGCACCTGTATCTCATATTCACCTACCATGCCGCCCAAAACCGCAGTATATGCCTCCAGATAATAAGCATAATATTTCATGTCTTTTGTCAGCTCCGCCATTGTTGTCTCCCCGGAAGTCAGCTTCTCGCCCAGGTCTTTCATATCCTTTGAGGAATAGCTGCCGAAATCTCCCCCGTATCTGGCACCCAGAAAGGCCAGCAGTTCCGTCCAGTTCAGGTGTATCTCCTGCTCATAGGTACTCACATCCAACTCATAAGCCTGCTGCAGGGCCTCATATGGTACGGTAAAGTCCACCCATTTAATATACTTTTCTTCGGGCTTGGCAGAATCGCTGGCCACAGTGATCCCTTTCGGCTGACAGTACCATAAATAGGTACAAAAAAGCAGCAGGCATTCTATTCCAATGATAACGCGGCTGATACTCACCTTCATACTATACTCCACGGTATTACGTTATTCATAATATATGTCTGCTGCTTTTTATAAATTCCTTATGAAATCACTATTGCATAATTGTTCCCAACATCCCGTAAGAAACAATCAGCATAATCACTGTCGCCATACAAATTCCCAGCAAGATAGCGGGGACTGATTTTTTCAGGTCCACTTCCAGCAGAGAGGCAATCAGCGCTCCGGTCCATCCTCCGGTTCCGGGCAGCGGTACTCCCACAAAGAGCACCAATCCCCAGAATTCAAATTTTTTAATTTTGTCACTCTTCCCCATAGCCCTCTTCTCCAGCTTCTCAATCAGGGGCCGGAAGATTTTTGTCTTTTTCAGCCATTTAAATATCTGCCTGATAAACAACAGAATAAAAGGAATCGGCAGAATATTTCCTATGATGCATATCACCGACGCCTGCACCATAGGAATTTTCAGAATGGAAGCCAGTAACAGGCCTCCTCTGAGTTCCAAAATGGGTACCATAGATACCAGAAAGATCGCCGCCTCAGGGGATAAAAATGACGGCATATTATTTGCAAACCACTGTACTGCTGAATCCACGTTATTTCTCCTCGTATTTTTTTAAGTATTTTTGGAGGAAACGGATAAGTGTTTCCATCTCCTGCTGTGTGCCAATGGATATCCTGAGATGATTGTTAATCCTGGGCGCCGTAAAATATCTGACATAAATATGCGCAGCCCGCAATGCCCCAAACAGCTCTTCGGCCGGACAGCTTTCATGTGAGGCAAAGATAAAGTTGGCCTTAGAATCCTCAAACCTAAACCCCAGCCTTCTCAATTCCTCTTTCGTCCACTCTCTCGTCTCTATAATCCTGCCCAGGGTCTCTCTGAAATATCCCTCATCCTTTACTGCCTCCTGCCCCAGAAGGAGCGCTGTCTGATCCATGGTATAGGAATTGAATGAATATTTCACATCATTCAGATACTTGATAAGTACGGGGTTTCCCATGGCGTAGCCGATACGCATGCCAGCCATGGATCTGGATTTGGAAAATGTCTGTACTACAATCAAATTCTCATATTTTTTAATCAGAGGAAGTGCGGAAGCTGCCCCAAAGTCTATATAAGCCTCATCCACAATCACAACCACATCCTTGTTCCTCCGGACAATCTCCTCCACCTCTTCCAGGGGCATCTCCACACCCGTAGGTGCATTGGGATTTGGAAATACGATTCCTCCATTCTCCCTGAAATAGTCCTCCTTCCGGATATGAAACCTCTCATCCAGCATGGGGCGCTGATAGGGAATCCGGAACAAATCTGCCCACACATCATAGAAAGAATACGTGATATCCGGAAACAGAATGGGATTGGAGGAATTAAAAAACGTCAAAAAGCACATGGCCAGCACGTCATCCGAACCCACTCCCACAAAAATCTGGTCCTCCGAAAGCCCATAATACCGGGCGAGTTCTGCCGTGAGATCATGGGCCCCAGGATCGGGATAGAGACGGAGACAGCCGGCATCCATAGTCTCCAGCGCCCTCTGCACGCCCGGTGCAGGGGGGTAGGGGTTTTCATTGGTATTCAGTTTGATCATTTCTGGTTCATTGGGCTGTTCTCCCGGCACATAGGGAACTACTTTACGTATATTATCTTCCCATTTTTTCATAATATCCTCCAAGTATTACAGAAATTCCTTTGCCAAAGCTTCAAAGCCCGGCATAGAATTCATAATGGTTTCATAAGAAACACAATATGCAATGCGCACATAGCCCGGGCATGCGAAAGATGACCCTGGTACAATTAAGATGTGATGTTTCTTCGCCGCATCACAGAACACTTTTTCATCCGCAACAGGAGATTTGACAAACAGATAAAAGGCTCCCTCTGGCTTGATACACTGGAATCCCAGCTTTTTCAGGCCTCCGTACAAAGCCTCCCGGTTTTTATTATATGCCGGAACGTCTACCTCCGCGTCCAGGCATCTTGCCACTACCTTCTGCATGAGGGAAGGGGCATTTACATATCCCAGGATACGGTTGGCAACGTTTGCAGCAGCAATTACATCCCGGCTGTCAGCCACTTCATCCGGAATCACCAGGTAGCCGATGCGCTCTCCCGGGAGAGACAGGGATTTGCTGTAAGAATACCCTACAATTGTGTTCTCATAGTATTTTGTCAGATAAGGCACCTGTACGCCATCATAAGCCAATTCTCGATAAGGCTCGTCCGAAATAAGATATATCTCTGTGCCGAATTCTTTCTGCTTCTCTCTCAGGATATCTGCAAGCTTGTGAATGGTATCTTCGGAATATACCACTCCCGTGGGATTATTGGGCGAATTCACTATTACGGCCTTTGTATGCCGGGTAATTTTCCTGCGGAATTCCTCCAGGTTCGGCTGGAATGTCTCTGTGTCAGGAGACACTTCTACCAGCACTCCGTCATAGTTTGCGGCATAGCTTCTGTACTCCCCGAAATAAGGAGCAAATACCATTACCTCATCTCCCGGATTTAAAAGCGTTTTAAAGATCACATTCATGCCTCCGGCAGCCCCCACAGTCATGAGAATATTCTCCTCCCGGAAAGCCGTCCCGAACTTGCGGTTCAGAGAACCTGCGATGGCAGCCCTCACATCTTCATACCCGGAATTATTCATATACCCGTGTACCACTACCGGATCTTCATTGTCTAAAATGTCAATTATAGCGTCTTTTACCTCTGCGGGAGCCGGCACATTTGGGTTTCCCAGACTGAAATCATATACATTCTCAGCCCCGTATTTCTCAGCCATAATTTTTCCTTCTTCAAACATGGCGCGGATGGCCGAACTGTTTTTTACAAAATTCACCATTTTATCTGCTATCATCTTTCCTACTTCCCTTCTTTAAAGTATCAATGCGATACTGTTCATTATACTAACAATCTGGAAAAAACACAAGAATCCCCTGTTAAAATCTCGTTCAGGACTGCTTTTTCCGCCTCCAAAATACAAAAATCATTACTGCTGTCAATAGTGACACAAGCAGGATCATGCCTCCAATTATAAATTCATATCCTCTTTTGGGTTTGCCCGGAGCATATTCTTCAACCTCTGATGCCGGAACGGATTCTCTCACCAGCACAGGCAAATCCGGATTCACAGGATCCGTCATACAGATCCACCCCTTAACCCCCGGCAGATAATCCGAATACCCCCACAGGCTGCCGGCATCATCTCTATAGGTCTCCTGAATGTTCCAGTCCCCGGCCTCCTCCTGAATCTGCCATTCCTGCTTATATTCTGAGCCCGGATACTCCCAGAAGTATAATGTCTGGTGCTCCGCCTGATATCCGTCGAGCTCCCCAGCATATTTCTGAAATTGTTTCCCGAACTCTTCCCGAAATGATATTTCATCATACCTTACCAAAAGGTCTTCCATCTTCACCCAGCCTAAATAATCTCCTGTATAAAACTGCGTCCTGGCAGTATCGTTGCCCTGTACATCGTACAGCAGGCTGCCCCATTTGTCCCCCTTTTTATCAGTGTACATATGAATCACACAAAAGACAGAGCCGTTGTCCATCTTTATTACCGGCTCTTCCTCCCCCGGTTCTTCGTAAATATCTGCTCTTCCTCCGCTGCCGTTTGCTTCAAACATACGGTTTATTGGTTTTATCTGACTTCTGTGTTTTCCGTAGAATGAATAGTCAGGTTCTGCTATTGAATCCCCCGTAACTGTCCTGCAGGGCAGAAGTAACATAACTACTGCGCCCAGAAATGCCATATAACACTTTCTTCGTATATTCACAATCAGTCCCCCTTTTCTAACGTTATCCTACCGCAGCAAAAATACTGCCAGTTTCCCTGCAGAATAGGAAAATAAATTAGCGGCAAAGGAAAAAAGCAAAGGATATTTTATTCGCTCTGCATATTTTTTATAATAAAGTGCCTCTGCCATTACTGCCAGGCCCTCCAATAGCAGTATTATCAGCCACAGCGGATGCCAGGCCTTCCATACAGCCATATAATATACGAATACCACAGGGGGATTTGTCAGCACATTCACCAGGAAAACCAGGCATAAGTCTTTACGGCTTACATGCCACACCCCCGCAAAAATCTCCTCCAGCAGCAAAGTCAGCAGCAAGGACTTTGCGAATACCGGTATCATCCACTCTCCCATGCGTTCACCGCCTTTCCCAGGCCATTCCAGATCAGAAGTCCGGAGAACAGGCATATCCAGACGTACACTCCTGCCTCCGGCATCTCTTGGCCATACCCGGAATAGGACGGCAGATATCCCAAAAACAGGGCAAATGACAGTGTCCCAAAAGCAAATCCTTTTGTCTTCGGCAGCATTCTTGTAAGCGCCCCCAGTGTGACAGGCATGGTCATGTTAAAGAGCAGGACGGCCGCCGCCCCTGCCAATGGATTTCCGGACAGGCAATATAGTATCCCTGCAAGCCCCAAAGAACACACCGCCGTCCGTCTGTCCCCCGCCCAGTCCGCCAGAACTCCCCCTGCAGCCTTACCAAATACAAGGGCAAAAACAAGTATCATCCCCCAGTACCCTTCCTCTTTCCACGGAAAGTTCTGAATTAAGCCCATATAAGATCGGAGACATACGGTCAGAAAGAGGCAAGTAATTCCCAGTAAATTTGTGCCGCATAAAGTTTTCCTGCCCTTGTCCCTATGGCCGTCAGCTGCTGCTGTCTCCCTTCCCCCGTACCTCAACCGGTATAAAAGTACAGCTGATACAAAGAGTGCCAAAGCCACTGCCGCCGCAAAACCGCCTGACATATCCCCGCTTTTCTTACCAATTAACGTTCCAAGATAAATCCCCAGGGCTCCCGGTGCTATAAAAACTCCCAGCATACTGTCCTTTCCCTCTGCGTGCTTCAGAACGTCCCATCCCCCTCCCACATGAAAGCAGGCATTTCCCAGGCCCAAACCGATCACAGCCGGAACAGGCCATTCCCCTAAGCCAAAAGCGCACGCAGTAAGAATACACCCGATTACCGTAACTATCCGCTCCCTCCCTATACAATCTGCTCCCAAGCCCAGGGGCATCTGCATGGCAAACGCACAGAAATTATAGATAAGCATCAGAAGATACCAGTTAACCTCCTGATGAAACCTGGAAAACATAAAAAAGGCGCAGGCAAAGTCCACTGCAAAATGTGCAGCCGAATAGACAGATATCCATCTAGCTTTCTTTGCCATACGCCTCACTCCCTTCGCCCTATAGAACTATCCGTTCTATCCTCTAGTAAAAGGGTGTTCTGTTCTCTCTTTTTTGTTGCATCGTCAATAATTATTTGCGGATTTATGCCTAACTAAATGACATCTCATACAAACTGGCATAAAGCCCGCCTTGTTTCATCAGCTGTTCATGAGTTCCTTCCTCGGCAATTCCGTCATCTGTGAGAACCAGAATTCTCTCTGCCCTTCGAATGGTAGACAGCCGGTGTGCAATTACAAAGGTAGTCCTGTCTTTTGCCAATGACTCCAGGGATTCCTGTACAATCTTCTCACTCTCGTTGTCTAACGCTGAGGTAGCCTCGTCAAAGATCAGAATAGGCGGATTCTTCAGAAACACTCTTGCAATAGAAATCCTCTGCTTTTGTCCTCCGGAGAGCTTGACTCCCCGCTGGCCAATATCCGTATTATAATTTTCCTCCATATTCATGATAAACTCATGGGCATTGGCAGCTCTTGCCGCCCGAATGACCTCTTCATCAGTTGCGTCCGGTTTTCCATAGCGGATATTTTCCATAATGGTGCCAGCAAACAGATAAACATCCTGCTGGACAATGCCTATCTGATTTCTGAGCTCCTTCAGCCGGAGCTTCCTGACATCTACTCCGTCAAGGGTGACAGACCCTTCCGATACATCATAAAACCTGGGAATCAGGCTGCACAGCGTTGTTTTTCCCGCACCGGAGCTTCCCACCAGCGCCACATACTCCCCTGCCTTAACCTGAAGATTGACATGCCGGAGGACATCCTCCTGGTTCTCTTCGTAACGGAAGGTTACATTGTCAAAACCAATGTCACCTCTTACCTTCGTGAGAGCTGCCGCATCAGGGGCATCTTTAATATCCGGCGCAATGGCCATAATCTCCAGGAAACGGGAATAGCCGCTGTAGCCGTTCTGGAACTGCTCAGTGAATGTAATCAGTTTTTTTACCGGATCCGTGAAATTATTTATGTACAGCAGAAAGGTAACCAAGTCCGCCACCGCCAGCTGTCCTTTTGTGATAAACACTGCACCTGCAATCAAAACCCCAATGGTAATCAGAGTTGTAAATGCCCCCATGCCGGAATTGTAAGCCCCCATATACTGGTAGCTTTTCCTCTTAGAGTCAACGAACCGCTCATTCCCCCGGGAAAACTTTTTCATCTCCACACTTTCATTCCCAAAAGACTTGACGACCCGGATTCCGGACAGGCTGTCTTCGATCTGTGTATTGATATCCGCTATTCTGGCCCGGTTCTCCCTGAACGCATGCTTCATTTTCTTATTAAAATAGACGGCATAGATGACCAGGAACGGAACAAAGAAGAATGCCACCGCTGCCAGTTTGGGATTGATGAACAGCAGAATCCCAAAGGCGCCCACAAACTTAATCACCGAGATTACCAGATCCTCGGGCCCGTGATGCAGAAGTTCACTGATATCAAACAAATCACTGGTAATCCGGGAGAGCAGGTGCCCAACCTTCTGGTTGTCATAGAAGGCAAATGACAGCTTCTGGTAATGACCGAAAATCTCATTTCTCATATCCCGCTCTATTTTAGCCCCCATAATGTGGCCGTAGTAAGCGATATAAAAATTACAGAAGGCTTCCACCAAAACCAGAAGTATCATAAAGACTCCCAGCTGTATAATCATACAAAACGCCGCCCGGGCATCCATATAAATCACTTGATTAGTAATATACCTTACCAGCAGCGGTATTATGAGGGTAATTGCCGCCCCAATAATGGCAAAAAACAGATCCGAAAAGAACAGTCCCTTATACGGCTTGTAATAAGCCGTCAGTTTCTTCAATATTTTACTCATAGTATCTCCTTCTTCTTCCCGCAGCTTCTTACGGTCAGATTCTTTGGCCGCTGCCTTTATTCTAGCAAAAAGGCGGGTTTCTTACAAGAAGTTCTACACAGGAAAACTGTCCTGCAGGCATAACACACCAAACCCCAGTCTTGGATTTGGCCAGGTCTGCTGTCCCAGCAAATGTTTCGCTCCTCTCCTGAGATATGCTTTTACTTTTTCACCATACAAAAAGGGATCATTTTGATTCACAATTCCCCATTCCATCATTAATGCCGCAGAGCCTGTGACAAAGGGTGTGGCAAACGATGTCCCCGTCCTGGAGTCATAGCCGCCCCCTACCGCAGTGGTTTGTATGTCTACCCCGGGCGCTGCCAGGTCTGGCTTTACTGCGCCCATCCTGGTATACCCTCTGCCGGAAAAGTCGGCATAAGACTGATATCTGGAATCATAGGCCCCTACCGCTATGACCTTTCCTGCAGTGGACGGGATTGTCAGAGTGGTATAGGGTGAAGGCAGGTAGAATCTGGTCCCCTCGTTCAGGACATTTCCTCCCGGCAGCCACATATGATATTCCCCTTCAATAATCCTCGACGGCTGAAGCCTGAACTCCCACACCCCGCTGTCAAGATAAGATTCCCTGGGTATCAGCTCAATATAGATCTCCTGAGAGAGGCTGTATGGACCCGGTTCCCCATAGTACAGCAATATCTCCGTGCTTCCTATGGTAAAGCGCTGGGGTCCCAGAATCTCCTGGAAAGGGCCTACGATCCGGCCGTTTGGATGTACCAGTGCGATCTCCACCTGGTCTACATAAGACTTCCAAATCTGAATGTTCATGCCCGTCTCATAGGTGCTTACGGCCAGCTGCACATTCTGGGTAACCCCTTCCTCCAGAACCCCTGACGTGTGCAGCGCACGGTTTCCCTCATTTCCAGTGCCCACACAGATTACATTTTTCCCCATTCCGGCAGCACTGTCAATATAGGTACTGAGAAGAGAATCTCCGCTGTGGCTGCCGTAGTTATTCCCAAAGCTTAGGTTGAGGGCCACAGGGCGCCCAAGAGCGGCTCCCCGCCTGATAACATAATCAATCCCCTGCATCAGCTCAGTGGTTCTGGGAAACCCGTCTGGTCTGGAAGGTCCTAATTTGACAACCATAAGATCACTCTCCGGGGCCACTCCCCGGTAAGCCCCCTGGGATGCGCGGCCATTTCCCGCGGCAATTCCCATAACCCCGGTGCCGTGGCCGCTGAGATCCCGGCTGGGAACAATCTCATAGCGGGCGGCCGGAGTATCCTGGCGGAGAGCTTCGTTGATCTGTTCCCGCGTGTACTCCGTTCCGATAAGATATCCCTCCGGGGGATTTCCGGGAACACTTTGATCCCAGAGACTCAGTATCCTTGTGGTACCATCCTCTCTGCAAAAATCAGGATGGGCGTAGTCAATTCCCGAATCCACACAGGCCACGATAACGCCTCTTCCCATAAGGGCAGGCCCCAGCGGGGAGTTGGACGTCTGCAAAGGATTGATACAGGAAGCTGCTCTCCCCTGATTAACCGCAAAGAATAAACGCTTCGGCTTTCCGATAAAAGTAATCTCCGGCAGCTCAGCCAGACGCTGAATATATGCCTCAGGCAGTGTAAGAATGGCATATCCCCCCAGAAGAGGGACTACCTGTACATTCTCTCCGGCTATCCTGCTGATGTCTCCTGTATACTTTACAATTACTTCCCATGTGCTTTCTAAGGGGTTATATCCGATTTCCAGATTCGGGGATCTTTCTCTCTCCTCCGGCGTTGCGTCAAGAGCTAAATTAAGACTGTTTTCAAGTTTTTGATTGTTCATAGATTCCTCCTCATCGTCCTATATCATTGTATGAGGAGTGAAAGGTGATTATTTAATGCTTTGCAGTCCAGACTTGCCGCTGCACAAAGAAAGGAAGAATACCGGTGCATCAGACCGCATATTCTTCCTCTACCAAAATCCCTTATTTTTCTTTTGCGATTATGTAGTACGGCAAGGCCACAAATATGGCGCCGCCTATAATATTTCCTATGGTAACAAGCAGTAAGTTCAGGCAATACGCTCCCACACTTACAGAAGCAGTTCCGGGATTCAGAAGGCCTACTCCCATAATACTCATATTGGCAACACTATGCTCACAGCTCGTCACCATGAAAACAAAGATACACCAGAATACCATGATAAGCTTTCCTGACTCAGACTTCATTTTAATACTGCACCATACAGCCAGACACACCAAAATATTACAAAGAATCCCTCTTGTAAGCATCTGCATTGGTGTAAGTGCCATCTTCGTGGCTGCTACACCCGCGAAGTATTCACCCACAGCGCCATTGGGAACTCCCGTCAGCTGAAATACCAGGACAGAAAGCCAGGAACCTACCAGGTTTCCGATATAACAGACAACCCACAGCTTTACTGTCTTTCCCCAGGAAATCATCTTGTTAAAGGAAGCAGAACTCATCACAAAGTTGTTGCCTGTAAACAGCTCTGCACCTGCTGCCACTACCAGACTGAGGGCTGCTGCAAATGCAATAGACTGGATCATCTTTACATACGGTGACTCAGCCGCCGCCAGGCCTGCACCCAGTGTAAATGTGACAAAACTTCCAAAAGCAATAAACATACCCGCTACCATTGAAGAAACGAAGTATCCCAGCGGATTCTTTTCTAACAATCCTAACTTATTCTTACCGGCATTGCAAACTGCCGCAAATTCATCTTTAAACATATTCATCCTCCTCTGGAGATAAGAGACGGAGGAAAGAATTCTTTCCTCCGTCCCAGATCAAATTCTTTAATTTAGAACAGTCCGGAAATCTTACCTGTCTCATCCACATCAATCTTCTCAGCAGCCGGTACTTTCGGAAGTCCCGGCATAGTCATGATGTCTCCGGATAATGCTACGATGAATCCTGCGCCTGCAGAAATCTTCAGGTTACGGATGGTTACCTCAAATCCCTTGGGGGCTCCCAGCAATTTCTCATTGTCTGAAAAGCTGTACTGGGTCTTTGCCACACAGATCGGGCATTTGCCGAATCCAAGCTCCGTCAGCTGTTTTGCCTGTTTCTTGGCATTCGGGGTAAGCACTACACCGTCTCCGTGATATATCTTGGTTACGATGGCATTTAATTTCTCTTCGATGGTCATGTCGTCCGTGTAGGAGAAGGTAAAGTCGTTGGGCTCTTCCACCAGCTTCACTACCTCTTCTGCCAGGGCCATTCCGCCTTCGCCGCCCTTTGCCCATACTTCCGAGAGCGCTACGTTTACTCCTAATTCCTTACATTTTGCCTCTACCAGATCAAGCTCCGCCTTGGTATCTGTGGGGAATGCGTTAATCGCAACCACACACGGCAGTTTATATACGTTTCTGATATTTCCTACGTGCTGGAGCAGGTTCGGAAGTCCTTTCTCCAGTGCGTCCAGGTTCTCATTATTCAGGTCAGCCTTAGCTACACCTCCGTGATGCTTCAGTGCTCTCACCGTTGCCACTACAACCACTGCGTCCGGTTTCAGACCTGCCATACGGCACTTGATGTCCAGGAACTTCTCAGCTCCAAGGTCTGCACCGAAGCCGGCTTCGGTTACTACGTAGTCCCCTAATTTCAGGGCCATCTTGGTTGCCATTACAGAGTTGCAGCCGTGCGCGATGTTGGCAAACGGTCCGCCGTGTACGATGGCTGGTGTATGCTCCAGAGTCTGTACCAGATTCGGCTTTAAGGCATCCTTCAGCAGTGCGCACATTGCGCCTTCTGCCTTTAAGTCTCCCGCGGTTACCGGTTTCTGGTCAAAGGTATATCCCACAACGATTCTTGCCAGACGTGCCTTCAGGTCATTGATCCCTGAGGACAGGCACAATACTGCCATAATCTCGGAGGCAACGGTAATGTCATAGCCGTCTTCACGGGGCATTCCGTTGGTCCTTCCGCCCAGGCCGTCTGTCACGAAACGAAGCTGACGGTCATTCATATCTACACAACGTCTCCAGGTAACTCTTCTCGGGTCAATTCCCAGTTCATTTCCCTGGAAAATATGGTTATCCAGCATAGCGGCCAGAAGGTTGTTGGCTGCACCGATGGCATGCATGTCGCCTGTAAAATGCAGGTTAATGTCTTCCATTGGCACTACCTGGGCATATCCGCCGCCTGCGGCTCCGCCCTTTACGCCGAATACAGGTCCTAAGGATGGCTCACGGAGCGCAACCATAACGTTTTTGCCAATCTTGCGCATACCGTCTGCCAGACCAACGGTAGTTGTTGTCTTGCCTTCACCGGCCGGTGTCGGAGAAATTGCTGTTACCAGAATTAACTTTCCATCTTTTTTGTCTGTGTCGCGAAGCATGTTATAGTCGATCTTAGCTTTGTAGTTTCCGTACTGTTCCAGATACTTCTGATCAATACCAGCTGTCTTGGCAACCTCTAAAATCGGCTGCATCGTCGTTTCCTGTGCAATTTCGATGTCTGATTTGAATCCCATAGTAAAATCCTCCTTTAAGTTGTGTAAATTAAAATTACTCTCATCGTTTCTGCCCTTTCCCCCAAAAAAGCAAGAAAGGGCAACATCTGCTCGCTGCAAATGCTGCCCAGACGGTCGGCTTACTATAAATCCTGATCTCACTGTGGTGCTCCACATTAAACCCGTCAGAAATCAGAACCCTCTTTGATGATATGTTAAAAATATCACATTCTTACAGTTTTGTCAATAGTTTACAGCAAAGTTTGTGAATTTTTTGCCAATATCTCCTATCAGTAATGTTCCGGCGCATTCGTTGAGGTAATAATAAGTGTTATTATACACGTTCTTATCCTTACTTACAACACTTTCCTTTTATTCTATCAGCATAATTTCATCTAACTTTTTAACCCTTCCGGGCTCTCTTGTAAGTGTCATGTCGTAGTTATCTGCATTTACCAGAATTACAGGAGTAGTCAGATCATACCCCTCTCTTTCAATAAATTCTTTCTGAAATTCAATCAATAGATCCCCCCTCCTTACCTTTTCACCCTTCTTCACCCTGCAGCTGAAATATCTGCCCCCAAGATTAATGGTGTTAATTCCCACATGCACCAGGATTTCCGCACCGTTTCTTCCCGAAAGTATCACTGCATGTCCGGTATCAAAAGTCACTTCTATGGTTCCGTCCACAGGTGCTGCGATCTTCCCTTTGGAAGGGCGTATGGCCACGCCGGGTCCCAGAACGCCTCTGCCGAAGGTGGCATCGCTTACCTCCGCCAGGGGTATCAGTTCTCCCTGTACAGGCGAAGTGACATGGAGGTTTTCTTCCCTCCCTCCCAAAATCCAAGTTAGAGCAAAGGAAACTGTCAGAGCAATAAAAAGACTGATAAGGTAATCCCAGGGTTTTTCAAGATACAGAGGGAAGGCAAAGATGCCTGTAATCCCCGTTCCCGAGGCCCCCAGCCCACGCAGAGCCGCATACCAGCCGCCGAAGGCACCGCCCAGCGCCGCTGCCAGAAAAGGAGTACCATAGCGGAGGTTTACGCCGAAAATTGCCGGTTCCGTAATCCCCATAAAGGCGCTTAAGGCCGAAGGAATTGCGATCCCTTTTACCCTCCGGTTCTTCATTCTTATAGCCATGGCGAGGGCGGCCCCTCCCTGGGCTATATTCGCTGCAGAAGCTATCGGATTCAGATAATTAAACCCATAGGTAGCCAGCTGTCCCAATTCCAGTACCGTATACATATGGTGAACTCCGGTAATCACAGTTGCGGAAAAGATTCCTCCCATAAAAAAGCCGCCGATTCCCCAGGGCGCTGTCAGGATATCTTTTACCACCAGAAGCAGGATATCTTCGATTTTAAGAAAAACAGGGCCTACAACAGCAAATGTCAGATAACCCGAGATAAACAGGCTCGCCAGAGGCGTTATAAATAAATCAAGCATTGGAGGTACTGTCTTATGCAGCTTTTTCTCCAGTGCACTCATAATCCAGACCGCTATAATCACAGGAAGTACATGTCCCTGATATCCTGTCATGGGAACCTCGTACAGACCGCAGAATACACTCTGGTATGTCACGCCCCCGTCAGACACTTTGGACCAGGCATTCTGCAAGTCCGGATTCAGCATCATCATACCCACCACAGCGCCCAGATAGGGATTGCCTCCGAATACTCTGGCAGCACTGAAGGCGATTAGAATAGGCAGAAATGCATATACGGAATTGACGATCAGACCTGCAAATGAATAAAAGGAATTGTCCAGTCCGATATTCAGAATCCCATGCTGGGACAGGGTTCCCATAAGGTCCACAATTCCCTTTAAAAATCCGGCAGCCACAAGGGCGGGGATGATGGGAATAAAAATATCTCCCATTTTTTTCACTCCCTTTTTCAGCCAGTATCCAGGAGATTTTCTTCTGCCGGATGCCCTTTGCATCTCATCCCTTTCTGTCAGATACAGATGGTTAAAGATCCGGATAACTGTCCCCGGCCCCAGAATTATCTGCAGATCTGCCCCGTCATGGACAACACCGCTGACCTCTCTCAGATTTTTTAAGCCTCGCAGATCCACTTTTCCCGGATCCTTTACCGTTACTCTGAGACGGGTAGAACAGTGCTCCACCTTTTCCAGGTTATCTCTCCCTCCCAGTTTCCGGCATATCTGCCTTGCCGCCTTTTTATAATCCATCTCTGGTCCACCCTATTTTCCACTATTTGCCAGTACCACCTCTATTTTCTCACATAGTAATTCTTACGTAAAGTAGGTTTCCGTGTTACTTGTCATTCTCTTCTATCCGCAGCATTCGGTAGCCGATTCCGATATGGGTCTGGATGTACTCGGGCTCCGAGGTGTTCTTTTCAATTTTTTTTCTCAGAGTTGCCATAAATACCCTGAGAGACGGTACATCACTCTGCATCACATTCCCCCAGACCTCATTCAGGATAAAATTGTGTGTAAGTACTTTTCCTACATTCCTGGACAGAAGGCAAAGCAGCTTGTATTCGATCGGCGTGAGATGTATTTCCTTACCGTCTACACTTACGCACCCCGAGGCGTAGTCAATGGTAAGTCCGCCATTTTTGAAAACAGCACTGTTCTCAGATGCATTGCTGTTTTGATACTGTACCCTTCTCAGGCTGACTCTCACTCTCGCCAGCAATTCCTCCACACTGAATGGCTTCGTAAGAAAATCATCGGCTCCCTCGTCCAGCGCTGTAACCTTATCCCTGTCCTCGCTTCTGGCACTCACTACTATAATTGGTACCTGGGACCAGGAACGGACCTTGCGGATGATCTCCACCCCGTCCATATCGGGAAGGCCCAGATCCAGAATGATTACGTCGGGTCTCTGAGATACCGCCTCAACCAGGGCCTGAGCTCCGTTTTTCGCCACATGATAGCGGTATTCCTGGGTATCCAGCGTTGTGGAAATCAGGTTTCGGACTGCTTTGTCGTCCTCAACAACTAATATTAATGGTTTATTCATGTATAATTACCTCCTCTGCAGGCAGCGTGAAATAGAAAATGGTCCCGTGAGGGCTATTTTCCTTCACACCAATATTCCCTCCGTGTGCAGTTATAATGGACTTGCACAGTGCAAGCCCCAGACCCAGGCCCCTTCGGCTGTCTCCCCTCTCATTATTTGCCGTATAAAACATATCAAATAATTTCTCCTGTTCCTCCCTGCCGATGCCCGGTCCGTCGTCCTCTATTTCTATATATAAATACTTTCCTTTCTTTTTCCCGATGATACGGATACAGGAACCTTTCTGCGTATACTTGATCGCATTATCTATGATATTAATAAAAACCTGCACAATTAATCTGGAATCCATCTTTCCCATAAGGAACTCATCTTCCAGTTCTACCTGGATCGTATGGTCCGTACTTTTTCTGTTTATATGGTGCAGAGCCTCTGTGATTACCTCCTCCAGCAATTCCGCCTGCATCTGTATATTCATGGTTCCATTGTCGATCCGTGTTACAGACAGCAGGTTTTCTACCAGATTTATCAGCCACATGGAATCGTCAAATATGTCCGTGTAAATCTTGTTTTTCTGGGTCTCTTCCATATGTGACCCGTTCTGCATCAGCACACTGGCATTTCCTGAGATACTGGTCAGAGGTGTCCTTAGATCGTGAGAGATCGCTCTTAACAGGTTAGCTCTCAGCTGCTCCTGCTGGGCTTTCAGCGCAATCTCATTCTTTTTTTCATTCAGCACCTGCTTTTCCAGAGCCAGCGCACACTCGCTGAGCATTGCTATTAAAAGACTTTTTTCAAAAGATTCCAGCATGTCACTGTTTAAAACAACACCCGCAACCGCCAGCGCCTGTTCTTTATTACGCACGGCCAGATAAAGGCATTTTGCCCCCGGAAGTGTGCTGGTGGTCGCCCCGGCATGTTTGTTGTTTTTATAAACCCACTCTGCCACTGCCTGCTCCTCTTCATTGATATACACGGAGGTATCCTCTCCCTCCTGTGTGCCGAATATGCTTGGGATCAGCTTGTTTTTCTTATCCGGTGTATAGAAAACCACAGGCCGATCCAGCAATTTTGTCATCTGGCCCGCAGCTTCCCTGATAATTCCGTCAATGGTGCGCTCTTTCTGAAGCTTCTGGCTGGTCTCAAGCAGAATCTCTGTGCGATATGCCTTGGCCGCTGACTGGAAGGCCTGCTGTTTCACCTTCATCGTAAGGGTTGACGTGATAAATGCCACCAAAAACATGATTACAAAAGTAACCGGATACCCAGCCTCATAGGCATTAAAAGAGAATCTGGGAACGGTAAAAAAGAAGTTAAATGCAAGCACGCTGATAATCGAGCTGATAAGGCTGTAGCTTTTGCTCTTCGTACACAGCGCGGTTACCAGTACTCCCAGGATGTACACCATTATGATATTGGATTCTGTAAAGCCGAGGCTTCTGAGCCAAAGGCCCAAGGCGGTGCATACCACCAGGATCCCAAGAGCCTTTAGCGAATCAAGCAGTGAGAAACCACGGGCCGGCTGTCCTCCTTTTATACTCTGATAGGGCTTTTTCTTTTCCTCTGCTGACTCCGGAATAATATAGATGTCAAGATTCGGGGCAAGCTGCGTCAGCTTATCCGCAAAGCTTTGAGATGAGAACAGCAAATGCCGCCTCTGCTGGCTCCTCCCCAGAACAATCTTAGAAACCCCTGCCAGCTTAGCATACCCCGCAATCTGCTGGGCGATATCGTCCCCGAATACGTTAACTATTTTAGCTCCCATCTGCTCGGCCAGGCGCAGATTGTCTGCCAGCCTCTGCTGATCAAATTTACTCAGTGTCTTCGTCTGAGAGGTTTCCACGTAAACTGCGGTGAACATGCCGTGGAAGGCGCTGGCCATACGGGCTGCCGTACGTATTACCTTTGCATTGGAGGGAGAAGATGACAGACAGATAAGTATGTGTTCATCCGTATAATAATTACTGTTTTTCATCCAGGGCTTATTTTTTTCCGATATTTTGTTCACCCTGTCAGCGGTACGGCGCAGGGCGATCTCCCGGAGCGCCACCAGATTATCCTGCTGAAAAAAGTTCCCCAGGGCCTTCTTCGCCTGCTTGTATTTGTATATTTTCCCTTCGTTCAGCCTTTTGATCAGATCCTCCGGCTCCACGTCTACCAGTTCCACCTGATCTGCATCATCAAAGACATCGTCAGGGATTCGCTCCCTGACCACCACCCCGGTAATGGATGCCACGATATCGTTCAGACTCTCCAGGTGCTGTACATTTACTGTCGTATAAACATCTATTCCGGCCCGGAGAAGCTCCTGGATATCCTGATATCTCTTTCTGTGGCGGCAGTTTTCTGCGTTGGTATGAGCCAGCTCATCCACAAGAATCAGCCTGGGTTTTCGTTTGATAGCACCGTCCAAATCAAATTCTCTCAGTGTAATTCCTTTGTACGGAATCTCCAGAGGGGGGAGCTGGCAAAGTCCCTCAAGCAGTGCCAGCGTATCCGGCCTTGTGTGTGGTTCAATATACCCCACAACCACGTCCAGGCCAGCCTTCTTCGCCGCGTGAGCAGCCTCCAGCATCGCATATGTTTTTCCCACTCCTGCCGCATAGCCAAAAAATATTTTTAGTTTTCCTTTCTCTTTTATTACCTTCTCTTCTTCGATCTGCTTTAGAATGGCATCGGGATTCGGCCGTTGTTCCATCTTTTCACTCCCCCATACAGGATTCATCGTCAAATTCTTACTCCTTATGTTTTCTTAATATCTATTAGGTATTATACCTGATCTCCCAGAATTCAGAGAATAAATTTTTTCTGCAGCGCATTAAGATTGCATTAAGATCAGAAAAACGTATGAAAAGGCTGTCACACTTTTCCATACGTTTTTCTGCTAATTCGTACGAGGAACGGCAGGAAACAGAAGTTTAAGGAACAATTTTTCCGCCGCTGCGGAAGACCGGTAATCCATCCATATTCGACGGCCCTGCCGATCCAGGATCCTAAAGTCATCTTTCTCATAGAGAACAGATATTCCTGCCTGGGACACTGCCATCTGCAGAGCCAGGTTCCATTCAAATATATTAATCTCCCAGTCTCTTCCGATGGCATCGTTCAGATATTCAAATTCTACAGGGCTTACCCCTTCCTCCAGATACACAGTCCAGAGTTCTTTTTTTTGTTCTAAGGTGAGTATATTGAGGAAAAATTCTCCCTGTTCCTCCCTCAGCTGGAGATAAGCAAAATATGTGTCAGGATCTTTTTCTGTCCAGTCTTCCCCCATAGCCTTCCACTTTTTGCGGTTAACAGCCGCATAATCTTGCCGATAGTCCATATGGGAAAACAATTCCCAGAGCGCCTCATATTGTTCTGTGCTTTTTGCCTCTATTTCAATGCACAGACTTCTGATACTTTCAAAATCTGAGCCTGAACTGTTCCGTTTCCGGTATCTGATATTTTTTTCATCTGTAAACTCAGCGGCAAGTTCTCCCAGCTCCAATTTATCTGCCATACCATAGACTTTCACATGGATATCTTTTTCTATGGAGGCCAGCAGTACCCCGTATTCTTCAAAAAAAGTGTCACAATCAAAACAGAAATACGGATATTCCAGCCATATCACCCTGTCCTTGTCATTTTTATAGGTTTCAGGATGATTACAGTATTCCATACTCAAGGAGTCTGCCAGTTCTGTGAGCAGGCTTACAGGCTCCCCAAAGTCCGGGGCAAACTCCAGCTTTCTTTTTGCTTCATATGCAATTCTTCTGTTAATCACTGTATTCCACTCCTTTCATCCGGCACTGCAGCTACAAAATACCGTCCAGCGCCAGATTTACTTTTAATACATTAACTCTGGGTTCTCCAAAGATTCCCAGGAAACGTCCCTCTGTGTATTTGTCCACTATATCTCTGATCTCTTCTTCTGATTTTCCTGTGGCTTCTGCGATTCTGGGAATCTGGTATTCTGCAGCAGCAGGGGAGATTTCAGGATCTAATCCGCTTCCTGATGCTGTCACCAGATCCACCGGCACTTTACCTGCCTGATCCGGATTGCTTTCTTTTAGTTTTTTCACACGCTCCTGAACCAGCGCTTCCATTTCTTCCCCGGCAGGGCTTAGATTGCTGGGGCCGCTGTACATAGCAGGGCTGCCGTTCTCATCTGTAAAGGTTTCCGTATTAATATTCATAACACGTCCCCACATATGGCCATCATCAGTGAACTCCTGAGCAAGAAGCTCACATCCGTACTTCTTTCCGTCCACTTCTATAATACTGCCGTTGGCTTTGTCGTGAAACAAAAGCTGAGAGATTCCTGTCATCGCAAAGGTGTAGATGAAACCGCATATAATAATAAATGCGATCAGGATCCCCAGAGCCTTTAAAAATACTTCTTTTCCATAACTTTTCATTTTCCCACACCTCTCTTATACAAGTCCGATTCCCGTGATAATCATATCAATCAATTTAATAGCAAGGAAGGGAGCGGCAATGCCGCCAAGACCATAGACCAGCAGATTTCTGGACAACAATTTTCCGGCCGGAACTTCCCTGTACTTTACCCCCTTTAAGGCAAGGGGAATTAACGCAACAATAATCAGGGCATTGTAGATGATTGCTGAAAATATGGCGCTGGAGGCACTCTCCAGATGCATAATGTTCAGAGCGGCCAGTCCCGGATATAACCCCATAAAAAGTGCAGGTATAATAGCAAAATACTTTGCCAGGTCATTGGCTATACTGAAGGTGGTAAGGCTTCCTCTTGTCATCAGCAGCTGTTTTCCTATCCGGACTATATCGATAAGCTTTGTGGGGGAGGAATCCAGATCTACCATATTCCCCGCCTCTTTTGCCGCCTGTGTTCCTGAGTTCATGGCTACTGCCACATCTGCCTGTGCCAGAGCCGGCGCATCGTTGGTTCCGTCCCCGGTCATTGCCACAAGGTGTCCCTGGCTCTGGAATTCCCTGATGAATGCCAGCTTGCTTTCCGGAGTTGCCTCTGCGAGAAAGTCATCCACTCCTGCTTCTGCTGCAATGGCAGCCGCTGTCATAGGGTTATCTCCGGTAATCATAATGGTTTTAATCCCCATTTTTCTAAGATCTGCAAATTTTTCTTTTACCCCCTGTTTGATGATATCTTTCAGGTAGATAACCCCCATAATCTTATGGTTTTTAGCTACTACAAGGGGAGTTCCTCCCTGGCGGGAGATTCTTTGCACGACTTCGTCGCATTCTTCACTGTATATACCGCCTTTGTCCGTAACATACTGCTTTACGGCATCCGCTGCCCCTTTTCGTATCTCATTTCCGTCATAATCCACCCCGCTCATACGGGTTGCGGCCGTAAACGGGACAAAGGTCATATTCATATCCTGCATATGCCTTCCCCGGATATTGAATTCTTCCTTTGCCAGGACAACGACGCTCCTCCCCTCGGGAGTTTCGTCTGCAAGGGATGCCAGCTGGGCGGCATCCGCAAGCTTTTCCTGTGTATTGCCGTCTACGGGAATAAATTCGCATGCCTGCCGGTTTCCCAGTGTAATCGTACCTGTCTTATCCAGCATTAATACATCCACATCACCCGCCGCTTCAATTGCACGGCCGCTCATAGCCAGTACATTTGCCTGGTTCAGACGGCTCATTCCCGCGATTCCGATGGCCGATAAAAGAGCGCCGATGGTTGTAGGTGCCAGGCATACCAGAAGTGCGACCAGTGAGGTCACTGATGTAGGATTCGCAATCCCTGCCTGCTTTGCAGAAAATACGGAATAGGTATACAGGGACATGGTTACCAGTACAAAAATAATAGAGAACGCAATCAGTAGAATCTGGAGCGCAATTTCATTAGGTGTTTTTTTTCGGGAAGCCCCCTCTACCATAGCAATCATTTTGTCCAGAAAACTTTCCCCCGGTTCGCTGGTAACACGGATCACCAGCCAGTCAGATATCACAGTGGTTCCTCCTGTCACTGCACTTCTGTCTCCGCCGCTCTCGCGGATAACCGGAGCAGACTCACCCGTAATGGCACTCTCGTCCACGGATGCCGCACCGTCGATCACCTCGCCGTCTGCGGGAATTTGTTCTCCGGCATATACAACTACAATATCACCTTTTTTTAAGTCGGCCGAGAACACCTTTACAATGACATCTCTCTCCTCTGCCGATGGTATTTTGTGTGCTTCAACGTCTTTTCTGGCTGAGCGCAGGGCGTCTGCCTGGGCTTTCCCGCGTCCTTCTGCAATAGCTTCTGCAAAGTTTGCGAATAATACAGTAAACCACAGGATAACAGCAATTCCCAGAGTGAAGCCTGCAGGTGCGTCCTGAATCCCCCCCAGGGAGAGGAAGAACAGGATGGTAGTCATGATTGCAGATATATAAACCAGCATCATAACAGGGTTCTTAGCCTGGGTCTTTGGCGCCAGCTTTACAAAGGAATCCTTTAGCGCACGGATAACCATATCTTTGTCTGCAAGTCCTTGTTGTTTCTTAGACATTATTCTCATCTCCTCCTATCCTATCATCTGAAAGAATTCTGCTATGGGTCCCAATGCCAGTGCCGGCAAAAAGCTCAAAGCGCCGATTAGCAGAACTATAAATATTAATAAGAATACGAACATGCCGTTGCAGGTGGACAAGGTACCGGCACTTGTGGCAACTGTCTTCTTTTTGGCCAGACTGCCCGCGATTGCAATTGTTGCAAGCATTGGAAGAAATCTCACAAAAAGCATTACCAGCCCGATGGTCACATTCAGGAACGGAGTATTGGCATTAAATCCGGCAAATGCAGATCCATTGTTGCCGCCTGCGGAGGAATATGCATAGAGCATTTCCGCAAACCCATGGGCTCCGGGGTTGTTCAGACTGTCTGCCACTCCCGGCCAGACTGCCGCAATACCGCTGCCTACAAGGATTCCTACCGGGGTCGCCAGGCACACAAGCACTGCCATTTTCATTTCAAAAGGTTCAATCTTTTTTCCAAGGTATTCCGGAGTTCTCCCCACCATCAGGCCGGCGATGAATACCGTCATAATGGCAAATGCAAGCATCCCGTACAGCCCGCAGCCCACTCCGCCGAAAATCACTTCCCCCAGCTGCATCTGCAGCATAGTTATCATTCCGCCGATAGGTGTATAACTGTCATGCATGGAATTCACCGAACCATTCGACGCCGCTGTGGTGAAGGCAGCCCAGGTTGCGGATGTGGCAATGCCGAATCTTGTCTCTTTGCCCTCCATGTTGCCCCCCGCCTGATCCACAGTTGTCAGGTTTACCTGGCCGCCCGCGGACAGCTGAGGAGTTGCCTGCTGTTCGTTATATCCGATAATCCCCAGTGCAGCTACCAGCATAATCGCCATAGCCACAAAGATTGCATATCCCTGTCTCTTATCCTTTACCGCCTTTCCAAAAGTGAAGCACAGGGAAACCGGAATCAGCAAAATTGACAGCATTTCAAACAAGTTAGACAGGGGGGTGGGATTCTCCAGCGGAAACGCAGAGTTTACCCCGAAAAAGCCCCCGCCATTGGTTCCCAGCTGCTTTATTGCAATCTGGCTGGCTGCCGGTCCCATTGGAACTGTCTGCTCTGTTACCTCTGTCCCATCCTCTGTCTCAAAGGATTCCACCAAAGATACCGTTTCATATGGTTTCAGATTCTGCACGACCCCCTGGGAAACCAGTACCAATGTTACCACTACACTCAGAGGCAGCAATATGTAAACTACGGTTCTTGTCAGGTCTACCCAAAAGCTTCCAAGAGTGTCTGCTTTCTTTCTCACAAACCCTCTGATTAATACAAATAAAACGGCAATACCTGTAGCCGCCGAGACAAAATTCCATACCGTCAGGCAGGTCGCCTGGGTAAAATAACTCAGTGCAGACTCTCCGCTGTATGCCTGCCAGTTCGTATTTGTGACAAAGCTGGCCGCTGTGTTAAACGCAAGATGCCAGGACAATCCGGGAAGCTTCTCCGGATTTAATGGCAATATCTGCTGAAGCATCTCAATTGCAAAAAAGATTACAAGACCAATGCCGCTGAATAAAACAGTAGACAGCGCGTATTTCTTCCAGGTCATTTCTTCCTTTTCATCCACACGCAAGACCTTATAAATCAGTCTCTCACATGGCCTGCAGATACAGGACAGGAACACCTTATCCCCTTTCATAACCTTAGCGATATAGCCGCCCAGAGGAATTGCCAGGGCAACCAGAATCACAAGGTATAATACATACTGCAAAATAGACTCCATACTACCTGTCACCTCCTAACAAAACCGCCGTCAGATAAACCAACACGCCAAGTCCGATAACGCCTATGATTCCTATTACAATATTCATAATAAAATCACTCCTCCTTTATATTTACTTGAAACACTTTACCATTTTTTTTATAAAAATAGTGTTAGGGAAAAACAGAAGAGTATTAAGATTATGAAAAGAGGAAAAAGGGAAAAAGGGGACGTGTTCTTTCTACAAAGAACACGTCCCAAAATAGGATCGGCCTGTCCCCAACTCTTATCTTATTAACGCACGTACATCTTTATGATGCCCTACTATTATCAGGGTCTCTGCCCTGCTGAAGATATGGTCGGCCGGCGGCAGCGGTCTCAGATCTTCCCCCTGTTTTGTGGCCAGTATACTGATATGATATTTTGTTCTGACTCTCTTTTCCAGTATGCTTTTCCCTACCCATCCCTCTGGCACTGCTATCTCGTAAATGGAGTAGTCGTGTGTAAGTTCTACATAATCAAAGATATTGTTTGTTCCGTATTTCATGGCAAGGCGCTCTGCCATTTCTTTCTCAGGATAAACAATCCGATCTGCTCCGTTTCGCAGCAGGAATTTTGCGTGTACATCCCTGTTCGCCCTTGCCAGGACAAAACTTGCTCCATAGTCTTTCAGCAATGAGGTAGTCTCCAGCGAGCTTTGAAAGTTATCACCGATTGCAACCACACAGATATCAAAGTTCCGGACGCCCAGGGAGGCGATAAATGCCTCACTTGTGGCGTCTCCTATCTGTGCGTTGGTAACTGTCTCCAAAACTTCGTTGACTCTCTCCTCCCGTTTATCAATGGCCAGTACCTCATTCCCCAGTGCCATCATATTCTCGGCCATATATTTGCCAAATCTTCCTAATCCTATAATTAATACTGATTTCATAATACCTCCTGCTATAGCTTAGATCCCACGCTATCCAACTGTAACCTTTTCCAGGGGCAGCTTCGATGGTCTGAAAGCAATTCTGTTTCCAAATGAGATTAATATTGTGATGCCCCCTACCCGCCCGATAAACATTAACAACACAAGAATCAGATGGGAGACGGTTGATAATTCCGGGGTAATTCCCAGGGACAGTCCAACTGTGCCAATGGCTGATGTAACCTCAAATAAAGTCTCCTCGATGGATGACTGGTCAATTGCTGCTATGGCGACAGTCGCCCCCATAATCAGCATAACATACAGCATCATGATGCAGGTGGCATGGCGGAGTATCTCTCCGTCTATTCTCCTTTTGAAGCATTCGATGTCTTTTCTTTTAAATAATTCTGTCCAAATACTCAGCAATAAGACCATCGCTGTAGTCGTCTTAATTCCCCCCGCTGTGGAACCCGGGGAGCCCCCGATAAACATAAGAGCAATCATTGTCAGCTGGCTGGTTTGGTTTAATTTATCTAAAGGAATTGTATTGAAACCCGCCGTCCGGGGAGTTACCGACTGGAAAAATGCAGCCATTACTTTCTCCCCCACACTCTTTCCTTCCATTGACTGCCCGTGAAATTCAAAGAAAAGCAGCAGCAAAGTCCCTGATACAATCAGAAATACGGTCATAGAAATTACCATTTTGGTATGCAGCTTATAATTTTTGAAATGTCTCCCGTGCTGCCTGATATCTGACCACACAAAAAAGCCAAGCCCTCCTACTATAATAAGTGCCGTAATGGTCAGGCAGACCACCGGACTGTTCCCTGCGGTAACCAGCGATGAGCTTTCTTCAAATTGTCCCATAAGATCGATCCCCGCATTGCAGAACGCTGATATGGAATGAAACACAGAAAAATAGATTCCTTTCCCAAATCCCAGCCGCGGCACGAACCAGAAAGCCAAAAATATAGCACCAATTCCTTCGAACAGCATTGCTCCGCATAGGATAAACTTTGTCATCCGGACAATACCGCCCACCTGTGGTGCCACAACTGCTTCCTGCATAATCAGACGCTGGGAGAGCCCTATTTTCTTTTTTGTAAATGTCAGTGCCGTGATGGCAATTGTCATAAAACCAATGCCGCCTATCTGTATCAGCAGCAAAATCACTGCCTGGCCAAAGCCGGACCAATATGTAAAGGTATCGTGCAAAACCAGTCCGGTCACGCAGGTGGCAGAAGTTGCCGTAAAAAGAGAATCTATAAATCCGGCCCCTCCGCTCCCTTTGCTGGAAATGGGAATCATCAGCAAAAAGGTGCCGGTTACTATAACTACTAAATACCCCAGAACTATTAATTTTGTAGTAGTAAATTTCTTACTCAGCAATTGAATCATAAAGATTCCACCTTACTATTAAAAATACGATTTTATCGTGATTCTTAATGCCTTCTTTATATCTTGTGTAGTTAATTCTAATAACTTTTCGATTAAAATAGGATAAAGCTTTTTACTTCCGCATTAAGAACGCATTAAGATGTTTTGCTCTTTACGTATTCTTAATATGTCCGCATCTTCCGTAATGCCCCTTTAATCCTATACCTGCTATGCTATAAATAAAGGAGGGGATTGTCATGCGTGATGTGTTGTTAGTACTTATAACGTTACTAGGTATGGGAATCGGTTTTCTCCCAATGCTTAAAATCGGTGATTTTCTTGAAAAAGGAGGCTTTCGGCCCGAAATATACCGCAGTAATAAAATTTCTTCCAAAAAAAGAAAACACAGCGTCAAAAATGCCTGACGCTGTGTTTTCTTTTCTCACTTCTTCTTTTGTTCCGGCCAGAGCCATTGCACAAAATCCTCCAGGGCCTCTTTACACCCCCGCATCATATTGTCAAATACACCCATCTTATAGAAATTAATGATAATAGCACCAATGGGCACCGCCAAAATCATTCCCAAAACACCCGCCAATTTATAACCGGCATACATGAATACCAGCGTAGCCAGAGGATCTATCCCTATAGAGTCCCCTACCAGCTTGGGTTCCAGAATACGCCGCAGCAGTTGGGTGAACAGATACAAGATTGTCAGCTCCACTGCCATTTTCATATCTCCCGAAAGAATCCTGAACAATGCCCATGGGATCAAAGCCGTACCCGTGCCGAAAAAGGGAAGCATATCTAAGAATGCCACTAAGAACGCAATAAAAATGGCAAACTTTACTCTCATAAACATAAATCCCACCACCAGTACAATCCAGATAATGGCCATAATCTTAAACTGCGCCTTAAAGTAACCGCCGATAACACCTCTGAAATTGTCAGCCAGCACTTTCCATTTCCGCTGTATAAACATGGGCGTATTATCTCTTCCAAATTCCAGGATCTTATCTCTGTCCGCTATGAAAAAGTAAGCCGAGAGAATCGTAAAAATAATGCCGATGAGCACATTTGGCAGGTGCTTGGCAATATCTCCCGCATAGGCAACTGTCCACTGACTGAAGCCCGAAGCAAACTCTCCGATCTTTGCACCTATATTTTCCTGCATGTCCAGAATCGAGTCCTGAACCCCCTGGGGCAGTTCCAGAATAAACCGATCGAGGTTCTTCTCTACCTCTTTATAGTCCTGGCTGAAGCTCTGATAGATATCAGGTGCCTGCTCCACCAGTTTTGCGGTCTCCTCCACAACCTTGCTGCCCGCCAGATAGACGGCCCCCACAATCAACCCCAGAACAACAATGATGATCAGCATGGAGGTATACTTGCGTACAATCTTCATCCTGCTCTCAGCAAACCTTACCAGAGGGTTGGCGATCAATGCGATAATCCATCCAATTACAAACGGCATAAAAAACCTGAGGAATTTTATGCCGATGATAATGCCTAGTACAATGCCCACAACGGTGAACAAAAAGGCCAATATACTTTTAATATATTTCTTCACGGTTACATTCATTTTCAATACCTGCTTTTTTAGTAATTGTATGCTTGTATTATACACCTATGCCAGGTTCTGTAAAATGATTCATCCGTTAATTTTTTATTAATTATTTGTGTATGCTAATTTCTCCGCAATGCCTCAATAGGACTTAGCTTTGCCGCCTTTCTCGCCGGATAGATTCCAAAGAAAATTCCAACCGCACAGGAGAACAGCGTAGCCAGCAGGATCGTAGTAACTCTGATCCCCGGGGTAATTGCAGAATTCATGGAACCGCTCATAACAGAGCAGATTCCAAAGGCCCCCAGGATACCCAGAATAATTCCTATAACGCCTCCCAACGCTGTAATAATTACTGATTCCGCTAAAAACTGCATCATAATTGACGAGGTTTTAGCGCCTAAGGACTTACGGATACCAATTTCACGTGTTCTCTCAGTCACGGATACCAGCATAATATTCATAACACCGATTCCTCCAACTAAGAGAGAAATTGCTGCAACAAATGATATAAATGCTGTTATCATACCCATCATAGAATTCATCTGAGCGGCTACATCGTTAAAGTCCTGCACCAGGAAAAATCCTTCCCCTGAGCTCTGATGCCTGGACTCCAGAATTCGAATGACATTATCTGAAATAGTTTTGGAATCCACTACCTTATCTCCGATGACATATAGATTAGAAAACCCGTCATATTCGATGTCATAATCTACCATAGCCGTATAGGGCATATCAATATTAACCGGCGCACCTTCATACGTGTAAGAAACAAAGTTACCATTTGTCAGATTATCCCGGACTCCTATAATGTTTACGCTCTGGGTAATGCCGTTTATGGTGACATCCATATCCATTCCTACAATATCGTCAGTACCAAACAGGCGGATAGCATCCCCTTTGCTTATGACTCCTACTCTTCGTCCTTCCTGTATATCTGCCTCAGAAAGATATCTTCCCCTGATGATCTGTAGCTTAGATGTAAGCTGCATATCCTCTGTTCCCACACTTACCGATATATCAAACTCTCCTTTGGAAGTGTATACCTGTCCGCTCTCCCCCCAGCCCGGAGTTACTCCCTCCACGCCTTTGACTTTGCTGCGGATCGCTTCCATATCTTCTTCCGTAATTGACTGCATATTGCTGACAGCTTTATCGCTGGTATAAATATATATCTGTCCTGCGGCCAGATCATTCAGCTCACTGTTCATCTGATCCGTAGTACCTGCGCCGACTGCCATAATCATGATGACCGACGAAATACCAATAATAATACCCAGCATAGTCAGAAATGAACGCCCTTTGTTGGCTTTGATATTCTCCACTGCCATCTTTATATATTCTAAAAGCTGTGCCATAGATGACTCCTTTCGTTCTGACTACGCGCTATTCTGCCGCAACAGTATCCTGCTGTGCTTCACCATCTGTCTGGCCGCTGGCTTCCTTAGCCTCTACAGGCAGTCCCTCGGTAAGGGTATCCGGTGAATCTGTGATTACCACATCCCCTTTCTTCAGTCCTGACTTCACTTCAATGTAGGAATCAGACGCGATTCCTGTCTCAATAGTTCTCTTTGCAACCTTACCGTCCTCTACTACATAGCAGAAAGAACCAGTCTTACCCGTATTTACTAATTCTACAGGAAGGAGTACTGCATTCTTGGCTTCGTTGCCCACTATGGTAACCTTGGCGTCTACTCCCAGATAAATATCCTGATCCGGATTATCAATATGAACCTGCGCACCTAACACAGGAGTACCCTTCTCGTTAGGAATAGCTACCTTATTAATCTTGGTCAGAGTTCCGTCGTAAGTCTTACCTGCAATGGTAACTTTTGCCTTCTGCCCTACTTTAATTTTATCAATATCGTACTTGGACACGGTTACAGAAACACTTACATCCTCCGTACTCTCCAAAGTAAACATTTCCATTCCCTGGGTTACCGCAGCTCCGTCTACAATTTTGGAATCTGAGATAACGCCTGTAAATTCTGCCTGAATTCCCTTTTTGCCCTCTGCAATTAATTCATCCAGCGTCTTTGCTTCTAATTCTGTGAGGTTGTTATTAACCTGAAGCTGTTTCTTGGCATCTTCTGAAAGAACGCCCGCGTCTCCGCTTTCTGCCACAGACTTGTTAGTAGCCAGATCGGATTGAAGCTCTGCCAGTTCTGACTGGGCATTTTGAAGCTGGAGCTGAAGCTGGCTGGTGTCGGCTGTGCCTGACTGCGATGCTGATCCTCCTCCTAATTTTGCCTGTTCCCCCTGGATATCGATCTGTTCTTTGTTTAATTCATTTATTTCCTTATTTAGTTGATCCTTCTTACTTTCTAATTCGCTCTTCCTTGCTTTTTGTTCTTGCGTCAAACTGGGCTGTTCCTGAAGTCCAGTTAGTTCCTCTATCACTTTATCGCGTTCTGCATTCTTATCTATTAAATCTTTTGAAACCTGAGAAGCTCTATCAGTCCATTCCCGAATCTTTGCTTGCTGCTCTTCAGCTTGACTGATCGCCTTATTTTCTGCTTCTTCCTGCTTTGCGCTGATTGCAGTTGTCAAATTCTCTATTTCCTGCTGTTTGGCATCTACCTGGGCTTGTAGTGTGGATACATTGGCTTTTGCCTCTGCCACATCATTCGCTACCTTATTAGACTTGTTTACACTGTCCTTATACCCATACTGCCCTGCCTTTGCAGTCAATTCTGCCTTCTGGTTATCTCTCTCAAGATTCTCCAGGTCAAAATCAATCAGCTGTGTGCCGGCAGCGACACTATCGCCTACCTGGAAGTTCAAATTCTGTACCTCGGCATTCACCGGTGAGAAAAACACCTTTTTATTCTGGCTTTCCACTGTTCCGCTGGTATCCACCTTTTCCTGTACATCGCCGGTGGTAACTGTCTCAACATTGACGGACGGCAGTGTATTGCCCTTCATCATGTTACTCACTAAAACCAGTATTACAAGAACCACAACTACTGCGGCAATAACTATGTACAATACCAGGTTTTTCTTCTTTCCTTTCACTCCTGCTTTCATCTTACTCCTCCTGCTACTCACTAAAATTCTCGTTGATAAAGTCTGATTCTATTTTACCATCCATAATCCGGACTACACGCTTTGCCTGAGCAGCAATTCCGTCATCATGGGTAATTAAAATTACCGTTCTGCCGCCGTCGTGAAGCTCCCTTAGAATCTTCAGAATCTCCCTGCTGGATGCAGAATCCAGGTTACCGGTAGGCTCGTCTGCCAAAATCACTGGAGGCTTCGCAGCAATGGCCCTGGCAATTGCAACCCTCTGCTGCTGTCCGCCGGACATCTCTGATGGTTTATGCTTCATCCGGTGCTCCAGTCCTACCATCTCCAGTGCCTGAATGGAAAGCTCCCTTCTGGTCTTTTTATCGATCCCTCTATAGATGAGAGGCAGTTCCACATTTTCCAGTGCTGTCAGATTCGTTATCAGGTTAAATCCCTGAAAGATAAATCCAATTTCTTTATTGCGGACTGCAGACTGTTCATTATCTGTCATAGTCGACACATCTGTCCCGTTCAGATAATATTTACCGGTGGTCGGCACATCCAGACATCCCAGCATATTCATTAAAGTCGATTTTCCGGATCCGGATTGTCCGATAATAGCTACAAACTCTCCCTCTTCTATTACCAGATGAATATGATCCAGAGCACGAACTTCATTTTCCCCGGGATTATATATCTTGCACAAATTCTCTACTCTGATTAACGCTTCCATCGCTTTCCTCTCTCTTCTTCCCGATATATCCCATTTTCTGTATTATTGTATTACTTATATAATACAATAATACCTCCATATCAATTTGTCAAGTGGATATTTTGATCTCCAAATGAACCGTCTTCTATTCTATCTTTCATATCTTCAGATATCACGAATCATTTCTTAAGATTTCCTTAAGATATCGTTTCCCAGAAAAGCATTTGATTGCTGAAATCGGTATTTAATTTGCCATTATCTTTGAGCCAGGAGAGGTAAGAACGAATCGTGCTTCCTACCAACGCATATTGTTCAAAGTTCATGGAAAGGTCATATTGATGAAATATTTCCTGAAGGATCACCTCAAAGCATTTTGGTTTCCGGCATATATCCAACAGACGTTGGGCAGCTTCCAGCACCTTATCCCGATTATACCCTGCCAGCTCCTTCATGTCTCTGGAAACTTCTGCATGGGAAGGTACAAAGACAGCTGCCTCCATTTGCTCAACCTTGTCCAATGTCTCCAGATAAGCCTGTACATCGTAGATAAATGGGATTCCATATTTATCCAGGGTCTCTCTGCTGCTGATGCAGTCTGCCAAAAAAACCGTCTGATCCGGTGTCCGGAAGCCAGTCATATCAAAAAAATGTCCGGGCAGCGGTATCACTTCTATCTCTTGGGGAAATTCTTCATCTGTAAAGGGAGATGTGCGGCATTCCTGGGCCAGCAGGAACTTGTGCCGCAGTTCCCTGCATGGATAACCTCCATATAGAAAAGATGGCTCCAGAATCGGATGGCGTGTAAAATCTTCTTCAATCCCTTTGGCGTAAACTTTACAGCCCGTCTGCGACTGCAGGTAATGATTCCCCCCAATATGGTCTGCATTGGAATGTGTATTCAAAATGCCCTTCAGATGCCAATGGTTTTCCTCCAGGATTTTTTTTACTTTGCGCCCCGCATCCTTATCATTTCCGCTGTCTATAAGGTATACCCCGTTATCCCCGGCTGTATAGATACCAATTTTGGCAGGGCAGTTAATATAATAGCTCTTTTCTCCTGCTTTTCTCAATTCATACATGCTGCACATTCCTCTCATCTTTATTTCAGTCTTATTTGCCCTTTTTGCCTCGAAATATAAGTATTATACCACCCCTGTATCTTCAACCACAACAACTTTATTACTAACAGGATTTTCCGGATGATACATTATATTTTTTGAATATGCATTCTCATCCGTCGCCGCCGTATGCCTGCAGGATATGTGTTATAGGATGCTCTTTAGGTATATAAAAAGAGACAATGAAAATCTGATAACTTTCATTGTCTCTGTATTTGCAGCTCACTGCCTATAATTCTTCCTGCAAAAATCCAAAAGGCTCCTCTTCCTCATGGAGAAAATGCATCAGCATATACGCGCAGATAATTGCTACTTTTTCTTCCCTTAAAATTCTTTTTACTTCTTCCCGGTCTGCGAGTACTATCTCCAGCTCTTCGGAATCTTCCAATCCGCACTTGGAGGGGGTACCGCATGCATATCCATAAACCGTTGCACAGGATTCATCTGTCATTCCAATAGTTGTGAAAAATGGCTTTTCATAGGCCTTATCCACCTTAAACGGCTCAAAGTCCAGTCCAGTCTCCTCTTTCATTTCCCGGATTCCGGCCTCCCGATAATTCTCACCGGGTTCCACCAGACCCGCCGGAAATTCATAAATATAATCATCAATCGTATAACGGTACTGACGCACCAGCACTACCCTGTCTTTCTTCTCACCGTACAGGCTGTAAATTACCACACCGTCCGGATGGTTCTTGCCGGTCACCAGCTTCAGGCCCTCCGTACTCTCCGCCCTGGATGATACAAAATAGTGTACCGGCGTGCCTATCTTGCTGGTTGCGTCAATAGCATACATATTAAGATGCTTATTCTCTGTCAGCGGTGTCACTTTATGAATATGTCCCATAGTGGTTATTCTCCTTTTAATAAAACTCTGACTCTTTTATATAATAGCAGAGTTATCAGGGAAACCACAACCCCTTTTACCAGATTAAAGGGCGTTACTGCCAGAAGCACAAATGTAGCTACTCCGTTAATTCCCCCATTGATTGCTGAACCGGCCGCGATGATCGCTTCCATTCCTCCAAATGCCGCTGCATAGAGAGGCAGTAACACGAACGCATTGCACAAACCTCCGATCACCGTCATAATCGCAGTCCCGGCACCCATTCCAACCAAAGCGGCTTTTCTGGTCCTCTTATACTTGTAGAGCAATCCTGCCGGTACAATAAAGGCACACCCAATTACAAAGTTTGCCACATCCCCTACGCCGGCTGTTGTCGTTCCCATAAATACCATATGAAGAACTACCTTAATCAGCTCAATAATCACGCCTGCCAGAGGACCCATTGCAAAGCATCCAATCAGTACCGGAACTTCACTCAGATCAATCTTATAAAATGCCGGAGCAAAAGGAAGGGGAAATTCAAAAGACATCAGAATTACTGCGATAGCGGAAAGCATGCCAATCTGTACCATGGTTCTGATCTTTGATCTGTTCGCCGTGCGGGCATTCCTTACATTTTTGTTGCTTACAACTTGTTCACTCATTTTCGTTCTCTCCTTTTTTCATGTTATTTTAATCAGCATAAAAGGAAATTCTTACGAAAAAAGCCCCGGATACAGCATCCGGGGCAGATAAACGATGGATATCATATTACCTTCTTCTCACATCCAGACTATACTGTCGGTACTGGAATTACACCAGTTCAGCCATTTGCATGGGTCGCGGACTGTCACCGCCGGTAGGGAATTACACCCTGCCCCGAAGAATTTTCTTTTATTCTATAGGAAATTATAGCGCATTTACCCATAGTTTTCAAGGTATTTGTGAATATTATATAAAAATGGATCAGCTGAATTCATGTCCGGGAATCCCGTTGCACATATAAGAAATGCCTTCCGTCGGGTCAAATCCCGAAACTTCAATGGTAGTCACATCAGGGAAAGTAAAGTTTAGTGTATACTGCTTTCCAAAATATGCAGCTGTTGTCCCGTCTCCAGTAAATACTGCCGTATGCTTGTTAAAGATTACACTGTATGAATTCGATGACGGATCCCACTGTTCTATCCTGAAGTCAAAGGAAGTATCCGTAACATTCGATACGGAGATCATGCATGGATTCTCCGGACAATTTGGATTGTCACCGAACCAGCGGTAATCGTTATACTCTCCGGCATACAGTTCAATATTTCTGGCTGTGCCTGTATCCTGTTCCTGGGCATCTTCCTTGGGTCTTTCGCTTTTTACATACTTCCCGGCTCCATGTTCCGTGTCATGGTTATTTCCCGCCATGCTGCTCATAATCATGGCATCTCTTCCCTCCGTCAGAGTAAACGAGTCTCCCTCCCAGGTAATGGTCACGCCGCTGAATTCCAAGGTGTTTCCGTCAATAATTTTTCCCTCCTGATCTTTGCAGGCAAATTGCGTAGGGCTGTATGCATACTCATATCCATCATACAGAACCGTTCCAGAGGTATTGTCAATGCTCTTCAGATCCATTGCCCAGTATCCGTTGCTGTAATATCCGGCCCGACTCTCCGGAAATTCCTGGGATTCTTCGGAAGACACTGTCTCTCCCTGGGAAAAGAGCTCCTGGCAGAAATTTTGCATTTCTTCCGGACTCTGTTTTTCCTTCCCGGCATAATACTCTGCCGCATTCACATTCTCATATTCATCTTTATAAATCGTCAGACTGTATTCCTTTTCCTGATGGATAAAAGAACATTTAAGAAATTTTTTTCCGTCTTCCTCTTTATACTTCCATTCAACTACTTCGTATTCTCCGGTAAATGCCTCCCCAATGGTTCTGCCTGGATAGGCAGTCAGAGATAATTTTTTCAATGCCTCCACTTCTTTACTGTTATCTTCCCATTCGCTTTTCTCAGCTTTGACTGTTGTTTCATCGGGTACTTTCTGGGTATCTGCCTTTTGTCCGCACCCGCTGATAGAAACTGCTAATAAGCACAGTACCGTCAGCATTGCCGCTTTCTTTTTCATCACTCTTTCTCCTTCGCATACATTTTTCTATTCTTTATTTCCGCATAGCAGACTTAAAATACCTAATTTTAATTTAGTCTTTACACTTTCTTAAATCTTCCATCACAAAATCAACACATTTCATCCCTTGTCCTATTAACAATACTCCTGCTTCTATATATTATAACTTTTTTCCTATTACATCACAACTATTTCTCCTTTCGTTATTGTTGTTAACTTGTGATAATATCGCCTTAGGATTCACTTATGAAAATGTCACTTTTGTGGAACCTATAATAGTATGAAAGAATCCTCTCTTCTGGCGCATCCTCCCTCATTCATGGAAATACTGGTAGAAAGCCTGTTCACACTCTTTCTGACAAAGAAAAAGAAGCTGTCCTTGCTATCCACTCTTTCCCAGAGTATTCGCAGTCCAACTTCCTTCACTTTCAAAAAATTCTCAAAGACAAGTATGACATTACTATATCATATTCCTCTCTTCTAAGTATACTAAAAATGCTGGCATTCAAAGCCCTCAGAAGAAAAAAAATAAAAATCGCACCCATTGGGGGCAAGCGTAAGGCCTATGTCGGGAAACTCATTCAGGTGGATGCAGCTCCTTTTGAATGGTTTGGCAACGGCCAGAAATTCTCTCCCCATAGAAGAGCCTATTTAAAAAGTGGCATTTTCAAAAGTTATTGACAAGGTTTTTGTGAAGATATATCAATATGTTATACGTCTCCTATCACCTTCACATAATACTCCCTGTTCCTGGGTCCATCGAACTCCAGAAAGTAGATTCCCTGGGAACCGCCAACCAGCAATTTTCCCTTATGGATAATGAACATCCTTTCTATTCCCAGCAGTGCTGACTTAACATGGCCCGCAGCATCCTGCGGGCTATCATGCTGATGATGAAAGTCAATTCTGGTGGGAATCAGCCTGCATATTTCCTCCTGCACCCCGCTCTTACTCACAGTCTCCTTTATACTATCTGTAATATCGTAAATATCATTATACACTGTGCTTATCTCAAATTTTCTTAACAAAGCCATGTAATCCACTCCTTACACATATGGTGCACATATTGTCCAGCCTATTCATAAATCCCTGCAGAAGAGGCCCGTAGAGTACCGCAGTAAGAATAGTTGCAATGCCAATAGGTCCGCCGAACAAAAATGCCAGCGTGCACAGTCCGATCTCAACAGACGTTTTCGTCACTCTAATACTAAGATGGAGCCTGTCTTTTATTGCAAAAATAAAATCATCCAATGCACTTTTGGCAAACCCGCTTTTAAAATATATGGCTGTTCCCAGAGGGCCTAAAAGAATTCCTGCTCCGTACATCAAGATACGGATCCCCATACTGTCTGGTTCATAAAAGTGTTGAAAAAACCGTGCCCACAGATCAAAGAATACGCCGAAGATAAATGAGGACACCAACCCTCCCGCCAATGGTTTTCTTCCGGATAAGACTGCTGCTGTACACATCATGAGAAAGGCGGTGGCCGCCACCCATGTTCCCGGGGTAAGCCCCGCGCTCTCAGACAGTCCCACACAGAGAGCATCCAGTGCGTCTGCCCCCAAGCCTGCCTCCACAAACAGCCGCTGTCCCAATGTGAGGATAATCATTCCTCCCAAATAAAGAGCGCCCTTTCTTAAAAACAACATTATATCTCTCCCTCTATTACCTGATTATGATCTCACTTTCTCTCACGCAGCGGCCTCCCTTGCTGAACTCCCAGGGTCCTTCGCCGTCTCTCCCGTAAGTTTCTCCTGTTATAGCTGACAGATACCCTGCCATGAGACACAGAGGGGCAAAATGCGTGACAGGCATATGAATGGGATATACCGGGGCGGGTACCTGGATATAGGCAGCCCTTACGCTGTCAAAATCCTCGGGGCCCCCGTCGGTTATTATTGCCAGCGGACGCCCCAGCTTTTGCGCATACCTTACCATTTCTTTCGTTCTGCTCACGGCCGGATTAGCCGTATTGCACACTACCACAGTTCCTATCTTATCTGCCTCCCTGGCGAAGAAATTCAGGTGATGCCAGTCCTCCGCATTGCAGTGCATGACGAACTTTCCCACCGCCTCCAAAATCTTGGCATGTCCGAACCAGGCTGCTGCATAGTCAAATCCGGCCCCCACATATTCATAACAAGGACAGTCCTTCCACTGACGGGCAACCTCCAGGCAGATTCCGTCCATTTGGGGAAGCAGTTCTCTTAACAAATCAGACTGGTTTCTGATATCCTTCCGGTAGCGATCCCCCATTTCAGAAGTATAGTTTCTTCTCAGCTCTCCTAAGCGGACAGCCAGAAGATTCAGCGCCAGGATACTCACAAGATAGCTCCTGGTTCCCGGTGCGTTTTCAAAAGTCGGGATCTGCGAACAGAGGATTTTTTCACTGTGTCTTCCCAGCTCTGAGTGCCGGTTTCCTGTGATTCCCAAGGTCATAGATCCATGCATACCGGCCCGCTGCACTGCCTCAGAGACCCTGGCCACATTTCCAGAATTACTGACAGCAATCACCAGGGGATTCCCCTTATCCTGGCCGAACTGTTCCTTGCAGTAATATCTGGCCAGATCAAGGGCCGGGACTGCCTCTGTGGGAATTCCGGTCAGCGTCTCAAAGGTATACTTCTCCGCCATACATGCGGCATAGGAGTCCCCGCAACCGGTGAGGATGATTTTCTGAATACACAGCGCTTCCTCCCGAGTCCACAGGTCCGCAATTTTAGGAATTAAGTCACTGACCTGCTGCTCTATTAAATCCGGCAAGCTGAATACCTGCCGTCTCATTGGATTATCATATCCTTCCATTCATACCTCCTACTTATTTGCAGTGAATGTTACACCATAGTTCATACAATGGCGGAATCTGTGCTCTCATCTCTGGTTCCAGCAGGCTCCAGATAACCCCTTTTGTGGGTTTGGGATACTCATTCCTGGTTTTTATCACCCTGGTAGGAGTGACAATATAATCAATAGCCGTGTCAAACTCCCTCACAACCACGTCCGCGTCCATGATCTGGCAGTCGTGGCCTGCAGCTACCACCGGAGTTTCCGTATCCACAATTCCCATGGTGTACAGCATCGCCCACTCCAGATCAAAATATCCGTGGCCTTTTCCAAACCGTACGCCTCCGGGTGTAATGGCGGAAGCCCCTGACACCAGCACGTCAATTCTTCCCACAGACGCTTTTAATTGCTTTAGGGTCTGATGCTTCCAATATCTTCCCACCCCGTCCAGCAAAGAGGCCAGTTCTTCCTTCCCTTCCGGAACCGCATCAGGTGTTACCAGAAAAAAGCCTCTGGTAATCCCGTAATTCGTCATTACCAGTGTTTTTTTGTCTCTGATCACCTGTTCCCTGAGGCGTTCCAGGTTATTGTCCGGTGTGACAAAAATCACCTTTGCGTTCTGATACAGCTCTGTCTGACAAAACCGCCGGGCGCCCTCGCCGCTGCCTTCATAATCGGTAATAAATTCCCCGAACTCCCAGCTGAAACGGGAGTCGGGCCTGGCCACTTTTCTCAGTTCTTCCCAGATAAGCGGCCTTGCTTCTGTTGCATCTATTTTTTTCATTTGCTTTCTTCCTTCATACTCATAGCTTAGTTAATCTTGCGCCAGTCCGGGATGCCAATATGGTTTTCCCTTTTTTTCTTCGTCCATCCGCTTCAGTATGGCGCAGCCTTCCAGGGCAATATCCACGGCCACGTTGTGTCCGGCCCCGGCACTGAACTTTCTTCCAGTACACATGTTATCCGCCACGGAACAAACAGAGCCTCCCCGGCGCTGAAATAAGGCTGAAAGAGTAATAATGGCGGAAGACTCCCTGTCTCCGTTCAGACAGCCAGCCCGGTTATAGATCCCTGCCTTTTCTATGTTTTCCGGCTGAAGATATCCGCCCACTCCTGGACGTCCTCCGCCTACATAGTCACTGTCACTGGACACGGTCACCCCCACATGATAGGGATGGCCAATCTTCTCTGCAGCTTCCACCATAGCACAGACCACCTCATAATGGCTGGCCGCCGGATATCCGGCATCAATATAGGCTCTTGTCATTCCCTCTGCCCGTACCGCTCCGCTGGAAATCACCACATCCCCGGGATTCACCTCATCCCCAAAGCCTCCGGATCCCCCTACTCTTAGAAAGGTATGAGCATCCGTATGTTCCATATAGTCATATAAAATCATTTCCATCTCAGGAGCGCCGCTGCCTCCGCTCACCACAGTAATAGAGGCTCCTTTGTAATATCCGCTGTAGGACAGATACATTCCGGACTGACCTATCATACGGGCATTATTCAGTTTTCCGGCAATGACTTTAGCCGGATCCTGGTCATAAGAGCACAGGGCATCCCTGACACAGATTAGGACAAACTCTCCCACCTGGGAGGTATCTATCTGGGTCAACGCCGGCTTCCCCTGGATATAAAATCCCTTTTCCGGGATGTTTTTGTCATATTCATACTGTGTATGGATCTGTCTGATTGACTCTTTTGCCCTGATTTTATCGCTTAATTTCCCCAATCTTTTACTCCTCCATCATCTGTCTTCTCAGCCTCTCAGCATTTCTGCGAAGCCCGTCATCTATGTTTTCCGGGACAGCATACTGGGTAATGCAGGATGCGGCGGATATACTGCCAAGGATACCGCATTCCTTTGGTCCAAGTCCCTCACAATAACCATAAAGTACTCCGGCGGAGGAACTGTTGCCTCCTCCTGTGGAATCTATTACTGCAAGGTTTTGTACCCCGGGAACATCCTGAATCTCCCGGGAAGTTATCATATAAGCCCCTTTGGAACCTCTCCGGTAGTAGACGAGAGGCACTCCCATAGACCGGAGCCGTTCCACCGCTTCTGCCTCCTCACACCCAAACAACCTTTTTGCCTCCGCTGTATTAATGGAAAAAACATCAATCCCTTCTGCGATACTCCTGACAGCATTCGCATACTGGGGGCAGGCATAATCCCCGTTCAGCTCCCACAGGATACGGAACCCATACTGTTTCTTTAAGTCCAGAATTTCGTTCCAATAGCCTGAATCCGTGCCCTTAAATATATATACCCCTTTGGCATCCCTGCAGTGAGGCTCTATCTCGCGGGGAACCGCCTCCATCCATTGATAATGTTCCGCGCCGTAAAGAGGCGTTTCTGTTCGCTCCCCATTCTCCTGATACTGCAGAATTGATATCGGGCTGTATTCTGACTTTATGGTAATTCCCTCCGTAGAAAGCTGGTTCTTCTCAAACCAGCTTTTATGCCTGTCATACAAATCCTGCCCGGTCCCGGTTACTAATATCACCTGATCCGTCCACAGTTTGGCCCCGCACAGGGCGTAAATGCCCGCTCCCCCCAGCAGCTTTCCCATATAAGTTCCGTCGGCCAGGGTCATATCATCCATCACTGCAGTTGATACTACTACGTATTCCATGCCAATTAACCCTTACACGCCTTTAACCGTGAGGCCTTCCGCCACAATAGCACCCTCATCCACCATGAACCCTGCTGCTCCGTTTGCAAAGGTATCGTCTGTGCAGGCAACTTTCTGTTCTCCGTCGATAAACATGGTCAGCCGGTTTCCCTTTACCTCCAGTTTTACTTCATGTGTCATATCATCTGTGGTGGGAAACGCAGTGGCAGCCAGAGATATCACATCACGGTCAAAGCGTTTTATGATCTCCGCCTTGTTGTCCCGGAAGACAGCTGCATAGTATCTTCTGTGGCCTTTGGATCTTGCCACAACCCCCGCACAGTTGCCATGTACAAACTGAAGCTTTGTCTCTATGGAATAATCATCCCAGTCCGTAGTTCCTATAGTCATTACTCCGTTTTCTTCCGGATGGGACAGGGAAATGGTAGCCAGATAGTCCGGACCATAGTGTTTTACCGACGTCATAAACGCGGACAGCCACTGTGTACGTGTCACAAAGGGGCTGATACCCGGTGTCAGTTCATTGGCCTTTCCCATATGGAAGAGTTCCGGAGACCCTTTCCAGTCCAGGCTTTTTATTACAACAGATCCATTCAGCATATGGTCACTGTTCAGCCGGATTCCCAGGCGGTAGATGGACCGGCCTGTGGTATCCGGCACCTTCCAGGCAATTTCATTTATACCTGGTTCCAGCCTTATCGTATCCCCTTCTATGGTGCTGATTCTGTCATTCTGATCGTAGTAATCAATAAATAATTTCAAATCAGGATTTTCCACCTCAAAGCATTTCATCGTCATGTGCACGGTCTGGCCGGAATAAATGGAGGGACTTGCGTATACTTCGAAATAAGAAGTCCCGGCTTTTGCCTTTGGCGCAGGATCCACAAAGGTTGCCACTGACGCGGAGGCCTTTGCCCCTCTGCCCAGATTCTTATATGTAATCTGAAGTCCGGCCTCACCCTTTTCTTCCCATGCATTCTTTACTTCCGTGGCTGCCTGTACATGGATGGGTTCCGGATGAAGCATAAAGCCCTGGGTAGATCCCCTGTATTCAAATGCAAATCTATTTTCCGGAAGTTCTGCAGCTTCCCCTGCCAGGGCAGATGCTGCTTTAATAATCTTTCTGCTCTCCTGCACTGCGTCGGAGATACAGGCCCCCCCGTCGGAGCTTACCACCAGCATCCTGTCAGCCACGGGGCCTCTAAGGTCAACGCCGTGATTGATAGCATCCAGACCCAGACGGATCCCGTTTAAGCATCCTACATTTCCTGCATTGCAGTCCGTATCCCAACCCGCGCTTGTAGCAATGGAAATGCTCTCCTGGAAATCATCCCCCGCCATTTTCAATGCCATGATCACTGCCAGATGATTGGGTACCATGGGGCAGTTTCCGGGATACAGATGGTATCCGTGATTCTCCTGGATCCAGTCACGTACCTGCCTCCAGTCCGATGCCCGGCTGCACTGTTCCACCACATCATCCACAAGCTTCAGGAGTTTTTTGCCATATTCCCCCTGTACGTATTTTCTGGCACTGCGTAGCAATTCATCTACGTCTTTGATATCAAAAGCCAGGGCTTCAATGGCTGCCAGATACACGGCCGCCTCCACTGCAATCCCTGCGTGACTTACAATGGCTGCCTCTCTTGCCATTTTTGCAGCGCGTTCAGGATTTCCCGGATTACTCATGGCCCAGGTGTCAATAAAAATCTGTGATCCGATGGCTTCCGCAATAGATTGTCCATTATATTCAAAAGAGCCGCTGTAAGGAGGTTTTACTCCCTGTTTTAATCTTAGATAGGCAGAGTGCTCCGTGGATCTTGCCAGGCCGCCCCACCAGAGTATGGTTTTGTCTTCTATAATATAATTCAGCCAAGTCTGTCCAATCTGATCCGCCGTCACGTCTTTCGGATAGCCGTTGTCCTCAAGGGCACGGTAAAATACAAAAGTGCCGGATATATCGTCATCTGGAACAATTAGAGGGAAACCATTGTGCTCAGCCACAAAATTCTCTATTTTACCGAATTCATTTACAATGTTTTCATAGGACCAACCTTCCACTGGCCTCCCCATATATACTCCTATGATTTTTCCTAACACTCCTGCATAGATTTGTTCGCTGTATGTCTTGCTAATCATCACTAACCTCCAATATTATTTTTATTATCCTTTTACCGATCCGCCGGTCATACCTTCAATAAAATATTTCTGCAGCAGAAGGAATACAATAACCACCGGAACAATCATAATTACTGCTCCCGACATGATAATACTCATATCTCTGGAGAATGTTCCATTTAAATTTAAAAACTTAATGGTTGCCGTAAAATTTGTCTCCCCCTGGAGCAAAGTGGAACTTAACAGATATTCATTCCATGAATTCAGTGCTACAATTACGGCTACTGTTATCAGTCCCGGCGAGACGATGGGCAGCATCACCTTGGTAAATACCTGAAAGGTTCCTGCCCCGTCAATACGCGCTGCTTCTTCCAGATCCCTTGGTATTTTCAGGAAGAAGGTACGCATAAGGAAGATAGGCAGGGGAAGATTCCATGCCGCAATTACCACTCCTGCGGCAAATGGATTCCCCATGAGTCCTAATTTGACAAACGTGGAGTACAAAGGCAGTAAAAACAGCTGCATGGGAACCGTTGTCACCAGCATGAAGTAGATCAGAATCATGCCCCACATCTTAATTTTCTTTCCCGCAATGACATATCCGCATCCTGCGGATGCAAGTACTCCAACCACAACGGCGGTTCCGGAAAGCTTGATACTATTAGCAAATCCTTCCCCAAACTTGCCCAGCTCCCAAGCCTGCTGGTAATTGTAAAAAGAGAATTCTTTCGGCCAGGCCAGTGGATTCGCTACAATCTCCGCGTGCGTCTTAAAACTATTCACCAATACCAGAAGCACCGGTGTAAGGGCAATGACTGATAGAACTGCCAGAATAACTACGATAATAACTTTATGAATGACCTGCTTCCTTTTCATTATTCAGCCACATCCTTTCTGCTTATCCAAACATAGCAAAATGCTGCAACACTTCCGAAAATCCCCATCACTACAGATACAGCGGCGCTGCGCCCGAACTTAAAGGCAGAAAATGCCGTACTGTAGGCAAAGGTGCTCAGCAATTCCGTGGCATGGGCAGGTCCCCCTCCTGTCAGAAGATATACATAATCAAAAGAAAGGAATGAATAGATCACAATCATAACAAACATCAACTTTACGGTAGGCATAATGTTTGGCAGATATATATAACGATAGATCTGCCATGCATTTCCCCCTTCTACCCGTGCCGACTCAATCTGGTCTATTGGTGTCTGCCGCAAAGCCGCCAGATAAATCACGGTCAAAAAACCCCAGTAATGCCATATATCTACTCCAACTACACCGTAGAGCGCGGAAGACATATTACCTAACGGTGATGAAATATCCAGCCCCAGGTCCTTCAAGTATCCAATCACCCCTGCATTAGGGGAAAACATGATATTCAGCCAAATTACTGCATTGGTAGAAGGTGCCAGAATATAGGGAATCAGATAAAAGGTCTGAAACATATTTTTGGTCTTCTTCATGTTGATCAACAGGACTGCCGCAACCATCCCTATGGTTACCGGGACGATGAGAAAAATAAGCGTCCATCTAAAATTATTCTTCAAAGATGTCATGAAAATTGGATCGCCCAGAATATCTTTGAAGTTCTGCAGTCCTATCCATTTCATCTCTCCCATGCCGTTCCATTCCGTGAATGAAGCATAAATGGTGGTAACTGCCGGAATCAAAACCACAGACAGGCTTAAAAGTATAGCGGGTGCGGCAAGTAAGTAATAACCTGTTTTTCTTTCTCTTTTACTCTTTCTATCGCTCATCCCTTATTACTCCTATTTACTTTGCTCTGGCAGGCTCTGCCAACGGGCTTACCAAATTCTTCTCCAGCTCAGCGGGGAACACGGCATCCACAGAGTCAAGGAACTCTTCGGGTGTCATAACTCCCTGCCAAACCATGTCAATATCTCTCCATTTTTCCTGAGTTTCCGGAGGCATAAACGTGGTTGGATGGAAGCTGAACTGTCCGTTATCAATAGCTGTACAGGCTTCTTTTACTGCGCCGATAAATTCACCGCCCAATCCTTCAATTGAGCTTTCATCTACTGTGATCTCCTTGAGAGGTGTTGCCCAGTATCCCGGCCATCCTTTTGTCATTTCTACCAGGAAATCTTCTGTCAGCATAGTGTCTAAAATTTTGGCACATTCGTCCGCATACGGTGTGGTGGCGCTGATGCTGAAATTACAGGGGGTAGCCACATCATACACCGGTGAAGGCTGATCAGACTGCAGGGATGGAAATGGGACAAATCCAAGATCATCTTCTAAGTCTCCGGTAAAGAACTGTCCTGCAAACTGGAAATACAAGGTAGGCGCAAGGACAAAGGGAGATTTTTTCTCTGAAAGCATCTGCATACATTCTTGAGAATCCAGGTCCGTGTAGTCCGAGCCTCCCAGATATCCTTTTTCGTACCACTCCTTCGACAGCTCAACGGCTCCTGCCATTTCGGGATTGTTAAAAGGAGTCTTGCCGCTGAGACAGTCATACATTACAGACGGATACGTAAAATGGCTGACCATAAGAGAACTGAAATTATCGTTGCAGGGCTTCCATCCTTTATTTCCGGCCAGAGAGCCATATAAACCATCTTTTATTGCCTCGTCCATAATGGCTGTCAACTCATCTACCGTGGAGGGTACCTCCCAGCCTTTCTCTTCGAATAAAGCTTTATTATAAAAAATCCCTCCCACAGAGATAGAATTAGGAATGGAATACAGACTTCCGTCTACCGTACATGCATCATACAGAATTCCCAGCATTCTGTCCTTCCAGCCGTACTGCTCTGCATATTTATCCAGACTGATTACCTTTCCCTCCTGGACATAAGTGGATACATACGAGGGACCGGAAGCATATACTATATCCGGACCGGAATCAGCCGCCAGAGCAACTGGAATATCTTTGTCCACGGTATTTCTGAATTCCAGAGTAAGCCAGTATTCCTCCTGAGACTCGTTGTAACTGTCCACCAATACCTTCTGCATGTGTTCCTGATAAGGGGTGGCACAACCCCAGAACCACATAGTAATCTGTTTTCTGTCTCCCTCTGCCGATGCCGATTTACCAGACTTCTCTTTTTCTGAGCTGCCGCACCCCGCCATTCCTACTGCCATACACAATGCTAATACCAAAGATAATACTCTTCTCTTCATATCAGATCCTCCACTTCTTATTCAGCCACCTGCCACTTAGGTGCTAAGTTGATCAAATCTTCTGCTACCGGCGTCATATCTATATGATTTACTTTATTAACCGTTTCTCTCCATACCAGCGGTACGGCATCCACGCCGTTCATTGCTCCCGCCATTGCCCCTGCCATTGCGGCATTCGTATCACAGTCCCCCCCGATATTGACGGCATACTCGATGGTATTCTTAGGATCTCCTTTTCCCAGGACAAATAGTCCTATGGTCTGTGGAATGGAATCCGCACAGAGATCGCCTCCGCCAAAGTAGCTGTAAATGGCATCCATTCCCTCTTGAGGGGATTTTGCCTTAAATGCCAGGTCTGCCGCACAGTCAATCCGCTTGCCGATGGACGGTGCCGGAATATCATTTCCAAATATTTCCCCTGCTGCTGCTGCCTTTATAGTCTCTTCCACCACTCTACCGACATCGGTCTCACCTTTCATACAAACTGCAATCCCCCATGCGACTGCGGCTCCCGAGGACACTGCTACTTTCGTGTTATGTGTCACAAGGCATGTCTGATATACATCTCTGACAATCTCCTCAATAGAGCTGTCCCGCAGCCCGTGGATGATTCCCAGAGGGCTGATTCGCATGGCAGAACCATTGGTATTGCCGTATTTCCCGGATTCCCCGATAGGGCAGCCTTCCCGTATCGCTTTCAGTGCCCGCTCCGTGCTTGGTCCGAAGGGACTTGCGTATTTATCTTTCACTCGCTCAGCCCATTTTTCCAATTCCTTAGCAATGTCTTCCGGAACTACTTTGTGGTACCGGAGAAAGGAATGGGTCAGGGCAAGAGCCTGCTCCGTATCATCTGTATATTCCCCTGCCAGAAGTCCGTCATGGTAAATATGTCCCTTCTCCGGAGGGTAAAAAGTATCAATCCATCCATATAACTCCCTGATGCGGTTAGGTGTCAAAAAAGATGACGGTACACCCAGGGCATCTCCGGTTGCTGTTCCGTAAAGGCATCCCAAAGTTCTGTCCATTTTGCTGATTTTCATGTTTTATCCTCTCTTACCTTTTATTTTTTGTGCTGTCTCAGGGTATGTCTGCTCCAGCCTTTCGATTAACTGTGCAAATTCGGGCAAATTCGTCTGCCCACCTATGGTCTCCAATACAAAACTGGCATTGGCCGCCCCTACATAACCTGCCAGTACCGGTTCCATCCCCCACACTGCTAACGCTGATACAACCCCGCTGGTGTAGGCATCCCCGGCGCCGGTAAAATCTATGATTTGATTCCCCGTTACCACAGGCACCTGGGTCATCCGGCCCTTCTCGTAAACTTTACTTCCCTTCTCCCCGTTAGTAATAAACAGCAGTCCCCCGTTTACATAAGCGGCCAATTGTTCTTCCCTGCAAAATCCCAGATGTCTCATCAGATAGTCAGCCTCATGCTGATTAATAATTACCGCCTTCACATCCGGCAGATAGGGAATCAGTTCCCGGGAGCATATACCGGTTACAATACAGGATTTTTTCTCTTCGATTCCACGTTTCAGATACTCTTCCGTATATCCATTCAACACGGGGGCTATCACTACCCATTCTCCTAATCTAGCTTTTGCATCTGCCTTCCCGCACCGGGCCGCTCCTGCATAACCAAGACAGATAGTTTTCCCATCCTTCTGCATGTACATGTGCGCATATCCTGACCGGCAGTTCTCTACTTTTGTTACGTTTTCACAATTCAGTCCCTTATCTTTCCAATAATTTTCCAGGCCGCTGTCTTTATAGTCATAGCCCACCGGATAGAACAATTCCGGTGTTGTCCGAGTCAGATTTTTAATTCCCACCGCAATATTCGGTGCACACCCGCCCCACACCGGCTCCGGATGTTCTCTTATAATCTCTACAATATCTCCTGGTCCAGGCAGTTTATTTACTTCATATATGTAATCACATACTGCTGCTGCTCCAATTACTGAAATCCTCTCCTTTTCCAGAATATCTCCTCCTTCCATTTTTCTACATCTTGTCTGCTTGTTATGTTGTATTAACTTTAACACAAGTTGTGCAGTATGTCAACTATCAACTTTTAAATTATTTTTTCTTGTGCAATTTTTCTTTTTATAAATAAATTTGACATTTAGGAAGAAAGTATGTAGAATCAATATATAATCTTGTCTGCTTGTAATAACTATATAACAATAAAGGAGGGAACAATATGGGACAGACATTAGACCGCAATTCCCCCATTCCCGCATACTATCAGATAGAACTTGATTTAAAAGAACGCATTACGAAAAAAGAATGGGATATTAATGACCGGCTGCCCAGTGAAGCAGAGTTATCTGCCCAGTACGATGTAAGCCGCGTTACCATAAGACAGGCATTAGCAGAGCTGGAGAAGGATGGAATTATCAAGAAGCAGAGAGGGAAGGGTGCTTTTGTCAGCGCCAATCCCCAAGCATTTATACACGATTTAGATTATAGTATTATTTCAGGAGAAAAATTGAACCACCAAGGGTTTGAAATGCATGCTAAAGTTTTAGAGCTGCAGCTGTTCACAGCCCCCCGAAGTGAAGTATATGAAAACCTGGAGATTTCTCAGGACTCCCCGGTAGTTTATATTAAAAGGCTTTTTCAGCTGGACGAACGGCCTATAGCAATCTGTGACTCATGGCTTCCTGCCTGCCTGACGCCAGAGCTGCAGGAGCGGGGACTTATAGATGGAAAACTGTCCAAAACATTAAGTACTTATTATCAGCTTGTGCCTGAAAGGATAACAGACTATCTGGAAGTCCTCAGACCTACCAGCAAACAAGCTCTGCTGTTAAATACAACATCTGAATCTCTATTAATCCTACTGAAAGGTATCTCCTATATGAAGGATGGCACCCCTCTGGAATATTCAAATACTTATTGGCTGGGCGATGTAATGCGATTCAAATTTCAGCTCCATGCAACAGAAAACGGGTTTGAAATCGACAATTAAGCATGAAGAACCACCGGTATAAAACCGGTGGTTCTTCATGCTTAATTCAGACTGTAGACAAACTGGTTTTGGGCTTTGTATCCCAGAGCCAGTTTTCTTTTATTAACCAAATTGCGTTCCAAATAAAGTTTGTGTAATGGGCTTCTCCCTCTAGAAGCCCCCATTTCTCTTTCATCCTGGCCAGCTTTTTCAGATTCATGCACGCAAATGTAAGCCCGACCTTCATTTCCATTCGGGCTTTTCCAAACATCTGTGTATATCGGAAACCATGATTCTCCTTTGCACTTCCAAAGATTCGTTCTATGGTTTCTTTCCTTTGGGAATATAATTCTTTCATACCCACGGTTTGGCGGATCTCCTCACACATCTCCATGTAAGGTTCCCATATGTGGCGCATAACCGTCTTTACATGATCTTTGCTTTGGGTACATTTTGCAAGATAGGCACAGCCTGCACAGCTACTTCCACAGCTTTTGTACTCCCGATATCCCTCACGGTTGGTTGTTCGATAGGTCAGCACCTGATTGTTGGGACAGATATAGCAGTCGTAATACTCATCATAAACGTACTCGTATTTCTTGAAGAAACCCTCTTTTGTCAGGGGGCGTTTGTATGGCAGGAGCGGTTTGACTCCTTGATCGATCAAAAGTTTTGCTATACCGGGAGTTTTATATCCTGCATCGCCTATCAGCGTCTCTATTCCGATCCCTTTTATCTTGTCATATAAGGACTTGAAGGTTCTGCTGTCATGATTGTTCCCGGGATGAACGCTATAGCTGAGAATCCATCCATTCTTATCACATGCGGTCTGTACTGCATAAGCAAATACATGTTTATGTTCTCCTTTGCGGAACCATCCGCTTTCCGGATCAGAAGTGCTTGCTTTCACTGTCTTTTCTTCTTTGCCGCCGGCTCCACCGGATGGTGTATTGCTGTCATCCTCTTTTTCTTTCAGCGGACGTTTCCCGTGTGCTTCACGGTCTTCATTGATTTCCTGTTTCAGCAGATCTTCAAAAAATAATGCCTCATCATGAGCAATACGCTTCTGCATCTTTTTATTGTTTGCTCTGGCTTTTACATGGGTGGCATCCACAAAAACTTCAGTAGGGTCTACCAGCTTAAATTTGTAGCATTCAGAAAGGATATGCTCGAATATCTGTTCAAAGAGGTCGGTGTCTTTAAAGCGTCTCGTATAGTTCTTTCCAAAGGTTGAAAAATGCGGCACTTTATCCAGCATATCCAGCCCGAGGAACCAGCGGTAGGCGACATTTACCTCAATCTCTTTTACCGTCTGGCGCATGCTTTTAATGCCATAAAGATATTGGATGAAAGGAATCTTGATCAGCATGACGGGGTCCATACTGGGGCGTCCGTTGTCCTGACTGTATTTTTCTTCTACCAGTTCATAAATGAAGGACCAGTCGATTGCTTTGTCGATGATCCGCAGCAGATGGTCCTGTGGAACCATGTCATCCATGCAAAACAACTGAATCTGTTCTCTTTTTTTATCCGCATTCTGTGTCATCATAAGCATCTCACCGCCTGTATTTGATACATCTATTATACCAAAAAAGAGCCTCAAAGTCTTGTAAGTGCTGACTTTTCTGGCTCAATGGCGAGGAAAATCCGAGGCACTTGTCCTCGGACTTTGTCTACAGTCTGAATTAAGCATGAAGAACCACCGGTATAAAACCGGTGGTTCTTCATGCTTAATTGCCGATGACCGCTCAATATGTCACCTTTAACCTGTCATTTGTTCAACTCTTATTACCATGTCATCTGCCACATTAAGAAAGGTAAAATCACATGTATGCATATTTTATTTAGTCTTTACACTTTCTTAAATCTTCCATCACAAAATCAACACATTTTTCTTTTATAGTGATAATCAAATAAAGGCCAGCTGCCTTTTTCATATAGATTTCTTTTCATATACGCCGGTACCTCATTCGTACCGGCCCTCCTTTTTTAGGCCTGTATATACTATAACTTTTTTCTTACTGCTTGACAACTATTCCCGCTTTCGTTACCATAAACTTAGTTTACCGTCATGCCGCTTACCGTCTGCATGATTATCCTGAAAGGAGGAGTTTAAAATGATACAGCATTCCAAAGAAGCAGAAGAAGCCGCTGTAATACATGTTGCCCGTAAGATGTGTGCTGCTGCCAGGACCGCCCCCAAGACAAAGGGAGAGGACTATCTGGCCGCCTGCATTCTGACCGGAAAGGAAAAAGAAGAACTTGCAAACCAAATGGAGGAGCTGTCCCCAAAATTGTCCTACGGCTTTTTCATGAGAGACGCGGCAAATGTACGTGACAGTTTTGCGGTAGTATTGCTGGGCATTAAGAACCAGGCCCGTAAAATGAACGAAGGCTGCCGCTACTGCGGGTTTGAAAACTGCAGCGCCTGTATGGAAGCAGGAGGAATGTGCGCGTTCGGCCCTATGGATCTGGGCATTGCCATAGGCTCCGCAGTCAGTGTTGCTGCTGATGCCAGAATTGACAACCGGGTAATGTTTTCAGCCGGCAGAGCGGCTAAGGAGCTTGGAATTCTCGGAGAGGATGTAACAGACGTTATCGGCATCCCCCTTTCAGCCAGAGGAAAATCTCCATATTATGACAGAAAGAGATAAAAGGAGGATCAGCTATGTCTATAGAAAAAGTACGGAATCATCTGAAACAATACGGCTTGGATTCTAGAATTATGGAATTTGATACCTCATCCGCAACCGTAGAGCTTGCGGCACAGGCTGTGGGATGTGAACCTGCGCGGATCGGCAAAACTATGTCTTTTAAAGCAGAGGACAAGCCCATCTTAATTCTCACCGCCGGAGATGCCAAGATTGACAATGTCAAATATAAAAATCAGTTTCACGTAAAAGCAAAGATGCTGGCGGCACAGGAAGTAGAGCCTCTTATCGGTCACGGGATCGGAGGCGTCTGCCCCTTTGGAATTAATGAGGGAGTTGATGTCTATCTGGATGTCTCTCTGAAACGATTTCCCTCAGTATTTCCCGGTGCAGGGAATGACAGCAGCGCGGTTGAACTGACCATGGAGGATCTGGAGCTGTGCGCAGGAAGCAAAGGATGGATAGACGTGTGTAAGGGCTGGGAATAATCCCCAGCCCTTATTTATCTGTGAACAGCACCACGCAATACTTCGGTAATCGTTCCCTTTACAGCCAGCACTGGGTATCCTCCAGGTGTCTGGTAAACAATCTGCCGGCGTCCTCCGGCTTCTTGGCCTGATGGTATTTAAACAGCATCTCATCCTCTGCCGCCATACCAAGGATCTCTATTTTGCCGGCTTCATGGGAGAGGACATAGCGGAAGTTTTTCCCCATTCCGTTCTGCATACCCTTAGCCTCCTCTACAATCTGAAAGCCCTGCTTTAAAGGAACCTGGAACTGGTTCTTCACACCGCTGACCGGACGGCACTGAAATACATAGTATGGGAGTACTCCCGCTGCTGTTAGTCTTTTCAGCAGCATCCCCAGTACCTTTGGAGAGTCGTTAATTCCTTTTAAAAGTACGGCCTGATTTCGAACGGGAATTCCCACATGCAGTAAAGCCTGAACGGCTGCCTTGGATTCTCTGGTAATTTCATTGGGATGATTGAAATGAGTGATTACATAGATTTGCTTTTTGCTGCTGTATCTCTGCAAAATATCCAACAATTCTTTGTCTTCTGTTATCCGCATGGGCAGCACTACGGGGGTTCTTGTCCCAAACCGGATAAAATCAATATGCTCCATTCTGCTTAAGCGATCCAGATACTTTTCAATTACCTCGTTGCTGTTGAGGAAGGCATCCCCTCCGGATATAAGTACATTGCTGATTTCAGTGTGCCCTTCTATGTATTCCATAATCTTATCGAAATACTTCGCAATCTCTTTGTCAGATAATCCAACCAGCCGCTTTCTGAAACAATGACGGCAGTACATGGCACACCTGTTTGTGGATAGTATCATGGCACTCTGTTTATATTTGTGCTGCATTCCTTCCACCACTGTATTATCTGCCTCTCCGCTGGTATCAAAGCTTCCGTCCAAATCTGTCTCCAGGATAGAGGGAATGCACATTTTTCTTATGGGATCATTTTCGTCTTCCCAATGAATCAGTGATAGATAGTACTGGGTAATGGACATAGGGAATTGTTCCAGTATCTGCTTTAGCTTTTCCGTCTCCTTATCGTTAAGTTGCAATACGCCTTTGAGTTGCTCTGCTGTAGTAAGATTGTTTTGTAAATTTTCTGCCCAGTTCATGCTAACACCTTCTTTCATAGTTGTAACGTCTGATACTAAAACAGCATTTCATGGGTATCCTGACGTCCGTTATTATTGACAAAAATGCTGTATATGAACTTTATTATAGCAGAAAACGACCGTTTTGAGAACACCTTTCATATTCCTCCGCCAGCATACTGCACAATGTCCTGGAAGAAAAGGCAATGTCTTCAAATCTGTGCACCGGCATGATCCCCAGAAGAGAATTCGTTACCATCATCTCATCGTACTCTCCCGCCTCACAGGGATAAACGATCTTTTCCTCCACCGGGAACTTTTGCATCACAAACTTTCGGACAATGCCGTCCAGCAGGCCGCAGGAAAGGGGCGGTGTGTACAGTCTTCCATTTTTTCCAAAAAACAGATTGGTTGTTGCCCCCTCTGCAAGCTGTCCTTTTGTATTTAGGAAGACCGGTTCATCTATTCCTCTGCGGCGGGCAGCCCTTTTTTCCAGAATATTCTCCCCGCAGTTCAGTGATTTCAAGTAGGTAAAAGGGGAAGTCTCATTCCTGGCCGTAGATGCCAGATCCAGTAAAAATCCTTTTTCATACTGTTCTTTGGTATAGGGATTTTCCCGGAAGCTCAGCGTAACATTGTCCTGGGAAACAGTTATCTTTAAGGCCCCTTTTTCTATGCCTTCTCGCCGGACAGTTTCCAGAAGATACGCTGTTGAAAGCTTCTCTCCTCCCCCTGGATGGGGAATGTGAAGGGCTTCCATCCCCTTTCTCAGTCTTTTCATATGCTCCTCAAAGAAAACCACCCTTCCCTGCTCGATTCCGATCGTCTCAAAGACACCGATTCCAAAAAAGTACCCGTCGTCCGCTTTTATCTCATTCATATACTGCCTCCAAGATTGCTTTTGCTTTTTGTAAAGTTTCCTCATATTCAAATTCCACATCAGATTCGTAAGTGATTCCGCCCCCCACTCCCAGATGGTATCTCCCATTCTCATAGACAGCTGTGCGGATAACAATATTCAGGTCACAGTCTCCGGAAAAGGACAGGTACCCGATGCTCCCCGTGTAGAGGCCTCTGCGGTCATGTTCCAGTTCATCAATAATCTCCATTGCCCTTATCTTGGGAGCGCCTGTAATAGAACCTCCGGGGAAAACTGCAGGTATCACATCCATTCCGTCCATCCCCTTTTTCAGTCTCCCCTGTACGGCTGAAACCAGCTGAAATACAGTAGCGTATTCCTCCACCTGAAAAAGTTCCGTCACTTCCACACTCCCTGGCTCACAGATCCGGTTCAGATCATTCCGTTCCAAATCCACAATCATCAGCAGCTCACTTTTATCCTTGTCAGAATTTTCCAGTTCCAGACGCAGCGCTTCATCCTCACCGGGAGTCTCCCCTCTTTTTCTGGTTCCCTTGATGGGACGGGTCTCTATAATACCGTTTCTTATTTTAAAGAAACGTTCCACAGATGCGCTCACGATTTGGAAGTCTCCATAATTCATATAGCTGCCGAACGGGGACGGATTATGCCGCCGAAGATAGGAAAAAACTTCATATGGACTCTTTTTGCTTTCAATCGTCAGCTGCTGTGTCATATTGGCCACATAGATGTGCCCTTCCTCCATATATTTCATCATGTTTTCTATTGCCTGTTTATACTCGTCTTTCGTAAAGTTTGGCTGAAATTCCGCCAGCTCTGTCTGCCTCTGACAGTTCCTCCCGCAAGAAGCCTTCTCTATCTCTTTTTCCACTTTATCCAGAACTTCCTCCGGCATTCCGGTCTCCCCTCTTGCGGTCAGAAAGAGGGTTTTCTTCTCCAGATCTCCTATAATATATACATCGTAAAAACAGAACATTGCCTCCGGCATATGAATTTTCTTCTCATGCCGGGAAGGTATCCCCTCAAACTTTCTTCCATAATCATAGCTGAGATACCCCACTGCACCGGATACCATGGGAAGCCCGGTAGGGTTTGCCTCCTTATTTTCCTTCAGATATTTGTTCAGAAGAGATTCCAGGCTTTCCTCCGTCCTGCTGTTATTGCAGTAGCAGATACCGTCTTCCTCTCTGAGACATACATAAGGGTATAGTCCTATCATGGAGTACCTTCCCAGCCTGTTCTCAAGGGATGAGTCCAAAAAAACGGCCATAGGCTCTTCCCTGAATCTGCGGAAAATATCTTCTGGTTCCCGGTAAAAGGATAATCTTCTAATTACTGTACCCATGCTCTGCCCTCCACTGCCCCGCACACTTTAAAAAATTATGCAGAAGCTCATGTCCATAATCTGTCAGTACTGCTTCCGGATGAAACTGCACGCTATAAACCGGCATATTTCTGTGGTGCATACCCATAATCTCTCCGTCTTTGGACCAGGCATCAGCCTCCATGCAGCCGGGAAGCGTATGTCTGTCTACCACCAGGGAGTGATACCGGGTTACCTGAAAGGCTTCCGGCAGCCCTTCAAAGAGTCCCTTTCCGTTATGCACGAGCCCTGTAACCTTTCCATGCATGGGCCGCACCCCCTTTTTAATCTGACCTCCGAATTCCCGCCCTATGATCTGGTGTCCCAGACAGACCCCAAGGATAGGTATCCTCCCCGCCAGCCTCTTCACCATCTCTCCCACACCTTCGCACTCGGAGGGACTTTTGGGACCCGGAGATATGATAATTCCTTCCAGTCCGCCGGATGCGGCCTCTCTCTCCGCCTTCACGGGATCTATACTGTCATTTCTGACAATCTCCAGTTCAACCCCCAGTTCTTTAAAATATGCCGCCAGATTATGGACAAATGAATCATAATTGTCAATCATCAAATACATCGTTAACTCCTTTCCCTTCTTATCCAAAGCTTCAGGCAACCTTTCAGGAATACAAAAAGCCGGATACAGAGAGATGCAGTTGACCTGTATCTCTCTGTATCCGGCAGTTTTCTGGTACAATCATTCAAGTACCCAGACACACCTGAATTGCATTCAATATATCACAAATTATCTCCTTTGTCTATTAAAAACCGCTTTTTTCCCCTCTCTTCCCTATATTTTTTGGGAGTCATCCCCACGATCTCCCGGAAGACCTTCGTAAAATAGCTCTGCCCTTCAAACCCGCACAGGCTGGCAATCTCTACAATACTCAGATTCTCCTCCAAGAGAAGGAGCTTGCTCTTTTCTACCCGTACTTCATTAATATACTGCGGAATAGTGCTGCCTGTCTCCTTCTTAAATATGGTACCCAGGTAAGACTTGTTCACGTATGTAAGGGCAGCTAATTCATCCACGGTTATCTTCCTTCTGTAATTATCCTTTATATATTCAACTGCTTTGTACACTACATCCGCATGTTTTACATTATCAAAGTTAAAAGTATAGGCAATGAGCTGCTGCATCAGGTTAGTGGTCCATATGCTGAGTTCCTCAATACTCTCAAATTCGTGAATATGGTTTACAAACATCTGAATCATTGCATCCGTCTCATTCATGTCTGCCCCCGCATCCACCGCTGCCCTGGAGATAACTACCACCAGCTCAGACAGCCTGGGTTTTATTGCCTTCAGGTTATGACAATTAGAGACATAGATATAGGCAAGAATCTGATTGAGAAGCACCTGAGCTTCCTCCACTGCCTTGCTTCTCACTGCGATCCGCAGTTTTCGTTCCAGAGCAATGGGATAAGTATAATATTCTGTATCTTCTGTTTTTTTGAGCTTCTCCGCATATATAGCATTAAGCAGATGTTCCTGCTTGTAAAAATACCTGCCTGCTTTCCCGTGAGTAACCCCTGAAATAAACCCGGTAACGGCGCTCATAATCTCGCCCATACTCTGTATCTTCTCCGGTGCAAAACAGGGACTCTCAGATACAATTTTCTGAAGGACTGGATCGTATATTTCCTGAAAATTATCCTCCGGGTTACCCATGCACAGAGGGCCGGCCGCGATCCCCCCCGCCAGCTCACCGGTCTCGTCAGACAGCGGTGCTGTTATTAATATAAGTCCCAAGGGGCAGAGGGATATATAGATGCCGTCCCAGCGATAGGCTTCCTCGCAGCCTTTCCGATAGGCGTTCATCCCCCAGCATCCAAAATGATTGCACTGTTCGCAGGCTTTGCATATCTCTCCTGGTTCCCACTTATTCTCACCTTGCTCCTGGTCCCCCTGATTTACCGGTACACACTCCACACCAAATATTTCCGCAAGATGTCTGCTGTATTTTATTACCTGTTCCCACATATGTCCCGACATTCCACTTCTCCTGTTGTGCTTTCCCTAGTTTTCTGTTCTCCCCTCCTGTCCCCTCATAGAAAAACAGGAGGATTCCACGGCCACGACCTGAACCTTCCTGTTTCTCAGAATATCATAAATATCTTATTTATACAATCATATCCAGCAAATGCTGTTTATAATAAAATGATTTTGCAGTGTCAAAGAATGCATCTATATTCTCAAATTCTGTCAGCGGCGGAATATCGCATCCGGAAGAAACGATAAAGTTTGGAAATTCTTTACAGTTTTCCAGCACCCTCATAGTCTCTATCCTCACAGAAGAGGGCGTCCCGTTGAGAAACTGTGCAGAGGGGCTTACATTCCCCATAGCAAGACAGTTTTTCGGGATGCGCTGCATCATCTCCTTCATATCGATGCTGTCCCCGAAATGGTACATGAGACACCCGGTATCCAGGATCTGATCGATGAGCTGGATAACATAATTGCCGCAGTTATGATAGATAACCACAAACCCCTGATCCTGCGTCTTTTCAACAATCTCTTTTACGTAGGCACTGGAGAATTCCTCCATGAGCTGGGGAGACAGCATACCGGCAAGGGGTTCCGCCATCACAATTCCGTGGGCCCCTGTTTTTTTGTATTCCAGAATATAGGCAATGAGAAAGTCCGTCACCTTCCGAAGAATCGTGTGTACCATATCCGGCTCCTCGTAGCAGTACAGCATCACCTCGTTCACATCCATCAGTCTCCCAGCCAGTGAAAAGGGACCGATACAGCCTGCGAATACCGGGCGATCGGTGATAAGCTTCAGGGCTTTCCGAATACCCTCCAGGCATACGCCGGTACGTCCAGCCCCCACCTCAGGGATCTTAAGCCGCTCAGCCTCTTCTTCTGTTTTCACTATATTCCCTATGATTGTGGGAACCTCATCCGCCGCATAGACGCAGCGCGCGCCGAAGGCTTCCGCCTCCACAGACAGATCCATAAAGCTCACTGCCGCTGCCGTGTCGTACTTATCTGCAAGCATCTTCATCCCCAGCGCCTGGTAATTACTGTCCGCGACTAGTTCCTTCACCGTAACACACAATAGCTGCACTGACGGAAAGGATAATATAGGCATTGGTTTTTTCTCATCCGCATAAATCATTTTTTCTATCCAGCGATACATATTCATAACAAAAACCCTCCGTGAAATTTTTAACGTAATAGAAATATTATCACTTTTCAGAAGATTTTTGTATATCACAAATATTCAAATTTTATCACTTTTTTTACATCTTTTTCAGTATCTCAGTTTTATCCTGGACAGTTCTACCGGAACCTGGTACCCGTGCCTGTGCAGATAATATTCCATTCCTTTTCTCGCCAGATCACTGTCATTTTTGGGAGCCACGGTAATTCCCCGGATCGGCAGCTTATTGTCTGATTCCAGCATGGTAATCTTTATATAGGGAATTAAAAAACCTTCTTTTTCCCGGAATAACACATTCATCCCCTCGCTCTTTTTAAACACAAACCGATACTCCCGTTCTTCTGTAAATCCCTCCTGCTTAAAGAACATCGCATAGATTTTGGCGGCTTTCTGAAACATTCTGCACGCCTTCTGGAACACGGGATCGCTCTCCGAGGTCATACCTCTGTTCATAATATCGGCAAAGGAAAGCCCAAAGGACTCCGGTATCTTCTTCTGCATCAGATCCAAAATATAGTCTCTCTGTTCCTCCAGGGCATATACCACATATCCGTGATAGGCAATGGCATTGCTTTTCGCTATCTTTTTGATGATTTTTTCACTGTCAAAGGCCATGTTGTATCCGGTCTCATTGCCAAACTCTGCCCACAGAGTTATACTGTCGGAGCAGGTGGAAAATGCCAGTACGAAAAATTCTTTATTTTTCTCATAGACAAAATGATCCCCCTCCTTGAAAATATTCTTAAGGAAAAGCTCCTTCCATTCTTTGTTCTTAAAGACGGATCCGCTCATCTGCTGGATCACTTCTATGATGTAAGAAAATTCTCTCGGGTCATTGAGAAAGTCACTTTTTGTAGCCCAAAAGCTTTTTTCATCCAAAATTCCCTGCACCCCAGCAATCTGTGTGTAATGATACAGGGTAGTATTCCGTTCTATCGTTTTTAGATGGATAATCTGATTTCTCATAGCTTTCCCTTCCATGCAAGGCAGACCTTCGGTCAGAATCCTCTGATTTTATCAGTGCTGTCATCCCGGGTGTTCTGGATTTCCCTGACAACAACGTAGTATCCGGTTTCTTCATTTATTTTAACCAATACCCGGTCCCCCGCTTTATGTCCCAGAATAGCCTTACCGATGGGAGACTCAGTGCTGATCATACCCTTCAGAGAATTTCCCCGGATAGAGGTTACCAGCTTGAATTCTTCTATCTCGTCCTCATCCTCAAAATATATTTTTACCGTATTATTAATCCCTACTTCGTCCTCCCTGGACTCATCCGATACGATGACAGCTGTTTTCAGCATCCTCTCCAGATAGCGGATCCGGCTCTCATTTTTATTCTTATCCTTCTTGGCCGCATAATATTCAAAATTCTCGCTGAGATCTCCCTGAGCCCTGGCTTCCTTCACGGCCTCTATTGCTTCTTTCCGCACAACCAGCTTTCTGTATTCTATCTCTTCCTGAATCTTTTTTACGTCGCTCTTTGTTAACTGTTCCCTCATACTTGCTCCTTTAACTCCTGTCTTTTCCCTTATTTCTGTCCCTTAACAGTGTATCACAGTTATCCCTTTTTCTCATCAGTTTTTTCTATTTCAGAGAAAGGTACAGTCCCAAATCCGATTGACTTGCTTTCTCCTGTCACTTAGAATAAGAGATAGCTTATCTCCCTGCGGAGAATCTAATGAAAGTGAGAGAAACTTATGTGGAAATCCTGCCTGAAGCTTATTATCCCCATGCTGATTTTCGGAAGTATCGGCATATTTGTCCGGGGAATTTCTTTATCTACCGTGGAACTTGTCTTCTACCGCGTTTTTATTGCCAGCATTTTTTTCTCCCTCCTAATGCTGCTGAAAAAAAAGAACCCCTTCCGCTGCGGGAAAAGGGCTCTCTGTCTGGCCGCCGTATCAGGTGTTATTATGGGGATCAACTGGCTTCTGTTTTTCCAGGCACTGCGCTGGACCACTGTAGCCGCCGGCACTATGACCTATTATCTGGCTCCGGTGCTGGTTTTATTCGCGGCTCCCTTTGTCCTGGGGGAACATCTGTCCAAAAAACAGGTTATCACTGCCCTTCTGGCTCCAGCCGGACTGGCTCTTATTGTATTCAGCTCCGGGGAATCCGCCCTGACCGTGTACCATCACGGGCTGGGGCTTTTATGCGGTGCCGGTTCTGCTCTGTTTTATGCCATGCTGATTCTCTGCAATAAAAAGCTGGACAACATCGATAATATGGACCGGACGCTGATACAGCTGCTGGCTGCCGCTCTGGTGCTCTCTCCGGTGCTCGTAAAGAATCATAATTTTTCTGTAGTGAGGGCCAACCTTCCCATGCTTTTGATTTTGGGGATTGTACATACCGGCATTGCATGTTATCTGTATTTCTCCGGTTTGAAGGAGACCCCTACACATCTTACGGCTGTACTCAGCTACATTGATCCTGTATCTGCTATCTTCTTTGCCGCCGCCTTTCTGGGGGAGCCCATTTCCCCCGTTCAGCTGGCCGGCACAGCTGTTGTCCTTGTCTCTGCTTATTTGTCAGGAAAAAGCCAGACGGGAGCAGGCTCTCCAGGATGTGACAAAGTAGATGAGGTAAACTAATCCGAACAATCCCAGACTGATTCCCTGGGAATGCAGAAATGTTTTGTCGGAAATCTCATTCATCAGCATCCAGTACGAAAGCTGTCTGGACAAAAAGATGCTTAGGGGCACCGGAATCATCAGGGGCACCCCGAAAAATAACAGCTGCTGCTGAAACACCAGTTTCTTCCCCTCCCGGTTTCCCACACCCAGCTTAGAGAGAATCTCATAGCGGAACTGATACTTCACCGCCTCGCTCAACTGATGAACCGCCAACACCGCAGCGGCAGCACAGACGAAGATAAGTCCCACATAGTACAGGGAAAATGCCAGAATGGTAAATACAGAAAGATACGTATCCCGTATGCTCCCTTTGGTATTGCAGGTGTCAATCCCCTCATAGCTGTATGTTTCATACAGGAGATTTACCAGATTAACCGCATCCTCCGGGGTGGTTTCTTTTTCGGTCTGGACAGCCAGAGACATATGGTACACGGGAAGCTTTGCTGCAATATTGTCCGGTACAATCACCACGTACCCTGTCCCGTTGAATCCATCTCCTACTCCAAATGGTTCTGACCGGCTTTCCTGGAATGTAAGTGTCTCCCCTCCGAAGCGTATGTCCGGAATTTTCTCCTGCTCTGCTATCTCCCTGATTCTGGGAGTGCACTGAATGAGATACCTCCCCTCTTTTAGTTCTGTCTCTCTGTATCCCAGCATTTGTCTAAGCTCTTTGTAATCTGAATAAGCCAGAACCGGCGCAAATTCCATCCATCCCACCGGACTGTCCTGTTTGCGGAACCAGTCTGTCAGTGTCTTATTTCCCCCGTCATACAATGGGTAGGCAAGCTGGCTTTGAATTCCAAGTTTTTCTTCTGCATAGGCAGATACCGGACTCAAATCTTCAGAGGGCCGTGCGGTAGATGCCGTGATATCAAAAGACATGGTGCTCTCTCTTTTCTCTGAAAAGAACCGCTCAAACAACAGCCCCATAGAGGTTGCCGTAAGCGTCAGGGTTAAAAGCAGAGCCAGAGTCCCTATGGTTACTCCCATGGTTCTCATTCTGGCGGTCATATTTCTCAGAAGAAACAGGCGGTGTTTCTTATATTTGAAGCTATTCCCTGCCAGCACTGTTTTGCTGAGAAAAGAGGTCACCGTCATATAGATCCCATAGATACTCCCGATCAGCAGAACCACGGAGAGAAGGAGCAGCACGCCTCCATTGTGCACCTCCTCACTGTGGTGGCAGAGATACCATAAGATACCTCCCCCCGCAGCGCAGGCTGCCACTGCGGCCAGAAAAAGGGTCCAGTGGCCCTTTCCGGTCTTCAGAGCCGAGGCTTCATTTTTTTTCTCCATATACAGGAGATCACAGATCTTAATTTTACTCAGCTGCCGTCTTACTCTCGCCATGGCAAACAGATAGATGGCAGCCCCGTATCCTGCGGTCAGTGCCAGTGCTTTGGCAGAAAACTGAAACTGTATCTGATATGACGCCTGAAAGATTCTCATAATTATCATATCCAGAATCTGATACAGAAAGCTACCCACCAGAAGGCTTATCATAAGAGCCGCAGCGCCCATCAGGAGATTTTCCCTGACAAAAAGGCTGGCGACATCCCGGTTGGGAATTCCCAGAAGAAGATAGGTGCCGAATTCCCGGCTTCTCTTCTCCAGGATAAATCTAGTCATATAACAGATCAGCCAGCCGATGACTAATACAATAATCAGAGAGATAAAAATAATGATTCCGGTCATGGCGCTCATGCCGTAACTTAGGTTCCGTATCTCGCTGGAGAACACAATCAGATTAAAGGCATACACCATAGACAGAGAAAAGGTTACGGTTACCAGGTAAATCAGATAATCCCTTGCCGAACGCTTTGCATTCCTTACTGCCAGTCTACTGAGCATTGGAAACATCACCTCCCAGCAGGGTCACCACATCCAGGATCTCCTGAAAAAATTCCTTTCTCTCCCTGGTTCCGCGGCGGATCTCATTGAAAATCTCTCCGTCTCTGAGAAACAGGATCCGGGAACAGTAGCTGGCGGAGAATACGTCATGGGTAACCATTAAAATGGTAGCCTTAAGTTCCCGGTTCAGAGCCCCGAAGCTCTCCAGCAGCATTCTTGCCGACTGGGAATCCAGAGCTCCCGTCGGCTCATCCGCCAGAATGAGCTTTGGTTGGTTGATCATAGCCCTGGCACATGCACAGCGCTGCCTCTGGCCTCCGGACACCTCATAGGGAAATTTGGTAAGGATGTCCCCTATACCAAGCCTCTTTGCGATCTCCTTTACCCGTATACTGATTTTTTTCGGATCTTCTTTGCAGATCACAGGTGCAAGTCCTATATTTTCTTCAATGGTAAGGGTATCCAGAAGATTAAACTCCTGAAATACAAACCCCAGATTCTTCTGTCTGAACTTTGCCAGCTCTTCTTCTCTCAGTGCTGTAATATCTTCCTCTTCCAGATAAATATGCCCGGCGGTCACAGTATCAATGGTCGCAATACAGTTCAGCAAGGTTGTTTTTCCGGAACCGGACGCCCCCATAATCCCCAGAAACTCTCCCTCCTCCACAGAAAAGGAGACCTGGTGCAGGGCCTTTGTGACAAAGGAACGGGAACCGTAATATTTTTGGATATCCTCAATTCTCAGTAATGTTTTCATGCAATCACTCCTCGTGTATGTTTTCTTCAGTATACCTCCCATCTCTTCCTTTGTTTACTTACAAAGTTGTAATACTACTTTTTTCCCTTACATTCTATGGAAATTTCCCACAGGAAACTCAAGAGTAACTGTAGTCCCCTCCCCCTCGTTGGAGTCGGCAGACAGGGCAATTCCCAGCCTCTCGCACAGCTTTTTACAGAGATACAGCCCGATGCCTGTGGCCCCTTTTTTCTGCCTGTCCCCTCCTGTAAATCCTTTGTCAAAGATCCGGGGCAGGTCCTCCAGAGGAATCCCCCTCCCGTTGTCTTCCACACACAGCCGGATTTTCCCCCGTTCTGTGCAGGAGTAGATATGAATCCCGGGCTCTTCCTTGTCCTGATACTTTACTGCGTTAGACAGAATCTGACCCAGAATATAGCGCATCCATTTACCGTCTGTGTATACAGTTTCAGAGAGCTCCTCTACCCGCAGCCCAATCCCCCGCTCCAGAATATAGGGACGATAGGCCAAAAGCGCCGGATTCACTACGTCTGAAAGAATGCATTCGGAGATAAAATAATCTTTCTCCACCTGTTCACTTCTGGCAAAGTACAGCACCTGTTCCACCAATTCTTCAATTCTTGCGAATTCCTTTTTTATCCTGCTGCCCTGTGGGGAAGGATGATTGCTGCAGATAAGGGTTCCGGCGGCAATCGGAGTCTTTACTTCATGAATCCACTCTTCAACGTACTCCTTATACTCCCGGCTTATCTTCTGGACCTCCTCAATCTTCTCTGCCATGGCCTTGTTAGCTCCCCGGACCATTTCATAATACATCTTTTCCATCTGATCTTTGGGTTTCCCCATTAGTTCACAGATCAGATACTTTTCCTTTAGCCCGTCAAAAAGTCTGCACATTTCCCTGTATTTTCTTCTCTGCCTCTCATACCCCCACAACAGGTTTCCTGCGAGAATTAAAAGCCAAATACCGATAAAGTAAAATATAACGGCCCCCGGATTGCCGCAGGCTCTCAGATAAACCCCGGCAAGAACCATGAGAAACAGGTTTCCCATCATCACAAAGATCTTTTCTTCCAGATAGCACAAAAAATTCATTCCGGCTCCCCTCCTGCCCGGTACCCTTGTTTCGGTACCGTATGAATCAGATCTCCCAGTCCAATCTCACCCAGGCGCTTGCGCAGTCTGGAAAGATTTACATTTAGAATATTTTCATCCACATACCATTTATTCTCCCAAAGATATTCCACAAGTTCGTCTTTTGCAACAGTTCTCCCCTGGTTGAGAAACAGGAAATAAATAATCTGCAGTTCTTTTTTGGACAGTTCCAGAGATTTTCCCTGGAACTCAATCACCCCGAACACCAGATTCAGGGCGGCTCCATCCACAGTTATGCTTTCCTTTGCCTGGCTGTTCCGCTGAAGAATCCTCCGCACCCGTGCAGTCAGGACAGGCAGACTGTAGGGCTTTCGGATAAAATCATCTCCTCCGGAACGAATGGCAGTCAACTCGTCCTCCTCTGAATCCCGGCAGGTGACAAATAGAATGGGGACCGCCGATTCCCTCCGGATTTTCCGGCAGAGGGACAGTCCATTTTGGACTCCCAGCTGAATATCCAGCAGTACCAGATCCGCGTCTTTGATTATTGCCTCATTGCCCTCCCATGCATCGCAGGCTGTTACTGCAAATCCCTGACCGGCAAAATGTTCCTTCAATTCCCGGCGGATCCCTTCATCATCCTCAACAATAGTAATCTTCCACATATGCTTTCCTTTCCGATAAAATGTGCATTCCTGCCCTATACGGGTCCGGCAGTTTTCAGCTTACCGGATATGAACTCCATGAAATGCCGGCTGGCTATAGGCAGTGTCTTTTTCTCCTTAAAAGCCAGGGCAATAGTTCTGGACAGGCACGGCTCTATCTCCTTTACCGCAATATTGTAATTCAGTCTGTTCAGTATAAGCTCCGGCAGAATGGCAACCCCCAGTTCCTTTTCCACCATTGACATAATGGTATAGTCATCGTGCACCCTGTACTGTATATTAGGGATAATCCCATGCTTGTGAAAAAAGTCCAGGGGCTCGCTGACCCGCCCCTCTTCCAGGAGAATAAAGGGCTCTCTGGCCAGGGCCTTCAGGGAGACCTTATCTCTGGCCGCAAGGGGATGGGAAGGCGGCAGCACTGCCAGCATAGGATCTTCCCTGAGAGGTATGGTTTTCATATCCGGTACTGCCTCAGGGTTAATAAATCCGAAATCTACACTGCCTTCGCGGATCAGTTCTTCCACTGTGTTGTAGTCCCCCTGATACAACTCAAAATGTACCCCCGGATAACTCTCCCGAAACTCCTTCATCAGCCCGGGGAGCCAGTGACAGGATACGCTGGCAAAGGTGCCGATGCGGATGATTCCGCTCTCCAGCCCTTCCATTTCCCTCTGCTTTTCCTTTAGTTCACGGTAAGCGTGATATATATTTTTTATGTAGGGAAGCAGTTCCTCCCCATCGGGGGTAAGCTCCGCCCCTTTTTTAGATCTGGTAAATAAGATGGTTCCCAGCTCATTTTCCAGGGACTGTACCATCTGGCTTACTGCCGACTGCGTGTAGCCCAGTTCCTCCGCCGCCTTGGTAAAGCCTCCTGTGTCTACGATTTTGACAACAGCCTGATATCGGTTCATATGTAACCCTTCTTTTAATTTATATAAGTATTTCTTATGTATTCATAATAAACATTTGTTTTACTGATGTAAAGATTAATGCTATAATTTGTGCAAAAAGCCAAGGAGTACCAACTATGAACAGTAATTATTTGCAGTGGAAATACGGCGTCAAAGATGGTATCCCCATCTGTCTGGGGTATTTTGCCGTATCTTTTACCTTCGGCATTATGGCCAGCGGAGCCGGTCTTACGCCGCTCCAGGCAGTTGTTATGTCTGCCGCTAATCTGACTTCTGCAGGTCAGTTTGCCGCACTGGGAATTATCAGTGCCTCTGCCTCCTATACAGAGATGGCCGTCACTCAGCTTATTATCAATCTCCGCTACTGTCTTATGTCCTGTTCCCTCTCCCAGAAGCTGGACAGCAGGTGCAGCTTTCTCCACCGGTTCCCTGTGGCTTATGGGGTCACAGACGAAATCTTCGGAGTCTCCGTGTGCAAGCCTGGACTCTTAAGTCCCTTTTATAATTATGGACTGATTACAGCAGCTGTACCGGGATGGGCCGGAGGAACACTGTTTGGAGCTGTCTGCGGAGATATTCTCCCGGGCAGAGTGATCAGTGCGCTGAGCGTGGCTCTGTACGGCATGTTCCTGGCTGTTATTATCCCTCCTGCAAAAGGCAACCGGGTTTTAACAGGAGTCATTCTGGCTTCCATGGGACTAAGCTTCCTGTTCACCAAGCTGCCCGTGGTCAGTTCCATCTCCTCCGGCTTCCGTATTATCCTGCTGACAGTGCTCATTGCAGGAGCAGCCGCTTTTCTGTTTCCAGTAAAGGAGGAATCCCATGAAAAGTAATATCTACATGTATATCCTTGTAATGGCGGTGGTCACCTATCTGATCCGCGTGCTCCCCCTCACCCTTATCCGGAAAGAGATTACAAATGTATACATAAAATCCTTTCTGCACTACGTACCCTTTGTGACGCTCTCTGTGATGACCTTTCCGGCCATAATGACTGCTACGGCTAGTATGTGGTCCGCCCTGGCTGCATTTGCAGCTGCCATACTCCTGGCTTACCGGGGACGAAGCCTGATTCAGGTATCACTGGCTGCCTGTCTCTGTGTGTTTATTATCGAGCTGTTCTTGACGTGATCAGGGCCTGCCTCCGCATTCTGCGGATGCAGGCCCTGCTTACTTCTCAATCAGACTCTTTCTACTGTGAATCCATCTCCCAGGATGGCCCCCCGGTCTACGACATAACCGGCTCCGCCCTGGGCATAGCTGGAATCCTCCGCCTCTGCCACAGTCTTTCCGTTTACTGCCATAGACAAATGTTTCCCTTTTACGGTAAATGAAACCTGATATTCTCCGTCAATTTTATAGGCATAAGGCACTGCCGCGAGCTCCGTAATCTCCCAGTCCTTCCTGCGGATAATCTTTGCCTTCCCGTCCTGGAACACGGCGGCATAATACCTTCTGTGTCCTTTCGCCCTGGCCACAAGGCCGGCACATTCCTGCTGGGAAAATGTAACGGCAGAGGTAACCGTATAATCCTTCCAGTCCGGTCCTCCGGTGGTTACAATACCATTCTTTCCGGGGTGAGATACGGAGAAGGTTCTGAGGTAGTCCGGATAAAAATTATCCGCCGAACTGACAAAGGTCTTCAGCCAGATGGTTTCGTTCGTCCAGGTTACCAAAGAGGGGGTCATCTCGTAAGACTTGCCCATCTCATACTTTCTGGGGGCCCCGGTCCAGTCCATCCATTTCAGAATCACCTTTCCGTCCAGCCTCTTTTTGCTGTCAAGCTGTATTCCCAGCCTGTAAATAGCCTGTCCGCAGTGTTCCGGTACTTCCCAGGAAGTTAGATTCTCACCTGGCTTCAGCAGAAATTCCTCCCCGGTTAACTTCTGAAGCTGATCCTGGCCGTCATAATAATCTACAAAAAAGCGGAGGGACGGCGTCTCTTCATCCGGGCAGAAGAACAACGCATTTATGGTCTGGGTAGGATATAAATTAGGGGATGCATATACTTCAAAATAGCTGGTTCCTCCCACCCCCTTAGGGCTCTTGTCCACATAAGTCTCCACGCAGGCAGCTGCGCTGCTACCAGGTGCCAGATGCCGATACTCCAGTTCCAGTCCCTGCCCCAGGGGATTGGATATCCCGCACAGGGCCTGCTCCTCTGCATAATCCTGATGAATCATAAATCCCTGCACACTGCCTGGATATTCAAAGGCGTATCTCTTATCCGGAAGATCCACGTTTTCCTGATACAGTTCCGCGGCTGCTCTCAGAATTTTTCTGCTCTCCAGCACCGCATCAGATACACAGTCTCCCCCGTCTGCTGTAACTACATATAGACGATCTGCAACAGGGCCCCTAAGATCTGCTCCCCCGTTAATTCCCTCCAGGCCCAGACGGATCCCGTTCAGGCAACCCACATTGCCGGCATTGCAGTCCGTATCCCATCCTGCCGAGGCTGCTATCATGATTGATTTATTAAAATCATCACCGCCCATTAAAAGAGCTGCCAAAACTACCAGATGATTGGTTATCATAGGGCAGTTGCCTGGGTATTTTTCATATCCGTGGTTAGCCGCTATCCACTCCCTTACCTCGTGCCAGTCCGATGCCTTTCTGCACTGCTCTCTGACATCCGCCACCAGTCGGTGCAGCAGCCCGTCATCCACATAGGACAACCCCCGATCTATAAGGACATCCATATTGGTCTCCTCAAAGGCCATGGATTCCATAGCCGCCAGGAAACACGCAGCAGACACCGCAATCCCGTCATGACTCACGCTCGCCGCTTCTTTCGCCATGCGGACCGCCAGTTCCGGTTGATTGGGATTTACCAATGCCCAGGTATCGATAAAGATTTCAGCGCCGATGGCCTCAGCCATGCTCTGTCCATTCTGGGCGATGCTTCCGCTCTCGGGCGCCGGAATTCCTTCCTTAAGTCTTATATACGCAGAGTGCTCCGTGGAACGGGACAGACCGCCCCACCAGAGAATTGTTTTATTCTCCACCAGATAGTTCAGCCAGGTATCCCCTATCTGTTTAGCCGTAAGATCTTTCGGATAGCCGTTGTCCTCCAGCGCCCGGAAAAAAGCAAAGGTTCCTGAGATATCATCGTCAGGCACAATCAAAGGCGCCCCCGCCGCCTTATGTTTAAAGTTATAGACTTCCCCGAATGCCTGATTAATCCTATCATAGAACCATCCCTCTACCGGACGCCCCATATAGACTCCCAGACATTTTCCAAGTACGCCTGCATATATCTTCTCTCTGTAAGTATTGATCATAGTTTTGCCCCCTTGTATCCATACAGTTTACTTTGTCAGTTTTTCTATTAAATCTTTCATCAGCGCATCCCGATGGATGCGGTATATATAGTTTATCAAGTGCCTGTCCCTGCAGCAGGTATAGGTATCATCATATTCAGGAATCGGGCTGGATACCAGCCTCTCTTCCATAAACTGCCCCCGGTCATTCAAAAGCCAGGCCACTGCCGTCACATCCCATATTGTCTTGGACCAGGGCGTTCCCTCTGCCCATGCCTCCATCTCTCCTATGGTAATCCCCGTGAGATAATCACACAGAGGATTCTTTCCCTGCAGCCAGTACTCCAGTTCCGGACGGGTAACCGTAAAACGCTCTGCCACATCCATACACGGCACCTGAATCAGCGGCACTTTGCTGTTAAATACCACCCTTGCGGCTGCCAAATCCTGCATCATATTAAATTCCCGGTTATGGGCAGAATGTTGTGCATTTCCTCCCAGCCACACCACTGCGATACGTTCCTTCAGCGCAGGTTCTGTCAAAAGAGCTGAGGCAATATTGGTGAGAGCTGCTATCCCCACTACATACAGGGGATTTTCAGGGCTATACGCCATTGCTCTCTGCACCAGATCCCGCACCGCAGGGGAATCCACAGGTTCGGTCTCATTTTTAAGGAATCTGTCGGCCCCGTAAAATACCTGTTCCTTTTTCCCACCGTGTCCCCCCAGTTCCAGAACTTTTTTGATCTCCTCATAGCTCTTATTCATCCCATCCAGAGGGGAAGCGGATTTATGATTATGGAAGGGTGCTGCATAAATTGCAGCGGGATTCAGCTTTTCGCCGGAATTCATCAGATAGGCAATGGCAAACTGGTCGTCAATCTCATTAAAAGCATCTGTATCTAAAACAACATCCACCCGATGCAGAGGTACCTTCAGATTTTTTCTGTATTGGCTCTCATCCATAGCTTTATTCTATTTCCTCCGGAACCCAGCAGGGAAGATTTTTTTTCTCCTTCTGTACATCCATGTTATGTAAATTGGCAAGCCCCTCAAGGACTACCTGGATGGAATCATCATGTCCCTGTCCTGGTATAAACCGTTCTCCCGTTACAATATTATTGTCTATGGAAAATACCGCGCCCCCTCGCTTCCGGAACAATGTACATAGTGTGGCAATGACACTGGATTCCCGATCCAGATTTAGAACATTCGCCCTGTTATAGTACTCTATAATCTCCGTGTGCCAGGGCTGAATATACCCATTCACAGCCGGGCGTCCGCCGCCCACGTGCTCACAATCAGAGCATCTGGTAACCCCCACATGCCACCTGCAGCCCAGATCCGCAGCACTTTTGCTCATTGCCAGTACCACTTCATGGCTGCACAGGGCAGGAAATTCAGGTTCTATATAAACCTTGGATACTCCGTCCCCTCTTACGATTCCGCTGCTTATCACCACATCCCCGCTATGTATCTCTTCGCTGATGGCAGCAGAGCCTGCAAGCCTTATAAAGGTATCTGCTTTTGTATAATGCATCAGCTCCACCAGGGGCAGCTCCGCCTCAGGCGCGCCGCTGCCGCCGCTGACAAAGGTTATATGGGCTCCCTTATACCATCCGCTCCAGGTGGTAAAGAGTCCTGTTTTGCCGGCCAATACCGGCTTCTCCAGTCTTTTGGCCAGAATCTCAGCGGGATCCCCGCCATACACAAGCAGAGGATCCCGTACCAGCATAACTACATATCTTCCCACCTTGTCAGGGTCAATCCCTGTCATAGCAGGTTTTCCGTCAATTACCAGACCGCCCGGGGCCATGATTCCTCCCGGTTCCATACGGTCTTTGTACACATAACTATCAATTATCCGTTTTATGGATTCTTTCATACCATTCCTGCCTCCATAATGCCTTCTCTGTATCGGTTTTCCAGCTCTTTCTTTTCCTCCCGGGCGATTCTCTTATTCTCCGGGGTCAGTTCCATGGCCCCCTGGTATCGCAGATTCATTCCTGCGGTAATATTAGCCGCGGCAGCAATTCCGCAGACATCCATATTCTCACACCAGGCGTAAAAAGCTGCGGCAGTAGAACTGTTTCCGCATCCGGTCACATCCACCACGGAATATTTCTGAAAGCTGGGGGCAAAAAACACCTCTTCCCCTTGGATAATGTAAAGTCCCTTTGATCCAATCCGATATACTGCCATAGGCAGCTCAAGTCCCTGCAGAGCCCGGATGGCTTCGCTGTCTTCCTCCACACCAAACAGTCGGTACGCCTCTCTGCGGTTAATAGAAAATGCGTCTATATTCTTCAGGATTCTTCGGATCACCGGAAGCTTTTCCGGCACGGTAATAGTGGCCTTGATTTCCCACATGAACCGAAAGCCGAACTCATTTCTCAGTTCTGCCATCTGTCCAAAAAAGTCCGGATCATCCGCCCGAAAGCAGTAGACCCCCTTTGTCCCTTCCAAAAAGTCCCGCAAATGGTCCTTTTGGGGATCACAGTCCAGGCTTTCATAATGCTCGTTTCCATATTCTGTATAGGAATACCAGTCTCCGCTGTCTCTGTACACCAGATAATTTAAAGGATTTCTGGGATCTCTCACATGAAATCCTCTCCGGTCAATCTGGTTGCGCTCCATCCAGTCTCCCATATGCTCCATATAATCCGCACCGAATCCCCCGCACATCAGCACACTGTCTGTCCACAGCTGGATCCCGGTAAGGGCAAACAGGGTAGCTCCTCCAGGCATAAAACCGGTGCTTGTTCCATCGGCAAACGTTATCTTATCTACAGCAGCATTGCCGGCAATCACGTAATCTGCCATATCTCCTTCTCCTATTCTATATTCAGTTGATTTTTTTTACAGAATCTCTCTTTACAAGAGACGGAGCAATCCGGATAATCTTATCTGTAATTGGTTCATTGTGGATCTGCTTCATTAAAAGATCCACGGCTGTCTGAATCATATCATCCACGTGCTGGTCCACCGACGTCATGGCCGGCTGGGCACACTCAGACAGTATCGTATTGTTGTAGCCAATGATTGATAAGTCCTCCGGGATTCCAAGCCCCATCTGTGCACACACCTTATAGACACCCATTGCCAGCACATCATTTTCACAGATCACTGCAGTAAACTTGTTTTTACTCTCCATAAGCTCCCGAAAGCATTTTACTCCGTCCAGCATACCGAACCCCACAAATTTCACCAGATTGGGATTCACTGCAAGACCGGAATCCAGCAGGGCATTTACGTATCCCTGATACCGGTAATGCTCAAACATATGAAAACGCAGGCCTGAGATATACGCGATCTGTGTGTGGCCGTTTTCTATCAGATGTTTTGTTGCTTCGTACATGCCCCATACGCCATTGGAGAATACCAGGGCCGGCACGTTATACTCTGACAGGTAGCTGTCTAGCACCACGAAGGGCTTCCCCGCATCTTTGAGCATATCGTAACAGTCTTTTTCCTCATTTACAGTACTCATGTAGACGATTCCCTGCACATTCTGCTGAATCAGTTTTTTGATGTACTGCTTTTCTCTCTCAAAGGATTCCTGGCTCAGGCAAAGCTGCACATTATAATTGTAGGTTTCTGAACACTTCTCTACAGCCTCCACGATTTGTGCGAAAAAGGGATCTGTAATATCAGGAATCACCACAGCGATATTGGCCGGGGTTTTCATCTTTGCATTCACATATCCATTCTTTTCCGCTAACTCATCCAGCTTTTTGCGGGTACTCTCACTCATAGAAGCGTAATCCTGATTGATATAACGGGATACGGTGGCAATTGACACTCCTGCATCTCTCGCCAGATCCCGTACGGTATACTTTGAACTTGCCATTTTCTTATTTCCTTTCCCCCGATTATGTAATTATAGATAAGGCCATCTTTATCATGTCATCAAAGCTGTTCTGCCTTTCTTCCACGCTGCATTTTTCGCCAGAGAATACCAAATCAGAAATCGTGCAAATTGCCAATGCTTTTTTATGAGTCTTTGCCGCATTCATATACAGCGCAGCCGACTCCATCTCCACTGCCAGTGCTCCCATCTGTGCCCATTTTCTGAGAATTTCCTCCTCATAGTAGAAGGCCTCTCCTGAAAAAAGCATCCCCGCCCGGCACCCAAGCCCCTTTTTTTCGGCATAGTCAAAAGCTTTTCTTGCCAGCCCGAAGTCCCCGCATGGGGCAAGAGTTCCCGGCAGACCGTACTGGAGGGCATATCCTGTATCCGTGCTGGATGCAGTGCCTATCACAATATCTCTGAGAGCCAGATGAGGAGATAATCCCCCTGCGGATCCCACCCTTATAATCTTTTCCACACCGTAAAACTGAAAGAGCTCATAAGAGTATATTCCCATAGATCCTGCCCCCATACCGCTGGCCATGACGGACACTTTCCTGCCCCGGCAGCTGCCTGTGTAGGCATAAATGCCTCTGACCTCACTGACCAGCCTGGCATCGGCAAGATAGTTCTCTGCGATAAAACGTGCCCGCTGCGGATCCCCGGGCATGAGCACGCATTCCGCTATCTGCCCCTTCTCCGCCTGATTATGCAGGGTTGGTGTCTCCCTCTTTGTGCCGTCAGATTTCATCATAGGGTTTCCCCCCTACGGCTTCCACAAAGGTTCTCTGATAGCGTTCACTGTCAATTGCGCAGGCCGTCCATATCCTGGGAATATGTGTCCATTTAAAATGGTTTCTTCTGTCCCACAGGGTCATTCCTCTGGTAAGCTGATTGTCACTGGTGTCCACCTCCACATGGATCTCTCTGGTTTCTATGATGTCAGGCTGTATCACCGCACACATAGCTACCGTGTCAATCGGACCATTATTGAACAGGTCCGGCAGTGAATTGTTCTTATCCACATACTCTATAATCTCAAGCACATATCTGGACGCTTTGGTATTCAATTTTTCCAGCTTTTTAAGCGCCTCTTCCCGGATGTTTACCCATTCCGGATTGAACGCTACATCCAAGCCTATGGTTGTCAGCTTTACCCCGGACTCATATACTGCCTTTGCCGCCTCAGGATCCACATAAACGTTCCATTCACTCATAGGATTGTCCCCTGTTGCATTGAGAAATGCATAATCCGTGACCCCATATGCACCGCCCAGGTGATATACCTCTTTAACCATAGGAATAATGTCTGGTTTTAGCATAAATGCCAGTGCAATATTTGTCAATGGAGCAGTAGACAGGATGGTGACCTCCCCGGGAAACTGCTCCACCAGGTCTATGATCATCTGTGCCGCATATCTTGGATCCGGCTTTAACTCAGGTTCCGGAAAAAAATGATTTCCCAGTCCGTCTTTTCCGTGGGAATAGGGATCTTTTGGATACTCTCTTACCAGAGGGTGCTCCATTCCCTTGGCCACAGGAATATCCGGGCGTTCCATAAGTTCCAGAATCCTGAGGGCATTGGCACAGCTTTTACTTGCAGGCAGGTTCCCGCTTTCAGCCGTAATCCCCAGCAGATCAATTCCCGGATGAGTAAGCCCCATAATAATACATACGGAATCATCCGTCCCCGGATCACAGTTTAGTATTAATTTTTTTCTTTCCATAGACAACTATAACCTCATTTCTTTACTTTTTGCATATACTTCCGCTAACAGGCAAATGCCTTTACATAGCACATGCGGTTTCTGGGTCCGTCAAATTCCAGAAAATAGATCCCCTGGGAGCTTCCCAGAAGGGCCTTTCCGTCTTTGATCAGAACCGGCAGTGTGCAGCCGGTAAGAACCGATTTGATATGTCCTGCCGCATCCTCGGGAGTGTCAAACTGGTGGCAAAAATCTACCCTGGTGGGCACAATCCGCCGCAGTTCTCCTTTGATATCCGCAAAATCTGTTTCATCCCATTTTGAAGTTAGGCAGAGTCCTGCGGTTGTATGAGGAATATGCACCATACACATCCCCTCCTGAATCTGACTCTCTTTTATTGCCTCCTCCACATACCCGGTGAGACAGAAGACATCGTCCTTCTTTGTAGAAAATCTGAACTCCTTAATCATAACTTATCTCCTATAGAATCTCTATTCTGCTTTCTGTGAGAAGCTTTGTTGTTCCGCACACCTTCCAGCTGTCCCGGCATCCTCTTCCATAGGCCTCCCCCTTCAGTTCGCAGAGATAACCCGCCAAAAGCGACACAGGAAGGTAATTCAGCAGAGGCCACATCCAGTCTTTCTGGCAGCCGGGTATCCATATCCGCTCTGTGCCTTCCGGCAGCACCAGGTCTCTGCTGTCTGTTATCACACAGAAATCCATCTTCATTTCTGAGATCGCGGTCATAAGTTCCTTTGACCGGCTAAGTTCCGGTCCCTTTGCCGACGCGTACTGAACAGTAAGCTTTCTTGAGAGATGCTTGAAAAAGCAGTTCAGATGCATCCACCCTTCCGTGTCGCTGTATGTCGCCCACTCTCCTGTAGCCTCAATGATTTTGGCCTGGGAAAACCAGGCAGTGCCTGTGTTTCCCCCGGATCCAATAAAGTCAAACAGCTCCTTGGAAGCATATTTCTCTGCGGCCCTGAACATCTGCTCATCCAGATCAGGCATTATGTTCCTGAATTCCTCCGCATAGACACAGATTTCATCTCTTATGCTCTGGGAAGCCTCCATCGTATACCTGCCTTTTACTTCCCCTATGCGGATTGCTATAATCAGCAGGGCAAGCATAGATACCAGATAACTTCTCACCCCGTTTCCGGATACAAACTCCGGAATGGATAACTCCACTGCTTTTTTGGATACACGGGCCAGTCTGGATTCCCTGCTGCCGGTGACGGCAACGGTAAGACATCCGTAGTTCCCCGCTCTCTCTATGGCCTCCCCCAGCCGTGCTACCTTTCCGGAGTTGCTCACTGCCAGTACCAGAGGGGTGCCTTTCTGTCTTGTCAGCAGCTCCGAGGGAGTATACCGGGCCAGATCCACTGCGGATATCACTTCCACAGGCAGTCCGGTCAGAACTTCTATCGCCGGCTTCATGGCCAGGCCTGCAGCATAAGAGTCTCCGCAGCCTGTCACAATGATTCTGCCCAAATCCCAGATCTCCCCGGCAGATACCGTAAGACGGGAAGCCTCCTCTATCAGCCTGCACTGGCTGACACAGAGACCTGGGACGTCCCGCACATTTTGAGCCATAGGGTTATCGTATTCTTCTCGTACCATTCGTTTCTTACTCCTCCTTTTTCTATTCTTTTACTGATCCTGCAGTGAGACCATCCACCACATACCTCTGCAGAGACAGAAAGAAGATGAGGATTGGTATCACAATAATCAGGGAACCTGCCATCTTCATCCCCTGGTCAAAGGTAACAGAGCCTCCGTTCAGAGACAGATACCCCAGTGTGGCTGTAAAGTTCTTTTCTCCCTGCAGAAAAGTAGAAGAAATCAGATATTCATTCCATGCATTTAATATGACTATCACTGCTACGGTAATGAATCCTGGCTTCACACAGGGAAAAATAATCTGGAACAGAATCTGCCGGGTATTGGCCCCGTCCAGCATGGCCGACTCCTCCAGCTGCATAGGCACCCCAACGAAAAAGGTGCGCATAAGCATTACTGCCAGAGGCATATTGATGGCGGCAATCACAAAGGAAACTGCATAGATATTTCCAATCAAATCCAATTTCGCAAATACACCATAGAGAGGGAACAGGAATAACTGCACCGGTATGGTCATAGCCAGGAGAAAGTACGAAAGCAAGAGCCCTTTCCCTGTAAACCTTTTTGTCCCCAGGGCATATCCTGCAAAGGCAGAGGCCGCCAGCACAATCAGGGCGGTCGTGACCACAAGGCGGATACTGTTAAAAAATCCTCTTGAAAAACCAGCCGTTCTCCATGCCTTGGAAAAGTTGTCCAGGAAAGCAGACTTTGGAAAACTAATGGGATTGGTGACAATATCAGCATGAGGCTTGAATGCGTTTATCACTACCAGATACAGGGGAAACAAAACAATAAATATCAATAGGGCAATGATGAGCCACTGAAAAATCGCCGTACGTTTTTTTCTCTTCATAACTAATCCCTTTCCTCCCCTCTGCTTAACTTCATATATACCACAGACGCAATCAGGCCGAAGAAGCTCATGACAATGGAAATGGAGGAAGCCATTCCGATCTTCCGCTCACTGAAAGCAGCGGAATAGGCAAGGGTGCTCAGCACCTCCGTATAATGGGCCGGCCCTCCCTGAGTCATCAGCTGAACATAGTCGAAGGCCAGGAAGGAGAAGATCACAATCATAATCTGCATCAGCCGTACCGTAGGCCTGATATTGGGATAATATACATACCGAAACCTCTGAAAGGCATTGGCTCCGTCCAGCTTAGCCGCTTCTACCTGATCCTCAGAAACCTGCCGCAGAGATGCCAGATAGATAATCATCAGATAACTCCAGAAATGCCAGATATCTACGGCTGCCACAGCAATAAGTCCAAAGTTCTTGCTGGTCAGAGGTGTTTTCAGCACAAATCCCAGATCCATCTGATTGATAAACTGAAGGAGACCAGAGGTAGGACTGTATATAATATTTTTCCATATCATAGCGGTCACCACAGGTGCCAGTACGTAGGGAATCAGCATAATCATCTGCAGCATATTCCGCCCTTTCTTTCTGTTTAAAAGAAGAAGGGCAACTCCCATTCCTATCACCACCGGCACGGTGAGAAACAGAGCCATCCAGATCAGATTATTTTTCAGAGCAATCCAGAAATATTTGTCCTGGAACAGGCTGATATAATTTGCCAGTCCGATAAAATTCTTTTTGGCTGCAAATCCATTCCAGTCTGTAAAAGAGGAATATATGGTATTTATTCCCGGTAAAACTACAACGCTGGCGCTGATAAGGATAGCCGGCAACATAAAAAGAATATATTTTGAATCTTTTTTCTTCATAAGCTTCTCCGTCTCACTGGGAGGGGCAGCTCCCTGCCCCGTCCCCAGTTATGCTAAGTAAATTAGAATGCAGGTTTAGGAATGGTGGCTACAGATTTCTTCTCTACGTCCTCTGCAAAAGCCTTATCCATATTATCCAGATATTCCTCCACCGTGGCCTCTCCAAACCATACCGTATCAATATCAATGCAGGCCTCATAAGTGGACGCCGGGAAACAGGTAGCCGCGCCGTAGGCAAAATCACCCTCATCCAGGGATTTCACAATATCCGTGCAGGTTTTCATATATTCTTTGTAAATTCCCTGATACTGTTCCATATCAATCTGCGTAAGATCCTTCAGAGGCATTCCCCAATAGCCGGGCCACTGGGAGGACATTCCCGCTGAAAAATCAGAGGTAAGCATATAATCCAGAACCATAGCCGCCCCGTCCGGGTTTTTGCACTGAGAATTAATAGAGAAAGAACAGATGGAACCCAGGGATGCTCTGTGATCTGTACTGCCGTCATAATTGGGCAGGGGGAAGAATCCAATGTTATCACACTGTTCCTCTGTGGCTATGTTTTTAATAAACTGAAATACATTAAGCGCACCGTAGAAGAAAGGAGACTGCTCGTTGGCAAGCATCATAGCAGCTTCATTAAAGTCAAAGTTCCAGTAATCATCCCCGGCAAGATATCCATTCTTATACCAGTCCACCAACACATTCATAGCCTCAGCAACCTCAGGGGAATTCCACTTCTGCTCACCGGTAAGAACCTTATACATGACTTCAGGACCTGCCACATGGGTCAGCATCATCCCCACATACATCTCATTGGTATACCGCCAGTCCTTGGCTCCGGTAAGACCCGCATAAAGCCCCTTCTCCTTTGCCTGTTCCATAATGTCTACCAGCTGTTCATAAGTTGCCGGCACCTCCCAGCCGTTATCTTCGAGAACCTTCTTGTTATAGAACACACCGGTGGAGGTCAATGCGCCCGGTATACTGTAAAGACTTCCGTCTATCGTACAGATCTCATAACAGGGATCCAGCACACGCTCCTTCCAGCCATACTGTTCTGAATACTTGTCGAGATTCAGAAACAAGCCTTCCGCCGCGTATCCTGCTACAAAGGCCGGGCCTGAACCATATACAATATCGGGCCCCTCTCCTCCTGACAGGGCAACTGCAATATCATTATCCACAGATGCCCGGTACTCTACAGTCAGCTCATACTCATCCTGGGATTCATTAAACGCCTGAATGAGATACTTGTCCATAGCTTCCCTCTGATAATCAGATGCGCCCCAGAACCACATGGACAATTCCTTTTTTCCCGAGGAATCCCCCTCTTCTTTGGAAGAGGCAGATTCCTGTGATCCTTTTTGCTCTTCTTCCTTCCCGCACCCGGTGAATACAGTTGCTGCCATAGCAGCGGCCATGAGCATGGCAAGAGCTTTTTTCGTTTTCTTCATTTCATTTCCTCCTTCTTATCCTTATATTTTTCTTTTGTTACTTTTTTGTTTCGTAAATTTTACGTATCATGTTTACGTAACAAACATACATCTTTTTACTAAACTTGTCAATTGATTTTCCCTATTTCTTTTCCCTCGTTTACATTTTTGTTACTTTCTTATGATTTACGTACGCATTTATTGACATTTTTCACAATTGACAATATCCCGCCGTGAGGTATACATTAGAAACATAATTGATATTCTGATTTTTGTTACGTTAACATCGAATCGGAGGAACCTATGAAGGAAAACTACGTATTTACTAACACCACTATTTTAACCCTGGATGACACTGCCCCTGTACGGTATAACGCCTGCCTGGTAACCGAGGACGGGCGTATCTCGTATCTTGGACAGGAACTTCCCCCGCAGCTCCCTGCCCGGCACAAAAGAATTGACGGAAGAAACCTCCTGCTCTGTCCCGGACTTGTGAATGCCCATACCCATACGCCTATGACTCTGCTTCGGGGATTTTCTGACGACTGTTCTCTGGAGCAGTGGCTGTCACATATTTGGCCTGCAGAGGAAGCCCTTACGGAAGACGACTATTACTATGGCTCTCTTCTGGGAATTGCAGAGATGCTGGCCTACGGCACAACTTCTGTCAGCGATATGTACCGGTCCTCCCACACCATCCTCCGTTCTGCTGTTGACAGCGGGATAAAGGCTACTATCTGCGAAAGTATTACCTGCCCTGCAGACCAGGATCCGGCCCTTCTCCCCTCTGTCAGGCGTTCCATTGACCTGATTCATACTTATAACGGCTGGGACAGAGGACGTATCCGGTGCGATACCAGTATACAAAGTGTATTTCAGACCACCCCGGCCCTCTGGGAGTTTATCGGGGATGTGGCAGCCAGGGAACATATAGGGATTCATACCCATATCTGTGAAACCAGAAAAGAGGTGCAGAATTGTATCCAAAATTACGGCTGTACTCCCATCGCCGCCCTGCAAAGGGCAGGGGTGTTCCGCTCAAGAGTGGCTGCCGCCCACGGTATCTATGTTTCAGAGGAGGATCTTGAGATTCTCAGCTCCTCCCGGGCGGTTGTTGTTCACGATCCCTGCAGCAATCTGAAATGCGGCTGCGGGATTGCCAACCTGAAACCTTTTATTCAGCGGGGGATTCCGGTTGCGCTGGGAACAGACGGGGTTTGTTCCAACAATTCCGGCGATATGTTTGAAACCATGAAATTTACTGCTCTGATCCAGAAGGGAATCCATGAAGATCCGACGTTTGCGGACGCCGGACAAGTGCTCTCCATGGCGGTTCAGGGAGGTCTCCTGTCACAGGGACGGGAGGGAGAATCCGGCATACTTGCCCCGGGGAGAGATGCCGATATCATCGCCCTGGATCTGAGCCATCCCGGCCTCTCCCCCCTTACTTCTCCTGTGTCTAATCTTGTCTATGCGGCCCACGGAAATCATGTGGCTATGACTATGGTTCGGGGGAATATATTGTATTATAAAGGGGAATATATGACCATTGATTTGGAAAAAGTGAAGTATGAAGTGAAGAAGTGCATGGAACGGCTTCGGTTATAACTTTCCGGTAACGGCAAAAGGTACCCGTAAAGGGAATGTCACCTCAGATAACATTCCCGTCCGGGTACCTTTTTCATCTCTGTAAATGTTTCAGTATCTTATCATTCTCCAGATATTCTCTCTTAATATTATAGTAGGCATCTAAAATGGGCTGACACCGCTGCAGGGTATGTTCCATTATTTCTTCGTAATCCGCCACTATACAGCTGACGCATTCTGCATCAATGGTTTTCTCCCTTCGCATGTTCTCAATAATATCTACTACCTTTTCTCTGGGATATGCATCCTTATAGCTTCTGGTGCCTGTGAGGGCGCTGACAATATCTGCTACAGCCACAATTCTCTCTCCCTTTGTCAGATCCCTGCCGGTGAGTTTTCCCGGATATCCGGAGCCATCCAGTTTTTCATGATGCCTGAGGGCAATCCTCTTTGTGGTCTCATCCACATCTGTCCCAAGAATCTCTTCCGTAATCTTTACATGGGTCCGCATAATATGCATGGCCTGAGGGCTTAACCGTCCCGGATACTCCAGTATCTCCACAGGTATTCCGATTTTCCCCAGATCGTGGAGAAGGGCTCCCCGCACAATACTGGTGATCTCTCCCTCCCCCATTCCCATTCGGAGGGCCAGCTCGTAGCTAATGCTGGTGGTCGTCATAGTGTGGGTTACTGTATGTCTGCTGCGGAAATCTATGGTACAGATCACCATCCTGAGATAGTTTTTTACTTCTTCTTTTGTAAAAGGAAGGCTTCCCAGCAGGTTCTTAAATTTCTCGTCTTCCAGGGCTCTCTTTTCCAACAAGCCTTCCGTCCCAGCCTCTGTCACAAGTTCCACCAGCCAGGGGGCAAATTTATTGCCGCTCTCCTGTCTCAGCAGTCCTGTAAAGTCCTCCCAGCGGTGTCCCTCTTCCTCCATGTACACATCTGTTCTGTCAGCGATATTTAGAATCTGGGCAAGTGTCTTTATCTCTTCGCTTACATCCTCCATCTCCTTTAGCTGCTTCCAGGAAGTGTGATGAAGCAGCACAACCGGGGCCAGTCTGGCAAGGGGAGAAAAATACTTAATAAACAGATACCCATAGTTGGAATGCTCCCATACATTCTCCGTCTCAAACTCCAGCATTCTGCTAATCTCTTCGGTTTTATAAGCACCTATATCGTGCAGCATGGCCAGGATACAGATATCCCTCATCTCAATTTCGCTGTATTTTCCTGTCCTTTTCAATATCTTTGATACTAAATATGAGGTCCTGTATCCGTGGTTCATAAGCCTGGGATCCACATAATTGCAGGACCTTCTCATAATTCCCAGGATCCCCTCATTTTCTATCTGATCAATGTACTGCAGCATTACCCGGTGCCTGCCTTTCTCTTTACTTTTCTGCAATTATAACATACTTTAAGGTGCACGGATATAATTATTACCGGCCGCCATAGGAATGACGCCGGTAATAATTATATTCCCTTCGAAGGGAAATATTTGTTAAGTTTTCTTATCTGGTCTTTGTCCAGGCTCCGGAAGCATTGACATAATACTTGCCTATCCACTTACTGGATGCCATTGCTCCGCTGCTGTACAAATAGTACCATTTGCTGCCTACTTTTACCCAGCCCGTGGCCATTGCCCCGTTTGCCTTCAGATAATACCAGGTTTTTCCATCCAGAAGCCAGCCTGTGGCCATTGCTCCATTGGATTTCAGGTAATACCAGGTCTTTCCGTCCAGCAGCCAGCCGGTAGCCATGGCCCCGCTTGTTTTCAGGTAATACCAGGTTTTTCCGTCCAGCAGCCAGCCCGTAGCCATGGCTCCATTGGATTTCAGGTAATACCAGGTTTTCCCTAACTGCAGCCAGCCGGTTACCATTGCTCCATTTGCCTTCAGATAATACCAGGTCTTTCCGTCCAGCAGCCAGCCCGTGGCCATCATTCCGTTTGCTTTCAGATAATACCAGGTCTTTCCATCCTGCAGCCAGCCCGTGGCCATTGCCCCGTTGGATTTCAGGTAATACCAGGTAACTCCATCCTGCAGCCAGCCCGTGGCCATTGCTCCATTGGATTTCAGATAATACCAGGTCTTTCCGTCCAGGATCCAACCGGTAGCCATATACGTATCTTCATTAAAGTAGTACCACTGTCCGTCAATCTGCTTCCATGTCTCTGCCAGGAAACTTCCGTCCGGATTTCTGTATTTCCATTTGTTTCCTTCCTGTACCCAGCCGGCCTGAATCTTTTCTTTCACAGTAACCTGGAAGTCAGCCGTTTTATCTTCATAGGATACCGTCACCGTCTTGGTCCCCGGCGTCATAGAATCAAATCCCTCAAGTTTGCTGTCTTTTGTCACATCTTTGCTTGTTCCGTCACTGTACAGAGCAGTAACCTTCATTCCAGCTGTGTTCAGCTCCTCCCCTACCAGATATTCTGTCTTATCCGGGGCTTTGACCTGAATCTTGGTTACTGTCACATCCGGTGTCTCTGCCTTGACAACCACTTTTGCGGAAACCTTTATTGCCCTGCTGCTGTACAGCTGTTTATCTTCTGCGTCGTACTGAGTGGATCCGTCTTTTCCAACCCACTGATCCTTGTTTGCACTGATGGACTGTACGGTGCCCACAGCCTTATAGGTTCCGGCCTCGTCAAGGTTCACGTCAGAAGTATCCCAGGTTACCGGAAGTTCTGAGGTGCCCATATTATATGCCAGGTTCACCTGTGCCGTCTGCGGCAGAAGTTCTGCCAGATCCTCTGCTGCTTTTCCCTGGCTGATTTCTACACTGTCAAGTTCCTCAGTCACTGGGGATACAGCATCTGCCCCTCTGACTGCATCATACTGCTTTTTCGTAAGAGAAATCACACCGCCGTGCTTCGTGTTTGGAGTCAGGAAATAATCAGGACTGTCAAGATAGTCCCATCCCTGGTTCAGGTCCGTAGATATCATCGGCTGATAACCGGGAGAGGGAAGATCATCTACAAAGAGATACCAGCGGTTGTCATTGCTGTGGTCTTTAAATACTGCCGGCCCTTCTACCGATCCAAATCGGCTTTGACCGATTCTCTCCTGTACTCTGGTCCACTGGGTACCTTCTTTCCACCACTCTTTGTCATCCGTATATTCCATGATAATCTGCAATTCGTTGCTCTTTGTTATATGGTAGGTTCTGCCTTCGTTCTGGAGAATAGTGGTATCGATCCAGCCTTTGGCTCCGCCATCCAGGAATTTTCCGCCGTATTCAAAGGTTTCCTGTGTAAAATCCGTGGTTGCTCCCCACATTATGCTCTCAACGCTGGAAGCATCATGGTTGGGATCATCCTCTGCATAGGTTTTAGAGGACCAGTATACGACAAAAGCGCCTTTTCCTTCCCCGTAGTAGTCCGGTACCCAGGTGGCTTCCGGTGCCCACATCATACCCAGCTCCGCTACCTTGTTTCCATCCATATCACGGGCCACGTCAAACTGACGTACATCGCTCCAGTGGATGAGATCTTTGGATTCCCACACATTCATCTTTGTGCTGTAGCTCTTAGACCATGTACCCCAGCCTGCATCGTCGCCGCCAAAGACACGAAGATCCGTTGCTATGATATAATAAGTTTCTGTCTCCGGATTGTAAGTGAGATAGGGATCTCTGGTACCGGTGGTTCCCAGGTTGGATGCCAGTATCGGCTCACCGCCGTTGAGGGGATCCCACTGCTCCGGATTATCTCCTCTGGATATGTCAAGGTAAATCTTCTCACAGTATCCGTTGCTGTCCTCAATAAAGTGAACCATCATGTACCCGTAAGGATCCTCCTCACCCACTGCTGGTTTTACCGTCACATTTACTTCCTTTCTCATCTGCTTTCCGCAGATAGAGATCACAGCAGTAAGTTTTCCTTCCAGAGGCTCTTCTCCCGCGGCCGGCTGCTCTACTTTGGCGGACAGTCCGTCTTCTGCAATTTCCACTTCCTCCATTGCAGATTCCCAGGTCACGGTTCCTTCATAATCAGGAAGAGTTGTATTGGCATCGCTGATGACAACATCTTTGACCTCCTCTGCCTTCTTTTCAAGCATCAGATTTACAAAGCTGTCATCCGGAATCTCTTTTATCTCTTCCGCTGTGAGGGCTTTGCTGTAGATTTTGAAGTTATCAATCCAGCCCTTATAGTATTCGCCGCTGCCCCAGTTTGCTTTGCCTATCTGAAGAATGCTGCTGCTGCCCAGAAGTTCTTTCACTCCATAAGTGCTTGCCTCCTGCGCCTGTTTTACTCCATTTAGATAAATGGCTGTGTCAGTTTTGCTGATGACTACATCCACATGCACCCAGTCACTTCCAGTGGTTACAAATGGGTTCTTCGGCCGGCCGTTTGTGTTATTGTACCGTTCAGCAGTTGTTGTGCCGTTATTTGCCAGTATACCAATATATTTTTCGTTCCCATACTCCTGCCTGTTTCCGTTCGGAGCGGCGAACATCACCCAGTTCGTTGTTGTGCGATCTGGTTTTGCTTCATAGGAGATCGTTAGTTCCTCTGCACCGGTAAGAAGGCTCTTTCCGTCTTGATCTGTCACAGTCAGATAGTTGGAGGCAGAACCATCCAGATACAGAGCCTTTCCGTTTTCGTCATAGCTCTCTTTTAATGTATAGCTGCCCGTCGCTCTTGCCCTTGCACTTGTCAATCCGGTCTCTTCATCATTAAAGTGGAAGTCAGCCAATAAACTGTCATCCTGGGTACCCTCCACGGTAACAGTAAAGGCGGACTCAAATCCTCCATAGCTTACCGTTACAGTTTTACGTCCCGGTGTCCTGGAATCAAACCCGCTCAGCTCGCATTCGCCGGTCACATCTTTGCTGCTTCCGTCACTGTACTGGGCCGTTACCTGCAGGCCTGTAGTATCCAGTTCTTCACCCACCAGATATTTTGTCTTCTCCGGGGCTTTGACCTGAATTCCTGTAGCCGTTATTTCTGGTTCTTCATCCCTTGTAACAATAATGTTGTCATAAGTTCCTGTGCGCAGGAATCCTGTCTTATACGTGCATCCCAGACTGGCATCTACTGTGTCCAGAGCGCTCAGCTTAAAGCCAAGCTCCTGTGCGCCTATCAGTATCTTCTGGCCTGCCATTACTGAGACTTTTCCTGTGGCATCATCCTCACTGTATATAATTTTTATGTTCTGCCATTCGTTCAGCTTCACTGGTTCGGATAATTCGTATTCTGTCTCTGTACCTGCCGCACATACCTTCAAATACCCTTTGTTATCCTTCCGCTGGGGAATGATACGGAAATGATTGTCACTGTTTCCAATCATCGCCATGGATGTATTGTCATCAAGTCCGTCAATGTTCACATCCATGCCCAGGGTAAAGTTTGTATTTTTAAAGATTGCCTGTGCCTTTTCAAAAACACCGCCGCCGTTTGCCGGGCTGTTGCCTCCCTCGATCCATCCGGACGTAATTCTAAGTACATTGCCTCTCTCGGCATCTTTTTCTACAGACGCACCGTTTCTGGCAGTGATGACACCCTGCTCTTCCAGCGCTTCCCCGAAGAATTCAACTACATTTACCTGTGCAGTTCCGGTTCTGCCCGGATTTGCTTTGGACGCTGCCGTGACGGTAAGCTGTTTTGCCGTCTCATCTGCTCCAACCGTAAGAACACCCTCCGCCGTCATAGAGGTACTGCTGCTGCTGTTCCCTTCCACCTTCCATGTAACGGATGCGTCAGCTTCCTCTTTTGTTTCTGCTGCAAAGGACTGTGTACTTCCTTTTCCCACAATGGTGATGCCCGGAGTTACTGTGATATACTTCACCGTAGGATTGTCAGACGCAGGGGTTACAGCCGTCACGCCCTCCAGCGTGGGCGTCATAGTCATGTAGCCGTTTTTGTCAAAGAATATCTCATCAATACAGGTTTCCCTGTGCTTCCCAAGACCATCCCCTGAGGTGAAGATATTCAATGGCGTATAGAATCTGTGGTAAGCCATGTAGTAATGATCCTGTCCTTTTTCGTCTCTGATATAAAGAATAGAGGACTGGTGGGCACTTCCAAGGATTCCTTTTTCCGTATCCTTCTCAAGCAGAGTACTGTGTTTTGTAATGGAACCGTCCAGTGTATCGGAAGTTCCGTATTCTACATGGTAATTAGGGCTGTTGGCATCATCGCAGGACCAGGTCCAGTGATAGATTCCGTTTACCTTGATTACATTTACAGATTCTCTGAAGTTTGTCAGGCCATTCAGTTTCCGGATGGTATCCTTCTTAATACTCATCATATCATCGCCCAGCTCTACGATCCCTGCTCCGCTGTTGCCGTACAGCAGATAGGATTTTCCGTCGTCATCGGTAAAGATGCCCGGATCAATAGCCTGACCGACTCCTGCTCCGCCCTCTGAACTGATGGCCTTTGTCATCAGGGGCTCCCCTTTGTCAACATAAGGGCCTTTTGGGCTGTCTGCTACTGCAACACCTATCGCAGACTCCCCGTTTAACTGCTTTCCGCAGTAATAGAAGTAATATTTTCCATTTTTCTCTTCAATGGTAGGTGCCCAGGCACTTCCCACTGCCCATTTGGACGCTGCAATCTGTATCCCGTTCTCATTTAATCCGGGATTGTCTTCCTTCAAATCCATAATGACGCCTTCATCCGTCCAGTTTACCAGATCCGGAGAAGAGAACGCATGGAACTGATATCCGCTCCAGGAAGGATAACCGTCTGTGGTTGGGAAGATCCAGAATTTGCCGTCAAAGAAATCCAGATCCGGGTCTGCATACTGACCGGGTAATACAGGATTATTGCTCATCACAGGTTTCTTTATCGTCCAGGTTTCCTCCGTACCGCCTGACTGCAGAACCACCTGCACATCCTCGGACAGATCCAGAGCAGTCCCGTTTTCAAAAGGCTCTCCATTTACAAGGATGGCATCTACTTCTTTGTTCAAATAAAAGGTAACAGGAGTTTTCGTACTGTCAGCTGTCTTCCGGATATAGGATGTCACAGTCATATTCTCCTGATCTACTTCTGTCAGAATTGCCGTATGATCATCCGTCCCTCTGTACTCAAGGGCCGTCTCCCTGTCAGGTGCTGTCCCTACCAGTACATCTTTGACTGCCGGCAGCTTACTGAGTAAATTATCAGCTAAGGCTTTGATCTCTTCATCACTCAGAGTGTAATTAGCCACTCTGAAGTTGTCAATCCAGCCTTTGAAATATTCACCGCTGTTCCAGTTCGCCTTTCCTATCTGGAGGATACTGCTGGTTCCGAGAATCCCCTCCAGTGTATAGCTGCTGGCTTCGCCGGCCTGTTTCACTCCGTTAACATAGACTGAAGTATCTGTTTTGCCGAATACAACATCCACATGGTACCAGCCGGATCCTGTGTCTGCATATGGATTAACAGGTCTGCTATCCGAATTATTGTAACGTTCTGCTGTGGTGCGTCCCCCCGCTTCCAAAATGCCCAGATATCTTTCATTCATATAAGAGGCCGGATTTCCATTCGGGGCTGCAAAGAACGCCCAGTTTGTCTCGGTTCTGTCTGGTTTCATATCATAGGATACCGTAAGCTCCTGAGCCCCTGTCAGCAGGCTCTTTCCGTCCTTGTCTGTAACCGTCAGATAATTAGATGCTGATCCGTCCAGGTACAGAGTTTTGCCGTCATAGCTGTCTTTGAGTGTATAGGTACCCTCTGCTTTTGCGTTTTCACTGGAGAGCCCTGTTTCTTCATCGTTAAAGGTAAAGTCTGCCAATACCTTCTTATCCCCTGTGGGGGGCTCTATATTGGCAAAGGCTTTCCGTACAGCATGGTATTCTTCCTCTGTAATGGGAAGAATGGTGCCGTGGCGCTTTTTCAGTGATCCGAAATTTACATCAGATGCCGGAGACCAGCTGTCTGTACTCATGTCTGCAATATTCGTTGTCCGGAATGGCAGATAGCCTCTTCCCTTGGTATACTGATCACACATAAGCCCCCAGGTATCAATCTTGTTTCCGTCTTTGTCTGTCAGGAAGTCTCTGTCGTTATACTTAAAGAATTCCGGGCCTTCAAGCATTGCTCCGCTATAATCGTCATTGTTAAAGATATCCTTTAAGGTACCGATGATTTTCCATCCATCGTATATAGAATCGCTTTCCTCAATGGTGATCTGACCGTCGCCGGATGCACGGTAATATTTGCCGTTCACCTGGATCATTGTAGTATCAATGATGGAATGTTCTCTGTCAATCCAAAGCACGGGTTCTGAGAATGTATAGAAGTCACGGGTAGTGGCATAATACATATTCATGGGATCACCCAGTTCATTGCTCTCACCCGATGCCGTAGCCCAGTAAACTACATACTGTTTGGTCTCTTCATCATAAAATGCTTCCGGCGCCCATGCACAGCCCGCGCCCGGAATCCTGGATGCCACATCCACCAGACGCGGTTCGCTCCAATTTACAAGATCAGAAGATTCCCATACCACCAGACTGGTGCTTCCGGTTGTAGTAGCAGCAGCATTGCCCCAGCCGCCTCTGTGATAAATACTCAGGTCTGTAGCAATCAGGTACGTCTTATCGCCCTCAGGAGAACGCACCAGATAGGGATCTCTGACTCCTTTGTCTCCCAGTTCAGAAGAAAGGACAGGGTTTCCATTTTCTCTGAGATCTGTCCACTGGCTTCCGTTCTCGCTTGTGGCAAAATAGATCTGTTCGTCGGTGCTTCTGCCTTCTGATCCGGTGAAATGCGCAAACAGGTATGCTGTGGTTTCCCCTTTTTCTTCCGGTTTTGCTTTTACAGTAAACGTAAAGGATTTACTGTCCGCACTGTCGCCCACGGAAACATCTGCGGTAAGCTGAATTTCCGTGTCTTTTGCCGGTCTGGTTACCACACCGGCAGGAATTGTTCTTCCGCCTTCGGATGTCTGATCTTCCACCGTAATGAGATCTTTTCCGGCTTCGTTCACAGACCACTGAACAGCTGCCCCGTTTGCAAGCGCTGTAGGAAGTGTAATATTCCCGTAGATCTCTGTATACGCAAAGGTCAGTGAATCCATCGCTTCTGCCAATATGGAGTCTGTCCCCACAACCTTTACGGTAAACGTTTTTTCTGCAGTAGCGCCGTTCAGGTCAGCCTTAGCCGTTAAAATCACCTCTGCATCCTGCTGTGCTGGAGAAACCTCTCCGGCATCGGTGATCACATCTTTGCTATCTGAGCTCCAGGTAATGCTGCTTCCGTTGCCTCCAACAGAGGGCAGGTCCAGATTTTCGTATACAGAGTCCGGCAGCGAGATTTTATCCAAATCTGCTGCTGCCAGCATATCCTCAGACATTGTGGGAGAGTATACTTTAAAGCCCTTCAGCGAGCCGGTAAATCCCGGATCTGCAGAATACAGAGATTTACCGATATACCCGCAGATGTCTTCCTCTGCATTTGTACCATCGGCGAGTATCTTCTGTACAGAATATCCCGTTTCCAATCCACTGACTACTTCCACTCCGTCCACCAGAAGGCGCATGGTTCCATTCTCAAAATCAAGACGAACGGTAGCGTAAGTATCCGGTGTGAGTTTGGCCGTCTGTGCAAGCAGCTTTTCTGATCCGCTCTTAATTCCGGCACGAATGGCTCCGCCGCCCTGCATAGGGTTCACAAACACATAGTTATTTCCGGTTCCGCTGACCTTTGTTCCCAGACACCACAGCCAGTGATTTGCCTGCTTGCCGGTCTTAACGGTTGCCTCAACAGAAAATGTTTCCCCCTGGATTAATCCCTTGGGAAGCTCCACATATTTGTTTTTATCGCCAGTGAAGTTCAGCACTGCGCCGCTGTCTTCTGAAAAATCAGCATCTGTCATACCCACAAGCCTGGCGTCCATTCCATTCCCGCTGGTATCTGTCAGTGTATCTCCCTGATGGCTCATATCATAAGAGACTACCAGATTTCTATCGTCTTTGTCCTCACTAGCCTTTACAAGCACCTCAAAAGACCGCTCTGCGGTAGTGCCGTTGCAGTCTGCGGTTGCCGTCAACACAACCTTGGTATCAAATGGCTGACGGGTAACGGTACCGTCTGTGCTGATTACATCTTCCCGGTTTGAGGTCCATGTAATTACACTCCCGTTTGTTCCTGCCACAGGAAGCTCTATATCTCCCTCAATTACCTCTGGAAGCGTAAGCTCATTGACATCAGCCTCCGCTGTGTCTCTGTCCGGGTTCTCAACCGGAGAGTATACGTTAAATTCTGTCAGAGTTCCGGCAAACGCTTTATCCGGTGTGAAAAGGGATTTCCCGATATACCCGCAGAAATCCTCCCCCGGATTCGTTCCCGCATTCAGGATATCCTGAATGGAATAGTTGCTTACGATATCGTCTCCTACCTTAACGCCATCCACATATAGCTGCATAATACCCCTGTCGAAGTCCATCCGGACTGTGCTGTAAGTATCCGGTGTCAGGGAAGGCATATTGCCGAACAGCAATTCTGTAGCCCCATCCTTTATCCCTCCGCGGATGGTGCCGCTATCCTGCATAGGGTTTAAAAATACGTAATTATTCACATTCGGCCATGTGTTCTCCTTCGTACCAAGACACCATAACCAATGTCCTGCTTTTGTGCCTGTCTTGAACGTTGCCTCAATGGAAAAACTTTCACCTGTGATTATCCCTGCCGGGAGTTTCACGTACTTACTTTTGTCAGCTGCAAAATTCAGTACCTCGTCTGCCTCATCTTCCTCGCTGAATCCAAAGTCGTCGTCCGTAAAGCCCACCAGCTCCGCATCCATCCCGTTGCCGCTGGTGTCTGTCAGCATACCTTCTGCATGGCTCATGTCATAAGAGGCCGCCAACGTTCTGACGATACTGTCATTCCCTCCCGGATCCGCACTTACAGCGGTAGGCGGGAGCATGGAAAACAGCATGCTTGCGCTCAGTATCCACGCGGTAATGCTCGCAGATAGTTTCCTTTTCCTCATCTTCATCCTCCTGTTCTTATTTGTTTTTTCCCTGCCCTGCCGGGCAGAAGTATCCCTGAAACGAGATACTTTGCTTTCAGTTTACCAAATACCGCCAGGTTCTCTTGGGACTATGATTCTAAAAAGGTAGGAAATCTTACCCTCTTTTGAACTGTCTGCTATTTAGGACGGGAAAGTTTAATTATTTTCTTATTTTTGTATATTTTTTTACAGGAAAGTGTTATTGTTTATTTGGCATAATATTGCTATAATAACATGGAACATTTTAATCCTACAGGAAAGGTCGTTACATCTATGAAAAGAACATCCGCCCAATTAAAGCAATCAGCCCGAATGGCGCTGAATGGAAAATATGGAACACCTATGGCCGGCTTTCTTCTGCTGGCGGTGATCGCTGTCTCCCTATACATGCTGTCCACTGCACTTTTTGGCGGCTACAGTATTTCCACCATGGTGATGGAGCAGATATTTACCATTGTTATCTCCCTGATCCTCTCCGTATTTTCCGCCGGTTTCTTTAAGCTTCACCTGAATCTGTGCAGAAATCAGCCATTTCGCGCAGGGGATATTGCCTATGCCTTTTCTCATCATCCGGACAGGATCATTATCTCTGCATTTTTACAGTCCATTCCGGGATTCATTGTACAGGTTCCCCTGTATGCTGCCCTGATGACATACTATCAGCATCCGGAGCGGATGACCAATCTCTCTCTGAATCTGATTATGCTGGGGACAACACTGGCAGGCAGTCTGGTGAATCTTTTTGTGAAACTGCTGTTTTTCCTCTCTATTCCTATGCTGCTGGACAATCCGGAACTAGGAGCGCTGGACTCCCTGAGGGAAAGTTTCAGACTTCTGAAAGGGCACAGGGGACGCCTGCTGTATATCGAACTCAGCTTTTTGGGAATGTTGGTACTATCTGTATTTTCCTGTTACATAGGACTTTTGTGGGTGGTACCCTATATGACGGCAACCCAGGTCTTTTTCTACCTGGATGTGACAGGAGAACTTGACGAACCGGTGCAGGAAACACATGCCGAATATCAAACCCCTTATGGAAATTATAACGATATTGGATAAATGGATAAAATAGAAAAGCTGCTCGTTTGATGAGCAGCTTTTTTAGACTAAAGTGATTTTGGGACGTGTTCTTTCTAGAAAGAACACGTCCCAAAATCAGACAGGCCTGTCCCTTATTCAGCAAGTCCAAAGGCCTCATGCACTGCATTCATAGCCTTCTCTGCATCTTTTTCTTCAATGAGTACGGTTACACGTATCTCTGAGGTAGAGATCATATTAATGTTAATCCCCTCATTATACAGACTCTCAAACATTTTTGCCGCCACCCCGGGATTGGACATCATTCCGGCCCCAACTACGGAGAGTTTTGCAATATCTGTCTTATATTTTACTTCATCATAAGCAAATCTTCCGGATTCACGGATGGCCTGCACTGCCTCTTCCAGATCGGTATCCGCTACGGTAAAGGAGATATCTTTGGTATTGTTCCTGCCAATGGATTGAAGAATCACATCTACATTGATGTTCTTTTTTGCCAGTGTATCAAATAATTTAAATGCGATTCCCGGTTCGTCTTTTAATCCGATCACTGAGATCCGGTCTGCATTTTTATCCAGGGCCACCCCTGTGATGAGCATTCGTTCCACTTTTACTTCCTCCTTAATTACAGTACCCTCTGCGTCATTCAGACTGGATCGCACCACCAGGGGCACCCCGTATTTCTTTGCCATTTCCACGGATCGGTTGTGCAGTACCCCAGCTCCAAGAGTGGCCAGATCCAGCATCTCGTCGTAAGTAATCTCTGCCATTTTCCTGGCTGTCCTTACTATGCGGGGATCTGCTGTGTAAACCCCGTCTACGTCTGTATAAATCTCACAGGCATCTGCGTGAAGAACCGCTGCCAGCGCCACCGCTGTGGTGTCCGAACCGCCTCTGCCCAGAGTTGTATAATCGTTGTATTTGTTGACTCCCTGAAAGCCGGTGACAATAACAATCCGCCTGTTTTCCAACTCATTGCGGATGCGATCGCTGTCAATTCTTTTCAGCCTGGCGCTGCCGTAATTGCTGGTGGTATACATAGGAACCTGAAAGGCGTTTAGAGACACAGCCGGAACCCCCAGCTGGTTCATAGCCATTGCCATCAGAGACACTGACATTTGTTCACCAATGGTAAACAGCATATCCATCTCTCTTTTTGGGGGATTTGGATTGATGTCTCTGGCCTTTTCAATCAATTCATCCGTATATTTGCCCATGGCCGAGAGCACTACAACGATGTCATTCCCCTTTTTATACTCTTCGGCACATCGGCCTGCCACATGAAAAATCCTTTCTTTGTCAGCAACCGAGGTTCCTCCGAACTTTTTAACAATCAGCATAGTTACCTCCAATTATGAATATCTGCAAAAAAACCTGGCTGCATTTACTCTCGGCAAATCGCAGCCAGGTATGTCTTTTTTACCCTATTTATCTGGCAAACAAATACTCCATCAGCTCATAGCCGTGGGCAATGACATTGCCGCTGGCTCCAGCCTCTTTTTCATTGTAATTCCAGGTATTGTTCTGAAGCTTTGTACTGTCATACAGCATATAGGGCACTGGATTCCCCGTATGCGTTCTCACACAGATTGGGGTGGGATGATCCGGAAGTATCATCATTCGATAGTCTTCCCCCGAAGCATCCATGCGTTCTTTCACATACTGAATCACTCTCTCATCCAGATACTCTATCGCCTGTACCTTTCGCTCTACACTTCCCTGGTGCCCCATCTCATCGGGTGCCTCAACATGGATATATGCAAAATCATATCCGTCCCTGGTCAGTGCATCCACTGCAGCCTGGGCCTTCCCTTCGTAATTGGTATGAAGCCCTCCGTTGGCGCCCTCTACGGATATATTATGCATACCGGCTCCTGCTGCAATACCCTTGAGCAGATCAACCGCAGAAATCATAACACCCTTTTTGTGGTATTTCTCCTCAAACGACGACAAGGCCGGACGGGTGCCTGCCCCCCAGAACCAGAAACTGTTGGCAGGGTTCAGCCCCTTCGCCTTACGTTCCAGATTCACGGGATGATTTTTTAAAATCTCATAGCTTCTCTTCTGCATGCAGCGAAGCTTCTCATCCTGTGGAAGGTACTGCCCTATCACCTGCGTCAGTACATCATGAGGCGGCGTCAGAGGCACCACGCTTCCCTTCGCCCAGATGAGACAGTGACGGTAGCTGGTTCCCAGATAAAATTGATAAATCTCATCTGCAAGCTCACTGGTTACAGCGTCCAGCAGAATCTTAGCGTCTGCGGTGCTGATTTCTCCGGAGCTGTGATCCATAATCCTCTGCTCCTCATAGGGCTTATCCTCTTCTGTTATCGTAACAATATTACATCTCAGAGCCACATCATCAGGCTTCATATCCACCCCGATGCTAAGTGCCTCCAGGGGAGAACGGCCGGAATAATAGATCTTGGGATCGTAACCCAATACGGAAAGGTTCGCCGTATCACTGCCGGGCGTCATCCCTTCCGGTATGGTATGTACCAGGCCGATCTCAGCCTTTTTTGACATTGCATCCATGGCCGGAGTATCCGCATATTCCAGCGGCGTTTTACCGCCGATTGCCTCCAGCGGTTCATCGGCCATACCATCACCTAACACCACTATATATTTCATGATTTTACTCCTATACTCTTGCTCTGATTCTGCTGATCACGCCTTCCACGCGGGCAGCTTTCTCCCTGAACTCTTTCTCTGTCATCTCTTCTGTCAGGAATCCGAACTCATCTGCCACATCTGCAACTCCATAGGGCTGAACACTGCCGAATACTTCTTCCACCTTAGAGATATCACCAGTCATACTTCCTTTTACCCGGACAAAGAAACGGTTCTTTACTTCTTCCACATCCATAAGATCTAACTTTTTGCTGCTCCAGCTCATCATAATATTTCTGTGAAGATGCTTTGCACAGTCAACCACATCCGCCACCACTGCACTGGCTGTAGGCAGTTTGCCGGCGCCGCTGCCATAGAACATGGCATCTCCCAGCACATTGCCGTGCACAAAAATGGCATTAAATACATCATTCACGCTGTAAAGCGGACTTTTGCGGTCAATCATAACAGGAGATACCATGGCATAGAACTTGTCTCCCACCTTTTTGCTTGTAGCCAGCAGCTTAATGCTTGTGCCCATGACCTTAGCATACTTGATATCTGTAGCTGTTATCTTTGTAATTCCTTCCGTATAAATATCCTCATAGTCCACATGATCCCCGAAGGCCAGAGAAGACAGAATAGCAATTTTACGGCAGGCATCATAGCCTTCCACATCTGCCTCAGGATTGCGCTCTGCGTAACCCTTGTCCTGAGCGTCCTTTAATACTTCATCAAAATCAGAACCGTTTTCTGCCATCTGAGACAAGATATAGTTTGTAGTACCGTTTAAGATACCAGTGATCTCATCAATCTCGTCCGCTGTCAAAGAAGAGTTCAGGGGACGGATAATGGGAATTCCGCCGCCGCAGCTTGCTTCAAAGAGGTAATTGATATCCCTCTCTTTCGCTATCGCAAGGAGCTCCACCCCATGCTTTGCCACCAGCTCTTTATTGGAAGTACATACGCTCTTGCCTGCTTCCAGCGCTCTTTTTGTAAAGGTATATGCCGGCTCCACACCGCCCATAACTTCTACTACGATTTGTATCTCCGGATCGTTTATTATTGTCTCAAAGTCATGTACCAGAACTTCCTCTACCGGATCGCCCGGAAAATCTCTCAGATCCAGAACATATTTAATATTAATATACTCACCGGCCTTTTTATTAATACTGGTGTGGTTTGTCCTGATAACCTCCACAACTCCGGAACCAACGGTTCCATACCCTAACACTGCGATATTAATCATCGTTTTTTCACTCCCTGCCTAGTATTTTTAAATAATGTACACCCTGACATGCTTCGATATCATCCACCATAGCTTCCGCGTCTCCCCGGTTGGGAAGAATGTCCACACTTAACGTAAGACTGGCGATTCCATTGATGGGGATACTCTGATGTATCGTCAGAATATTTCCGTGATTCTCGGCAATGGCCTGCAGCACTTCAGAGAGCAGACCGGGTTCATCATCCATCTGAATAATGAAGGTAATGGTCTTACCTCTGGCATTCTCATGAAAGGGGAAAATATCATCCTTGTATTTATAAAAAGAGCTTCTGCTGATTCCAACCTGCTCTGTTGCTTCCTGCACAGTCATCCCCTTTTTGGAATCCAGCAGCCGCTTAGCCTCTACCACCTTTGCCAGTACCTCCGGCACAGCCTTCTCTTTTATTACAAAGTACTTACTTTTTTCAGACATGTCTATCACCTTGTTCGTTCACGAAATACATTTGTTTTTCCACAAAAGATATTAGCATAAACTGCTTAGTTCTGCAAGTCTTTTTTGGAAAGGGTTATCCATTTGAGATATGCATTGATGAATAAATCCAAATCCCCGTCCATAACAGCATCCACATTGCCTGTTTCCGCGCTGGTCCTGTGATCCTTTACCATAGTATACGGCTGCATCACATAGGAACGAATCTGATTTCCCCAGCCAATCTCTGACACCTCTCCTCTGATGCCTGAAAGCTTCGCCTCGTTTTCCTGCTGCTTTAAAAGATAGAGCTTTGCTTTCAGCATCTGCATTGCCTTATCTTTGTTCATATGCTGGGAGCGCTCATTCTGACACTGCACTACAATATTGGTAGGCAGATGGGTGATCCGGATGGCTGAAGATGTCTTATTAATATGCTGCCCTCCGGCACCGCTGGATCGATAGGTATCGATTCTCAGATCCTCGTCACGAATCTCAATGTCAATATCTTCGTCAATGTCCGGCATCACATCGCAGGACACAAAGGATGTCTGGCGTTTTCCCGCTGCATTAAAAGGAGAGATCCGCACCAGTCGGTGGACCCCTTTTTCTGATTTCAGATATCCATAAGCATTGATTCCCCTTACCTCAAAGGTAACAGACTTTATCCCGGCCTCATCGCCGTCTAGATAGTCAATGACCTCTGTAGTAAATCCATGCTTATCCGCCCATTTCCCATACATCCGGTACAGCATGCCGGCCCAGTCACAGGACTCAGTTCCCCCTGCCCCTGCATGGAGCGTTACAATGGCATCATTCTTATCATACTCCCCTGACAGAAGAATCTTAATCCTAATGTCTTCAAAATCCTTTGTGAATTCTTCCAGCATTTCCTGAATCTCCGGAATAACTGCAGGATCATTTTCCTCATATCCCATCTCGATCATCAGCTCCATGTCTTCCATCTGGGTCTTCAGACGATGGTACGTATCCATATCGTCTTTCATTCCTTTTAATTCTTTCATCATCTTCTGGGAACGCTCTGTGTCATCCCAGAAGCCGGGAGCTTCCATTTCTCTCTCTAATTCCTGAATCCGCTTTTCCTTGTTAGCCAAGTCAAAGTGAATCCCCCACTTCCACTAATGGTTCTGCGTACGTATTCAATGTATATTTGAATTGATCTAATTCAACCACAGCTTCACCTTCTTTCAATTAATCGTACTATTTTTCATTATAATGGGATCCGGCAGAATACACAAGGGAAAATCTATTTTACTAATCCGCCACTCATACGGCATAGTTAATAGTGCATATAAGAGCGCAGCAGTTTTTTTGTATATGCATGCTGAGGATTAGAAAATACATCCTTCACAGTCCCGGATTCAACGATCCTTCCTTCATTCATCACAGCCACCCTGCTGCAAAAAGACTGCACCACCTCCAGATCATGGGAGATAAACAGCATAGCAAGCCCCTGTTCCCGGTGTTTGCTTTTCAGCAAACTGAGAATCTGCGCCTGTACAGACACATCCAGCATGGATGTAGGTTCATCGCAGATCAATAATTTCGGATTAAGTGACAGTGCCCTGATAATAGAGAGCCTCTGGGCCTGTCCTCCGCTGATCTCATGGGGATATTTCTTAAGCTGGTCTCCGGTAAGTCCAACCTGCTCCATTAATTCCTCCGCCAGGCGGTTCCTCTCCTCCCTGGTTTTTACCAGACCGTAATTGGACGCCGGTTCGGTACAGGCGAATCGGATGGTCCCTCTTGGATTAAATGTCATCTGGGGGTGCTGGAATACAACCTGGATGTCTCTGCGCACTTCTTTCCACTCCTTTTTCCTCAGTTTTGTAAGATCTCTGCCCTCAAACAGAATACTTCCCTCTGAGGGCTTTAATAATCCCAGAATCATTTTAGTAATGGTGGTCTTGCCGCAGCCGCTTCCGCCAATCAGCCCGAAAATCTCACCCTCGTTCATTTTAAAGCACACATCCTGCACCGCATGGACAGTCCGGGTGCGGATGACACCTGACCGGTACTCTTTGCTTACGTGATTTACCTCTAAGAGCATAGCTGTTCCTCCCTGCTTTTTATGATCTCTCCCCAGCGGCGGCATCTTACCCAATGTCCGGCATCCGCCTCCTCCATCTCTTGAGGGCGGCTGCACACAGTGTCCCTGTACCGGCACCTTGTACAGAAGTTACATCCCTCGGGCAAGTCTGAAAAAGAAGGCATAAATCCTTCCATTACCTCAAATCCATTGGCAGGCATAGCCCGGATAAGACCCCGGGTATATGGGTGGATCGGATGATGCAGAATGTCCTCCGTTTTGCCCACTTCCACGATCTCACCGCAGTACATAACCGCCACACGGTCCGCCACATAGCTTGCCACCCCAATATCATGGGTAATCATCATCATAGCACACCCCATTTCCTGTTTTAACCTCAGAAGGATATCCGCAACCTCTTTCCGGAGTGCCCAGTCTATAGCCTTCGTGGGCTCGTCAACAATCAGCAGACGGGCATGTGTTATCATTCCCATGCCAATCAGCACCCGCTGGCACATGCCTCCGCTCAGTTCCCACGGGTAATTTCCATAGCATCTGTCCTTTCCGGGAAGCTGCAGACGTCTGAAAATATCATTTACGGCAGTGCGGACGCTTTCTCTTTTTCTTATTTCTTTTCCTGTGATACATTCAGCCACCTGGTTCCCTACCTTCATCATAGGATTCAGAGAGGTACCGGGACTTTGAGGAATTGCAGAAATCTCTTTTCCCCTGAGTTCACGGTAGTTTTCCTCTTCCATGTATAAAATTTCTTTTCCCTTATACAATATCTCACCCTTTACCAGAGCATTTTCAGGGAGCAGACGAAGAACCGCGCTTCCCGTCACAGACTTCCCGCACCCAGTCTCTCCAATTACACCCAGAATCTCTCCCTCTCCAATGGAGAAGGAAACATTTCTCAGTACCTGAACCTCCCTCTTCCCTACCAGAAATCCTACGTTCAGATCCTTAACCTGTAATAAATCCTTCATTTCATCCTCCTCACTCCGACTGCACTGCCTCTCTCATTCTGGGATCCAGCAGATCCCTGATACCGTCCCCCATCATATTAAAGCCTAGGGCCGAAACTGCAATAGCAAGGCCCGGAAACAGTGTCATCCAGGGAGCATACTGCATATAATTCTTTCCGTCGCTGATCATGACCCCCCAGTCCGGTGAAGGAGGCTGGGCCCCCAGTCCCAAAAAGCTTAATGACGCACAGTATAAGATAATACTGCCAATATCCAGAGAAACCATAATTAAAATTTTAGAAATAACATTGGGGAAAAAGTATTTTGCCAGCAGCTGCAGATTACTGCATCCTATGGCTTTTGCAGCCTCAATATATTCCGCATTCTTTAATAGAATCGCCTCTCCTCTGGCGATTCTTGCATACCTTACCCACTGAACACAGCAGATTGCTATAATCAGATTGCCCTGGCCCGTACCCAGCAGCGTTGAAATCGCCAGTGCAAATACAATGGTGGGAAACGCAAGCAGAACATCTACCAGCCTCATCAGTATCATATCCATAAAACCGCCGAAAAATCCTGATACCAATCCGATTCCCGTCCCCAGCGCTGCGCTTACTAATACCACTGCCACAGCTGTTGTCAGAGATACCCGGGATCCTTCAATGACTCTGCTAAGAATATCTCTCCCCATATGGTCGGTACCAAACCAGTGTTCTCTGCAGGGAGGAATAAATTTATCTTCAAGTGACATCTTTGTAGGATCATACATCTCCAGATGGGGTGCGAAGATTACGATTAAAAGCATACAGCCGGTTATAAGAATACCTAGAATCAAAATTACATTTTTACGGTTCAGCATATTAAAAAAATTCCGAATTTGTCTCATGCTCTCTCTCCTCCCGTATATCTTACCCTGGGATCGATACAGGCATATATGATATCTACAATTACATTTACTATGGCATATCCAAATGTAATCAAAAGGACACACCCTTCTATCATAGGCAGGTCCTTAGCGTTTACGGCATCTATAAACAAGGCGCCGATCCCCGGCCAGGAAAAAATATTTTCTACAATTACAGCGCCACCGAGAATATGGCCAATCTGAAGACCCAACACAGTTACAATAGGGGGAATGGCATTGCGGATGGCATGTCCCCATATTATTTTCCCTGGTTTTAAGCCCTTAAGTTTTGCCACCGTCATATAATCCTGTCCAAGCACATCCAGCATACTGGACCGCATCATTCTGGTTGTGGTTGCAATCATACCAACAGATAATGTCACAGCAGGCAAAACGATGCTGGCTGCCCCTGTCATTCCGCTCACAGGCAGCAGTTTCAGCCGTATAGAGAATATTATAATTAAAATCAGTGCGATCCAAAAGGATGGGAAGGAGGAAGTCAAAAGTACAAATCCCCTGACTCCATGATCCAGAATGCCATTATGGCGAAGGGCGCTGAGTATTCCTATGGGCAGCGCAATGATCACAGAGAGAAGGAATGCCGCTCCCCCCAGCATAATGGTATTCGGAACCCGGATGGCCAGCATCTCAAGCACTGGTTTATCATATTTATAGGAAGTTCCCAGATGTCCTGTCGCCACATCCTTCAGCCACTCCAGATACTGCATATATACAGGCTTTTTCAAATCAAATTTATCTCTTACCCGTTCAAGGGTCTCTTCTGACACTGCGTCTTCCCCGTATACTGAGACAATAATTGCTTTTGCTGTGTCTCCCGGGGTGACGTGCACCATAAAATAAGTCAATGTAGATACCAGCCACAGCACGATTAATACAACGCCCAATCTTTTTACTATGTATTTTGCCATTATGTTCCTCCTGTTCTTTATAATAAAGAAGGGGGGCTTTTATCAGCCCCCTTTTACTATCTATTTTAAACTAACTTCATTCGGAACGATAAAGTCATGCACCGCAGCGCTGTAAGAAAAGTTTTCAACTGCATCCGAAAGTACAAAAACTGCACCATAGTCTGCTACTGTGTAGACAACTGCGTCTTCCTGAGCGATTGCCTGGGCTTTCCTGCTCAGCTCATTTTTTTCCTCTCCTCTGTCGGCAGCCTTGCACTGTTCTATCAGACTGTCAAGTTCCGGATTAGAATATCCGATGTTCTTCCCATTGCTGCTTTTGGAATGATAATAGGTTTCCAGGTAGTAGGAAGCGGATGGCACATAGCCAGTGGCCGCCGAATTCAGGCAGAGATCAAAGCTGCCATTTTCAATCACTTCATTGTATGCATTTCCGTCCAGCACCTCCACGGCAGCCTCAACCCCGATGCTCTCAAAATATCCCTGAGTTGCCTGGGCAATCAGTGCATTTCCCGGACGGCGGGAACCAGTTACTATATTCAGCGACAGCTTTTCCCCATCTTTATCCAGAATTCCGTCTCCGTCACTATCCTTATATCCCGCCGCCTCCAGCATAGCTTTTGCTTTCTCAGCATCGTAATCATAATTATCTACCTCTGTGTTCGCCCAAGGCATATCTTTAATAAATATACCCTCCGGTACTGCGCCCACTCCCAGCAATACGTCCTTCACCAGCTCGTCCCTGTTGATTGCATAGATCAGAGCTTTCCTTACATTTGCATCCTTCAGGTACTCTTTATTCACATTGTAGGAATAGAAATAGGTCCTGGCGGTGTTAAACTGCTGCACCTGTATCCCATCCGCATCCTTCAGAGTCTCCAAATCGCTGAAAGGAACATCTGTAGCAACATCTATCTCATGATTCTGGGCAGAGAGAGAACGGGTGCTGGCATCGGCAATGCTCACTATCTTCCGTTCAGTTACGTTGGTTTTGACATCTTTATAATATCCGTCATAGGGAACACAGGTAAATGTACCAGATCCTACATCAAAGCTCTCCTGTTTAAAATACCCGGTTCCTACGGCTGTCACGAATTCTCCTGCATCGTTTACAGATGATTTGGCTACAATAGCCGTACCCACATTCGTAAATGCCTCCGGAAGTTCACCGGTAGCCTCAGTCATAACAAACTGCACCGTATGGTCGTCTATGACCTCCACGGTGTCAATCCCTGTTGTTTGTCTGAGAGACTCATTATCCTTCAGACTTCTGTCCAGGCACCACTTAACTGCTTCCGCATTAAATGGGGTTCCGTCGTGGAATGTGACATCATCCCTCAATTTGAATACCCATGTCTTATCTCCTGTGCGCTCCCACTCTGTGGCAAGAGAGGGCTGAAGCTCAAAATTAGAATCCACGTTGACTAAAGTCTCAATGACACCAGCTACTTCCTTCAGCATAGTAGCGCCGTCTCCATCCATTACGTCGAGAGACGTAATGGTGGAAGGAAATGCCAGGCGAAGCACCTTCTCATTCGAGGCACTGTCTTTGACCTTCTCCTTACCTGTCTCCCGGGAAACATCTGTGTCCGTTTTCGGTTCTGTTGTTTTGTTGTCACCGCATCCTGCCAGCATAGCTATGCACAGTCCTGCTGCCAACACCTTTGTTATTCCTTTGTAATTCATAAACTCCTCCTGAATTCTTAGATTATTCTTTCAAGTCTCCAATAAATGCATACCAGTTTTCTCTGTCACTGTTTAAAAGATGGCAGCCCGGCATGGATTCTATTCTCACATCTGCAAAGCCTGTCTCTTTCAATAGCTCTACAATATTGTCCTGCTTGACATTTCCAAAGGGCAGTTCCTCTGCCTTAATATCCTTCTGGTATTTTTCTATCTCCCCGCACCGGATTCCATCCCCCGGCTCCAGTTCATTAATGGCTATTAATCTGCCTCCTTTTTTCAGAACACGCTTCCACTCCCTTACCGCAGCCTGGGGTTCTGTCAAAGTCCACAGCAGGCGGGAACTGAGCACCACATCAAAGGTTCCATCTTCAAAGGGAAGCTCCAGTGCATTGGCATATTTATAGGCTACATTCTCCAGCTTCTGTTCCTTTGCGTGTTCAAGGGCAATATACATCATCTGTTCCGATACATCCACTCCCAGAACCCTTTCATACCCCATATCTCCCAGCATATTGGCAATCATCCCTGTTCCTGTGGCAACATCCAGGATATGAATTTTCCGCTTCTCTCCCACGAATTCCCCCAAACGCTTTTTCCAGGTATCTTTGTCTGCCAATGCATGGCCAGCTTCGTAATCTGCAGCACTTTTGTCCCAAAAGTCTGCCATTCCTTCCTCCTCTGTCTGGCGTTTTGTGACAGGTTTCGTACCCATAAGCACAAACCACGGCTCATAGTCGTATCCAGGTCTTGTAAGCCCCGGAAGCTTTCTGATTTCCACTTCTGTAAAGCCGCTGTTCACAAGCAGTTCCCGCAGCTCTTCCATCCCGGCGCTCATTATTTCCAGACTGGAGTCGGTTTCCCGGTCCTGATAAATATTATCCTTCCAGACAGTGAGTCCAACCTCCTCCTGCATCCGGTTGAAGCACATTACCTTTCCTCCCGGACGGATTACCCGGTACCACTCCTTCAGGGCCTTTTTTGGCTCTACCAGAGTCCAAATCAAACGCGCGTTTATTATGTAATCCACAGAATCCTCCATAAACGGCAGTTCCAGTGCACTTCCCTCCATATACATAGCTGGGGAACCGCATTTCTTTCCATGGCGGACAGCATATTTCATCATCTCTCTGGACAGGTCAATGCCCACAGTGGGATACCCCAGCCGGGCAGTCATATTTGCCAGAAATCCTGTTCCGGTTCCCAAATCCACGATACTTTTATTAGTATCTTTCCCTAAAAGCTCTGATAAAGCAGCTTCCCACGCCTTGCCGTCTTCCGTGTCATGCTCCTTATCGAATTCAGATGAACGCTCATCCCAATAATCGCCAATTACCTTTATTACGTGATCCAGTCCCATAGTCTCCTCCTTACGTATTGTCAGCCCTGTGCCGTCGCTCCCACAATTGGCCTATGCACAGCATAAATGCTGGTATTTTTCTTCGCAAGCCCCCCTATGGGTGATAAATACACTTTTTTTCTGACGCTTTTTCCAGGGCTTTTTGGGACCTTTTTCTCTGTCCGTATCCCCATCCGGGGGTGTCCGTATCTCCGATACAGCGCGCCGCAAAACAAAATTTGGCGCCAGGCATAAAAAGAAAGGGGGCTGTGAAAAAATGGAGTTGCTCTAACTCCATTTTTTCAGCCCCTCTTTATTTTGTGGAAAGCGTAAGAAAAAAGCAGTAAAAAGCGCATAATCCCCCTTACCCCAACAAACGTGCGCTCTTTCTTCTTTAAGCCACTTCCCGGAGTCTCATCTGCTTATTATAGATTTTATAGAGATTATGGCCGATAGAAACAAGAAATATCTCTACTCTTACCGAATCCAGTCCTCTTCTTACAATTCGCTTATACCTTCGGTCGTATTTGATGATTCCAAATGTCCCTTCTGCCTGGATGGAGCGGTTCATGCGGAGCAACGCCCCATGGATACTCTGAAGATTATCCAATACCTCCTGATGCATGGCGCTTAATTCCGCATTAATCCGCACTGTCCTGTTCTTTTCTGTTCTCTTGCATTTTTCTGCATAGGGGCAGCCACTGCAGTCCTCGCAGGTATAGTACTCTTCCTGCCTGCCGTATTGGTTCCCTTTCACTGGTTTTCGGTATGCAAAGTGGAACTTCCTCCCGTTTGGACAGATTAGGTTCCCTTCCGGGTCTGTCTTAAAATTCACTGCACGCAACGGGTCTTCATGGTACTTTTCGTCTGTTGTCTCTTTCTTATACATGGGGAATTTCATGAACTTTTCCATCCTATGGTCCTGGCAGAACAGATAGTTATTAAAGGATCCATACCCTGCATCCGCTACCGGATATTTCGGGTAGAAACCGTATAACTCATGGAACTTTTCCATCAGTGGCACAAAGCAGTCCATGTCGGACCGGTACTGCATGACATCTACCACCGCAATGTACTCGTCAGCCACTCCGATCTGTATGTTGTATGCAGGAAGGAGCTGGTCATTTCCCATATAGTCCTTTTTCATCCGCATGAAGGTCGCGCCATGGTCCGTCTTCGCATAGCTGTTCCGGTCAGGCTCGCATATCCGGATCTTTTCCACGTATTCCGAAAGCTTTCCGATATATTCCTTTAAACGTTCGTAGTAACGCTGCTCCTGGCTCTTCCGATGTCCCCGGCCGTATACAAATGTGTCCTCGTCGATATGGCAGAAGAATTCATACCTGGACAAAATGACCTCCAGGCTGTCCGGGGTGTATTCTACATTGGTTTCAATTTTCAGCCCTGTGTATGCCAGCGTTTCGTTCATTTCTGTAAGCAGTGTGGTAATCTTGCCGAACAGACGGTATCTCGATTTTTCCGTGGCTTTTTTCCATACCCAGGTATACTTGTTTGCATTTGCCTCGAATTTTGAGCCATCTATATACAGATGCTGCAAATCGATTCCCTCCGCTGTCTGGATATAGGACATGACTGCCTTAAAAATATCCTGGGCAGATTCCTTGATCTCTTCATTGATAAAATAACTGAAGGCACGGTAACTGGGAGTTTCATGATCCATCAGGTACATGTAACGGATGTTGACTTTGCATCGGTCTTCTAATTCCCGAAGGGAAGCGTATCCAGTGTCCATAAAGCCGAACAGGACTGTCTTTAGCATGTTGACCCGATTATATCCGGGCCGGCCCAGTTTATGTGAGGGCTCTGGCCTAAGATATCTTTCTATTCCAATCTCCTCCATGATTCTGTCAAATGCTAATACTGGATCACAGAGATCCAGACAATCCGAAAAAAACAGTGGCAGCCTTCCCTGTTTTGCGGTATAATATTTCTCGGTATTATTGTTCATAGTAGATTAATTTTACCACAAAAAGAAGAACGCCTCCAGGTTTGTATACCTGAAAGCGTTCTTTTTTTACGGGACTTTTTTCACAGCCCCCTTTCTTTTTATGCCCTTTATGCAGTTTTCTTTTTCTTTGAAAACATTCCCGAAATTTTCTGCTGTACAACTTCAAGATATACAGCTACGATAATAATCAATCCGGTTGCAATATACTGATAGAAGGTATCCATACCTACCACTACCAGTCCGATTTTCAGTGCCGACAGAATCAGAGCACCCAGAACAGTCCCTAGTATACTTCCCTTTCCGCCTGCCAGACTGGTACCTCCTATAGCCGCAGCTGCGATTGCATTCAGTTCATATCCCTCGCCGCCTGTAGGCTCCCCGGTTCCCAACCGGGCAAGTGTAACCATACCGGCCATTGCGGCGCCCATACTGCAGAGCATGTATGCCATAATCTTATATTTATCTGTGTTCACTCCGGAAAGCTTGGTTGCCTCTTCATTCGACCCAATTGCATATATGTACACACCAGTCTTTCTTTTCTTGAGAACAAATGAATATACCACTGCCATCAGAACAAGTACAATCATTGACATTCTCAGATTCGGGACTATTGAATACTGGAATATCTGACGGAATTCCTTGGGAATATTCAGCACCGGCCAGCCCCCGGTAATTAGGTAGGCAATACCTCTGAGAACACTGTTTGTTCCCATCGTGGCGATAAACGGCTGCAGCTTCATTTTTGTGACAAGCAGCCCGTTGATTGTTCCGATCAATGCCCCAAGCCCCAGGCCTATGACTACAACAGCAAGGGGCGGTACTCCCGCCACGGCAAGTCTGCCGCATGTCACAATACTGACCGCCATAGCAGACCCAACCGACAGGTCAATGCCTCCTGTAATAATAGCGCAGGTAACACCGATTGCAAGAAATCCGTTTACAGTCCCCTGTTCTACAATATCCATCAAGTTGCTGATTTCAAGATATCTTGGAGCTATGGCTGAAAATATCACAATAATAATCATAAGTGCCAGCAAAGTGGATAATTCCCGCGTGTATGACTTCATGACTTTTCTCAACTTTTCCATCTCACTACTCACCTATCGCATGTCCCAGTAATACAGTTTCACTGAACTCGTCCCTGTTTACCTGAGCCGACATGCGCCCTTCCTTTAATACAATAATTCTGTCACTCATTCCAATGACCTCAGGAAGCTCCGAAGAAATCATAATAATCGATTTTCCTTCCGCCACAAATTCTTCCATCAAAGCATATATCTCAGCCTTTGCGCCCACATCTACTCCCTTGGTCGGCTCATCGAAAATAAGGATATCTACACTTGTTGCCAGCCATTTTGCCAGTATCACCTTCTGCTGATTACCGCCGGAGAGATTCTGTGTCAGATGCTCCGGATCCATAATGTTGAGTTGTACCTTATTTCCATAGGTTTCAAAGTTTTTATATATGAGTTGTTTATCTAAACCGATCCCCTTATAAAAAGAAGGAAGGGCCGCCAGTCCCATATTCATGGCATTGCTCATAACCGGGACAAAACCTTCACTCTTTCTATTTTCCGATATCAGGCCAATTCCATATTTAAGTGCATCCTGAGGAGACTTTATATCCGTTGGTTTCCCATGTACGAAAACCTCCCCGCTTATTTTTTTATCTATTCCAAAAACAGCTCTCATAACTTCCGTTCGTTTGGCACCCACCAGGCCTGAGACTCCAAGGATTTCGCCTTTGTGAAGTACGAAGCTGATATCTCTGAAACCGTTCCCGCAGAGTTTCCGAACATCCAGCACAACCTCCTCCTGCACACAGGACGGCTTCAGTCGTACGGCATAGCTGGAAACATCACGCCCAACCATATTTTTGATCAATTCTTCCTTTGTGATGTCCGCAACCTTTGTGGTCATGATATAAGTTCCATCCCTCAGAATCGTTGCCCGGTCGGCAATGCGGAAGATCTCATCCAGTTTATGGCTGATATACAGTATTGTAATTCCTTTTTTCTTTAAATCCTCAATGATCGCAAATAATTTCTCTGTCTCTGCATTAGACAAAGATGCGGTAGGCTCATCAAATGATATGATCTTTGCATTATGGTAAAGTGATTTGGCAATGGCTATCATCTGGAGTTCGCCCACACTCAGCCCGCTGATGCTGTCTTTGCTTTTAAACCTGCAGCCCAGCTGTTGTAGTATTTCATCTGTTCTTCTGTAAATATCCTGATAATCAAGCATCCCATGCTTCTGCATTTCAAACCCTAGTGCGATATTCTGCCCTACGGACAGGCATTCTACCATATGTATCTCCTGATGAACCTTTGCAATTCCATACTTCAGCGCTTCCACAGGGGTCTCAAAGTTCACTTTCTCTTCCCCTATATAAACGTCTCCGTCTGTAGCAGTAAAGACACCGTGGAGAATATTCAGCAGTGTCGATTTTCCTGCTCCGTTTTCCCCGAGAAGTGCATGTACCTCCCCCTTTTTTACCGAGAATGACACTCCTTTTAAAGCATAAACCCCGGGGAACTTTTTCTGTATATTATCAAAACGAATCATCGTATCACTCACAAAACACTGCTCCTTTCTGATTCGGCAGCCTCTGGAAGATGCAGCCCAAAGGCAGCCCTGCCGGGCATAACAGCACCGGCAGACAGCCCGCCTTTTTATTCAAATGCCGGATTTTCCCATCCCAGATTTTCTTCTGCTGTGTTATCTACATTCTCAGAATCCAGCATCTTACTCGGTGTAAATACAACACGCGGCACTTCTTGTCCGATCATCCAGCGGTAGCAAACCTCAGCTGCCATATATCCCTCATAATATGGGAAAGAATCAATTGTCGCTGCCATCTCTCCTGCACGGATGGAGTCATATGCTTCTGACTGTCCGTCGCACCCAACTACATAGATGTCTTTATTCAGCTCCAGATTTGCCTCTTTCACCGCTTCAACGACTCCAAGGGCCATAACATCATTGTTACAGAAAATCGCTTTCAGATCAGGATATGTCTTTAGGAAGGTAGCCGCTACATCCTTTGCCTTGGATCGATCCCAGTCAGCATTCTGCTTGGCGACAACCTCAACGTCCTTATTGTTCTCTTTGAACCAGCCTTCAAATCCTTCCGTTCTGTTTCTCGTCACACCTGTTTTCGCCATTCCCATGACGATTGCAACTTCGCCTTTTCCGCCTATCTTCTCATTTACCCATTCTGCCGCGATCTGTCCCTGTTCCAGTGAATTGGGTCCCACAAACATGTCTGCGCCATTAAATTCATTATTCACTGCAAACACGGGGATATCCGCATCATGGGCCGCCTCGATCCCGGGAAGGCAGTTCGCATCAGAAATAGGTGATAAAAGCACTGCATTCACGCCCTGTCTTACCTGATCCTTCAGAATAGAGAGCTGTCCTTCCTCATCATCCTCTCCCATAGGAGATGTGGTGTCTACTGTGAGCTTCCTGCCTGCTGCTTCTGCGTCCTTCGCAAACCCTTCATACCCGTTTGCAATTTCCTGCCACACTACATTTTCAAACGCTTTTACATTTCCCGCAAAACTGAATTCTTTGTCTGATGCCGCAATATCTCCTGCTTTTTCCCTTAGCTCTTCAAAAGTAATGGCGTCCTCCTCTTCGAGGGGATTAAATGTCTCATCGGTAGATGCCCATTTCGTACCATCAGATTCTTTTGATGCACTCTTACTGTCTCCCTCTGAATCTCCTTTTGAATTTCCGCATCCGGCAAAAACAGCTGACACTGTCAGCACTGCGCATAACAAACATGCAACCTTTCTCTTCATAGCTTTTCCTCCATATACTTTTTAATTAGTTAATACTAAGTTAACTCGTTATTTTCCAAGGGCTCTTCCCGGATTTTCCCGTGTAATCCGGCATATTTCCCCCTCTGTAAAGCCACATTCTTTTAATCTGGGAATAAATGTCTTTAGGATATAATCCATTCCGCATCTGCCGCCGTATGATTTCAGCCGATCTGCAGTTGGATCTGTTGAAATTAATATCTGATCCAAAAAGCCTTTGCCGGCCATGTGCTGAAGCATCCGGATTTCCGATTCGTTATCATGAAATTCAAATAGAGTTATGGTATCATATTCCATAAATACTCCTGTTGAAGCTATCTTCTCATGTATGTCCAGATCCTTTACCTGCCTGTCCACATGGCATATAAGAATCCGTTCCGGTGCAAGTCCCAGCTCAGTCAAATACTGTACTGCTTCCAGGGCGCCTTTCCCATACTCTGTGTGGAGCATAAGGGAAGTTCCCGTTCTTGCTGCTGCGCGCCCTGCAGCACCCAGGAGGACTCTGGTTCTTCCGCTTACCCCTTCCTGCGTCAGCATTGCCTTTACAAGGCCGGCTTTAATATCTGTCTGATAAGAAGGCCAGCCATAGCAACCGCCCAGAAACATTCCCTCCGTTAATTCCCTTACGAACATCTCCTCTAGCTTTTCTTCCGGCGTGTCCCATATCCAGTGGTCCTTTGTATAAAACACAGGGATATGATAACCCGTACACGCAATAATCTGTACGCCGGAAACCTCTGAGGCTGTTTTCAGAGCAAGGGCATCCCTTCCCGTGGCAAGTGGGTTTGCATCTACTAAAGTGCTCCCTCCCGCCTCCTTATAAAGCTTTAGCTCCTTTATGGACGCGGCCAGATTGTTGAGCCGCAGTTCCGGATTCGTAAGCAGTGCCGGAGTCTGCGTGATGTATACATGCTCATGGGGCTGACAGTGCCCTGCATCTCTGACATCTGACTGTCCGGTCACGGTTTCTATTACGCTCATTATTATCCCTCCCGTGGAATTTTGCTTTTGTTCAGAAGTACAAACAGTGACATCTCTAAGCCTTACTATTACCTTACTTTAACTTCGTTTTTATTTATAAAGACTATATCACAAATGAAAATATTTTTCAATAGTTTTATTTTATTTTGTAAATAGTTTTCAAGTTGAAATTATTTTTTTGTGCAGTTTTACAAAGGATATTCCAATTATCACTGGTATTAACTGGAATTCATTGAAAACATATTACATATGCCTTGATCTTGATTGTATATTTTTTTCACTAATGAATGAAACACAGTTTCGTCTCACATAAAAAAGGATGCTATAGAACAAGTATATCCTTGCTCCAAAGCATCTTTTTATAATAGTTATGCATTTCCTTCTACTTCATAAAACTATCTATTGATTTATTCAATTTATGGATGGACTCCCGTTCCTCTCCGTCAACAGCATCCCTCACACTCTGCGTGATATAGGTTTTTAAGACTTCCTTGCCGGTATTATTCACTGCTGACTTTACTGCAGAAAGCTGGATCAGGACCTCACTGCAGTCTCTCTGGGTCTCAACCATAGTTCGTATAGACTTCATATGGCCGATGACCTTGGATAACCGATGAACGATGGCTTTGTCATATACTGTAATCTTATCCTCTTTTCTGTCTTCCATGTGTACTCATCCTTTTTGGTGGAGGCAGCGGGGTGCCATCGCCCCATGGCCCCCCGCCAGTGAATTCTATTTTCTATCTTTTATCTTGGCTGGTTTAAGAATACTACACTGCAAGATGTTTCTCAAGCCTCCCCGGGGGTTAAAAAGTATACAAATTCCCCCATACAGCAGGCGCCTGCCTGCCCTATGGGGGAATTTCTTCTGCATAATGCAGCTATACTATCTTGTCTTAGTCCATACGCCTGAACCATTCACATAATACTTGCCAATCCAGGTATTTGAAGCCATTGCTCCGTTATCCTTTAAGTAATACCACTTTCCGCTGACCTGAATCCAGCCTGTCGCCATAGCTCCGCTGCTCTTCAGATAGTACCAGGTCTTTCCGTCCAGCAGCCAGCCTGTCGCCATGGCTCCATTACCTTTCAGGTAATACCAGGTTTTTCCGTCCAGCAGCCAGCCTGTCGCCATGGCTCCGCTGCTCTTCAGATAGTACCAGGTTTTTCCATCTAACAGCCAGCCCGTCGCCATGGCTCCGCTGGCTTTCAGATAGTACCAGGTCTTTCCATCCAGCAGCCAGCCTGTCGCCATGGCTCCGTTGGCCTTCAGATAGTACCAGGTTTTTCCTTCTGACAGCCAGCCTGTTACCATCACACCGTTGTCTCTCAGATAATACCATTGGCCTCCGTCCAGAATCCAGCCAGTTTCCATGATACCATCCCGGTTAAGATAATACCACTGGCCTCCGTCCAGAATCCAGCCGGTCTGCATATATCCGTCTTCATTAAAATGATACCACTGGCCACGGATCTGTCTCCAGCAGTTCTCAGCATATGTGCCGTCACCGTTGCTGTATTTCCACTTGCCATTCTCTGCCACCCAGTGAGGCTGCAGCTTTTTCGTCACGGTAATCTTTGCAGTACCCTGATTTCCCTTGCTGTCCTCTGCTGTGACAGTTGCAGTTCCTACTCTCACACCGGTAACCACACCGTTCTGATCCACTACAGCAATTCTGGTGTTTGAGGATCTCCATGTGAGTTCCCCTTCATAGCTGCCTGCCGCGGTCAGAGGCAGACTGCTCTCTGCGGGTATCACTGCTTCTGCAGGTGTTATCTTGATTTCTACCGGTTCCTCCACGTCACCGCTTACCGTTACCGTTGTGGTAATGGTACGGTTTTCTGGTGCAAGCTCTTCCTCTGCTGTCATATAGAGTACCGGTGTCCCGTCTGCCGCGAAGTTAACTGATTTTGCTCTTGCATGACGTCCCGGATCATCTAATCCGCCGTCTCCAGGGCCTAATTTTTGTCCTTTGGTACGGGCATGATAAACGATGACAGGATTTCCAGCCTGATCCACGGTAAAGGAATTGTGGCCGGGTCCTACCTGTGTATTGCCCAGTTCATCATTGCCAAACACTTCACAGTCTGTTGTTGTAAAGATCGGATATGGATTCTTGGTCCAGCTCTCCTGATCCAGAAGATCTGCCCCTGCATCAGCGGATAACATACCTACGCAGTACTTATCATCCACCGTAGCGCCTGAGAAGCAGAGGTAAACCTTACCGTCATTTTGTATAACCGCCGGTCCTTCATTAATATACTGTCCGGCGTTCCATTCCCATGCGAAGTCAGGTGAGGAAAGCATAACTTTTTTGCTGGTTAGCTTGCTGGGATTGGAAGGATCTACTGTGGCAATATAAATATTGGCAGAACCCGGTTTCTCGGACCATGCATAGTAGCTCTGTCCGTTTGCCTCAAAGTATGTCATATCAATAGACAACCCCTGATAATCCAGATCTCCTTCTACCAGATCCACTCTCTGCGCTTCCCCCCAGTTGTCAGGGTTCATCACTCCGCCTTCCGCTGTGCCTTCACAGGTTATAATATGCGGCTTCAAATTCCACACATTATTCTCTACCAGGCTTGCGGTAAACAGCACACACCAGGTATCCCCAATCTTATGAATCTCCGGCGCCCAGATGTACCTTCCCTGAGGATGATCTTTTTCATCCCAGATGACGATCTCTTCCGCATCCTTTAATCCATTGATGGTCTTTGCTGTTCTCAGCACAATCCTGTCATATCCTTCCGGATCGTTCACCTTTCGGGTTGGATAAGAAGCTGTGAAATAGTAGCAGTCATTTTCTTCATCGTAAGTAACACAAGGATCGGCGCGCTCCTCAATCAGAGGATTGAAGTATTCTGTCTGGGCTACTTCTCCTGTCACCTCATAAGTACCGGGTATATTCAGGTTTACACCGTCGGTATCCCATTCAACAGCCATATCCTTGGAGGATCCGTCACTGTAAGAAGCAGTTACCTTAGAGGGCAGTTCAATCTCTCCGCCTTTCTCTACCGTCACCCCATCCACAGAACTGATTCCGGTATTCTTAATTCTGCTGTATTTGTTTGTCACTGCATCGTATTCTGCCTTTGTTACTTCGAAAGCATTAGACTCCTCTTTTACTGCATTCCCCGGCAGAGTCTGCGTGATTCCGAATAAGCTGTCCGGCTTAGCCGCTTCTTTTGTCTCACCAAATACAGTAAAGTCTTTGGTACCTGTCACATAGGATTTTCCGTCATTTCCATCCCAGTAGATCTTATAAGTTTCTGTAGATCCATCGTAGATACACACCGGATTCTTCACCTTTTTGCCGGGCGCCAGTTCTGCCTGCTTCTCATTGGTAAAGCTTATCAGATCCTCGGATTCATAGAGCAGTACGGAACTGCTGTCGTTATTGACAGATGCAATCAATCCATAGGTTCCGTCTGCCTTTCTGAACAGGCTTGGGGAACCCATCTGGGTGCCGCCGTTTCCATAAAGAATGGCTTTCCCGTTATTTAATGCCTCATACGTTCCGTCCTTCAGAGCTGCCAGGAACAATGCGTCGGAACGCTGAGTATTCCCTGTTGTCACATAAGTGAGCAGGGAGCTGTACTTCTCTACCACAACCAGTTTGAAATCCCTGCTCGCACTTGCCTGATTCTGTGTCAGAGTTGCGGTAAGAGTAACTTCCTGATTGCCCTTTCCTGCCTCTGGTCTGGTAACCGTCCCGTCCTTCTTTATAAGCTCGCTGCTGGAACTCCATGTAATAGAGATGCCGTCAATGTCAGCGGGAAGTTTCAGATTAGAGGTTACAAAGTACGTATTCAGATCAATTTCCTGTGCTTTCAGCATCAGATCCTTGGAGGGATCATTTTCTAATACTGTAATGACAAATTCTTTTGTTACACTCTGCTCCATGTTAGTAACCGTTGCTGTCAGGGTAATCTCGGCGTCGCCTTTTCCTTTGGCAGGGCGGGTTACTGTTCCGTCCGGAGCGATCACATTCTCATCCGAAGAGGCCCATGCAATCGTAGAACCGTATGCCCCCTCTGTTATAAGCGTGATGTCATCCACAACTGTGGTCTTGTCCATCTGGAGTGCCAGTGCATCCAGTTCCGCCAGGCCTTTTCCATATTCCTTGCTTACATCATCCTGGGTCCAGGTATCTGCAGAAACCTTTACGTTGCGCACCTGTCCTTTGTAAAACATGTCATTATAGGAAGAACGCCCGATATAAGCTGCCAGATCCTCCCCAAAATCACTTACATTTCTGGCTGTTTTTACAGATCCAACTTTTTCACCGTTAAAATATGCGGTAATAAATCCTGGCTGGATTACGGTTGTATAGAGCCCCCAGGAATCATCCGTCACAGGACCGTCCACACCATTCTTACCATCCGTTGGAGAGAATCCATACTCTGTCATATACGGCTGACCGGCATTCACACTGTTGGTCACCACGGATTTCATTCTTCCGCCTGGATTGCAGGGGTTCAGCAGCCAGTACTGAAGGGGAAGGCTTTCTGTTGTTCCGAAGAACATAGCAGCATAATTTCCCTTTCCTGTCTGGTTTTTCAGCCATACGGAAATTGTCAGAGTATCCTGGTTGTCGAACATACCGGTAGGAAGCTGTACATACCCGGCACTGCTTCCTGCTGCTCCTCCCGGAAGCGTCAGGGTTCCATTTTGAACAGAAGCGCCTTTTCCTTTGATCTCACCGTCATTTCCTTTTCCGGACATATCTTTGACAATATTGCCTTCCACGCTTGAAAAATCATAGTTCAGAATCAGTTCCTTCTCGTCAACGATAGGATCGCCTTCCACAACCACCTCTACAGAAACTTCTTTGTTCTCCGGAAGCACAGCCTCATCTGCTGTCATATCCAGAATCGGAGTTCCGTCTACAGACCAGTAAACTTCACGGATGCCTGTATGACGTTTTCCCCCGCTGTTCTGGGGAAGGGCGTGGTATACGTTTACATAATTGCCGTCCTCATTCACGTAATAGGAGTTGTGGCCGGGACCATATTCTCCGGGCACGGATTCCGACAAGAGAATAGGATAATTGCTCTTCTGCCAGCTGTCAGGATTCAGCATATCATCTGCATTGGTACAGGTAAGCATGCCGACACAGTAGGAAGGATTTACTCCCGCTCCTGAGAAGGTGATAAAAAGCTGTCCTTCTTTATTGCGGATTACGAAGGGTCCTTCATCCACCGGTGTGGTATTTCTGTCCCATCCATAATCCGGGGCACACAGCCTTACAGGATCGCTGGTGAGCTGATAAGGTTTTTCCGGATCTATCGTGGCAATCATAATATTCGAAGACCATGTAGGATTAATCCGGCGCTCTGCCCACACTACATAGGAGACACCGTTCTCCTCTATGTAAGTCATATCCAGTGTAATCCCCTCGCTGTACAGGGCACTTCCATCTTTTCTGACCACCCGTACCGGCGCCTCCCAGTTGTCCGCGTTGGTGGGATCTGCATCCGGTGTTTTTAACTTCATCAGTCTGCACTGTACCGCATTCCAGGCTCCATTGGTAGAAGCCGCAAAGAATATATACAGTTCCCCATTTACCACATGCAGTTCCGGTGCCCACAGGCTTCCGGACATATCACCGCTGCTAGTTTTGTTCAGAATTAAATGATCCTGGGCATTCTTCAGTTCACTGACCGTTTTTCCGCTGCGGATATACAGCTTGCCCTGTCCGTTTTCGTCTGTGGCAATAAAGTAGTACATACCATTGTAATATAAGATATTAGGATCTGCCCGATTCTGAATTACCGGGAAATCCATATCGGACTGGCGGATAGTACCCTTAACCGTATAAGTACCCGGCTGCTTCCAGTTCACATCTGTCGTATCCCAGTCAACAGAACGCTGGAAAGTCTGTCCGTCGCTGTAAGTAAGGCTGGCCTTTATACCAGATAAATCAGCGGCTTCGCCCGTACTGGTGGTAACCTGCTCCTGATTCAGGGAGACACCAGTATTAACGATTTCCCCAAGACGGTTCTGCAGGCGCTCTGCCTCTGCCTTTGTGACAGGAATCACATTCCCGGATTCTGCATTAGGAATGCCAAGTTCTGCACTTGCCTTATCTGCGGCAACTCCCTCTTTCGGTGTGTCATCACAGGAAAGGCTGTTCAGATCCGCTATAGTATTGCTATATGTGTTTCCATCTTCCCCCTTCCAGGTAATACGGTATTGTTCATTTGCACCATCGTATTCGCAGGCAGGTGCTTTGATGATCCCTTCTGTTTTCAGATCGATCATACCGATTTCCTGGTAGTCAATTAAGTCCTCGGATGTGCAGAATAACACTTTTCCTGCATCCTCCGCATCTGTACCTGAAGTCTGTGCTCTCACAGCCACGATGCCGAAGGTGCCGTCCGGCATACGGAAAATGTAAGGTTCTGAGAGAATCTTGGATTCATCCCCTTCCGCATCCACATTGTATGTTTTGGCGAAAAGCAGCCCCATATTGTTGTGCAGCGCTTCGTAGGCTGACCCATCTGCACTAAGAGCAAGATGCATGCTTTTTCCGATTTCTTTATTGCTCGTGCTTCTTGTGTAGCCTGCCGCCAGAGAGGCTCCGGATTCTGCCACCTGTACCTGGAACTGTTTGGACTGTAAGCCATCTGCTCCCAGGTCGATCTGAGCAGTGAGTGTTACTTTTTCAAATCCGGCTTCCGGACCGTGAAGAACTCCGTCATCACCAAGAATAGCCGGATTATCACTGGACCAGGTAATGGCTCTTCCCTCAATGGACTCCGGAAGAACAGTGTGTTCCGAAATAGTATAGGGCAGATTCAGCTTGCCCAGTACATACCCGGAAACTTCACTCTGGGGAAGAGTGTGTACTGCAAACTCCCTTTGAACTGACTGCTCACCGATTGACAGGGTTGCTGTGAGTACAGCATCTTTTGCCTCATCTCCCAAAAACACTTCTCCGGCCGTACTGATCACGGTTGGGTCAGAGGTCTCCCAAGTAACTGCAGTTCCATTGGCGCCCTCCGTCGGCAGTTTCAGATTCCCCGTCACTGCACTGAGATCACCCAGATCCAGCTGGCTCTTGGCATCCTCCAGCAGGCTGTCAATAATGGGCTCTGTAACTGTTTCCGTGTCTTCATAGACATCCGCCACGCCCTGGGCATCCAAGGCTTCCCCGTAGACGCGGAGATCCTGGAAGGTTCCGGAATAATCCGGGTCATCCAAATAGTTGGATCGCCCGATGTAGGCTTCCAGCACATCCCCGAATTCAGCTACTGTTTTCGTCTTCTCTGCGGTTCCTACCAGTCTGCCGTTCACATACCCTTCCACTGAGTCTGGCGTCAGTACCGTGGTGTAATGCACCCACTTATTCTGATAGACTGAAGTATCATGAGCAGCTACCCCCGCTTCAGTCTCCCATGGTTTTGACTCATTGTCAGAATCCGTAAACACAGATTTAAAGAGATTGTTCGGGTTTGTTGGGTTGAACAGCCAATAATTCGTGGGAACGCGGCTGGCGTTTGCCGGTGTCCCGAAAAATAACGCTGCATAATTTCCCTTAGCTGTATTACTCTTCAGCCATACAGAGATCGTCAGATTTTCCTCTCCCTGGAAGATCTCTCCGGGCAGTTTTACATAGTCGCGCTGTTTGCCTCCCCCCGGGAGATACAGGCCGTCTGCCCCCACAGCCGCTCCGCCGACAAGTTCACCGTTAAAATCATTTCCGCTGTAATCACTGACATCCTCTGTGAGGGGATACCAGGCCAGCGGTGCTGGATTTGTACCGCCTTCCGTTTCATTCGGTGCAGCTCCTGCGGGGATGCAGCAGCCCACAGTCATAATCACCGAAAGCATCCAGGCGATCGCTCGTTTTGCCTTCTTCATGTTTTCCTCCTTTTTCCTCTTTGCCGAGATACTCCCTGCTTTCTTCTATCTGCAGCAAAGGCTTTTTATCTGCAAACTGGCAGCAGCCAGCAGACAGATCGCAGTCTATTTTGTACTATTTTATATTTTATCAGTTCGTTTTCTAATTTTCTTCGGACTACGATTGGAAAAAGGTTGGATTCTTTACTGAAATTTTAGAAATAAATTCATCCCTGTATTTGAATATCTTGTGATCAGCGCCTAGTCATCAATTCCAAAGAGATATTCCAGCTGATCTTCACTCTCGTCCAGCTGACCCTCAAGAGAATCTATCTCCCGGTCTTTTGCCCGGTATTCCTCACGTGTAATGGCACCCTGTTCATACTGTGTCTCAATTGAGTCATCCCAGACATCCAGATTGCGATCTATGGCGTCAATTTCTTTTTTGAGCTCCCGGTATTGGGCGAGCTGCTCCTCCTGGGTTCCGGCCGGCTTTGCAGTATTCACTTTTTCTGCAGCAGCGCTAACTGACTGTGCCAGTTCTTCCAGGGGAGGAAGTTCCGGGGATACCTGGGGTTCAGTCCCGGATTGCGTCTCGGATGCGCTCTCCCCCGGCTTATCTGCAGATTCTGTGCCGGTATTATCTGTCTCCGTATTCTGCTCCTCAAGGTCCGTGACTTTTTGCTCCAGCTGTTCCACCTGGCTTTCCAGCTCTTTTTCACGGCTGTCATCCCCGCATCCGCCAAAAAAAGTCACAGATACCAAAAGAGCAGCGGCGGCAATTGTACCAATTCTTTTTGCTTTCATAATAGCAGCCTCCTTTTATGGATAGTATTTTGTATTTATATTTTCATCATACAGAGAAAAGATTAAAACATTATTAAAACACCAATTTTAATCTGAATTTCATTTTTATCTAATACAATTAGGAAATCAGACAGGCTGTGGTATATAATAATCATTAATAGGAAAAGGAAAAAGAGGCTGCAGAGGGAGCACTACAGCGTAGATGCCTGTGCAGACGGGAAGGAAGCGCTGGATTTCGCAGAGGTGACAGCCTATGACATCTTAAAGTACAGAGTATTGAGGGAGAAAGCCATCGCTGGCTGACATACGATATGGCCATGACCCGTGAGACACAGGTCATCTGCTGGGTAAGAGGTGTGGCCTCCCTCAGTGCATTTTCGCAGATCAATTCCATTCTGCTTAATCTGCTATTTATCGTATGTCCCCTTCTGGCTGTACTGGCAATTATCAGTGGATATTTTGTTACGGGAAAGGCACTGAAACCTGTAGAGGCCGCCCTTGAAAATGAAAAGCGCTTCACTGCCGACGCCTCTCACGAACTGCGCACACCCACTGCCGTAATTCTGTCCCAGTGCGAGTATGCCCTTCTCCCGGACACTACCAGAGAGGAAATGACCGAATGTATAGAAGTAATACTGGGCCAGAGCAGAAAAATATCTGCCCTCATCTCTCAGCTTCTTATGCTTGCCCGGCAGGATGCAGCCAAAGAGAGGCTGGAGCTGGAACCTGTGAACATAAGTATGCTGACAGAGATCGTTGCCGGCGAGCTGGATGCGTCTGCAACCAGAAACAATATTCGTCTGAGACTGGACATAGAGGATAATCTGGTTGTGAGGGGAGATCAGAATCTGCTCATGCGCTTGATGGTTAATCTAATAGATAACAGCATTCAATATGGAAAATGCGGCGGCTCCACGTGGATAACTCTCCAGAAAAAAGGTAATTATGTGGAGGGCTGTGTGCAAGATGACGGCATAGGCATTGCACCGGAGCACCAGAAAGACATATGGAAACGTTTTTATCGGGAAGATAAAGTCAGAAAAGGAACACAGGAAACCCATTCCGGTCTGGGACTTTCTATGGTTCTGTGGATCGTGGAGGCTCACGGAGGGACAATCCGGGCAGACAGCAGAGAAGGAGAGGGAACCGCCTTTATCTTTCTCCTCCAACTGCTGAAAAAGGATACTTTTTAAAACACTGAATCCACTAATATTCTGGTATATTCCTCCCTGGGGGAGCGAATCACCTCATCCGGTGTTCCCTCTTCTATAATCTTTCCCTGATACATCACCAAAACTCTGTCGCACATTGCCTGTACCAGTGCCAGATCATGGCTGATCAGCAGATAAGACATCTGTGTATCCCTCTGAAGCTTTTTCAGCAGTTCTACAATCTGAGCCTGCACAGTCACGTCCAGTGCACTGGTGGCCTCGTCACAGATGAGAAGTTTCGGGGATACCGCCAGTGCTCTGGCAATGGCGGCACGCTGGCACTGGCCCCCGCTGACCTGATGGGGATAACGCCCTGCATATTCTGCCTCCAGTTCTGTCATCTCCAGGAGTTCCCGGATACGCACCTGGGCTTCCCTCTTTTTCATTCCCTGGTTGCACAGCGCCTCCCGGATGCCGTCCTCCAGCTTCTGTCTTGGGTCAAAAGAATCCTGAGGTGTCTGGAACACCATCTGCACGCGGGAATAAATCCGTTTCCATTCTTTTCTTCCCGCCTCCCGGATCTCTCTGCCCTCCAGCCGGATGCTTCCGCTGTCCGGCTTCTCCAGGCCCGTAATAATCCTCGCTGCAGTGCTTTTCCCGCACCCGCTCTCTCCCACCAGCCCCAGGCATTCCCCTTCTCCCACCGAGAAGCTTAGTCCATTCACTGCCATAAAGGGCTGTTTCCCCTTATAATATGTCTTTTTTACATCAAGGACCTCTAAAATTTCCCTCATATCCTCACCCCCGATTCAGACGCAGCACAGCTCCCAGAAGTTTTCTGGTATATGGTTCCCTGGGAGAATGGATTACTTCATGCTTTGTTCCGTACTCTGCCAGTTGTCCCTGGCACATGACCGCTATGTTATCTGCCATGCGTTCCACAACACCAATATTGTGGGTAACTATAATAATACTGGTCCCAAAAGTATCCCGCAGATTGATCATTTCCCTCACTACCTGCGCCTGTATGGTAACATCCAGGGCGCTGGTAGGCTCATCTGCCAGGAGCAGAGCGGGTTTAAGAATCATGGCCATCATAATCCCCACCCGCTGGTTCATGCCCCCTGACAATTCAAAAGGATAACTGTCCAGTATCCGGCTGCCGTCAGACAGCTTCATCTTCTCAAAAAGATCCATAGCTCTGCAGCGCACTTCCCCACGGCTGACGTGCTCGTGCTGGATGACTGCCTCGTAGAGCTGGTCTTCAATCTTTCGGATCGGACAAAGAGATGCCCCCGCATTCTGGAACACCATCCCCATTTCAGGGCCGCGCATCTTCCTAAGTTCCTCCTGGGTTCTATGCAGAAGATCTTTCCCCTTGTAATAGATCTTTCCCTCTGTCACAGCGCCTTCATTTCCCAGCAGTCCTATAATTCCTTTGATGACCGTACTTTTTCCGCTCCCGGACTCTCCTACGATTCCAAGAATCTCCCCTGGCATCACTTCGAAGGTTAATCCGTGCACCGCAGGAGTTCTGCGGTAGCAGATTTCTACCTGTTCCAGTTTTAGCAGCGGCTGTTTCATATCTGCATGTCCTCTATTCATAATCAAGATTTGCTGTGATTTCATAGTAATCTGACGGATGAGCTTCAAATCCTGTCACATTTGCCTTCATGGCAAAGGACATTTTTAAATGAGATGCAAAGATAAAACCTCCGTCGTCCAGGAGAATCTGCTGCATTTTCACTGCCAGCTCTCCTCTTTTTGCCGGGTCAAATTCTCCATGGAGCTGTGTTTCCAGCGCTTCCAATTCCTCATTGTAATACTTTCCTCTGTTCTTGGCAGAGTCCTTCAGACAATGGGTAGTAAAGAAATATTCGGGATCTCCGGTAGGCGCTGTCACAAAGGCACTGGCATAGATATCCCACTCGCCCTTATCCAGAAAATCCTGCTGGTTTGCCGTATTGTTTACCTCTACTTTTATGCCCATTTCTTTTAAGGTTGCCTGTGCGGATTCAGCCAGAAGCGGCAGTTCCTGACGCCCCGGATACGTGAGCCAGCGGATAACCAGAGGTTCTCCCCCTTTATCTGCGTACCCGTCGCCGTCTGTATCTGTATAGCCGGCTTCCTCCAAAAGCTTCTTCCCTTCCTCAGGATTGTATTCGGGAGCTTTCACCGATTCATTTCCAAAAGAGAAATTAGAGGGGAATATCCCCGAAGCAGGTGTCCCATTCCCCCCGAGAAGCCCTGCGGTAAAGCCCTCCTTGTCAATCCCCATAGCAATTGCCTTTCGCACCCTGTCATCCTGGAGAGCCGGCGTATCATAGTTCAGCTGCGCAAAAAATACCCGTGAGGTGTTTACAGAACTCACCTTATAACTTTCATTCTCCTGGAACAGAGGCAGACTTGCATAAGGCAGCCCCTGAGCGGCATCTATTTCTCCGGACTGAAGTGCCATGGTAAGAGTATCACCGTCAATAATCTCTTTTACATTTACACTGTCCATCTTTACCTCTCCGCCCCAATACTCAGGATTCTTCCTGAGGCTTATCTCCGTATCCGAAACATGCTCCGCGATAAACGGCCCGGTTCCAGCCACGTTTTTATCCTCTGTCACTCCATATTCCATATCAATAATTGCACCGTAAGGATCGCTCAGATAATTCAGTAGTGCAGGAACCTTTTCCTCTGACGTTATAGTTACTGTCAGGCCGTCTGCTGTAATCTCCTTGATCTTAAGATCCCCGGGAGCCCTGTCATGCACTGCCACAAGATCCTCCAGACATTCCTTCACTGCCTGGCCGTCCAGCTTTCGTCCGCTGGTAAACATAATATTATCCTTCAGTGTAATCTTAACCGTATACTCATCCACCTGTTCATAGCTCTCTGCCAGCCAGGGTTCTAATTCCATGTGTTCCGTAAATTTAAACAGAGTCTCCCCCACGCCATAACGCACCGCAGACCATCCGGAGTAATTGTCATGAGGATTAAGCCCCGTATTTCCCATCTCTACTCCATAGGCAGTGGTTCCATAGTTAAATACCTTTTCCCCATCCTGCGCCGTGGTCCCCTGTTTCTCATCCTCTCCCTTTTTATCTTCGGAATTCCCGCATCCGGCAAGAATTCCCGCTGCCAGAACAGTACAGATCAATACTGCTGTCAATCTTCTCTTCATCCTTTATCTCCTATCCACATGTTGTACTGACTGCCTGGGATCCATCACATCTCTCACAGTGTCTCCCAGCAGATTAAATAGCATTACTGTTACAAATATAGCGCATCCGGGAGCCAGAATCACCCACGGTGAAGTCTGAAGCATACTGCGCCCGCTGCTCATCATAGACCCCCACTCTGCGATGGGAGGCATGGCCCCTAGCCCCAAAAAAGAAAGGCCTGCAATTTCCATCATCATAGTACCGATATCCAGTGTTGCTGTCACCAGAACAGGCCCCAGTATGTTGGGCAGTATATGACTGAATACAATCTTTGTTCCCCCTGAGCCGGACAGCCTGGCTGCAGCCACAAACGGGGCATCTTTGATCATGAGCACCTGGCTTCTCGCCAGTCTGGCAAACTTTGGCCAGGAGATGCAGGCCAGTGCGATCACAGCATTGAGAATCCCTCCTCCCAGCACGCCCGCCACCGCTATGGCAAATACCATGCCGGGAAATGCCAAAAAGATATCCGATATTCTCATGATAAAGGAGTCCAGCTTTCCTCCCCTCCAGCCGCAGAACAGACCCACAGACGTTCCCGTGACAGTTATCACCGCAACAAGCAAAAGTGCTGAAAATATAGTAGTCTGTGAACCCATAATCACCCTGGACAGCATATCCCTTCCATACCGGTCTGTCCCCAGCAGATGGCCTCTTCCGGGAGCCTGAAGGGCCTGGGACAGATTCTGTTCATAAGGATCACAGGGAACCAGATGAGGTGCAAAAGCCGCAATTCCCAGGAGCATCAGAACCAGTGCGAGCAGAACGTACAGCTTTACTTTTTGTCTCCTCATGCAGCTCCCTCCTGTCCCAGACGTATTCTCGGATCCAGATAATGATAGAGAATATCTGTGATAAGATTGACTGCCACATAGATTACAGCCATCCAGATTACGTAAGCCTGTATCACAGGGTAATCCCTCATGGTAATAGCATCCACCGCCATCTTCCCGACCCCGTCCCACATAAAGATAGATTCCACAATGGCGGTTCCCCCCAGAAGAGATCCGATGGACAGAGCCAGAAGTGTCACAATGGTAAGCATCGACGATTTCAGGACACTAAAGTACAGGATCCTTCCCTCTCTTACGCCTCTGGCTCTTGCCCCTGTTACATATTCTTTGTTCAGCTCCTCAAGAACAGAGGCTCTCACCTGACGGGTATATTTGGATGCCATAGCAATGGCAAGTGTCAGAGTGGGAAGAATAATACTTTTCCAGCCCTGTGCATTCCCCATAACCGGAAACCACCCCAGCTTCAGTGCAAAGAAATAAATCAACAGCAGAGAAACAAAAAAGTTAGGCAGAGAGTTTCCGATAAAACTCAGGAAACGTATGAGGTAGTCTAAAAACCGGTTTTGTTTCACCGCAGCCAGAACCCCCAAAGGAACAGACAGCAGAATAGTCACAAGCACAGAGGCAATGGTAAGGGCAATAGTTGCCGGCAGTTTATGCACAAAAGTAGAGAATACAGGTTTCCCCGACACATAAGATTTACCCATATCACCGGTAAGTACCTGTTTCATCCAGACTGCATACTGTTCAAGAAACGGTTTGTCCAGCCCAAGCTCCTCCCTGGCTTTTGCCTTTGCCTCCTCCGACAGCACCCCGCCCCTGTTTGCCTCCAGTATGTCCACCGCATCTCCGGAGGCGCTGTGCATCAGCGCAAACGAAAGTAGCGTAATTCCCAGCAGTATGGGGATCAGCTGCAGGAGCCGTTTTGCTATATATTTTTTCATACAGTATTTCCCTTTTTTCCGCAAATCATAAACATAGGCGTGGGATTATAGAAGGCATCTTTTTCCAGATATATCTTTTTACTCACACCCAGGTCAATTTCAAACCTCTCCAGGCCTGTCCGCCCCAAAATCTCCAGATCCCAGGCCGGACGCATATAGGTGCTGATAGGCAGCTGACGCTTAATCTCCTCACACTCCCGCATCATCTCATCTCCCACCTCAAAATGGGCATGGTTTTCCGGCAGTTCCGAAGTGTCAGAAAAGTCTGAGGCCCCGTAATTCGCGTCAAAATTCAGAAGGATCCCTCCCGGCTTCAGCACGCGGCACCACTGGGTATAAGCTTTTTCCGCATCCGGAAGCGTCCAGGTGAGATTCCGGGAGATCACAACATCAAAGGTTTCATCGTCAAAATCCAGCGCCTCAGCATCCATCACCAAAAATTTGCAGCCCGCCTGCTGTTCCCCGGCCAGCTTTCTGGAATTTACCACCATCTCAGGCGTCAGATCTGTCCCGATCACCTCATGGCCCCGCCTGGCCAGAAGAATGGAAAAAAATCCGCTCCCGCAGCCCACATCCAATATCTTCAGTTTCTTTCCAGTCCCAATCTGCTCCTCTATCCTTTCTATCCAGCGCCTGGCCAAGGGACTGTCGAGCTCCGCCCTTCTCTGTTCCAGAAAGCTGTCACTTCGTTTTGTCCAGTACTCTGTAATTCGTTCCTTTCTGTCATCATGCCGTCTCACAATCCTGCCGTAGGCTATCATAGGCCCGTCTTCCAGAACCTGCAGACTTCCCGTCTGATAAAGAATCACCCCATCGTACTCCGCCCGGCACACCTCCAGTAGTTCCCCATCGTAATCTTTCACTGCCCCCAGTTCCTCTCCGCCCCGGATCAGATCCCCGGGCATCTTTCTGGGATACCAGAACCCCGTATGTTCTGCGGCCTGATACACAATGTCCGATACGTCCAGAGGATAATAGGTTCTGTACCCCCTCTGTCCCCGGTAAATCCCCAGACTGCAGAGAATGCTCCTCACATCCCGTTTGGTTGACTGCACCTCCTCCGGTGTCCAGGCGCCCATGCCGCCCCGTTCAATCAGGATCCCTGGGATCCCCCTGGATGCCGCATAATTATAGGCGCCTCCGGTTGACACCGTAGAGCGGACCATATAGGGAACATCCACCTGCTCCGCCATTTTTCTTGAGGCCTCCACTACCTTGGGACTGGCCTTCCCCGCATAATATACATAAGGTGCCAGCTGTTCATAGTCATCGCCGCTGTGCAGATCGATATAATAATCCGCAGCCCGGAAGAGTTCCTCTGAAATTGCCCAGGCCAGCTGCTGTGTCTCACTTCCCTGGGGATCCCCCGGGAATTCCCGGTTCAGATTCCTGCCGTCCTCCGGTCCCATACTTCCTGCCCGGTGTTCAAAGGCCCTGCGGCTCACTGCCTTTACAAGGATCACTGTTCCCTGCAGTTTCTCTGGCTTGAGGCTCTGCGAAAGCTCCACAACCGCCTGAATGCCTACATACTCCCCTCCATGGATGCCGGCTGTAATGACTACGGTTTTTCCCTCTTCTGTTCCGCGGATGACAGCAGCCGGCAGTGAGAATTCCCCTCCGGCCAGCTCCAGCTCACCGCTTATCCGTTCCCCCGGCTTTAGGGAAAGCCCCTCCAGGCAAAATCTTCTGATCGTATTTTCAGTCTCTTTATGCATGTATATCTACCTGTCCTTTACATCCCTGAATCATAAACATCGGCGTAGAGCCATAATTGAGCTTTTCTTCTTTGCTCCACACACGCCTCCAAACATCCACATCCGCCTTTATCTCACAGAATCCAATCCTGTCCAACACGCTCTGATCCCACTCGGGCCTCTGCATCCGGGACAGGGGAACCTTTAAAGCAATTTCCTCCATTGCGTCAATATCTGTGCAGAGATAGTGATCATCCAGCTGATATTCCTCTACATTTTTTCTGTCCCGCTCATATCCCTCCCGCTGGGTTTCATCGTAGAGATATCCATACCAATTGGCGTCAAAATTCAGCAGACGCCCGCCCGGCCTCAGCACCCGGTACCACTCCTGATATGCCTGTACTGGTTTCTCCAGATTCCAGGTAAGGTTTCTGGAAATAATCACATCAAAGCTCTCGTCCTCAAATTCCAGGTTCTGTGCATCCATCCGGTAAAAGGAGATACGTTCTCCCAGAGAGCCGGCATTCTCCGCGGCCTTGTGCAGCATATCCTCTGTGTAATCCACAGCCGTCACATGATACCCCGCTTCTGCCAGTATCACAGGGAAAAATCCGGGGCCTGTTCCGATATCCAGAATTCTCAGTTCCTCTTTGGGGATCTGCGGAAACTGCCCGGTAAGCGTTCCAAGCCATGCTTCCTTCTGCATGCCCTCCAGTTCTTTATGATTTACTTCAGAGTACCCCTCGGTACGGGTGCTCCAATATTCTGCAATTTTCTCCAATAATTCCGCCATAGTATTCTCTTTTTCTCCAATTTATTTTATAGAATTACTTTAACAAATCAAAAAGGGAGCCACAAGCCCCATGGGGGGATAGCGGCTCCCATTCTTTCCTGCATATCCTAAAGCCCAAATCTGTCATATGTATGCCAGCAGTCCAGACATACATATCTGCCCTTTTCTATGCGGAGCATGGATTCTGCAGTATTCTCATGGCATACTTCGCATTCATATGACTGAAAAATCATGGCCCGCTCCGGTAGCTGCATTTTTACCTCCTTCACATCAAAAAGCTCTTTGGGGGATACATTTTTTACTGTTTTCTCCCAGTCTCCTCCCCGTTTTCCGCGGTTTGTTTTCAGTACCAGCCGCACTGCCGTCCCTGCGGAGCGATTGTAAAAGGAGTACGCCTGCTTTCCCCTCAGCCGGAACAAAAGATTTCCTTTTCCCACACTGCATCCCAGTATCACCTGGATGGCATCTACTCCGCAGGAATCATTTTCCGTCACACATACCACCTCTTCATCCTCTGAAAATCCCAGTTCCAGCAGCTCAGCCGCATACAAAGCAGCCTGGTATCCAATAGCCAGCCCTCCGCACTCATGTCCGTGAAATGCTGCGCATTCCTTCCACAAAGTCTCTCTGTCTTTCATCCCAGCACCTCCTGAATTATCATAATTCTGTTACATACCTCTGATTATACACATCCTCTCTTTTTGGCCGCAAGCCTCCCCGGGGGATTAAGCCTCTTATACAGAAAAAAGAATGATTTCAAGAAAACTGCGGAAACTATAAGCGTCATCTTAATAAGACACATTATAATAAGGAGGGCTATGTTATGACCAAAAAAGAACCTGCCTTTTATGCCTGTGATAAGTGCGGCATCATGATCGAGGAGATCTGCGGTGAGAAAGAAGAATTTTCCTGCTGCGGTATTCCTCTGAAAAAGCTCACCCCCAACACATCTGACGGGGCGCAGGAAAAACATCTGCCGGTTGTAGAATGCAGCGGCAGTCAGGTAACTGTGAAAGTAGGCAGCGTGTTCCATCCTATGTCAGAGGAACACAGCATTGAGTGGGTCTATCTGGAAACAGAAAAAGGCTGCCAGAGAATTAATCTGAAGGCCGACGGAGAACCTGTAGCAGAATTTTTCCTTTGTGACGGCGACCGTCCGGTTGCTGCATACGCATACTGCAATCTTCACGGTTTCTGGAAAACCACAATCTAAATATGCCAAAAGGCAGCAACAGCTTCAATGATATTCATTGAGGTCTGTTGCTGCCTTTTCCTGTCTCTGCGTGATACGCCGCGGTTTTATTCCCGCTGCGTTCACAGCATTATTTCAGCTCATTCTTGGTCAGCTGCTTATAAAAAGATACCAGCATAAAGCAGATAAGGATCATAAACGGAAAACTAAATACAAATGACAATGACTGAACTGCAGATAATCCTCCGGTTACAACAAACATAATAGAAAGCATTGCCAGAATCACGCCCCACAGAATCTTAATCTTTCTGTCATTATTCTCCATACCCCGTGAACTCATAACGGCAACTACCTGTACACCGGCATCCGCTGAGGTCAGGAAGAACACGGACAGGGATATGATAACCAGTACAGATATAATCTGAGGCAGCGGCAGTGTGGAAAGCATGGCAAAAATAGAGGAATTGGTATCTACCACACCGTTCACAGCAATACTTCCCGGGTTCTCCAGTTCAATATGTAGAGCAGAGCCTCCAAGCACGCCAAACCAGATACAGCTGAGAATCGTTGGGATAGACATAACCGCCAGTATAAACTCACGCAGGGTTCTTCCCTTTGATATCTGTGCTATAAAACTTCCCACAAATGGAGTCCAGGTAATCCACCAGGCCCAGTAGAATATGGTCCAGTTTCCAATCCAGTTCTCTCCCGTATGGGCAGCAACCGCTCCGTCTGCATCCTGGAAGAAACTCATAGGAATCAGCTGATGGATATAAGCGCCTATGGCTTCCGTAGTACTTTTGATCAGATTAATCGTAGGGCCGGTAAACAGGATAAAAAACAGTACCAGAAACACAATAACCGTATTGCTGTTGCTCAGCTTCTTCATCCCCTTCTCGATACCCGCAGAAGAAGATATGATAAACAATACCGCAAATACAATAATGATTAAAATAGGAGTAAAATCTCCCATTGAAAAGCCAAAAACGTAGTCCAGACCGCTGGCAATCTGAAGACTGCCCAATCCAAAGGAGGTTGCAACTCCTATAAGAATCAGAATAATAGTAAAAGCGTCAATTCCCTTCAGAAGAGGCTTCTTAAAAGATTTGTTCTCTAAAAAGGGTGTAAAAACCGAACTGACCAGCATTGGTTTTTTCTGTCTGAAGTGAAAATATCCCATTGGTACAGCTACTGCCAGATAAAGCGCCCAGGGATGGATCCCCCAGTGGAAGAAGGTATACTTGAGAGATTCCACAACCGCCTCCGGTGATGCAGGATCTGCTACCGGCGGAGCAAAAAAATGGTTCAACGGCTCGGCAACGCTCCAGAATACAAGCCCGATTCCCATACCTGCCGCAAATATCATAGAAAACCAGCTGATATTGGAATACTCAGGCCGGTCAGTATCTGCCCCCAGGCGAATCTTCCCGTATTTGCTGAAAGCAATAAACAGGCAGAATGCAATAACCAGAGCAGCAAACCAGATAAAAGTAAATCCTAATTTGTTTGTCAGATAGTTAAAGATAGACGACAGCCATACAGATACGGTGTCTGAGAAGGCGATACACACAATGGATATTATCACCGTTACTGCCACAGCGATACATACGATAGAAGTATCTATCGTTTTAGCAGCTTTTGTAGTGTCAGATTTCTGTTCCGCATTGTTTTTCTTCATGAAAACCCTCCATTCTGTTGTTTCAATCCACGCTCGGTAATTACACAGAGTATGGCAGAATCTTCTATAGACGTATAAGTTATCTATGTCAGTTGGAGATGCTGATTCCTCTGCGCCATTATGTTATCGTGATAACATAATGGTAACATGAAAATCATGATACGTCAATGCTGACCCGGAATTAACGTCTTGAAAATAGAATAAACAAACATATTTTATCCTACAATTAATTCCATATTACTAATATTTCAGAAAAGCTCTTAGACTGCCGGAGACCAGAGCATCTCCGCCTGGTTATCACAGTAGCCATTTTTCTAAAAACATCCGGACCAAAGACTGAGGGTTAACACTCATCCGCAGTATTTTCACAGACTTTCTATATTATCTTTGCGGTTTTCTAATCTGCAGATTCCCTGTGTCATAGTTCCCATGGGACAGAAGGTACACCAACTCCTGGGCTTATACAGCAGCATCACAGCCAGGCCGATAATCAGAGAGGTGAGCATAAGTCCGTAAAACCCAAAGCTAAACTGAGCAATCCACGGGGAAACAGCCCCTGCGGTGTAGGTCCATCCCCAGGGTACCCGAATGGTCCACAGCAGTTTGATAGCCTCCCGCAGTCCGGCGGCCCCCGATGCCACCAGCCAGGTCTGGAATACCATATTACCGAACATTGTCATAAAAAAGAGCAGAAAACTGTAACGGAACCACTTAGAAACCATCCACTTTGGGGTGGGTTTATTTCTGGAAAGCTTCAGTTTTCCCCCAAGAAGAGCAAAGAGCTGTCCTCTCCCGCACAGATGATTGCAGAACCATTTACTTTTTCCAAATACAGCAATTAGGAGGGGCAGCAAAAAATCTATCATTCCCAGCCAGGCAAAAAGTATATTAAAGAACCCCATTGCAAAATAAATAATTGACCAGATCCAAAGATAATCATACCATTTTTTCGTTCTCATAAGGCTGCCTCCTTCTTCTGCATAATTACAGCATTGGCAGGACAGATATTGGCGCAGATGCCGCAGCCTATACATTTTTCCAGATTAATCTTTGTGTAACATCCCTTCCAGACAGTCACAGCTTCCCTTGGACATACATTCTCACACGCACCGCATGCCACACAGTTCTCCTTTATTACAGATGCATTTCTTTTTGCCACAGTTCCACATCCTCCATAGACTTATTATTTATTTGTTTAGTATATCTTAATATCCAAATATGTTCTGTAATAAAGTCACATAAGGAATGGGTTTGTGTATGCAGAGGAGCTGAAGAAGGACAAAAGCTAAATATTTGTTTGTTTTCCCCTACTTCCCAGACAGACTCTCCGGGAATGGCGGAATTCGTACAAAAACCAGGATTCTGATGATGGCAATCCCGATTTCCGTTTGCTATAATGCAGATACAAGCAAAGAAATCCAGCGCGCAGAGATTTCCATAATGAATTCAGGAGGTATCTATATGGGTTTTGAATTTAGAAAAGAATATGTAAAAGACTATGTCGCCCCTTACGGACAGGAAATCATGCACGGCAAGATCGCCCTGGAGGAACACTATGAATCTCCCCAGTGGGAGGCCACCGGGGATCCCAAGAATGAAACTGCAAGAAATAAAGAAGACTATTTTGAAGCAGTAAAAGCCAGACTGCATTCGGCCGATATCCGTATCGCAGATATGGACCGGAATGGGGTGGAGATGTTTATTATGTCCCTGACACAGCCGGGTATCCAGGAAGTGCTGGATACAAAAGACGCAGTAGCCAGAGCTCATGAAATGAATCTCTGGATTTACGAAAACTATGTGCAGAAGTATCCTAAACGTTTTAACGCTTTTGCAGCTGTCGCCATGCAGGACCCTGAATCTGCCTGTAAGGAACTGGAATTCTGCGTAAAGGAACTGGGATTCGTAGGCGCCCTGATAAACGGCTATACCATGAAAAATGATAAAAATAACGTAGAGTATCTTGATGAAAAGCAAAATTTTATCTTCTGGAAGAAACTGGTTGAACTGAATGTGCCGCTTTACCTGCATCCCCGTGATCCGGTTCCAAATCAGCAGAGAGCCTATGAGGGCTATTCGGGCCTTTTGGGTTCTGCCTGGGGCTTTGGCGCTGAGACCGCCATCCATGCCATTCGTCTGTTATGCAGCGGCATCTTTGACGAACTGCCAACAGCAAAGCTGATACTGGGCCATCTGGGAGAGGGGCTTCCCTTTGGACTTCCCCGTCTTCAGCACCGTCTGAATAACCAGAAGCCCTGCGGCGCCCACAAAAAACCATTGACAGAATACATGGAAAAGAACGTATATATGACCACCAGCGGACATTTCCATACCCGTGCCTTTATTGATACCCTCATGGAGTGCGATAACAGACATGTCATGTTCTCTTCGGATACCCCATATGAGAGTCTGGATGAGGCTGCTACCTGGTTTGACAATGTACCTCTCAGTTATGCGGACCGTATCCGCATCGGACGCACCAACGCTGCTGAACTGCTGAAATTAAATATTTGACATACGATCCGGCCGTATAACAGCGGCCGGTATCCGTATAAAAAAGTAAGACGGGAGGGATATTTTGAAAATACTGAAAACGGTACAAAAGTTTCCTGGGGGACTCATGGTCGGACCTTTGCTTATTACAGCGGTTATTCACACCTGGGCACCCGGTCTCGTTGAAATCGGAGGCCCTACCACCGCACTCTTTTCCTCCTCCGGCACCATGTGTCTGGCAGGGCTGCTGCTTTTTATCATCGGCAGTCAGCTTTCTGTCCGCCAGATAGGAACGGTGCTGAAGCGGCACGGTCCCCTGCTTGCTGTCAAGCTTATCATAGCCTTTGCTGCGGGAATTATTCTGATGCATAGCTTCGGAGCCAAAGGGATTTTTGGCATTTCCACCATGGCCTTTGTATCCGTCCTTGCCAGCAATAATCCCGGAGTGTTTCTTGCTCTGACGAAATCCTATGGAGATGATATTGATCACGCCGCGTTCGGGCTCTGGAATGTGGCCTGCATGCCCACGATTCCCCTCTTGATTCTGGGAGCGGCGAGCGGTGCCGCCTTTGATTATATGGCTCTAATCGCACTTCTTGTGCCGTTTTTGCTGGGGATTCTCCTGGGAAATATAGACAGGGATATCCAAAAGCTTATGGCCCCCGGTTCTATGATTATTCTTCCCTTTCTGGGCTTTTGCTTTGGAATATCCGTAGATCTGATCACCGCCTTCCGCTCCGGACTGCAGGGTATATTTCTCACCCTAGTATTTTATATTCTAAGTATAATACCTGCTTTCTGCACCGAGCACTGGCTTCTTGGACGTCCGGGATACGCCTCTGTAGCTACTTGCTGTGTTGCCGGCCTGGCCATAGGAGCCCCTTCCCAGATCGCCCATGCAGTTCCCGAACATGCCCCCTATCTTCAGACGGCTGCTGCACAGATCGCACTGGTAATGATACTAACTACTGTAATTACCCCCTTCCTGACCAAATTTGCAGCGGGTAAATTTGGAACTGCCGCATGATATCCCCCTACTTTACAAAAGGCGCAGCGGGATTTATAATACTTATAAATCCAATCTGCGGGGGAGGTGTATCGATGAAGGAACACGGAGATCTCAGAAAGACAAGAAGCCGTCAGTATCTGGTGGACGCCCTGATTCACCTTATGGATCAGAAAACAATTGATGAAATCACTGTTCAGAATCTGGTAGAAAAGGCCCAGGTTGCAAGAAGTACCTTTTATTCTCAATTTGAAGATAAACAGGATTTTTTAGATACGATCACAGATGAGACCTTTGCTCAGCTCAGGAAAGAGACAAAGCCGGATTCCTATGCTAAGGAACCCGGCTTAAGTTCTAAGAGCAGCTGTAAATACTACGTGAAGCATTTCCAATACATAGCCGGGCATGCGGAATTTTTCCGGGTGATGCTGGGAAGAAACGGTCTGCCATCCTTCCGTCAGAAAATGGAAGAAAGTGCCCGAATTACTTATACTGAAATTCTAAACCAGTTCAGCGATGAAGATCTGTCTCTGCCTAAAGCCTACCTGATTCAGTATATTATCTCTGCCCATATAGGAATCACAAGCAAATGGCTGGAGGACGGCATGAAATACAGCCCTGCTTATCTTGCGGAACTTCTGACACATCTAACGTTTCAGGGGGTATTCCATGGACTGGAACTGGATAAGATGATTGAACTTCCCAAATAACCAGCCCCAGAAAAAGCTTTCCCGGGGGGATGTGTATTTATGAGGCTCTGTCCTTCTAACTGATATACAGAATCGGTACATCCCCAAGAATCCTTTTAATCTCCTCCCGCAGGAATGCTTCCGCCTCTGCTCTCGCCTCCGGACGATAGCAATATCTGCCTCTGCCCCGTCCTGTCATCAGGTCTTTGTCATACAGCTGAGGGGCATTGGGGAAAGCCTCCTCATTGATGGCCCGGTGGATATAAGAGTAGGTCATCAGTATAATCTCAAGAAACATCTGTTCTCTCACCTGTTCTGACAGCCCTTCTCTCAATTCCTCGAAAAGACCGGTGTACGCCTCTTTCCATCCATCTGCCAATATGACAGGTGCGATTAAAAGCCCGCAGGGATATCCCGCCGCACACATTTTATTCACGGCCCTGATCCGCTGCTTCAGCCCGGAAGTCCCCAGTTCTATCCTCCGGATCACGGACTGGGGATTGACACTCATCCGGAAAATAACCTTTCCTCTGTGGTCCAGATTTAGCAGCGGATCCACCATATCAAATTTGGTGGGAAAGGTAAGAGAGCCTGTGCCCTCCTCTGCAAATCTGGAAATGGTATAGGTCAGATTGTCTGTTATAGTATTTTCCAGCACCAGATCACTATTGCTGCCAATTTCAAAAGTAAGAGGCCTGTCACTTTTGCCGGATTTGCGTATCAGTCTGTCCAGCATCTGTTCCCGATTGACAAAGAGACGCAAATACGCACATTTATTATAGTTGCATACAAGATAGCAGTACAGGCACATGGCCGTACATCCTGAGGACGTGTAGGGGACAAGATAGTCAGACACTTTATGATTTTCTACATATTTATGGGTTTTTCGAATGCCGATAATCAGGTTGCGTTTCATGTGCCCGAACTCCGCATTAGGTTTTTCCTGCATCTCCCTGATGGAATTATGGTTCTCTATAGGGATCCAGGGCAGATTGCCAAACCTCTCCTTCAATGCCTTTCCCAGAGGGTAGGACAAACTTTCTGTCTCATAATAAACTGCATCAAATTTCATATATTTGCCTTTCCTGGATAGAATTCTAACATTTGCTTCCCTTCTAGTATGTGTCATTCCCATTAAAAAAACCGCTACTGCACAAGCAATAACGGTTTTATCCAGATTCATTTTTAGTCGGTTACGTAAGGCATAATAGCGATATGTCTTGCTCTCTTAATTTCAACTGTAAGAGCTCTCTGATGTTTTGCACAGTTACCTGTGATTCTTCTGGGAAGGATTTTCCCTCTTTCAGATACATATCTCTTTAATTTGTTAGCATCCTTGTAGCTGATCTCATTGTTCTCTTTACCACAGAATACACAAACTTTTTTTCTTCTGCGACCGCCTCTTCTCTTCATTGGAGAATCTGGTCTTTCACTTTTATTGTAAGCCATGAGCTTTAACCTCCTTATTTTAGTTAAACGGCAGTTCTTCGTCTATGCCGTCAGGAATATTCATAAAGCCATCGATAGATGCTGCATTGTTCGGTGTGGGAGCTGCGGCCTGCTGTGACGCCTGTCCCACATGGCTGTCACTGACTGCCTTGCTCTCAGCGAATTCCTGCTCCTCTACAACGACTTCTGTAGTATACACTTTCTGGCCTTCCCTGTTCGTATAGCTTCCTGTCTGGATCCTTCCGCATATGGTAATACGGATTCCCTGGCGGAAGTACTTCTCCGCGAACTCTGCCTGTCTGCCAAATGCAACACAGCTGATAAAATCTGCTGTTGCCTCTCCGTCTCTCCGGAATCTTCTGTCTACGGCAAGTGTATATCTGGCAATTGCCAGTGCATTCTCTCCTGCTGAATATCTTACCTCAGGATCTCTTGTTAAACGCCCCATTAAAATTACTTTGTTCATATCTATTACCTCGTATTATTTACAAATTATCAATCATCGGCTATCAGAACCATTATAATCAAAATGGCGCTTTTCAGTTAAAAAATTATGCTTCTTTTTTAACAACCAAATATCTCAAAACATTGTCCATAATACGCACGTGTCTTTCAACTTCTGCCGGACAAGCTGCATCTGCCTCAAACTGAATAAAGTAGTAGAAGCCTTCTCTCATTTTCTGAATTTCGTAAGCTAATCTCTTCTTACCCCATTCTTCCACTTCTGTTACAGTTCCGTTGTAGCGTTCGATGTATTTTTTCGCTTTTTCTACAACAGCTGCACGAGCTTCATCTTCAATTTTGGCATTCACAACTAATGCTAATTCATACTTGTTCATGCTGTTTTACCTCCTTTTGGTCTTTTGGCCCCCTGATCTCTTCAGGGAACAAGGATATCTTATAATATATCACAATTTTTGATTCTACCATAAAATGTATGAGAATGCAAGTTATTTTGCCCTTTTTTTCAATTCCCTGGTATTCTTCTCTACCAGCTTTCTGGTCACCATAATCTGATGGCCGCACCCTGTACATTTGAGCCGGAAGTCGGCCCCAACCCTCAGGATTTCCCATTCACTGCTGCCGCAGGGATGCTGTTTTTTCAGCCTTACAATGTCTCCCACTTCATATACCATATCGTAAACCTCCGAAAGTTATTTTACGGTTATCTGTCCGAACACTTCCCCGATGGGTGCCTGTATCAGAAGATCCGCCTGCTTATCCCTGGGTGTGGGAGCCTTGTTGATCACAACCAGGGCCTCCCCCCGGAAATAATCTATCAGCGACGCTGCCGGATAGACGGCCAGGGAAGTGCCCCCGATGATCAGGACCTGGGCTTTGCTGATGGCAGATACCGCCCCCTCTAGGGTATGGCTGTCCAGGCTTTCCTCGTACAAGACCACATCCGGCTTAACCATTCCGCCGCATTTACACTTGGGAATCCCGCTGGCTTTCTTCATGAAGGCAAAGTCATAGGCTCTGCCGCAGCGAACGCAGTAGTTCCGATACACAGATCCGTGAAGCTCCCAAACATTTTTGCTCCCCGCCATCTGGTGAAGATTGTCTATATTCTGAGTAATTATCCCCTTAAGCTTCCCTGCCTGTTCCAACTCCGCCAGTTTTAGATGGGCCTTGTTGGGCTTCGCCGTGTCACAGAGCATCTTGGCCTGGTAAAAGCGGAAAAATTCCTGGGGGTTTCTCATAAAAAAGGTGTGACTCAGGATTGTCTCAGGGGGGTAGTCATACTGCTGGTTATACAGGCCGTCCACGCTTCTGAAATCCGGAATCCCGCTCTCAGTAGACACTCCTGCACCCCCGAAAAATACAATATTATCATATTTGTCAATGATTTGCTGCAGTTTTTCAATTTCTTTCATCACTTATACACCTCCGGCAGGCGTTTGGCCTGAACCACAAATCTTGTCTTATCATTTCCGGTGCAGGTAGATAATGTAACAATCTTATCGTTCTGTGAAACCTGAACATCATTTTCTATCTCTGAAGCACTTTTCATTTTTTCCAGATACTGCTGGAATTCCTGACCCGGCGCACTGAAAAGGGTATATGTATCCCCTGTGGCACTTGTGGTATGATAGGAGAAAATCTCATATCGGTAGCTTCCGCCGGGTGTGCAGATCCACAGATAGGGGCTTACAGAGTACACATCCTCCCGCTGAAATTTTTTCAGCTGCCCGAACATAGAACCATTTTTCATATTATGCCCATATATAATTGTATTGCAGTCCGAAAAATCTGATTTGTTGGTATATTCCATAAAAATGGCTCCCGCTGCATTCTTCTTTCCCTCAAAGGTATAATGAAGATACTTATCGTTATCCTTTCCCTGTACAATGGGATAGCTGATATCTATAGCCTCAAGCTCCAGCCATCCCACCACATCGGGGTTCGTGGCCTGAAGTGACGCAAAATCAATCTGCGGGGCCTGAATCTGAGGTTCCTCCGTTTCCTCCCCAGTCTCCTCCCTGGCCGGCTCAATGACGGCAGTATCCTTTATGGAGTCATATTCATCGGCTCCCTTTTTATACTCCATATAAATACGAAATAACTGGAAGGCAGAAAATAAAAATATACCGATACATACAATCAGCAGCACACTGCGAACAATATCCCCTGCACCTTTTTTCTTCCTTTTCTTCTGTTTTCCCATAGCTTCTCCTATCCTTCATGCATTTACTATCAAAATTATACCACCCCAGCCATCTGGCTTCCACCCTAAGTTGCCGGAATTTTATCTTCTGTTATGTAAGTACGCAAAAACAGAGTACCCGCCGGCTGTTTGTTTCGGCAGGTACTCTGTTACCCTGGTTCTATAATTTAACTTCCAGTTTCTGCTCCTCCACCTTATGCTTTTCTACATACCCTGTCAGCATAAGAGTCAGGGCACCGTCTCCTGTTACATTGCAGGCAGTTCCAAAACTGTCCTGAAGTGCAAATATCGTGAGCATCAGGGCGGTTCCTGTCTCGTCAAAGAGAAGGATGCCGGTAATCAGTCCCAGGGAAGCCATCACAGTGCCTCCCGGCACCCCCGGGGCCCCGATGGCGAATACCCCCAGGAGCAGGCAGAACAATACCATGGTTCCAGGGGAGGGCAGTGAGCCGTACAGTATCTGGGATACGGTCATGACAAAGAATACTTCAGTGAGCACAGACCCGCAAAGATGAATATTGGCAAACAAGGGAATACCAAAGTCCACCATATCCCTGCGCAGCACCTTGGACTTTCTGGCTCCGTTTAATGCAACTGCCAGTGTGGCTGCCGATGACATAGTACCCACAGCGGTGAGGTATGCCGGTCCATAATATTTAAGCACTTCCCACGGACTTTTCCCCGAATACAGGCCCGCAAGGAGATACAGCAGAGCCAGCCAGAGGTAATGCCCCAGCATAACGATTAAAATGACTTTAATGAACACAGGCAGCTGTCTGGTAATGGTTCCCTCATAGGCAAGCCCGCAGAATGTAGACGCAATAAAAAACGGCAGGATAGGGATAATCACTCTGGTAACAATCTGGAGCACAATCTGCTGAAATTCATTCAAAACCCCTGTAATATAGTTTGCTTTTGTCCAGGCAGCCGCCAGACCTATCATTACAGAAAATACAAGTGCGCTCATAACGCTCATAATCTGCGGAATCTCCAGCTGGAAAATCACCTCCGGAAGTTCTTTTAATCCATCTACCGTAGATACAATTGACAGATGCGGAATGAATCCGTAGCCTGCCGCCGCCGCAAACAGGGCGGCCCCTATGGAAGACACATACGCGATTACCAGGGCAATTCCCAGCATTCTGGAAGCATTGCTCCCCAGTTTGGTAATAGACGGTGCAATAAAGCCAATAATAATCAGAGGCACACAGAAGGTAATCACCTGCCCCAGTACATATTTTACAGTAACAATGACATTCATAAAACTCTCATTGGCAATTAATCCAATGATTATACCAACCACAACGCCCAGCAGCAGGCGAAAGGGCAGGCTGTTCCACAATTTACGCATAGATTTCCCCCTTTTTCTAATTCTTTTAGATACTGCACTATTTTAATACAGTATCCTCCTTTTGGCAACACTTTCTTTTAGTTATTATAATATGGCTCTCCGCTGAAGCGGTGCGTCCTCACCCTTATATCCTGCTGTTAACGCTCAGCCAGGCGGTTTATCTGTGTTGCCATATATCCCGCTCCGAACCCATTGTCAATATTTACCACCGCTATCCCCTCAGCACAGCTGTTCAGCATGGTTAAAAGGGCTGAGAGTCCTCCGAAATTGGCTCCGTATCCCACTGAGGTGGGGACTGCAATCACAGGTTTGTCCACCAGGCCTGCCACTACCCCTGCGAGGGCCCCTTCCATACCGGCAACCGCTACGATGCAGTTGGCATCCTCTATCACATCCACTTTGGACAGGAGACGGTGTATCCCCGCAACCCCCACGTCGTAGATCCGTTTTACCTTTGCCCCAAAAAACTCTGCAGTCTGAGCCGCCTCCTCTGCCACGGGTATGTCTGATGTCCCTCCGGTACAGACAGCCACGCATCCCGTCAACTCCCGCTCTTTGCTGTATATAGAAAGAACCTTTGACATTTCATCATACTGCACCATAGGCAGCACCTCTTTCACCGCCTCATACTGTTCCCTGGAAGCTCTTGTCCCCAGCACATTAGAGTCTTGTTCATAAAAATGCTTATAAATCTCCACCAGGTGCTGTGTCTGCTTTCCCTGACAGAAAATCACTTCCTCAAATCCTGATCTGGCTTTCCTGTGGTGATCCAGCTTGGCAAACCCGAGCTCTTCGTAGGGCAGCTTCTTGAGCAGAGCTTCCGCCTGGGAAATCTCCATTTCTCCTGCTTTTACCTGTTCTAATAGATTTTGTATATCCATGATAGTTCCCTCTTTTTCATATGTTTTCTTCTTGATTTATCTGGTAAGATAGTATCATTTCTTTAAAAATGTGTCCACTATTCTTTTCCTTTAGTCAGCCCATTTTTAAGGGTTTCACGTTTCTTTGGGGATTTGGAAAAAAAGAACACAATCATCCCAAGCATTATTACTAGTATCCCAATAAATTGCTGAAGTATAATAACTTCATGGAGTATCAGATAAGCAAGTATGCAGGTGCCGACAGGTTCTCCCAGAATGCTCATTGTTACTGCAGAAGCCGGTACATTTTTTAGCAAAAGATTGAATACAAATTGTCCGCCAATGGTCGAAATCAGGGCCAGTCCGAGAAACGCCAGCCATGTTTGTCCCGTATAGCCCCAGAAGGATTCCTTCCGGATTAGAATATACACAGCCAGAAGGACCGCACTGAAAGAATAGCTTAACGTTGAGTAGGTCACGGCAGAAATGTCTTTTCTGATGTTTTCTCCCACAAAAAAGTACAGTGATATCACGCCGGCTGCAACCAATGCCAATATATCCCCCAGAAGGCTTTTCCCATCGAGCCGGAAATCACCGAATCCTATGATAAAACAGCCGCATAAAGCAGTTACACAGCCGGCCAGCGCAGCGGATTTTATTTTCTTTTTGCCTATAAACCGTTCCAGTGCAAGAGAGTACAAGGGCTGCAGACACACAAGAACCGTGGAGCTTGCAACAGACGTGAAGTTCAGTGATTCAAACCAAAGCACGTAGTGCAGAGCCAGCAATAAACCCGCGGACAGAATCTGTACCCATTGCTTCGTTTGGAGTTTTTTGATTTCCCCCCGGCTTTCGGGGATGCACAGAAGGGCAGGCGTAAGCGCCACTGCCGCGATGAAAAGGCGGTAAAATGCAGTGACCGATGAAGGGGCATTCGCTATTTTAACAAAAATGGCCGATGTCGACAGTGCAAAAACACCGCCAAACAAAATTAGATACGTTTTTAGACTGGAATACATAACACCTCCTGAATTTGCTGCATCGAACAGGGCCGGCAGGAATACTTTCCAGCCGGCCCCGACAGTTCATATCAACCAGCCATTTCAGGCTTTATTCCCATTCTATAGTAGCCGTAGGCTTGGGGGAAAGATCATAGCAGACTCTGTTTACATTCTCCACTTCCTTCAGGATACGGTCTGTAATCTTCAGAAGCACGGGCCACTCTACCTGTTCGATAGTAGCTGTCATGGCATCCACAGTATTCACCGCACGGATAATCACAGGATATTCAAAGCATCTGGCATTGTCTTTTACCCCCACAGACTTGAAGTCCGGAACTATGGTAAAATACTGCCATACTTTTTTATTCAGGCCTGCAATTTCAAACTCCTCCCGGAGAATCGCATCCGCTTCCCGGACAGCCTCCAGGCGCTCTCTGGTGATGGCGCCCAGACACCGCACTCCCAGTCCCGGTCCGGGGAATGGCTGGCGAAAAACCATGGCGTCAGGAAGTCCCAGTTCCAGACCGCAGGCGCGTACCTCGTCTTTAAAAAGCTGTTTCAGGGGTTCTACCAGCTCAAATTTCATATCTTCCGGCAGACCGCCCACATTGTGGTGTGACTTCACCATTTTTGCGGTTTTCGTACCACTTTCTATAATATCCGGATAAATAGTCCCCTGCCCCAGGAAGTCAATTCCCTCTTGCTTTCTGGCCTCTTCTTCGAAGACACGGATGAATTCACTTCCGATAATTTTTCTTTTCTCCTCAGGATCTGCAACACCGGCCAGCTTTCCAAGGAATCTCTCAGTGGCGTCTACGTATACAAGGTTTGCGCTCAGCTGATCCCGGAAGACGGAGACAACGCTTTCTGACTCTCCTTTTCTCATAAGCCCGTGGTTTACATGAACACACACAAGCTGCTGTCCGATGGCTTTCAGAAGAAGAGCTGCCACGACAGAAGAATCCACCCCGCCGGAGAGTGCCAGCAATACCTTTTTATCCCCTACCTGGCGGCGCACCAGTTCCACCTGGTCTTCCACAAAGTTCTTCATATTCCAGTTCGGCTCTGCTCTGCAGACGGTGAATAAAAATTCCTTCAGCCAGTTTGTATCCGGCAGTGTTTCCAGCTTTGTCTCACACTGTGCCGCCTGATGATCAATGGCAGCAACCGGATAGCCGCAGCCGTAAATCTCCGGCAACACGTCAATGGACTGGCCGTCCACCACCCGGTTTTCACCGCCGTTCAGAATAATGCCTTTTACATTTTCCAGCTCTTTAAGCTCCCTGGCAGTAATATCATGAGGGTGAATCTCACTGTACACCCCCAGGTCACGGATAGCTCTCGCAAGTGTGGTATTCTCTGTGCTTCCCAAGTCTAAGATTACTATCATATCCTGTTTCATCCCTAATCTATCTCCTTATCCTAATTCGTAAAATTGTCAAAGTAACCCTGTACCAGAATTACCGGGGTACCCTTATCCCCGGAGCCGCTGGTCAAATCACAGAGAGAACCGATGAGATCCGTAAGACGTCTGGGCGTGGTTCCCTGAGACGCCATATCTCCCACAAGATTTTCGCCCTTTTCTTTGATCCTCTTGGATATGGCCTCCTTCAGCGCCTCCCCGGACAGCTCCCTGAAATCATTGTCTGCCAGATATTTTAGTTTAACTTCGTTCGGTGTTCCCTCAAGACCAGGTGTGTGGGCTACGGATACACAAGGGTCCGCCAGTTCCCAGATCTTTCCTACGGGATCCTTAAAAGCTCCGTCACCATATACCATAACCTCCACACATTTGCCTGTTGCTTTAAGAACCTTGTCCTGTATCTCTTCTACCAGGTTCTTGCAGTCTCTGGGGAACAGTTTTACCGTATCTTCTGTTGATTTATTCGATCCCAAAAGTCCGTATCTCTCATTGCAGCCGCTGCCCTCCACCGGCGCCGTGAGAATGTCATCAAGGCCGCACACAGCCTTAGCCCCAGCCTGTCTGAGAATCCGTTTGGTACGCTCCCGGGAGTGGATGTCGCAGCACAGGACACAGTCCGCATAAGACAGAATCTCTTTTGGATTGTTGGCAAAGATCACCTCCACCTGCGCCCCGGTCTTACGGATAATCTCACTGTAATACGCCACATAGTCAACGCCCGTGAAAGGGTGCTTGTTTTCTCCAAACAGCTTTCTGTACTGTTCCAGTGTCAGCACATCACTGTAGGGATTCACGCCGGCCTCATCCAGCTTGTCCAGAGATACCAGTTCATTCCCTACCTCATCACTGGGATAACTCAGCATAAGGACTACCTTTTCCGCTCCTTTTGCGATTCCCTTCAGACATACTGCAAAACGGTTTCTGGATAAGATAGGGAAGATGACTCCTATCGTTTTTCCTCCCAGCTTCTTCCTAACATCCTCTGCAATGGCCTCCACTGAGGCATAATTTCCCTGTGAACGGGCAACCACTGATTCTGTCACGGCAATTACATCCCTGTCTCTCAGGGAAAATCCTTCACTCTCTCCTGCGTCCAGTACGCTCTTTACTACAATATCACCAAGGGGATCCCCTTCCCGGATAATCGGGCAGCGGATTCCTCTTGAGATGGTTCCTACTTTTCGTTCCATAGAAAAACCTCTCCCTATATTTATTTTAACATACAGATTAATTATAATATAAACCCGGGGGAAGTAAAAGGATTTTCTTGTCGGATTAAAGACTGCGTTCCAGGAACTCCTCCAGCTTCATACTTCCCAGGTCTCCTTCCTCCCGGCTTCTCAGTGCTATGGTGCCGTCTGTTTCCTCCCGATCTCCCACAACTATCATATACGGGATCTTTTCCAGCTGGGCCTCTCTGATCTTATAGCCTATTTTTTCATCTCTCATATCCATGTCCGCCCGGATCCCCTGGTTTTTAAGCTGCTCCAGAATATTTCCGGCATACGCACCGTGTTTTCTGGAGACCGGGAGAACCTTCACCTGCACCGGTGCCAGCCAGAAAGGAAACCTTCCTGCAAAATGCTCTGTGAGAATCCCTATAAACCGCTCCACTGAGCCAAATACTACCCTGTGAATCATAATGGGACGGTGCTTCTGTCCATCCTCCCCCGTATATTCTGCCTGAAACCGCAAAGGCAGCTGAAAGTCCAACTGTATGGTACCGCACTGCCACGTTCTTCCAATTGAGTCTTCCAGATGAAAGTCAATCTTCGGCCCGTAGAAAGCCCCGTCCCCCTCATTTACCTGATAGGGAATTTCCATCTCCTCCAGGGCCCTTTTAAGTCCCATGGTAGCATCCTCCCAGTCCTCATCACTGCCCATGCTGTCCTCTGGCCTTGTAGAAAGTTCCACATGATATTTGAATCCGAATCGTGAATATACCTGATCAATCAGCCGGACTACTCCCTTTATCTCCGGCAAAATCTGATCCTTTGTCATAAAAATATGGGCATCGTCCTGGGTAAAGCACCGCACCCGCATCAGACCGTGAAGAGCTCCTGATTTCTCATGACGGTGTACCAGTCCCAGCTCACCGATCCGCATGGGAAGGTCCCGATAGGAACGAGGTTCCGACTGATAGACCAGCATACCTCCCGGACAATTCATGGGTTTGATGGCATACTCCTCGTCATCAATAGTTGTAGTATACATATTTTCCTTATAGTGTTCCCAATGGCCCGATGTTTCCCAGAGGCTTTTGTTCAGCATCACAGGCGTTGATATCTCCACATACCCTTCTCTCCGGTGAATGTCTCTCCAATAGTCAATCAGAACATTCTTCAGCACCATTCCCTTTGGCAGAAAGAATGGGAATCCCGGCCCTTGCTCCATAAAGGTAAAAAGGCCCAATTCTTTCCCCAATTTTCTGTGATCTCTTTTCCTTGCCTCCTCCATTTGTTCCAGATACGCTTTCAGGTCTGCTTTTTTGGGAAAGGAAGTGCCATAGATTCTGGTAAGCATTTTATTCTTCTCGCTGCCTTTCCAGTAAGCTCCGGCCACTTTTGTCAGATGAAAAGCTTTTACTGGTGCTACGCTCAGCAGATGGGGGCCTGCGCACAAGTCAATATATTCCCCCTGTTGATAAAAACGGATGGGTTCGTCCTCCGGCAGCTCCTCTATCAGTTCCTTTTTATAGTCTTCTCCACGGGATGCTGCCAGCTGAAGCGCTTCCTCCCTGGTAAGGGTAAATCGTGTGATCTTATACCCTTCTTTTACAATCCTCTGCATCTCTTTTTCCAGCAGCATAAGCTCTTCCTGGGAAAAGGGGACTTCTCTGTCAAAATCATAATAAAAGCCGTCCGCGATGGCAGGCCCTATGGCCAGCTTTGTCTCCGGATACAGCCGTTTCACTGCCTGCGCCAGAATATGTGCGGTGGTATGGCGGAAGACGTCCCTGCCTCTCTCATCCTGAAACGTCAGGATTTCCACGCTGCAATCTGCCGTCAGCTCTTCCCTCAGATCCGTCAGTGTTCCGTCTACAAGCCCTGCCGCTGCATGTTGTCTCAGCCTCTCTGAAAGGTCCCCGGCCAATTCTTCAAGTGTCAGCGGCCTCTCATATACTTTCACAGTTCCATCTTTTAATGTTATCCTCATAATATACTCTCTCCTGTTCTTTTATTTTGAACTGTCCTCTGCGCAGAATGACATGTTGCGGATATAAGAAAAGCACCCTTAAAACTGCACAATTGTACAGCTCTAAGGGTGCATACTATTTTGAAATGCACGGTTCCACCTTAACTTTTAACTTTCGGATTCCATCAAATCCTAGCCTTTAACGCAGGCATACGGCCATACTTAACAGAAAGCTTCTGTATTCATATGCAGCTGATCTTCTGCATCCTGCAGAACATCCAGGAGTGGTCTTCACTGATATTTTGCATAAGCAGCTTCCACCGATGTGCCGCTCTCTCTGTATGCATCCTATAAGTTACTCTTTCCTTCATAGCTTTTCTTATATTCTGGGATCATTATATCACTTTTTACTTGTAAGTCAACCCGGTAATTACAACTCCTTCAGTGTTTTTACTGCTGTTTTCAGCTTATCAATATCCGGATCGTAGGATTCCCCGGTTCCTGTGACTGCTACACTGTAATATGCCACATCGGATTCCACATATAAGATATAAGCCTTGAAGACTTGGCCTGATTGGGTCATCTTATATTCCTCTTCTCTGGCATGCTTCATTCCCTCCAGCTGTGCATCCCCGTCCGACTCTGACCCGGCGGCCGCCAGATCCGGGATAACCTGGCTTTTATACGCAGCCATAAAGTCTTCCAGTCCGCTGCCGTCTTCTTCCTCCAGCCCTTCCTGGGGAAACCGCTGAATCAGGATACTCAGAGACTGGTCCTCGTTGTCCAGCACCAGATGGTCCTCATTATCTGTCTCTGTAATCTTCCATTCACCTGGGACTGTGACAGAAAATGTATTCCCCTTATTTATATATTCTCTGGTCTCCTCTTCCTTCCCCTGACACCCGGCCAGCAGACAGAACATACTCAGCACCAGTAACCAGACTGTAATTTTTTTACTCATGGCTATCCTCCTGCCTCTCCCTGGCTGCCCAAAGACGCTTTTCGCTGATTCTCAGATACTCTTCCTCCCGTTCCAGGCCGATAAACCTGCGGCCCAGACGCTTGGCCGCCACACCGGTAGTTCCGGAACCGCAGAAGGGATCCAATACCATATCTCCCGGTTTGGTTGAGGCAAGTATTATGCGTTCCAGCAGATACTCCGGTTTCTGGGTCGGATGTTTTCCAAATGTCTTCTCAGAGGGCTTCGTCAGGCTCCCCGTCCAGACATCCTTCATCTGCTTTCCCCCGTTCATTTCCTTCATATCTTCATAGTTAAAGAGATGCCGGGCCTTTTTTTCGTTCTTCTGCGCCCAGAGAATGGTCTCCGTAGAGTGGGTGAAGCACCGGCATGCCAGATTCGGCGGCGGGTTCGTTTTCTGCCAGGTAATATTATTGATAATTTTAAATCCCTCCTGCTCCAGCGCCATGCCGATGGAATAAATATTGTGAAGAGTCCCGGATATCCAGATACTCCCGCTTTCCTTCAGCATTTTTTTGCAGGCCCGAATCCATCTGCGGTTAAAATTGTGTTTGTCCATAACAGAATCACACTGATCCCATTTCCCTTTATTCACAGATACCATTTTACCGCCCTTGCAGGTAATTCCGTCATTGCTGAGAAAATAGGGGGGATCTGCAAAAATCATATCCACAGACTCTGGTATTCCCTTTTTCAGCAGTTCCAGACTGTCTGCCTGGTACAGCATTATATGTTCTTCTGTATAAACTGGTTTTAAACTGGAGCGAAACAGTTTGTCCATCCCCACTCTCCTTCTCTGTCCGGACACGTCCAAGCCTGCCCGGTGAATCGTTATTTGCTCCCTGTCTGCTTTACCGATAATTACGTATAATCAATTCCTTGCCTACCCGTTTGCTGGCATTGGAATTAATAGCCCTCCTCACATCGATCTCTTCCATGGAAAAACCGTCGTATAATTCATGAATTAACTCCGTATTGTGATTGGTCAGCATACAGTAACAGCCTTTTTCCGTGAGTCTGCGGAAGACTTCCGCAAGACGCCTGTGCTCTTCAATCGTAAATCCTTCCTTGGTATACGCTTCAAACGAGGTGGGATTCAGCGGCGCATAGGGACTGTCCAGATAAATAAAATCCTGAGCCCCTGCCCCTTCCAGTGCTGTCTCAAAATCCTGGCAAGTAATGGTCACGTTCTGCAGATAATAAGAAACCGCTTTTATATTTTCTATATCAATGGATTTGCCCGATATCTTCTGATTCCAGGGTACGTTAAACAACCCCTTTGCATTCACCCGGTACAGCCCATTAAAGCAGTGCTTATTCAGATACACAAACAGTACTGCCATCTCTACATCATACTCACCGCCGGAAAGCTTTTCATTGTAGCGTCCTCTGGTCTTGTAATAAAACTCCTTGGTACAGGTGACACGATCCATCTCTTCCATCCGGCTGATGAATTCATCCCTGGAGTCCCGGATCGCCTCGTAGGTATGCATCAGTTCACGGTTGATGTCATTGATAAATGCCTGTTCCGGCTTGCTGTCAAAGAGCAGCGCCCCTCCTCCTACAAATGGTTCGTAGTACTTTTTGCAGGCAGACGGCATCCGTGATCTTAATTTCTCTAATAATTGTCTTTTCCCCCCTGCCCATTTTACAAAGGGCTGTGTACTTGAATGGCTCATGGCTCTTCCAACTTTCTATATTACTTAGTCCTAACTTCTCTATTATAAGGAAAAAGACAAGATTTTTCAAATATAAAATATAATAGTGGCAGCTACCTGCCGCAGCACTTTTTATATTTCCTGCCGCTCCCGCAGGGGCATGGGTCGTTGGGATAGATTTTCTGGCACTTCTGTACCGGCCCCGGCTTGCCGGCTCCGGACGAAAGCCCTGCTTTTTTCTGAAGTATCTCCAGTTCCAGAGGGGTGTATCCCCGATCCCCCAGACGCCTGGTATGGTTCCAGACACTGCGGAGTCTTTCTGACAGACCAGCCAGCTGTTCCTTTGTGCCGGGGGTAATATTATACTTGGCGGCCGCTGCAATGAGATCTTCCATTTCATAATTTTTATGTATCAGTGCCTGGGCTTCGTAAAAATAGCTGTTTGCCTGGGCCTGTCCGGCATCCAGATCCTCCCTCACATACCGGATAAGTTCCAGTCCGTTTTGATCCGGGGCTTCCCCGTAGAGTACGCCGTACTGCAGGAAGAGTCCCCGAACCGGTGGGATATAGTAGGGTTTTGTTCCCTGAAGCAGCAAAAGCATCCGGTAGGCATCCTGCTCCAGCAGTTCATTTGCCACAATAGAATCATTGATTACTGTGACCGGCCCCCCGTTATTCATCAGTTCCCTGCACCGGTTTTCCATTATTTCTTCCGTAAGCCGGGTTCCTTCATATTGATTGTATAATTTTGTCAGAAGAGAAACAGGAGTTACCCCATACAGATAGCAGGCACTGCTGCAGTATTTTCTCAAAGTTTCTATCTCTTCATGTTCCGCCTCAAATTCCGGAGTGATAATCTTCCGGCAGAGAGCCTTCACCTCCTCAGGCACCACCAGAGTAGTATCCCTTGTAAGAATGCAGCAGCTTCTAAGAAGGCGTGAGCGGTATACAAAATTCAAATCCGCCCGTCCCCCGCGGCCGCCTGCCGTAAGCTCCAGGAATACTCTGTACTCGTCTGCTCCTGCATAGAGCAGAAGCTGGGACATATGGGCCTCGTTAAGCAAAAGCTCTTTCAGCCGTACCGTCAATTCTTCCTTTGTCAGGTTTTTATAAGATGCCAGATGATTCAATTCTGCAAGCTCTTCCAGTTCCTCAGGATGAGCCTCCATCAGCCACCGCTCCATGGTATACTCACCAGTATCCTCAGAAGTCCCGCTGTTCTTATGAAAATCCAGGTGTTCGGCCAGGTACTGATTTATCGTCTCCAGGGAATACTCCTCTTCCCCTGCCATTCCCTTTTCCTGCAGTTCATAGTACCCAGCAATCCCCCCGCAGTCTTCCGGCAGGTTTGCCCCTTTATACTTTTCCACCCTGGGATATCCCCAGGCATCATCTACTTCCTTTTCTATTTCCACTCTGTGTTCCCACGGGTTCTCCGAACCATATGTATAGCGGATCCATTTATGGTTCTGAAGCCAGGGGGCAATTGCCTGGTCCTCTGCCGGACCGATCTTTATCTTTTTCTGAGGAATCTCAAATATATAAGGTTTACTGTCCTTCCAGCCGTACACTGCCTGTATCACACGGTGCAGCTGCCCAAAGGTGATGTCCCCGGGAACTGCCGTCCTTCTCCAGATAGGCGGCTTGCTGTTCTTAATTATTATCTTTAGCTGATATCCCTGCATATGCTCTACTCCTTTTTTCCACATGCGCACAAAAGATAAGACAGACCTCTCTGCCTTATCTTTACCTGCGAATTACTATTATAGAGTGAATCGTCCTGAGGTGCAAGGAAATTTATGATTTACAGCCTTACTTTTTCTATTGGGCGTTGAAAATCCCGGTCCCAAAATTCAGCCGCAGCTATTTCACCCCCAAGCGCAAGTCTGGTTCCGGCCTTTTTACAGGGGTATATTTCTTATGGATTTCTGGTCCTGCAGATGTTATACTAAAATAGATAAAACCTGCAGTTATGGCAGATCTCGTTGGAAAGGATGGGCTTCTTATGGATGAACTGGATTATAAAATTTTAGAGATGCTAAAGGCCAATGCCAGGCAGAAGGCCTCTGATATCAGTAAAGAAGTACATTTATCGATTTCTACAGTTATTGACCGGATTCACCGGATGGAGGATATGGGAATTATCACTTCTTATACTGCCATCACAGACGACAGCAAGGTGGGCAATGGTGTGACAGCACTCATGGAAGTAAGTCTGGACCATCCCAGATATAATGAATCCTTCATGGAAGGGGTTGCGGGGAACCCAAAGATTATTTCCTGCTATTATCTCACCGGGGAATTCGATTTTCTCCTGAAGATATCCTGCCGTTCTTCTGAGGAGCTGGAGAAAGTACACCGGTGGGTCAATGACCTAGGCGGAATCCGCCAGACAAAAACCCACTTTGTCCTTCGCACAGTAAAAAATATATACTCCTCCCTGCCGTCTGACTGATCAGGCGTCACACCCGTCTGCTCTGCGGAGATCCTCAAGGATCTCCTTTTCTATCTTTCTGTCAGCCTGCTGTGGAGCCAAGGGGAACAATCTGAATCCCCTCCCTTTCCAGTTCCATTCTGATTTTTTTTACAAACGCCAGGGCCTTCTCCCCGTCTCCATGAACGCATATGGAATCCGCTTTCACCGGTATCTCCTTTCCGGATACGGCCTCTGTCTTTCCATGCTTCACCATTGACAGTACCCTTCGGACAGCCTCCTCTTCATCTGCAATTACAGCCCCCGGCTTAGTTCTCGGTACCAGCGTTCCATCTTCCTCATAGGCACGATCCGCAAACACTTCTCTGGCAAATGTCAGACCTGCGGCGGCCGCCGCCCGCTCCATCTCACTCCCTCCCTGTCCCAGGAGAATGAGTCTGCTGTCCACTTCCAGAATCCCGGTGCATATAGCCTCTGCCAGGGAGGCATCCTTACCCGCCATATTGTACAAGGCTCCATGGGGCTTTACATGTGTCATTGGAATTCCCTGGACCCTGCAGAAAGCACTTAGGGCTCCTATCTGATACTGGACCATAGTCTTCGCTTCTTCCCGGGACACCATCATATTTCTTCTGCCGAATCCCATCAGATCCGGGAAACCTGGATGTGCTCCCACGTTTACCCCATACTTCCTGGCCAAAGCTGCTGTCTTAGCCATAACTGAGGGATCTGAGGCATGAAAGCCGCATGCGACATTAGCCGATGAGATGTAGGGAATCACTTCCTCATCCAGACCGCAGCGGTAATTTCCAAAGCTCTCTCCCAAATCACAATTCAAGTCTATCTGATACATTACATTTCCCGCCCTTCTATTTTTTCATCATAAGGTCTAACTCTTTGCGATACTGTTTTAACAGCATCTGTGCCTCTTCGATGGAAACCGGAAGAAATCTCACCAGATCTCCCGGCCTTCCCTGGGCAATCCTGGGTATGTCAAAAGAACACACCACCGCAATCTTGGCATAGCCTCCGGTTGTCTGGCGATCTGCCAGCAGGACAATCGGCTGGCCCTGTGCAGGGACCTGGACTGCGCCCAGGGGGATAGGATCCGAGATAATGTCTGTTCCGTTTTTGCTCTCAACGGCCTCGCCGTTCAGCCGGTACCCCATTCGGTCACTTTCCCCCGATATGGTATATGCGCTGTCATAAAACGTCCGTTTCCCCTTATCCGTAAAGTAAAGCGCCTGAGGCCCCTCTACCGCACGAAGTACGATCTCCCGGGGAAACATCCGCTGCCGGATCTTCCTGTTTTTTACTTCTTCAAAATTTTTTCGGACTGCTCCTACTTCCAGAATGTCTCCTGCCTTCAGCGCACGGCCCTTATATCCTCCCATACTGCATTTTAGATAGGTAGAGCGGCTCCCCATGACAGCAGGTACCTCAATACCGCCTGCTGCAGCCAGATATGTACGGCATCCCGCCTTTGCCATATCCATATGCAGCACAGCTCCTCCCGGTGCCAGATGGGGCACATTCATAGCAACCCTCTGACCGTCCAGCCTGGGGCACATGTCTGCCCCTGTCAGGGCAAATACGGTATCCTCTGTGAACTGTGTACGCCCTCCCCACAGGGTGAATTCAAGGCCTGCCTCCCCCTGTTCGTTGCCCACCAGATAATTTCCAGTCTCCCAGGCTTCCTGATCCATGGCCCCCGCTGGGGGGATTCCTGCACTCTGACGGCCGTACCGCCCTCCGTCCTGGACCGTCGTCAGCGGCCCCGGGATAAGAATCTTTACTGGCATAAGCGCTCTCCCTCCTCTTCCTCAGTCACCACCTTATAGCTCCCCTTTTGGATCATCCGGCGGATATCGTAGTAGTCATCTATCGTTATGGGAATAAAACGGATATATTCTCCGGCGCTGCACAGAACCGGCTCCTCCCGGTCCGGATTATAAAAGTCCACGGGCGTGCCTCCCAGGAGCCGCCATCCCCCCGGGGATGCCAGGGGGTAGACACCAGTCTGATTTCCTCCTATTCCAACAGCTCCCGGCTGAATCTTAATCCGGGGTATCTTAAGCCTGGGCATCTCCAGCCTTTTGTCCAGTCCTCCCAGATAGACAAACCCCGGCAGAAATCCCAGCATATAGATTTTATAATCCACAGAGCTGTGAATGGCAATAATCTCATCCCTGGTGAGCTTCATATACTGCTCCATGTCTGCAAGATCACAGCCAAAGCGTGCCCCATAGCAGCAGGGAATCTTCAGAATCCTCTTTTTTTTGCCGAACGTTCCCACTTCCCCTTCCTCCAGCTCCTCAATCCTCTTTTTCAGTTCCCCATAAGAAATCACCTGAGGCTGATAATAAATCATCAGGGAACAGAATGCTGGCACCAATTCTGTAATTCCCGGGATCTGCCGGCTTACGATCTCCCTGGCCAGCCCATGAACCCTGTCATTTGTCCGGGTGCTAATCTCCTGTGGAAATTCTGCCATAATAGCACAATCCCCTGCCGGTACACATCTCATATACTTACCTCCAAAAAAGCCCGGCCAAAAGGGCTCTCTATCAGACCCCTTTGTCCGAGCTTGCATCATCATTTTGCCCATTGTTTCACATAAAAGCATTTGTCAAATGATTGGGGAAAATTTACTGTGTCTGCTGGTTCTCTGTTAGAACATTTATTCCAATTTCCTCTGCTTTATCCCCGTCGCCCCCGGCATTCTCATCCCGCACATAAAATGCAAAATAATAATACTTACCCTGATATTCCTGAAAGCCTACAAACCAGCCGTCTCCTGCATTTCCGCTTCCTGTCTTTCCGTATATTTTATGCCCATCTGTCTCCTGGACGAACATCAACTCCTTCAGAATCTCCGTTTCCCCGGAGACATACTCTGACCGTCCCTCCATAATATCTGACATCATATTAACCTGCTCCATAGGCGATATCAGCAGCGAGGACTCCAGCCAGAATCCATTCAACTGAGGCTGCGGGTTGACACCGCTCCCCTCCCACTGGGAGATATCACAGTTTCCATACACCAGTTCATTCAGCTGGCGCTGAACCTCATCCGCCCCTGCCTGATCCAGAACCTTTCTGAAATACCAGATGCAGGAGCTTTGGAATGCCTCTTTCAGAGTCAGATCTTTATTCCACGCTTTTACCGGATAATTAGTATTGTCGTATCCCATAGTAGAATCCGGCCCTGTGAGAATACCCGTTTCCAATCCAATCAGAGTGGATACGATCTTAAATGTTGAACAGGGGGAAAACTGCGTGTAACACATGTCCTCATTGTAGACCTGATATTCGTCTTCTTTGGAGTCAAATACCACCGCACATCCCTGCACTCCCTGAAAATACCCGCTGTAATCTACTGTGTTCCAGACGGGATCCGGAATAACCGACGCACTGCTTCGGTTACCCTGAATGGTTATCTCATCTTTTTGTTCTGTGTTCACCCCACTGTCCTCTGCCGCAGTCGCTGCAGTCCCTTTCTCCCCCTCTTCCCGGCTGCCGCAGCCCAGAATATTGCAGCATAAAATAGCAGCCAACACCACTGCAAATTTCTTAATCATTTGTGTCTCCTTCATATGCACTTGTGTCTTGTTAAGTAAGTACCAACGCCCTTAAGAATTTCTTAATATAATTCTATTATAGTACAGAATTTCCAATCGTCAAATGGTTATTTGAAAAAGGAAGCACAGAGGTAAATAATTCCATACCTCTGTGCTTCCCAGGTTAATTTTACAGTGTTTTCAGAAACGTCTGCCCTCTCCTGCAAGCATCCCAGATTGTCGGTCATCTGTATCTCTGCCCTGCCGCTCTCTGTTACAAAGAGATCGTAAACAAGAACCTTCATACCCATTACCTCACCGCGGATTCTGGTACACCGAATCTGTGTTCCCTGGGCATAGCCACCCTCACGGGCCCTCTTTACAAAAGGCCACAGCTGGCGTTTCAGACACATTATGAAGGCAAACGCATGACTTGCAACCTCATAGATACAGTGATCCGGAACATTGCAGACTGCAATTTTTCTCCTGGTTGCCGCTTCCACATCCACAGTATCTACCCCTATCCCGCAGCGGCGGCCTTTTCTATGATCTCCTGTTTTTTTTGCAGGAATGCCCTCCTAGGCTCCTCCGCGGGATTTCTCTCACCGTTACCTCTCCCCTTCTCTCACAAACATTATCAAAAATCCCCCCAATAAAAGTCCCCCAGCCATCCAGATAGCGCGTTCTCCCATCCACAAACTCATAAGAGCACCCACAGCTGCCCCCAGCGCAAACACCAGAATCACAAAGTAGTAATGCATACATCTCCTTCTCAGCTCTCTGTCCTTTGTTATATGGTACCTGCAAAGCATCTCTGTGGCACTTCTCATATTTCCGATGCACATTGTTGTGGCGCATGGGATACCTCTGAATTTGCGGAAGCTGTTTACCTGCATAGCACAGGCAAAAGACATCAGACCGTTGGCTAACATGTTCGCAGACTGAGGAAGCAGCCCCACAACGGCCAGAAGGATTGCTTCCGTGCAAAGAACCATCTGCCGCCAGTGAAGGCGCTGATATTCCTTAAACAAGTGGTGGACCCACTCCGTCACATAGACACCAGAGATAAACGCCCCCAGGGGAAGGAGATAATGCAGGGCTTCCTGCCAGCTGCCCTGGGCCAGATTCTGTCCCAGAAGTACAATATTACCCGTCTGGGCATTTGCAAAGACTTCTCCTCTGCAGTTATAAGAATAGGCATCCTGAAACCCTCCCGCCAGAGTTAAGAACACCGCCAGCAGAAGAGACTCTGACATCTGGCTCCTTGCTTTAATCTTCACCATATTCCTTTTCTCCTTTCCTTATCGAGAAGCTGTCATCATATACATAAAACCGGCAGGAACTGCCCTTCTCCCTGAGCCTTCCTGCCTTTGTCATCTCAGCAACTGTCTCTTGCTTTTCTTTTTCTATCATATTATACTTTTCTCCAACCAGATGTAAAATGTATATTTCAGATAACATCTATATCATTTTTATATAATACAGGAGGCAATATGAATATTTCCTACGAGTATTACCGGATTTTTTATTATGTAGCCAAATACAAAAGCTTTACTAAGGCAGCCAATATACTGATGAATAATCAGCCCAATGTTACCCGCTCCATTCATAATCTGGAGCACCAGCTGGGATGCCGCCTTTTTATACGCTCCAGCCGGGGCGTCACTCTGACCCCGGAGGGAGAACAGTTATATCCCCGTGTTGCGGCAGCTGTCACCCAGCTCCTGGCAGGAGAGGAGGAACTTCTGAAAAGTAAGTCTCTCCACAGCGGTCTGGTGACCATAGGCGCCAGTGAGATCGCCCTCCATGGACTGCTGCTGAAAAAACTGAGAGAATTTCACAGCAGGCACCCTGGAATACGAATCCGTATCTCCAATCATACCACGCCTCAGGCCATAGCCGCCCTGCAAAGCGGTCTGGTGGATTTTTCAGTAGTCACAACTCCCACTGGAGTATCAAAGCCTCTTGAGGAAACTCCCCTGAAGGCCTTTCAGGAAATTCTTGCAGGTGGTCCGGGCTACGCATATCTTGCAGCTCAGACATGGCATTTAAGAGATCTGAAGGAACACTCTTTTATTTGCATGGATGCTAAAAGCAAAACCTATGAATTCTACAACCAATACTTTATGGAGGAACATCTGCCCCTTGAGCCGGATATGGAAGCTGCAACTACAGATCAGGTGCTTCTTATGATAAAAAATGATCTTGGAATAGGTTTTCTGCCCCGGGATCTGGCAGATGAGGCCCTTGCGCACAAGGAAATTTTCCACATTCCCCTATACCGCGAGCCCCCTGCCAGGCATATCTGTCTGATACAAGACAGAGAACGCCCCTTAAGCATCGCGGCTATAGCGATGAAGGAAATTCTTCTCTCCATGCAGGACTGCTAAAATTTCCTCTTTTCCAGGCCCCAGATTCTCACCGCTGTCAAGATACCTCCGTACAGGATGCACATTCCCGCGGCAAAGGCGGTATCTTTCAAGGTAAAATGCAAAGTCCCGGCAAAGACTCCTGTAACATCTGAGATAGGAGGCAAAAGATATAAAACCCATCCCACCCAGGATGCATCCTGCAGGATTGCTGTCTTACCTATGGCTAAGACAGCAATCAGCACGGTAAGCACTACAGCTGCTTTTCTGTCTTTCATCACTCTGGGGTGCAGCAAGGTCCCAAGAGAACTCCCCAGAAACGCTCCCGCCCACATGAACAGTAAACCTCCTGCTGCGTCCTGAAGCAGAATTCCCATTGAAAACAGTTGGCCGCCGTTTACTGCATCCAACACCAGGGGGATCAAGAGAGAAACCAACGTGAATATTCCCCCCAGAAGGCAGAGAAACAGGCTTTGACCGAAATAATATATCGTTTCACTTTGAAGACGCAGTATCATCATCTGTTCTTCTGCCGCCTGCTGCATTTCATTGTATGATAACCCTGCCCACGTCATCAGTAAAAACAAAAGATTACAGGAGATGGTAAAGCTGTCTGTCACACCCACAGGCATGGAAGAATATAAGCTGAAAAGAAATACCATCAGAACTAAAAAAGGCATAGCAAATCTGTTGGTCTTAAAATACGTCCGAAATTCATAGGAGAGCATTCCCCATACAGAGCCTCTTTGCTTTTCCATTTCGTTCTCCCGCAGCTCAAGCTCCTGGAGAGTTCCTCCGTTTCCCTCTCTCTCCCCTGCCAGAACCGGTTCTTCCCCCACAAGAGTAAAATCCTCCAAGCGAAACCCTTCCCGTATCATCTTCGCCACCACCTCATTGCTGCTTTCATAGGAAGAAATAAAACGCAGTCCCCCCGGTATTGCTTCCCCTGTCACAGGCAGTTCAGGCGCAGTCCTGTCCCCAGGGGCTTCAAAGGTAATTAGAGCCTTCCTCTTCTGCTTCCCGCGTTCTAACCGGACTGTATGCATCTTTCCTCCCTCTATCCTGCACACTGTATCCCCCACAGCGTTCACCAAAAATTCCTCATGACAGGAAATGATCAGGGCAGTCCCCTCCCTCTTCAGAGCATTGACCAGCTCCACAAATACAGCCTGGGATGCCGTATCCTGTCCGGACAACGGTTCATCCAACAGCAGAACATCCGGTCTTTTCAGAACCGCCTGGATAACCCCGACTTTCTGAAGCGTACCCTTAGACAGCAGTTTCATGGGTTTATCTTCCATACCGCTCATGTGAAACCGTTCAAAAAGATCCGCACTTTTTTTCTGGATCTCCTCTCTCCTTAGGCCCTCAATTTTTCCCACTGCACAGATATACTGCCGTGCAGTCAGATTAGACTTTGGAAATCGTTCCGGTACCATATGGTACAGCAGTCCTTTTTTCCTATGTATCTTTCCCCCTGACGGCGCGATCAATCCGCCGATCATTTTCAGAATCGTACTTTTCCCGACTCCATTGGTGCCTGTGAACACTACAGCCTCACCGCTTCTGATATCCAGGTTTATATCTTCCAGAATCCTGCTTTTGCCGTATTCTTTTGCTGCTTTCTCTAACCGAATAAATGTCTCCACTTTTTCCCCCTTAACAGCAAAAGAGGCAGTACTATCTGCCTCTATGCTTTTCTCTTTTCTTCTGCTGCCGCAGCTCAAATCTGCGCTGCTGTTCTTCTTCCCTTTGCAGTCTGCTCCGAACTCTGCGCTCGGTCTTCGACTGCTCCTGCTGTAATTTCAAGGCCTGCTGGGACCTGGTTCCCATCCCCGCATGTTCCAGCTGCTTTTTTGCCTCCCGCTGCTTACGCTTGGGGTTTGCGCTCTTTTCCTTTACACAGGCCGCGACAGCCGGACTAAATCGCAGCTTCCCGTAGTTTTTCAGAAAAAAGTCCCATACCTGCCATTCTTTTGGCTCCGGCCCGAATGTAACCTTCGCTGCATCCAGCATGCCGTCTGTTACTCTTTCCACAATCCCTACCCAGAAGGGATCTTCAAAAAAAACCTCCAGGGTTACCGATACTTTGTCCATGATAAGTCCTCCTTAAATATAAAAAATCACGGCAAAGAACGGACGACCTAAGGAGGAAGGTTACTGACAGCGCTTTTATGAATATCCGCCGCTGCGCCCGGACTACCTACCGGGCTGTGTTTTTATCTCTGCCTCTCTATTATACCTGTCCTATATGGTACCCTGTCAATGGTCTGCACAAAAATCCTTGGACAAATGGTGTTTTCCATGGTAACTTTATAGAAAGATAACCGAAGGGAGGATTCCGGAAAATGAAGCTCTGTATTGTTTGCCCTCCATGCAAAGTCTGAACAGCGGACGGATTTGCATGGAGACGAGTTAAATCTATTCGTCCGTTTTGGACTTTGCACTTTGTATTATAAATTATAGTAATTATAAGGAGCAAAGTCATTATGAATAAAATTAAATACATGTTTCAGGGATTGCATTCCTTTTTTCTTCTCTGGTCTACCCAGGCACTTTCTTCCCTTGGAAGCGGTATGACAAGCTATTCCTTGGTCATATGGTCTTACCAGGCAAAAGGGTCTGCACTGACAACAGCCCTCCTGTCCGTCTGTACCTATGCCCCCTATGTTGTGCTAAGTATATTTGCCGGGGCTTTGAGTGACAAGTGGAACAAAAAACATACCATGCTGCTGTGTGACAGTCTTGCTGCGGCAAGCACCCTGGCAGTGTTCCTCCTGCTGCGGACGGGTCATCTTGAAATCTGGCATCTGTATGTCCTTAACGCCTTTAACGGGCTTATGAATACACTTCAGCAGCCGGCCTCAGATGTGGCAGTCAGCCTTCTGACACCCAAAGAGCAGTACCAGAGGGTAGGGGGCATGCGTTCCTTCTCTAATTCCCTGGTTACAGTCCTGACACCTGTGATCGCCACGGCAATTCTCTCTCTTTACAGCTTAACCGCTGTAATAGTGATTGACTTTATTACCTTTGGAATTGCCTTTCTAACTCTGGCTTTCCTTATCCGGATTCCTCCGGTTCCCGGAAGTATTGCCGCGGGGAAGGCCTCCATCCTGAGCTCTGCCCGGGAGGGGATCGGATACCTCAAAAAAAACCGGGGAATCCTGGATATGATAGTATTCCTGGCTGCAATTAATCTGACGGCCTCTATGTATAACGCCGCTCTGCCCGCTATGCTGTTATCAAGGGAAGGCGGCGGCCGCACTGCATTGGGTCTTGTAAATGCCTGCACAGGCCTGGCCAATCTGGCGGGAAGTGCAGCCGTCTCCCTCTGTCCGGCTCCCAAAAGCCGGGTAAGGGCGATCTGCAATTCCCTTCTCTTTTCCATGAGCACAGAAAACTTTCTTCTGGCTTTTGGACAGAACCTTCCCGTATGGTGCACCGGGGCAGTTCTGGGATGGCTGTTTATTCCTGTGATGAGTGCCAATATGGATGTGCTCTTCCGATCCCACATCCCTTTAGAGATGCAGGGACGGGTGTATTCTGTACGAAATACCCTCCAGTTTTTTACCATACCGGTAGGATATCTTCTGGGAGGGCTGCTGGTGGATAAGGTGTTTGAACCCCTCATGGAAGGTCTGTGCCAGGGACACATTCTTCACCTTCTCTTTGGCAGCGGGAAAGGGTCTGGTGCAGCAGTTTTATTTCTGCTTCTTGGGATCCTGGGAACAGGAACCTGCCTGATTTTCCGAAGAGACCGGCATCTCTGGATGCTGGAACAAAAATAGAACAAGAGTGCCGCCGGCTCCATGGTTGTATGGGCCGCGGCACTCTTTTTGTGGATGGTTCAACAACCAAATCTCAAAACCCGTTTTTTACAGACAGTATTTTGCTCAGGCGTACATTTTTTCCCACACCTCTGCCTCTGTTTCAAGCTCCCTCTGCCCCTCGGCGATACATTCAATCACCGGAAGCCCTGTCCTCTGTTCTATCATATACCGATTATCCCTCTCCATAATACTTTCGTCGTGATAATGATTCAGAATAAATCCCTGCACCGGCAGTTTTTTTTGCTTCATATATTCCGCCGTAAGCACTGCAGAATTGATGCTTCCCAGTCCGGCGTCCGCCACGATCAGGCTCGGAAGCTTCAATTGTCTGATAATGTCCTCCAGCCATAAAACCTTTTCATCAAATCTGATGGGGCAGACAATTCCTCCGCTGCCTTCCATCGTGATGAAATCATACTCCCGGGAAAGTCTGCGGTATCCCGCCGCTACCCTTTCCGGTTCTACAGGATTCCCCTCCAGCTTTGCCGCCAGATGGGGAGAGACAGCCCATCGGTAGACGTAGGGGACCATGGATGCCAGTGACTGGCCATTTTGGGAGATCTCTCTTACATACTCCCCGTCACCCGGTATCAGTCCTCCGGGGCCTTTTTCATTTCCGCTCACCGCAGCTTTATAATACCCCGCACGCACTCCGCTCCCACAGAGTTTTTTTACCAGCAGAGCCGTGACATAAGTCTTTCCCACATCTGTGCCAGTGCCTGTCACAAACAGACCTTTACTCACAGCCTCTCACCACCTCATATCCCAATTCCTCCAGCATCCTTTTATCCCGTTCTATGGTAATTCCGCCGGTAGTCAGCATGTCTCCCGTAATTGCCGCATTCGCCCCGGACCGGAAGCATCTTTTCCCTTTATCCGGCATAAGCCCCCGGCCTCCTGCCAGGCGGATAAAGGCGTCGGGCACCAGGAACCGGTAAACCGCCACAATCCGGCACATTTCCTCAGTCGTCAGTCTCTTATTTTTCTCATATGGAGTCCCCGGAATCGGATTCAGCATATTTACAGGTATGGATCTTACCCCCAGTTCACGGACTGTCAGCGCAAGATCGATCCTATCCTCCATAGACTCTCCCAGTCCCATAATCCCTCCGCTGCACACACTCAGACCGGCCGCCTGGGCCGCCTTCAGTGTGGCAATTTTTTCATCATAGGTGTGTGTGGTACAGACATTGGGGAAATAATTGCGTGAGGACTCCAGATTATTATGTACACGCACAGCACCAGCCCCTTTTATTTTACGGAATGCCTCCTCGTCCAGAAGTCCAAAGGATACACAGACGGCCACGTCTGTCTGCTTTCTGATGTCTCGTATGCTGTCACAAGCCTGTTCCACTTCACGGCTGTTTAGTCTCTTTCCGGAGGTAACAATAGAATATCTGGGAACCCCCCGGTCGGCATTGTACTGTGCCTGCTCCACCAGCTTTTCTCCGGAGAGCAGGGGATACCCCTGGATCTTTGTATTGTAATAGGACGATTGGGCACAGTATTTGCAGTTTTCCGTACATGCCCCATTTTTTCCGTTTACAATCGTACAAAGATCAAAACGGCTGCCGCAGAAAGCTCTGCGTATCTCGTCAGCAGCGCTGCAGAGCTCCTCTAAAGGCATCTCTGCAAGAGAAAGAGCCTCCTCTTTGCCCAAGGACTCCCCCTTCAGCACCCTGTTTTTCAGTTCCTGCAGTTTTGTATTCATTGATTCTCCCTTCCTTTTCCGTATATAACCGATACATCCTCCTTAATCCCACCGGCTACGGCCCTCTGCCCGCCGGCTGCCTTTAGGGCCATCCCCCTGGCGGCAGGCACCAGACGTACCGCAATCATTGCCGACACCAGGCACAGCACTACATCTCCGGGCATATCCAGAGGAAAACAGTCCGCCAGCACCATTGCAAACGCTGTTTTTTCTCCCACATACAGATTCAGCATCAGATATTTATACACCAAGCCAATGGAGTAAGTAACTGCAAATCCTGCAAAGGCAGCCCAAAGATACTTTTTATAGGAGTTTGCCCTTAATTTCTCAGTCACAAATCCCGCAGCAAAGGCAGCTGCGATAAATCCGATTAGATACCCGAAACTCGGCCGGAAAATGTATCCGAATCCCCCGCCCGCGGCAAATACAGGCAGCCCAAGCAAGCCCAAAAGCACATAGACTCCCACGCTCACTGCGCCCAGTCTGCTGCCCAACACCATTCCTGCCATGAGTACAAATAAAAACTGAAGGGTAAAATAATCCATTCCCGGCACCGGCACCTGTATAAACGCCCCAATAGCTATAAGCGCTGTAAAAAGCCCTGCATATACCATTTCCATCGCTGTCAGTGTTCTCTTCAAGTTCTTTCCTCCTCTTTTTCTGTAATTATATATTGCACACAAAATATCATATCGAATGGCTCGCGAATTGTCAACCAGTTTTTATTATTGGTTAACAATATCTATTTACAATAATTTTCTTGGAAAAAGGAGAAACTTACAGTATCATTATAAGAAACCCGGATGACTTCTCTCATTGTACAAGGGTTTGCATCTACACTTTTTTCAGAGAATATAACATCGAATAAAAGGAGGCAGCGTATGAAAGTATTAGTTACCGGTGCTACCGGACAATTGGGATATGATATTATAAAAGAGTTAAGAAGCAGAGAAATCCCTGCAGTGGGCCTTGGGTCGAAAGACTGTGATATTACAGACCTCTCTGCTGTACTTCACACGGTTGAGGATATCCAGCCGGATGCTGTGATTCACTGTGCCGGCTATACTGCGGTAGACAAAGCCGAGGAGGAAACAGAACTGTGCCATATGGTCAACGTAACCGGGACACAGAATCTGATAACTGCCTGCAAAAAAACAGGCTGCAAATTTATGTTTGTAAGCTCCGATTACGTATTCGAAGGTGTGGGAGATCGCCCCTGGAAACCAGATGATAATAGAAACCCCCAATGCGCATACGGAAAGAGTAAATACCTGGGAGAGCTGGCGGTGGAGAAGCAGCTGGAAAAATATTTTATTGTCCGGATATCCTGGGTATTTGGAATCAACGGAAATAATTTTGTCAAAGCCATAATAAGGCGGGCAAACACCGGTCAGCCAGTCTCTGTAGTTGCCGATCAAATCGGTTCTCCTACCTATACCCCGGATGCTGCAAAATTAATGGTTGATATGATTCAGACAGAGGCATACGGCACCTACCATATTACCAATGAGGGCTGCTGCTCCTGGTACGAGTTTGCCTGCCGGATCTTAGCCGAATCTCATATAGATATCACCGTTCATCCTCTAACCACAGAAGAATACGGTGCAAAGGCAAGACGGCCCAAAAACAGCCGCCTGGATAAGTCCTGTCTGACTGATAACGGTTTCGGCCTTCTGCCCCACTGGGAAGATGCTCTGAAGAGATTTTTAAAAGAATACCACTCGTAGGTTCTCCAAAATCCTCTCAAACCTTTCTTCCCCTCTGAGGAAGTCCAGGTTTTCATCTTCCTCCAGTGCCTTTAGCATCATAAACGCCGTATTCTCGCTTCCGCGTTTCGCATACTGCAAGTGGCTGTACAAGTCTGATTTCCTGTAGGGCGCCATATCTCCCAGACCGTCGGTCATCTCTTCCAGCAGGTACAGACAGGCTTCTTTGTCCTTCCTCATATATGCCAGTGAGAATTCCGGGGAAGCCTCCATGTACTTTCCCATCTCCAGTATTTCCGCAAGTTTTTTCTGCTTTTGGGCAATCCGTTCTGCCTTATCCATATGATTCTCTTTTATTGCCAGGGCACTGATCCCCTGCAGGCACCAGGTGAGATCGCTGTATCCCTGAAATAGCATCCGCTCATACAATTCATATGCCAGATCATTCTTTTCCTGTTTCGCGTACAGCAATGCCCTGTATCTCATAGGGTCCACTCTCTGCTGGGGGATCTTGTCCAGGTACTGTTCTGCCAGTTCATACTGCTCCTTTTTGAGGGCTATCAGAAAAAGAGCAGTTAAGGCCGTATGGACAGCAGCAGAATCTGTACTGTTCAGCATCCGACGGTAAAGACTGCAGATTTCCTCATCATACTTCTCTGCCTCCGGTACCTGGAGAATGTCTCTGTATGCGTCCAAAACCTGGGCAACCGGCAGGATCAGCGCTTCACAGCCGGGGTATTCCTGAATCACACCCATAGCCCATTGGAACACCTCACTGTACTCCTCCTTTTTCATACGCGCACCCACCCGGGTGAGTATCTCCTGGATTTCCTGGTCTGTCAACTCCTTACGATAAGACAAGAGTGTATCCGTTGTAATTCCAAGCAGGCGGGCAATGGGAGCCAGCAGGGTAATATCCGGATAAGAGTTGCCGTTCTCCCATTTATTAACTGCCGGGGGCGTAACACCCAGACGCCTCGCCATTTCCTCCTGTGTTAGCTGTTTCTCTTTTCTGAATGTCCTGATTACCTTTCCTAACTCCATGGGTTTCCTCCTGTAATATAATCTCTGCATTGACCTTTGCTGCTTATAGAATAGCAGAAGTTATGGGAATGTACTACTGAGCCTTCGTTAACTATTATGAAAAAATCTTAACCTGCAGTTATTTCGGACACATAAAAAAGCCTTTCGGGGAGCTTCTGCGTCCCGGAAGGCTTTTTCCTATCATTTAACCCATGCTTTCCGCACTGTTATCTAAAGTCAATTGCCACCTTCAGATCCCCATATTTTCCTGTGGCATACTCAAATGCTTTTTCCCATTCCTCAATGGGGAACATGGCGGAGACAACTCCTTCTGTTTTCAGATTTTTACTTATAATATTTTCTATGACGAAAGGATAGCAGTAGGGACTTAGATGGGAGCCTAAAATATCCAGTTCCTTCCGATCTCCAATGACAGACCAGTCTACTGTTGTGGGGGCTCCGAATACACTGAATTCTACAAAGCGTCCCAGCTTTCTCACCATATTCAGGCCCTGGATAACGCTGGAGGGGTGGCCGGTAGCTTCTATATAGACATCACATCCGTATCCATCCGTCAGTTCCATGATGTTTTTTACGACATTACAGGTACCCGGATTCCACACCATGTCAGCCCCGAATTCCATGGCCTTCTGGAGCCTTTCTTCTTTCATGTCCAAAACTATCAGTTTCTTAGGATTCTTCCTTCTGGCATAAGTAACCATCCCCAGTCCCAGGGTTCCCGCACCTGAGATCACCAGGATATCTTCATTCGTCACCTGTCCCCGGTCTACTGCATGTTTGGAACATCCATAGGGTTCAATTAAAAGTGCCTCCTCCACCCCCATTTCCTCCGGTAGCCGGGATAGTACAGCAGTCTTGGGATATCTCACATATTCCGCCATTCCGCCATTGTTGCATCCCTGAAACCCAAAGATATTATGAGGCTGGCACATCCAGTAATGTCCGTCCCTGCAGAACCTGCACGCTCCGCAGGGTACGATCTGATCTGCGATCAGCCGTTCCCCCAGCACAAAGTCCTTAACATTTTCTCCCAACTCCACAATATGTCCAAAAAACTCATGACCAGGAATAAACGGAGGTTTTACCCAGGGCGGCTGCATCTCATCCCCCCAAAACATAGCAGCTCCATGGCTGCATTTGAGATCTCCAGCACAGATACCGCAGGCCTCTGTCTTAATTATAATGTCATCCGGTCCGCACTCCGGGGTGGGGTACTCGATCTCCAGACGATAGTCATCCTTTCCATATGCCACCAATGCCTTCATAACAGCAGGTATCCTTCTCTCTTTTTCCATCTTTTCCATCCTCTCTAGACCTATGCTCTGGACTTTTTCTGAAGCGTCTGCATAAATACCGCACACAAAATGATCAGGCCCTTTACTACCTGCTGTGTATAAGCAGATACTTTTGTCAGGTTCATAATATTGCCAATCATGCCAATCACAAAGACGCCGATCAGTACTCTTCCGGCAGTACCTTTCCCGCCGTTCAGACTGACACCGCCGATTACCGTAATGGCTATTGCATCCAGCTCAAAGCCGTCTCCGGTAAGGGGAGAACCGACTCCCGTCCTTGAAGAATTTAATATAGCCGCTGTCGCCGCAAATAACCCGGATACCACATACACAGAAAACTTATAGATCCTGCTGCGGATACCTGATAAGCGCACAGCTTCCTCATTGCTTCCAATGGCAGTTACTATACGTCCATAAGTCGTATACCGCAGAACAAACCAAATAAGCAGAAAGATAATAATCATGAGATATGTCTGCTTGGGAATTCCCAAAAACGTACCATATCCGAAAGCCAAGAAGTCCGGGTGCTTAATGGAGATAGATGCCCCCTTGCAGATTATGTAGGCATAGCCTCTGGCCACCGTCATAACAGACAGCGTAACTACAAAAGGCTGCAGATTCCGGTATGCCACGAAGTATCCGGAGATTGCCCCGCAGGCCGCTCCCACCAGCAGGGTTACTCCAATGGAATATCCCAGACCGTGTGTCTGCATCATATACGCAAAGATGACATTTCCCACACCCACAATGGAGCCCACGGAGAGATCAATCCCTCCAGTAAGTATAACCAGAAGCATTCCCATTGCAATAATCCCGATCCCTGCATTCTGCTTCAGAAGATTGGTCAGGTTCTGCACCTGCATAAAGTTTGTTGTTAATAGTGAAGCTATCATTACAATAACACAAAACACGATAACGGTATTCCATTTTTCAAAAAACTCACTCACAGTAATTTTGTGCTTTCCTGTCTTTTCCATGTCTTATATACCTCCTGCTTTAGGGGATTGTTCCGAACGATTGTCTACAGAACAGTGAATAATATTGTGTTTGGTGAGTTCTTCCTGTTCCAGAATACCCTTAGCCAGACCTTTGTGCATCACCAGCACCCGATGGCACAGACCGCAGATCTCTTCCATTTCTGAGGAGGCAATAATGATTGATTTTCCCTGCCTGGCTAATTCATGAATAATTCCATAAATCTCCATTTTTGCTCCAATGTCCACCCCGCGGGTGGGTTCGTCGAGAATCAGTACATCGCTGTCCACGCTGAGCCACTTAGCAAGGGATACCTTCTGCTGGTTGCCCCCTGACAGATCCCCTGTAAGGGTTTCCGAACCGTTAGATTTGATAGAGAGCCTGCGAATCATTTCCTCCACATACTTCTTTTCTTTTTTTATATGAAATACCATGCATTTACTCACCTTTTTCATGGATGCCATGGTAACATTTTCCCGTATTTTCATATCCAGCAGAACCCCGTCCTCTTTTCTGCTCTCGGATAAGTAGGTAATTCCGTTTTTAACTCCTTCATAAGGAGATGCCGGACGTATTTTCCTACCCTTTAACACAATCTCTCCCCGTGCACCCTTGTCTGCTCCGAAAATGGCCCGGGCTGTCTCCGTTTTTCCGCTGCCCACCAACCCCGCAATTCCAAATATCTCTCCCTCGTGCAGTGCAAAGCTTACACCCCGTACCATATTGCCCAGGTTCAGGTCTTTCACCTCCAGCACTGTCTCATCTCCAGCCGCTGTCTTTTCCGGATACAGGGACTGTACGCTTCGCCCCAGCATATCAGAGACAATCTTGTCCATTGACGTATCCTCCGTGCGGTTATGGCTGACCACCTCTCCGTCCCGGAGTACCGTAATCTCATCGGACAGCTGAAATACTTCATCAAGCCGGTGAGAAATATATACAATACTGGTTCCCTGCTCTCTCAGATGCCTCAAAACCTGAAATAGCTTTTCCGTCTCATAGGGCGATAATACGGCGGTAGGCTCATCCAACACCAGGACGCGGGCATCCTCCCCCAGAGCTTTGGCAATCTCTACAATCTGCTGAAAGGCTACACTCAATTCCTCTACTTTCTGACGAGGTTCAATCTGAAATCCTATCTTATCAATGATTTCTCCCGCCTTATGGTTCAGTTCCTTCCAGGATATAAAGCCTTTTCCCAGGTTCATACGGTTAATAAAGATATTTTCCGCCACCGTAAGATCCGGGGCAAGGGCAAATTCCTGATAGATAATTCCCACGCCTGCCTTTTTCATTTCCAAAGTGCTGCCTTCCGAAATCTCTTTTCCCTCTATGAGAATCTTTCCGCTGTCTTTGGTATATGCACCGGACAATATTTTCATCAAGGTAGATTTTCCAGCCCCATTTTCACCTACCAGCGCATGAATGGTTCCCTTTACAATTTGAAAAGATACCTCCTTTAGCGCATGGACTCCGCCAAAGGTCTTGGTGATCTTCTCCATCTCAACTGCGTATGGTTTTTTCATACCCCCATCTCCTTCTCTTACCCGCACGGCGGAGAGGCCTCCCCGCCGCACCCAGTCTGTTCTGTTTCTTAGAATGCTGAATCAGGGTCGTAGTACTCATCTACATTGTCTATGGTTACGCATGCACTCGGTGTATAGGTTCTGTAAGGGAAGGAAGTTTCGCCCTGCTGAATTTTCTGGGCTGTCTCCACTGCTGTCTGTCCCAGAAGCGTCATGGAGTTCAGTCCGGTGGCCTTATAGGCACCCCCTTCCTTAATCAGTTCAAATGCCTCTTTCTGCCCGTCGGCGTCTGCCACTATCATAACCTTATCCAACAGCCCAGCATCCTGCAGGATCTTATAACACTCAATGGCCATAACATCCGCCTCGGCAAATACTACGTTAAACTCTTCATTCAAAGCCATAATATCTTCCATTGCTGTCACAGTTGCATCTGCAAACCACTCGGTATATGCCTGCGCTACGATCTCCACCTTGGCATCGCTTCCCTGTCTCAGCTGTTCTTCCACGATGCCCTCAATAAAGCTGGAACGGCGGACACGTGATACTTCTGCACCCTTTGCGCCGCTGATACAGACAATCTTTATATCCTGGCCTTTCAGAGTATCAGCCACATAGTTGCCTACCAGTACTCCATTCTGGTGATTGTCTGCCTGGATGGTAGTGGCCAGCTGCGCCTCATCGCTCAGCGCATTGTCCACAGCGATCACGCGGATTCCCTGGGCGGCAACATTATTTATAACCGGTGTCAGAACATCGGGATCGTAAGTGTTTACAAAAATCACATCGCATCCCTGGGCCGCCAGATCCTCAATATCTGAAATTTGCTTATCCAGGCTTTCCTGGGCATCGGTACACACATATTCATATCCAAGATCTTCACATCCTTTTCGGATCTCGGCTTCCATTGTGATATAGGAGGGATGTACCAGCACATTCATGGATAAACCTACCTTAAAATCCGAAGCATCCTTTTTCTCCCCGCTCTCACTTCCCCCCGACATCTCCGCTGTCCCTGTTTCCTTTTTGTCTCCGCATCCGCTAAGACCTGCCATAGCTAATACTGCTGCCAACAAAATAGCTAACATTCTTCTCATGTTTTTTCCTCCTTTTGCTTTCCCTTAGTTCTCTGCATATCTATATTGATGTACGCTTTCCACCAGCGCCTCAAAGTTCTCCAGAGGCACATTTCTCATAATATTAATGGGTGCGCAGAACATCCTTCCATATTGGCCCAGAGTTTCAATCGTCTCCTTCACATTGGCTCTCACCTGTTCTGGTGTTCCAAATGTGAGTATATCCTGGGTGTCAAACCCCCCGTAAAACACAAGACGGCTTCCGTAACGCCCGGACAGTTCACGGATATCCATAGCTGCGGCCTGAACCGGATGGATAGCATCCAGTCCAATCTCAATCATTTCATCCAGAAATTGTTCACAGTCCCCGCAGCTGTGGTGTACCACCGGGAGTCCATGCCTTTTATACACACTCCAGATTTGTTCCAGACGGGGTTTAAAAAGTTTCCTCCACAGAGCCAGCGACATAATGGGCCCTCCCTGGGTGCCAAAATCATCCCCGCTATGCCCATAGGTAACTCCTCTTTGACAGATCTCCTCTGCCATATCCACACGATACTGGGTAATCCTGTCTAAAAGGATCTCTACCTTCTCCGTCTCCTCATACATGTCCATCATAAAATCCTCAAAGCCCCGTATGAGATATCCCTTCTCAAAGGGGCCGAAATATTGTGCCACGTCAACAGCGAGATTCCTGTCTATGTACCCCTGAATGTTGGTATCTACCACATAAAAGTTCTCTTTTCTATTCGGATCCGGTGCCTGTACCTTGTCCAATCCATCCCAATCCTTCAGGGGACTGGAAACCGGAAGCTGCCCGTCGCTCACCATATTCCATCCGATCCCCCACTGATCAAAGCAGAGAGCAGGATCTTCTGGATTTGGGTAAGCGAATCCATGATCGAAAGCATATCTCATCAGCGGCCTATTCTGCAAAAACAGTTCCACCTCGTCCATCACATACAAATGACGCACATCATTTTCCAAATATGTCAAAAATTCTTCCTCTCCCATGCCATAATGACCGGCGAATACCTGCAGGGCCGTATCATCTGCGAAATGAAAATCTACAGGCAGACGATCCGCCGGTTTTCCGGTCAGAACTGCCTGTACACGTTCTCTGCTGTTCATGCCATCCCTCTTTCCTATTCATTTTCCGTTACATAAGTTTAAGTTTTGTTACCGCCATCTCTGACAATTCTTCTTTATAAATCTCTCCGGAGATTTCGCCTTTTTTCAGGACAATTACTCTGTGACACAGGGAGACCAGCTCCTGCAGATCATTGGTAATCAGCAATACTGCCGTGCCGTTTTTGCTGTACTCCAATATTCTTTCCAGCGTCTTCCTTCGTTCCTTTTGCTCCAGCCCGTTGGTAGGATGGTTTAGAAGAAGCAGCTTTAAAGTCTTATCCTGCCATCGGCCAAGCAGCAGCTTTTGCCGGACATTGCCGCCCACCTCATTAAGAGTATTCTTGGCGAACTCACTGATATTCTCCTTTTCGCACCAGTCTCTTGCCAGATACCCGGCTATGCTTGGCTTCAGGTATCCAAACCTATTTTTTGCTGTCTGCATCTGCAGAAAAGTAAGATTATCCTTTACCGTCTGGTTTTCCAAAAGAAGCCTATTCCTCTCTTCGGGGATAAAGCCAATCCCCATACGCACTGCCTCATGTGAGTCTTTTACTGTAACAGGCTGACCGCAGAAATATAGGCTTCCCGACCGGTACTTTTTACAGCCATAGAGAATATCTCCCAGCTCTTCCTTTCCCGCGTCATCTGCCCCTGTCAGTCCCAGAATTTCTCCCTGGGCTATGGAAAAACTAACCTTCTTTAGATAAATTCCTCTGATGTCCTCCAGGCGGAGTATCTCCCTTCCCAGATGTATCTCTGAGATTTTGTCACCCTCTCTATCCTTCGTGCCCAGTACCAGGTTCATAATATGAGCCTCCGAACAGCTGCCGTTTTTTACCGTGCCCGCAATCCTCCCGCCTCTTAGAACCGTTATCCTGCCGCACTCCGCTGAAAGTCTCGGCAGATTCTGTGAAATCACGATACAGGATATCCCTTTTAAACACTGTTTCTTAATAATCCCCCAGAACAAATTAACGTCTTCAGGCTCCATGCCAATCTCGGTGTCATCAAAAATAAGTATTTTGGGATTATAAGTGAGGGTTTTAGCGATTGACATAAATTTTTTCTGGCTTCTGGTCAATTCCCCCATGGTCCTCCCCGGAGGCAGGGGATATCCCATCTCCTCCAGCAGCTTAATGGTTCTGCCTTCCATCTCTCTCCTTCGAAGCAGGACACGTTTTGATGCTTCCTTTCTCAGCGTAAAGATATACTCTGCAATACTCATGGTGCTGATTGTGTCCGGATCCTGGGGTACCATAGCGATTCCCATATGCATTGCCATTTCTGCCGATGCAAGACGTACCTTCTGATTTTCCAGAAAAATAGTGCCCTCATATCCCTGCTGCCATCCGGCAATGACCCGGGCTAACGTGGATTTGCCTGCTCCATTAATCCCAATGATCCCATGAATCTCACCTTCATACAGATTGAAATAAATGTTAGAAAGCACTTTGTTTCCATAGAGTCTCTGGGTAATGGACTGTAACCTTAAGATCTCCCTGTTCATTTTTATCCTCCGGTTATATTTTAATTATAAAAAGACGGTCTATTTTAAAAAACAGACCGCCTTATGAAAAGGTGTTCTTTTTTATGATTTTGACTCCTGACAGATCAGAGGCAAAACCACCTCTACTTCTGTGCCGATCCCCTTTGTGCTGTGCACATGAATCCCGTAATCCTCCCCATGGAGTATACGAATTCTCTCATTTACATTGTACAGAGCAATACCCGTCCGCTCTCCGGCTCTGCCGGAGGTGTAGCCCCTCTGAAGCTGTTCTTCAATCCGGTCCAGGGTTTTCTCATCCATCCCCAGGCCGTCGTCACTGACTGTAATAATCAGCCTGCTCTCTGTTGCCATAACCATGATGACAATGGTTCCTCCTCCCCGCTTTGTCTCCAGCCCATGACATACTGCGTTTTCTACTATAGGCTGCAGCACCATATGGGGCACCTGATACTGTCTCAGCTGGGGATTCTCTTCGTCAATATATGTCACAAGCCGGATCTTATTGGAAAACCTGTATTTCTGTATCACGAAATAATTATCAATATTTGTCAGCTCTTCCTGCAGAGTAACGGTAAGACTCCGGTTATCAATGTTATACCGAAAGAGATTTGCCAATGCTTTTGTCATATTAGCAGCATTTTTCGACCCCTCCCGCAAAGCCAGACCACGGATTGACTCAAGGGTGTTGTACAGGAAATGAGGATTGATCTGATTCTGAAGTGCATTCAGCTCCGCCTGGCGCTTCAGTATCTCTGACTGGTACTCCCTGGAAGTCAGATTCTCAACATGAGTTATCATTGAATTAACAGCCCTCCCCGCAGAGGCCAGCTCACTGGAATCGTCAATCTCTACTTCCAGTCCCTGATTGCCGTTAAGAATCCCGTTAATCGCATGTTCCACATGTATCACAGGATTATATACCTTCTTTTTAAAGATTACAAACGTACCCAGCAGTAGAATCAGAAGTATACCGACCGAGGTCCCCAGCAGCCATAGATAGCCGGTAAATTCTGTTTCCAGCTTTTCGTTTCTCACACAGAGAAGCCCATAAAAACCATAGGTGCTGCTCTTCTGCAGAAATACCGTGTAAGACGGAATCCGGATTGCTTTGCCCTGGTAGCTTCCCCTAAGTTTTGCTTTTACCTCGGAAAAATCGGGCCTTAGGTATCCCTGAGGATATACCATGTTGCTGTCCGGACTATATATGTAAAATTCACAGGCGGAATCCATGGAAACCTCCAGGGTACTGGAGACCATAATGTTTTTCTCCGCCTCCGAATGTATCCACCCCAGCTGAAGATTTCCCACACGGTACCGAGAACTGCTGCTGGTTCCCATCAATAGCTTCTGTCCGTTCCCGGAATCTGTCAACTGTCCCTTATGACTCTCCAGAAATCCCAAAAACAGTGCTTCTTCTCTTGGAAAACAGGCGATTTCCCCATTTTCCCAGACTGCCAGTCCATCCATCCCCTCAAAGGCCTGAACCAGTTCCTCCCTGTGCTCCCGTGGAATCTCTGCGGCCTCTTCTGCCAGTCCGCTGAGAAGTGCACATTTCTTCTCTATTTCACCGGTCACGTAGGAAACCATTGTCTCATATGCACTGTTTTTCTCCCTCCGGGCCTCCCGGGCAGCAATCTGAAACGCAGCCAGTGCAAACCCCGTGATCAGCAGTATCATGCAAAAACCCCACCCAAGCAGAATCCCCCTAAGCCCTGCCTGCACATGATAATATTCTTTCCTTTTTCGGTACCAGGTTCTGATTTTATTTACCATTTTCATATCTTATCCCGCATATATAACTTTCTGTAATCCCTGGGGGATATCCCCACCATTTTCCGAAATATTTTGCTGAAATATTTGGAATCCTCATACCCTACCTGCTCTCCCACCTCAGTCACTTTGTATTCCAGATTCTTTAAAAACTCCTTGGCCATTTCTATCCGGTATTCTGTCAAATACTCATTAAAATTCATTCCTGTTTCCCTTTTAAAAATAGCGCTGAAATAGGTTGGGCTCAAATAGACCTGTTCCGCCACATCCGCCAGACGGATATCTTTATTATAATTCTTTCTGATGTACTCTTTTGCAATGTTGGCCAGACGGTTCTCCTTTAAGACGGACTGTTCTTTGCAGGACAATAGAATTTCCTGTATCTGCCCGTTCGTCTTTCTGATAATCTGAGCGATACTGCTGCAGCAGCGCAGTTCTCTGCACATTCGCTCTATAAGCCCGCGCATATCCGCCACCTCTGCTCCCAGATAGCTCAAACCCTGAAGTACCTCTGTCAGAATTCTCAGATGCAGCTGATAGTACACATCCGGATCCGCCTCTCCCGGTATATTTTCATAAAGCTCCCTTGCTGCATCTTTCATCTGTTCCCAATCCATAAGTTCCAGACGCTCCTGCAGCTCCTTCGCCTTTTTCATACTCAGAAGCTCCTCCACCTTGCAAGGGGAGAATGCAGCTGCATCATATTCCAATATCTTCCCGCACCCTTTTAGAATCCGCATGCTGCAGGCCTTCTCCGCCTCTTTTGCCAAAGCAGGCACCATGGCCGGTACCTGTGCAGTACGACTGAGTCCTGCGGTCACCACGCCCTCATTGAGCGCAGAGGCGTAAGCCTGCATTTTATGAAATGCAGTCCAAACTTCCTGCCCCGTTTCCTCCTCTGTACCGTTTAAAAGCACCAATTGGCATTCCTTCGTTTCTGCGGCATACCAAACCATTGACTCAGGAAGGCAGGTGCAAAAAAAGTCGATACACTTTCCGGTAAGATACCTGGACTCCTCCTCTGTGATGCTTCCGTATGGATTATCCCATCTTAACACCGCTGCCCGGTACAGGCCCCCGCAAAATTTTGGTCCAAACACCCTGTTAATCTCTTCTTCTGTTACTTCCTTCAGTCCATACTTTGCAGTCTCTCTTCCTTCCAGAAAATCCGTCAAAAACTGATGCCACAGCCTATGCCTGCTGTCCACAAGCTGCTGGTTCAGCGCCTGCTTCTCCTTTGACTGCTCCATTGCAATTTCATTTTTCTCCTGAATCTTCAAGAGGGTATTCAGAAGTTCCTCTTCTTCGATGGGTTTCAGCAAATAGGCAGCAGCTCCTAATCGGATAGCTTCCTGTGCATAAGAGAAATCTTTATAGCCGCTTAAAATCAGGAACTGAGCCTCTATCTTCTCCTCTCTTGCCTTTTTTATCGTCTCCAATCCGTCCATCCCAGGCATACGAATATCCGTTATTACTACATCCGGTCGCTTATCGCAGATGACCTCAAAGGCTTCCTCTCCGTCATACACACAGCCCAGCAGCTGCATCTGATATTTTTCCCAGTCAATTAAAGCACAGATTAAATCACAGATGATCTCTTCATCATCAACAACTAATATTTTTAACATATTAAGTCCCGCCCATCCTATGTACTTTTCTGTGGTAACTTCTTACCAAACTTTTCTGTTAACTATATTAATTTTATCACATAATTTCGGCAATGTATTATGAATTATTATCCAATTATTTCCAAAGAAAAAAGCCCTGAATCCCTTCAAGGCTTTGTCATTTCTTTATCTATTGTCTATTTTATAAAAAATATTTTAATTCCCACATGAAATCCCCTTCAATGCCCACCAGTTCATTTGCCAGATCCATGCTCTCTTTCGATGCGCCGCTATACTTGTTTCTGTCTTCGCTGATAGACTGAATCCCCATATTACAGCCATCCATCAGAAGCTTGGCAATCTGGTTTCTGTCATCCTTAAGCATCAGCTTTATCTCTGTGGTAAACCAGGAGAATACAGAGGCTGCAGCTCCAGGCTCCTTGCCCGTCTCTCCATATCTCTGCAGAAGTTCTGAGGATTTGTCCTCAATTTTTTTATGCTTATCCCGGTAAACCCCAACTACCTGGCTCAGCTTCTCGTCCTCGATATATTCACTGACCTGGTCCATACTGTTCACAGCCATTTTGCAGCCGGAATTACATTCCTCCAGGAGTTTTTTTGTATGTTCTTCCATAGGAGTACCTTCTTTCTGCCTTTTTCTTTTAGTATCAGCATATTTTTTTTAATCTATACCTGATAGGTCAAAAAATATAATGTACCGCTATGGCAAGGTTCAGATACCCGGCAAATGTAAGCCACACAAGATAGGGGATCAATAATCGTGCAGCTGTCTCATTGATATCCTTAAACTGCTTTATCGTCAGATAGACAAGGTACCAAAGCAGGAGCAGCCATGCAAATGCCAGAAAGTATGCATCAAACCTGAAAAAAATTACAGACCAGAAGGCATTTACCAGAAGCTGCACTCCGTAGAGTTTTAAAGCCTGCGCTTTTCCGGGTGCATCGGACTCATAAATGATATAGGCGGCAACCCCCATAAGTATAAACAAAATATTCCACACCACCGGAAATGCCCATCCCGGAGGGGCAAGGGGAGGCTTATAAAGACTGCTGTACTTCTCCATACTATCCGAAGCAAGAAATGCTGAGACCGCCCCTGTGCCAAGACTGATAAGCAGGCTTCCAAGCAGAGGCTTCCACTGTATTTTTTTCACAACAAATACTCCCAAACTGCTTTTTACTATTATATTCGGAAGTCCTTACCGCATGAGTACTTTCTTAGTCCTCCCCAATGTCTTTCCCCCCTTCTCCGTGGCGCTTAATTTCATTATAGTATACGATTCCATAAGCAAATATGCAGATCTCAACCAACTACCCAACACCATTCTGCTTTGCAAACGCACTCTCCCGGTACGCCCCGGGAGTCATTCCCGTACTCTTTTTAAAGCTGCTGCTAAAGTATTGGGAAGAATTGAATCCCACCAGAAATGCCACCTCATAGGTTTTAATGTCCGGTCTTGCCAGCAGCTTTTTGGCATTGTCAATGCGGATTTGGTTTAGCAGACTGACATACGACGTTTTCTTATACTTTTTGATCGAATTGCCAAGATAGCTGGCGCTCAGGTTCACATGTCTGGCCACATCATTCAGATTTAGATCCGGATCCGGAAAGTTCTCTTTAATAAATTCTACTGCCTGGTTTACCCGTTTTTCTATGTCTGTAGTATTCTGAGCGTCTAAATAGTTGTATAAGTTATTAAAATACATATCTGCCGCTTCTCTTAGTTCCCACAGATTCCTGGCAGCTATCATCCTGGAGAACAGCTGTCCATACTGTTTCAGAAAGGTTTCATACAACTCTCCCTCTTCCGTCATTTCCCAGCAAAACCGCAGAAGTTCTACAAGAAGGAACTGTACTGACGGCAAGTTTGCCTTCCCTGTTCTTTTTAATTTCTGAAACAAGCATTCCACTTCCTGACGTATTTTTTCCGAACTTCGCAGCTGCACGCCCTCCTGCAGCCTTTTTCTGACAGCGGGAAGTTCCACGTCATACTCCGCCGCCTTGCCCTGAACCGCCGTGTACAGAATGACGCTCCGGTTTCCATAGCCATACCGCTGCTCCAATGCATAGACCGCTTCCTGGTAAGAGGACGGCAGTCTCTCAGCGCCATGACATACCCTGCCAACGCCTCCTGCAAGAAATACAGTATCCTCTTTAGCAATTTCCCCCATTATCCCGGTAATGCGTTCTCTAACTTTTTTGCCTGCGTTTCTGTCCTTATATTCGAATACTAATACAATCCGGTTGCTTTGCAGGAACAGGCTGCAGTCTTTCTCCCTGCTTATCAGTGTCCGCAGCTTATCGGCCGCCATGCGCAGCGCCACCTCATCCTCAATCAATGCATGTTTTCCGCCCTCTTTTTCACCGGGTATCCTTCTCAGATACAAGATAACCGCCTGGAAATAATTTTCAGGGGAACAGATTCCGCTGTTTTTTATAGTCTCTTCTTCTGCAGTCCCGTAGAGAGTCAGCTCCTCCAGATTCTTTTCCTGAATCATCCCCAGGTTTCTCTGTATCCTGCTTCGGTAATTTCTCTCTTCCTCCAATGCATCTGCCGCACGCCTCACAGCCTCCAGCACTTCCTCATTGGTAAAAGGCTTTGTGAGATATTCAAACACCTGAAGTTTGACTGCCTTCTGTGCATACGCGAATTCTTTGTATGCCGTCAGCATTATTATTTTTATCTCCGGATAGTTCTGCCTCACAGCATAAGAAAACTCAATCCCATCCATAAAGGGCATATTAATATCAACAATCACAATATCCGGTTTCTCACGCTCCACACACTCCAGAGCCATCTCTCCGTCATAGACGAGCCCCGTTATCTCAATATTATTCTCCTCCCAAGGAATACAAGTCCCCAATCCTCTGCAGATGATCTCATCATCATCTGCAATTAAAAGTTTATACATGCCCGCCACCCCTTTCAATCCCGCATTCTTCTCACAGGAAGCCTTACTTCCGCTCTTGTAAATACCCCTTCTTCACTGCTGATGGAAAGCCCGTAGGGTTCTCCATACTGCATCCGGATTCTCTGGTGTACATTCATAACCCCAATGTGGTCCGCCGTCTGAAGATTCTCCGCAAATCCGAGTTTCTTTTGAAGTGCTTCCAGCTTCTCTTTTTCTATTCCCGCACCATTGTCCCATACTGCAAGAACAATCATATTCTCTTCCTGATACCCCAGGACTTTAATAAATCCCTTTTTTCTCTGCCGCTTGATCCCATGGTATACTGCATTTTCCACCAGCGGCTGAAGGGAAAACTTGATAATTTCATTCTCCATGATTTTTTCATCCACCTCTACGGAATACTCATATTTCGAATTGTACCTGAGTTTGAGAATCTGGAGATAACAAGTCAGATGTTCTGTCTCCTCCCGGATGGTTACCTGATCATAGATTCCGCTGAGACTTAGTTTGTAAAATTTTCCTACCGTAGTAAGCATTTCAATTCCGTTGGGGTCCCCCATCTCCACCAGGAATTTGGCTGCCTCCAGAGTATTATATAAGAAATGCGGCTTTATCTGCATCTGCAGCATTTTCACATAATTCTTCCGGCTTTGTATCTGCTCTTTTTCAATATCCGCCATCAGCTGCTGAATCTCATCCATCAGCTGATTGTATGCTGCTGCAAGCACCCCTACCTCATCTCTGTATCTGGGGTGAAAGCGATGGGTGATCTGCCTGGTATGCCGGTTCGCCTCTATGGTTTCCGTCATTTTTTTGATTGGCTTCGTAACAATAAATACAATATAGGATACGCACACAAAAAGCACGATCCCTGTGGTAAATATGATTACAATAATATACTGCGAGAGTACCTTTGCACTGCTGCTGATACTGCTTTTGGCTGTAACCATAGAAATCTTCCACTGGTTCACGGACAGCAGGCTGCTCATAGCAACGCTGCTGCCAATCTCCTCTACTTCCTCCCAGCCTTCAAACTTCATCAATGTCTTCTGCTCCTCAGAGGTAAATCTTTCCCACTGTTCAGGCTGTCCAAACACTGCATTATCTCTGTCAAATTGAAGCATCAGTGTACTGTCGCCCCCTCCAAGCTTCTCCAGATATTTGCGGATTGCCTCCTCTCTGAGATTTACAATCAGCATACTTTTTACCTCCCCGTATCTGTAAACCGGCATTATGATACTGATTACCTGTTCCTTATCTCTAGAAAAAAAGTAGCTGTCCGGAACAGGCGCTCCCCACTGACATTGCTTTGTCATCTTGTTGTCTTTAAGAATTTTCTCAAAAAGGGGCTCCCCGTTGAGCTTGAGATACTCGTCCAGTACAAAGGTATAGTTCTGGCTGCCGTTGAGAATCAGCATGGAATTTATGAACTGATAGTTATTATCTGCTGCTATGAGTTGATTAAACATTCCCTGATATACTATATACTGGCTGATATAATCGTTGGAATCCTCTTCTCCGTCATTGAGAATCTGCCGGCTGAGCACCTCGTCCCGTATGGGAACCATCTCATCTACAATATCCTCCATGGCCTGGTTCAGATTAATAGCCATCTGCTGCACCGTTTTTAAATTTGACTCCGATATATTCTCCTCGAATTTATTTGACACAATAGAGGTAAATACAAGCCCGTTAAACACCTGAAGTACAACCACTACCGCAAACAGCAGCACCACCATTTTAAAACGCAGCGAATGGTTCTGAAACCATTCCATCCATCTTTTCATCAGTGTTCTCCTCCTGACCTCTTTTGTCCGGAAACGCCAAATAGAGGCACAGCCTGACAGAAAAACAAATCCTCCTTTTTCTGTCAGGCAGCCTCATCTGTGTGCCCACATTCTATGCCACTATAAATATTTTCTAGTTCAGGCTTATATCAAAAATACTCCTTACCGCTCAGCATGCCGCTTCGTTCAAGCCCCCGGATGTCAGGGGACATACTAATTCCCGGTTCCTGGGGAAGATAAAACCTGCCGTTCTTCTCCTCCGGTCTTAGTTCCATAATCTCGTAAAATGGCTGCATAACAGGAATCAGATACTCCACCATATCCTCTTGTCTGCCCGTTGCGATAAAGGAAGCCGTCAGATGGGAATATCCCCCGGACGTAAGTTCCAGATTATGCTCCACGGCCAGCCGCTTTGTCTTCATCCAGTCCTCCACCGAGCTGAGATTGCTGGGAATCGGCTGCAGCTGAGCAACTCCCGCCCTTACATAGGATTCCATAGGATAATAGCATCTGGGTGACTCCCCCATAGCTATGGGAATCGGCGACAGTTTCGTCAGTTTGGCAAGCTCTGTCATATCATAGGAATGAACCGGCTCCTCAAACCAGGCAATATCAAACTTCTCCACTTTGTCCGCAAATCTCAGCGCTTCCTCTGCATTCCACAGCTGATTCACATCTATGGCCAGCCTTGCCTCCCGGCCAAGCAGGGAGCGGACCATCCGAACACGCTCCACATCCCTGTCAATACAGGTGCCAAAAGAACCGGCACATTTCATCTTAAACGTGGTGTACCCTCCAGCCTGATAAGATTTTATCTCCTCTTCCATCTCCCGGTCTGTCAGATTCGTACCGCATCCGCTGGCGTACACTTCAACCCAGTCTCTGTCAGCTCCCAGGAATCGGTGGAGAGGAAGATTCTCTTCTTTTGCCATCATATCATGAAAAGCCAGATCCAGTCTTCCCAGCTCCAGTGCTGCTTCGCTTGAAAAGCCGCAGTTTCGGACTGCCCAGTAGAGCATATGGTACCAGTCCTCATAGCTTTTTTCTCCATTTCCTGTAATGAGCTTCAAAAACTGTTTCATCCTTTCCGAGCAGGGACACTGCCCGGCCGTACCGTTTTGGTTGTACAAGATCAGCCAGGCATCCACGGGAACCGTATCAAACGGTCCCCCTGTAGAATCCCAGAACTCCCTCGGCAGCTTCAGCGGCTGAAATCTGTATAGTTCTGCCCGGACAAATCTTACTTTTTTTTGGTAAGCTTTTCTATAATCTACCTTTTCCATCACTTTATTTATTTGCCTCCAGATATTCTTTCTGCGCTGCGGTCAGATAATCTGCCCACTCCTTTAAGACTTCCTCCGATGTCTTCTCCTTCAGCAGTACGGCCTGGAATCCAGGTTCCTGATATTTGCTTCTGAATTCATTCCACTGGGTAAGCCATACCGGATGGGTAAGGAATTTTACATTTTCCGCCTCCATCAATTCCCTGTAAATGCCGTTGTAAGGATCGTTTTTATACCATTCTTCATCATAAATCAAATTATTGATAGGAACTCTGCCCTCCTGCTCACAGAGATAAGAAGCTCCTTCACAGGATACCAGATATTCAATAAACGCAATGGCCCCCTCCTTATTTTTAGCATTTTCCATCACGGAATATCCGGTGAAAGACAAATTCTTAGTTACCACATTTCCCTGTTTATTCGCGGGTGCAATGACATTTTCAAAGTTTCCTTCCCCCAGATTCTTTTTATGCTCAGCAAGGGAGGATGAATTGTGACTGATATACATACTGGTCTTAGAACCGAATTCAGCTACCATTTCCTTAAAGCTGTTGGTTACACTGTCCTTAGAAGTCCATCCATTCCAGTATATACTTGCATACATATCCATGGCCTCGGCAAAAATAGGCTGGGAAAGCACGCAGTTTCCTTCTTCGTCGAACATGCTGTCCTGATCTGCATAGGTAAAAATAAAGTCAAACAGATTCTCCATAGAACCGGCTCCGCCTCTCAGGGAGTAGAAATAAGAACCATTGTCCGGATCTGCATATTTTTCACAGTCAGCCATAAACTCATCCAATGTCTTCGGAACTTCAATGCCTTTTTCCTTCATAAGCTGCGTATTGCACCAGGAAATATCTGTAGTAATATACTGGGGCAGACAATACAGCTTCTTATCAATGGAACATAGACGAGTTGCCTCGATTACTGCCTCATTCAGATTCTCTTTTTCAGGAAATTCATCATACACTTCGTCCAGGCACATCAGGGCGTCCTGATTTATAAATGAGGAAACGTCCATATCCCGAATACTCACTACGTCCGGCACAGTATTAGTAGCCACTGCGGTATTGTACTTCTGCAGGTAGGAGTCAGCAGGCAGTCCTACATACTTCACCTCATACTGAGGATATTTATCCTCAAATCGTTTAATCAGCTCCTCAAAAATTGGATTAGATGTAGGATTCCCATCATGATACCAGAATTCGATGGTTTGTTTTTCCCCGGATGCCTCCTGCTGCTTTCCATCGTCCTTACTCCCGGAAGATTCCTTGTCCCCGCTATCGCCTCCGCAGCCTGCCAGCATTGTCATACTCAGTACTCCTGTCAGAAGTAACCCCATAAGTCTTTTCTTTCTCATTCCAATTCTCCTTTACTCTTTTATTTTAAATGTTCCTTCTATATCCCGCCAGTTCTTTTCCGCATAATCCAGAAGACAATCTGCCTGTTCCTTAGACATTTCCGGAAAATGCAGAAATAAACTGTGAGAGCCGTAACGTTTTACCAGCCTGTCCGCATTGGTCAGCCAGTCTTCAAATTCCCCGCTATATACCTTCACCCATATAGATTTTCCAGCGGCTATGGCCTTATCATAAATCTCATCCCATTTTTCCAGGGTTCCGTCAGGGCCTGCATCCCCGCTTGTCCACTGAATTGCATCGATACCCTCTACTTCAAGAATTGCATCCAGGTGCTTGATATTGTCCGGGCCGTCCAGATGGTAAACCGCCTGATCCAGCTTTGACGCCTGTTCCTTCAGGGAATCCAATACAAATTTCCGGAAATGATCCGGGGATATCATGGCGCCGAAATCGCACTGCAGTTTAGCTGTCTTTCCCTCCCCCCAGATTTGGAATACCATATAGGCACTGCCCTGATCCTTTTGGTTCTTCACAAGTTCATAAAATCTGTCATAGTATTCAAAGTAGAGATCCCCAATCTGTTTTACCCGGGCTTCAATTTCTTCCGGTTCCTCTATTAAGTCGTAAATCATTGGCATGGGGCCTCTCAGCGCTGCTATCACATCCAGATTCTCCATCAAATCCGGAATACAGACATAAAAGTCATCCCCAGCCAGCGCCACACACTCCTTTGTCAGTTCCATATGACGCTTAAACCACGGGTTATCCTCCCGGAATGCAAAGGGCGGCTGGCCATCCCAATCGTCAATGCAGGGTTCAAACCAAATGGTATCATCGTTAAATACAATGTCTGCGCCAAGATACGCCGCCAGACTTCCCGGCCCGAAGTCCACATTCATATTGGGAAAGCTTTCCCCCAGAAACTCATGGGTTTCACAAAAATACCGATATCTTCCCACTATTTTTTCTGCGTTCAGATATTTTTCCTCGGGATTTTTACAGTTCAGTTCTTCCGGAAGACGGTAATACCGCCCCTCACTGCGGCACACGTCGGCAGCCTCCATAGTTTGAGCCGCCTCCTCAATCTCCGGTTTTCTGGCTATGACGCACATGAGAGGCCTTCCTGTATTCTCATGTTTCCAGTACCGGCGCCATTTTTCCTTTGTCTCTTCCCAGTTTTCTTTATACCTCATCGTTTTATTCTCCTTATGGTTATTGTGTTAACCCTTCACAGCTCCGGCAGACATCCCCTCTACCAGATATTTCTGAATGTAGCAGAATATCAGCAGTACCGGTATCAGTGCAACTATAGTTCCGGCAGCCAGTCCCCCATAATTTACCGTGAACTCACCTTTCATCATACTCAGTCCAACCGGAAGGGTAAACTTACTAGAGTCATTAATAAAATTCAGAGCATATACAAACTCATTCCAGGAATTCACAAAAGCAAACGCACTGCTGGATACCACTCCAGGCATGATGGATGGAACTACTATCTTAAATATGGCTTTCCAGATGGAGCATCCGTCAATCTGAGCAGCCTCTTCCAGGGTTGCCGGAATCCCTGAAAAGAATCCGCTCATCATAATCATACAGAACGGCAGGTTTACCGTAGTATTCGTAATAATCAGAGACCAGAGATTGTTGATCAGACCCAGTTTGTTAAATATAGTAAACAGTGGAATCAATATTACAACACCTGGCAGCATCTGTGTAATCAGGAGCATAAAGAACGTAAGCTTTTTGCCTCTGAACTTGTATCTTGAGATTGCAAATCCTCCCCAGATTGACACAATCATAATGATGACTGTAGTCACCACTGAGACAATCAGACTGTTCACAAAGTATTTATCAAATCCCATACTGGCCAGCATATTCTTATAGTTGTCCAAAGTAAACGGTGTGGGCAGATATCGGATAGGGAGTTCCATAATACTGCCCTCTTCCTTCAGCGAAGTACATAAAAACCAGTAGAAAGGGAAGATAATAAAAGCCGTAAACAGTATAATGGGAAGATAGCAGCCGAAGATTTTACTCAGTCTCTTTTTTACCTTTTTACTCATCAGTAGTACTCCTCCTCTCCGTATTTTCCTACCTTAAGATAGATGGCAGAAAAGATCAGCAGGGCCAGAATCATCAGTACAGCCATAGCCGAAGCATATCCTGCATCCAGAGTATCATTGAACACCATCATGATATATACAGGAATCGTAAGGGTTGAGAAATTGGGTCCCCCCTTTGTCATTCCATAGATGATATCTACCACATTCAAGGTCCAGATTGTACGGAGTAAGATCGTCAGCAGTAAGGTATCCTTGATAAGCGGCAGTGTTATCTTCCAGAACTTTGTCCAGGCATTTGCCCCGTCTACATCAGCAGATTCATATACCTCAACGGATATAGTCTGAAGACTTGAAAGAATGCTGATAGCAAAAAAGGGAATCCCCCTCCAGGTATTTGCAATCGTCAGAGCCCACATGGAAAGTGTTCCATCGGAAAACCATGACATACGATGATCCAGTATCCCAAATTTCATCAGAAGGTCTCCCACTACTCCAACACTTTCGTTAAACATAAAGCTCCAGATTAGGGCTACCAGAATACCGCCCACCGCCCAAGGTGTGAACATCAGGGCACGGAATAATCCTCTCCCTTTAAATTTCATATTCAGCAGCAGGGCAACCAGAAGGCCAAAAAACGCCTGCAGCCCCACATTTACTACCGTCCACCAGAGAGAATTGCCTGCTGCCTTTATAAACGTCTCATCCTGCAGCAGGGTTTTGAAATTGTCCAGCCCCACAAACCCTGCGTCCTTCATATTCGTGAGTACATGATTCTGTGTACTCAGAAAAAATGTATTAAAAATCGGATACAGCATAAATATCCCAATAATCGCAAATGTGGGAAGCAGCATCAGATACGGCCGGGCGCTTTTTCCAAATATTTTTTTCTTCATTTTCTACCTCCTTCGTTCGGGGACACTCCTTGTTCCGTCAGCCCTCTGCTCATATTTCTAAAACAAAATCAATGTTTTGACCGTATCCTGCCCGTCCGCCAGGGTTTCTTCAAACGCCTTCTGAATCTCTTCCACCGGATATTTCCTGGAAATCATAAGATCTTCGTTGATTTTTCCCTCTCTGAGCCACTCCATCACCTTCGGAAATCTGCGGCAGTTCATCCTGGATCCCACAATCGTCAGTTCCTTTTTCGTAATTTTAACCGGCGGTATCCCTGCAGGCGCTCCGTCAAACCCAATGACGGCCAGCCGGCCGGCCGGCGCTGCCAGGTCAGGCATCTGCTCGGTCAGGGCCGCAATCCCTACCGCATCTATCACCACGTCCGCACCTCCAGGCGCAAACCGCTCAACCGCATCCTCCAGAGAGTGTGTTCTGCTGTTTACAGTGTCGTCCGCACCGGCTTCCTTCGCTCTGGACAGTTTTGACTCAACCACATCCGATACCAGAACCGCTGCGCCAATCCCTTTTATGGCTTGTACAATGCAAAGTCCAATGGTCCCGCTTCCAATAACCACCACTTTATCTTCAGGTATAACCCCGGTCCTCGCCACTATATTAGCGGCAATAGAAAATGGTTCTGCCAAAGCTGCCGATTCAAATGAAACTTCTTCTCCAAAAGGATAGAGGTGGCTCTCCTCTACAACAATATAATCCTGAAATCCACCGTCCATCTGCACGCCATAGCACTTTACGCTGCTGCACACATTCACATGGCCGCTTTTACAGGTTTTACACTCTCCACAGGCAAACACCGGATCCAAAACCACCCTGTCGCCTGTCTTCACCCGGGTCACCTGTGTTCCTGTCTCTCTTACGATACCGGATAATTCATGTCCCATAACACGGGGAAGCTCTACATCATCCCTCTCCCCCCGAAAAATATGTAAGTCCGTTCCGCAGATTCCCACGGCTTTCACTTCTACCAGTACCTCGCCCGGATGCCGGATCACCGGTTTCTCTGTCTCCTCTATCTCAATCTTTCCTGCGCTTATAAGCTTTGCTGCTCTCATCTTTTTTTCCTCTTTTCCATGATTCTGAACGCTTCCGCCTCTAGGGCTGCTTTCCGATATATGCAAGGATGCCTCCATCCACATACAGAATATGTCCGTTTACAAAGTCAGACGCCGAAGATGCCAGAAAGACAGCTGGACCTGCCAAATCTTCCGGAGTACCCCAGCGTGAGGCCGGTGTCCTGGAGATAATAAACTGATCAAAGGGGTGTCTCTCCCCATTCTCCTGCGTCCTTCTCAGTGGCTCTGTCTGAGGGGTTGCAATATAACCCGGGCCGATCCCGTTGCACTGTATGTTGTATGATCCGTATTCTGATGCAATGTTCTTTGTAAGCATCTTAAGCCCTCCCTTTGCCGCAGCATAGGCAGACACAGTCTCCCGTCCCAGCTCGCTCATCATAGAACACACATTAATAATCTTACCGTGTCCTTTTTCTATCATGCCGGGAATTACTGCTTTTGCCACAATAAAGGGAGCATTTAGGTCTATATCTACTACCTTCCGAAATTCCTCTACGCTAGTCTCGTGCATAGGGATCCGCTTAATAATCCCTGCATTGTTAACCAGTATATCTACCGTTCCCAGAGACTTTGCGATCTCTGCGGTCATAGCCCGTACCTCTTCCTCCTGTGTCACGTCACAGAGATATCCCTGAGCCGCGATCCCAACCTGGTTATATGCTTCCAGCGCCTGATCCCTGTGCTCTTTGCTCCTGCAGTTAAAAGCAATCTGTGCCCCTGCTTCTGCCAACGCCCGAGCCATGGCGAACCCAATTCCATAAGCTCCCCCTGTAACCAGGGCCACTTTTCCATCTAAAGAGAATCTGTTCTCTCTCATCTAACTCTCCTCCGTCCTGTATTGTTATCTTATGGTGTAATCCTAACACTTTTTAATTTTTGTCTCTTTCACTTTTTAATTCTGACTGTATACTTTTTCACTTTTTGGGGAGTATTTAGCCCTTCATTTAGTACTTTTACCGCATATTTCTCTAAACTCACATCAATATACGTTGTTATTTGCTTCCGGGCATCCGGATATTTATGTTTCTTTGTGCATTTTTCCATCAAAAAAAGCCAGTATCATACTTATGATACCAGCTCTTAATGCGCCGTTCAGAGGATTCAGCTTCCTCTGTCTTTATTATTAAATTACTTGTTAAGGAGCTTATAAAAATGTTTTTAGAACCTATATTCAGGACGAACAAATTTCAATTCACACCGCCCTCACGGACAGCGGCATCTTGGTGTTGACAACATCGTTCAGATTCAAAAATTTCAATCCACACTGCCTTCACGGACAGTGACTTTTACTTTAGATACTACAAAGGATAATTTCTATATTTCAATCCACACTGCCCTCACGGACAGTGACATGGATACTATAGGAAAAAGACTTAAATATTGGAATTTCAATCCACACTGCCCTCACGGACAGTGACAATATTAACGCCACTCCCATACACAGATACAGGATTTCAATCCACACTGCCCTCACGGACAGTGACACTAGGAAACGGGACAATAAAAAGATGGAAAAAATTTCAATCCACACTGCCCTCACGGACAGTGACCAATTACAGCCTATGTGGGCGATCCCAATTACAGGATTTCAATCCACACTGCCCTCACGGACAGTGACGGCGTCATCAAGCGGAAATGCGGGATCTGACGTAATTTCAATCCACACTGCCCTCACGGACAGTGACAACTATCAGGTTCAGAAGGTTACAAAAATCAAGATTTCAATCCACACTGCCCTCACGGACAGTGACTGAAGAAATTTCTCTTGCTAAGGCCAAAGGAAATATTTCAATCCACACTGCCCTCACGGACAGTGACAGCAAAAATGTACCAAATTATACCCATTCTCTCACATATATATGTGCATACCAAACAATATTAATGTTTACCCTTAACCTTTTAAGCACTTTATGTTAACTTTTTTCCAATTATCTTAGTGCGAATCTCCCAGGATTTTTATGTTCACTTGGCATTCGCACCAAACAATGTGAAAGATTAACTGCATTCTACTTTCCCGATAAATATACAGTAGCTTCTCAACATTCTCAAGTTCTTGGTATTCTTCATAGAACTTTGGCAGTGCCCTTATAAATTAGAGCCATTGTTTTTATCACATTCCCATCGTCAGGATATTTTTAGTTGAAAGAAAAAGAACACTCCCGCAGGAAAATCAAGTATAACTACTCCTGATCCCTGCCGGAATGTTCTTATTATATGCTACAAGGACTAAAACTCCGTATTAACTGACAGTCCTTAGAATATTAAATTCCGGCCAGCTTAAGAAGATCCGGTATTTTAGATTCCCAGCCTAATGCCATGATATGTACACCCTGACAGTATGGTTTACATTCTTTAATAATACGTGCAGCGATCTCTACACCAGTGATACCTGCTTTTGTTTTTTCTTTATCGGCCTTCAGTTCGTCGATCATTGATTCCGGAACATGGATACCTGCAACATTTGCATTCATGAATCTTGCCATTCCCACAGATTTCGGAATTACAATACCCAGCTGAACAGGTTTTCCGAACTGTTTTGCTTTTTCCATAAATTCAATGAATTTTTCAGGTTCATAAACTGCCTGCGTCTGGAAATAGTCAGCGCCAGCCATTACTTTTCGTTCCATCTTTGCAAGCTGTGCGTCAACAGAATCACTGCATGGTGATACTACTGCACCTTTTGCAAACTTGGGCGGTTCGCCCACCAGCTCATTTCCGCCAAGGTCATAGCCTGATTCCAGCGTTTTTACTGTATGAATCAGGGAAACAGAATCCAGGTCAAAAACAGGTTTCGCCTGAGGATGATCTCCCATCTTGGTATGATCACCGGTTAAGAGAAGCAGATTTTCAATTCCTAACATAGCAGCGCTCAAAAGATCTGACTGCAGTGCGATACGGTTTCTGTCACGGCAAGTCAACTGATAGATTGGTGTTAGTCCTTCATCCTTCAGTACCTTACATGTCGCCAGAGAGCCCAGACGCATAACGGAAGACTGGTTATCTGTTACGTTCACCGCTGTAACCCCGGTCAGATAAGTCTTTGCTTCTTCTACAAGATGGTCAATATTGGTTCCTTTCGGCGGTCCTACTTCTGCAGAAACTACAAATTCACCACGTTGAAATAATTCAGTAATATTCATTCTCCCTTACTCCTAATCATTATAAATTTGCAACCATTCAGTCCCATCATAGTTACCACGCGGGATACTACCCGCTGAATAGTCACATGAATTTTAACAGTTCTCTGTTTGCTTAGACACTTCATCATCGGTTGCGTAATTGCGTACCTGTACCGGACATTTCAGTGCATCCTGACGTCCAAGCTGTGCAAGGCGTCTGTAAATACGCTCCCAGCCGCATTCCATATCTCCGTCCACTTCGCATTTGCCGTTTTTGGTACCGCCGCATGGTCCGTTGACCAGGCTTTTAGAGCAAGCGGTAATCGGGCAGATTCCGCCAGTGATGTTCAGATAACATTCTCCGCACTGATCACAATCATATTCTAAGGGTGTTACACCTTGGAATCCCGGCAATGGATATGTATCACATGCTGCACATACCTTTTTGTCCTCCAGGTACTCGGCAATTGTCTGTACACCGACGCCGCAGGAGAATACCAGCACTACATCTGCAGCCTCAATCGCACTCATATGTTTCTGAAGCCGCAGCTTCATATTTTCCGGATTACAAATATAGTCAGTTGTAATAATTCCGGTCACATTCCCGTCATCCGCCAGCTCTTTCTGGAATTCTGCGGCTTCTTTTTCCGGGAAATGAACTTCTTTGCATCCCTGGCAGTTAATGATAAAAACTTTCTTTCCGCCCACCAGTGATACGATAGTTTCCTTTGCTTTTAATTGGGTAATTAACATATCACTTCATCTCCCTTATCGCATTTTTTCCAGCCTTAATTTTGCTGACTAATGGAATCTTGGAGGAACATATATATTCACAGCTCCTGCACTCAATACAATCCATGACATCTCTGTCACGCATATCCTGCCATTTCTGCTCATCCGCAAGTTTTGCATAATACAGCGGGGCAAGCTCCATCGGACACACGTCCACACAGCGTCCGCATTTGATACAAGACATTTCCTGTGTCTGATCCGTATCAATCGCAATGATTCCATTGGAGCCTTTCATCATAGGTACATTCAAATCTGAAAGAGCAAATCCCATCATTGGTCCGCCCATCTTAACCATAACATCATCATCTGTGAATCCGCCGCAATAATCGATAAGCTCTTTTACATTCGTACCAATCTTTACGATATAATTGCCGGGCTTCTTAATCTTTTCGCCGGTTATGGTGGCAACACGTTCAATGAGCGGCATACCCTTCTGAATCGCATCAGAAACAGCCTTTACCGTGCTGATGTTACTAACTACAACCCCTACATCTGCCGGCAGGCCGCCGCGCGGCACCTGTCTTCCCATAATATGCTTAATCAGCATTTTTTCAGCACCCTGGGGGTATTTTGTCTTAGCCACTACTACTTCTATATTGTCACAGTCGGCAATTTTGGCTTCCATAAGTTCAACGGCATCCGGCTTATTATCCTCAATAACAATAATACCTTTCTGGGCATCAACTGTTTTAATCATTGCCTTAAGGCCGTAAATAATATCATCTGCAAACTCCAGAAGCACTCTGTGGTCTGCTGTCAAAAGCGGTTCACATTCACAGCCGTTGAGCAGGATAGCTTCGATTGGCTTGTTCGGTTTCAATTTGACAGATGTCGGGAATCCGGCACCTCCCATACCTACAATTCCGGCCTCCCGAACAATCTCGATGATTTCATCCGGCGTAAGGTCTTCTAAATCTTTATTCGGTTTTACTGATTCGTACAGAGTATTTTTTCCATCTGATTCAATTACAACAGCCATAACTTCGCTGCCTCTTGTAGCATGCAGGCGCGGTTCAATTGCGACAACAGTTCCGCTGACACTGGAATGGACAGGAGCACTGATAAAGCCTGCAGCTTCAGCGATCTTTTGTCCGACCTTCACTGTATCACCCACTTGTACAATAGGATTTGCCGGAGCCCCTAAATGTTGTGACATGGAAATAACAACCGTTTTCGGTTCCGGAAATCTTTCCAGTGCAATATGCTCACTGAACCCTTTGCGTTCGGATGGATGAACACCGCCATAATAGCCTGCAAATCTCTCCTCACGAATAGATTTTACATATTCATTAATAACATTAAAATTAACTTTTGAATAGTCACGTAACTGAACCGGCTGATTCAAAAATTCCTCAAGACGTCCCTGCTTCTCCAATTTACTATTGATTTTTTCCCAGGCACAATCTTTGTCCGGATCTACTTCACATTTCCCATTCTTCGCGCCCCCGCACTGTCCATTGACCAGACTTTTGGAGCAGTCAACGATCGGACAAACTCCTCCGGTTATATTCAGGTAGCACTGAGCACATGCGTCACAGCGCTTTTTAGTCAGCGCCATACCGTGATGTCCTGTATAGTTCAATGTATTGCTTGCCGCATATACAGGTACTTTTGCCCCGTCTGCAACTGTCTGGATACCCAAGCCGCAAGAGATTACAAAAATATGCTCCGTGCCTTCGGGAATCATATCCTGTAACTTTTTCTCAGTCTGGGTTTTGTTGCACAAAAAATCGACCTTTGCGCTTCCTGTGATTGTTTTTCCATGTTCCGCGGCGATTTTTTCAAATTCACCGCAATCTGGTTCGTCAATGGTCTCAAATTCCTTGAAGCATTTGTTGCAGGCAATGACGAACAGTTTATCTTTATCAGCCAGTAACGCAGCCAGCTCGTCGTTCCCCTTTAGCTTATACTTGGTATAGTTTTCCAATTGCTCACCTTCCTTAATGATATTAATTTACAGACCTAAAGCTTATCTGATTATGTTATTTTTCCATTCTCTGTACTTTAATGAAAGAATAACAACAGGCAGATAATTTACGTCCGTAATTAACACATATTATAACACATAATGTTTGTATTATCTATTCTAAACCTACATTATTCATAATATTTCATGCCGCAATGTCTTATGCCATTATAACATATAAGAGCCCTATTATCTATTCTTCACCGGCATTATTCCTAATATTTCATGCTACTGCTCCATATCCACCAAAATTGCTGTATTTTATAATACTTTCTACTTTCACCTGATAAGTGAAAAAGTTTAAGCAAATAGAATTTTTAGTACATTATACTGTCCCGAGGACAGACTATTTGCACTTGCTGCAGCCGCCTTCAGGAGCGCGAATCCCAATACGAATGCCACTGTCCCAAACAAATAATAAAGACAGAAAAATCAAAGTCATTCTCTTTAATATCCCGATTATTTAATGTAGATAATATAACAATTCTTCTTGACATACCTGTCAACAGTATTATAATACAAAAAAGAACACCCCTACTAGGAGATAACATATGAAGAATTTTGCCAGAGAATCCACCTTGTTTTCACTATGCGGATTAAACTGTGGGCTCTGCCCTATGTATCTGGATCACTATTGCCCCGGATGCGGAGGGGGAGACAGCAATCAATCCTGCAAGATTGCAAAATGCAGTATGCAGCATGAAAATATAGAATATTGTTTTCTGTGCAGGGAGTATCCTTGTGCCTATTATGACAAAATAGATGAATTTGATTCTTTTATTACCCACAGCCATCAAAAAAAGGACTTTGCCAAAGCCCAATCAATAGGCCTGGCACAATATCTAACAAATCTGGAGGAAAAGAGTGCAGTCCTCCGTCATTTACTGGAAAACTACAATGCAGGGCGTCAAAAAAACTTATTTTGCCTAGCCGTTAATCTTCTGGATTTAGAAGACTGCAGGGCGGTTATGGAACAGCTTACAGCTCAGACCAAAAAGGATAATCTGTCCCTTAAGGAGCGATCCACGCTTGCAGTAAAGCTCTTCCGTGAAACAGCCCAAAACCAATCTATCACATTGAAACTTAACCGAAAACCAAAGAAAAAGAAGTAACATACTTATCAATGGATCGCTTTAGTGATATATATCCTTTGACACCCTTATATATTTGAAATACCTCCGCTCTCATTCTCTGCCCCTTACTTATTATAGTAAATCAGCATGCTTAAACCGGCTTCCTCTTCCCCCACATTTTCATAAGAATGTGATACATCTGCAAGGAACCGTATAGAATCTCCCTGCTCCAAATGGTATGTCTCTTCCTCTACCGATATAATAACTTTCCCATAGAATACCGTAATATATTCTTCTGCTCCCGTCATATGGGGCTGTGCCGAAAGCCTTCCCCCCGGCTTTATAACAATTCGGTAGCTCTCAAATAACTTCTGCTCGTCGAATCCAAAAACAGGGTAATTAAGATAGCGCCCGTCATCTTCTGCTAATGGTTCAGCCGCCATCCTCTTTATCATAACAGCAGGTTCTTCCGGTCCCTCCACCAGTGAAGTAAATGAAACCTTGTAGCCATTGGCAATCTTCCATAGAACTGATATCGTAGGGTTTACATCCCCTTTTTCAATCTGCGCCAGCATACTGCGGGAAACCCCTGTGGTCTCAGCAGCTGCATCCAATGTCAGTTTCTTTTTTTCCCTTATATCCTTTACATTTGCCGCTACAATCTTAGTGACATCCATATATGCTCTTCATCTCCTTGACATTATAATAAACTTAAAGTACAATATAAAAGAATTCTTATATATTATACTATTTTCCATTATCTTATCACACCATAATTAAGGAGGTCAATGATGTTTCCCTGGTTTTCTTTTCTTACCTATGCCGTAATTACTGCCGTAACACCAGGCCCTAATAATATTATGTCTATGTCAAATGGAATCCGGAAGGGATTTCGCGGTGCATTGCCCTTTAATCTGGGAATTCTGACAGGTTTTTCTCTCGTGATGCTATTATGTACAGCCTTCTGCAGTCTGCTATCCTCCTTCATCCCCAGAATCAAACTGCCTATGCTTCTGGCAGGAGCCTGCTATATGTTATATCTTGCCTGGGAAACCTTCCGCAGCTCTGCTTCTGTGGAAGCGTCTCATTCCCACGACGGTTTTGTCCCTGGTTTACTTCTGCAATTTATTAATCCAAAAATCTATATCTACTGTATAATGTCAATGGAGGCTTATATTCTTCCGTATTATGCAGGACAGACGCTGCCTCTTATGGGTTTTGCCTTGCTGCTTGCCTTTATTGGTTTTGTATTTACACTACTGTGGTCAGCTTTTGGATCCGGATTTAAATGGCTGTTCTCCAGACATGCCCGCATAGTCAACACTGTCATGGCCTTACTGCTGGTCTACTGCGCATTCTCGCTCTTCAGTTCCTAAATATCTATAATAAGCTTGGCGTATAGAGCTTCTTTAATCCGCAACAACAATCCTTATGGGCGTGCATTTTCTGCTATTGCAGTCACTTTCCGATACACTACAGGCAGCTATCCCTAAACGCATATCCATTTCTGCCTGTAAAACCACTTTGTCTCCTGCTTTTGACAGGGGACTTTTGACCTCTATAGCTCCATTCATATCTACTTTTGTGTACATAAATAGATTTACAGGATGAATAATCTGCCTTGTCTCTTCTAAACTTTTGTTTATGTTATCCAGGCAATTGGGATGCCCTTTTCCATTATGGTAAAAAAATTCATACATCTCCGGTCGGCAGCAAGGGTGCAGTAAATCATGTTCTCCAACATCATCGGATAACACTTTTAATAATGGACGATAAAGATTAGAATAAATATAATCCCCCACTTTTAATCTCAAAGACTCATTGCAGTCAATCGTAACACCAGTTGACAAAAACTCGTTGGGGTTATCTGAAAGCTCAGCAAAAAAGTCAACAACTTGCCCGCCTTCTATATCAATAATCGTTATGGTCTGCCCGCTTACTACCTCAATAGCCTGACCACTGCAAGCGTTTATAATATATTCCTGTACCATAGTTACCTCCTTATATTCCGAATTACTGTTTGCCTATTTGATAAACTATGAGACACCTTGGCCCCATACAGTCACATCTAAAACATAACAAACTCAGAAGAAACCGTCAATGCTGTGAATGGACAAACCATCAAAGCAATAACTTGGAACAGAAAGAAATATAAAAAAATGAAGTCCGGACTGCCATACAATGAGTAGATGAGGAGAATATGAATACAAACATAGATACATACAAGAAGCAGTAGATGATATAGAATCGCATTTAGAGGAAAGAATAACACTTGTCAGAATCTCCGGAGAGATAGGCTACCTTTGGGATTAAATGGCTATAGCACTTGGGATACGCATAAAGAGAATCAGCCATTGCTCCCAGATCCGCATTTTGATATAGTGATCCTATCAACTACGGTGTGGTGAAAAATGGTGAAGAAACGAAAAATACCAGTTTGGATATGGGTCATTCTGCTGACCATGTTACTCCTCGTTGGGGTCTTGTGTCTCGCATCATTGGTCTGCCCGGAGATAAGGTCGAGATAAGGTATGGTCTGGTTTATATTAATGATGCAGACCAGCCCCTGGATGACAGCTGTTGTACGGAGATGCCATCCGGCAGCTATGGCCCTTACGAGGTGCCTCCCACAGTCTGCCTCTCAGGATTCCCATACATTGACGGCTGAGTCATACTTCCTTTCCCTGCATATTGTGTTTCACCTTATAATTTCAAAACTAAACCGAAAAAACAGAGAAGCATTCGTAAGTTTTAAGATACAGCCTTAGGAATGCGATTTTGTCTGCCTCACCAGCAATGCAGCCCCAACTATCCCCACCGCCGAAAATACAATCAGCAGTATAAATATCTTGTTAAAACCTGATGCGATATTCCCAGCTTCTATTGCAGCATCCAGCCATATCCCGCAGATCGTCGGCACGATAAAATCAGGGATAAATGCAATAAAGGAAATCACCCCTGTGGCAATTGCGGTCATTTTCAAGGGAATCCCTGCCTGCCCCATTATGCTCCAATAGGTTGATTTCATAATATTAGCCATTAAAGCAAGAAACAGCGTAAGTCCGATACAGATAGGAACTACCTTACTTGTGCACATCACTGCCAGTGTAATGACCACTGTAACAGACAGGAAAACCATGAATCCCTTTCCCTTATAGGTAAACTTATCCAGTATCCATCCTCCAATAAAGCCCGCCGCCAGTACAATGACATAGCTTCTTACGATTCCAATGGTGGATGCTAAGGAAGAGGAAATGCCAAGAACCCGAACTGTATAAGTAGTCAGATATCCATTTCCCAATGTCCAGGAAACGTAAGAACACATAATAACCCAAATGGTAATCCATACCCCCTTATTGGTTAACACCTCTTTCAGGGGAATCTTTTCTTCTTTCTCCCTTTCCTGTTCCGCCGCGGTCTCTGCAGGCAGGAAAATCAGAGCAAGAACCAGGAAGAGTCCTGTAATTGCCGCACCTGCAATCATGACAAACCGAAATCCAAGAACAGGCGTAGCAGCAACATTCATAATCCCAAGAAAGAGAAAGGACGTAATCGTCTGGAGAATTCCGCGTGTGGATTCACTGCTTCCAAAGATTGCACTCTGGGACTCCTCGTCCCCAAGGCTCCGAATACCGGAAAGGTAGGCCGACCATAAGGTTGCAATACCGAAAAACCCATATAATACATGAATTCCAATTAAAACAATGTAATTCGTTGTAAATGCAAAGAGTCCTGTCAAAAGAGCAAAGGCAGCCAAAGTAATGCAGATAAGCTTTTTCATTGGAAAACGATCCGCAAAAAAGCCGCCGATAGGATAACACAAGGTGTTAACCAGGGTCAGGCAGGTACCCAGAACTCCCATCTGTGTATCATTGATTTGCAGCGCCTCCATCATCTGATCATAGAAGGTATATTTCATATACGGGAGCTGATAGGCCAGCGCAACCGTTGCACTGAGTATAATAAAAACAATCAGTTTATCTTTTCCTAATGATTTCATAAGCACTCCTCTCCATTCAGCATAATTTACGGTATGAGATGTTTTCTTAACTCTGCGTCAAGCTCAGCAGGGAAATCAGGCTGCACATACTCCTCCAACATTTTTTTCCACTTCTCATTTGCCCGTTCCGCAACTGTCTTCTTCCCGCCGGCCTCCCACTGGGCCACATTTAAAGAGTCACTGATAAATGGGAGATAGTGTGCGTCACGGAAATGTTCATAGGTGTGTTCCTCCGTCAGGAACTGGCCGCGGGGTCCAACCTCTTTGATTACATCATAAGCAAGTGTCTCCTCATTTACTTCTATCCCCCGATGTATGCGTCTTACAAGCCCCATGAGTTCATAATCTATCATTGATTTTTCAAAGGAAACCGTATCATACGTGGCCATAATGCCTCCCCCGTGCAGGATAAAGTTTCCCCCTGCCATTTCGGCAGTCATAAGATTCATCATGGATTCATAACCCAGCTGAGGATCAAAGCATTTGCTGTCAGTAATTGCGCCGCTGATTCTGCATGGCAGATGATAGAACTTAGCCAGCTGTCCGTTAATCAGAGACATTAACGCGCATTCCGGAGAACCTATGGTTAAGGAGCAGGTACGCATATTTGCGTTAGATCCTGATGCCGAATAAATAACAGGTGTTCCGGGATTAACACACTGAGCTAAGACAATACCGGCCAGTATCTCTGCATTCTGTACTGCAACGTTTCCGGCCAGTGTTACAGGTGCCGTTGCCCCGGCCATTGCCAGCGAATTGATAAGCTGAATCTGACCATACTCTGCAAAAGCCATAAGAGTAGCCAGCGATTTATCATCATAGCATAGAGGGGTTACTGTACAGGGGTCCGCGAGCAGAACCGGTTTTTTATTTTTAACGGCCTCCAGGCCGCCAAAGGGCGCCGCTGCCATCTCTATGCATCCCTTTGCTTCTTCATAGGTAAACATAAAAGGCATCAGCGGTTTGTCGCTGTACTTCATGGTCTCGTAGACAACCGCTTTGTTTCTGATTGCCGGATCCACATCTGTCATCTCACAGGGGACATGATGCATTTCAATAAGATCCATGGATTGATACAGTTTTATCAGGTTAATAAAATCCTCTTTTTTACTTGGGCGGCGGCCGTGATCCAAATCCGCAACAAAGCAGGAACCTCCGGGGCCGCAGTAGTGGGTATCTTCCAGATTGAATAAAACATTTCCATCGGGATTCCTCGCATAGAGTGTGAAGGAGGAAGGAGTAAGTTTCAAACTTTCTTCCACCAGTTTCCTGGGAAACAGCACCTTTTTACCGTCAACTTTTGCCCCATGCTTTGCTAGAAGCTCACACGCTGGTTCATATGTCATAATGACACCCACTTCTTCCAGAATTTTTAGAGACGTTTCATGAATTTTGGTTAGATCCGTTGGATCTACTGCTTGGTATCTCTGCATAATCTTACACCCTCCTATATTTTCTCGTATAAATAGGTTTCATTTGTTGTATGTATTATTGCACATCACCTTAGACACAGTCAATGAAAGTATCTGAAAATTCATTGCAAAATTTTATTTTTACAGTTTTTTCACTTTTTTTCTCCTTTACACTTTTTTACGTGTACTGACACCAAAAAAGGCCCTCTCTGAAAGAAGGCCTGAATGTTTGATTCATTCTATATGATATTTTTTCATTCTATAATGCATCAGCTGCCTGCTGATCCCTAAGATACGGGCAGCCTGTGAAATATTTCCGTTGGTTTGTTTTAAAGCTTTGATAATCTCCTCCTGCTCTTTTTCCTGGGCTTCCAGATATAGCTTTCTTTTGCTGAAATACGTGTCCTGCTTCACTGCGCCGCTTCCGGCACCCCCTCCTGTCAGTGCCCCAGACGGTTCATCGCTGGAATTAAAATGTGTTCTGGGTGTCCGGGTCTCATAAAAAACATTGGCAGGCAGATCATCTGCATGGATCTCATGACCATCTTCTGTCAAATTCATAGCTGCTTCTATACAGGAGCGAAACTGGCGGATATTTCCCGGCCAGTGATAGATTCTGAACCATGACATCACCTCGCTGTCCACACCCTGAATCCTTTTATGAAACCGACGATTAAACTCACTGATAAAGTAATTTGTCAGCAGTGGAATATCTTCTGTACGTTCTGCCAGAGAAGGAATGGGAATCTGTACCACAGAAATGCAGTAAAAGAACTCCATGCGCAGACGGTTGTTGCGTATCATTTCCGCAGGCGGTTCACTGCTGCTGCAGATGATACGTATATTGACCGGAATAGCCTCACTTCCGTTCGGCCTTATAAACATATGCTCCTCAAGAACATGCAGCAGCTTCATTTGTATCCCGGGAGACAGGTACGTTACATTTTCCAGATAAAGAGTTCCGCCGCTGGCCTGACGAAGAATGCCTTCCGAGTCCGGACCGGGATAATGCTTATTCTGTGTGCCAAACAGCAAACCCTCCAGTAAGTTCTCTGGAATAGATGCACAATTGATGGAAAGGAAAGGCCCGTCAGACCGGGAACTGCTTTCATGAATAGACCGGGCAAACGTATTTTTTCCACAGCCATCCTCCCCAATCAGCAGTACAGAGGAGTCCGTTTTGGCCGCCTTTCTTGCCAGCGTTAAGCTGTACCGGAAGGTTTCACTGCTGCCTATAAGGTCTGCAAAGGGAGCAGCGTCCCTTCCGTTCTGGCATGACCGGTGCCGGTTAATTTTACTCTGCAGCTCCAGGTTCTCGTCAATCATATTGGAAAGCTGAGTTAAGTCACGCTGAATATTAAAAGCCCCTATAAGTTTTCCGCCCTTATAGATTGGTGTAGAATCAATGGTTTTTGTCTTTTTCAGCCCTCCGGTATAATATACACAGATCATATCACGGACCGGACGCTTTTCCGTCAAAGCTATATAGGCCGGGCTTGTGTCCTTTCTGACATCATTTTGGAAGTCATAAAGCTCAAAAAGAGACCTCCCATATGATTCTTTTAAGGTATATCCCTCCGAGCGCTCCGCAGATTGATTCAAATATACTAAATTTGCATTTACATCAAAAAACAATATTTCATCCTGCATCTGGTCGAAAACGTCAAAACAAATACCGGTTTCCAGAATCAACTCTTTGTACCCAATCATGCATAATCCTCCTCTGACTTGACACACCTGTATCTGACAGATTTAATTATAGCATATATGCAAAATGTGGGAAGAGTTTTTTATAACTCCATCAGCAGCAGAGACTATAGCAATTACAGTTCATGCAATTAGTACACATCATAAGTAAATGCAATATACGCTTCGATCTCTTTTCTTCCCGGATTGCCCGGTGAATTTCCAAAGGCACCGTCATGGGCAAATCTATCCGCTGCAGACAGGCAGTCTTCCAGAGAATATCCAGAATCCCGGATGGATGGAATCTTCAGTTCTTTCATCAGCTGAACGACTCTCTCCGCCAGGGCCTCAGCCAGCTGCATGGTATCTGTATCCTGTGTATATGCAGTCTCCATGGCATCCGCCACAGCCTCAAGGTTCTTTCTGTCACCGTATTTTGCTGTATAAATCATTACCCCGGGCAGTCCCCAGGCGCAGCCCAGACCGTGGGGTATATGGTTTTGGGCGCCGAAGGTCTGACTGAAGCTGTGTCCGATTTGACACCCGCAGGCCGAGATAGCCATCCCCCCCAGATTAGCCGCCAAAGACATCATCTCTCTGGCCTCTGCATTTTTAGGCTCTTTTACCGCAGCAGGCAGCCATTTAAGGGTGAGCTTTATTCCCTCTTTTCCGAAAATATACCCGTAAGGATTATAATTTTTGTTGGTGATTGCCTCCACACAGTGTGCAAGCACATCCATCCCTGTTGCAGCCGTAGGGCCTGCAGGGAGGGAATAGGTAAGCACCGGATCCACGATAGCCATGTCTGGCTTGTATATGGGCATTTCCTTCGCTCCGGTTACCGTATCTCCGATGACGGCCCACTGGGAAATCTCACTGCCTGTGCCGGAGGTAGTGCTGATCGTAATCAGCTTTATCTCATGTTCTGCTTCCCCAATCCCATAGTAGTCACGGATGGTCGTGCCATTCTGGCTGATGATAATCCCGATGGCCTTAGCGGTGTCCAGGGTACTGCCGCCGCCCACTGCCACGATACCGTCAATTTCATGCTCTCTTACAAACGCAGCGCCTTCATCACAGATATCGCTGGGTGCGTCCGCCCTGCATTTATCAAATACAAAAACCTCCAGCCCTGCATTTTTTAATACCTCAATCACCTGGGTGGCTACTTTGAATTCACATAACGCTTGTTCCGTACAAACCATAACTCTGTGCATTCCAAGTTCTTTGGCTTTCACTCCGGCCTCTTTGGACGCACCCGTTCCAAAGAGTGTCGGACAAAATGTATTCCACATGTAAGCACTCATACTATTACTCCTTTTCCTTAAAACAGACTTTTCAGATAGGACAAAACTGCCTCAAGATCGTATTGATACTGATGATATAATTCTTCTGCGCTTCCAAATCCAGGGTACACCTGGGGAACCCCAAACCTTTTAAAGGATTTTACACGGATCCCCTGGTCACACAGTACATCCGCAACCGCACTGGCCAGCCCATTTTTCATAAGGTGATCTTCCCAGACAATGATTCTGCCAGTCTCAGAGGCAGCCTTTCGTACAATTTCTTCATCCAGAGGCTTTACTGTGAACATATCAATCACCCGCACGCTGATCCCCTCTTTTTCTGCCGCATCGTGCAGCTGAAGTGCGTAATCAACCATTTCCCCGCAGGCAATTACTGAAATATCCCTGCCCTCTCTCGCTGTGAAGCCTTTACCGATTTCAAAGTCCGCATCTGACGGATATAAGATACGGTTCTCTTTACCCGGGTCAATACGGATAGAGAGAGGACCGTCATAGGTCATACTTTTCTCTATAATCTGCCGCAGCTGCACCGGATCGGATGCGGCGCAGACTGTCATATTTACCAGAGAAGAATAAAGCGCCATATCCTCCATAGCATAATGGGTAGATCCGCCATTTCCCGTCAGCCCCGCATAATTTGCAATAATTCTCACCGGAAGGTTGGGATAGCAGATATCTGTGCGCACCTGTTCCAGTGCGCGCATACTCATAAAGGGCATCATCCCGATAATAAACGGTATGTTCCCATCGTAAGCCAGCCCAGATGAGATGCCAACCACATTCTGTTCCGCAATCCCCGTGTCAAGGAAGCGGTCCGGATACTTTTCCTTGAAATCTTTGCAGCCAAAACCGATATCCGGTGTCAGCAGCCATACCCGATTATCTTTTCCCCCAAGCTCCGCTATGGTATCTCCTACCACAGATCTTGCTGAATTGTATTCGTCAAGTGTGTATGATTGCTTCATTTATAACTCCTTTCTCTGCTTTTCCAAAGCCGTGTCAAGGTCTTTTAAAGCTGTTTGTAAATCCGTTTCATTCAAGCTTCCCGCATGCCATTTTATCTGGCGCTCCATAAAAGATACATACTTCCCTTTTACAGTATTGGCTATGATTACGGTGGGAACCTCCCCGCTGCTTTTGGGGAGTCCGTCAAATGCCTCCGCGATCTGACTCATATCATTCCCGTCTCTTATTTCTATTACATTCCATCCAAATGCACGCCACTTATCTGCATATGGTTCCATTATGACCGACTCCTCGGAAAAACTGGTCATCAGCTGTCTGTTGCGATCCACAACCGCCACCAGGTTTCCAAGCTTTTGCGCTCTCCCTGCCATAGCTGCCTCCCAGACAGAACCCTCACAAGTCTCCCCATCCCCCATCATACAGAAGACACGGTGTTTCTGTCCCCGCTGCCTTGCAGATGCCGCCAGCCCTACGCTGATGGGCAGCCCATGTCCCAGGGAACCCGTGGATGCCTCCAGCATAGGCAGCCTGGTTTTGCACGGATGCTGGCCATATTTACTGCCTATCTGACCATAGGTCTCACAGATTTCCTTATAGTCGAAAAATCCTTTCAATGCCATAACAATGTACATGCATGCCGCTCCGTGGCCTTTGCTGAGGATAAAGCGGTCGCGTTCCGGATCCTCCTGCAGTTCGGGGGCCACCCGCATGGTATGCTGGAAAAGACAGGTCAGCACATCGATCATTGACATGTCTCCGCCCATATGAATATTTCCGCCGTAGGATCCGCACAGATTGCAGAGATCATACCGGGCCTGGTGGGCCAGCTCCTGTAAGCGTAAAATTTCTTTTTTATCAGCCATTTTCTCAAACGCTCCTTTCCTAAAAATCTATGGAAACAAATATTTTTCCGCACTGATAGCTGGATGCCAGCTCAATTGCCTCTTTATACCTGGATGCAGGAATTACATGGGTCAGGATTTTCTCCAGGGGAAGTACGCCGTCTTCAATGATCTGGCCTACCTTTCTCATGTAATATTTTCCAAGGAACCCGCCGTGGATCTCTACTTCTTTTTTAAGAAGTGTACCCACCGGAATCTCGGGCCGTATCAGTTCGTCATGTCCGTACTGCAGAACCTTGCCCCGGGGACGTACATATGCAATACAGTCCGGTATTAATCCCCCCACTGCTTCAATGCAGTGATCTACTCCAAGATTCTCCGTCTCTTCCAGCACTATTTTCCCAACGTCCTCCTGCTCCGGGTTCACCACGCAGGTTGCTCCTACTTCCAGCGCTTTCTTCCGGCGGTATTCAATGGGTTCAGAGACAATAATCTTTCTGCACCCGCTTGCCTTGAGAAGTGCTGTAAACATCAGACCGATAGGCCCCGCGCCTAACACACATGCGGTATCTCCCACATGCACATTCAGCTTTTCCAGAGCATACCCGCATCCGGCCAGAGGTTCCGCCATGCCCATCAACTCAGGCTTTGCATCTGCCCCTACTTTGTATACACACTTCTGGGGAAGAACCACATAGTTTGTCAGGCCGCCGTCAGCGAATACCCCCATGGTCAGTGCCTGGCCGTCAAAGCCGGAGTCCGGACCAAGGAATACCGCATCGCAGGCCTCAGGAAGTCCTGCCAGGCAATTGTCACAGTGGCCGCAGGGACCGTGGGGATCTATGATAACCTTATCCCCAGGCTCCAAATTCGTAACCTGCGCTCCCACAGCTGCAACCTCGCCGCAAAACTCATGACCGAAAATTATATCCTTTTTACAGGGGTGCTTCTGGGGTGTAGCAAAGATATTTACATCTGTGCCGCAGACGGCACAGCCATATACTTTAATCTTGACGTCATCCCCGTGTTCCACTTCCGGGACCGGACGATCTTCATATGCAAACTCTCCCGGTCCTTTATAAATAATAGCTTTCTGTGTGTCAGCCATTTTGCTTCCCTCCTACTCTACATCAACCCATTTTGAATTGTTCTGTGCACTTTCCATAACTGCGTAATAGAATTTTACGCCGCTGACGCCAGTCTCCACATCCGGGAAGTCCAAATCCTCCTCAGTAGGTGTCTCACCGTTTTTCAGCTTCAGAATTGTATCAATAACATTCCGGTAAATATTTGCAATTGCAATATAATATCCCTCAGGATGCCCGAAAGGAACCCGCGCCAGACTGCCGGCCGGCACATCGATGCCGTCCCCTGCCCTGCAGAGCAGCTGGGCTGCCTCACCCGCCCTTGCAAAACGGACTTCATCCGGTCTGGTCTGATGCCATTCAAGAGATCCCTTGGTTCCGTAAATGCGCAGATTAATCTCATTAGGGGATCCGCACGCAACCTGAGAAAACCAATATGCGCCATGTGCACCGTTTTCATATTCGAGAATAATATTGTCATTCAGATCCAGCTTCTTGCCGAACGTATCTGCGGTTGCCAAAAGTCTCTTAATCTTCAGTCCGGTTACATAGTGCACCAGATGCTCTACATGTGTCCCGTCGTCCGCACAGGTATTGGAGATACCGCTGTATTTGGGGTCTGTGCGCCAGATTCTGGAGTTAACCTGTTCCTTCTCAGAGAGGAGTTCCAGAAAACATCCCTCCATATAATCTGCATTCACAGAAATGATCTCGCCGATATCGCCTCTGGCAATCATCTGCTTCATAACCTTGCACATAACATACCCGGAATAACAGTAATCCACTGCAAATACCAGATTTTTTTCCTTTGCCAGTCTGGACAGTTCTTCCGCCTCCTCAACCTTCAGCGTCAGAGGTTTTTCACAGACTACGTTGATGCCATGCTCAAGAAATGTCTTCGCCACTGAGTAGTGTACAAAATTCGGAGTGCAGATGGAGACGAAATCAATCTTCCCGGCCTCCGCCTCCGCCATTTTTTCAGCATCATAGTAAACTCTGGATTTATCTACGTGGTAGGCTTCTGCGCACTCATCATTCAGCTCATCAATAGCAGAAAAGCATCCGCATACAAGCTTTGCCCTGGGATCCAAACCCAGCGCCTTGCGGTGGCACTCGCCAATCAGTGCTTTCAAATCTCCGCCTACCATACCATACTTTAATTCTTTCACCATTTTTTTCATCCTCCTGAAATGTTATTTTAACTGTAAGCCCCTCGGCAATCACGCGGCGTTTGCCGTATGTTAAAGCAGTAATTTGCCTGCTTCTTTTATGGAAGAAAATCCTGCTTCGGTCTCCCCTGCGGGAAAATATTCAAAGCAGACCGTTCCGTCAAAACCGCTCTCCTTAATCTTTCTTAACAGAAAGTTAAAATTAATCTCCCCCGTCCCGGGCTCGTGGCGGTCCGGTGCATCTGCCAGGTGCAGATAAGGCACAACATCCATGTTGTCTGTAATATTCTGAAGCAGATTTCCATGCATTACCTGCATATGATACACATCACACAGAAGTTTTACCTTCGGGGAGTCAACAGCCCTCACAATGTCCGCTCCCAGCGCCGTATCCGTCACAGCCATGCCCGCATCGGCCCCCAGATTGCAAAGAGGCTCCAAAAGCACTGTCATATCTTCTTCCTCCAGAAGGGGCGCCAGGCATGTGAGTGTATGCGTTATGTTGGCAATCATCGCCCCGCGGCTGTACTTGTCACGGAAATCCGCACAGCCGCAGGGAGTGAAATGATTGGGAAACAGAATCAGGGTATCACAGTCCAGTATCTTGGCAGCTTCTATAGACCGCTTTATCCACTCTATATATTCTTTGCTGTGTTCTCCGTCACACAGGGAATATGACTTTGTGCCGCTGAACGCCCTTACCTTTACCCCGTGTTTTCTGCAGGTTTCTTTTATTCGGGAAAGATCCCTGTCATCCCAGCTCCAGAACTCCACAGCCTGAAAGCCGGCCGCACTGACCCTCTCAATTTTCCCGCAGATATCCTTGCCTGGATACAGCGGTTCGATATTAATCGCAAAATCAATCATAATTGCTTCCTTTCTATTCTTAATTGCCTCTGGGAGCAAGACATCCGCAGTTATAAAATGCCCTGCTCGTCCCGTTTTCTCAGATCTGCTATTACCTGGGGATACAGCTTATCCAGCTTATACAGCAGACAGAGCACAACAATAATTGCCGAGAAAATAATTGGCGCATACATACAGATAGCTTTGATCATTCCCATAGCCTCCGCACTCTGCACGGCAGCGAGACCATCGTAGCCGACGGAATCCATCAAAAGCCCGATTCCTGCGGATGCCAGACCACCGCCCACCTTTGAGCCCACAGACGCGGCGCTGAAAATCATGCCGTCCTGCCTGACATGTGTTTTCCACTGGCCGAACTCTGCACAGTCGGCAATCATAGGGAATACGCAGGCCCACAGAGGCGCCACACCAATTCCCCGAAGTATAGCGCTTGTCATAGCCACGCCTACACTCATAGGATTGGTAATCCATACCAGCTGCGCCACAATTACCAGCAGGATACCGGCAAGGGTAAGATTGCGTTTGCCGAACCGCATGACAAAATACGGTACTATTAAAACCACAATGCTCTGGGCAATCAGCTCCGCCGCATAGATCGGGCTGTAGAGCTCCTGATTCCCAAGTATGTATTTACAGTAATAGGTCGTTATGGTTCCGCTGACTGTACTCATCATAACCATAATACCCCACAGGCCCAGACAGATTGCCCAGTACTGGTTGGAAAACAGCGCCTTCAGATTTTTTCCCACAGATACCTTCTGGTTCTGAGCTGCTTCAATTACCACCCGTTCCTCAATGTTAAAAAAGCAGACCAGCAGCAGAACCAGGGCGATAGCCGCAAAAATACAGGAAACAATGATCCAGCTTCTCTGTGTGTCCCCGAGAGCCTTGACCAGGGGAAGTGTGGAAACCGTTACTACCATCTTCCCCATAGGTCCGCAGAAAATCCTCCATGCCTGGGTTGAGGCCCGTGATTTCTGATCCCGTGTTATCAGGGATGCCATGGTGGAGTACGGCAGATTCAATGCGGTATAAACGATGGTGTTCACCAGGTTATAGGTTACAAAAATATAGATTGCCTGTATCGTTTGTGACGCATTTGCCGGAACCAGGAAGAGCAGGATGAAAGTAACCGCATAAGGTACCGACATCCACAGAATCCAAGGTCTCGCCTTTCCGTATTTGGACTTTGTCCGGTCCGTAATAAATCCCATAATAATATCTGAGACACCGTCAAAGAGACGGGTAATCAAAAAGATCATTCCAACTACAAACGCATTAATCCCCACATAGTCGGTGTAAAAGAATGTGAGAAGCGTACTGCATAGTCCGTATACGACGTTGCACGCCGAATCGCCCAGGCCGTAACAAATTTTTTCGCGGAAGCTGACAACATGATCCTCCCTGCTCCGGCGGTTTTTAGAAGCGTCGTCCATTTTCTTAACTCCTTTCTTTTCGATCCGAAATTTGTTTTATTCCGCATCCATTTCCTTTTTATTTACTGCCTTGTAAATTGTCGACAACTTATTTATAGTGGTATTGTACTATCTTTTCTAAATCAGTTCAGCCAGTTTCGTTTCTAATAATAAAACAATCTTCTCAGGTTCCTGGGAATATTGTTGCATTTTTATTGATATCGCCTTTATATACTGATGAAACCAGTGTGTAAAACAGCAATATACACAAAGAGTTCCTTCAGCAATCAGATATTTCTAGATTTTTATTTATGGATATAGTAAAATATTAAAGTATACAAGCACCTGTTTTATGCAGTTTTTTACCCTGTCAAAGGATGTATCTATGGATGTTTTGGAATAAACAGAAGGGAAAGGATTGTTCTATGGATAGTATTGTTATAAATCACAAGATGATGGAGGAATTGGCGCACCCCAATCAGATGTTCCCAATCTCAGAATTTATAGACCATTTCGATACCTTTGCAGACGGGAGCTTTCCCAGCCACTGGCACCATGAGCTTGAACTGCAGATTGTTCTCAAAGGCAGTGCGGAGTATCAGGTAAACGGGACCCCCTACGTGGTGGAAGAGGGCTGTGCTATATACATTGCACCTGAAGCCATACATCTGGCCAGAGAGTTGTCCGGGGGTACCATCGGATATGACATTGTATTGCTGCCTCAGATTTTGATTAACCTCATGAGGAGCGCCAATTGTGAAAATTATACCCTGCCTCTGACTACCCGCCGTCCGGAAGCTCTTGTGATAACCCCGGAACGCAAAGAGGGCCACAAGATTCTGGAGTATATGAGGAGGATGTACTATACTGAGAGCACGCATTTTACGTATGAACTGTTTTTACTGGAAAATCTTATCGGAATATGGCGTAATCTGCTGAGCATTCTTCCCAAACCCAGCAAAGATCCCGAGGACAGCGGCAAGCTGCTCAGAGAACAGCGTATGAAGGATATGCTTGATTACATACATCAAAATTATATACAGCCAATCACCATACAGGACGTTGCCGGCGCTGCCAATATCAGTAAAAGTGAATGCTTCAGGTGCTTTTCTGAATTGTCAAAAATGACACCTGTAGAGTATGTTAATAAGTTCCGTCTGCTGCAGGCCTCCCAGCTTCTGTTAACCACAGAAAAAAGCATGTCGGATATCTGCTTTATGACCGGATTCAATAACACCAGTTATTTTTCTAAAAAATTCAAAGATCAGTATGGGGTAAGTCCTAAGACCTATAGGACCAAGAAACGAAATGAATAATAAAATCCCCCGGGGGCAGACATCCGCACTTCATTTTCCGTCTGCCTCCCGGGGGATATTTATACTGAACACTTTAAGGTTATAATCCAAGGCTGTCAATCCAAGACTTCAGGGCCCCCTTGTCAGCACTGCCAAAGCGCTTGCCAGGCTTCCACTTTGTCTCTGACGAACAGTACTTTTTCAATATGCTGTCAGTCTCTCCCATTCCGCTGCTTCCCGAGGTTGCAAAAGGAATCAGCGTCTTTCCAGAGAAATCATAGCTCTCCAGAAATGTATGTATAATTCCAGGGGCCTCATACCACCAGATAGGAAAGCCCACAAATACGGTATCATACAGCTCCATGTTTTCCACATTACCGGAAATAGCCGGGCGTGAATCCGGATCACTCATCTCTATGCTGCTGCGGCTCTTTTTGTCCGTCCAGTCCAAATCAGCACTTGTGTAAGGCTGTTGTGGCTGAATCTCATACAAATCAGCTCCTGCTGCCTCTGCCAGTTCCTTAGCCAACTTAGCCGTAACACCGCTGGCAGAAAAATATGCAACCAACTTCTTACTTCCCATTTTTATTCCTCCTTATGCTTTTATTTATTAAATGCAGGTCTCCCCAAGGGCAGACATTAAACAGTTCCTATAGGGACATTATACAACAAAATCCGTATTTTTGTCTTGACAAATCGCGGTTGCTGTTATATTATAATATTACTTACGATATGAGTTATCATAAATAATATTTTAACATAAAGGAGAAGATTATGCAAGAAATTACTGTTGTCGGATGTGGAGTAATGGGAGGGTCCATCATTAACGCGCTGCTGAATGCCAATATTAAGGTTACAATTGTTGATATCAATAAAAATGCAGCAGAAAAATTTATCAGCCGGGGAGCTAAATACTATGCCAGTTTGGACGAGGCCGGCGATAACGACTGTATCTTAGTCAATTTACCAAATCACAAGATTGCTTCTGGAGTTTTATCCAATGCCAATAAAGATCGCCTGAATGGAAAAATGTTAATTAATACTACTACCTCTAGTCCTGAAGAAGTTTCTGCCATGGATCAACTTGCCAAAGACATGGGCATGATGCATCTCGATGCCAAAATCGAAAACTATCCAGGCGACATTGGCTCGGATAAAGCTTATCTAATCTATTCTGGGTGCAGACAGGTATTTGACGCTGCCAGGAATGTACTGGAAGCAATCGGAAAGGCAGTATATCTGGGACCCGATATTATAGGCGCAAGTGTAATTGATATCGCGGTTCTGGATGTCCATTTCGGTGCTATTGCTACTTTGGCGGAGTCTGTTGCTTACTGCATTAAGTATAAGTATTCGGTAGAATCCTTTATAGAGCAGGCCAAAGAACTTCTGCCAATTATGCTGGCAGGTAATTACCGGGCATTTTCCGATGAATGCAGCAACTATACCGGCAGTTTTGAGGACGCTTCTGAATGTACCCTGCGAATTGAAACTACAGCTATGAAAACCATCTTAGATTCCATGCATTCGGCGGGAGTAAAAACTCCCTGCGGTGACTCCATACTGGATCTGTTCCAGAAGGGGATAGAAAGCGGCAACAGTTCTAAGAATGTGGTCGCTATCGTCAATGAGTTAATGTAACTAGTGTATTGAATTATCACGGTACGGTATGATATACTTCCGGTGCAGGACTGCAGGCCATTTCCGGCCCACAGTCCTGCCCGGATTATTATTTTAAGAAGGAGCTTACTTTATGACCAGTAAAACATTATACGTGTCGGACTTGGACGGCACTCTGCTGAACCGGCAGAAGCAGGTGACGAAGTACACCGCCGATACGATTAACCAATGCGTCAAACGGGGAATGCATTTCACCGTTGCCACTGCCCGCATGCCCTATGGATGCGATTACAGACTCCGGGATATCCGCATCAATACCCCAGGGATACTGACAAATGGCGTATTCCTGTATGACTTTGAGGCTGAAAAGATCATAGCTGCCGAAGAGATCCCCGCCCAAAGTGCAGAAACTGTTGTAGATATCTTTCAGAAAAACGGCCTGTCCTGTTTTGTCTATACTTATGGCCCTCAGGGAATTTCCATCTGTTACGGCCATAAAAAGCTGGAGGAACAGACACAGTATTACAGTGATCGCGCCATAGAAAAGTGTGCACAAGTGCAGCTGACAGAGAATTTGAAAGGGGCTGCCGGAAGCGGAAAGGCTGTGTATATTACATACACCGGAGAAAAGAAGCTGCTGGAACCTGTCTGCAGAGATTTGGATCGTGTAGAAGGGATTGCGTATTCTTTTTATCTCAATGTCTACAACGGTCTGTATTGCCTTGAGGTTTTCAGCCAAAAAGCCAGCAAACGAAATGCTCTTTTAAAGCTGAAGGAAATGACCGGATGCAGCGAACTGGTTGTATTTGGCGATAATCTGAACGATATCTCAATGATAGGAATTGCTGACAGAAGCTATGCCCCGGAAAATGCTCTGCATGAGGTAAAGGAAATGGTTACCCAGGTACTGGCCGACTGTGACCATGACGGTGTAGCCCGTTTCCTGGCAGAGGAATGGGAAATAAAATAAAAGGATAAGGTCACCTGTGAGTAAGCAGCAATCACAGGTGACCTTTTTACATAGCAGATCTACTCTCTTACAAATCCAGTTTTATCCCTATCCGTAAGTTCCCGTATCACCCGGCAGGGATTTCCCGCGGCAACAACCCTTGGAGGGATATCTTTCACAACAACACTTCCCGCTCCGATAACCGCTCCGGCCCCTATGGTAACACCGGGCAGTACCGTCACATTGCCTCCCAGCCATACGTAATCCTCTATATGAATCGGCTTAGAAAAGCACCCTCCGTCTGCCCGTTCCTCCGGATCCAGGCAGTGGTTCACCGCATAGATTCCAGCGTTGGGGCCGATTAACACATGGTTTCCTATGGTTACTTCTGCGCAGTCCAGTATGGTGCATCCAAAATTTATATACACATGGCTGCCGATGGTGATATTCACACCAAACTCGCACTGAAACATTGGTTCAATGAGCACCTCATCGCCAACCTCATGAAACATCTTGACCATCAGCTCCCTGCGGTATGCTGCCTGGCTGTCATCCGTCCCGTTATAGCTGCGGAAGAGCTGCTTGGCTGTTACACGGCGCGCAAACAGCTCAGGGGCAACGTCGTTATATAATAACCCATTTTGTAATTTTTCCCAATCATTCATAAAGTACTCCTCTTTTCTTTTTCAGTCTCTTGCCTCCGGGTATAGTTCAAAATATTCCCCAAGCTTCAGGCTATATAGTACTTTGGGGACTACCTGCTTCTTTCTTACCACCGATTCAAAACATGCGATCCACCCCCCGTCATCTTTATTCGGATCCGGAAAATGTACTGCTATTACTGTTTTGATAGGGTGCAGCCGTTCCCTCGCCCGGGCCAGCGTGACGTAAGTAAAGGGGCAGATTAGATAGTCCACCTGCAGCCTGTTCCGTTCTGCATGTGCCAGCAGCGCCTGGGGCTCGGCATCTCCGGTAAGCAGCAAGGCGCCATATTTGGTTTTTAGATAATAACAAATATTGTCCACATACCGGTACTGTTCTCCCATATGGAGGCAGCAGAAAGAATATAGTTCCAGTTCGGAATTTACTTTGTATGAAACGGAGTCCCCAGGGCTTACCGTCAGGATCGTATTATGCAGACGGCCCCTTAATTCCTTTGTAATCTTTTCATTGGCGAATAGGATGAGATCCTTGTTTTTCTCTGCAAACGCTATGACTTTTTCCATATGATAGTGATCACTGTGCTCGTGAGTCAGAAGTAATAATTCAGCCTTTCCCGCGAAAGCAGTATCCTCCAGTTTCGGATCTGCACATTGATATCTATCCAAGTTATCATGGCAAAATGGATCTGCATATATCACTATGTTATGTATAAATAATACCACCCCGGCATTATTTATCTGGCATGCTGCAATTCTTACGCCCTTTGTTTTGGTCTCTTGGGCGTTTATTAACTTTTTCAATTCCACTTCTCTATGCTTCCTAGGATATATCATTACCGAAATAGCAATTTAGCTTTATCCATACGCTCTGCCACGCGAACCCCAAAGGGACAGCGCTCTTCACACAGCCCGCATCCAATACAGTCTGCCGCATTGGAGGACAGCTCCCCATAATGAGCTTTTACCGTACTCGGAACTTCTTCCTGCATCACAGCCAGATCATAGAGCTTATTTACCATAGCAATATCTATTTTCTGGGGACATGGAGCACAATGGCCGCAATAAGTACACTGTCCGAAATAGGCATGGCGGGGTGCCCCTGCCAGCACACTGGCGTAATCTTTCTCCTCCTCAGAGGCAGTTTCATAGGCAACTGCTTCAGCCACATGCTCCGGCGTATCATACCCCACCATAACACTTGCCACCGCGGGTCTTGTGAGTGCATAGTGCAGGCACTGCACTGGCGTAAGTGCAACCCCGAAGGGAGATGTCTCAGCGGAAAACAAACGGCCTCCGGCATAACCTTTCATTACTGTTATACCTACTCCTCTCTCCTCACAGATCCGGTAAAGCTCCTCTCTCTCCGGAGCGATTCCCCTCAGTGTCTCATCGTAATCCTCTGCAAAATACTCATTCATATCCTCTGTGGCAGGCATCAGATCAAAGGCAGGATTGATACTGAACAAAATCATCTCTATCTCACTGCACCGGGCCGCCATCTTTGCCACATCCGGATTATGAGTGCTCATTCCGATATGCCGGATCGTCCCCCGTTCTTTCAGCTTACGGGTATACTCTATAAACTCCCCTGTCATAATCCGGTCAAATTCAGCAGCCTCATCCACAAAATGTATCATTCCCAAATCTATGTAATCTGTCTGCAGGCGATCCAGAAGATCCTGAAAGGCTTCTTTGACTTTTGCCATATCACGGGTGCGCACATATTGGCCATCCTGCCACGTAGAGCCCAAATGTCCCTGTATGATCCACCGTTCCCGTCTTCCTTTCAGTGCTGCTCCGATGTTGGTGCGCACCATAGGTTCCGACATCCAGCAGTCCAGAATATTAATTCCATTCGCCTCACAGCAGTCAATGACTTCCTCCACTTCCTCTGCATTGTGCCGCTCCAGCCACTCTGCTCCCAAACCGATTTCACTCACGCACAAGCCTGTATTACCCAATTGTCGATATCTCATTTTGATTTCTCCTTTCGTATTATGCTGTTCCGCGCTTCCCTGTTCTTACGATATTATCCACACTCTTTCTTGTTTTATCTTATAGTCTGCTTTGACAGCCAGTCTATGATACTATCGTAATTCTGAGGCTGATGGGGAAATGTACAATTCGTGCAGTCCTTGATCCTCCCCCCGCTTTTCGCTTTCAGATATTTTGGCTTACCAGGACACTTCTCGGAAATATAAAAGGGACAATAGCAGAACAGACAGTTCATTTCTTCGATTCCGCTGTGGCACGGATAATATTTGCAGCTCTTATTGGCAAAAAATCTGTATGAATTCTCCACGTACTACACCTCTCAATTCTCTTCACAATCGGACGCCGGGATCATCTTTCTGCACGACTTCCCAAAATCAGTTACTTCATAGGTTATGTTAAGTTTGCCATCTGCGGCCATCCCAATGGCTGCAGCTTTCATAATTCCCACCCCGCAGTAGGTACTGATAATCTTTTCTATGTTTTTTACCGAGGTTGTTCTCTCCCCCTTATATTCCTCCTGAAGCTTTTTAGCCACTTCCTCGGAAGAAAAGGTACTATTTTTTAAAATAGCATATTCTAAAACTCTTGACTTAATGGGCAGTCTCATAAAATCTCCTTATCTACACATCTCTCAGATTAAACAATTCCGATGGTTTTGCCAGCACAATCAATATTCCTACAACAATGACAAAGGCCCCCAGAATCCCCAGAGCTGTCACCGAAAAAGAAATAATTCCCATCTTAGACATTACAATTCCTATGGGAATACTCCATATGGGAGTGGAAAATAAAATTGCTGACCCCCTGGTCGCTCCGCAGTAACTGTACGCCACATAAATTCCGTTGTACTGGATTGTCAGAAAAATAATAGACATAAACAAGAACAGTAAAATGATCGGTTCTGAAAAAATCACTGCATAGATCTGCGTAATCCAGTTTACATGACCGGTTGCCGCACAGACGATAAGTGCGCACAGTAATTCTATAAGAGAACCGCCGATCATACGGTAGAGGGGGCATACAATAAGAGGATCTGACACATCAATGGCATGTGTGCTGATAATTGCTTCAATGGCATATCCGATCGGCGCCGCCGCTGTTATGATAAGGCCCAGATAGAAATGGCTGACCCCTTCGGGAGGGGCAATACTTGCGATAACCACACCGGCAACTGTAAGGATAATTCCAACAAAAACACGGATTCCCGTCTTTTCCTTCAAGAATATTGTTCCTAAAATTGCCGTTATTACAGGGGTTAACCCAATGATGCAATTCCCATAAGTAGACCCGCAAAAGCTGATCCCCACGATGGAGCAGGCGGTTGCCACCGGTCCCCCAAGAATAGAAGCTCCTAATACAGTTCTTGAAGATTTCACCCTCCAGATTCTCAGATATTCTGCAAGGGGGATTCCCCGTATGGTATTAAAAAGTATCATTAGGATCCCTCCGCAAAGCTCGCAGAAAGATAGTATGACAAGAGTTAATACATAAGTGAAGACAATTACATTTGGAAAGGACTGGCTGATTCGCTCCGAAGCTGTCACATTGAAGTTCTGGAAAATAACCAATGACAGGGCAGAGATCCAGGCCAGACCCAGTCCCAGCATTGCTAACCTGACTTTTCTGTCTTCATAGATTTTTTTTGCTTTCGCATTCTCACTGAAAGTATCCATAAAAATACCTATCGCTTTCTATATATTTATGCCTTACGCTATGATAGCAGTCATAGACCCCGGCACCTGATTTTCTAATTAAATGCCCCCTGTAATTTATAGATTGAACTGCCATTTCATTACAGGGGGCGGAGGATTACTCTAATGATGAATCAATAAAACTACATAAATAATGCTTCTCTGATTACCTCACCCACAGTGGGATGGGGAAATACCAGTTTTTGTAATTCAGCGAGCGGCTTTTTCGATGCAATCATCATCTCTGCACCGCAGATGATTTCAGAGGCGTAGCTGCCGATCATATGGACACCAACCACTGTATTGTCCTCCAGATTCACGATTAGCTTACAGATACCGTCGCCTCTTTCTACCTCTGCAAGATATCTCCCGGAGTAATTCATAGAAACGCTGATACTTCTTACCTTCATTCCTTTGGCAGCTGCACTTTCCTCAGTTTCTCCAACCCCTGCCACTTCCGGATCCGTATAGATTACGGATGGAATCCTGGAATAATCCATAGTATCTTCAATTCCAAGAATATGGTTTACCGCCACCTCTGCCTCTCTGTAGGCTGTATGGGCAAGCATTATTTTTCCATTTACATCGCCTACCGCATACACGCCTTCCACGTTAGTTCTGAGATGTTCGTCGGTTACCACCGCACTGCGGTTCATTTCAAGCCCCAGGTTTTCTAATCCCATATTTTCTGTATAGGCCCGCCGGCCGATTGCACAGAGAACAGCATCTGCTTCAGCAATTTTTTCACTGCCCTTTTGTTCGTACAAAACACCTTGTCCGGTAACCCCGGTTACCTTACAGCCCAGCTTAAATTTGATGCCCTTCCTCTTATATGCTCTCAGCAAAATCTCTGAAATCTCAGCTTCTGTAGGGCCTGCAATTTTATCCAGCATCTCAACGATGGTCACCTCAACGCCAACCATAGCATAATAAGATGCCATTTCCAGGCCAATGACGCCGCCCCCTATCACCACCAGCTTTTCGGGGAGATTGGTTCTGCTGAGCGCCTCGGCATTCGTCATCACGTAACCTGAAGCGATTCCTTCCTTCAGTCCTGGTATGCCGGGAATCACCGGCACCGAGCCGCAAGCGAGTATTAATTTCTCTCCAATATACGTCTTGTCATCTGCCCGGACCATGAATCCGTCTGAAGTTCTGCCCTCCACATAGCCCATGGCAGATACGACGGTTACTTGATTGGCGTCCATAATTGCCTTCACACCTGCTACCAGTGAGCCAACCACCTGATTCTTGCGCTGAATTACCTGTTCCTGATGAATCTCTACGTTATCTGCCGTAACGCCGAATCCTTTGCTGTTTTGCGCATGCTGATAAAGCTTGGCAGAATTCAGCATGGCTTTTGAAGGGATGCATCCCTCATTCAGACAGGTACCTCCCAGCGCCCGCTTTTCAATCAATACAACCGATTTTCCTGCCGCAGCGGCGCGCTCCGCCGCCAGATAACCGCCGGGACCGCCGCCTAATACAATAATATCTGCTTTCATCTTACATATCTCCATTCCTCTGTATCCCTCAGGGCACAAAGCATTTCTATAGAAAGGTAATTATTTAAGAATCACCTTCTGAATGCCCATATAATCACATACAAGCTTTACAATGTCTGTATAATTGCCCTCTTTGATGACTACATGATGGTGCAGTCCTGCTTTAATCATCTGATCAATTACCCGGCTTGGCTTCTGTCCGTCAGCTCTCAGCTTAAGAACCAGCTTCTCGCCGCCGTCTACCCACTCTTCGTGGCTCACAGGCAGGGTCTCGCCCTCTGCGATCAGAACCTGGTAATTTCCGGCACTTCCCTGCATGTCACAGAAAGTAACCTTATCCATTGCTTTTAACGGAACTCCGATAAAGGCTCCCATCTCTCCGGACGGATTCGTGACAACTTTATCAATGCTGTCAGCCAGAGAGGCCGCGGAACTGCCCTCGTGACAGATCGTCATATAATCAGCTTCATCGTCAAAGGCTCCAATCTCACCAAGTGCGCATGTGCCGCCGTCGGAAGCAAGATTTAAAATATACTGGATCACAGCATGGGCAATATCCCCTTCTGTATCTACAATAATATCCTCATCAGCCAGCCAGGAAGCTGTCTGGTTCATCAGGCCCCCATAGTTTGGATAGCATTCCGCTGCAATGGCGTTAAGTCCGGTATCCTTTATCATGGCTTTTGTGGCCATATACACTTTTGCCATCCAAAGCATACACGCATCGCTGCACTTAACCGTCCCTGTGCGATCCTTTAATTCTTCCAGGGTCTTTTTCGCCTCTGCATCGCAGATTTTCTCAGCGGCATCTGTAATTTCTTCCATTTCAAAGTGAATAATTGTGGGGCCCAAAGTCGTGGAAAACTCCCACTCCTCAATACTCATATCCTGAGGACCTGCAACTCTCCATGTCTGGCGGGGACCTACCAGAGCCAGACGCATAGATTTTACTTTATCAATAATCTGTCCGGCGCGTGCCACATTTTTAATCTTTTTGATGAGGGCTTCATCGTCTGCAAGACCATATACATACTCGAAATGTATTCCGGGATTCTTTAAGGCGGATCCAAAGTTCTGCACACAGCCAATAGAGAATGTTTCCGGATAAGGCACAGCCCAGAACACCACCGGAACCTTTAACTCGTGAATAAACAGATATTTAAGAGAATCCGTTACCCAGGTTACATCCATAATGGCCACAGATTCGATCCCTGCTGCCTTAAACTGGTCGCAGACATTCAGTGCATCCGTGGAGTTCCATACGGAACGGTTCGCCACAACCACATCGATCCCTGCATCTGTCATTGCCTTGGCCGCACTGTTGATCAACTCATCGTATCTCTGTCCGCCGCTTTCTACGGGACTGCAAAGTCCTACTAAACCCATTTTTGCTTTGTTCATTTGATCATCTCCAATCATTTATAAAAAGTTTAAACCGGACCGCCGCACCAGGAAATCAGTGCAGCCTCGGTCCCTATATTTGTGATTTCATGAGGTTCCCCTTCTTCAATAAGAAGCAAATCCCCTTCCAATAATTCATAGCAGCATCCTGTCTCCGGGTTCCGCACAATTACGTGCCCTCTGCTGACGAAAAAAGTTTCATGGGAGATTGGATGACCCGGATCCACTCCGCCTGTCTGTCCGGGCAGCAGTTCAGATGTCCCAAACCAGATTTTATCCGTTCTGCAGTAATCTCTCACTACTTCCGGTCCATCCAGACTGACCTTAGCTGCAGCCTTTCTAATAATTTGCATAGCTCTCTCCAATCCCTTCTTATTTTGCTAACTCTTTTGCAACCTCGTCCTTTTCCCGGATAAAAAGTCTAACCAGAATAACATTTGTGAATAAGGTTAGTACGGCACAGAACGCCAGTCCAATCCAGTAAGAATCTGTAAAGTCCTTCACAACGCCCACAATCTGCTGGAAGACAAACATACCTACCAGGAATGATACGCCCTGGATAATCCCATTGGCGGGTCCGATCTTGGATGACTGCGTGGTATCAGAAAGAAGTGCAAACCCTATAGGATATACAACGTAAGCGCAGAATCCTGTACAGATCATACCAACCACAACAATAGAAACGATTCCGCCCTGGTTGCCGAAGATCATAAGCAGATATCCCGCTACCATTCCCACGCCGCCGATGAGCATGGTTGGCCTTCTCTTGCCCATTTTGTCAGAAATTGCACCGAACAGCAGACTGGAAACAATACCTACTGCAGTAAATAAGGTAGAGGCTAATCCTGCATTGGAACTTGACATACCCAGATCCACTAACATACTGGGTCCCCAATAATTGGCAATTCCCAATCCGCCCAGTACACCTGTAACGGCAATACAATGTGCAATGGTGTTTTTGTTCATTGCCTTATCGTATTTATTGGATTCATCTGCCGCGGAAGAGGCTTCATCTATATCCATAATTCCTGGATCCTTTAAAATCAGAATCAGAATCACAAGTACAACTACTACAAAAACGATTACCGAAATATTTCCGCTTGAGATACCCAGACGTTCCAGCAGCAGTGAAAAAATATACAGTGCACAGAAGGTACCAATGCCGTCTGCTGCTGTCATTGCTCCTGTGGCAACTCCCATTTTATTCGTTCCATTAAACCAGTGAACCGCAAGCGTATATGCCGCATTATAGATACAGGCATTTCCAAAACCGCTCACCAGTCTGGAGATAATAAGTACTGCATAAGATGGAGCAAAGAAGAACATTGCATGGCCCACAATCATAATGCCAATGCCAAGCATGGTGAAGAATTTACATCCTCTCTTTTCCACCATGGCACCTACGATAAACAAACCAATGCCGCAGGCAAAGGAATAGGCGGTATTAATAATACTTAACTGGGAATAAGAAATACTGTAGGTTTCCATAATGTAATCCGAAAGTGTTCCGTGACAATACTGGAAAAATGGTGCGATAGAGCCTGCGATCACACATAAAACTAACATAAACCATTGCTTTTTACTCGGGTTGACTAATTTTTCATTCATTTTTTACACCCTCCATTCCGTTCAAGATCATTTTATCTAATAAGTAACCTTCTCCCTGGCTGCCTTATTGCCGCTGCCGCTTTTACAAAAGTGAAACAACTTTCTCAAGATTTTCCCGGAATGTACCATCTGCAGCAAACTTTTTATCAAACAGTGCGCTGCCCATTGTAAATGTCCACGGATTCATCTTACGTACCGTCTCGATCCGTTCCGGAGAATCAATACTTCCTGCCATGATAACCGGTAACTTGGAATTCTTGATAAAGTCTGCAGAAAATACCTCCGGATCCCCCTGTGAGTAACGATAGCCTAACAGGTCAACACCAAAAACCCCCTTGTTTCTGTATTCCGCTTCCTGCTCCAGGCAGAAGGAAACAGTTCCCTCCAGAACGCTGGGACTGCCGGAGACTTTTCCCACAAACGGACAGTATTTCAGATCCTGCTGTTTGATATACTCCAGTACACTGTCATAGAAGATTGTACCCGCAAGGTAATCAAAGCCGCACTCTACGGCCAGTTTTGCACCGCGCATACATTCTTCTTCTGAATATGTAACAACCTCCAAAAATGTAGTTTTCCCGGCCTGCTTCATCAGCTGACATAACTCTCTCATCTGCGCAGGCGGCATGCCAACGTCCTTAAATCCCCAGTTTACCACAGGCAGATCCCTGCAGCTCTCAAATACTTCTTTTGCATTTGACACTGTAACATCATGATGTGTCAGCATAACAATTAATTTTTCAACCATTTTAATGATCTCCTTCTTCTATTTATATATAGTTACATGGTCTGGTCAAAGCATCCAGTCAAATCAGAAAACAGTCTGCGGTACATTTCGTATCCCTCCCCGTAAACCTCTTTGTTTTCCGGATCAGGGTCAAAGACAGTTTTTATATCGATCATGCTGTCTACCGCACCATCTATGCTGTCAAATATGCCCACTGCTTTCCCGGCCAGAATTGCCGCACCCAGACATGCCGCTTCTTTTGATTTTGTGGTAAGTAACCGCTTACCTGTAATATCAGATTTAATCTGGCTCCAGACAGCGCTCTTAGAGCCTCCTCCCAGGGATCGGATTTCGTTTACTTCAATTCCCATCTTGGAGAGGGTATCAATATTTCGCTGCAGAATATAGCCCACAGCCTCAAAAATAGCTCTTACAAAATGTGCTTTTGTGTGCTTCATAGTAAACCCGAACCACACTCCCTTGGCTTTGGCATTTACATCCGGCGCCAGGGATCCGGACAGGTGAGGAAGCATCAGCAGTCCTTCGGCTCCGGCAGGAACGCTGTCTGCTTCTTTTCCCATTAAGTCGTAGGCATCCTCTGTGGATATGGCTGCAACCGCCATCTCATCCTGGCAGAACTTGTCTCGGAACCATCGAAGGGCCATTCCTCCGGTGGTAAAGGTATGCATCATATACATATCCGGTATGGCAAAATAGTGCAAAGGCATCTTCCTGTTGGGGTCAAAGGTGGGTTCTGCAACCGGTACACAGATCGCCAGCGCAGATCCAATGTTTTCAGAGAACATACCCGGGTGAACATTGCCCACGCCGATGGCACCCGCCGCCTGGTCAAGGGCACCGGTGCATATGGTAATATCCTCTCCCAGCCCCAGTTCTGCCCGTATCTCAGGAAGCATTCTCCCCACAGCTTCCCCTGACTCACGTACAGGCGCCAGCTGTTCTTCTTTTATTCCGATAAACTCCAGCATTTCAGGCCAGTATTTCTTTGTGGTAATATTCCAGTAAGCAGAGGAGCAGACTAAGGATCCCTCTGTGGCGAATAATCCGGTCATTCTATAGATAAAATAGTCTTCAATCAATAAATACTTATACGTCTGCCGGAATATTTCCGGTTCATTTTTCTTAATCCATAAGATCTTTGCCGCCGGCCAGCAGGGCTCAAAGCTCACCTGTCCGGTTACCTGATAGCACGTATCATCCCCGAAACGCTCTGTCATTTCTTTTGCTTCATCAACTGCCCGGTTATCCATCCAGACAATAGCATTCCTTAACGGCCGGCCATTTTTGTCAATACAGATCATGGTTTCCCCCTGCGCAGATATTGCCAGCGCAACACTGTCCTGCGCAGTTATGGGATATTGTGTTTTTAAATCAGCCAGGCCGTCGCAGAATGCCTTCCAATAAACCTCTGCGTCTTCTTCTACAAAATTTACTTTTGGAGTCATCAGACTATATTCCTGAGTGGATACAGCTAAAAGACCTCCTTTATTGTCAAATAGTGCAATTTTAAGAGCCGTCGTTCCCAGATCCAGACCAATCAATAACTTCATGCCTAACATTTACCTCCAAAATCACTTTTTTCCTCGAAGAAGCAGCTTGTTACTTCTTCTGCCGTAATAGAGCCGAAATACATCTGTATCGGTATCTCCCGCAATACGTTCACAACTTTTTCTTTTTCATAAGCAATACCAGTCAATTTTTTCTCTACCGCGCTTACGCTCTGCAGCGCCAGGAAATCACCGTTGATTACACAATGAGCAATTCTGCCGTCTGCAATGTCCAGATTTACTTCTACCGTTCCCCCCAAAAATCGTTTCCGGTTTTTATAATTACATTTTGGGGATCGGCTGAAATTCCATTCCTTACTTCTGTATTTTTCGTCGGCCAACTTTTCAATCTGTCCAAGCGCCCGAGCATCAAGCTGCACATTTTCGAACGCACCTCCTCTGCTCCAGTAATCTATGAGCAGGTCCTTTACTCCCTGAATATCAATGGGAAAGGGTACATAGTCCTGTATGTTTGTAACTCTGCTGCGCACAGATTTTACACTTTTGGACTGAAATTTATCCGGTGAAACATGGAGAACTCCGCTCAAAAGTTCCAGATCAGAAGCGATCAAAAGCGTTCCGTGCTGCAGCAGCCGATTCTTTGCCAACGTCTGTGCGCTGCCCGAAATCTTCTTTCCATCCAGCAGCAAATCATTGCGCCCCTTCAGTTCAATCTCCAGACCATACTCCCGAAAGGCCTCTGTGACAGGCTCAAGCAGCTTTCCGAAATCCACGCCTCTGCCCTCATTCCAATCCGTTATGTAGGAATAATTCAGGTTGCCCAGGTCATGGTAGACTGTCCCGCCGCCTGTGATTCTGCGTACAATATTCACCTTTAATTCTTCTGCCTTTGACAGATTGATTTCTTCATACGGATTCTGGTGCAGACCCATGACAATGGTATTCTCATTCTGCCAAAGGATTAAATAATCGTCGTCCCTGCAATTTTTTAAAACATATTCTTCAAATGCAAGGTTGTAATAAGGATCCACTTTTGCCGTCTCTAAATATTTCATCTTTTCTCACTGCTTTCCGGTATTTTGCTGACTGGTAATACATCCTAGATTTCCATTGTCTCCATTAATTCTTTTACATAACTGAAGAATTTTGCCGCGTAAGCCCCGTCAATCATCCGGTGATCAGCCACAAGATTCAGGTTCATCATAGGCCTCACGGTAATCTCACCGTCAATTACCACAGGGGTGTCTTTCATCTTTGTGACGCCCAGAATTGCAGCCTCCGGCTGGTTAATAATAGGGGAAAAGCTCTCAATTCCCATCATCCCCAGGTTTGTAATGGTAAAGGTACCTCCTGTGATGTCATCCATAGTGATTTGATTCTTCTTGGTTCTGAAAACAGAATCGTTGGTTTCCTTCGCAATTGTATAAATATCCTTATTCGCTACATCCTTAATGTTCGGTACCATCAATCCCTCTTCCAGAGCCACTGCCAGACCAATATTCACCTGGTCATGTATGATGATTTCATTATCCTGAAAGCTGGAATTAAACAATTCGTATTCGGTAATAGCCTTTGCACAGACCTTCATCAATATATGATTCAGGGTGACTTTCCGGCTTTTATCCTCATTATCCTTATTTAACTTTTTCAGCAAAGCCAGCGTATGAGTCATATCTACGCTCAGAGTAAAGGCAACACGGGGAGATACGCTCCAGCTTTCGCTCATTCTCTCCGCTATGATTTTTCTCATGCCTGACACTTTTATCTTTTTTTCCATTCTGCCTCACCTTTTCTATCATACCCTTTCTACTGTCAGAATACCCTTATCCCGACAGTTCCAAAGGGCGTTTCTACTTACTGCTGTGTAATTTTGTCCAGAAGGTCTTCTACTGTTGTCACTGTTGTGATTCCTAGTTCCTGAATCTCTTTTGTAACGTCAGAAGGTACATCATCATCTTCATTTAAAAAGCTCTGGAGCACACCGCCGAAGAAGAATCTGTATTTGCGTCCCCTCTCGGCCGCCAGTTTTACAATCAGTTTTGCGTAGGGCAATGCCTGTCCGTTGTGGAGGCTGACACAGATATCTGTAATGTTATTCTCATCTGCCAGATCCAGCACATCGATTGCTTCCAGCTGGTTTCCGCCGTCAATCACATCTGCGCCAAATTCCTTCATAACTCCTGCAATTACTGCGGCGCCTGCAAAATGAACATCCGCGGAGGCAACGCAGATTCTGTGATCCTTGAGAAGCCCAGGATATTTGGTATCTTTCAGAAGAGTAATCTGATTGGCCAGTTCATTCTGGGTTGCATTCCACAAAGCTGCGGGCATTAACGGTACGATGGTTTCGTTGCCGTCCTCAACAATGGAAGGATGGAACAATTTCTCCAGCGTAAACGGATCGATGGCCTTTAAGACAACCATAAGTTCAATGGGATTTGTAATATCAACACCAGCTTCCGCAAGACCGTCCAGCATGTAATGGAACATCCTGTCTGACAGCTCAATGGTCTGATCCCTCAGTCTTTCAATGGGATCCCAGTTCATCAGAGGCTCCCAGTAATAGGCAACTTCCTGTGCTCTCTGACAAGCCCCTGTCATATCCAGCATCTCCGGAACCGTAGGAATCGCTACCTTTTCTGTAATAGGAACTGAAAGGAATGCACATCCTGTCTTAAAATGCTTTTCTGCAAGAATCAGAAGCAGCACTTCCGGAATCTGGAAACCGTAATTAGCCTGTATATGATGATCCCAGTGACTGATGGTATCCGGATAAACAAAACCGATTCCCGGCTGATCCTCTTTGCTGAAGACTTCACTTGCGGCAAGCCACAGAGCCGTCTTGTGCATAATGTCCTGAGTAAAGTTTCCGAAGCTGTAGGAGTATCTGGCGCCGCAGAGATCACATACAATGTATTGATCCATTCTGGCCCACGCAAGTGAGGTGGCAAGGTCATTGAAGTAGGCTCCATACGAGTCGTCGGACTGTCCGTTTACAATGATTTTGTCATCGTATCTGGAAGCCACGATCCCAAGGGCCTTCACATTCTCGGTCATGTTCCAGACTTCATCCGGACAGCCCGGGGCAACCTGTACATAGGTGCTGAACAGTCCTGTCCACTGAGATCCGGCCTCGATAGAATTGATTGTGGTTTCCACAGCGTTTGGCCAGCCCAGGTGATTATCGCCAAATACGGGGGCAACGCTGGAGGCCATAGTAATTGCTTCCCAATCCTCCGGCTCATTCAGCATAAATCCCAGAGAAATGGGCAGCCCCTCTCTCTTATCTTTGGGAACTCCGGTAATATTCTGGGGGAGCTGATGTGCCATGCTGATATTCAGGCCGGTCTCTTCATTAAACTTCTCAGCCTCTTTCATTGCCGCGACCTGCTCTTCCACGCTTGAGAGGCCCGTGTTAATTTTCCAGCACATTTCTCCTTTTTCCTTCAGCTTCATACGGTAGTCCACTGGCTTCATACCATATTTCTTTTCAAAAGGAATTGTCTCTATCTTTAGATTTTTTCCAATCTCATATCCTTCCTGCCAGACTTTCTTCCAGTCCGGAATATTGTCAGGAATTAAGCTTGCTATATAATCTCTGTTCGCTTTATTTAATAGTTTCCCCATAGATCTCTCTCCATTAAGGATTCCCGAGTATGTTACAGATACGCAGAAATGTCCTCATTCTCATCTTCAGCTACAATAAGCACCGGTGTCTGGCATGCAATTTTGGTTCCTTCTTCTACCAGAAGTTTTCTTACAATCCCGTCCATATCAGATTCTGCCTGATTTGTAATCTTATCTGTGGAAACCTCATATAAAGCGTCTCCCTCAGAAACTGTGTCTCCCTCTTTTACGAGATACTTTTCTACAGTTCCTTCTTTCATTGTTGCTCCCATTCTTGGAAGCTTAAATACCTTTACCATTTTTATCCTCCTAAAATAATCTTTTAAAACGTGACCTTTTTTATTTTATTTTTTGAAAAAGCCCTATGGCCGCCCGCAGGGCATGGAGCAGAGCGCCCGGCGGGGGCCGGCCTTTTTCCTGCTTACTCCATTACTTTCTTAACAGCGGTAACAATATCATTCTTCTGCGGGAAGTAATAATCTTCTAGACTTACGGTATAAGGACAAGGAATATTCAGAGCGCCCACGCGTACAATTCCCTTATCCAGGGTCTCGAACATATCTTCCGCCACATTTGCAGCCAATTCTCCGGACCATGCACCTCTTTTCACCTCTTCGGTAACGATGACAAGCTTTCTGGTCTTGGCGATTGATTTGTAAACAAGTTCTTTATCAAATGGATATAAGGTTCTCGGGTCAATAACCTCTGCACTGATTCCCTCTTTCTCCAGTTCCTCTGCCGCTTCCAGAGCTTTCAGCACACACAGTCCGGTGGCAACTAAGGTAACATCACTGCCGGGTTTCTTAATGTCCGCACTTCCAAGAGGAATCGGGGAGTATACATCCTTGTCTACTACATCACCCTTTGTCTGGTATAACATCTGATGCTCAAATACCATGACCGGGTTGTCATCTTCAATGGCGGTCAGCAGCAGGCCGTACACATCCTGGGGAGTTGAAGGATATACAACCTTCAGTCCGGGAACATGTACCAGCATTGCCTCCAGAGACTGGGAATGCTGTGCGGCACACTGCATTCCGCCGCCGCTGGTAAGTCTCAGCGTCATAGGAACATTCATTCCCCCGCCGTACATATATCTGAATTTTGCAGTCTGGTTCATAATCTGATCCATACAGCATCCCATAAAGTCGTTGTACATCAGCTCAGCTACCGGACGCATTCCGGTAAGGGCAGCCCCTGCGGAAAGGCCAACAATCATCTGCTCAGCCACGGGTGTATCACGAACCCTCTCTTTTCCAAACTGCTTGTATAATCCTCTGGTAGCGCCCATAGAACCGTCTACAAAACCAACGTCCTCACCAATACAGAAAACCGTAGGATCCTTCTCCATCTCAAAACGGATTGCGTCAGCTACCGCTTCTGAAAAATACATATTTCTCATTATCTCGCCTCCTCTACAATATCTGTGTACACGTCTTCAAGTGCTGATTCTTTTGCCGGGAATGAACTTTCAGCGGCAAACTTCACTGCTTCTTTTACCATGCCCTTTACTTTTTCCTGAACAGCCTTAAGATCTTCATCAGTAGCCACACCATTGTCCTTTAAATACTCTTCAAATCTTGGAATCGGGTCATGATCCGGCTGTTTCCAGAGTTTCACTTCCTCAGGATTGCGGTAGTTCTCCGGTTCTCCCTCAAAATGGCCTCTCCAGCGGTACGTTTTGCACTCAATATAGGTTGGTCCATAACCGTTTCTTGCACGATCGATCGCTCTCTTGGCAGCATCGCAGACAGCTAAAATATCGTTGCCGTCTACCACTTCGCTTGGCATTGCGTATCCGGCTGCACGGTCTGCGGTGTTCTCGTTTGCCATGCCGTTTGTTATCCGGCAGGATACTGCGTAAAGGTTGTTCTCATTTACGAACACAACCGGAAGATTCCAGAGGGTGGCAATATTCATGGCCTCATGGAAGGAGCCTTCTGCTGTTGACCCGTCTCCGTGGAAACAGATGCAGACCTTATCTGTTTTCAGCATCATGGATGAGAATGCTGCTCCAGTGGCCAGGGTAAAGCCGCCCCCTACAATACCGTTTGCTCCAAGGATTCCCAGCTCCGTGTCTGCAATGTGCATGGAACCGCCCTTTCCTTTGCAATATCCGGTTTCTTTTCCCCACAGCTCAGCCATCATTTTATTCATATCAGCGCCTTTTGCGATAATATGGCCATGTCCTCTGTGGGTACTTGTGATGTAGTCGCCGTCAACGAGATTTGCACATACACCGGTTGCAATTGCTTCCTCCCCGATGTACAGATGTACAAACCCAAGCACATCTCCTTCTGCAAAGCTCTTCGCTGTCTGGAACTCAAACTGGCGAATCTTCTGCATGGTTTCATACATTTCCAGTAACTTTTTGTGTGATAAATTCATGTTCTTCCTCCTTAAATTTTTATTTTAAAAAAGCTAGAAAGCCTTCTTTAAGCATTAGCAAATATTTTTCCGCCGACCAGCACTTTGATCTGCGTCTCCAGATACTTTCCGTAGTCGCTGTCATCCTCACTTACGACAGTTCCATCTTCGTCCACATCAAGCTCTTTATACATAATCCGGTCGTCGTCAAGATACATATTCCGACATTCATACCTGATATAAGAGATTTCTAAATTTTGTTCCTGAATCAGCCTTACTGCATACTCTTTTGTGACATCCACGCCCTTTTGCAGGGCATCCTCCAGCTCATCAAACTCAAACCGTTCATTTACCGCATGTACTAAGTATCCTCCGCTGTCTTCCCCCAGACGGATTACTGCTTCTATCTCTACACTCACACCGGAGGTTGCAGCTCCCACCGCATTCGCCACTTCATAGTGCTTTGGAACCATCAGGTTAAAATTATATTGTTTCTGGGCGATTCGATACCAGGATTCTGCAGGTGCACCAATGGCACAGATGGGACATTTAATCCTTCGGAACCTTTTCAAATTGTTGTAGATTTTATCTGCGATAGCGTCTCTCACCTGTTCCACATATTCATCAGACGAAGTTTCCGCAAGTGCAGCCTGTTCCCGGATCGCCTCAACTGCATTCACCCGGTCCCACGCAACAAACTCACCAGTATAGTGAAGCACGTCTGTGGGGGTTACATTATGTTCTCCCCCACGGCAGGAGGGAAGCAGCCGTTCCGGACCAATCTCAATCTTCCCGTCATCTATCTTTACCGCGCTGTCTCCGCCGAGGCCGTATGTATATAGCTGGGCAGAGCGGATCCGGATCTGCCAGTCCCCCACTACCGCACCGTCTTTAGAAAGCTCCACTCTTTTATTTCGTACAATCCCAATGTCTGTGGTAGTCCCGCCCATATCAACCACAACCGCATTCTTTACTCCCGTAAGATTTATTGCCCCGATAATGCTTGCTGCCGGCCCGGATAAAACGGTATCAATGGGGGTGTTGCGGATGGCATCGATTTTAGCAATCGTACCGTCGCCTTTTACCACAAAAACAGGTGCACCGATTTTCTGTTCATCCAGAATGGTTTTAATTGCTTTCACAAAATTATCAATAATCGGCAGAAGTCCCGCATTCACAACTGCCGTGTTTGTCCTCTCCAGATATCCAAGCTCTGAGACAAGTTCATGACCGCACACCACCGGCAAATCACAGATGCTTTTGATTACCGCTTTTACTCTTTGTTCCAGAATCGGGTTCCTCACACTCGCCTGGCCGGATACCGCAAAAGCTTCCACTTTTGGCATCAGTTCCTTTACCGCCCGTTTGACCTCCTCCTTGTCGATATCCCTTATAATCCGTCCTTTGATATTGACCTTTCCTTCCACAGCGATGCACTCATTAGTAGCTAGTTTCCCTACCGGTACACCGCCTATCATCAAAAGCCCTATCTGCCCAATTTTTCCTTCAACCGTTGCGTTCGTAGCTAAGGTTGTAGACAGAACCACTTTTTCGATTTTGCTGATATCTGACTTTGACAACCCCAGGCTCACAATGCTGTTTCTGATTCCTATCTCCAGCTTCTCATGAGTGGTAATTGCTTTCGCCTTACGCTTAATGCAATCAGCCCCCTGTATCTCTGTGTCCAATAACACCGCATCTGTGTACGTTCCCCCCGTGTCAATTCCAACTACATATGACATCCTGCCACCCTCCAGACTTATTAAATTTTTCCGTCCATTTTCTTTCGGCACCATTAACGTTTTATATTGCATTATGTATTAAATTATGTCTTGCCGTAAGTTTTATTATAAAACAGATTTTATCTCATTCTCCCTTTTCTGTCAATATGTTTTTTTAACTTTAATTAAAGTTTTTATTTTTGGTAAATGCTGTATTTTTTGATAACTTTTTAACACAGTACAGAGACAGCGCCCTTACCTGGGGGTAACTTGCATTCCCCTGGAATGAATTGAGATTTATTACGGATTTCATGACAAAAAAAAGCGCCGGAATCCGTATTCCGACGTCTCTTTTTTTCCATATACCTGTGCGCACACTAAATTATTGTATTTTACTCAAAACTATGAACCATCTGACATGGCCTTGTTATGTCTTGACAATTTGTGTTTTTACGTTTATGATAAGTCTTGTCATAAGTATTTTCTATGGCTTATTATTGGAGGATAAAATGAATACACCTATTAGAACAACAATGCTGTTAAAACAGCAGAATAAAGAACTGGTCATTTCTGCGTTCCGGGAAATCGGCCAGGGAACCCGCAACGAAATAGCACAGCTCACAGGCTTAAGTATTTCAACCTGCGGAAATATCATCCGGGAGTTAGTGGAATCGGGTGAACTCTCACAAGGAGATATGGCTCCGTCCCAGGGCGGCCGCCCATCGAAAATATATATTTACAATGCCAATACTTCTCTGGCTTTGGCTATATCCCTTGTGGCAAATGGGGAATTTAATCAAATCGAATTGGCTACGGTGAATCTCCAGGGCACTGTGCTGGCGAGAGAGTCTTACATGCAGCCTCTGCATCAGCTTTCCTTTGAATTTTTGGACTCTTTAATCGCTAAGCAGTTTGAAGAAACGCCTAAAATTAAGGTTATCGGAATCGGGATACCAGGCATGGTAGTCCACGGAGAGGTTTTATACTGTGATATGGAAGAGCTGGAGCATCTGAACTTAAGGGATTTATTACAGACAAAATACCATGTGAAGGTATTTATTGACAATGAGATGCATTTTAAAACCTTTGGTTATTTTCAGGCACATTCGGATATTGGTCTGAAAGACTATGCCTTGCTAAATGTGCCCGAACATTACACGTATGGAGCCGGTTTTATGGTGAACGGACATCTTATCCGCGGAAACGCTAACTTTTCCGGCGAGATCAACTTTTTGCCTTACGTGTCCTCAAGAAAAGAGTTGATTGAACAATGTGCCGGCGACAGCACATTTGTGGATCTGATTTCAAAAGTCATCATTACCATTATTACCATTACGGATCCCCGCTATATCATCCTTTGCGGCTTCCGTTTTACCAGTGAGCTGGTCCTGGAGATTCAGGAAAATGTGAATAAGGTACTGCCGCCCCAGTTACTGCCCCATTTTCATTTACAGCAGGATATTTCGGATGAATATTTGACAGGAATCATAAGTGTTATCACTAATCTTTTAACCGATAAAGAACCGTACTCGCAATCGTAGTCCATCCCTTATCTATAATTCTGTAACATTCCTGTCCGGCAGCCTTTTACGCCCTCAGAGGCTGCCCTTCTGACAAATCTCCAAGCAGTTTCCGCAGAAGATTTTCCTGGTAAGCTGCCTTTTTTATCTCTTTTAAACACAAAGCTGTCTGAGCCAGACCCGGATTCTGAATGGTATCTAGCTGTGACATACTTCTTGACTCCAGCATCTCCTCAGATAACCCTCTTTTGTAATCTTCCGGCGACATTCTCCAGATACGGATATTTTCCGGGTATCTTTGCCATATTCTGTCTGCAATGCCCAGGCCTTCGGGATCGATATCCCCGCTGTAATAGATCTCAGTCTTCCCCTGAACCAGAAGACGAATCAGCTCCAGTGCGGCGGTGCGCATCTGCCCGGACGTACACAGCAGAGTAATATTCTGCCTCCTCACCTTTTCATACAGATAGCGAAAGACCATTTCATTTTCCACAATAAAGGCGCGTCCATTTTCCCCCAATGCCAGTTCACACCCCATCAGATTCATACTGGTCAGAGTTAACGGCTCCTGTAAATGATAAAACGCCTCCGGCCCCGGATGCAGACCTCCGTTCTTTCTCAGATGTACGCCGTATGTGATTACCATGCTGGCTACATCATCCGGAAGAATCCCTGCCGCTGTCAGCAATTCTTTCCACTCATAGGCCGAGGCGGGATATTCCCGGCTTTGAGAAAAGCAGAGACTATGGATCAAAAGTGTTCCGGCCGGGGTTCCCCTGTCAAAGTAGTGGGGATTCCCGGTAATCTTTGCAGACAACACCGCCACAGGAATGTCCCCCCGGGTGTTATCCTGGGTCCAGGCAAGGGCCTCTCCCACATATTTTGCCAGAAGAAAGGCGTTTTTTTCACTGTTTTCCTGCTCCCGGTTCAGCACCGCATACCCATACCTCCGCTCCTCCTGCATCCTCTGATACCATTGACAGACACCGTGGGCTCCTCTCTGTCGGAAATATTGCTGCACCTGATGGAAAAAAGCCTCTCTTTGCCGCATCCTCTCCTGCCTTTTATTGCTGTTGGTCACTATTTTTTCCCGGAAGTAGGCTTCCAGTAACTCCTCCAGGGTAATTGGAGCAAACCTGGTGTCCTGCAGGGCCTTTTCCACCTGGTTCAGTGTGATTTTTACATCCGCCTCCCAAAAGGTTTGGCCCAGCATTCTTTCCAGAGCCTTTCTCTCCTCCCCGGAGCAATTTTTCAGACATATAGTCCCCGCGCATCTCCCGTAGGACTGCCATTTTTTGCGCATCTCATCAAACAGCCTTTTTAACTCTTTCTGCTGCCTGAAGTAAGCACCGCATTCCCCACTATTGCTCATCTAATATCCTTTCGTGTCCATTCCAGGTATAGTAAATGACTGTTATCACCTGCGAGTTCTGCGGCCGCAAAAGCTCGGCAATTTTCAGCCCTTTTACAGTTTCGTAGCATCCCCAGAGTGCCTGGGAATTCATAATATAATCAAACTCCAGCTTTTCTACCAGCTCAAACATACTGCTGATGTTTTTGTCATCCACGCCTGCAAATGCCTCGTCCAGGGCAATCATCCGCGGATGGTCCCGGTTCTCTGCCTTTTGATACTGTGCGTTCACCGCCGCAAACAGAGGTACGTACATAGCCATTGCCTTTTCCCCTCCGCTGAAGCGGTTGAATGCAGCGTTGGTCAGCGGCTTCTTTCCTTCCTGATTCCTGTAAAAGGACATTTGAAAGGTGAACCATTTGCGGTAATCCAGCGCGTCGCGTACCAGATCCATATAATTGACCACCCCGCCTTCCTCTTCCAGCCTGCGCTTTTCTGTTTTTATCTTACTCCTGAAATGAGAGGCAACCCTTTCGATGTCCTCAGGCGTGAGAAGCTTCCGGTCACGGAGCAATATATGTTCCAGTTCCAGGGTATCCAGTTCCTCTTCATTCTCCGCAGACTTAGGGCGCCAGTCCAGGGAAAAACTGAGTCCCATGGAGGTATCCATATCTTTCATAAGCCCGGACATATCCTGCACCCATTTCCGGCTCTCTGCGATCCGGTCTGTCAGCTGATGGCTGATGGTCTGGGAGAGAATGTCCTCGAACAGCTCTCTGTCCTTTTCCTGGATGAGCAGTTCTGTCTCCTCAATCGCGGATTTCAGGGTGTGATAGAATTCCTCCAGATAAAGCTTCTTTCCGTTCCACACAGAAACCAGCCTTACCCGTTTCCTGGTTGCCCGAAGGCCCTCCTCTGTCTCTCCGAAACAATCCCAAAGGCGCGGCTCAGCTGATCCAGGCTCTCCTGAATGCCGTCCATTTTTTCCATAGCGTCTACCATGGCACGGAGATCCTCGTCTGTCAGTGTCTGCAGGGATTCGTTGAGGATTTCATACACTTTAGTGGGCTTAAATTCCTTGGACAGCTTGGGCGCACGGACCTTTACCAGCAGCCGGATAAACTGCTCATACTGTTCCGGCCTGCGAAATCCAAAGATATATTTATTCACCATTGCCTTATATTCCCCAGGCACATCGGTAAAAGGGGTATCCTCTCCCACGATTTTTCTCAGCTCCTGTTTGCTGTACGGCAGCCTGGTGCTTCCTGTTTCCTTGTAAAGCCAAAGATCATACCCAATCCTGCGCCCGTCCAGGAGCACAAAGCCCCAGAAATCCATTGCCTTCCCCCGGTGGGCCCGCTGGCCGATCCCGATGGTACGGTATTCCCCGGTATCCTCCTTTATGAATTCCAGGAACAGATAACCGGTGGCCTCTTCTTTGCCTTCCTCTCCCAGAAAATAATATTCCATCCTCCGATCACTGGAACCAAAGGGATCCAGACGGCTGGGTGTCCGATCTCCATCCAGAATAAAAGGGATAAAGCTCTGGGTTGTAATAGACTTTCCGGAGCCGTTCTGGCCCCGGAGAAGCAGCTTTCCGTCCGTAAGGTCTATAATCTCTTCATCGTACAGCCAAAAATTTACAAACCCAATGCGATTCATTTTCCAACGGCCGCTCATTTATCTTCCTCCCCACCCTTATAATCTGCCGGGTAAAATCCCGATACTTTTCCTGCTGCAGGCAGAATGCAGAGTTTCTCCTCCTCTGCCCGCAGCATCATCCAGGATTTCATATACTCCTGTACATTTTTTATCAGCTTCTCTTTTTCCATTTCCCTGTATTCCTTACTCCAGGCCCCTTTCCATTTTTCCCGGCACTCCCATACCAGCCCGGCAAAGGCCGCGGGTTCCATATAAATCCGTTCATTCTCTGCCTTTGTAAGCCTGCCTGCTTCCAATTCCACGCGGATATTGGCACAGACAAGTGTCACCAGCTCCGGAAGCATAGCATCCCGGGGATGTGACCTTCCGTAACAGTCATCCTCCTCCAGCATCCAGAATGCGGCGTGTTTATGTATATCCAGCCTTCCCCCCAGATACTCTCCCATATATCTGGAAACCCAGGCGCGCTGGTTCTTCAGATACAGGGAATCCGGGTCCTCGTTGTTCTCCCAGTACAAAGCCGGACTGGTCGCCAGCTGCCGGTATACACGGTTTATCCTGATGTGCCCTCTGTCCTCTGTAAGCTCTTCCATCTGGTTTTTTTCAAAGTCCTCCCAGGATTGAAAGGCGGAGATATCACAGCTGAAGCTGGCCGCAAAATATTTGGAGTATCCGGTATTCTCATACAGCACTTCCTGTCCTGCCTCCTGGCCGAATGACTCACTGCTGCCCTCGTATACACGAAGCATAGAAAGCCGCTCCAGAAACTGCAGCACCCTCACCAGGGACTTTCTCTGTGAAAATGATGTCCAGTCAATCTCCATAAATGCTTTCAGCTGCACCCCCACAAAATCAATCAGCTCTGACAAAAGAAACTGCTCTTGTTCCTCTTTGTCCTCCAGATACATCAGAAGTACACATAAAATACAGTAATCCCGTATTTCCTGGAACTCCTGAATTCCCATAAATGCCTCCGCATGTGCAGGTATCTTTTCCAGTTTCAAAAGGTGGTCTGTGTGGATCAGCCGCCATCCCAGCTGTTCCCTCACAAACTTCTGAAAGTGTGATATCCCGTGCTTTACCTTATAATACGCCTCTTTGTCCGTATCCTTGCAAATCCAGTAATTTTCCAGCAACTCTCTAATCTCACTCATAGGTCAAACTCCAAAATATAAGCCGGCATTCTTAAGTCTCCGTCCTCGCACTTCAGTACACAGGTTTCCCCTGTATTTACCAGCCGAAATTCCTGGCCGAACTCCGTCCTGCCCTTTTTCTCCGAATTCATATTCGCCTGGGCAATCCACTGCAGAAACACAATTCTGGCCGTTTCCGGCACGGTCTCTTCTATCCGGGAAAACTCCAGCCGGTTATCCTTGATATACCGCAGCACCAGACGTTTTTCCCTTTCTATACGCTGCAGGTATTCATTTCTGCGCAAAAGCTTTTCAAAAGATTTATCGGCAAACCCCTGGCGGTCTCTTTTTTCTCTGTAATTCCGCGTATGAGGCTTCAGCAAATATTCCATGGGGGCTTCCCCGTAGACACTGCCGGTAATGCCATCGGTTTCTCTGACCGCATTTGCTTTAAAATGCTGAATATTCTGCACCCCAAAAATATGTGCGGAGAGCTTGTGTGCATCTTCCATATTTCCACAGTCCGCAAATAGCTTAAGAAATTTTTTGTAATCGTCCTTACGGCTGATTCCCCAGTTCTGCACCTGGACAATCAGGGCCGCATTCTGTATAATACTGCGGATAATATCATTTGTTATTCTCAGAACCTTGCTGCATTCACAGCCATGCTCCGGCGTATCCAAAAACCAGTTTTTCAGGGATTCCCACTTTCCCCGGACATTCTCCCGGATACTAGATTTTGCATCCCCGTGCAGTTCCAGAAGTGCATGCGGGATCTCCAGTTCACTCTGCACTACCTTCTCAAGCAGAACACCCTCGATTGCCTCCTGATGCTTTTCCAGGATCCGGCTGATCTTTTTCCCATGATTCTGCAGTTCCTGGACAAATTCATGCAGATACTTGATAAACTTATCCTTATGTACAATAAATTCCACGGATTTCAGAAGATGATCGGTCCGGCCAGAGTAAAAGTCTCTCAGATAATCCTGATAGTTCTGGTTCAGCCTCTTAAAATCCTCCTGAATGTTTCTCCACCACTCATTGAGTTCCTTCAGGCTGCACTGCTTCATGTCCTCCGCCTCATCAAGCCTTCTCTCCAGACGCACAAACAGATTTGTGGACAAATTCCCTGACTCCAGAAACAGATTTTCCAGGCGCACCGTCATCCTTTCTATCTCCACCGCATATTCCGACATGGTGTAGCGGTACTGTTTGTTTTTGTAATCCGCAATCGTATATACCCTTCCAGGATCCTGAATAGGAGTGAGGTTCTTCCATTTTACAAGCGCCTCCAAGTCTATCTTTAACTGCTCAATTGTATAAGAAACAAACTCCGGTTCCTCCCGGAGCTGCTCATAAATCTCTTCTTTATAGAGCTGAAAATGCATTTTTTCATATTCCTGATAGCATACACGCATGATTTTTCGGTATTGGGGGGAGCTGGGCACCGATAAATAGGCCGCCTCCTCTATGGCTTCCAGATATTTCATTGCATCACCTGATCTTTCTGTGGATGGAAAAAGGCTTGAGGCACATCATTAGTTTCGTATGTTTTTTATTCTACCATTATATTATTTTTTTCTCCATATGAGGATTTCAATATTTTACATATCATGGGTTCTCTTTGTTCACTCCTTTCCCTGCTTCTGGAATACTAGCTCCCTCTGCACGCAAAACGGGCCAATCCGCACAAGGCAGACTGGCCCTTCCTTGGCAAGCAGCAGGCTTGCCCGGCATCTATGCTTATGATATGAAATTTTTAGAGCATGCCGCTCATGAGAAATCAGCGAAGTGAGTCTCCGTTCATCCTTCCATAAGCAGGAAGCTCGATTTGCGCAGCATACACAATGCTTATCATATGCGCTGGGCATATATGTCAAAATTAATCTGCCATTCACCGTCATCCTTTACCATCACATCCTGCCAATGAAAATTATTATCCTCGATTTTGACAAACACCCATTTTCGTCTTTCATTCTCAATGTTCGTAAGGACTATGATATCGTCTTGTTTTCTCGCTTCAAAGCGCATAATTTTCCCTGTATAACAATACGCAATATCCCAAGCATACGTCCCGGGGTTATAAACGCGGAGCGTCGTTCCGTATTCATAATCGGGCAGGAGAATAACATCCTGAATTGCCATTCCGTCTAGAATCCATGAAAAATGCCACTCACCTTTTATCGAATGAGAATTGCTATTATCAATGTAATCGATTTTCCAACTGCCGATAAGCTTCCCGAAATAGTTAAATTCTTCGGGCAGCTCCACATTTTTACCTTCACTTGTCAACGCATTGAAAAAGTTTTGCATATATTAATTCCTCCGATAATGTAATAATATCTGCTGCAAATTCCAGTTTGCCGAACGTATCTGCCCGCCCTGGCCTTGCCTGTTAATCAACGCAAGGGTTTCACATAAATCTCCTTTTCCTTGTCGAGCATAAAGCCGCAGGACAGCAGCAGACCGCAGGAAGCCTTATTCTCCGGCTCTGGCTGTACCACAATCCTTTCAGCGTCAGGGTGAAGGGCGATCCTGTCTGTTAAGTCTGCCACGATTCTTTTGCCAAAGCCTCTTCGGAGGCAAGCGGATTCCCCAATCATGTAGTCAATGCTGTAGGAACCGCCCAGCGCTGTGTAGCCTTCCCAAGATTCATCGCTGTCCTTGCATGCATAATACTGGCAAAAACCGATGGGTTTTCCTTCATACTCCACAATAAAGTGGTGTATCCAGCAAAACTCCCTGTCCTGCTTCTCAACCTCGTTGATCCAATCCAGTGGCTCATGATACCACTTGGCAACGTGGGGTGTATACAGCCATTTTTTGAATATTTCTAAATCAGTCTGTTCCATATGTCTTATCCTAAACATATATCTGCCCTCCTAGCACAAATTATAGTTCTCGTCCTTATAATACATAAAAAAGGCATATCTATTGGAGCAAAATTATCTTTAATTTTATGATTAAAACAACCGTTTCCCGTCCGAAATATCGATACCAAGTCCTTTTGCCATGCCGGTCTGCTTATATGGGTTAATTTTTTCTACAATACCGTCATGCCGGAAAAGTGATCCTGTATTTTTAAACCAAAAGGTCACGCCCGCCTTGACACATTGCTTCCGGATCTGCAGCACCCACTCATAATCACACTCACGCGCTTCCCGCCCCGTTTCGCCCCCCACAGTAACATGATCCACCCCATGAAGATAAGGGGTCAAGTCGATTGCCTCCAAAAGCGGAGCGCAGGCGATGAACCTCCGCTTTATGGGATAAGATAAAAACAGAGGAAGCCGGTAATCGGCCAGCGCCTGATTTTCTACTGTGCAGCCAATGTTCACGTTGTCATAGCCTTCGCCCCAGTCGGCGGGAAGGGATACAAGGAAACGGTCAATCCGCTTTGTCAGAATCAAAAAATCAATGTCCGTCCGTTCCCGGATCATAGCCCAGACCGCTCCCCTCCATTCATCCGCTTCGGGAAGAAAAAAGTCGGTGGCAAAGCAGGTAGCCAGAATCTTATCCCCTTTAATATTGTATTCGCCTTTTTTATTTCTCCTGATGGGCCAGTCGAATTTATCTGTTTTTAGAATCGTATTCTGTCCACAGCGTTTTGCATACGGCCCATAAAAATAACAGTTTGTGCAGCCGTCACTTATTTTGTAACAGCCAGTCCACGGCTCCCAGTTCATAGGCGGCCTCCCTTATTCTGAGTAAAATAGCGGCGGCTTTCTTGCTAAAGCCGCCTTGTTCCATACATCTGATTACAACGCATACTGCTTTACGAATTCAACCGGGTACATCGTACGTTTGGCAACCTCCTCCGCCGACATACCCTGAGCAAAAAAGCGTTTGATAACCGTAGTCATATCCTCTGCAATCTCCACAATATGCTTGTCCGGGTCATACACCCGGATGTCGCGCTGTCCCCATGGATATTCCCTGATTTCGTGTACCCACTGCAGGCTGGGCAAGTGTTTTAGCTCAGCATATGCCTGATCTAAATCCTCCACTTCAAAATACACCTGGAAGTTATGTGACTGTTCCTTTACACAATCAGCAGCAATGCCAACAATATCAGCATACCCCTGCTGCAGAGAAAAGCCTTCAAAAGCTACATGCCCGCCTATATCCATGACTGCATTTTGATGAAGCACATTTTCATAAAAGTTTTTAGACGCGGAGATATCCCTGACCGCCAAAAGACAACCTTGATATTTCATGTTTTTATTCCTCCTACAAAGAAATTATAGGATAGATTTCCGTCCCGTCATAGTAAAAATCCGACATAGTTTCCAAATACTGTTGAGGAGTAACGCCACTGATAGCCTTAAAGTCTTTATCAAAATGGGCCTGATCGAAATAACCGGCCTGCTGGGACAAAGCAGCAAAAAAGCAGGGCGATGTTTGAATCTGCTTTAGCACATAGTTAAAGCGGATTAAGCGTGCATAGTTTTTCACATTCATTCCGATTTGTGTGAGAAATAAACGGTTTAAATGCCGCTCACTGTAACCGGACTGCCGGGCCACTTCCTGCACTTGTGTCTGTCCGTGTCTACCAGAAATGTATGCAACTGCAAACAGCAAAGCGTCCGAAACAGCCTGCTTTTCCATGCGCTGGTATAATATTTTCTCACAAGCATTTACTAGACCGCCTGTGGTTTCCGACACCACAAATGCCTGATGCAGTAATTTGTAAAGTTCATAGTCAACGTCTGCCAGGGAAAGGCGTTTATCCGCAAACTCAGCTTGGCTTTGACGGATCATCTGATACAATCCATATGGAGAAAGCTGAATAAGCAGCAGGATATGATAGCGGTTTGGCTCTCTGCCCAGCGGAATAGGTGTCAGGGATGCGCCCCATAGTTCAGCTTTGACTCCGTTTCCGTCGAACGCAAGGGACAATGTTCCGCATGCATTAGGCATAAGCGTGTATTGAGGCAGGAACGTATCCTTTTCCGGAAACACGATGTTGTAATACTGAATATATTTTCTTAATCCAAAGTGTGAAGGAAATATGTTGAATTGGTTATCTTTTTCAAGCATCCTAGGGGGCCTCCTGCAGTTGCAGTTTCTACTTGTAATACTCATCTTATTTATCTCTGAATCCTCTGTTTAACTAATATACGGATGTCGCGATTGGAGCATTTGCTTGCTTTAAATCATATCATACAATTTCTTTCCCATTCGTATCAATCTCCGTTCTCCGAGCCATTGATGCGGGATGTATTCACTATACCAAACTTTCAAAAAGCTGTCACTCTCCTTTGGCAGTAAGAAGCTCTTTGCAATTATAAAATGTGAAAATGACAGATAATCTATAGACTATCTGTCATTTGAAATAAACTGCATAAATTTTTTATTCAAACTCCCTAACAAATTAACATATTTGTTAATTGCATGGTGTTCTTTCAAGGCTTTTCATGCCTGTTTTATTCAAATTATACCACTTATTTATCTTTTCGGAAGGAACAGGTATCATACGGGTATCACGGAGTATCATTTCTTGACCGTCTATTCTGAGCTTACAACAAAACTTTATATACTGGATTGTTTCCTTATGATTACCTTAATTCACTTGGAATTGTTCTATGCAATACGTTTTTTACTTTTTTCTTCATTTTTAAATACAATACGAACAATATGACACCAACAACAATAGAAACGATGAACACAAATGTTTCGTACTCCTTGTACGGAAATCCCATGAATTGTGATACTACTATTGTACAACAAAATCCTAAAGCTACAATCAGCATTGGAAACAATTCATCGAAACAAGAACGCCAAAATCCACGAATACCCTTATTTTTTTTCAATTCAATACAATTTCTTATAGGCCTGCCACCCTTTATTTTACAATTAACGAATAAATCATCGCTTGATTCCGTATGCAGTATTTGAAGCCTAACTCCTTCACCACTATCCATATAATCAAATATAAGTTCAATATTAGTCGATGTAAAATTCAAAACAGAAAAGTTATTGCTGTCATCACTCTGCTTAATAACTTGAGCATCTAAAAAAGATTCTGATTTACATTTGATTTTTAGGGATTTTTCAACAAGATCATCATGATTAATAACTTCACTTCCACTATTCCAAATATAAAAAATTGTTGAAGTTAAATCTTGAATTGACTTGCCATCAAATTCAATATTCAGTTTAGAGATAGGATTTTTCCCTTGTTTTATTATTTCATTACTAAAATAATCTACTGAAATTTCTTTTGTTTTTCTTCCAACAATCCATGTATATATTGCAAATATAAGAGAAAATATTGTACACAAAGATAATACAGACCATGCATATGGATTGCTCATTAGTTTTTCCATTAGTTTTAACCTCACATACATTTCATTTTAACAAAAATCTAACTTCATACATAATCTTATTCTTAATCACTTTAAATAACATGGCGCTAGCACCATGTTATTCCTTTTATCAAGGAAAAATAACAATAATCATTTTCTCAATCCTTAAAAAATTCGCTGTACTCCACGTCAAACAATACTTGTAATGCTTTTAAGTCACTGGCCTTGATATTCCTTCTTCCAGCTTCGATATTTGCTAATGTGCTTCGTGACATCATGCTGCCCATTAGTTGTAATTGCTCCACCACTTCTATTTGTGTCATATTCTTTGACATTCGCACAGTCTGAATGTTTCTTCCTAGTGGAATGTCCTGCAATATCCACTGCATACTATACCTCCAACCTTGTGACTAATTAGTAACTTGGTTTGAGTATAGTCAATAAATTTCATAATCATGCCACTGGTTGGAAACAATCATATGTCACTTAAAAATCCGATAATCAATCTTTGAAAAATTCCTCATAATCCACATCAAATAATATCTTCAACGCCTTTAAATCACTTGCTTTGATGTTTCTCCGGCCTGCTTCTATATTCGCCAGTGTACTTCTTGACATAAGCCCTCCCATTAATTCCAGCTTTTCAATTACCTCTTTTTGCGTCATATCCTTTTCCATTCGCACCGTCTGAATATTTCTTCCCAGCGGAATATCCCGTAAAATCCACTGCATGACTATATCCTCCCAAGTTTTTGTGACTAATTAGAAACTTTTATATTGAGTATAGTCAAAAACTGTGCTAAACTTGTCACTAAGTAGAAACAATCGTACAAGGAGGTTCCAAAATGGAAAAAATGTTAGAGCAACTTTATAAGGGTGAATTATATCCCTATTCAAAATTTCAGACCACAATCGAAGATTTTAAGATAAATCGGGATAAAGCCTTTAAATCCTATTCCGTATTTATTGAAAAACTACCAGATGAATTAAAGGACGAATTTGACGAATTGATAGATTCACACCTTGACCTGTTACCGCTTGAATTAGAACAAAATTTCATTGACGGCTTTCGTATTGGCGTCCGAATGATGACAGAAGTCTACGCCACTCCATTGGATGAAGAAGAACATTCATGAATTGTTATAAGGGCAACCGCCAACACTCCGGGGCTGCCCTTATTTCCTACCGACTTAATTCATGTTCCAGATTGTTTACTGTTCCCTTTAAATCATTTTGTTGATGGTATAATTCGTCTCTGCGTCTGCAAATTTCTTGATTACGTTTTAACGCTTCCTTCACGCCTTCTCTGGCCGGAAGTTCCGTTTCCTTATAGTTTTTCATCAGTTCCCGGATTTCGGCATTATTTTCTTTAATCCGGCTGATTAACAGAAACCACTGCACCAGATTTTCAGCTTCTTTGTCCTGTTCAATAATTCCATATTCCACTAACTTAACCGCCATTCGGAACATGACTTGCTTTTCCATTTCTGTCATAGTCACCTTACTCCCTTCTCTTTTTTAACTTTAACTTTTCTGTCAATCTCACTTCTTTTTCCTTCCTCTGTCAAGCGCCGTAATTGTTCCCGAATACTTTCTTCCTCTAGTGGTTTCTGGCCGCCACGGGTGCGGTACTGCTCCATAGCTTTTTGATAGGCTAATACTTCTCCCTCTGCCTTTTTATATACCCGCATGAAGCCCTGTACGGACTTATATCCGCTGTTGTTTACGATAGTATTCAGATATGTTTTCATAGAAGATAATCGTTCCTGTGCGTTAGCAATTCTACTCTCTAAAGATTTCCGTTCCTTTCCTCTAAACAAACCTTTGACTTCTTCCAGTTCTTCCTTTAGATGTGGAATTTCATATTGTTCCAGATTACGGATTGCAGCAATTTGTTTTTCCAGTTTTTCCTTTGTGTACTGCATTTTACGAAATTCTATCATATCAACTTTTAAAACCGGCTTCGACGGCAATCTCCATTTTTCTATAACTGTTTTTAAATGCTTTGTTGCCTGTTCTATGAAGATATGGAACATCCCCGGCTTTCTGCCGTTATCAGCGATAGATTTAGAAACCTGTGCAGTAATTTCCTGCTTCTTGACCTTTCGTATTTCTTTTTCCTCCACTCCCGCTATAAGCGCTTCATCCACGGTAAAATTCCATTCCTGCCTTGTCTGATTATCCTTATCAATCTCTGCCGCCTTGGGATTATGTTTACCAATCTTTTTGGTGGGAAGATAAACGCTGTTCCGGTCAAATACCTGTAATCGCTCCTTCGGATTATCTATGTATTGGTTTATCAATTCCGTAAAGTTTTTCTTTTCTTCTGCCAAAAATTCATCACTTTTGAAATACTGATTTTTATTGGTAAATATCCGGCTATCATAAACAGAACCCTTTGGAATAATTTTACAACCCTCCCGTACTTTTCCTTCTATGTCTAAAATCTCTTTTTTTGTTCTTATGTGCTTGCCCTGTTCATCATAAAACATATTGCGTGAAGCAATTTTATTTTCCGGTTCCGGCAATAGCTGCCGCTCACTGAAAATTAAATGAATGTGATAATTGGTCTTTCGCTTATTGTGATGTAAGGCAGATACACATTCAATATAGTATCTGTTTTTAAACGCTTCGGTAAATGTTTCAAGTACCTGCTGCGGATTATATTTTGTATAATTTTCGGGTAAGGCAATAATCAATTCTCTTGCTTCAATACATTTTCCCTCTGTTCCGCTTTTTATAAACTCCTGCTGATTTTCTTTTGCAAGATTCTTCCAAAATTCCACATCTGCTGTCTGATAGGTAGCGTACAAATTTTCCTGTCTGGCATGGCTGGATATATAGTCTATCCTTCCTCGAACATCATGCAGCTTGGATATTTGAATAAATGAATTTCTTGCGATAGATGACGCTCCTTTCCGTGAGTGGACACCATAAAGTGTCCGTTTACGAACCCAGCCCGTTACCGGGCAAAAGTCCCCTGCAAGGGCGAAATATACCCAGAGCATAAACCGGAGGTTTGTGCGACGGGTGTATTTCGCTCTCAAACGCCGAGGGCTTCTAAAACGCTATCATTTTGCCTTCTCAAATGCCGATATGATAAGTCTTACGGTGCTATCCCCCCACCCGGCAAGCCATATTAACGTATTCTCTTCCTGTGCGGTTAGCTCCGCTTCCCCTAATGCTTGGTTGAGCAAATCTATTCTTCTTTTCTCTGCTGCATAAAATGTATCATTTACGTTTCTGCTTCCTTTTCCCGGCTGTCTAATCATCTCGTTTCACTCCTTCCAAAAGTAAGAACGCAACATTGTATTTCTTTATAAATTGCACTGTTATCTTTGCAGACTTAACCTTGCAATTACGAAAGACTTACATTGTTGCGTTCTTGAATTTTATGATTTATCTAAATCCCAGTACCAGCTACTTCCCTGTTTTTTTGATTTGATATTCAGTTCCTTTTTAGCCATATCCATTGTTCTTTTTGAAATGCCGATTGCTTCCGCTTTCTGCTCCATATCTGCACTGGAAATCAACACATTTTTTCCATAAAGTCCTTTGATAAGCTGCTTCGCCTGTTGTATTTTATTTGTCTTACAATAGCCACCTAATAATTCATCTACTGTAATATCATAAGCTCCCATATATCGAAATCCATCTTTACGCCGCTCAAATGCTATAGGCTGTCCTTCTTCGGCCAGATTGTTTTTTATCTGTGCCATAACCCGGATATTTTCCTGCTCTGCTACTCTTGCCACCAATAAAACACTTCTTGCCACCGCGAAAAAATCTATAGAACCGATTCCACGGTATGCGGCTTTGACACCACTGGCTTTATTCATGTGACCGATAAGAAGTACGGCGCATCCTGTATGCTCTGCAAGCTGGCTTAATTTCTTTGTCATATCTCTTGCTTCATTGGCCCGGTTCATATCTACACCGCCGCCTAAATAGGCTTGAATAGGGTCTAAGATAAGCAGCCTTGCCCCAGTAGCATTGATAGCTTTTTCCAGCCGGTCATCATCCATAGTTAAAGATTTTTCCCGGTCATCAATGACAAGAATCCGGCCGCAATCTGCCTTTGCTTCTTCAAGCCGGGGCTTAACCGTATCAGATAAGCCGTCCTCTGCGGTCTGATAAATGACAGATAAAGGAACGCCTGTAGTGTCCTCCTGCCCGAACCGTTCGCCTTTAGAAATACGTGCCGCCAGATTCAAAGCGAATGTTGTTTTACCTTCACCCGGATCACCTTGTACGATTGTTATTTTCCCAAAAGGAATGTACGGATACCAAAGCCACTCTACCTGTTGGCTCTGAACCATATCCATACTGATAAGTTTTACTTCCTGCTGCTCCTGCAACTGTTCCATTTCCTGCTCCTTTCTGTGCGATTTTCGTTGAAATTCGCCGGAGCCTTTGGTACACTATATTTGCGAGATATGGTACAAAGGCTTCGGCTTTTGTTATCACGAAAATGCTCCGGTTTAATCCTCCGGGGTATTTTCTTTGTCCTGTCAGAGATATCTCGCCCCGTCTAACATCCATAAAACTGCTTTTAGTAAATCAAGATAACTTTCTTTTGTTTCCTCTAATTCCTGCACCGTAAATTCTGCCTTATTCTCTGTAAAATCTTCTGCCAATTCAGTCAAGTGTTTTTCCATGTCCCGTAACTTTTCAACTATCTGGTACACCGTTTCTTTTTTACCTACTACACAAACCCTGTTGTAAATGCAGGAGCGGATAAAATAATCTTTCTTTTTCATACCGCTGGCAAATATCTTGGCTTCTATTTCCTGTCGCTCTCTGGGAGAAATGCGAAAGCTGATAGTAGGATATTTATGTGTTCCACTCATTTTTCTGTTCCCTCCTTAAATTCTTCGTCAAGTCTCATAGCCATTTGGCTTTGCTCGGTCGGAAACATATGTGCATATCGGTAAGTTATATCTACGTTTTCATGGCCTACCCGGTTCCCGATTGATACCGCCGAAAAGCCCATGCTGATAAGTAACGATACATGGGAATGACGTAAATCATGCACTCTTATCCGTTTTACACCTGCTAGGCTGGCTCCCCGGCTCATTTCATGGTGCAGGAAACTTTTTGTCATATGAAAGATTCTGTCTGTGGGGAGGACACCGTATAATTTACTGATATAATCCTGTAATTCCTCACATAAGAAATCCGGCATACTGATTACCCGTTTACTTTTTGGTGTTTTGGGGTCTGTTATAATGTCCTCGCCCTGTAAACGTTGATAAGATTTTGTGATTCTGATAACCTTGTTTTCAAAATCAATATCTTGCGGCGTTAAGGCCAGCAATTCTCCTAATCTCAAACCACACCAGTACAATATCTGGAACGCATAATAAGAATAAGGTTTCTCTTTGACAGCTTCAGCAAATTTTAAGTATTCTTCTTTTGTCCAGAATAACATTTCTTCTGCCCGGCCTTTACCCAGCGGTCCAGCCTTTGTCACTGGATTACATTTCAGTTCATAAAACCGTACCGCATGGTTAAATAGGGCGCTTAACTCTGATTGCAGCGTTTTTAAATATGTAGGTGCATAGCGTTCCCCTTTTTCATTACGATAGGAAATCTGCTTATTCTGCCACTGGATAATATCTTTTGGCTTAATATCCCGCATTTTTTTATCTTTAAAATAGGGAAGTAATTTGGTACGAACGATATGTTCTTTCGTGAGCCATGTGTTGTGTTTTAACTTCGGCTGCATGTCTCTGGTGTAAGCGGCTACAAATTCAGAAAATGTCATATCTAAATCGGAACCTTCTTTCATCAGAAAATGCTGCTCCCACTCCACCGCCTCACGCCTTGTTTTAAAGCCCCTCTTAACCTTCCTGCAATTCTTTCCAGTCCAGTCATTATAATGGAATGACACGAACCACGTTCCCCGCTTCTCGTCTTTATAGGCTGCCATGTTGCCACTTCCTTTCTAATTCGCTTTTGTTATTCCATAAAACTTTTCTTCGTAATACTTCCGGCTTACCCTTCCAGCGATAGTAAGAAAACCTTTTGCTTCTAATTCTTCATTCATCTGTCGTACCAGTTTGTAGGCAAATGGCTTTGAAATGCCTAATTTTTTTGCAATTTCCCCGGCTGTTACAAATAAAGTGTTGTTCAATTATGAATCTCCTTCCTATTTGATATGTGGCTTCCGTTTGTATCGTCTGTTGCCAGTGTTTCAACTGACCTCAACCGTTCAGGCGGCTATGGGATTGCTCCTTTTAGAGATTCCCACCATTTACAGGAGTGTCTTTCTTCGCTCGCCCTTACGGGGTCTTGGCGGAAGTCTGTTAGCAGACGATACAGCTCATTTAGTTTCATTAACATTGTTGTTAATGTTGTATTTATATTATACATTCGCTTATATGTTAATGTCAAGTATTTATTTCGCAAAAATGTTAATATTTCTATTTACTATTTTCAGATTATCCATTATAATAAGGGAAAAGGCGGTGAATAGAAGATGACAGTAGGCGAAAAAATCAAGTTTATCCGTAACTTCCGGGGCATGACACAAAAAGAGTTAGGTGTTGGAATAGGCTTTGACGAAAAAGGAGCCGATAACCGGATAGCCCAATATGAAACGAATTATCGAGTGCCTAAAAAAGATACGTTGTTGCAGATAGCGAAAGTTTTAGACGTGAATCCGTTGAATTTCATTAGTGAGGTTTCCGGCTCTGCGGAAGATATTATGCAGACCTTCTTCTGGCTGGATGAAGATAATCCGGGCGCAATCAACCTTTTTCAGCTTGTAAGGAATCCGGGGAAGTGTAATGCTTCGGATGATACCGCTGTGCGTTATAATGACAGTGATGACTGGCCTGCCCACCCGCCTGTGGGATTATGGTTTAAATATGGCGTTGTAGATGATTTTATGCGGGAATGGCTGGTTAGGAAAAATGAGTTGAAAGCTGGAGAGATTACCAGAGAGGAATATTTGGAATGGAAATTGAACTGGCCGGAAACCTGTGATGATTGTGGAAAACATGTAGTAAAAATAAATTGGAGAAAATAATTTTAAACCACAAATAAAAGTGAAAGAAAGGAATACTTATGAAATTTACTGAAAAACAGCTAAAACTCTATTCTGCACCCTTAAGCGACACTGAAAACCAAATGTGTAAGAATGCAATTGGTATGGTAAGAGATGCTCTAAAATCACTAGGTTTTACAGACGATAATAAACCTATATCACTTCTTTACGAAGATACCCTTGCATATTCCATTGAAATGAGAAGCACTTATGGAAGTAGAAAAATAAAATTATTTATTCAAGGTTCGTATGCGAATAATACCAATGTTCGTACACAAAGTGATGTAGATATTGCGGTTGTTCAAGAAGAAGTATTTCAGACTATTTATCGTGAAGGAGTAACCGATAGTAATTACAACTTCTCAACTATAGAATCTACACCGACATCATTTAAAGATGAAGTAGAAAAATGCTTGAGAGAAAAATTTAAAAATGATGTAGAAAGGAAAAATAAATCAATAAAAGTGCATGGTAATACCTACAGGAAAGATGCTGATACAGTACCTTGTAGAAGATATCGTGATTATCGTAATGACTTTTACAATAATGAAAACAACTATATTGGCGGCATAGTAATTTTTGCAGATAATGGAGAACGAATTATAAATTATCCCGAACAACATATTGCTAACGGAAAAATCAAAAACGCAGAAACAAACCACTACTATAAAAAAATGGTTAGAATAATAAAAAAATTGCGCTATTTAATGGAAGATAATTATATTTCATCAGCAAGAGAAGTTTCATCTTTTGGCTTAGAATCCCTATTATGGAATCTACCAAATGAACTTTTTACCAAATATAGTATTTACCGATATACATTCGATGATATAGTAGGCTATCTCTATAATAATACATACCTATTATCTTGCTATAACGAAGCTAACGGAATAAAACCATTATGTCCCTATTCTAGTGATGTTAATAAATATACAAATTTCATAAATGATTTAAAAACATTTTATGAATATGACATAACGGAGGATTAAATGAAAGAGCAATTCAACAAATTAATGCAGAAAACTATATGGTGTGTTATCGTATTGTTTTGTCTACGGTGCTTTATATCATGGGATGATGTTATTCATAATTTTTCTGTTTATGACTTATTTGGTTTTGCCGGAGAAGCAATTAGTCTTGCCACTTTATTTTCTGTAGCATATGAACGCTGGCTTTGGAAACTTAACCCATTTGAATCAACCTCTGCTCTTTTTAAAAAGTATACTGGTGTTCTAATATCCAGTTATAATGGCGTTGAAAGTAATGCTGAACTTGAAATAAAGCAAACACTTTTGACAATTCAAATTACACTAATTACTAATGAGAGCAAAAGTAAGTCAATGTCATCATCAATAGATGATATTTTAGGGGAAAAAATATTAACTTATTGTTTTTTAAATACCCCCAATGCTAATGTGAGAGATAGAAGCCAAATTCATTACGGTACTGCTATGCTCTGTGTGGATAATCCTCGTAAATTAACAGGACAATATTTTACGGATAGAAAAACAATCGGAGATATGAAGTTTGATGTAATTACATAAGACTCATATAGGTATCAAAAAGGTATCACACCCCACTCAAAGAGCCGGAAATCCCGCTGTTTAAGCGGCTTCCCGGCTCCCAGTCTACTATTCGAACTCGGCGTGTCCTTTGCTATCATTAACTATATTTGTTTAAGTTTTATGCAAATACACGCCGTTTTTTACTTCAATTACATCAATTATTCTGGCTTGCTGATTTTCTGTTGCCAAAATGTTGCCACGCCTTTATTATAGCAAATCCTCGCAGATTAACAACCTATTTTTGAAAAGTTACGCAATAGAAACCCATTTTCGGAGATTTAGATTAAAGTATCGCAGCACCTTTTATCATCTCTAAAATCCCTTGAAAAATAAGTCTTTCAGAACGCCTAATGCGTAACATTCTGCTCCAGCCCCATTTCCTTTATCACTTGCTTTGCATTATCCGCTTTATCACTGGGTACAATAATTGCAATCCTATCATCAACACCTCTGCCCATGCCATAACGTACAGACGCAAATCCGGCATCTCCTAAATCCTGTCCGTATGCCATAATACCGTTATCTTTCAATGTACTTATTATCATTTCCGCCTGCATATTTCCGTCCGCTATAAATACATTTACAGGCTGTTGCTCTTTAACCAGTACAGTCTCATTGTCCGACATACTTTTTTCTCTTCTTTTATGATTGAAACAAGCCAGTATTCTCAATACCCCAAAACCAACTATGGCAATTCCTACAAAAAATATAAGTGCGCTATGAACCGCTTGAGACGTTGTTGCGCCTAATCTGATATAACAAATAACCAATGCCACCGCAAATACTCCTGCACATATCACAGCTATCAACGCATCTGTAAATGGCGTACTTTTGAATCTGGAACCAGTCTCCCAAACTCCATTATAGGTCATCACTCCAATATAAGCCGCTCCACCAACAAGTAAAACAGCAGTTTCTCCTGCCACAATCGCCAATTCTCCCACCATGAGAAGCTGAATGATTATCACAGCCGCACAAATAGCAAAGGTTAGAGCAAATGCAATATTTCCGGCTTTTGTTACCCTCTCTTTTTCTAGTTTGTTATAGTCTGCCACTTTAGATAATGTTTCTTTCAATTCTTTATCCATATTCTCGCTTTTCCTTTCTCCATCCAAAATTTCTTTCACTTCTACATTATAGAACTCTGCCATTTTGATAAGGATACTTAAATCTGGCATATTGGTTCCTGTTTCCCACCGAGAGATCGTTCTTCCCGATACAAGAAGAATTTCTGCAAGCTGCTCTTGTGTTAATCCTCGTTCTTTACGAAGCACCTTTAAAAATTCTCCTATCTTTTTCGTATCCATTCCTTTCCCCTCCTTTCACTTGCACATTACCATAAATGTCTACAGCAAAACACGACACAAAGCGAGAAATGCCTATTTTCGCCATTAGACACGATTGTCTAATTAAATTTTCTTATACTGCAAGGTCATTTTACCAGATACCCGCTCAATTATCCATGTAATTTTAAAAACAAATAGCAAATCCCCACCAGCCAATCAAGAGTAAACTGAACGGCTACGCCGCTCTTGACTAACTGGCGGGGATTCGCTTCATGGCAGCTAAGAGGGCTTTAAGCAGCCCTCCGCCTGTCAGCGGGCATCCCGATTGTGTTTTCTCCTTGCCGCCCGTTTCTGCTCGGCTTCTATCTGTTCCTGTTGCTTTGCCCGGTTAATCACAGCGTTTACCTGTTCAGAGCCGAGCACTGCCTTTACACGTCCAAAATCCACCGCCACTATCCGTAGTTCCCGATTTTCCTCCAAGGCTTCTTCCAGCCTGCTTGTCAGTCGCTCGTTTCCGCTCCGTTCCCTGTTATATGCCGCTTGTAGCTTTGCAAACTTATTTGAAATATCCAGATACGCCGAATAAACGGAGCGCATAACTTGTACAATTTTCTTTACCAGCGGTTTTGCTTTCTTCTCCCGATACGACTTTGCAGATTCCATAACCGCCGCTTCTGGAAGCGTCTGCTCCGGATCTGCGGAAAAGTCTGCCGCCAGCTTCTCCATGTTCTTTACCATAGGAGCAAGTTCATTCATGCGCTTCTGGTATTTGTCCGCCTGTTTCTGCGCTTTCTCTGCTTCCTGCCGGGACTCCTGCAAATCTTCCTGTAAGGAACGAATCTCATCATCAACCTGTAACAACTGTTCATGCAAATCTTCGTTGATTTCTTGAAAAGTAGCGTTTTCTTCCTGCAATTCCGCTTTTTTCGCTTCCAGTTCTGCAACTTCCTTTGCCCGCTCCTTTTTTTCAAAATCCAAGACAGATAAATGCTTTTCATGTGTGCCTTTCTTCTCCCACTCAATCCCATGTTCCAGCATGACAGCGGCAAGCTGTTCTTTCTCATAAGCCACCCACTGATTTAATTCCGTTTCCCGTCTTGTGCCGCCTTTAAATCCGAGAGCAGATAACGCCTGTTTCAAAGAAACTCTTGTATCAAGTCCCCGCTTGCTTCCTGTCGTATACGGTACAAAATCTATATGCAAGTGGGGCGTTGCTTCGTCCATATGAAGATAGGCACTGAACACCCTCAACGTAGGATTTCGCCGCTGAAAGTCCTGCATATATTTATCCAGCACCTTTGCCGCAAGCTGTCCGTTCTCCGTTTTCGCTCCCATGTTGTCCTTATCCCCGATTTGCAGGATAATCTCATGGAATGATTTTTCCTGCTTGCCGGAACAGATTTTCTCATAATAATCGTCAATCCGGCGGTCACTTCTGGTCTGTTTCTCATTGTACCGGGCGAGTGCTTCATCAAACAATTCGTGATATACGTCCTTAACATTTTCGTTGCAGTATTCCACGTTCAGACAGCTTCTCTCCGGGTCAGTATTCTTTGCATGAAATTTTCTGCTGTTATGGTTGACAGAGCCTTTCCCTGTCATAAAGCTGATTGTTCGCTTCAATCAATATCCTTTCTCCCTGTTCGGGTAATCAGCGCCGGATACGGCGCATAGGCTTTGTTACTTTCGCCGAAAGTAACGCAAAAGCACTTTTGACAGCCGTTCCGTCCATCAAAAGCTGCCTTTGCGCTCTGCCGAGGGCTTTTCCGTCCTACGGACGGGGCGGCTTCCAGCCGCTTTCTGCCTTTCTCGTTGTCTGCTATCCACAGGAGCGTGACACGCTCCTGTCTGTTATCATCAAAGGAAAACTACCAGCGGAAGCTATCCGGCACTCCACGTTTTTCCAGATATTCCTGTCTGGCTTTTTCCCGTTCTTCCTGTGTGGGCGCAGTCTTATATTTCGCATATAATTCATGGCGAACCAGAGAATCCAATTTCTGTTCCAACCCCTGCCGGATTTCATTCAGACAATCATCTTCTTCCATTAGATGATAGCGGAGCAGAGATACAAACAATTCAAAAGAAATTTGCACGTTCTTCATAAAAAATCCTTTCTGCGTCGGTTTGCGTCGATAGCGTCGATATTTTCTATACCAGCCCGCTGTAAAAAATACCGTCGCAACCGACGCATATCGTCGCTTTTACTCTCTCGGCTCAAGCCGTTTCAGAGTAATCTTCCTTTCATGCCCCCGCTTATTGTCGTAGAAAATTCCATAGTCATTAAGCAACTGGCTGTTGACTACATTCAGCTTTCTGGAAAGCACGTTTGCCTGTATCTGCATATCCGGCAACTGGCTCACAAGTTCTGTTGCCGTCCCCTCCCATTCCGGCTTATCTTCTGTCAGAAAATTGTTGATTGCTTCCAGTAGAGGATTCGGCGGCTGTTTCCACAGTTCCGTTTCCGCCTTTTTGAATTTCCAGACGCAGCGCTCCCGGTCAAACTCTATGGTCAGCTCCTGATCCGGCTGGTCACGCCCCACTATATCCATGACCGCCTCGTTGTCAGTGCGCTTTTTCTTGTGCATGATAAACGCCCCGTCTGCCGCTCCAAGTAGCCCGTTTGTGCCGGAAATCATATCAAAGCTGTCCTCGGATTCCAACTTGCGTGTGTGATGAACCACCAGCAGGCAGATACCATATTTATCGCTGAACGATTTTAACTTTGTCACAATCTCGTAATCACTGGAATAACTGTACCTGTCCCCGCCGACTTCACGCACTTTCTGGAGCGTGTCAATGATAATCAGCCTTGCGTCCGTATGCGCTTTCAGAAATTCCTCTAATTGCCTGTCTAAGCCCTCATTCAAGGTTTTTGCCTGTGTCGCAAAGTACAGGTTATCCGCACATTCCACACCGAACATACTGGAGAGCCGCCGCTGAAGCCTTGCGTAATCATCTTCCAGTGCCAGATACAGCACCGTCCCCTTTCGGACGGGATAATCCCACAGCGGAAGCCCCATTGCCACATGGTAGGCAAGCTGCCCCATAAAGAACGATTTTCCAACTTTCGGCGCACCTACAAAAAGATAAGTGCCGCCATAGAGAAACCCGTCCACAACCGGCGTTCTCGGCGGATAGACGGTATCATACAGTTCCGTCATGGAAACGGTTTGAAGCCCGCCGCTCCCGGATTTCTCCGGGATATTTGCGGCTTGCAGATTGATTTGTGCTGTTTCATTTGCTATAATTTCATTGTGGTTTTTTGTATTCGGCTGTTCCCTATCTGCGCCAACAGATAATACGGGAGCAGTCGTTTTCTTTGTTTCTGTCATTCATCTTCTCCTTTCAGACCGTCTAATGTGATTGCGATTACCTGTAACGTGTAGAGCAGTTCGTCATTGTCCGGGCTTAATGCTTCCAACCGCTTCAATTCCTCGTAGATAGCCGCCATTTGATTTTTCAGTGCCTTATACACCCTCGGATTGCCCTGTACTACCACGTCCCGGCACAGCAGCCGCCTTGTGATGTAGTCCTGCTTCGTCAATCCCGACAGTGCCACCAAATCGTTAAGCAGCTTCGCTTCTTCGTCCGATACCCGAAACGCTACTGTATGATTGCGCCACCGCCCTTTGTAATCAAGAGTTCTTTCCATTTGCGTCCTCCTTATGTCTACGCTCCATTTCCAATTTTTCTGCCATTTCCGTCTGCACCGTAGGGAATAAATGGGCATAGCGGTAAGTGATTTTCTCCGCTTCATGCCCCATGCGCTCCCCAATCGCCAGCACTGAAAATCCCATGTCGATTAACAGGGAAACCGCGCTATGCCGGATGTCGTGAACGCGAATCTTTTTTACGCCCGCCTGCTTCGCCCCTCGTTCCATTTCATGATTGAGATAGGATTTTGTGACCGTAAACAGCCGCTCGTCCGGCTGAATATCGTAAAGCATTTTGATATATTCCTGCATTTCCTCACAGAGAAATAGTGGCATTTTGATTGTACGGTTACTTTTTTTCGTTTTCGGGCTTGTGATAATGTCCCTCCCTTTAGATCGGTGAAATGTCTTGCTGATTGTGACCGTCTGCTTCTGAAAGTCAAAATCAGCCGGAGTGAGCGCCAGCAGTTCGCCGGAGCGGATTCCACACCAGTAAAGCATTTCAAAGGCATAATAGGAACGGGGCTTATCCATCATGGCTTCGGAGAATTTCAGATATTCCTCTTTCGTCCAGAAGTCCATTTCTTTCGGAACCTCATTTCCCATTGTTCCAGCCCGCCTTGCCGGGTTGTAGGGCAGGTTATAGAAGTTCACAGCATGGTTGAAAATCGCCGTAAGCTGGGCGTGTATGGTTTTCAGATAATCTGCCGAATAAGGCTTCCCTTTCTCGTCCCGATATGCCATGAGTTCATTCTGCCATGCGATAATGTCCTTTGCTTCAATCTCCGCTATCTTCCGATTCCCAAAATATGGTAAAATCTTTGTGCGGATTACATGGCTTTTGGATTCCCATGTGCTTTCCTTGACACGTTGTTTCTTGTCGGCTTCGTAAACCTCAAAGAAGCTGGCAAACGTCATATCCAGCTTTGCGCCCTGTTTCAGCATGGCTTCATGCTCCCACGCCTGTGCTTCCCGCTTCGTAGCAAATCCCCGTTTCTGGGTCTGCTTCCGCTCCCCTTTCCAGTTCGTAAAACGATAGATTACCCGCCACATTCCTGTAGCATTGTCTTTGTATACAGCCATTCAAATCATCTCCTTTCCTCTTAATCGCTGTAACAGACCTTTTTATGAAAAAATGTAGCGTTTACACGACCAGCCACCGTCAGATAGCCCTGTTTCTGCAATTCTGCGTTCAGTTCTCGCACAATCTGGTAAGCTTTTGACTTTGACACCCGCAATTCCGCCGCCACTTCCTCCACAGTCATAAATGATTTTTCTGCCATTCAGTTATCCTACCCTTTCTTTATTTAACTGTTTTTGTTTAATTTGTATCCATAATACTAAATAAATTCCGTTAAGTCAAGTGGTTTGCAGAAAAATATTAACTTTTTTTATTTAAGTTTCTCTTGCTATTCCTATTGCACCATGTTATACTAACTTCAACAGAAATGTTTAAGTCAAGAATGGTTGTATCACTATAACTACAACGGAGGTTTTATTATGGCAATCGGCAAACGAATCCGCTTTTTCCGTAATCGGAAAGGCATGACGCAGAAGCAGTTAGGCGAAATCCTCGGTTTTCTCGGAAAGACCTCTGATGTCCGTATGGCGCAGTACGAATCAGAAGCCAGAACGCCGAAGCAAGACCTTGTAAAAGAAATGGCACATATCTTTGATGTCAGCCCACGAGCAATCACAGTCCCGGAGATTGACAGCTATATCGGGCTTATGCACACGCTCTTTGCACTGGAAGATATGTACGGACTGAAAATCGGAGAGATTGACGGGGAAATCTGCCTGCGCCTTGACAAGTCCGACTATTCCACCTATTCCTCCATGTTCAAAATGTTCCACGCATGGCAGGAACAATCTGCCATGCTGGAACGGGGCGAGATAAGCAGAGAAGAATACGACCAGTGGCGATACAAGTACCCCGAACTTGACACCTCAGGGCATTGGGTGAGTGTTCCCTCGCAGGCGGTCAGTGATATGCTTGTCAAAGAATTTCAGAAAATCGAGAAAGAAGAAAAGAAAGCGTCTAAAAAGAAAAAGCAGAAATAAGCATAAAAAGACCTTGCCGATGTTCAGTTTCCATATCTGAAAATCAGCAAGGTTTTTCTGTTATTGAAGTATTCTATTATTCAGTGAGTGATACTCTAAATGTTGCCAAATCGTTGCCAACACTTAAACAATTTTGCTTGCAACCCTCATAAATAAAGGTTTTTCCAAGTCCATTTCATCACTCGAACTCAATCGTTGCCGGCGGCTTCCCCGTACAGTCATAAAGCACCCTATTAATATGCTTCACTTCATTCACAATCCTGCTGGTTGCCTTCCCAATCACTTCCCAGGGAATCTCCGCACTCTCTGCTGTCATAAAGTCCGTAGTTGTAACTGCCCGCAGGGCCACTGCATAGTCGTAGGTTCTCTCATCCCCCATGACCCCCACCGACCGCATATTTGTAATCGCGGCAAAATACTGTCCAATCTTCTTGTCCAGCCCGGCATTTGCAATCTCTTCCCGCCAGATGGCATCCGCGTCCTGAACCATTTTTACTTTCTCGGCTGTCACTTCTCCGATGATTCGGATTCCCAGTCCCGGGCCGGGGAACGGCTGGCGGAATACCAGATATTCCGGAATCCCAAGCTCCAGGCCGGCTTTTCGCACTTCGTCTTTAAACAGGTCCCGAAGGGGCTCTATAATCTCCTTGAAATCTACATAGTCAGGAAGTCCTCCCACATTGTGATGGGATTTAATCACCGTAGACTCTCCGCCTACGCCGCTCTCCACAACATCGGGATAAATGGTTCCCTGGACCAGGAAGTCCACGGCACCGATTTTCTTTGCTTCCTCTTCGAACACACGGATGAACTCTTCCCCAATAATCTTCCGTTTACTCTCCGGCTCTTCCACGCCTTTTAATCTTTCATAAAAGCGCTCCTGGGCGTTTACGCGGATAAAGTTCAGATTATACGCTCCCTCAGGGCCGAACACAGCTTCTACTTCGTCTCCCTCGTTCTTGCGGAGCAGTCCGTGGTCCACAAATACACAGGTGAGCTGATTCCCCACTGCTTTTGACAGCATAACCGCTGCCACAGAGGAGTCCACGCCTCCGGAGAGAGCACAGAGCACTTTGCCTTTTCCTACTTTTTGGCGGATTGCCTGGATACTTTCTTCCACGAAGGAATCCATTCTCCAGTCGCCGGAGCATTCACATACCTGGTAGACAAAATTAGAAAGCATCTTTTTGCCTTCCTGGGTGTGGAGCACCTCGGGGTGGAACTGAACCGCGTACAGATTCTTTTCTGTGTTCTGCACGGCTGCCACCGGACAGTCTGACGTATGGGCAATGATGTCAAATCCGGGAGCTGCCTTTGCGATATAATCGTTGTGGCTCATCCAGCAGATCGTCTTTTCGGATACTTCCCTGAAAAGCTTTGCTGAAGGATCTACCGTAACCTCAATTTTCCCATATTCTCTCACCGGGGCGGTTCCCACTTCTCCTCCCAACAGGTGCATCATCAGCTGAGCGCCGTAGCAGATGCCCAGAACAGGGATTCCCAGCTGGAAGATCTCCTGGGTGTAGGTAGGGGAGTCCTCCAGATATACACTGTTGGGTCCGCCAGTAAATATAATACCTTTCGGCTGGATTTCTTTTATTTTTTCTATATCTGTTTTATAAGAAAATATCTCGCAGTATACGTTGCATTCACGCACCCGTCTGGCAATAAGCTGATTATACTGCCCGCCAAAGTCCAGAACTATGACTGTCTCTCTCTTCAAAATAATTCCTCCTGTGTGTTTGTTTTCCATCATACTGTATCCGTCCGATGGATCTGTACCTCATTATATAGGAGCTCTCCCTCCTTGACAATGGTAAATTTTATATTTTCTGCAATTGCCACTTTCCTCTGAGATACCGCCATACAAAGGCAATGGACCGGAACAGCCAGTCTATGGTCATAGCCACCCACACTCCGAATACTCCTATCTTCAGGTTCACTCCCAGAATGTAGCTGAAGCCAATCCGAAAGACCCACATAGAAATAATGGCCAGAACCATAGTGTATTTTACGTCGTTAGAAGCCCTCAGTGTATTGGGCAGAGTGAAGGATAGGGGCCATATAGTTACCACACAGATCGAATGGTAAATCAGGATTTTATAGGCATAGGTGCTGGCCTCATGGGACAGGCCGTAGATGCGGATAATCAGAGGCAGGATCAGCATCAGCAGTATATTAATGGCAATCAGGGCCAGATAGGTGATCTTCATCAGCTTCCGGGTGTAATATTTTGCCTGCTGGTAATCCCCGGCACCCACGCATTGAGAGATTACGGTAAGCAGCGCAAATCCCACAGACATGCCCGGCAGGATGGCAAACATAGCGATATTGTTGGACACTGCATTAGCGGCAATAGACGACGTTCCGAAGCCTGCCACGATACTCAGCACCAGAATCTTGCCCAGCTGAAACATACTGTTTTCCAGGCCGTTGGGGATACCAATGTAGAGAATCTTTTTCAGCAGCATTCTGTCTATATGAATGCGGAAGGGTCTTACAATATGAAGGGTTCTCCTGGGATCCACCAGCATAATCATCATCAGGATACAGGCAATGACCCTGGACGCAAGAGTAGGGATGGCAACTCCTTCCACACCTCTGTGCAGTCCGTAGATAAGAATAGCATTCCCGCCCAGATTAATTGCATTCATAATCATGGACAGCTGCATGGACATTTTGGAATTTCCCATGGCGCGGAAGATGGCAGCGCCTGCGTTATACAGGGCAATGAAAGGAATAGAAGCAAATACAATCAATAGATAGATATTGGCATCGTACATAACCTCAGCTTCGATTTTTCCGAAGACACCGTGAAGGATAAATCCTCTGCACAGATAACCCAAGGCCATAATCACCAGGGAAAAGGATGCCGTAAATAAAATCAGCTGGTTGGTTGCCTGGCAGCCCATGTCCTGTTTCTTTTTGCCTATAAACTGTCCGGCTACAACAGCTCCGCCGGTCGCAAGGGCAGCAAATATATTAATTAACAGAATCATGACCGTATCTACCAGAGATACGCCGGATACGGCAGCCTCACCCACGCTGGCTACCATAATAGAATCGGCCAGTCCTACGAAGGACTGGAGGAACTGTTCCACGATCAGAGGAAGGATTAGCCTCCTCAGATCCTTGTTGCTAAACATATAATTCATTTCTCTCTCCTCAAAAATGTTTATCTTAACGCATTTTTAACATTTCCCTCACATTATACTGCTATCCCCTTTGCCTTACAATAGGGCGGAGGGAATATTTTTCCTGGTTTTCTTTATAAAAACTTAACCGTTGACGGAAGGGAGAGTCAAGTTTTATAATAGTACGGAAAGTTAGCTTTTTGAAACCATTGGCAGGAGAGGAGAGATGTCCTATGAAAATGATTTATGCTGTGGTATGTGCCAGTGATGTGAATAATGTTATGTATGCCCTGAACCAGGCCGGCTTTGCCGTTACCAAGGTTTCTACTACCGGAGGTTTTCTCCGTAAGAGAAATGCAACTCTTTTTACAGTTGTACAGGACGATCAGATACAGCAGGTGCTTGATATTTTTTCTGAGGAATGCGGAAAAAGGAAGCAGATTTCTTATCCTACCCCATATCCGGAAAGCTCCAACGGCTATAATTATGCCGCGATTCCCTCGATTCCGGTTGACGTGGGAGGGGCCACCATCTTTGTCCTTAATGTTGAACAGTGCCACAAGCTATAAGCATTCTGCCGCAGCCATTCTGACGGAATATGGCTGCGGCAGTTTGATTCATGATAGGCAGATTCTTATGTGCAGCAAGACAATCAGGGGGCTTTATGCAAATATTTTTCTCTGGTGGCCATTCCGCCACGGATATGACGCTCCTGCTTATTTACATCCAGAACTTTTCTTGCTTTTCTGGCAAGCGTAGGATTGATCTGCAATAAGCGTTCGGTTACATCTTTATGTACCGTTGATTTTGAAACCCCAAATTTCTTCGCAGTCTGACGCACCGTCGCATTACAGTCTATAATGTAATTGGCGATGTCCACCGCACGTTCTTCAATATATTCTTTCACGGAAGTCCTCCGGAAAACTTGTTTTTACAATGTATGCAGGAGAGAATCCGTATATGTCAGTAGAATGGCTCTTTCAGGTTCCCCTTCTTCCCGGATAAAAAATCCTGAAAAAGCAGCCGTTGCAGGGGAATATTTTCCCTATACTTTTTAGAACTATAGGGCTGATGCTGCGTTTATAGATTATCCCTGATTACTCTGCAGGGATTTCCATATGCAATCTTGTCCGAAGGTATCTCCCTTGTCACAATACTTCCCGCGCCTATCACAACGTTATTTCCAATGGTCACGCCCGGCAGGATAATCGCCCCGCCGCCAATCCACACATTATCCCCGATAATTACCGGTGCCGATTGGGTCTTACAGAATGCAAACCCGCCGCTTTCACTTAGCTCCCCAAACCGCTCCCGGGCATTTGCGGGATGATATGCGGTATAGATTTGAACATTAGGTGCAATAAGAGCATTGTTGCCTATGATAATTTTGTTATCATCCAGGAACGTACAGTTCATATTGACCTCGCAGTTATTGCCGAAGGATATATTACACCCGTAATCTGCATAGAATGGCGGAGTAATCCAGAGGTTTTCCCCCCGTGCCCCTAATAATTCACACAAAATCCTGTCCTTTTCCTCCAAACACTCTGAACCCGTCTGGTTATACTCACGAATGAGGTTTTTCGCTTTGTGCCATTGCTTCAACAGCTCCGTATCTCCGCAGTCATATATTTCTCCTGCCAGCATCTTTTCTCTTTCTGTCATATCTGTCCTCCGTTTATATTTCATCTGTCACTACTTTTCGATTCACCCGCATAACAAACGCCTCCACAGCTTCCCTGTCCGGTTCATCCGGAAGGGCGGTTTCCCGGGCTGCCCGTTCCAGAGCTTTTTCATAGCCTGTCAGCATCTCATAGAATTCTGAACGGAAGGTGCCGTCCGCTTTCTGGAACTCCCCGTTTCGGATGGATAATAGTAAGTTATGCTCCTTTTCCCGGTACGTATGAATCTCCCCCTTCTCCAGAATATCAATGGCCATCAAAAAGAGGCGGATCAGGTGCATGGCATGTTTATTCAGGTGATTGTCGTCTTTTTTCTTGTTTCTTTTGCCTATTTTATCATAGTCTCTCACAATATTATTCATCTCTGCCCAGATGTTTTTATAATCTCTTAAAGGATAGTGTCTAAGATTCGCGTCAACAAATATCTCCGTCTCCAGCTGAGGATTCCCGGATACATCCACATAAAGCTTCAGGCTCCCGTTTTCAAAGCTGCTGTACCGGTTCTGGAACTCGTACATCGCGTTTCTCACAGAATGAAAGATATGAAGTTCTTTCTCCCGCTGGGGATAGGAATCCCTGGCCAGCGCATTCTGGAGGCGTCTGAGCTGGGCATCCGCATAGCCTCCGAAGGAATGTACTGCCCGTTTTGACAGAAACAGGCTGCGGTTTGCGAGAAGCTCTTCTCCGATTTGGTTCAGATACAGGTAATGCTCTGGATTTAGTCCCAGAAGCTCTATGGTATTGGGATTGCAGTTCAAAAGCAAGGTGATTATTTTCCGAAAAGAGTAAATAGTCGTATCTGTTTTCTGATCCACATACTGCTCAAAGTTTGTCATACCGATGAGATCAGACTTTTGATTCAGGGCTATTCCCCGGATATCGATATCGCTGCTCTCATTGTTGGTACCGTAGGAATAACTGCCTGCAAGTCCCAGAAGGATCACATGTTTTCCTAAATGTTTGTCGGTTTTTATGAAATTGTAGTCCTGATTCTCCAGCAAGGTCCTGTCTGGTTTTCCGTTTTGCTTCATAGTCTTCTCCAAAAATTTCTATCATTGTCTGTTCCGGCTTCTACATCGATGCCCGCGTAGTGTACTCATACGCAGGATGCACATTTCTCCCCGGGCATAGATTTTCCAAGTTTTTTGACTTTGGTATAGTATAGCATGCATTGACAAAAAGGCGAAGCCCTGCTGTAAGACTTCGCCAATTTCCGAAAAGATTACCATTTAAAATTACGTTTACTCCCGGCGATAGACTGCCTCCCCGTCGATCACTGTACAGATGGTCTCCGTAAACACTTCCATGGGATTTCCTGTAAATACGGCAATGTCCGCATCTTTTCCCACTTCCAGGCTGCCTACCCGATCCGCTGCCCGGCAGATTTTGGCGGGATGAATGGTCAGTGCCTTCAGACCGCCCTCCAGAGACATGCCCTGCTGCACAGCCATCCCTGCGCACAGGGGCAGGTACCGGATGATCGCTACCGGATGATCGGTTGTCACCGCAACCATTACACCTGCCTTCTCCAAAATCCCGCAGGTTTTAAAACTCATATTCTCCACCTCTATCTTTGAACGGGAGGTAAGATCTGTTCCCACGATGGCGGGGAATCCAGACGCTGCCACTTCCTCAGCAATCAGGTGTCCCTCGGTGCAGTGATCCAGAGTTATATCCACATCAAATTCCCTGGCTATGCGGATTGCTGTCAGAATATCATCCGCCCTGTGTGCATGGGCCTTCATTGGTATCTTCTTCTCCAGAACCGGTATCCAGGCCTCCATGCGGAAATCCTTCTCTGAGAGTTTTCCCTTTTTCTTCTTTTCCCAGTACTGCTTTGCCCGAAACAACTCCTCCCGGAGCATGGCTGCAATCGCCATCCTGGTAGCAGGGGACTGGCCCTGATCTCCATAATTTGTCTTTGGATTTTCCCCGAATGCCACTTTCATGGCAGCCGGCTCCAGTACACACATCTCATCAATACACCGTCCGTGAGTCTTCATAAATACAAACTGACCGCCCACTACATTCGCACTTCCCGGTCCTGCCATAACTGAAGTGATTCCTGCCATAATAGCATCGTGGAAGGCACAGTCCATAGGATTCACCGCATCCAATCCCCTGAGGTGAGGAGTAATGGGATCTGTAATTTCATTGCAGTCATCTCCTATGGTTCCCTTGCGCTCCTCCGTAATCCCCATGTGAGTATGGGCGTCAATCAGGCCTGGCATAATCCAGCCGCCGCAGGCATCAATTACCTCCTCACTGTCATTAACACATATGGTATCCATACTTCCTATGTCTGCGATCACCTTTCCCTCTGTACGGACATAACCATTCTCCCAAACCTTTCCTGCCATAGTTAAAACTCTACCGTTAATCAGCAGCATAACAAAAACTCCCTTCTATTTGCCAATTCTGTTATACTATCTGCTCAAATCAGGGTTTTTATACATTTTATGGCAGTTAGGGACAGGCCTATCCCCAAAAGGGGACGTGTTCTTTTTAGAAAGTACACGTCCCCTTTTATACCTTTACAGCCGCATTTTAAAGTCTTCGTAGCCAAATTCTTTTACTAACCTGCAATCCCCGTCTTCTTCCAAAACTGCAATCCCCGGCAGCCTCATGCCGTTGAAGGTATTGTTTTTTACCATAGAGTAGATTGCCATGTCTTCGAACACCAGCCGCTCCCCCGGGTTAATCCTGTGGTCAAAGGAATAGTCGCCTATGATATCTCCGGCCAGGCAGGTGGGTCCGGCCAGGCGGCAGGTATAGGATTTTTCCCCGGGTTCTCCGCTCTCTCTTAGCGGAGGCCGATAGGGCATTTCCAGGACATCCGGCATATGGCAGGCGGCGGATGTGTCCAGAATAGCGGTGTCAGTACCGTTTTTTACAATCTCCAGTACTTCGGTGATCAGATAGCCCGCATCCAGGGCAATGGCCTCCCCCGGCTCCAGATATACCTGTACCTGGTAACGGTTCTGTATCCGCCGGATGCATTTTTCCAGCACTTCTATGTGATAACCCGGCCTTGTGATGTGGTGTCCGCCCCCGAAGTTAACCCATTTCATTCTTTCCATATAGGGGCCAAACGCTTCCTCAATTACATCCAGGGTGGCGTCCAAATCATAGGCATCCTGCTCGCACAGGGTGTGAAAATGAAGGCCTTCTACGTTTCCCAAAAGATCTGGCCTGAAGTTTTCCAGAGTTACTCCCAGGCGGGAACCTGGTGCACAGGGATCGTAGATGGCATGTGCTTCCTGGGTGGAGTACTGGGGATTAATCCGCAGTCCCACGCTTCTTCCCCGTTCTATGGCCACAGGGCCGTATTTCTCCAGCTGTGAAAAGGAATTAAAGATGATATGGCTGCAGATCTCGCAGATTTCGGGAAACTCTTCGGCCCTGTAGGCGGGGGAGTAGATATGGTTCTCTTTTCCCATCTCCTCAGCCCCCAGCCTGGCCTCATAGAGTCCGCTGGCAGTACAGCCGCTTAAGTACTCCCCTATGAGAGGATACAGGGAATACATGGAGAATGCTTTCTGTGCCAGAAGGATCTCGCATCCGGTGCGGTCTGCCACTCCTTTGAGTATTTCCAGATTCTCCTTTAGCCGGGATATATCCACTACATAGCAGGGAGTAGGCAATTGTTCCCAGCGCATATCAGTCTACCAGCTCCGGCTGCTCCTCTGTCTTCCACGGCAGCCCCCACCGGTTCAGAGCCTCCATAAAGGGATCCGGATCGAATTCTTCCACGTTGAATACCCCCGGCTTCTGCCATTTGCCCGTCATTACCATCATGGCGCCTATCATAGCCGGAACCCCTGTGGTATATGCCACTGCCTGGGATCCTACCTCCCTGTAGCATTCCTGGTGGTCACATACATTGTAGATATAAAGATTCCTTTCTTTTCCATCCTTTATTCCCCGGAAAATACAGCCAATATTCGTCTTTCCTTTGGTTCTTGGTCCCAGAGACGAGGGATCCGGGAGCACAGCCTTCAAAAACTGGAGAGGCACAATCTGCTTTCCTTCGAATTCAATGGGTTCAATGGATGTCATCCCCACATTCTCCAGGCACTTAAGATGGGTCAGATAGCTCTGCCCGAAGGTCATAAAAAATCGGATTCTCTTAATACCTTTGATATTCAGCGCCAGGGATTCCAGCTCTTCATGGTGGAGCAGGTACATATCCTTCTCCCCGATTTCCGGAAAATGATAGACCTTCTTAATTTCCATAGGTTCCGTCTCAACCCAGCTTCCGTTCTCCCAATAGCTTCCCTTGGCTGATACCTCCCTGATATTTATTTCCGGGTTAAAGTTTGTGGCAAAGGGATATCCGTGATCCCCTGCATTGCAGTCCAGTATGTCAATATAATGAATCTCATCAAAATAGTGCTTCTGGGCATATGCAGAAAAAACACCAGTCACTCCAGGGTCGAACCCGCTTCCTAAAAGGGCAGTGATTCCCGCTTTCTCAAACCTCTCTTTGTAGGCCCACTGCCATTTATATTCAAACTTGGCCGTATCCTCTGGCTCATAGTTTGCTGTATCTATATAGTGTGTTTTGGTAGCCAGGCAGGCCTCCATAATGGTGAGATCCTGATAGGGCAGCGCCAGATTCAGCACAACATCCGGCTTTTCCTTTTCGATCAGTGCCGTAAGCTCGTCCACATGGTCCGCATCTACCTGTGCGGTTGTAATCTTTGTGCTTGTAGTTCCCTCCAGCTTTTCCTTCAGTGCATCACATTTTGCTTTTGTTCTGCTGGCAATGCAGATTTCTGTAAATACTTCGCTGTTCTGACAGCATTTATGGATGGCTGCAGATGCAACACCGCCGCAGCCAATAATCAACGCTTTTCCCATACTTATATTCTCCTTTTCTATGTAATAACCTGTCTCTGTGGTTTCAGTGCAAGAAGCATCTCCCGCAGTACCTTGCAGGCTGCTGCCGTTGAAATTCCGCTGGGGTCATACCCCGGGCAAAGCTCCACCATATCGCACCCTGCAATTTGCGTGCCCCTGCAAACCAGCTCCACTGCGTCCCTCAGCTGGTCAAAGGTTACGCCCCCGGCCTCCGGTGTCCCCGTTCCGGGAAATACACTGGGATCCAGCACATCCAGATCCAGGGTGAAATACACAGGCTTACCTTTTAGTTTCTCTACCGTCTCCGCAAGTCCCTGAAAATCGAATTTTCTGGTATACACATGGCCCCTGGCTCCCCAGCGAAACTCTTCCCGATCCCCTGAGCGTATTCCAAACTGGTGGATTCTTTTGTCCCCCAGAAGTTCCCAGCAGCGCCTGAGTACACAAGCATGGGACAGTCTTGCGCCCAGGTAATCCTCCCTCAGGTCCGCGTGGGCATCAAAGTGAATCATATGGAGATCCGGGTACCGTTTGAACACTGCCCTGACAGCTCCAAGAGTCACCAGATGTTCTCCGCCCAAAAGCACAGGCAGCTTCCCGTCCTCCAGAATCTCCTCAGCCCGTCTCTCTATGTCTTCCAGAGCAAGGGAGGAATCTCCGAAACACAGCTCCAGATCACCGCTGTCAAAAACTTTCAGTTCTGTCAAATCTTTGTCCTGATAGGGACTGTAAGTCTCCAGGCCGAAGGATTCGCTTCTCATAGCCTTGCTTCCAAACCGGGCCCCAGGCCGGTAAGAAGTCGTGGAATCATAGGGTGCCCCGTACAGCACAATCCCTGCCTCCTCATATTCCGCCTCACAGCCGATAAATACTTCTATATTCTTATTCAACATGCTTCAGCATCTCCTCTACATAATATGGGAGGGCAAAAGCCCCTGCGTGGAGCTGTGTCGTATAATACCGGGTGGAAAGCCCAAGCATATTCCATTTGACAGCATCCAGGTCCCGGACCGGATGGTATTTTTTAGAGGCAAACCCAAACAGCCAATGCCCCGCCGGAAAAGTGGGCACATGCACCTGATAGACCCTGCTGATGGGAAAGCTCTCCACAATGCGCTTGTGTACTCTCTGCATAGTCATGGCATCCTCCTCATAGAAGGGGCTCTCATGCTGATTTACCATAATCCCGTCGTCTTTCAAAGCCTTATAGCAGCTCCCGTAAAACTCCTTGGTGAACAGCCCTTCCCCAGGCCCCCCGGGATCTGAACAGTCCACAATAATGAGATCATATTCCTCGTGTACAGAACGTATAAAACGCAGGCCGTCCTCATAATAGATATGTACCCTGGGATCGTCCAGCCGGCAGGCCGTCTGTGGCAGATATTTTTTGGATACCTCTACCACAAGAGGGTCGATCTCCACCATATCAATCCGCTCTATCTTTTCATACCTGGTCAGTTCCCGGATTACGCCCCCGTCTCCTCCTCCGATAACCAGGATCTTCCTGGGATCGGGATGCACTGCCATAGGCACATGGGTCATCATTTCATGATATATAAATTCGTCCTTCTCTGTCAGCATAAGATAACCGTCCAGGGTCAGAAACCGTCCAAACTCCCTGGAGTCAAATACATCAATCCGCTGAAATTCACTTTGTCCGCTGTAAAGCTGTCTCTCTACACGAATGGAAAACTTCACATTCTGGGTATGACGCTCTGAAAACCATAATTCCATTTTCCACCTCTCCTTATCTTCTATATTTTCCTAAAATCCCCGTCCCCTGCGGACCTTTTGCGTCCTCTCAAAAACAGGTCTCTATAGCAATACATTCAGTGCTTCTATCTTCTCATCCTCGGGCCCGGTCATGGAGCAGCCCTTTTCTCTGGCATACACAATATAGTCCAGTATCTTATCCGTAATCCTCTCTCCCGGAGCCAGAATAGGAATTCCCGGGGGATAGCACATAACAAATTCACTGCACACTCTTCCCGCCGTCTCTTTCAGCGGCAGAGATTCTTTCCTGGCATAAAAGGCGTCCTGAGGCGTTACCACCACCTGGGGACTTATGTATTCCTGGCTCATCATACCGTTCCTGCTCTTCTGATACAGCCGCTTAATCTCTGCCAGGGCACTGGCCAGGCGCTCAATATCCTGTCTGCGGTCCCCGATAGACAGGTAGGCCAGTATATTGCCGATATCCCCGAATTCTATCTGGATATCATATTCATCACGGAGCAGATCATAGACTTCAATCCCCGCCAGACCGATCTCCAGGGTATAGACAGAAAGCTTTGTCACATCAAAATCATAGATGCTGTCCCCATTCACCAGCTCCCGGGAGTAGGCATAATAACCGCCTATGGCATTGATCTCCGCTCTTGCATATTCTGCCAGCTCCACCACCTGCCGGAACGTCTCTCTTCCGTGGAGCGCCAGATTTCTTCTGGAGATATCCAGGCTGGACAAAAGCAGATAGGACCCGCTGGTAGTCTGCGTCAGATTAATTATCTGGCTTACATATCCCGGATTCACCTCTGGTCCTGTAAGCAGAAGAGAACTCTGGGTAAGGCTTCCCCCTGACTTATGCATACTCACCGCCGCCATATCCGCACCGGCCTTCATAGCTGCCGCCGGCAGATTTTCCCCAAAATAAAAGTGGGTGCCGTGGGCCTCATCCGCCAGCACCATCATTCCATGAGCATGCGCAAGGGCAATAATGGACTTTATATCCGAGCAGATCCCGTAATAGGTAGGATTATTTACAAGAACAGCCACTGCATCGGGATTCTCTGTAATCGCCTGTTCTACCTGGGACACCTTCATCCCCAGGGCAATCCCAAGCTGATGATCCACATCGGGGTTGACATACACAGGCACTGCTCCACAGAGAACCAAAGCATTAATCACACTCCTGTGGACATTTCTCGGAAGAATGATCTTATCCCCCCGTTTACAGGCAGTCAGCACCATACTCTGTACCGCGGAGGTAGTGCCCCCCACCATCAGAAAGGCGTGCGACGCTCCAAAGGCCTCTGCCGCCAGCTCCTCTGCCTCCCTGATGACAGATACGGGATGGCACAGGTTATCCAGAGGCTTCATGGAATTCACATCCAGGCTGACGCACTTTTCTCCCAGAAATTCCCTTAACTCTTTATTCCCCCGCCCTCTTTTGTGTCCGGGGACATCGAACGGGACCACTCTCATCCGCCTGAATTCCTCCAGTGCCTCGTAGACAGGGGCCTTTTCCTGTGAAAGACTCATTGGCCTCCTCTCCTTTCTATTCAGCTAATTATGTGCAATAGACGCCTGTATGCAGTCCTGAGTCCGCAAATTGGATGGTCTGCCGCAGTGTGATCCCCCGGAGGGTTTTTATTGCATAGGGAACAATGTTTCCTATATAATAAAAAAACGCAGGCAACAGGCAGTCTACCGCCCATCACTTGCGTTTCATCGTCTTTTCTGATTTTGTTTTATTTGAAAACAGAGGCTATGGCCTGCAGGCCCCCCTGTTCCTATTTATTCAAAATGCAGTTGAGAATTAGAGTCTATATAGCAAACATTTTACTTTTACCACTCTTATTGACCGTTTCACAAGTTGATGTGCAGCTATGCACTGGTTTTGAGTAACCAACTTATAAAATTTGAGCTTTTAACTCAATCAATAAGGCAACGAAAGTTGCCAATCGGCAGTTGACCCGGCTGTCCGTATGGCCTTAACTCTTAACGAGTGGTCAAAAAATATTTGCATGGAAAGCTCTAATTCAGGAACTATCATCCATACAATGGATAACGTATCATATTTTTATTTTTCTGTCAAGAAGAAAGAAGATTTTTCAGTTCAGCTGAATTTCAATGACCTGACGCTTCACCAAATCTATAAAAATAGGAACCAGCTTCGGATCAAATTGCATACCGGCCTCTTCCTCCAGAATACCCAGCGCTTTGTCCACCTCCATACTTGGCTTGTAGCTTCTCTTGGAAATCATAGCGTCAAAAGAATCCGCCACGCACAGCATCCGGGCCATAATAGGAATATCTTCCCCCGCAATCCGTCTGGGATATCCCCTTCCGTCATATCGCTCATGATGTCCGATAACAGCGGGAATGACGTAATCCAGAGAGGGCAGGTGACGGATAATTCCGATGGAATGCTCCACATGTCCCTTCATAACCTCGTATTCCTCGTCCGTAAGCTTTCCCGGTTTGTTTAGAATATCCTCAGGAATACCGATCTTTCCGATATCGTGGAGAAGCCCCGCCTCGTGCACAATATTGACACATTCCTGATTCATGCCGTACGCCTTAGCCAGCTCGCTGGCATAGTATGCCACATTCTTGGAATGACTGAAGGTATAGTGATCCTTGGTATCAATGGCAGCTGTAAGGGCATAGATGGTAGATGCATATTCTGAGTACACACTCTTCTTATATGCCGGTTCAGGCACCTGCATAGCAAACTTCTGATCCTGGCCCACGGAATAAATCATAACAGCATTTTTACCTGAACGCTTCACATGATAGACTGCCATATCCGCATTGTTTACCAGCTCGTGAGGATTGGAGGCTGAAAATGGAATTCCGCAGATCCCACAGCTTACAGTAAGAGCCTTCAGAGCATACTCTTTGGAGTGCCGGTTCATATCCCGGATCTGTGCCGCAATGTTTTCCGCCAGCTTTTTCGCCATGTGGAGATCATACTGGGGCAGAATAATGGCAAATTCTTTCCCGCTGTATCTTGCCACATAGCTTTTTTCCCCTGCGCTTGCCTGTATAATGGCCGCCACTTTCTGGAGGGCAATATCCCCCTCCTGGTCCCCGTACAGCTGATTGTACAGCTTAAAATCATCTATATTCAGGATAATAAGCGCCAGAGAACTGTCTTTAAATCTTTCATAGGCCTCGTCCAGAACCTCGTAAAAGCATTTCCGGTTGAGCAGGCCGGTGAGCTCATCCTTCCTGGCCTCCTCATAAGCCTTTTCGTAGAGCCTGGAGTTCTTAACCGCAATAGAGCTTACGGAATCTACAGAGGTAAGAAAGCTAATATCATTATAGGTATACCTCTCATGCTTCAGCTTATTGGACAGCATGACGATACCAATGATATCCTCTTCATCCTTTAAGGCAACAAAACATTCTATTTTCCAGACAGCCAGCTGATGCTTCTCCTCTTCCCACATAGATTTATAGGCAACCGTCCGTTTAAATTCCCTCATCAGCAGACATCCGTCTGATTTCTTCAGATATTCTACTACGGGATGATCCTTTGCCAGCACAAAATCCCGTCGGTTGAGGGGACTGGTGCTCTGCACCATCTTATATTCCCCCTGGTCGTCCTGTATGCAGATATATACCTTTTCCACAGAAATTGTTTTCTGTATAATTTCAATCAATTCTGTAAGAATTTCCTGGATATTCAGGGATTTGGATACCTTCGAACTAAAGTCCCGGAGATTCTCCGTCTGAACCAGTTCATCCTTCACGAACAGTTCGTCAAAAAACTTTTTAAGTATCGCATACATGCCCATGGTTACCAGCATTACCAGGACAGCGATCGCCATAACTCTCTGGGAATCTCCCAGGTGAAACAGTCCGCTCAGCAGTTCCTCCAAAGGCCGAACCAGATTATAAAAGATTACTACAGCCAGAACAATAGCCAGGGCATAACAGTTCCCTCTGGAAATCAAAAGTGTAAGCTTAAACAAACGTTTTTTGTACAGTGCATAAAACATTAGAAAGGCATTGATAATTCCGCTCATCAGATCAATGGGAAATCCTTTAAAAAGCGGGAATACAAGCAGTACATGTCCCAGGAAAAGGATAAAAATCCCCAGCAGGATCGGATTGAGTTTCTTCCTAACCACAGCATTGCGGCGCCCGTTCTTATAAATCATCCCGGCACAGTCAAGAAGGATAAACGCTTCTGTAAGAAAGAGGACAACCACCGGCCAGTGAATATCATAAATATAGGTTATCTGCCCCGTGGCTATCTCCTTCATCTGCGGTGCATCTACAAAGACTCCTGTTTTTATATTCACGGCCATGATGATCAGAACAAGAACAGACCAGAACCCTTTGCGGTACTTACTTTTAACCTCCATGAATTCCCGGATAAATCCCAAAAATCCCACGGGCATCATCATCATCCCGATCAGAGATACATGAAACCAGAACTTTTCATAGGGCCACAGCCCCATGCGCATAAAAAAGGAGCCACCGGTCCACATAATCATAATAACTAAGAGGCCAATAAAAGAATTAATAATCTTATTTTTTCTGGCCGCCAGGAAGGACACCAGAAGGAAGGAATAACAAAACAGTGCAATAATCGGCACACTCGCATAGCTATACACGTCCTATCCCTCCTTTGTCATACTCTGCCCGCAGCAGGTCCTGTACTTCCCGGGCCGGAGGGCTCATATGCCGGATATTTTTCCCCGTCTCCAGTCTGCAGCGGTCAAACGTGCCGCATTTTAATATAGTAATTTCCAGAGGATCCATTCCCAGAATTTTTTTCAGATCCTGGTAATCCTCGTCAATATATTTAAAATAAATCCCCAGATGCTCTTTCAGGATCATCTGACTTACCGCGTGGTTGGCCAGACAGCCGGCCTCCATCTCCAAATACATATGTAATACAGGTCTCCGGTTATCTTTATACTCTTTCTGTGCGATCCAGTCCTTGATCGGAAGTCCGGACAACTCTATGGCCCGGGTTATGGAATACTCAGAGATTCTGGTAAATCCCGCAATATCTATGATCGAGGATACCCTGTCCACATACTGAAAACGGGGAATCTTTGTCTCGTCCTCTTTGTTCGTAAGCCCCACACACCGGTATACATCTCCCACCCGGTATCTGGCAAAAGCCCCTCCCTTAAAGATGGTAAGTACCAGTTCATACTTTTCGCCCTCCTGTACCTCATTCATCAGAACCGTACGGGGCTGGTAAGTACTGTCTTCCATATTCTTCTCCATCTCTGCCTCCGGAATAAATTCATAGAAACAAGTGTCCGGAAAAAAATACATTCCATTCCTGGTCCAGGTCTCTGTCCCAATGCAGCTGGGCTCTGTCCCTGCAAAAAGCTCCATAGGGCGGATCCCCCAGAGGTCTTCCAGGTCATCTTTATAGCACCGGTTGTCCGTGCCTGCACACATAAAACCTTTTAGCTGAAACAAATCCTTAGGCTTCAGCTGCCGGTTTTCCTCTTTGCATATTTTCTTTGCCTTAGCCAGGCGCAGAAGCATAGACGGGGAGATCCCCGCCAGTTTTTTCAGTCCTTTGGAGGAGCCGCCGCTTCCCATGGCAGCAACGCTCAGGCTTACATAGTAGGCCACACTTCCCATGCCGAAGAAAAACTCAATTCCCTTCTTCAGTCCCATCTGAAACCCTTTTACATTTCTCTCCTTAAAGGACATCTCCACGGCATCCTTGACCGGAGGCAGAAAGCCAATGCCGATCTCGTCCCCAAGGGCAACCGGAAACAGCCCGGTAGGGTAGGGCAGGGGGGCAAGGGCGTACAGGATATTGTCCGCAGGACTTACGTCAAACTCCCCTTTCCGGTTACTTGTGGACAGAATCAGACATGCCAGAACATTGTTCTGATACGTTTTCAGCATTCCCTGGGTGTAGGGTGCTGCCTTTATGGGATGTTTGCCGCCCTCCCAGGTGGTCTGAATCCAGATTACCGGCTCCTCCGGCAGCATTTCCTTTCTTCTGGCCAGCAGTACATCTGCATAGTCATCATATGTAGTTAGGGGCACCATAGCGCGGAATTCTTCTATGGTTCCCGGATATTTTCCCTTTAAAAAGCTTTGCCCCAGGGGAGATCTGCTCCACAGACGGATCTGTTCTAATAAGAGCCGGTTTTGTATCTGCATATACTCCTTGATATCAAGATCCAAAAAGCCACAGTACTCGCTCCATATCGCTTCTTTTGGAAATTCTTTTAACTTTTCTTCAAACCTCATGTTCCTTCCGCCCCCTTTGCCGCAGTGTAGTAAGGCAAGCCATAATGCTCCCCTTCGTAGGGATTAAAAAAGGAGTGCTCTTTTTATACTCCTCATACCCGCCCAGACTTCTGGGAAACGTCCATATATCCTGCAGAATCACGTACCCCAGGTTGCACAGGCTGAGCACCATTCCTGTTCCCACAAGCTGCAGGGAGTGAAGAGACAGACCCAGAAACAGATAAAAAAAGAAAAACCACAGAACCCCCGGATGCCGGCACAGGGCATACACCCCCGCGCTGCAGACCTGGGGTCTGCCGTCCATGGTCTGATACGTATCCCCAAATGGCAGGGCAAAAAATAGAGTATAAATGAGAAGCCCTAAAAAGAACAGTGCCAACAGGCCCCACAAGACAGAACCCATTGACACAAACGCCTCATTCCATACTCTTTTTATCAACATTATGGTTGCACCTATAATAAGCACATTCCCCGCAAAAAAGCCGCAGTGGAGACTTTTCCTTCTCCACAGCACACTGTTTATATCATATAATACGAATAATAAAAAGCCAACAACTCCCGCAATCGTATAAGTCATACTGTTCCCTCTGCTCAGCTACACAAGGCGTCTTCCCATTCCTTCTCCTTAAAACCTGTCAGTACAAAATCATCCCCTATAATCAGCGGCCGCTTTACCAGCATACCGTCCGTACCCAAAAGCTCCAGCTGCTCCTCTTCCGTCATCGTAGGAAGCTTATCTTTCAGTCCCATATCCCGATAAATCATTCCGCTGGTGTTAAAAAAGCGCTTCAAAGGCAGTCCGCTTTTTCTGTACCACTCTGCAAGCTCTCCGCTGGTAGGATTTTCTTCTTTTATATGCCGATCCGTATATTCAATCCCGTGACTGTCCAGCCATTTTTTTGCACGCTGGCAGGTACTGCATTTTGGATATTCTATAAATAAAACAGACATTGTCATACTCCTTAACTTCCAGTATTTTGCATATCATGCTTATTATAATCGATAATTCTTTTTCTTACAACGCCTTTCATGAAAAAATTTGAACCTTTATTGTAATTTAATGTTATGTTTTGGTAATAAATGGGAAATATTCTCATAAAAAAGCCCGGGACAAACGGGCTATCTTACTTTACGCCTGTTTGTCACCGGGTTTATTAAAGATCCGATTCGTGTTCTGGCTTATTCCGCTGTCTCTTCCTGCTGGGCATCGTCACTGGCGTCCGCTTCGCCCTGGGATGCGCCGCTGGTGTCTGCTTCCCCCTCATCAACTGTCTGATCCGTAATCTTACCGTTCTCGACCAGCACATCTCCAACCTTATTCCAGAGAATAGTATCCTTTACCATATCTTCCCCGTAGCTTTGGATCATAGTATCCTTGCTCTCAAATCCATATCTCTGTGCATAGTCTTCTACCATCTTATCATAATCTTCCTGCGTGATTCTTATATCCTCAGCATTCATAATAGCCTGTACGATCATCTTCTGCTGCAGACGCTCTTTGCCCTTTTCCTCTGCCAGCTCGTTAAAAGTCTCTTCTGTATAACCCTGAGCCTCAATGAACTCATCCATGGTCATACCAGCAGCCGCTGCATACATAGATTCTATCTGATCTTTATAATTCTGAGTTTCTTTCTTAACCAGATCTTCCGGATATTCCTTGATCTCGGAGTTCTCCTGTACCTGGCTGAACAGAGACGTAGCAAGGTAATAGATGGATTGATCGTCATTGCTGTCTTCAATCATTTTTCTGATAGACGCCTTGTATTCATCTACTGTTTTATATTCTGTGTTTGCTGCCACCCACTCATCCGTAAGCTCCGGAGGTGCTGAGATGGAATTCACTGTCACATGAAAAACTGCATCTTTACCGGACAGATCCGTATTATTTTGATAAGGATCCGGGAAGGTAACATTGACATCAACCTCCTGTCCTGTGGTTGCTCCTATAAGGCCTGTCTCAAATCCGTCGATAAATTCACCGGATCCGATGGTAAGGTCATAGTTCTGTCCCTTTCCCCCTTCAAACTCTACGCCGTCTACCGTTCCCACGTAGTCAATATTGACAATATCCCCGTCCTGAACCGGCCGGTCTGTCACCACAGCAGAGTTTTGAGATAATGTACCGTTTACCTGGGCATCCACATCTTCATCTGTAATCTCATACACCATCTTAGTGCCTTCCAGTCCTTTGTACTGGCCCAGAGTCATATATTTGCCCAAATCTTTAAGGTCCAGCGCCTTTACCAGGTCATCGGAATCCTTCATATCAGATATGTCAATTTTTTCTCCTGTATTTTTGCTGTCCTTGCCATCTTTGGAATTGCTGCCTGAGCATCCGGTAAACACCAGCGCTGTACACAGAGCCAGCGCGATTAATGTACCCCTTTTTTTCATATTTTCATCCTTTCTAGGCTCCCGGTTATCGTATAAATCTGTACAATTTCAAGTACGCCTTGGCGTACTTTCTGCAAGCGGGGAGTCTTATCTTGTTTCAAGACAGAGGCTTTTCAAGTTAAAGCCACACATGTGTTATACCATACATGGCCTTAAAAAGAAAGCCTTTCCCGTCCATTTCATAATTTTTTCACATTCATTCTCCCATAGGAGGCACCGGAACGGGCCTTGCCGGGTCGAATACTTCCTCCACCTGAAACAGGTCAGAAAGCTTATTGGTGCCTTCCGTCATGTCATAGTACATCCGGTAGCCATCCACATTCCTTCTCCCCTGCCGGAGATATTCATCGGTAATCTGGACCCACGAGGTATTGGAATCTACATTGCAGAAATAACGGTACCCCTGGCTTTTTAAAAACCTGTATTTTTCATTCTCCTGGGTGTAGGGGTGCCAGTCCCCGATATCCTCCCCAAAGGCAAAGATAATCACATCCGTGTCCCCCACAATAGGGGCTACCCTTGTCTTCCACTTTCTTGTATCCTCCACCATCTGCTGATAGCTGCAGCTGTAGGCTCTCAGATGTCCCCAGGTGTGGCTGGCGAACTCCCAGCCGTCCTTCTTCAGCCCTTCTGCCACCGCCCTTGCATTCTGAACCTCATTTTCATAGTCGAAATCCGGATTTGCCTCCAGAAACTTCTTCTGATCCTCATCCAGATTTTCACCTGTCTCATATGCCGTGTCTGTCCGGTATCCTAAAACGCCGTTATAACCGGTAAGGGCAATGGTTCCCCTGGCTCCTTTATAGGCACCGTCCGGATGCTCCCTCAAAAAAGAATCCAGCAGGGGAACCACATCATAATCCCCCACGGTAACCGTTCCGTCTGCGGCGGTATACTGGCACTTTGGCCGGCCGTCCCCGTCCAGAACAATTTTACTGGCAAACCCATCCCCGTCCATATAATGGTAATAGCTGAGGTCATCCACAGAGAGCACATAAGGTTTCTTTCCCTCCGGGAGAAGGATCTCCTCCAAAGCCATATAGGTTCTCCTATTTCCATCTGTCTTTTCCCCTGCCAGGTCTTTTAGCCTTACCAAAACGTATCCCCGCTCATACATCTGTTCCATAATTTTAGTAAACTCACTGACAGTTGTCATCACCTGATTGTAGGCCCCTTCTCTGCTGTCCCCGTCAAAAGCCCTGGAAGTATCTGCAATCAGAGAATGGTAGAAAATATGAGGAATCTTCTCCACGTCCGCAGGTCTGCAGTCTTCTTTCCTGGCCAGGTACTTCGCAGCTGCCTCCTGCATTTCTTTTGATTCTGCATAGCCGGGGGCCTTTTTCAGCAGAGATACCGCACCGTCGTAGTCATAGCCTGCTGCCAGCAGCTTTGCCTCCTCCATTATCCCCTTTTTTCCGCCTGCCTGCGCAGCAGCCTGGCTTATGCCGGTCTCTCTTTCGCCATCTTCAGTACCCTGGATATCGTATCGGTGTACTGCCGCCAATAGGAGAAGCAGACAAACCCCAGTAAGAATAACGCCACGGTCCTTCATAAAGATTCCTCCCATATCCTCCTTGCCACTATTCTAATCTATTAGGACCCTTTGTCTACTTATGCCTCACAGCTCCCTTTCCCGCCCTTTCCTCCGCCTTTTTTTGGCAAATTAATAATTGCCTTTTTCTAGAATTAATGCTAAAATGAAATTTGCGTATGAAACTGCGGGGCAGTGGATTCAATACACTTTAGGAGGTTAATTATGGAACTTTGGAAAGTATTATTGATTATTTTGGCGATTCTTGCAGTTGCCGTTGTCGTATTATATTTCCTGGGAAAAAGAGCACAGAAAAAGCAAGAAGCACAGCAGGAGCAGATAGAGGCTGCGAAACAAGTCGTCCCCATGCTGATTATAGATAAAAAAAGGATGCCCCTAAAAACTTCGGGGCTCCCTCAGGCAGTGATAGATCAGACGCCCAAGCTTATGAGAAGATCCAAGCTTCCTATTGTAAAGGCAAAAGTGGGCCCCAAGATTATGACTTTGGTCTGCGATGAGAGGATCTTCGATGTAATCCCTCTGAAAAAGGAAGTCAAAGCTACCATCAGCGGAATCTACATTACAGATGTCCGGGGTGTCAGAGGTCCTCTGGAAGCACCGGCCAAAAAGAAAGGCTTCTTCCAGCGCCTGAGAAATAAGGCTATGGATGCCACCACTGGAAAACGCTCCTAACCGGCCATAGGATGAAAAAAAGGATTGCGGCTCTGTCCGCAATCCTTTTATGATCTCAGTGAAAAGTCCTGAGCCTCTTTTGATTTAATATTAATGCAGATATTGCAGTCTGCCACATGCTGTTCATTAATTTCCAGCGCGTAGTCTACATTCACATCTATATTTTCCCGGGTTTCCTGAATTTTTACCCGGGTTGCGGAGATTCCCATCTCCATACTCCCATAGGGGGTAGAGTAGTATGTAAGGTTTTTCTTGTTCTCCTGGAACACCATATGGGCATTGGCAACTCCCTTTTTCCTTACTTCCACAGAATCTTCTTTCACTTTTATATAGTTCTTTGTACTGCCCTCAAAGCCTTCCGTCACCTCATTATACATAATAAAATGATGTCCGTTCTTTTTATAATAATCTCCGGCTGTAATCAGCTCTATATTCGTATCCTCTTCCCCGCCTCCCGGCATCTGAAGCCCTTTGATTGTAATCAATACTTGCTTTGTCATTCTTTAGTACTCCTCAATAGTAATCTGCTTTGTCATACTCACATCATAAGGAAGTATGGAATTCGCAAAGTCTTTAAACTGCTGCACAGAATCGCTGGCATAGAAGCGGTAGGGGAATTCAGCTTCCTCCTTCCCGGGGCTTGCCAGACCTCTCTCTTCCAGAAGCCTCTGCAAGTCCTTTGCAGTTTCATACGCCGGATTCACCAGCGTGACTTTTTCTCCCACCAGCTCCCGCATCACAGATCGCAGCAAAGGATAGTGGGTACATCCCAGTATCAGGGTATCGATATCCTGCATCAAAAGAGGTTCCAGATAACGCTTTGCCACCTCCACTGTCACGGTGTCCTTCAGCCATCCTTCCTCTACCAAAGGTACCAGCAGCGGACAGGCCTTTCCAATTACCTCAATCTCAGGGTTCTGCCGTTGAATAAACTCCTTATAGATGCAGCTGTTAATCGTAGCCCTGGTCCCGATCACTCCTATCTTATGGTTCCGCGTCACCTGGGCCGCCACTCTGGCCCCGGGCTTTACCACTCCGATTATAGGAATATCGATCTCTTCTCTTATGGTCTCAAGAGCCATGGCGCTGGCTGTATTGCAGGCCACAACAATAGCTTTTACATCCTGGGTCATCAGAAAACGGATAATCTGGCGGGAATAGCGCAGGACAGCTTCTCTTGATTTATTCCCATAGGGAACTCTAGCGGTATCACCGAAATATACAATTTTTTCATTGGGCAGATTCCGCATGATTTCCCTTGCCACAGTCAGCCCGCCTACTCCTGAGTCAAATACTCCTATGGGTGCGTAGTTCTTTTGGCTCATATTCTTTCTCCATCATTTATTAGCCTGGCCTCAGGCTAAGGTTTTATACATTGTTCTATTCTACTCTCACTGAAGGGAGAATTCAAGCGGAAATTATCAGTGGGGGAGCCACTTAAATGTAATTTTAATCCTCGGGGTATCTGTGATTGTATCATATTCCTCTTCTGTAAGAACGTTCTTCAATTCCTCTTTTTTCTCCTCTGTGACCACTCCATGGGTATCATCTACAAAGCACAGGCTGGGGTAAAGAACACACCACCAGTTATGTCCCTCTGCCTCTCCAATTTTAATCTGAAGCGCCTCGTATTCCCCCGGCGGAAAGGTACAGTCCCCATATGTTTTTTCAGGGAAATAAGCCGTTGTAAGCCCGGCCGTCACTGGATACGCATACCCTTCTCTCCTGATCACTTCCCTGGAGATGTCCCGAATTTCCTCCATATGAGAAACGATTGCTTCCCTGGTCTCTTCCAGGGTGGTGTCATCGCCTAAAAGCTCGTGCAGATACTCTACTACTCTGTTTTTCACCTTGATTTTCAGTCCCTGATCCTCCTCACTGTCGCTGTTGGCAAGGACATGGAACCGAATGATCTCTTTAGCAATCCCCTGCTGGATCTGACGGGGCGTTTCTTCCTGGGCCCGGGCGGTAAAGGAAGCAGCCAGAATTCCTCCCAAAACGCCCAGGGTAAGGGCAGCTGCTATGATATATCTCTTACGGTTTGCCGTGATTTTCATTTTATGTACCTCCTAATAACTTTGTATTAGGAGTATTTCCATTTATCCTGGGTCTATTCAAGGTACACCTGGGTTCCCCTCACATTTACTCTGGGTACCTTGGGGAACTCCTCCTGGTTATGCCAGGCATTGTAGAATTTCTGTATGGTGACCTGGGCCTTTCTGTCTGGGTTCGGCTTATTTTCCAGTATTCCTATGAGGTATTCCCCCAGAGAATCAATCTCATTTCCGTTCAGGGACATTGCCTCTTCCACCTGGCTGCTTTGGAATACTTTGATGCTCCCCGCAATTGTCGGGTTGTTTTCCAGATAGGCAAGGCATTTCGTAAATGCCTCCTTATTTTCCATCAGCCCGTCTCCCAGCATAAATGCCTTCACGTGCCCCAGGTCCAGATAATTTTTCTGACTTTTGTCGAACTCTTCTTCTATTTCCCTGATGGATGCCCCGGTATAGACAGTAACCCGCGGCTCCTGACTGCCGGATTCCTCTTTCTTTCCCTGGCCTGTGGTATTAGACAGATCCGGAATTCCGTAGATTACTTTATATTCCCCGTCTGTGTAGTCAATGCTCACGATGAGGGGAAAAGCCCGGTTTTCTGGCTCTACACCGCAGCATCCATTCAGAAAGAACAAAAGGATGAGTCCCAGAATCCCTATGAGTGCCTTACCCCACTTTGCCTTTTTCTCGTTCTTTCCCAGCCGCAGCCCGGCAATCAGGCTGATTAGCAGAAACACAGGGATGTAATACCTCTCCAGAATCTGGCCGTAGTATCTGGCCGACACGCCCATATGCGCACAGACAAGCCCCCCTGCCAGCACCAGAAACGCTGCAAACAGCCTTCCCTTTTCCCAGTGTACCCGGGACAAGAGCTCATTCTGGTAAAAAAACACACTTCCCAGAGCAAATAGTACACTGAACATCAGAAATATGATCCAGAATACATCCACGCGCTCCAGAAAATCTCCGGGTATATTAACCCCTGACATCAAATCTATCATGGGAAAGGATTTGTAAAGCAGACCGGGCAGACCAAAGGTCCCCTGCAGAAGGATAAAGGTCAGGGACAGAATTCCGCCCAAAAGTCCCACTGCTCCTATTATGACCCCGTGGGCGCTGGACGGCTTCTGAACCGTCCCCAGAGTAAAAGGAATCAGGATCAAAGGGGCAAAGGCACAGAAGATCCCATAGCTTCCCCAGCCCAGCTGGGGCCAGCTGACAGAAGCACTCTGCTGCAGATATCCTAAATTTACCTTGCTGAGGGCCAGAAAAAACATAAGAAACAGCGCCCCTACCACCAGGGGAAAGACAGCCTCTGCCATCCGGCCCCGGCGCTCCAGGCCCTGGCCGCTGCCCAGATAGCAGAAGACCACTGCCAGCCCCATAACCATCACCGCATTGGCGCCTGTCACAAGAAAGCGCGCTACCACCGCTGCGATGATGCGGAGAAGAAAGATCCCGGTAAAGACCAGATAGGAGAGATATACCAGAACAATAATCCGCCCTCCGATCTTTCCGAATGTCTTATCGAGATTGGTATAGGAATGATTCAAACGCACCAGATAAATGATATAAAAGAAAAGGAAAAGAAGACCGATCCCTACACACAGTACTCCCCGGCGCCCCTCCAGGGACTGCCATCCGGGAATGCACAGAAGATAGATACCCAAAAAGCTCATAACCAGCTGCCTGAAAAGCTGGCGGTGAGATATTTTCTGATTGTCTGCGAACATCTTACTTGTTCTCCCTTCTGCGAAGTCTGATTTTTTCTTCTTGTCTGGCGTAAATAGGACGTCTGCGCAGCCACCAGATAGGTGCCCTCAGGATGCCGTCCTTCTCCCCGCGGAATCTCTCCTTTTTAGTGGCCACAAAAGGCATAAGATAAGGAATATGAAAGGTTGTAAGCCCTGCCAGATGACTGATTACCAGATAGAGTCCAAGGGCAATGCCATAGACACCCAGAGTCCCCCCCAGGACGATCATGCCATATTTAATCAAACGGAAGGGTGCTGAGAATTCCTCGTTTGGAATGGCCAGTGAACTTAAGGCTGTAATGGCCACTACAACAACTACCATGGGGCTTACCAGGTTGGCCTCCACAGCCGCCTGTCCGATAATAAGGCCTCCGACGATTCCTATGGTACCTCCCAGTGGTCCGGGCATCCGTATCCCGGCCTCGCGTATCATCTCAAAAGCCACTTCCATAAGGATGACCTCCAGCATGCTGGGAAACGGCACCCCCTGTCTGGACTCTGCAAATGCCAGCATCAGATTGGTGGGAAGCACCTGGGTATGAAAGTTTGTCATGGCAAGGTACGTGGCGGAGAGGAGCATGGTCAGCACCACTGCAAGATACCGGAGAATGCGCAGAAAGCTCACCAGCGCAAATCGGTTATACCAGTCCTCACTTACCTGAAGGAAACTGTTGTACGTGGTGGGGAGCAGCAGTCCCACAGGTGAGTTATCGCACAGCAAAAGTATACGTCCGTTTAACAGCTCCATAGCCGCCTTGTCCGGGCGCTCTGTTGTCTGAAACTGGGGAAACGGAGAATACCAGACCTCTTCTGTAAGCTGTTCTATAATGCCGCTGTCCGTTACCCCGTCAATTTCAAAGGACTCCAGGCGTTGTTCAATCTCCTTTAGGAGGCCGGGATCAATAAGATCCTCCACGTATAGAAGCTGCACCACTGTATTGGATCTGACTCCCACACTGGTCTGCTTGACTTTCATACGGGTGTCCCTGAGACGCTTTCTTACCAGCGCTGAGTTGGCTTTCACCGCATCTCCGAATCCCTCGTTCGATCCCCTCAGTACCTTCTCCGCTTCCGCCTCCTGGACGCCTCTGTCCGGATAGCCCTTGCTGGAAATCTTTATGGCATGGGGATAGCCGTCCAGAAAAAATATGGCATTTCCGGCCAGCATAGCGTCGAATGCCTCCTTCATGGTATCCAACGTTTTTACATCTGAGATTCCCAGCCCGTTGTCCTCTACAAACTCCAGAATCTGGTCCCTGGGCATCTCCCACATATGGTTGATGAGTTTACCGATCACAGACTCTTCCAGCATCATATTGCTTACAGCAACTTCTATATATACTACCAGACAGCGCACCTTTTTTTCATCACCCAGAAGCATAGGGCGTATGATGATATCGTCGCAGTTCTCACACCGGCTGCGGATGTATTCTTCATTTTCCTGTATATGCATGGAAATATCACTTACTGTTGACATCTTCCGCCTCCTCGTAAAAAAATAAGAGAAATACCCGTATCTGGGTATCTCTCTTATCATGTGCAAAATTTACCTTTTTATTCTATTCTTTTAAATGCAGACTTCGGATAATGGCCTTCTGCTGGTTCGCAATATGCTTTTTAACCTCCATAAGTGCCGCCTCCTCATCCCGGGCCTTAACCGCCCGGTAGATTGCTTCATGCTCTGTAATCAGGGTTCTCCTGGCCTTTGCATCCTTCAGATACTCTACCCGGTACCGGTACATCTGCTCCCGAAGATTACTCAGGATCTGCACCAGGCGGCGGTTGTTGGTCCCGCTGTATATGGTCTCATGGAATTCTACATCTGCCTGGGCAAGGGCCGTCAGATCGTCTGTTTCCATCAGAGAGGCAAACCTGTCTGAGATTTCCTTCAGCTTTTCTATGGACTCATTCCCCATTCGGCTGCAGGCCAGCTTGATTGCCAGCTCCTCCAGGCCCATCCGTACTTCCAGAACATCATTGAGTTCCCGCTCTGTGATGGAGGCTACTTTTGCCCCCTTCCGGGGTATCATAATAACAAGTCCTTCCAGTTCCAGCTTGCGGATCGCTTCCCGGATAGGGGTTCTGCTGACCCCCAGGCGGTTGGCCAGGGATATCTCCATCAGACGCTCTCCCGGTTTCAGCTGTCCTGTGAGAATAGCCTCTCTGAGAGTATTAAATACGACATCACGCAAAGGCAGATACTCGTCCATATGCATCTGGAAATCATTTGTCATGCGTAGTTTCCTCCATTTCCATTGTTAAAAATGGTCGTCAGAAATACCTGTTTCGCCAGTCTGCTCTTCTTCAGCTGCCGGCATGCATTTCTGGCTGTCTTATCATTGTCAAACAGTCCGAAGACCGTGGGTCCGCTTCCGCTCATCATTGCGTTTAGAGCGCCGTGGCTCTTCATATGATTCTTAATCTCCTGAATCACCGGATAGTTTGGAATCGTTACTGTCTCCAGTACATTCTCCATCTTTCCCGCAATGTTCCTTAAGTCCTTCCTATGCAGTCCCTCCACCAGACCATCTATGTCCGCATGCCAGGCAAGGTCGTTAGCATGCAGATTTTCATATACGAACTTCGTGGAAACGCTGATCCCCGGCTTTCCAATTAAAACGTAGCATTTGGGCATGGGAGGCAGAACCGATAACCTCTCTCCAATCCCTTCCGCCAGGGCGGTTCCTCTCATTATACAGTAGGGCACGTCTGCTCCTATGGCAACTGCCCGCTCCATCAGCTCCTGCTGGGACAAGCCCAAGCGGAATATACGGTTGACCCCCACCATTGCCGCTGCCGCGTCTGAACTTCCTCCGGCCATACCTGCTGCCACCGGTATGAATTTCCTGAGATTGATCACCAAACCGTCATGAATATTGAACTCCTCCAGAAGAAGCCTGGATGCTTTGTAAACAAGATTATTTTCATTTGTGGGAATATAGGGCAGATTCGTTGTCAGTACAATCCCGGGTGCTTTTTTCCGCTTTATGTCCAGCTGATCGTACATATTAATGGTCTGCATTACCATACGGACTTCATGATAACCATCCTCCCGGCGTCGCACTACATCCAACCCCAAATTTATCTTTGCCAAGGCTCTTAATCGCATGTGTCTCTCCTTGTATTTCGCATGTACTTTGTATACTGTATCCGTTTTTATACAATCTATCTTACCCGATTTTATGAGGTTTTACAACATCTTTTGTCGGATTCCGAAAAGTTCATGCATTCTTTCTAAACCTGGGAATGATTATTGGTCAATATTGACTATAGTACGTAGGATGATATCAGTTTCAGAAAAAGGCCGTGCATCTCTGCGAGGGGCCTTTTTCAGTATTTTTCTTTTTAAATTGTCATTCCGCCATCCGCCATAATCACCGCACCATTTACAAATGCTGCCTCTTCGCATGCAGCAAATACGATTGCCTCCGCAATCTCCGTATCCTTCCCTAACCGGCCCATGGGCTGTCTGGCAATAAAGTCCTCCCTGGCTGCCTTGGGATCCTCAAACACGGCGATACGCTCCTCCAGGGATGGTGTTTCCGTTGTTCCCGGACATATGCAGTTGCAGCGGATATTCTCCTTTATGTAATCAGCTGCTATGGATCGGGAAAGGGCCACCACAGCTCCCTTGGAGGCTGCATATGCGGCTCTGTCTCTGACTCCCTTTACAGCTACAGCGGAAGCGTTGTTGACAATCACTCCCCCTCCGCTCTGCCGCATGACATCTACCGCATACTTAGATACCAGATAACAGCTCTTGGCATTGACATCCATGGAGGTGTCCCAATCTTTCTCTGAGACGGTTTCCACGTTTCCGGGCAGTACCACCCCGGCATTATTAACTAGTATATCAACTCTTCCATAGATTTGTACCGCCTGTCGGATCAGTTTTTCCGCCCCTGCCGCCTCAGAGACATCTGCCTGTACAAAGGTACAGACACCCCCTGCCTCAATAATCCGCCTGCAGGTTTCCCGGCCATGGGCCTCAGACCGCCCGTTTACCACAACCTTGGCTCCAAGCTCAGCAAACCTGATAGCCGCGGCCCTGCCAATCCCCACTCCGGATCCTGTGATTACTACAATCTTCCCGCTAAAATTCATATCCTATCCTCCTACACGTGCAGCAGTCTGGCTGCATTTTCATATAGAATCCTGTCCAGACTGCCTGCAGATATAAAGTCCATGCCTTTTATTCTATTCAGATACTCCTTCACACGGTCAGCTCCCTTGTCCTCAAAGGCGCTCAGTCCAAGCCGCTCGCCCTCAGAACCCCAGACAAGTTTCTGGTCCCCTAAGCTGTGCATACAGCGTCGGAGCACAAACTCTGTGAGGCCTGGGGCAAAGGTATATTCCAGAACATCTAAAAAAGTAAGATCAATGATAACATTCTCATTCATCTTTGCCACAAGAAGCGCTTCCTCCACCCAAGGATAGCCGGCGTGCATTATTACAACGTGCAGTCCCGGAAACCGTACCGCGATATCGTCAATATAGATAGGCTCATTATACCTCATCTGCTGAAACCAATGAGCCTTTATCCCTGTATGAATCAGTACCGGAACTTCTCTATCCTGGGCCAAAGCATACATTTCATCCAGCCGCCGGTCATTTGGGTAAAAGCCGCTGTGGGGATAAAGCTTACAGCCTTTTACCCCCGCCTCAAGCATAGTCTTAAGCTCCTCAGCCGGATTCTTGACCCTGTCCGGATGAACGGATCCCACTGCGTACAGACGTCCGCCGGAGGCCTCTGCCAGATTCGCGGCCTTCCTCCAGGATACGTTAGTCCCGCGCTCAATTCCCTGGGGGCCGTGGTCTGTAGCCAGTATAGCTCCCCGATCCATCTGCAGACGGTCCAGAAAGGACAGAACTTCCTCAATCGCTGTATCTTCAGATATATGAATATGAAAATCTAAAATTTTCATGCGTTCACCTGACTTTCCAATCTGCCAGGCACTTATGCTTCCGGTACACTTACGGATCCACTTTTAAGTCTACACTGTCCATATTTTGGATTACCTTCAGGAATTCCGACTTAAAAACATCCTCGTTGAGATCCATGATCATTCTAATATGCTCAATGTGCTGCTTCATATACTCTCCGGCAGCTTTTTCATCCCGTTTCTGAAGTGCCTGGACGATTCTGATATGATCCTGATGGACAACCTTCCTCACTTCTAAGTAGCGTCCCGTTACCTCTCTGCTCAGAGACGCCAGATTATCCACGATCTGCATAATAAGTAAAAACAAATAATTCCCCGTGGCCTTAAAGATTGTGGTGTGCAGTTTTCTGTCATCCTCCGCAAAGCTGTACGGATTCTCCAGGTTGGAATTGCGCACAATGGCCTCCACCTCTTCAATCTGCTCATCGGTTATCAGCCGCGCTGCCATCTCAGCCGCGGCAGGTTCAAATAATTCCCGTATCTCCATTAGCTGTTCATAATTAAACTTCCCCAGATCCATACAGAGGCGGAAGGGCATCATTAATTTATCTACATCCAGATCGGAAACGTACAGTCCGTCTCCCTGGTGAATGTCGATAATTCCCGAAATCACCAGTGCGCTTACCGCCTCTCTCACAGATGGCCGCCCCACGCCGAACCGCTGTGCCAGTTCCCTCTCAGAAGGCAGCTTGTCCCCCGGCTTCATATCTGATTTTAGAATTAAATCAATGATTTCGTTTGCTACAATATTTGCTTTTCGGTTTCCATCCAGGCTCCCCATATTTCTTTTCTCCTCTACTGTTATTATATTATGGTAAAACGGCAGGCAGGCGGACTTCCCGCTTGCTGAATTATGGCTACACTGACAATATTACCATATTTCACCGCAAGTGCAAGCTGTCCCCGCACTTCCTGTATGCTGCCTTTAGGTAAGAAATACTCTCCCGCTTTCAAGGGATACCCGGATGGAGTGGAACTGCATGGCTTACTCTATAACCACATCAATCAGCTTGCCTTCCCATACATCCACAAGTCCGAACTCTGACATTTTCAGTGTTCCAATCTCAACAGGAACACCCATGAGAGCCAATTGAGTCATAGGGCCGTCAAATGTACAGCCCATGTCCCTGATTACTTTGTTAAACCCGAGGACCTCCGCAACCAATTCCTCGAAGGTTTTTTCTGACAGCAGCCCGAACAATGGAAGGGCTACCTCAGCCACCACTTCTCCGTGACAGGCCGCCACAAAACCGCCGCCCAGCTCCTGGAGCCGGTTGGCTACCACTGCCATATCCTGATCACAGGCACCGACGATAAAAATGTCTTCCTTTTGTCCGTTCCAGGTATTGCCCATCGCGCCCTCCTTCAGACCAAAGCCCTGGACAAAACCCACACCCCATTTCCGGGAGGTTTGATACCGGTCAACTTTAGCCACCTTGAGGATATCCTGCCCTCTGTCCGCCAGAACTTTCCCGTTCTCCACAGAAAGAACTGCTGTTCTCGCTTCCGTAACCAAAAGCCCGTTTCTCTGGCCAATCACATGCACCTTTGCAGTCCCTGTCTTCCGGGGTGCGTCAACAGCAAAATCCCCGGCGCACATAACCTTCTTTGGAAGCTGTACGGTTTGATAGGCAAAATCCGGATATACCGGTGCCTGCATGCTTCCCGTATACCTGTAGTTGACCGCTGCAATCTCTCCGTTGGCAATCACAGTATCAATGGCAAACCGCGGGAGATCCGTAACAATCAGAATATCAGCGATTCTGCCCGGTGCGATTCCCCCCATATCATCATCAACCCCCGCATATCTGGCTGCACGGATGCTCGCCATCTGAACTGCGGTCATGGGATCCACGCCTCTCTCAATCATCCCCCTGACTTTATAGTCCAGGTGTCCCAGGGAGTACAGCTCCGCAACCTCTTCCTCATCTGTGCAGATCATAAAGCTGCTGGAGTCCAGTTTCCTTTCCACAAGGGTTCTGCTCATATTGTCAATGTCCCTGGCCGCCGTGCCCTGGCGGGTCATAATGGCAAGCCCCAGTCTGGCCCGGTCTACGGCCTCACTGATCTCCACACATTCATGGGTGGAGGAATGTCCAAGGCAGCAGTAGGCCTGCAATGTCTTTTCGGGGGTCTCACTGTCATGACCCAGGTTCCTCTTGCCCTGGCGCAGCGTCTCTTCCAGAAGCTTAAGCACCACCTCGTCTTTCTCTGTCATCATGCTCACGGGCCACTCACTGATCCCTATGCACTCCGGATAAGAGAGCAATTCAAATAAGTCTTCCGCCGGCACCTGCCCGGAATTTCCAAAGGGTCCGTTCTGTACGTAGATTTGTGAGGCAACCTGATAAATGGGTTTTAAGGGCGTCTTTTTCATTTCATCCAGACAGAAACGTATGGCCTTCTTTCCCCTGGCAATGCCTATCTCATAAAAATCTGTGATGATGCCTGTAGTGCCGTGGGCCAGCACCGCCTTGGCAAATTCGGTCATGGTCAGCTGTGACCCCCCCACGTGCTGGTGCGTTTCAATCATTCCCGGACACAGGTAGCATCCCGCCGCGTCAATTCTCTTCGTATGTTCTCCGATTGTATGTGACACATCCCCAACATAGGCGATGCGGGTCCCTTTTACAGCTATGTCCGCAGGATAGTATTCTCCGGTATACACATTTACCAGGGTTCCCCCTGTGATTACCATATCCGCCGGTTCCCTGCCCAGCGCCACCTGGGCCGCTTCTATCCTCGGTGTCTGATTTGCATACTCCATAGTTCATCCTCCTAATTTTCCTGCAGAGAGTCGTAGATTTTCTCCAGATACACGGTGCTCATTGTCTGTATGGGGGGCTTAATATGCCGGTTCTCAGGGGGCGTACCCTGTATGGTCAGCACCGCATTCTCAACGAACATCTTTCCCATCTCTTCCGGATACTGTACAATGGTTGCCGCCATCTCGCCCTTATAGACGTTCTGAATCGCCTCCAGTGCCCCGTTGTATCCGCACAGCAGCACATCCTCTGTCTTGTTGGCAGCCTTCAGCGCTTCCATGGCGCCAATAGCCATCTCGTCATTCATAGCCATTACTGCCGACAAGTCCGGATTACCGGCTATGATATCACTCATGGCATTAAGGCCTTCATCTCTGGCCCAATTGGCCGCCACGGATGCCGCCACTTCTATATCGGGATATTGATCAATTACGCTGTGGAAGCCTTTTAGCCGGTCTGTATTCGTGGATGACCCTGAACCGCCCTCTATAACAGCAATTTTGCCTTTCCCGCCGATCTGTTCCGTCATCCATTGCCCGGCCAGCTCACCGCCTAATACATTGTCGGTTCCAATATAGGCCACTACCTCTCCTCCGTCCACATCAGAGTCTATGGTAAATACAGGGATTCCAGCCTCATTGGCTGCCTCCACTACAGGGATATTTCCTGACGCATCAAAGGGAGTGATGGCTATGGCATCTACCTTTGTCTGGATCATATCCTCCGAGGCCTTTACATTTTCCTCAATGGTCTTAGAGCCGAGAACTGTGATATCAACCCCCATAATCTCCGCCATTGCCTCGGCCCCGTTTTTTACGGACAGGAAGAACGGGTTGCTTAAATCCCCTACTACCATCCCCAAACGGTACCTTTTATCTGCTTTTACCGACGTGGTATAATCCAGCTTCATATCCGTATCCGTGATGGCAGCCATTGCTTTGTTGGCTGACACGGTATCTACCATATAGACAGGCGGTTTCAGGTGGTCCGTATCCGGGTAGACACCCCTTGCTGCAATATCATACGCGGCGTCTACGAACATCCTTCCCATTTCTTCCGGAAACTGGGCCACAGTTGCGGCCATATCCCCATGGTATATATTCTGCATCGCTTCTGCCGCCCCGTTGTACCCGCACAGGACAACATCCTTCGTCTTTCCGGCTGCCTTCAGCGCTTCCATCGCTCCAAGGGCCATCTCATCGTTCATAGCCATTACTGCCGCCAGGTCCGGGTTGCCGGCAATAATGTCGCTCATGGCATTCAGCCCTTCGTCTCTGGCCCAATTGGCCGCCACAGACGCCACCACCTCAATCTCCGGATACTGATCGATGACATCCCGGAATCCCTTCAGCCGGTAAGTATTGGTGGACGAGCCTGAGCCCCCTTCTATAATGGCAATCTTTCCTTTCCCGTTGATTTTATCCGCCATCCATTCCCCGGCCAGTTCTCCTCCCAGCTCATTGTCCGTGCCAATATAGGAGACAACCTCTCCTCCGTCCACGGTGGAGTCAATGGTAAACACAGGGATTCCCGCCGCATTGGCGGATTCCACCAGAGGAATATTGCCTGTGGCGTCAAATGGCGTGATTGCCATAACATCCACCTTCGTTTGGATCATATCCTCCCCCGCCTTTACATTTTCCTCGATGGTCTTAGAGCCCAGGACTGTAATGGAGACACCCAGATCTTCGGCCCGCTTCTCAGCCGCCTCTTTTACTGTCAGAAAGAATGGGTTGCTCAGATCCCCCACAATCATCCCCAGCCGAATGTCCTCAGGCTGCTTCGTCTCCCCCGTCTTACTTTCTCCCTTTGTCTCTGCCGCTTCTGTCTTCTGCTTTGCACAGCCGGGAAGCATACTCACTGCCATTAAAGCTGCCAAAAGTATAGATATCCATCTGTTTCCCTTCCTTTGTTTTCTTTTCATCTTTCTCCTCCTAACCTCTAACGCTCTTTTTTGCTGAACTGATCAATGAGAATCGCCGCAATAATGATAAGTCCGATACATACCTGCTGCCAATAGGCAGAGACTCCGATGATATTCAGTCCATTCCTGATTGAGATCGTTATCATAACACCTACAACCGTTCCTCTCAGGCTTCCTATGCCTCCGCTCAGGGAGGTCCCCCCGATCACTACAGACGCAATGGTATCCATAACATCTGCCTCTCCGATGGTCGCCTGTCCGGAATTCAGTCTTGAGGTAACAATGACGCCTGCCAGTGCGGCTAAGGTCCCTGATATAATAAACACCAGCATCTTTGTTTTTTTTACATCAATGCCGGACAGGCCGGCCGCCTCCTCATTTCCTCCCACTGCAAACAAATTCACGCCGAATTTCGTGGATTTAACAACAACTCCGAATACGGCCAGCAGAATAAGGAAAATAATAACCGGAAATGGAACTGCCCCGATCTTACCCTGGCCCAGAAACTTAAACAGGTCAGGGAATCCATAAACAGAGGTTCCTCCTGTGATAATCAGCGCAAGCCCTCTGGCAATGCCCTGCATACTCAAGGTGGCCACAAAAGCAGGGAAATTAAACCGGGATACCAGGAACCCGTTAACGAATCCGCACACGGTTCCCACCAACAGGGCAATGAGCAGTGCCGCGAATATAGGCAGCTGGTATTTGACACTTAATACGGCTATGACGGCCCCGGCAAACGCTTCTATAGAACCCAGAGACAGGTCGATCTGGCCGGAGATGAGAATCAGTGTCATTCCAATGGCCAGGATCATAATATTTGCCGACTGGAGAAACATATTGCTGAAATTGCTGATGGTCAGAAAATACGGTGATACAATACTCAGGGCTATCCAGATGGCGATCAGCGCAAAAAGAGTACTTAAGTTCTTTACCGTGGATCTGTTCACATACTTTCCTACCCATGCTTTCTCTTTTTCAAGCTGTGCTTTCATCTTTAACCTCCTTTGCGCAGTAATGAATGATAAGCTCCTCCGTAGCCTCACGGGCTGCCAGCCTGGCTGTTATATGGCCATACCGCATGACCAGGATTCTATCACTGATATTCAGAATCTCAGGCAATTCGGAGGAAATCATAATAATGGCCGCCCCCGCCTTCGCCAGCTGTTCCATCAGGGTATAAATCTCTGCCTTGGCTCCAATATCAATTCCTCTGGTGGGCTCATCAAAGATAATAATTTTGGCATTTACGGACATCCATTTCCCCAATATCACCTTCTGCTGGTTTCCCCCGCTTAGATTTTTTACAAGCTGCTTCAGAGACGGGGTCTTTATCTTGATTACATCCACATAATACTTCGCATTCTCAGCGACTGCTTTTTTATCCACAAAAGGACCCTTAAAAAATTTTTGTTTTGTTTTGACGCAGTTCAGCCCTGAGACTGAGATATTGTCTTTGATGGACATATTCAGCAGCAGCCCCTGGTTTTTCCGGTCTTCCGTCAGCAGTGCGATTCCGTGGTTAACAGCATCTGTGACATTTCGGATCTGGACTTTTTTGCCCTCAATCCATATCTCACCGCTGTCCACCGGATCTGCGCCGAACACAGCCCTCACCAGTTCCGTTCTCCCTGCGCCCACAAACCCGGATATTCCCAGGATTTCACCGGCTCTGGCAGAAAAGGAAATGTCGTGGAGTACACTGTTTTTGGAGAGATGCTTCACCTCCAGAAGCGTCTCTCCCGGCGTGATCTGCATCTTGGGATAGCGGTTAGACAAGTCTCTTCCCACCATACGGTTGATGATTTCATCCATATTCGTGTCCTTTATATCCATAGATGTAACCAGCTGTCCGTCCCGGAGAATGGTAACACGGTCACAGATATCCATAATTTCCTCCAGCCGGTGGGAAACATAGGTGATAGAAACCCCCCGTTCCTTCAGCTCCCGGATCACCTGAAAAAGCTTTTCCTGTTCTGTGGGACTAAGGGAAGAGGTAGGCTCGTCCATAAAGATAATCTTCGCATTGTGAGACAGGGATTTTGCAATCTCTACCATCTGTGCCTGAGAAATACTTAATTTTTTTATTTTTGTCCTGGGTGAAAAGTCCAGCCCAAGCAGTTCCAGATAATGTCCTGCTTCCTCATACATCCGCTTTTTGTCAATCAGGCCATTCCTTTTTGTGGGGAGATTTCCCATGAAAATATTGGCCGCCACATCCAGTTCAGGAAGCAGATTCAGTTCCTGATGAATGACACTGATCCCCAGGTCAAATGCCTCCCTTGGGTGCTGAGGGGCATAGGGCTTTCCGTCCAGAAGAATCTCTCCTCCGTCCGGCCTGTAGATTCCCGTAAGAGATTTAATCAGTGTGGATTTTCCCGCGCCGTTCTCCCCTACCAGGGCATGGACCTCCCCCTTTTTCAGAACGAAGTCTACACCGTTTAAAGCCTGCACCCCTGCAAAATGCTTTTTCAACCCTTTCACCTCTAAAACCGGCATACTGTCACTTCCTTTCTTCCTCCGGGAAGCCTACGCCATCCCCAGCAGTTCCCTGGCTTTGGCAGCAATTTCCTTCTCCGAGGGGACCGTAGAAGCCTCATATTCGGGAATATAGTGGTACGGCAGATCCGGCATGGTCAGGCGGGCCATCCGGGCACCTGTCCCGCTTTCTGCTACTCTTGTCATAATCTCTCCCGCAATGCTGCCTGTTCTGGGAGACTCCTCGGCTACCAACAGCCGCCCTGTCCTTTTTACAGACTCCAGAATTATCTGATAATCCATAGGCTTAATTGTTCTGGGGTCTATCACCTCCGCCTGGATTCCCTCGGCCTTCAGTATGTCTGCTGCCCCGGCTGCCCGCAATGCCATCATTCCCCAGGCGACAATGGTAATGTCATTACCCTCCCGCACAATTCTTCCTTTTCCTAATTCTGTCTCAAAATAGGTGTCCTCCACCTCTTCCTCCACGTCGTATACCTGCCTGTGTTCCAGGAAAATCACCGGATCTCCGCATTTTAAAGAGGCTCTCAGCAATCCCATGGCATCCTTCACAGTGCTGGGGGCGACGATGGTGAGGCCCGGTGAATTATGGAGCCAGGCCTCCGTACACTGACTGTGCTCCGGGCCCCCTCCCCCAGCGGAAAAGAGCCCCATAGGCGCCCGGATTACCATGTGGATAGGTTCCCGGTATCTGTGCTGGTATCTCCATTTTGGAATGTCATTTACAATCTCATTTCCCACGCACAGCAGAAAATCAGCCGCCCAGATTTCGGGAACCACTGTCATGCCGGCCAGGGCCGCGCCAAAGGCAATGCCTATAATACCGTTCTCTGCCACGGGACATTCCAGGATGCGCTCCTTCCCATAAGTAAGATGAAACTTTGGCGTGATCACCTTTGAAAACAGAGATCCTGTGTAATAGAAGGCCTCTCCCATCATGATCATTTCCTGGTTTTTCTGCATTTCCTCAAACAGTACTCTGCGTATTCCTTCCCTCAGTGTTACTCTCATGTTCTACCTCCTATCTGATCACCTATAGTATACTTTCCGGTATATTTCTGAGGGGTCTGTTACAGGTGCTTTTTCCGCCTTCTGATAGAGTTCACGGATCCGCCCCTTCAGTTCGGTACAAAGGGCTTCCTCCTTCTCCATATTCCAGATCCCCATGCCGATTAAGGATTTTTGGGCCCTCGCGATGGGATCTTTTTCTCTCCATTCCTCTATCTCAGCCTCTTCCCGGTATGCATAGTGATCCTCGAAGGGAATATGTTCAGAGATACGGTAGGTAATCCCCTCCAGCACACTGGGGCCTTTTCCCTCACGCGCCCGGCTGACAGCGTTCGCCACAGCCTCTGCCACAGCAAACATATCGTTGCCGTCAAACCGGAGCACCGGGATATCAAAGCCTCTCCACATATCAGACATATTCCCGGGCGCATACACTTCCTCTGTCCTTGAGCTGACAGAAAATCCATTGTTCTCTGCCAGATAAATCACAGGGAGCTTCCACAGCACCGCCATATTCAGCGCCTCATAATACATCCCTCTTGCGGCGGCCGCCTCCCCGTAATAGCACAAAGCTACTGTTTTTGTCTTTCTCTCCTTCGCAGCCAGGGCAAGCCCGGCAGCAATGGTAAACCGGGAGCCAAAGACCCCGTTTCTTCCTACAATCCCTACCTCAGGTGCATAGGTATGCATGACACTGCCGCTTCCGTCATTGGTTCCCCCTGTCTTAAAGAACATATCACGCATTACCGCCTCCAGAGATACTCCCTTTGCCAGAAGAGAACCCACACCCCGGTGGGTATAATAGAGGTAATCCGTCTTCCGCAGAACAAACGCGCCTGCCACAGACAGAGCTTCCTGTCCGATCCCCGAGTGGTAATGACGGAGATTGACCCCTTTTTTCACAAATTCATTCTCACAGAACTCGTCCAGCAGACGGCTGGTTACCATAAGCTCGTATAATTTCAGTATCTTTTCGTTTGTCAATATTCTCCCTTCCTTCCCTGCCCTTTACGGAACGATCACTGCACGTCCGGTCAGCCTGTTACTCTGCAGATCCTCAAATACCTGCTCAATTTTCTGCATCGGATATATATGGGTAACGGGCTGCAGCTTTTTCCTCTCTACCAAGGACATCAATTCCTCAATGTCCTGTATGCTGACCCCTCTGGAGCCATAGATCTCCAGCTCCTTCAGCACTATATCTGCCAGCGGAATGCTCAGGGATTTCTCCTTCCCGTATCCCGCCAGAACCACCTTGGCTCCTCTTTCCAGAACCGAGACACAGTCTGTAATTGCCGGGGGATATCCGGTGGTATCAAACAGCACGCTCCATTCCCCCCATGCCCGCAGTTTTTCCAGGTACCCTTCCTCTGAGGAATTGACGGTATATGCCGCCCCGTTATCCTTCGCCATCCCAAGCTTATCTTCGTTTATATCAACCGCTGCGGTCTCCGCTCCGCACAGGGCGGCAAGCTGCAGGGCCTGCATCCCCACTCCTCCCACTCCCAAAACAATTACCCGGTCCATGGGAGTCAGCTTGATCCGCTTAACCAGCGCATGGTATGGGACCCCTGCGCCGCAGGGCATAACTGCCGCTTCCTCGTCCCTTACCCCGTCCGGAACCCTTACCAGATTCTGACACTTAATCTTCATATATTCGGCAAATGCCCCGTCCATAGTGATCCCTATCCTCGCCGATACATGTTCGCACAGGGTCTCCCGTCCGGTACGGCAGTATTTACAGCTTTTGCAGGTAACATATGTGGCAGTTACCACCCGGTCTCCGATTTTTACGTTGTGTACAGCGCTTCCTTTCTTTACCACTATCCCCATAGGCTCATGTCCCAAAATGCGGGGAACTCCGTTCGTTTCAATATCGCCTTTCATAACCTTAATATCTGTGGCGCAGACTCCGCAGGCTTTTATCTGCAGAATCACCTCATCGTTTTCTGTTATCTCCGGAAGCTCCACATTGGTAAGATGGGCGCCTTTTTCCATGCTTTCCAGGACCATTGCTTTCATTGCTATTCCTCCCTTTTGTGCATTTTCCTAAAATCACAATAGGATGCCTTCATACAGTACCATGGGTAGTTTCTGCATGTCTGGCATCCTATTTATGTCTGCTTATTTTCCAAAAATAATCTTTCTAGCTTCGTCAGGACTTGCCACATCTCTGCCAAGACTCCGGGAGATGGAAGCGATTTTCTCTACCAGCTGCGCATTGGTTTTGGCATATTCTCCGGGAGCAATATAAGGATTATCCTCCCAGCCCACTCTCACATGGCCTCCAAGAAGAATTGCCTGGGTCAGCATCTCCCAGTTTTTATTTACATCATAGCTCATAACACTCACGTTAAAATTGGCATTGGCAGGCAGATGATCTACAAAGTTAATGAGGGATTTAGGGGTGGGCGGTGTCCACGCGCCGCCGGGCCATGCAATAAATAACGTGGTCCAGATTGGTTCATCCTCTTTAAACAGGCCTTCCTTTCTCAATGCTTCGATGTTGTAAAAAGCCCCTGTGGTAAAAGACTCAATCTCCGGCTTTACTCCCTTTTCATTGCATGCAGTGAGAAATTCCCGCAGTTCCTGGATAGGATGCACCGCATAGGTGCACTTGGGAGGCTTGTCCGGGTTCGGCTGAAAGCATTCATCGTGGGCATTAAAGCAGTAAGACATCATATCCGGCTTCTGATCCATAAGCTTCACCTTCGCAGGCATCCGGGCGCTGGCTATCCCGTACTGAATTACCGGATCCGCATGTTCCTTTATGCGGTCATTCAGCTCCTGCCATCCGTCAAAATCTATGGCGGAAAGCTGTCTTCCGTCCGGCTGAATCTCATCCTCCAGAAAGTGGACCCCATGAACATGGCAGATACTGGCTCCTGCGTCCACTGCACGGTTATATTCTTCAGCCGTTGTCTTTACATCCCCCATCCTGGGGCAGTAGGGATTATCCGGATAAGAAGCACTGGAGTCTACAGTTGCGGTGATAATTAACTTGTCCATTCTTTTACCTCTCTTTCTTATATATGTATGACACGTTCTATTGGTAATATCATTTAACTGGTATTACCAGTAAAGTTACTTTCATTATAGTAGGCGTAGATTTTTCTGTCAATATTACTTTTTAACAATTATTGGTTTGATTATTTGTAATTTATTACCATTTATTAAGATAACATTTCAGCTGCCTCTGGGAGAAAGGGCAAGACGGATCTAAAAAAGACGCCGCCCACAGCCTTTACAGACTATGAGGCAGCGTCCCCTTCACGGATCAGCTTTCCACTTTCTTCATCAAAATCAGGGTATCATAGGGCTGAATCTCCTCTGACTCCAGTTCATTTAGTTCCATAATAGTATCAATCGTAGTATAGAATGCCTTTGCAATATCCCAGAGAGTGTCCTGGGGCTGCACCAGGTATCCCGTAATGCCCGGCATATTATGGAGCTTTTCTTTATCCAGCTCCTGTTCCTCAATCCCCGAGATCAGCCCTTGTGGGTTCTGTCTCACCACAAGCGCATTGAGATTCATTACAATTTTAACCTCTATTTCATCACTGTCAATCATGGTTGTGGACAGCTGCTCCAGATCCGCCCGGAGATGATAGACACAGTTTTGGTCTATTCCTTTTGCCTCTACCACATGACTGAAGGGTATCATAGCATTCATAGAATAGAACGGCATATCATCATCTCCTACTATATAGAGAATTCTCACCTGTACAACCCCGTCCACTTGTATGCCGTTTTCTACAATTCTGGTATCATCCACCTTCACCATGCCGTCGCTGTGGCAGATCTGAAGAATTTTCCCCTGATCTTCTTCTACCTTCACCCGATCGTTGACCTTACATTTCGAGAAATTCTTTACCAGGAGACTTTCCAGGGTCTGTGTCTCCCGAATGGGAATACACTCTTTCAGAGGCGTATAGACATCCAGAAGAAGAGAGAGCTCCTCCTCCTCATACACCTTAATCTCAAGCTCGAGAACCACATCTACCCCGATCATTCGTTCTTCCCCGTCACCGTCCAGCTTCACCTTCAGGTCGCTCTGGCTGACATTTACCTCAATATTGGGGATCATATCCATGGCACAGCCCAGACACTCCACTTCCTGTGCAAAGGGAACTGAGTGCTCCAGCCACTGCAGGGAATTATTGTCATCATTGCCGCTGTACAGGGCGAATAAAAAAAGCTCTCCCTTTACAATCACCTTGTCATCCTCTGTACGGATATCCAGGCCTCTCACCTCAATGGTATCCCAGAGAAGTTCATAAATATTAGGCTTGTTGGATGCCAGGGCAATCTCCTCTTTGATCCGCATGGTATCCTTTTTATGTACCGCCAGACCCATAACACTGATGGGCTGCTTTTTCTGTGAGATATCTTCCTCCACAAGCCCAATGGGAAGGCGCACCTCTCCCGTCTCATCCACACCGGCCATAAATGTCACCAGCGCCTTGACGCTTAATTTTCTGGAATTGATAAGCTGCAGGCTCAGATCCTCGATCTCCCATTTCAGCCGCACTTTATCTCCGTTTTCCAGTCCGTTCAGGTGAAGCGTCTCACCGATAGGCAGTCTGCCCTGGAGACTATGTATCCTTCTCTCTTCACTGTCCCCCACATAGAGCAGGGATATTACCAGCTCTCCCTTAATATAGGCAGCTCCCTCAGAAATCTGAACATCTTCAATCAGTACTTCCCCTTTTTTCTGTATCATCCGCCCCACATCCGGTTTTACATCCGGAACATTTAAATCCTCGTCAAATGTCACCTGGCTGATTGCCTGGCATTTTACTGTCAGCATCTGCATCTGTTTCGTTAATAATTCCAAAATATGCCCTCTTTTCTTTAATTTATTCGAATATCACCGGCTCTTCCCGGTATTCCATCTTGATCACAATGGTAGGATACGACGGCTCTTCTTTGATCTCCTGGTCTCTGTCAGGTCCGATTAGCGTGGTCTGCAGGTGAATCGCGTTATCCCACAAAGACAAATCCGCGATCTGAATGCTGTATCCCCCTGTTTCCTGTTTCCCATATCCCTTCAGCAGGTAGAGATATTCTCCGTCCTGGTATGTCATCTGGAATTCCTTTTCTTTATTTTCTTCAATTAAGTCTGCTACCTCTTCCGGGAAGTCATCTGTTTTCATCACCGTATATTCTGGTTTCACTACATCATCAGCTTTTACCTTGGTCAGACTGCACCCTCCGAGAAAGACCGCCATCATACTGACCAGCAGGAGTCCTATTGTCCATTTTTTCATAATGATGCCCTTTTTCCCATTCTTACCAATATTTTATGTGGAATGTTCAAATTTATTCTTCTCTTTTCTCATTGCAAGGTTTTTGTTTTTTCCGTATAATGGATATGTACCATTTGGTATAGTCTGTTTTGGGCGCTTCCGTGCGCCGGTTGGAGGAAATTATGATTCGTTTTTTAGTGGTATGTTTGATTGTTATAGGATTCCTGATTTTATCCATTCCCATTCTTCTCATAGAATGGCTTATCGGTCTGGCTTTTCCCAGGGTAAAGGATATGACTTCCCTCAGGCTGGTTCAGGGGGTCTTCCGGCTTTGTATCCGTGCCGCTGGTATTGACGCTACGGTGATCGGCCACGAAAAAGTTCCCGCTGACCAGCCGGTGCTGTACATTGGGAACCACAGAAGTTTTTTCGATATTCTGCTAACATATATTCAGTGCCCCGGACGCACAGGGTATGTCGCCAAGAAGGAGATGCTCAAGATTCCTCTGCTCAGCAACTGGATGAAGTACCTGCACTGCCTCTTCCTGGACAGGGATAATATCAAAGAAGGTCTGAAGACGATCCTGGCAGGGGTAGACGAGATAAAAAATGGTGTCTCTGTGTGCATCTTCCCGGAAGGGACCAGAAATAAGGGAAAGGACGAATTGGCGCTTCTCCCCTTTCATGAAGGGAGCTTTAAGATTGCCACCAAATCAGGATGTCCAATCATTCCCATAGCCCTGAACAACACCTCCGCAATCTTTGAGGATCAATTTCCCCGGATTAAGGCCAGAAAAGTAGTGATTGAATACGGGGATCCCATTTATCCAAACCAGCTCAGCAAAGAAGATAAGAAATTTCTTGGGGAATACTGCAGGAAGCTTATTGCTGAGATGCTAGAGAAAAATAAAGAGCAGTACGGTGTCTGATTTTATAGAAATAAAAGACCCGCAGCCCCTGCCCCCAGCATGAGCAGGATCGGATGGGTCCGAAACCGCCTCAGAAGCAGCAGAGACCCTGCAAACAGAATCATAGAGGGAAGTCCGGCACCGGGCTTCCCTTTTTGAAACAGCGCCAATCCCAGTATGGTTGCCGCCGCGGATAGAATCAACCCCAGAGAAGATGCCCTCAACCCCCGAAACACCTCCCTGATATAGACAGAATGCCGATTTTTTTCCAGAAATCTATAGAGCAGAAGAGAGATGATGATTCCCGCCAGAATGCAGCCTGCGGTTGCCAGCACAGCTCCGGGGATCCCTCCTGTCTGCAGTCCTACAAAGGTAGATGTATTCACTGCCAGAGGGCCGGGAGTCATCTGAGATATGGTAATAATATCAGTGAACTCTCTTAGGGTCAGCCAATGCCTCTCATCTACCACTTGAGATTGAATCAGAGGAATTACAGCATAGCCGCCTCCATAGCTGCAGACCCCAATCTCCAGAAATACAGTGAATAATGTCTTTAACACACTTCTCCCCCTCTCCGTCCCCGCGCCTTTGCCGCGCAGAGAAAGCCGGAAAGCCCCAGAAGAAGGAGCACCGGCAGATGCAGTATATAACTCCCCAAAAAGGTCCCCACTGCCAGAATCGGAAGAAGCAAGTATTTTTCCCGCAAGAGTGCTCTCCACATATCAATGAGCAGATCTACGATTAATGCAGCCACTCCCGTTTCCATACCTCCCAGGATTCCTCTGAGAATCCGGTTGCCGGCCACTGCCTGATACCCCATAGATACCAGAGACAGTATGAGCAAAGGAGGGACCACAGAGCCCACACAGCTCACCATTGCTCCTGTCCTGCCGGCCACACGGTATCCGGTGAGTGCCGACAGATTCACGGCGATTGCCCCTGGAGCCGACTGTGCAATTGCAGCCATCTCCAGGAGATCCCCCTCCTGGAATAACTTATTTCTCTCTACAAAATACTTTCTTATCATTGGAATCACAACATATCCCCCGCCAAATGTAAATGCGCTGATAAACATATGTATAAAAAACAGCCATAGGCATCGCCGTACCTGATGTATCATACAGGTTCCCCTTTCTGAAGTGAGACAGCATCTCACGTTTATCCCTATTATATCTCTTGCCAACTCATTAGTAAAATTATATAATTTTCTATATATCATAAATAATTAGTAATGAATTGGAGAGCGTATGACCATTCGACATTTATACATATTCAAAGTTGTCTGCGAGGAGGGAAGCTTTACCAGGGCCGCACACCGTCTGTACATGACCCAGCCGGCGGTCTCTCACGCTATTCTGGAACTGGAGGCAGAGATCGGTTCCCCTCTCTTCGACCGCCTCTCAAGGCGTATCTATCTGAATGCATCCGGTAAGCTTATGCTGTCAAAGGTTAACCGGCTGCTTGAATTGTATGAGGATCTTAAAACGAATGCACTCACTGGTGAGCAGCCTCTGCCTCTTCGAATCGGTTCTACAATTACTATAGGGAACTTCTGGCTTCCCTCCATCATGGCTGCTTTTTGCAGCTCAGCAGAACATATCCAGGAACAGATAATCATAGAACAGGCCGGGGCTGTCACCCAAAAGCTGCTGAACAATGAATTGGATCTGGCTCTGATCGAGGGGCCCATTCCCTACTCCCAGCTGGTAAGCCTGCCCTTTTCCTCCTACTCTCTGTTGTTTCTGTGTTCTCCCGGACACCCTTGTGCCCGCAGGCCCCTGCTCACACTGGAGGATCTTCAGAGAGAAAGGCTGCTGGTACGGGAAAAAGGGAGCGCCATCCGGGACACCCTGGACAGCGCCTTCACACTGGCCGGACTTTCACTCACCCCAGCCTGGACCAGTGTCAATTCCCAAGCGCTTATACAGGCTGCCAAAGCCTCCCTTGGGGTTACTGTGCTTCCGGATATACTGGTAAAAGAAGAGATCAAAAAAGGAGAACTCATCTCCCTGGAAACAGACGAGCTCTCCCTTCGAAATGCAAATCATATTGTATACCATAAGGATAAATATATCTCGGAAGCCATGAAATTATTTATTGAGACTGCAATAAACACTTTCCATCTATAAGTACTTTGCGGCTGCACTCCTGCCGCTTGGTAATAGTGCCTCTATCTGCCCCCGGTAAGAGCTTCAACCACCTTTTCAAATTTCATAAAGTGAGAGGCCTTTACCAATACTGTATCACCCTCCCGGATGATTGTATCCAGCCCTTCCAGAAGCTCCTCTAATGACTCCACATGGATCACTTTCATATGCGTGCCTTCCAGTTTTGCTGCTTCTGCCATCCCTCTGGAAAGAGGGCCCACGCAGACACATACGTCCAGGTCCAGCGCGGCAGCAAAAGCCCCCACTTCCCTGTGCATCTCGGCTTCCCGCTCCCCCAGTTCACCCATATCGCCCAAGATAGCTACCTTGCGTCCCAGGGCATCGGTGAGAAGTTCCAAAGATGCTTTCATAGATACCGGGTTGGCATTGTAACAGTCGTCTATTACCGTAATACCGTTTTTCTCAATGATGTGGAACCTTCCGCTGAGAGGCTGCAGACTTTCGATCCCTGCCTTTATCTGTTCCGCAGTCAGGCCATATACACGCCCCACCGCAGCGCCGGCCAGTGCATTGTACACCATGTGCTGCCCCGGAAGCGGAATCAGAACCTGAAAGGAAGAATCATCCATATGAATACGACAGGATACACCCTGTAATCCCCGGCTTTCTATCTCATCCGCATAGAGACCCTCTTGGTTTTGTATCCCAAAGAATTCAGGCCGGACACCTTTTACTTCACCCACAGAAGACAGCTTGTCGTCATCTCCGTTCAGGATAATATGCCCTGTCTCCTCCAAATAATCAAAAATCTCCGTTTTCGCCTTTAATACCCCATCCCTGGACTTCAGAAATTCCAGATGACAATATCCAATGTTTGTAATCACACAGGTCTCTGGCCTGGCAATCCCTGCCAGACGGTGCATCTCACCGAAATCGCTGATCCCCATCTCCAGAACGGCAATCTCATGCTCCTCCCTCAGACGAAAAATTGTCAGAGGCAGTCCCAGCTCATTGTTAAAATTTCCCTGTGTCTTTAAAACCTCATATTTTTGGGCGAGCACTGCAGCTATCATTTCTTTTGTGCTGGTCTTCCCCACACTGCCGGTGATTCCCACCACCGGAATCTTCAGCTGCCTCAGGTAATACGCGGCAATGTCCTTCACTGCCTGAAGGGAGGAAGCCACCTGAATCCAGGGATATTCCTTATCTCCCAAATCCTGTTCAGAAAGGGTGCACAACGCTCCGGCCCCCATCACCCCATCAATAAATTCGTGGGCATCCACCCTTGCCCCTTTGATGGGGACGAACAGGCAGCCCTCCTCTGCTTTCCGGCTGTCCGTGATAATACTTGTCACGCATACCGCCTTTTTTTCCTCCGGCCCCCTGTAAGTGCCATGGCAGGCTGCGGCAATATGCTCTAATGTCAGATTCTTCATATGCTTCTCCATCTATTCATATTTCTTCAGGGATACCTGGATGAGCCTTTCGCACAGAGCAGGAAAATCCATTCCCAGAGCCCCCGCCTCCTGGGGAAGCAGGCTGGTGGGTGTCATCCCCGGCAGTGTATTAGCCTCCAGGCAGAAGAACTCGCCCTTTTCATTCATCATAAAATCCAGTCGGGCATAGCTTTCCAGAGACAGGGCCTGGTAGCCTTTCACCGCTGCCTCCTGCATCTTCTCAGCAGTCTCAGCCGGAATCTCAGCCGGGCAAGTCTCGATAGCGGCGCCTGCCTGATACTTGTTCTTATAATCATAGAAGCCTGTAATCGGGGCTATCTCAATAATAGGATAGGCCTCCCCGTCCACAACGCCTACGGAAAACTCCCTGCCCTGAATATACTCCTCCACAATAGTTTCCTCCTCATAAGAGAAGGACTCTTCCAGGGCTTTCTCGTATTCCTCCTGGCTTTTGGCAATGCAGACCCCTACACTGGATCCGCCGCAGCAAGGCTTCACCACCACAGGCAGCTTCATCTGGTAGTCCTCAAGCTTCTTGCTGTAATTGTCCTTTTTCAGAAGTACGCCTCCTGGCGTAGGTACTCCTGCCGAACGGAAGATACTTTTGGTAATTCCTTTGTCCATGGCCATACCGCTGCCCAGAGGGCCTGTTCCTGTGTATTTTATTCCCATCAGGTCAAAACACGCCTGCACCTTTCCGTTCTCGCCGTTTTCCCCGTGAAGAGCCAGAAATACGATGTCTGCCTGCCGGCATATCTCCAATACATTGGATCCGAAAAATTCTTTATCTTTTTTCCTGTTCTCTGCCTGTCCGTTGAAGCTATTGATATAAGCAACCTCTCTGTCCAGATCATACGCTGAAGGAAATAAATCAGACGGCATTTCCTCTTTGCCGAAAGAGACATCTACTACTATTGCACGGTGTTCTTTTTCTCTCAAGGCCTTGCAGACCTTCGTTCCGGATATAATGGAAATCTCCCGTTCGGTGCTGATTCCCCCTGCCAGTACGACAATGTTCATAATAGTCACTCCTCACATAAATACGACGTTTTACTTATTCATTATACTAATCAATAATGCCCGTTTTGTCAATGAAATGAAGGGATTTAGCACCATCTGCAAGAAGGAGAGCATTTTTCCTTTCCTTCTCTTTGGAATGGACGAACCCGCAAAAAAAGAGCTCCCAAAGCGCCAGATACTGACGCTCTGCAAGCCCCTTCGCACTTAATATACAACCACGGGTGTCCCGATTTCAACGTTGTTATATATGGTCTTTGCATTCTCAAAGGGTGTATTTACACATCCGTGTGAACCGCTGGATTTATAGATCTCCCCGCCGAAATCACTTCTCCAGCTGGCATCATGGATCCCCACGCCGCCGTTAAACGGCATCCAATAGCTTACCGGAGAGGAATATCCCTGCCCTTTCAGGAAGGTATCCCGTTTCTTGGCATCAATGGCCCATACGCCCCCCGCCGGGGTATCATACCCCTTGGCAACGCTTCCGGTTACTATAGGCGTATCTACAATCTGCTGACCGTCCTTATAACACCACATCCGCTGATCCTGTATGCTGACCTCCACGTAAGTTCCGCCGATGTCGTTGGTGTCCCTGCATTTTCCGGAATAGAGATAGATAGGTTCTCTGGTCTGGGATTCCCCTGCCTCTATCGCCTCTATCAGCGCCGCGGTCTCTTTGTCTTTATTGATTACCCAGCCGTAGTCTCCTCCCTTCAGGTGAACCGTAGTCCCCAGAGAGGTTTTAAAATCGCGGCTCAGGCCGAACGTATCGTACTCATATCCCAATTCCTTTACATACTGCTTTACCTTCTCCGAATCCAGCCCCACGTTCCCCTCTTCGTCTGTGGTCAGGAAGGTTTTAATTACATCCTTGTCAACTACCTCCTGACGATCCGAAAAGTCATAGGTAATGGTTACCTGAAGATATGTATTGATCTGATCTCTCTGTTTGATCAGCTCTTCGTTATCGCTCAGTACGGAAGGCTTCAGATAGCAGTCCGCATCTTCAAAAGAAACCTCAGTCTCTCCCCCGGCAATCGCTTCTTTCAAAAGCTGCTTAGCCTTGTCCTGATCCAGTGCATTTCCCTGAACCTCAGGACTAATTTCATAGCCGGATTCCCCTTCCACCAGCTTGGCATCCTGGGGCTGGGTGATGTTCTCTTCCTTAAAGCAATCCAGCCCGTCAATAGCGGCCGCCAGCTTTTCTTCGTCGTAGGTGGTTGTCGCTGACATCGTATAGGCTTTATGATTCGTAAAAGACATAGGCCACAAAAATGGATTCTGCTCCTCTTTCAATTCCTTGATCTTGCCGTCACTGACATACTTCATGTCAATCTGCGTTGCAGTAATATTCTCTGTCTTATCCTCCCGCTCCCTGACCTTTAAGGTATAGGATCCAATTTCATCGGCAATAATCTCCTCTACTTCCTCGACGGTTTTTCCGGTACAGTTAATTCCATTGATCTGGGATCCGGAATAAAAATGCTTTGAATAGTAGAAGGATGCCCCCAGATAAATGACGGCAATCACCGCTACATAAGCGATAAGAATACCCAGGACTATCTTCCTGGCCTTAGCTTTTTTCTTTCCTTTTCTCTTAGTTTTCATAATAAATTCCCCTGTTTTCTGCTTATTTCTACTCCCGTCCTATTGTAACATTACCCCTTTGTTTGGTAAAGCCTTTTCACAGAATTTTAAGGATTTCCAGCCGACCAAAAACGACACTCCCCGCCTGCAGAAAATGAGCCCTCCCTTGGGGAAGGCTCATCTTTTTACTTGCTTTCCAATATTTTATCGATACTTACCAGCTTCACGCTGAGCACAAAGATATCGGCCGCTACTGCAAGTTCCTCTGGCGTGGGGTAGGAAGGAGCAATACGGATGTTGCTGTCCTTGGGATCTTTCCCGTAAGGGAAGGTCGCACCCGCTCCGGTCATTACTAATCCTGCCTCCTTTGCCTTTGCAACAATCGCTTTTGCACAGCCCTCCATCGCATCAAAAGAGATAAAATATCCCCCCTTAGGCGCGATCCAGCTTCCAATCCCGGTGCCCTGGAGTTCTTTTTCCAGGACATTTATCACTGCCTCAAACTTTGGTCTCATTATATCCGCATGCTTTTTCATGTGGGCGGTCAAACCGTCTAAGTCTTTGAAGAATCTCACATGACGCAGTTCGTTTAATTTATCATGGCCAATGGTCTGGAACTGCATATGCCGCTTAAAGTCCTCCAGATTGGCAGGTGATGCTGCAACTGCCGCGATCCCCGAACCGGGAAAGCTTACTTTAGACGTTGAAGTAAATTTATATACAAGATCGGGATTGCCGGCTTTGGCGCACTCTCCCAGAATTTCAATAAGAAAATCCTGATCGTCTTCATAGAGGTGGTGAATGCTGTAGGCATTGTCCCAGTAGATTCTGAAGTCCTTTGCCGCAGGCTTCAATCTGGCAAATCTTCTGACCGTTTCATCGGAATAGGTGATTCCCTGGGGGTTGGAATATTTCGGCACGCACCAGATTCCCTTGATGGACGCATCCTCACTTACCAGTTTTTCCACCAGGTCCATATCAGGGCCTGTGGAAAGCATCGGAACATTGATCATCTCGATTCCGAAGTATTCTGTAACAGCAAAATGTCTGTCATATCCTGGTACAGGACAAAGGAACTTAACGTTATCCAGTTTACACCATGGAGTGCTTCCGCACACCCCGTGGGTCATGGATCTGGCTACTGTATCAAACATTACATTAAGACTGGAATTTCCATAGATAATAATACTGTCAGGATCTACCTCAGACATTGCGCCTAAAAGCCGCTTCGCCTCAGGAATTCCGTCCAGAACACCATAGTTTCTGCAGTCAATTCCTGCCTCGCACTTCAAATCTGCAGAACTGTTCAGTACATCCATCATTCCCATGGCCAAATCCAGCTGTGCTGCTGCCGGTTTCCCTCTGGACATATCCAGCTTCAGTCCTTTACCCTTCACATCCTCATACTGTTTTTCCAGCTCTTCCTTCATACGCAGCAGCTGTTCCCTGCTCAATTCACCATATGGTACCATCCTCAATTTCCTCCTAGCGTTCTCCAACAAATTCTCATAATTGCTATTGTAGTATGAGTTTTGACTAATTGTCAATACCAACTTGCATTTTTTGGCATTTTTAACTGGTTCATTTCCTGTTTTTTCGTTTTTCTATGCATTATCATATATTATTTCCTTCATTTCGTACGTTCGTCTATCCCTCATCTCACTTTTCCTTCTTTATAAATAGAAGACGGAGCTCATGGAAAACTAAAGGGATTGCCGATACTGCCAGAAGCCAGAGCCAGGTGCTCATATCCAGTTTCACGGTCTGGAAGGCCTGAACAAAATAAGGAATCTCTGTCACCATAAACTGAAGGCCCAAACCAGCAAAGAATGCAAATATCATGAAAGGATTCTCCAGGTGATTCATCCGGAAGATGGAGCGCTCCGTATCTCTCATCCCAATGGCATGGAAAAGCTGGGAAACACCCAGCACGGTAAATGCATAGGTCTGCCCGCCTTTGTGGAAAGCATACAGCGTAATCCCGGCGATTACCATTCCGTAAAATACAGTCAAAAACCAGCCCCCGTGGGCAAACAGGCTTTCCCCCGGATCCCGGGGCGGATGGTTCATGAGCGTTTTTCTATTATTTTTGTCAACTCCCAGCGCCAGTGCGGGCAGAGAATCTGTGATCAGATTTACCCACAGAATATGACTGGCCTTAAGAGGCGTGGGCAGAGCCAGCAGCACAGCCGCAAACATGGTGATAATCTCCCCGAAGTTAGAGGACAGGAGAAACAGAATGGATTTTTTAATGTTTACATATATACTGCGCCCTTCCTCCATAGCCTTTTCGATAGTGGAAAAATTATCGTCTGTAAGAATCATATCCGCAGCGTTCTTGGCCACATCTGTACCGGATTTGCCCATGGCGATTCCAATGTCCGCGGCCTGGAGCGAGGGGGCATCATTCACCCCGTCCCCTGTCATTGCCACGATCTGTCCGTTCTTTTTAAATCCTCTGACAATTCTGACTTTGTGTTCCGGTGTTACACGGGCGAATACTCTGAGCCTTGGAATGACTTCCTCCAGTCTCTCGTCCGTCATGCGCTCCAGTTCATCTCCGCTGATGCACTGTTCCCTGGCATCAGCGATACCGATTTTATTGGCTATGGCATAGGCCGTATCCTTGTGATCGCCGGTTATCATGGCCACCTTAACGCCGGCCCGGTGGAGGATCGATACCGAATTCCTGACTGCTTCCCTGGGAGGATCCATCATCCCTGTAAGTCCGATAAAGACCAGTCCCTTCATCAGTCCTTCATCTGTAACCTCCCCGGCCCGTTCCTTCATAGCTAAAGCCAGAACCCGTAAGGCATCTCTCGCCATACTTTCCATTGCCTGGCGGATCTTCATTCTCTGTACCTGGGTCATAGGCAGAATCTTACCCCTCACCAGTATTCCGGTGCACTGCTCCAGGATGTAATCCCCGGCTCCCTTCACGTATGCAGTATTATATTTTCCGTCCCTGTGGACAGTTACCATGTATTTCTTCTGCGAATCAAAGGGAAGTTCCCCGATTCTGGGTTTTTGCTTTTCCAGAACCTCTTTCTTTACTCCCCTCTCTTTTCCCATATGGAGCAGTGCCAGCTCTGTGGGATCTCCTATCTCCTGTTCCCCAAGCTGGCTGTCATTGCATAAGAGATATCCTTCCAGAAACCTCTCGTGAAGCTGAGGGTTCAATTTCTCTGCCGGCATGATTTCACCGTTGCAGTAAACAGTAACCACCTTCATCTTATTTTCCGTTAAAGTTCCGGTTTTATCGGAGCACACCACTCCTACAGCTCCAAGGGTTTCCACTGCGGGCAGCTTCCGGATAATGGTATTCACCTTTACCATACGGGCAACCCCCAGTGCCAGAACTATGGTTACCACTGCGGGGAGTCCCTCCGGTATAGCTGCCACGGCAAGGGAAATGGCAAGGAGCAGCATCTGCAGAATATTCCGGTGCTGTACTACCCCTATCACAAAAAGACCCACGCAGAGAGCCACTGCCACTACGCTGAGTATTTTTCCCAGATCTCCCAGCCGTTTCTGAAGAGGAGTTAGCTCTCCTGTAGTTTCGTTAATCAGACCGGCGATTTTCCCCAGCTCAGTCTCCATGCCCGTAGCTACTACAATCCCCTCACCCTGGCCTTTCATAGCCTCAGTGGTCATATATGCCATGTTCTTCCTGTCAGCCATAGGAGCCTGGGCGGACATAGGCTGGTCCGTTTTTTCCACCGGCATCGACTCCCCTGTAAGGGCGGACTCATTAATCGCCAGCCCTCTGACACTAGTTATCCGAACATCAGCAGGCACCTGGCGTCCTGCTTCTATCTTTACCAGGTCTCCCGGTACTACCTGGGAGGCGGGAATCTCCTGGTATTCATTGTCCCTCTTTACAAGGGCCACCGGGGCCGCCAGCTTCTTCAGGGCTTCCATGGCTTTTCTGGCCTTCCCCTCCTGTATGACCCCTACAGCGGTATTCATGGCTATTACAACAAATATAATGATGGTATCACTGTATTCTCTCAAAAGCATTGAAATAGCTGCCGCCATAAATAAGATAAAGATCATGGGTTCATTCAGCTGCTCCAGAATCATGCCCCACACAGTCTGCCCCTTCTCCTTTTTCAGTACATTTTCCCCATACTCCTTTAAGCGGCTGCGGGCTTCCTCCTTCGGCAGTCCTCTCCTGCTGTCTGTACGGAATCTCTCTTCCAGTTCATTCACATCCTGTATCTCAAACATTCTGGCACCTCCGGTTAAAGTGGCCGGCCTCTTCCTTCAAGGCCCGGCCATTCTAGGATAATGTATGCTTGCCTTTTCAAATATAGAATAGGTATGATATAATTTGAAAAAACAGATTGATGAAAAAAAGAAAGGTAAATTATCATGTGGATAGCAGACGGTTGGAAAGATTATGAGATCATAGATACTTCAAAGGGGGAGAAGCTGGAACGGTGGGGAAAGTACCTTCTGGTCCGCCCGGATCCTCAGGTTATCTGGGATACCCCCAGAACGCATAAAGGCTGGAATAAGAGGAACGCCCACTATCACAGAAGCAAAAGCGGCGGAGGGGAATGGGAATTCTTTGATCTGCCGGATCAATGGGCAATCCATTACAGGGATCTGACATTTCACCTGAAGCCCTTCAGCTTTAAGCACACCGGACTCTTTCCGGAGCAGGCCGTCAACTGGGACTGGTTCAGCAGTAAAATAAAAAAAGCCGGACGTCCGGTCCGGGTTCTGAACTTGTTTGCCTATACCGGCGGGGCCACCATAGCGGCGGCTGCCGCAGGGGCTCAGGTAACACATGTAGATGCCTCCAAAGGAATGGTCACCTGGGCCAAGGAAAATGCCGCTGCCTCAGGGCTGAAGGACGCACCTATCCGGTGGATCGTGGATGACTGCGTCAAGTTCGTGGAAAGAGAAATCCGCAGGGGAAGACAGTATGACGCAATCATTATGGATCCGCCTTCCTACGGAAGGGGACCCAAAGGTGAGATCTGGAAAATTGAAGAGGCGATCTATCCTTTGATTCAGCTCTGTACAAAGCTGTTAAGTGATACACCTCTGTTCTTCCTGGTTAACTCTTATACGACAGGACTTGCCCCTGCTGTCCTGACTTATATGCTGGCTACAGAGCTCAAAAAGTTCCGGGGCCGGGTGGATTCCCAGGAAGTGGGACTTCCGGTTTCCTCCAGCGGCCTGGTACTGCCCTGCGGAGCCTCTGGGCGGTGGGAGGCGTAGAGCAGCCTGAACCTTATACTACCTGGCAAAGTACCAAAGCAGAACCGCTGCCTCTGCGGCCAGTATTACCGGAACGCCCAGTCGGAATTTCAGATGTTTCGTCTTATGGCGGAATACCTGCATTCCTGCCAGGGCTCCCGCGCCTCCGCCGATCGCGGTCAGAAACATAAGCGTGTGCTCCGGGATCCGGTATCTGTGATGTCTGGCCTTATATTTATCCACTCCGAAGACAATAAATGTCAGGATATTGATTCCGGCCAGATAGATAAGCTCGGGCCTCATTCTTTTTTCCCCGCCGCTGCCTGGCAGGCTGCTGAAAATGCGCCGAAAAGGATTCCCACCACGGGAAACAGAATCCACGCCGTTTTCCACATGCCAAAGCAAAATCCTGCAATCAGGAAGGCTGCTGCAGTCAGGGGCCAAACCACAGAAGCTACTGCACCGATGATTCGGTTTTCCCTTTTATGGGTCTGCGCGTAATTATCCATTTGCAGCAGCTTTTTGTATGCATCCTCCCTGGTTCCAGCCAGGATGAGGAGATTGACTCCTGCCGCGATTACGATGAGCATGACACAGATACTGTACCCTGCCGCCGTGTCCCCGAACATCCCTGCCACGAATAAGATTACAGGGGATATCACACACAGCAGGACACCGAATACAATATAAATCCGATTGGCATCTTTTATCTCCAGGGCCTCCCGGCCGAGAATCTGCCTTGTAGTTTTTCCCAGAGAGAATTCTCCCTGATCAATGAATTTATAAGCGTCCATCTTCATACCGCTGTTTACAAAAAGTCCTACGGCAGGCACAAGGAAAATGAAAAAAGACAGGACCGGCATATATTCCCTGACCGGTTTCGGAACTCCCATACCCAGAATACGGATCTCAAAAAGCTGCGCTAAAAATATAAGCACTGAGGCCCCGAAAAGAATGAGCGTTACCCCAAAAGCTACGTGCCTCCCCTCTCTGTGGGCGTCATGAATGTACATCCGGGTTTCCTCCAGAGATAAAAGAATACTCTCCTCTGCAGGCTCTTCCTCTGTGCCCTCCGGGGAAAGGCCGAGTTCGCTAAACAGCTCATCAATATTGCCAAACTCTGAGATTACCCTCCCCACTGCCTCATTTTCAGAGGCACCCTCTTCTTTTAACTCCTGATATTTATCCTCCATACTGGCCAGCAGATCTTCTTTCACTCTGCGGACCTCGGGAGAGTCCGGCAGACTCTGAAACATAGTGTCCAGATAATTTTTTATTGTCTCCATCTATACATCCCTCCTGATAAAATGATTGACCACGTCCTTTGTCAGCTCCCACTCTTCACACTTGCTGCGGTAATATGTCCTGCCCGCGTCTGTTACGCTGTAATACGTACGCCTTTTCCCCTGGGTGGCATTCCCATAATAAGAAGTGATAAACCCATGTTTCTCTAATCGGGTAAACGCTGAGTATAATGTAGTTTCCTTCATAATGTACCGCCCGCCTGTAATCTCCCGGATATTTCTGGATATCTCATATCCGTAGGAATCTCCGTCTAACAGAAGATATAGAATCATAGTGTCGTTGTATCCCCGTATGACGTCACTGCTAATCATCTTCATGCCTCCTGCCCTTATAATTCTATACTACGGCTGTCGTAGTACTTCTGACGTAGTAATCATACCACAATTACTACGTCAGGTAAAGTAATATTGCAAATTTTAAGAAGAAAATTATTTCCTCCGTTCACAGAAAAGTATTTTTTATGGTATTATGGAACAGAAAGACATAAGATACCGGCAGTCCGGTGCATGTATTGCAGAATCAAAATCAGGAGGAATTTATTATGTATGGATCTACATTTGGCAATATATTAAAGATAAGTACCTGGGGAGAATCTCATGGTGCAGGACTGGGCGTAGTCGTAGACGGATGCCCGGCCGGCCTTCCCCTGTCAGAGGAGGATGTGCAGCGTTATCTGAATCGGAGAAAACCCGGCCAGTCCCGATACGCAACCCCGCGCAGGGAAGAGGATGCGGCAGAGATCCTGTCCGGAGTATTCGAAGGGAAAACAACCGGAACTCCTATTTCCATGATGATTCGCAATAAAGATCAGCGCTCCCGGGATTACAGTGAGATCGCGGGCTACTACCGCCCCGGCCACGCAGATTATAATTATGATCAGAAATACGGGTTCCGGGATTACCGGGGGGGAGGACGCTCTTCAGGAAGGGAGACCATAGGCAGAGTAGCTGCAGGTGCCATTGCGTCAAAAATTTTGGAACAGCTGGGGATTACCCTCTCCACCTATACCCTGTCTATCGGTCCGGTGGCTATTGACAAAGGCCAATTTGACGAAACAGCAATTTGGGAAAACCCCTTCTATATGCCTGATAAAGCCGCTGCCCTAAAGGCTGAGGAATATCTGAAAACCTGTATGAAAGATCACAATTCTTCGGGAGGCATGATCGAATGTATTATCAAGAATGTACCGGGCGGACTTGGGGAGCCGGCTTTTGAAAAACTGGATGCCAATCTGGGCAAAGCCATATTCTCCATCGGAGCTGTCAAAGCAGTAGAAATCGGTGACGGCCTCCAGGCAGCCGAGGCCACGGGTCTTACCAATAATGACCCCTACGCCTGCGATACAAAAGGCAGTGTGAGAAAGCTGAGCAATCACGCAGGGGGAATCACCGGAGGTATCAGCGACGGCTGCAATACAGACATTATCCTTCGAGCCGCCATAAAACCGACTCCCTCAATCGCAGCCCCTCAGCAAACGGTGAACAGAGATGGCGAAAACATAGAAATAACAATAAAAGGACGCCATGATCCCGTTATTGTTCCCAGAGCTGTTGTAGTTGTGGAGTCCATGGCAGCACTAGTGATTGCGGATGCGCTGCTTGGAAGCATGACGTCCCGCATGGACAAAATCATAAAATTCTTCCGCTGAGCCAAAAAGGGGCTGTGAAAAAAGTCCCGTAAAAAAAGAACGCTTTCAGGTATACAAACCTGGAGGCGTTCTTCTTTTTGTGGTAAAATTAATCTACTATGAACAATAATACCGAGAAATATTATACCGCAAAACAGGGAAGGCTGCCACTGTTTTTTTCGGATTGTCTGGATCTCTGTGATCCAGTATTAGCATTTGACAGAATCATGGAGGAGATTGGAATAGAAAGATATCTTAGGCCAGAGCCCTCACATAAACTGGGCCGGCCCGGATATAATCGGGTCAACATGCTAAAGACAGTCCTGTTCGGCTTTATGGACACTGGATACGCTTCCCTTCGGGAATTAGAAGACCGATGCAAAGTCAACATCCGTTACATGTACCTGATGGATCATGAAACTCCCAGTTACCGTGCCTTCAGTTATTTTATCAATGAAGAGATCAAGGAATCTGCCCAGGATATTTTTAAGGCAGTCATGTCCTATATCCAGACAGCGGAGGGAATCGATTTGCAGCATCTGTATATAGATGGCTCAAAATTCGAGGCAAATGCAAACAAGTATACCTGGGTATGGAAAAAAGCCACGGAAAAATCGAGATACCGTCTGTTCGGCAAGATTACCACACTGCTTACAGAAATGAACGAAACGCTGGCATACACAGGGCTGAAAATTGAAACCAATGTAGAATACACCCCGGACAGCCTGGAGGTCATTTTGTCCAGGTATGAATTCTTCTGCCATATCGACGAGGACACATTTGTATACGGCCGGGGACATCGGAAGAGCCAGGAGCAGCGTTACTACGAACGTTTAAAGGAATATATCGGAAAGCTTTCGGAATACGTGGAAAAGATCCGGATATGCGAGCCTGACCGGAACAGCTATGCGAAGACGGACCATGGCGCGACCTTCATGCGGATGAAAAAGGACTATATGGGAAATGACCAGCTCCTTCCTGCATACAACATACAGATCGGAGTGGCTGACGAGTACATTGCGGTGGTAGATGTCATGCAGTACCGGTCCGACATGGACTGCTTTGTGCCACTGATGGAAAAGTTCCATGAGTTATACGGTTTCTACCCGAAATATCCGGTAGCGGATGCAGGGTATGGATCCTTTAATAACTATCTGTTCTGCCAGGACCATAGGATGGAAAAGTTCATGAAATTCCCCATGTATAAGAAAGAGACAACAGACGAAAAGTACCATGAAGACCCGTTGCGTGCAGTGAATTTTAAGACAGACCCGGAAGGGAACCTAATCTGTCCAAACGGGAGGAAGTTCCACTTTGCATACCGAAAACCAGTGAAAGGGAACCAATACGGCAGGCAGGAAGAGTACTATACCTGCGAGGACTGCAGTGGCTGCCCCTATGCAGAAAAATGCAAGAGAACAGAAAAGAACAGGACAGTGCGGATTAATGCGGAATTAAGCGCCATGCATCAGGAGGTATTGGATAATCTTCAGAGTATCCATGGGGCGTTGCTCCGCATGAACCGCTCCATCCAGGCAGAAGGGACATTTGGAATCATCAAATACGACCGAAGGTATAAGCGAATTGTAAGAAGAGGACTGGATTCGGTAAGAGTAGAGATATTTCTTGTTTCTATCGGCCATAATCTCTATAAAATCTATAATAAGCAGATGAGACTCCGGGAAGTGGCTTAAAGAAGAAAGAGCGCACGTTTGTTGGGGTAAGGGGGATTATGCGCTTTTTACTGCTTTTTTCTTACGCTTTCCACAAAATAAAGAGGGGCTGAAAAAATGGAGTTAGAGCAACTCCATTTTTTCACAGCCCCTTTTTGAGCTATCAGACTCCTAAAAGTTCGGAAAGTTTTCTTATCTGCCTCGCAGAAACCGGGCAGACGCTTCCGTCCTCCATAGAGATCATCCGGGCTTTCTTATCTACCTTCCGGATATATTCTCTATTTATCAGATAGGCCTTATGACAGCGGAAAAATCGGTCGTCCATAGATGTCTCCAGCTCATTCAGTTTTTGATAGGTTTCATAGATCGTACTACAGGTATGTATCCTCACTTTGTGGGATCCTGAAAGCGTTTCTACAAATATGATTTCATGAAACGGAACCGAGAATATTCTGCTGGATATCTTTACAGTAAGGACTTTTCTGGATGTTTCCAGCCTCTGCGTGTGACGGCTGTGTACCAATTCCAGGCATTGCACCAGCCTCTCCTTCAGCTGAAGAGGGTTATCCTTCAGGATAAAATCCGTGGCTGTTACCTGATAGGTTAAAGCCATTAAGCTGAGTTCCGAATGTGAGGTGATAAAAATGATATATCCCTGGGGATCCACCTCTCTTATCTTTTTCGCCAGATCCAGACCATTGATATCTGAATGCAGCTCGATATCTAAAAAATAAACGGCTGTCTGGGGCTTTGCTGTCACCTGTTTTAGAAGCTCATTGGGATCCGGGGATGCAAGCACCAGCTCCATTTCCAGGTTTTCATGAAATAATAAGTAGTTTTTAATAACCGTCTGGTAATTCAGAAGAAGCACCGGTTCATCTTCACAGAGGTAGATGGGCAGCATATAAATCACTCCTTTATCTTTCGCACGGTATTTCCAGTTTCTGGCTGAATATGTGTTCCTTGTACTCTGTATTCAGAAGCGCCGAAGGGTATTTCTCCAAAAGCTTGTTTACATTGGAAAGGCCGATTCCTCTGTTCTCACCCTTTGTGCTGTATCCCGGTGTGCCCAGGCGGCCCATGGACAGATTCTCCGTGTCACAGGAATTCTTAATCAGAAAGATACACCTGTCTTCCTCCTGCAGAATTCCAATGTACAGTTCCCGCTTATCTGAGATGGCGGCCGCCTCCAGGGCATTGTCCAGAAAAATTCCAAGAATACGGGTGAGGTCTATCATATCCATGGATACCCGTTCCACTTTGTAAGGAATATCCACAGACAGGGAGAGTTCTTGGGTAATGGCCTGAATTACCTTTGTATATAGAAGGCTTTTAAGTTCCAGAATCCCCATATTAGACAAGATCCCTACCGAATATGATTTCTGTCCCAGCTCCTGCCCGGTTGGCAGGATTCGTTCATTAAAATATGTATGCAGCCCTTCATAATCCTTTTCCTCTAAAAAACAGCTCATAGTCGTAAGAATATTCGTATAGTCATGTTTAAACGCCCGCATCTGGTTGTACAGACTCTCCAGATTCTGTGTATATCCTTCCAGCGCCTCTAAGCGTTCCAGCTTATGTTTGGCAGCCTCCTCCTTTTTTATGCTGAAAATAGAAAACGAAAACAACACTGAGGAAAGCACGAAATAGGCAATAAATAATATACCGTTAAATGAAACCACCTCGGCCGGATATCCGAGTCTGTCCCCATAGATGATATTAAACACAAACAGTACCACACATATGGCTAGATTCAGACATATAGCAAGAATATTCAGTCGGTTAAACTGTATGTCCTGTATCTTAATCTTATTTCGCAGAAAGTACCCCAGCAGCCAGGTGGCAATGCCGCTCACTGCCATAAATAGCAGAGAAAACGGCAGTAGATACGTGGTGGCCAGTGCACTCACCTCCAGGCCAAGCAGCCTATCGGCGCCGATCAGAAGGATATAATTTATCATAATAGAAATAATATAACCGCAAAGGGAGCAGATACAAGCCAGCAGCCTGTGCCCCTTCTGCGTTATCATTAGGAATATAAAAATAATGGACAGAGAAACAATAGTCCCAGCCTGTCCGATACGGGGAAATACCAGGATAGACATAAAGAACAGCACTGCAAAAAGGATTCCCCTGTGAAGCAGCCGGGGTTTTCCGGGAAGCGGGTTGGTGCAAACTAAAATCAAAGTGGCCATAGACAATACGGCGTTAGTCAAAATGTTTACGTTCATAATAACTCTCCTTCTCAAGTCAGATGTAGATGCCATGTTTTTCCTTCTAACATTAAATACGAAACGTTCAGGGTAATAATTACGCTTTTTATGCATAAAACTGCAAAATTAGAATAATATATGATAGTATCTCATTAGAGAGTAATGGATAAAGGAGTATTTGTCAATTAATGGCTGCAAAGGAAATAGTGAGTGGATGAATATAAAAACTTTAAGCCGCCAGCTCGCGGGACAAGTTGCCGTCAGCCAGAGGGACAAGGCTGTCAGAGGGGACAGTGTTAAGGTTGTGGCATATGGGCTGGAATTAATTATAGATACTCTCATCAAATTTATCCTTATACTCGGCTGTGCATCAGCAGTAGGTTTGGGACAGGAAGTACTGCTTGCACTGGCAGTGTTTTGGAGCATGCGCTCCCAAGCAGGGGGATACCACATGAGGACGAGTGCAGGTTGTACATTCATGATGATCGCACTTTGTGGTATCTCCGCTGTTGTAAGTAAGTTTCTGAGGTGGAACTCTGTATTCCTGATTCTGTCCGTCTTCTTTGTTCTGGTTCTGTTATATTGGTCAGCACCCTGTGATACCAAGAACAATCCAATTTCTAAAATATCCATACGAAAGAAAATGAAGAGAAATGCACTTATAGTTATGAGCTTCTGGGGCATCATAGCTCTGATAAGTTCTGCAGATTCTGTGAAGGGACTGATTATGATTCCGTGTATCTGGGAATCTCTTACCATTCTTCCTTACAGAAAGCTATTCGGCAGAAAAGCCAACTCTGTTTCTGGGGGATAGAGAATTTTAGTAAAAAAGGAGACATAAGAAAATGCATACGTTACATAATTTTAAATCATTTGTCACAGAAAAAGTTGAGGAGTTTGCTCTCTATGTAGCCATTAAATCCGTGGGGGAAAGTGTTCCGTGGAACTTTGGAGAAATTTTGCCTGATGAGGAAGCCATGGACACAATCAAAAAAATGAAAAAGGAATAAGCACTGCTGCTGTCATAAGAGTTTGTATGACGGCAGCTTTTTTATGCGCCAAAGTCATCTTTTCCTCTCTTTTTGAAATTCTTTAGAAATTCTTTAGTTTTTCCACGTGAGTAAATTTAGAATCATACCCTATACTAATCCCATACCCAAAAGACAGGAGGCAAAATCGTGCTGCAATTAAATTCCATGTATCCCTGCGGGAAAATATAGTATAATGGAAAGAAAAACAAAGGAGCATACATTATGGAAGCTAATCATGTTTTAATTGTAGAGGATGATAAAGAGATTCGGGAAGGTGTCGAGATATATTTAAGAAGCCAGGGATACGAAGTATACCAGGCGGCAGATGGAGTGGAAGGCCTGGAGATCATAAACAGAGAAGTCATTCATCTGGCCATTGTGGACATTATGATGCCCCGGATGGACGGCATCACTATGACCATGCAGCTTCGCAAAGATTACGACTTTCCGGTAATTATGCTCTCTGCCAAGTCGGAGGAGATGGACAAAATCATGGGACTGAATATCGGCGCCGATGACTACGTGACAAAACCTTTTACTCCTATGGAACTTTTAGCCAGGGTCAATTCCCAGCTCCGCCGTTACAAAATGTTTCTGAATAAACTGGAACAAAAAGAAAATGTTCATGTAATCGGCGGCCTGGAAATCAATGAGGACACGGTGGAGGTGACTGTTGACGGAAAGCCGGTAAAGCTGACACCCATGGAATATAAGATTCTCCTGCTTTTGATGAAAAATCCCGGAAGAGTCTTCTCTGCCGAGGAAATATATGAGCGCGTATGGAATGAGCGCGCTGTCAACACGGATACCATCATGGTCCATGTAAGGAATATCCGTGAAAAAATAGAAATCAATCCAAAAGATCCAAAATATTTAAAGGTGGTGTGGGGAGTTGGATACAAAATCGAAAAACAGCCATAAGCTTGCAGTCCTGATTATACTATTGGTTATATTGCTGCCTTCCGTTGGGATGGTACGCCTATATCCATTTCTGGATCGGGAATCCTCTGCATACAAAGAAAATTTTTACACCGATGCACAATTTTTACGTCAGATAATATACGGCAATTACGTATTATATACAGAAGAAGCACAGAGAAAAGAAGGGCGAACCATTTTGCCCAATCAGATATTCTTTCCTGATTTAAAGGATGCTGAAACTGCCTCCGTCTCTGAGGGCATGGAAGAAGCCTGGGACGAACAGGATGCTTATGCATCGGCACTGACAGATTTCAAAAACAATATTCTTCAGGAATACCGGTCCTGGCAGTCCTCCTTCGACAATGTAAGGGGAAATCTGGAGTATCAGGTCTTGGATGAAAACGACCAAATTCTGGATCAAAATGTAACAGGAAGTCTTCTGGAGTCCCTTACCAGGGATAAAGATCAAAAATATCTCTGGGGTGTCGCTATGCAGTACGATCAGGGAGGAAATTTAACTGTTCTCAATACCTTTGGGAATAATTCCAAAGAGCTCTCTAATCTTCTGGAATCCCTGGGGCGAAAGGATCCTGTGGATGACTATTACTATGAAAGCTATTACGGATCCACCAGTCTCTCTGCCAGCTATTCCTTCCAGTTTCCTCAAAACCGTACATTTATCTATGGTATGACAAGGGAAAACGCCAATGCTTATTTAAGTCTGGATCTGGAAAGCAGGTATCATGGGTACATTGATTCAGGAGTTGTTTACCAGACATTACTATTCCTTGTGGCCCTGGTAGGGATCGCCGCTCTGCTCCTCCCGTTTATCCGTCCCCTGGGGACAGGAAACGAAAAAATTTTCCGGGCACCCATGGAGGCAGCACTTTTGGGCTTTGTTCCTCTTGGCCTTATTGTCAGTGCCATTGTTCATCTGGTGGTGATCACCAATGAAGGAATTGTAACAAAGACATTAAAACAGGCCGGCCTCAAAAACCCGTACGTAATTGAAAGCTTATCCATTGCCTGGAACCTCTTATGGTGGTGCCTGATCTTTGCCCTGGTATATTGGATTGTGTCCTGCCTCAGAAATATATTTACCCTTGGACTGCGGCGGTACTTCAGAGAAAGAACATTAATCTACCGTTTCTTCGCATGGATCAAACGGGGGTGTGTCAAAGTGTATCACTCATTTGACCATTTGGATTTTCAGGATAAATTAAACCGTACCATTTTGAAAATAGTGGGAATTAACTTCATTATACTGGCTCTCATCTGCAGTTTCTGGTTCTTCGGAATCGGGGCTCTGATCCTCTATTCCATTGTACTGTTCTTTGTCCTGCAGAAATACTTTAATGATTTAAAAACGAAATATAAAAAATTATTATCTACTACCAATGCCATTGCAGAAGGCAATCTGGATGTAACCATAGACGAAGATTTAGGTGTCTTTGAACCGTTTAAAGGAGAGATTCAGAAGATACAGACCGGTTTTAAAAAAGCGGTAGAGGAAGAAGTCAAAAGCGAGCGCATGAAAACAGATTTGATTACGAATGTATCCCACGATCTGAAGACTCCTCTCACTGCCATCATAACTTATGTGAATCTATTGAAAAATGAAGACCTTTCCCCGGAGATACACCGCTCCTATATTGATATCCTGGAGCAAAAATCTCTGCGGCTGAAAGCACTGATTGAGGATTTGTTCGAGATCAGCAAGGCAACCAGTAAGAATGTTACTCTGAATCTAATGAGAGTGGATATCGTTAATCTTCTAAAGCAGGTAGCATTTGAACTGAACGATAAGATTTCTCAGTCCACCCTGGACTTCCGCTGGAATCTCCCGGATGAGAAAATCAGCCTGACTCTGGACAGTCAGAAAACCTACCGGGTATTTGAAAACCTGCTGATCAATATACTAAAGTATTCCCTGAGCCATTCACGGGTTTATATTACTGTGGAGGCCGTCTCCGGTGAGGCAGTGATTACTATGAAGAATGTGTCTGCCCAGGAATTAAACTTTAATCCGGAAGAGATTACAGAGCGATTTGTGCGGGGTGATTCCGCCAGAAATACCGAAGGCTCCGGCCTGGGGCTGGCCATCGCCAAAAGCTTTGTAGATTTACAGAATGGAACCATGCATATTACCACAGACGCGGATCTGTTCAAGGTGACCATACGGTGGCCGCTGGAAAAGCAGGATCCGCCCGCGCCGGAGAAACCCCAGACTGCTGATACAGAAGATCCCTTATTTCTGGAAGGTCCGCAAAGCAGTGAGGATGTCATACCCAAACATGATTGATGACGAACCGTTTGATAGATTCTAAGAAGAAAGACGATGCTCAAAAAGCGTCGTCTTTTTTTTCCAGCTCTCGCAAAAATCTGTGAATCACAACGTTGTAGGCTTCGGGTCTTCCGTATATGGACATATGATTTGCATTTTTAATAATTTTCAGCCTGGCATCCGGCAGAAGTTCTGCCAGCTTTCTTGTGTGAGACTCCCGAATCATATCTTTGTCAGCCGCAATGACCAGGGCAGGAACCGGTATACCCTTAAGTTCCTCCTCTGTCAGCTTCGGATGAAAGGCCATCAGGCCGTACAGCTCTTTTTTACTGCGGGCTTTCCAGTGAAAATGAGCGGCCAGGCTCCACCAGAGATGCATCCATTTTACCCCCTGGTAAAACCAGAATTTCATTCCCCTGGGGATCCAGTTTCCGCTGACTGCTATCAGTGCACTCAGCCGCCCGGGATACAAGACAGCATACTGCAGGGCCAGGTTTGCCCCATCGCTGAAGCCCAGAATCACCGGAGCTTCTATCTCCAGATAATTCAGTACCTGAAGAATATCATTGGCCATCAGGGGAAAGGTAAGGCTCCGGCAGCCCAGAGACGATTTTCCATGCCCTCTGCTGTCTATCAGAACCAGCTGATATTCTTCGCAAAACCTCTGAATCTGGGCCCGGAAGGCAGTATGGTCTTCCCCATTTCCGTGCAGGAGAACCACCGGCCTCCCCTCTCCCACTACACGAAAATAAATCTCCGCATCCTCCACACGGACGGTACCCTCTCTTCTGACTTTCTTCATCTCTTCCCTCTCTCCTGCTAGTAATTGACTGCTTCTTCTCTGGTCATCCAGAAGTGAATCCCTGTGGTAGACTCCACCCAGCGGTCAGGGTTAAAGTCTTCCACCCGGGAAACCTCCCCCACCCGGTAGACAAAATTCTCATCTACATAAGATCTGGCTTCCGGAAATGACTGGGTCTCATCCACACTTTTAATGGACAGCACCTTAGCCTTATCACATCTGCAGGCCCGGTTCGTGGCAGAACACCGCCTGGCATCTGCAGGAACCAAAAGCTGCACGATTCTGAAGTCAAAGCATTTTTTATAAGCTACAAAGGCGCCGGACTCGGGGCAGGGCATCTGGTAAAACCTGGTGTTCTCATCTGCTTCCAGTCCTGTAAGGACAGCCCCCTCAAATACTCCGGAGAATAAATTAGCTCCGCAGATGCAGGAATACGACAGATCACAGAATCTCATAGTAGTGCCCGCAAGATCCGCTCCTGTAAAATCCACCCTTCTGAGAGAACAGCCCGGAAAATAAGTATTGGAAAGATCCGCATTCCGAAAAATTGCTCCGTCCAGCCGTACATTCTTGAAATTGCTCCATCCAAAATCTATGTTTCCCAGGTCCCATCCCGACAGATCCATATCTTCAAAGCTGCTCTCTCTAAGTTCCAGGACCTGTCCCTGCTTTCTTTCCTTTAAAATTTTTTCCAATTCCTCTTTTGTATAGCTTCTCATCCTTCCATCCCCTTAATTCAGCTTATTTTTCATTCTTCTCACTAGCAGCTCGAATCTGGGGTCCCCTGCCAGCTCCCCTACTCCAGATGCAGGGGACAGGGCCTCCAGAAGACTCTTTTTAATCACATTATCGTTTAAAGGCGCCTGATCCCCCAGGTCAAATTCTTTGAACCATCCGCCCAGCTTATCAAAGTACTCATCCCCGTGAAGCTTTACCGGAAGCTCTGTCTGTATCCATACCTCAGCAAACCGCTCCAGCATATCCAAAGCCTCTTCTCTGCTCTTCTGCGACAGAAATCCAAGAGCCGCAACATAGTAGAGGTTCCCCATAGACATAGGGTGCAGCTGGTCCAGACGGAAGCAGTCCGACACGGCAGTCATCCGCTGTACCGTTTCCCGAAAAGCCTCTTTCTCATGCATATGAAGCATAAGATACTTCTGTGCGTCACCTATCAGGCCTATCACCTTCTGGTACATGTCTATCTGGAGAGTCTCTACTGCCTTATCTCTCTGGCCGGTCTGCTCATATGCACAGGAAAGGAGGATTTCTTCTCCCAGTATAGGCATTACGGTATCCTGCAGAAGAGCCAATGCCCTTTTAGGCTCTCCCATCTCCAGATAGCCTGTTGCCTCCAAAACATTGGCCTGACGTATGAGAAAAATATCCCTGCTGCCTTCTTTTACACGGATGCTCAGTCTTATAATCTCCTCCAGAATTTCCTTTCCGGTCTCCGGATCAGGAGCCAGGGCATAATGGTTTAATAAAAGATTCGCCATGTTAAGAAGCAGAGGAAAGCAGGAATAATACTTGCGTATCATTTCATGGCACTCCTCATATACCTCACCAAAAGGTCTCTGGGAAAATGCGGCCGCCAGGCGGCTGTACAGTCTGCGGATCTCCTCTTTCTCCAGCTGGGGTTCGTAACCCATAAGCTCGTCAATACTGATGTTAAAATATGCGGCCAGCTGGGGGAGGATCGCAATATCCGGATAGCTCTGTCCGGTCTCCCACTTTGACACCGACGCTTTGGATACCCCCATAAATGAGGCCAGCTCCTCCTGGGTGATTCCCCTTTCCTTTCTTTTCTCACTTAGCTTTCCGGCAATATGAATCATGCCTCTCCTTCTTCCTCCTGATCATTCGTCAAGTGTAATTTATCAAATACATAGAAAAGCAGACTTAGCAGCATGCCCACCACGCAGGCAAGAACCATGCCTGTCAGCTCAATATTGCCCATTTTTAAGGCAATCCCTGATAATCCGGTCACAAATATGACGGACGTAAGGGTCAGATTCCTGGAGCTGCCGTAGTCTACCCTGGAGTCCACCAGAATGCGAATTCCCGAAGCTCCGATCATGCCGTAGAGCAGAAAGGAAATTCCGCCGATTACCGGCCCCGGTATGGTGCTGATGAGCATGGAAAGCTTTCCAAACAGGGAGGCAGCGATGGACAAAACCGCGGCACCGCCGATGACATATACGCTGTATACCTTGGTCACTGCCATTACACCAATGTTTTCCCCGTATGTGGTAGTGGGCACAGACCCAATCATTCCGGACAAGGCAGTAGAAAAATAATCTGCAAATAAAGAACGGTGGAGGCCGGGATCTTTCAGAAGCTCTCTGCCCACAATCTTACTGGTGACAATCTGATGCCCCACATGCTCAGAGGCCGTCACCAGAAGCACCGGAAGAATAATCAGAATAGCACTGATATTGAACTTCGGCATCACAAAGTTCGGCAGTGCAAACCAGGGTGCGGCCGCTACCTCCGCAAAATCCACAATTCCGCACAGGAGTGCCGCCGCATACCCTACCAGAATAGCAATCAAAATAGGAATCACAGAAAGAAACTTTTTGAAAAGTACAGATCCCAATACCGCAGTGCCCAGAGTGACAATAAATACAATTACATTCTTAGGTTCCACTGTTTCCTCCAGAAGCCCTGCATTGCTGGCTGCCGTTGCGGAAAGCTCCAGACCGATGAGGGCTACCACGGGTCCCATAGCAGCAGGAGGAAGGACTACATCGATCCACTCCGTACCAAACTTATAGATGATAAATGCCAGAATACAGCCGCAGACACCCACAGCAACAAAGCCGCCCAGGGCATACGGATAACCGAACTTGGATATTACAATACCTGCGGGAGCCAAAAAGGCAAAACTCGAGCCCAGATAGGCAGGCGCTTTGCCCTTCGTGATAAGGATAAACAGCAGGGTTCCCACACCATTCATGAGAAGTACAATCGCAGGATTAATCTGAAAGATAAAGGGCACTAAGACAGATGCCCCGAACATGGCAAACATATGCTGGATACTCAATGGCACCAGCATCTTAAAAGGCACCTTCTCTTCCACCTGAATCACTTTTCTACGTTCCATTTTCCAACCTCCACATTTCTATTTTCTATGATTCTACATTCTTTTCTATTTTATCACATATTCTGATAACGACAATAAAAAAGTGACAAAACAGGCTGCTGTAAAACAAATTTCATTTTACAGCAGCCTGTTTTATTCATTTACTTTATAATGGCTTTTACCCAGACAGCCATCTCACCCACACCTCTATTGTTCCAGTAAGCATAGGGAATTGCCCGTATTTCCCGGGTCTCATACTGCGGCTCATAAGTTTCATACAGATGTCTGGAGCTACTCACCATCTTTTTCCCCTGAAATCTGACGGCGATTATGCCTCCAAACTCATCCGACGGTTCCTCCCAAAGTCCTTTTTCCGTATCTGCAAAGAGTGCCGCAAGATTATTTCCATTGTCTTTCTCTTCCAGGCAGTAGACCAAAGGCCCCCGCATTACAGCTACCTTTCCCACGTCAGAACTCACCTTGACATCCGCCCGGACAAACACAGGCTCTATGGAGAAGCGAATCTGAAGCTTGGTATCCTCTGTTACACGGACGCTCGCATATCCCCTGCAGTTCTCATACGGTATCTGCCTTCCCCCGGAGCATATTGTATAGTCCCGGGCATAGGCGGGAATCCTGAAGTTGATGCAGATCCCCGATTCCGGTACCCCCGTCAGGCTGGTGCTGACCTCTCCCCGCCAGGGAAGCTCTGACTCCACTTCTAAGCTGACAGTAGAATTTCCCATGCGAAAACAGGTCTGGCCGGATATAAAAAGATGCATATAAATCTGATCTTTATCTGTTCCATAGATGTACTGTCCCAGCGAGGCCAGGGTCCTGGCAATGTTTGGGGGACAGCAGGCCACCCCGAACCACTTTTGCCGCTGCTCCTTTACATGCTCCCGGGACGTTCTGGGGATACAGTTCCCGGGAATCACCTCCAGTGGGTTTACATAAAAGAAACGTTTGCCGTCCAGGGCGACCCCGGCCAGGATATTATTATACAGCTCCAGCTCTACCACATCCGCATATTTGCTCTCCCGGGTAATATTAGCCATCCGCAGACTGAACAGTGCCATGCCTATGGAGGCACAGGTCTCCGAATAATTATAATCGTTGGGGAGATCATAGTCTGTGGTAAACCGTTCCAGAATTCCAGAGGAGCCGATTCCCCCTGTGATATACATTCTCTTTTCCGTTATATTCTCCCACAGCCGCCTGCAGGCCTCCAGCATTGCCTCATCCCCGTAAGCACTGGCCACATCTGCCATGGCACAATACATGTAAACCGCCCGCACCGCGTGTCCCTCCGCAGTATCCTGCTCTCTTACCGGCTTGTGGGACTGTGAATACCTGGGATCATAGTCCTCGAATTCAGGGAAAATATGCAGGTAGTCCGGTGACTTCTGCTCCTTCAGAAAGTAGTTCTCTCCTAACCCGCGGATATCCAAAAAATATTTTGCCATGTCCAGATACTTTCGATTCCCTGTAGCCTCATACAGCTTTATCAGGCCGATTTCCACCTCCTGGTGTCCGGGATATCCGTGGTTCTGTCCCTCCCCGGGACCGAAGGTTTCACAGATAAGATCTCCCAGTTTCAGAACACAGTCGAGGAACTTTCTTTTTCCTGTGGCGTTGTAGTAAGCCACGGCAGCTTCCATCATATGGCCTGCAGTATACAGTTCATGCCCCTCGCACAGATCCTTCCACTTTTTGTCCGGCTCTCTGATAATAAAGTAAGTATCCATATATCCATCCGGCTGCTGTGCCTCTGCCAGAAGATCCACCACACCGTCGGCCAATGCCTCAAGCTCCTGGTTCCTCCCGGAAGACAGGGAATATCCCACTGCCTCCATCCATTTTGCTATATCGGTGTCCTGAAAAACAGCTCCGTAGAATTCTCCCTGCCTCCGTCCAGCCGCTATCTTAAAATTCTCCAGACAGCGGCTGGACTCTGCCCCGGGCACCTTATCATTCATAATATCCCACTGATAGGGAAGAATAACGTCCTTTACTAAATGAATATGCTTTGACCAGAACCGGTCTTCTATCTTTATATCTGTAAGATTAATTGTCTCCAGTCTCATTTTTGTTCTCCTAGCGGAAATGTTTATTTCGTATCTGTTCAAAGTCAGTAGTTCCGAAGCGATCCAGCAGAGCCCAATAGGCCTTAACTCCCACAGCATTGATCCATGGGAAGCAAGTCTTATTGCCCTCTCCTTTCCATCTGTGGCCAAAGCCTTTGTCACCGCTGAACATAGGATCATCTACCGCCCACCAGCTCACCAGATATCCCTCTTCCTGAAGCCCATATTCTGCATAGCCCCAGTCATTTTCCGGAAGAGCTACGGTCTGGCTGCACCCCAGCCAATAGAGCCGGGCTGTCTCAAAAAGCTCCGAATCTTGTGCATAGACAGCAATCTGCGCAATCTCGGCCACACACATGAGCTGGAACGGGTGGACATATCCGCAGCCGCAGGTATCGCAGGCTCCCATTCCTATACTGTTGAACCCATATTTTCTGAGCGTGCTGTCCTCCGGCAAAGGCACATTCCACAGGCATACCCAGGATGCAGTATAATGAGCTGCTCTCACTGCTCCTTCCAGATACACTTCCTTTTTAGTAGCCTCATACAGAGAAAGCATGCCGAACATGGGATATAGAATACTTTCATTGTCAATCAGCTGCCCCTTTGCATAGATACTGTCATGTACGCCCCCGTTGAATCTCACCTTGTCTATGATATATTCTTTTACAAAAGCCCCTGCTTTTTCTGCCGCCGCCAGATATTTTTCCTCACCTGTCATCTGGTACATCTCCACTAAAAATGAAATGGAGGTCCCGGTAGAAGACCGTTTTTCGCAGATACTCTTTCCAAACCACAGTTCCGGGTGCGTGATGGGATTTCCCTGCAGATCATAGGCCCGGTACCAGCCGCCGTCTTCCTCCTGTGCGGTAAGAAGAAATTCCCCATAGTTTTGGATGGCTTCCAGCCAGTTTTCATGAAGAATACCGTGCTCCTTCTCCAGACGATACAGCCGAAGAAGCGCTGTCACGTCCTCATTCATACATCTGAGGTACGCACCTTTCAGGTTTACCAGAGTATCTATGACCTCTCTGCGGTAGTCATACAGAGGCCCCATCAGCTCCTCCAGTTCCTCTCCCTCGGCATACGCCAGGGGAAGAAGTAAGCCGGTCCACCAGAAATTTACTTTTTTCATATCAATATTATATAGGTTGTAAAACAGTCCGGATTCCCTGATATGAATTTTATCAGCAAAAAAGTCTGCCACCTTCCTCGCTTTTCTGATATATTCGGGATTCTCCGTCTGGTACCCATAGCGGAGTACATTCCATGCATTCAAAATATTTTGTCCGGTAAATCCATACTGAATAATGTTTTCCAGCTGCCGTCCCTCCTGGGGATGGCAGTTCAGTACATAGCCCGCCGGCTCATTTTCATCCTCTGCGTGCGTTTTCTCAACATAGTACTTATCCAGCGCCTCCAGGCGGTATCGGACAATTTCTTCCGGAGACTCCAGCAATGCTTTTGGTTCAGGTTTTTCTCTGTCAATGACCGACTTCACGCTGTACCAGCATGCATCATGAAAATCCTTGTGGCTGCAGCTGCTCAGACGGTAAGAAACGTGAAAGCTTTCTCCCTCCTCCAGCGGCCAGAACGCACCGAAGGGAACTGTCTTAACAATGTAAAGGCCGATGGTGGCATCCCCCTCATAGAAGGGGTAGCAGGCGGCAAGCTTCACATTTCCCTCTCCCTCCCCGTCTGCTCCCATGCTTCCTATGTCCGTCTTCTGCAAAAATAATGCATCTCTGCCCTGGCTGCCCCGGTCCGGATTAGAGTCAAAGGCGGGAAGGGGCGCACGCTCCAGACGGACAGCCTTCTTATGTTTCTCTGAATATGCCATAAAAACAGGATAATTAAATCTGTCATCCCGAAATATAGTTTTCTGTGTATGAAAATAATCTTCATACCCGTCTTCATCCAGATCGTTCTTATCAAAGATAGCCGGCGGTGCAAAGTATCTGAGTTCTGCGAATCCTGTCTCCTCCTCCGGAAACAGCTCCATTTCCAGCAAAAGCCGGATCCCCTTTTTGCCGCCTGCTTTCTGAATCTTTACCGTCCGTTCCAACAGAATGCCGTAATTGTCCTGGCTGTACCGATCCGTAAGCGCAATCCTTCCTGCCCCTTCGTTTTCCAGGACTGCAGATGCTGTCACCTCATCTGCCCCATACTTCACCTCCTGGTAAGAGGCTTCCGTTCGGATCACAGAATTTTCCTGAGATCCGTCCCAAAGTTCAAAAATCACCGGATTGGTTACAGCTCCCACAACCATTTCTTCTGCATCTCTTATCTCTGTTCTTTTTTCATTTATTTTTACTCGCATACCTCTATCCTTTCACTGCTCCTGCAGTCAGACCTTTTACTAAATCCTTCTGGAAAATTATTGTCAGTATAAATGCCGGAATCATAAACAGTATTCCCGTTGCAGACATGGCTCCCCAGAATGTCTGGAAGGAAGTAACATATCCCGCAATCCCTATGGTTAATGTCTGGGCCCTGGCTGTTGATGTAAGAGACAGGGCAAACATGAATTCATTCCAGGAAAACAGAAATGCCATAAGTCCTGCTACCCCTATGGATGATTTGGACAGAGGCACCGCTACCTTAATCAGCGTTCCCCAGACGCCCAGCCCGTCCAGCTCAGCCGCCTCTTCTACCTCCTTAGGTATCTGTGCGAAAAAATTTTTCAGCATCCAGATAATCAGGGTCAGCTCAAATGGAATATAGGTAAGGATAAGACCTGCCACGGTATCGCTCAGCTTCAGATTCCTCATAATCATAAAGAATGGTATTACCATTGCCACCTGGGGCACCATACGCACGGCAGTCACAGCCCCGAAGACCGGTTTTATACTGCGGCTGGAGAACTTTGCGAATCCGTAGGCAGCGGGTATCCCCACCGCCATAGAAATGCCGCAGCTTACCAGTGCAACCACGATACTGTTGCAAAGATATCTGAGAAAATTCCCTTCTACAATAACCTCCTGGTAATGTTTCAGAGTGGCCGGCCTGGGCAGAAGATCCGGGGGAATGGCAAACATCTGCACATCCGTCTTCAGTGAGGTGATTAGAATCCACAGAATAGGAAATATGGTAACAATGGCACAGACTGACAGAAGAAGAATCACTGTCCCGTTTATGATTTTTCTCTTTTTCATCCCTACTCCTCCTTTTCGCTCATCAGCTTACTGCACAGAAGGCTGAGAAGACAGATAATTACCATGACAATAAAAGAGGCCGCAGATCCCCTTCCAAAGTCCCAGTCTGTAAAAATCCGTTTATAGATGTAAGTGCTCAGCACCTCCGTCTTTCCCCCCGGGCCTCCCCCGGTTAAAATGTAGATTAAGTCATAGATACGGAAGGCATCGGTGAGGCGGATTACCAAAATAATTAAAATGGTAGGCTTCAGCTGAGGCAGTATAATGCTGCGGAAAACCTGCCATTTATTGGCTCCGTCGATCTCCGCCGCCTCGTTCATTTCCTCAGAAAGCCCGCCCAGGCCTGCCAGAAGCACCAGGATAACAAAAGGCGCCGCAAGCCACAGATTAGCTACGATAATGGTTACCCAGGAGGTCTGAGCCGTGGTAAACCACAAAGGTGCCTCAATGCCGATTTTTGACAGCAGGTGGTTAATAATCCCATACTGGTCTGCAAACAGCCATCTCCACTGGAGCCCGGATACAACAGGGGCAACCATCAGGGGAACTGCAAAAATCAATTTAAAAAACTTAGATCCGGCCGTCTCCCGGTACAGCAGCAGGGCCACAATAAATCCAATGATAAATTCCAGTAAAATGGTTGTTATCACAAAAAAGCAGGTGTGAAATAAAGCCGACTGGAATTTGGAGTTTTGAAGAACCGATATGTAATTCTTCAGCCCTACCAGTTCAAACTTATTGGCAACAATAGCATTAGAATCCGAGATACTGATTATAAAAGAATAAAGCAAAGGTACTGCAAACGTAATGATTAATATAAGAACCGCAGGAGCAATCAGCGAGTACCCCGCTAACCTCCGCCGTTTTTCTCTGGCTGATACTGCCCTCATTCTACTCACCTCTTCTAAAAGTAATGCCCACACATAGGGGTTATATGTGTGGGCATATAGTTTTACTCAACTGCTTCTTTGATGGTTTTCTCCGCCTCTTTCAGTCCCTCTTCCACACTGACCTGCTGAGACATAATATTGGAAAGTGTATAGGAAAGCTCATTCTGCACGGTTGGAAAATTAGGATTTTCCGTTGCATTGGACGCATAATTCAAAGCCTCTGACATTACCTGGATACTTTCCTTGTCAAAGTCTGTCAGAGAGGTATCACCTTTCACAATCTCAAGAGAGGAGTTTCTGGGCACCGGATTAGTATTTGCTATTCCCAATGCTGCCAACTGTTCGGGAGATGTCGCCCACTGTATGAACTCCCACGCTGCCTCTTTATTTTTAGAGCTGTTTGATATTCCGAATCCCCAGGTCCATGCCGCTGTGGCCTGCTCTTTTCCTGCAGGCTGAACTGCCACTGCAAATTTATCTGATACTGCTGACTGCTCCGGATCCTTTGCCATAGCGTACATATACGGCCAGTTTTTCACCATAGCCACTTTCCCCTGCATAAACATATTGTGCACATCTGCATTATCATAGCCCAGGGAACCCGGCATAACGCTCTTATCCTCATACATCATTTTCAGAAGGAAATTAAAAGTTTCTATATTTTCCGGGGAATTTACAGTAACATTATTGTCCTTGTCAATAATAGAGCCCCCTCCCTGATAGAACCAGTCTACCAGATGAGTCACAGGCTCACCTGCCTGTTTTGCCTCAATGATGGTTCCATACACATCATCCTTTGTAAGCTTCTTTGCAGCTTCCGCATACTCCTCCCACGTCTTAGGGAATTCTGTAATGCCTGCTTCCTCAAATAAATCGGTTCTGTAATACACAATCGGCGTATGGACAAAAAACGGTATGGAATAAATCTCCCCTTCATAGGAGGATGCGTCTAAAGCCGCCTGATAAAAGTCACTCTTATCCTCCTCAGTGAGCTTGTCTCCCAGAGGTTCCAGATAGCCTTTGGATGCAAATTCTGATATCCAGGGCTGATCCGTATCGTAGATGTCAATTGCCCCGCTGCCGGATATAGCTTCCTGAACAAAACGCTCATGCATATTATCATGAGGTATCTCCACCCACTCTATCTCGATCCCCGTTTCTTCGGTGAATTCCTTTGCATGCTCCTGATAGAAAGCAATGTTGGGAGCCCCGGCTTCCGCACCTATGACAAGCTTGGTCCCCTTCTCACCTTTACTGTCTGTTCCCTCTTCTTTTGCCTGTTCTTTGGCTGTTCCCCCGTCAGATTCCTGCTTATCCCCGCACCCGGAAAACAGCATGGACGCCATTGTCATTCCCATTACCAGACACATCAGTTTCCTTTTCATAAAATACCTCCTGCTTACATATGTTTATTATTTACCTTTTAGCTACAGACTTTTTCTCCACAAACCGGCAGTCCAGAACTACCTTTTTCTCCTTAACCTTCTCCTTGCGGATCAGACTCAGAAGCAGCCGGCCAGCCTCATCTCCCATGGCTTCCAGAGGCAGATCCACCGTTGTCAGCCTGGGGCGGGTAAACCTGCATACCTCCTGATTATCGAATCCAATGATAGATACATCTTCCGGAATTCTTACCCCATCATCCAGAGCGGCGTCTATAAACCCTACTGCCATCAAATCGTTCATAGCAAAAATCGCGGTTGGTTTGCTCATCAGTTTTTTATACCTCTCATAAGCCAGCCTCCCGGATTCAAATTCCCAATCCCCGGGGAAAATGAAGTCATTGTTGATGGTAAGATGATTCTCTTCCATGGCCTCCCGGAATCCCTCGTACCGCTGGTGCGCTGGTTTTGACGATTCCTCCCCGCAGATTAATCCGATATCTGTATGATTATTGGCGATTAAGTGCTGAACTGCTTTTTTTGTTATATTCTTATTGTCATAAGTCACGTAATAATTTTTTTTGCCGGTGTCATAACAATAGGCAAGGACAAAAGGAACCCCTACCGGTTTCAAAAGCTGTGACACGTCTCGGTCATGGAGGGCCACATAAATAATTCCGTCCACCTGGGCCCGTTCAAAAATCTGAAAGCCTTTTTCTATTATCTCCTTATACCGGCTGATTGACTCAAAATCTTTTCCCACACGCTTCAGCAGCCCCATGTCATTTAGGATAACAGTATATCCATGCCTCTCTGCATACTCATTAATTCCATTAATAATTCTGGGAGTCTGAAATGCTGTGATATCCTCCACCATGATGCCAATTGTATTACTCTTCTTTGTTCTCAGGCTTTTTGCTATTCTGTTGGGAACATACCCCTCCTCTCCGACGATCTGCATAATTTCTTCCCGCTTTTTCTGGCTCACATTACCTGTACCATTCAGAACATAGGATACCGTTGCCACGGATACACCCGCCTTCTCGGCAATCTCCTTCATATTCATAACAGCTTCCCTCCCTCGTTAGTTAATCGTTTAACTAATAAAATAAAAAAAATAGATTTAATTGTGCAACTTTTATATATTATTCGTTAATATTTATTATTTTAATACTAATTACTTAGTTAAACGATTAATCTATATGCTTAATATATCACGGTTATCTTCAGTTGTCAATAACACTTTTTATAATTTCGCAGACAAAAAGATACCCTGTCATGAGGGTATCCTTTCGTCTCCATCAGTTAAAACTCCAGCATAACTTTAATCACCGGCTCAGGTCTTTTGTCGGCCATATCCATAGCCTCCTGCATCTTTTCTATGGGATATCTCTGTGTGATAAACTGGCTGGTATCTATGAATCCCTTTGCCATGCAGTCTACCACTACCATGTAATCCTCGTAGGTATACATATTTGACCCTATCAGGGAAATCTCTTTGCTCTGGATAAGTTCATAGGGCGCTCTCTCACTATTTTGCATAAGTGCTATCTCTGAGATCACTCCGCCTCTCTTTGTAAGTTTTGCAGCCTGCTCCACCACCGGCCCGTTGCCAAAGGCCAGAAATGTTATGTCAACTCCCTTACCCTCTGTAATCTCCATTATTTTTTCTTCCAGGTTCTCCTTTGTGCTGTTGATTGTATGGGTGCAGCCCATCTTGCCCGCTGCCTCCAGATTAAAATCCACCACATCTGTCATTATCATACATCTGGGATTGCAGGCTTTCACGCTTAACAGTATGCCCAGCCCAATTGTCCCTGCCCCTATGATCAGCACAGTGTCACTGATAGAGATGCGGTTCTGCCTTACCGCATGCATGCCAACCGCTATAGGTTCAATCAATGCGCCCTGCTCAAAGCTGACCTCCTTTTTCAGCGGCACAATTGTCTTCTCAGGAACCACAACAAATTCTCCGAAGGAGCCGCTCCATCCATTGGACCCCAATACCTTTTTGTCCCTGCAAATATTGTATCTGCCCGCTCTGCAGGCTGGGCACTCTCCGCAGCCATACTGAGGTTCTGCCGTCACCCGATCTCCGGGCTTATATTTTGTCACGCCTTTCCCCACTTCTGCAATGATACCGGCAAATTCATGTCCGGATACCACCGGAGGGATACGAAAAGGGTGTCTGCCATGAAACGCATGGACCTCTGAACCGCAGATTCCCGCTGCCTTCACCTGAATCTTAACATCTGTAGCATTTACGATTTGAGGTTCCTCTACCTCTTTAAAATAAGCTGCTCCCGGCTTTTCTATGAATCCTGCCCTCATACCTGAAATTTCCTTTCTACCATTCTTCCATTGCCAAATCTGCAATGTGTTCTGCCGTTATTCCGTTCATCTCCAAAAGGCGTTCATAGGGGGCGGACATCCCAAACCTGTCCTGTACGCCTACCCGTTTTACTCTGGCTCCCCCGGCTTCTGCGGCTGTCTCACAGACAGCGCTTCCAAGTCCATTTAAAATATTATGATCTTCTACCGTTATGATTCTGCCAATATCTTTTATGCAGCTCATAACCGCGTTAGTATCCAGAGGCTTGATTGTATGCATATCCAACACCCTTGCAGACAGCCCCCTCTCTTCCAGAATATCCTTTGCCTTCAATGCAATACAAACCGTGTCCCCATTGGCAATGATAGCAATATCCTTTCCCTCAGAGAGCTGAACAGCTTTCCCAATCTCAAACTTTGTATCCTCGCTGTATATAACAGGGACTGCATCCCTGGTAAAGCGCAGGTACATAGGGCCATAAGTATTGGCTGCTTCCCTGACCAGTGCTTTGGCGGCATAGTAATCAGCCGGCATGATCACCTTCATATTGGGTATGGTACGGTAGACCCCCATATCCTCAATGCTCTGGTGGCTGGCTCCGTCATTAGCCGGGGTCAGTCCTCCGTGGGAACAGGCAACCTTCACATTCAGATTCGGATAACAAATCTCCTGGCGCACCTGCTCCCCCATACGCAGGCTGCCAAATACTGCATAAGTTACCACAAAGGGGATTTTTCCAGTGGTAGCAAGACCTGCAGCAACACCGGCGCCATTCTGCTCGGCTATCCCCACATTTACATGCTGCCTGGGGAACTTTTTTGCAAACTCTCCTGTCTTACAGGACTTTCCGATATCAATGTCCACCACATAGATATCCTTGTTCTCTTTTCCCAGCTCTGCTATAGCCTCTCCGAATCCATCCCGGGTTGCAATTTTCTTTGTCTCCATATTTAAAATCCCCTTTCCAGCTCATCCACCGCAATTTTATACTGTTCCTCATTAGGTGCCATTCCGTGCCATCCCAACTGATTTTCCATATAAGACACTCCTTTTCCCTTAACGGTATGCGCATTTATACATTTGGGTCTTCCTGTTTTAGATTCCCTGATTTTATCCAGGGTATCCACTATCTCCTGCATATTGTTTCCGTCAATCTCGTAGGTCTCATACCCAAAGGCCTCAAACTTTTTCGTCAGATCCAGATGGGGAATCACCTGGTCGCAGGTTCCGTCCAGCTGCAGGCTGTTGTTGTCGATCATAACGGTTAGGTTATCCAGCTTCCACGCGTTGCCGGCCATAACCGCCTCCCATACCTGGCCTTCATCCAGTTCCCCGTCCCCGACCATTACAAATACCCGGTAGTCTTTGTTATCTCTCTTACCGGCCAGAGCCATACCCACGCCGCAGGACAGCCCCTGTCCCAGAGAACCGGTAGAGATATCAATGCCCGGACACTTTTTCATATCCGGGTGCCCCTGCAGAATGGATCCTTCCTTCCGAAGTGTGTGGAAAACCTCTCTGTCAAAATATCCAAGACTCCCTAACGCAGCATACTGAATGGGGCATGCATGCCCTTTGGACAGTATAAACCGATCTCTGTCAGCCCAATTGGGGGTTTGGGGATCAAGCTTCATTTCTCTGTAGTATAAAGCAGTTATAAGGTCTGCCGCAGAAAACGCTCCACCCGGATGGCCTGACTGTGCTTCATAAATCATAGCCAGCGCTGTCTTGCGCAGTTCCTTTGCCTGCTCTTTTAATGCTTCTACACTCATATTTTTCATACATTTCACCTCGTTATCTATTATTTAAACATCATAACATGGGATGTTTAAAGTCAAAAAAAATTTACTTCTTCCAATGCAAGTCTGGGCTATCCAGCTTGCATTGGAGTTTCTAACATATACCTGAGTTAGCCAAGCAGTTTTGGCAAAAACATAGACAGTACCGGAATATATGTGGTCAAAAGCAGCGCTATGATGGATGCGGCTACAAAAGGCAGTACTGCTTTTGAAATCTCCTTGAGGGAAACATTGGCAATACCGCATCCCACGTAAAGGTTTACCCCAACCGGAGGGGTAATCAATCCTATCGCCATATTCATTACCATGATACACCCCAGATGTACACCGTCGATGCCAAGTGAAATGGCAACGGGATAAAGAATAGGCACTAAAATATACGATGCTGAGTTGGCGTCTATGAAACATCCGGCTATTAACAGAATCACATTGATGATCAGCAGGAAAATATATTTATTTCCTCCGCTTACCTGAATCAGCATGTTGCTAGCTGAAGCGGCAAGCCCTGTAACCGTGAGAACCCATGCGAACAAACTGGCAGTTCCTACAATAAACATGACAACTGCTGTCTGTGATACCGAGTCAGCCAAAAGTCTTTTAATGTCTTTAAACGTGATAGACTTATAGATAAACAATCCCACGATTAATCCGTAGACAGCGGACACCGCAGCAGCTTCTGTGGGGGTAAAAATCCCTCCGTATATGCCCCCCAGAATAATAACCGGCATAAGTAGTCCCCAAAAGGCATCTTTAAATGCCGCCCACTTTTCTTTGCCTGTTGCCTTGGGCAGCAGTTTCAGCTCTTCTTTCCTGCTCACCCACACCATGGCAATTACAAGCATAACCCCCATTAAGATGCCGGGAACAATGCCTGACGCAAAGAGTGATCCTACGGAGTTGCCTGTAATAGAGCCATAGATGACAAATGTAATGGAGGGCGGGATGATAATCCCAATAGCCCCTGCTGTTGACATCAAGGCGGTAGAGCTGGCTTTATTGTATCCAACCCTTGTCATTGCGGGGATAATAATCATCCCCAGAGCCGCAACCGTAGCCGGCCCGGAACCTGAGATGGCAGCAAAGAAGCATGCCACAATAACACAAACCATAGCCATCCCGCTCTTTTTGTGCCCTACCAGAGTTCTGCAGAAGTCGATAAGCCTCTGGGAGATCCCGCTCTTTTCCATAATATTTCCGCCTAATATAAAAAACGGTATGGCCAGCAGTACAAACTTACTGGTTGAGGAATATAAATTGCTGGATACCATAGAAACCGGCAGGTTCTCATAAAGAAGCGTCAGAATACTTGAAACACCCAGGGAAAGCCCTATGGGAACATTCAGCAGAAGCAGTACAAAAAAGGATCCAAATAAGATCAAAGCCACCATTATTCTTTGTTCTCCTTTCTCTTATAAACCTGTATAAACAGCTGAACATAGCGGATCAGCAAAACTCCTCCGCTGATAGGGATAAACATGCCGAACAGCCACTCCGGCCACTGCATCCCTGCCGTTGTCTGTTTCAGGGTATACTCCTGGTAGGCCATCAGCACTCCGTAAAAGAGCATTACACCCCCAAATACAGCCCCCAGCAAATGTCCAAGCAAGGTGAACCACTTCTGTTTTTCCTTTGAGAGCAAATCTGTCAAAACCGTTAACCCCAGATGCGCCCCCCTTTTTGCAGCTACTGCGGCACCGGTTAAACTGATAATCACTAATCCTAATGAGGTCAGTTCCTCTACAAATGGCATGGAACTGTGAAATATGTATCTGGCAAATACATTAATGCAAGTTAATAAAGTCATGATCAGCAAAATCGCCGAGCAAAAATTATCTTCAAGTTCTCCTATGAATTTTTTCATATTTACTACTCCTTTTCAGCCAGTGCAAGGCACGTCACGTAATTGTCAGCCTTTTTTGCCCCTATGTCCGCCGGTCTATTCCACGCCGAAGGCAGTACAGGCTTCTGAACCATATATCCCCTTATACTCATCCACCAGGGGCTGCACCACTTCCTTGAACGCAGTAATATCGTCTTCTGTAAATGTATAAATCTCACATCCGTTTTCTTCCTCGAACTTTTTCTCCAGCTGAGCTTCTTCTTCTGCAATCTGCTTGTTCATCTCCTTTGTAGCCTCCTCTACACATTCCCGGATCAGAGCCTGCGTATCCTGGCTTAGCGTGTCAAATTTTTTGGCATTAGCCATGAATGTAAATGCCTCATAGGTATGCTTCGATATAGATATATATTTCTGGACCTCCTGTACATTTGCTGAATTAATGGTACTCAGAGAATTGTCATGTCCGTCAATCGTGCCCTGCTGGAGCGCGGTAAATACCTCGGACCATGACATAGCCTGGGGAGATGCCCCGAAAGCTTCATAGAACGCACTAAAAAAGTCTCCCCCGGGGATACGAATTTTGAGCCCTTTCAAATCCTCAGGTTTTTCTATCGGGTGCTTGCTGTTGGTTATTGCTTTGAACCCATTGTGTACAGCGCCAAGATAGTATACTCCCTTTTTCTGCAGCACGGAATCAATATACTCTCCCCCTGCACCGTAAAAGGCATCCTCTGCGGCCTGATAGTCCGGGAACAGCCAGGGCAGCGTACTCACCATGAGACTGTTGTCCAGATTAGAGATAATGCTGGTAGAGTGTACATCCAGATCCACGGTTCCGTCGCACAGCATCTCCAGCCCCTTTGACATATTCCCTCCTGCCAGCTGATCATTTGGATATACGGTTACCGTTATCTTCCCACCGGATTTCTGATTCACTTTCTCCGCAAACAATTTTGCTGCTTTTGTGTCATTGGCAGTATCTGTTCCGTTGCAGCTCAATTTCAGGCTGACAGAATCAAAATCCCCCTCCGCAGCTTCTGCACTGCTGCCCCCGGCTGATGCATTAGTTTCCCCGGAACCACCAGAACTGCTTCCGCACCCAGACATCAAACCAATTGCCATGACTGCACATAAAATTGAACAAACTACTCTTTTTTTCATACGCTTCTCCTTTACATTTTTCTATTTCCATCCTTTCATCCTAACATGGGATGTTATGACGTAAATATAGCATCTGTAACTGGGAATGTCAATGCATTTATTCACATTTTACACTTTGCACTATTTTTCCTACGGTTTTTTGGTTAATATTTTGTTTTTCTTCTTACTCTCCTGCCCATCTTTCGTCGTTTCATCCCTTCTCCGCCAAGTCTTCCCACAGACACTGCCTCGTACCATAAAAGGGTCTGAAGCACCTGCACTTACAGGCTGCTTCAGACCCTCTCCCGGTATCTGTATCAGCGATATATATCTTTCCAATAAAAATAGCTGTCATTAATTGCTGCATACAGGGCATTGATATCTTCTCCCTGGAGTTTCTCCACCAGATTTTTGTGGGTGTAAATCAGATACTGTTTATCTCCTTTGGCAATTACCCGCTCTATGGTATGATACCTTGACTCCCTCGTCAGCTGCACAATAACATCATGCACCACTAAAACCAGAGAGTTATTCGTGGCCTTTGCTATCTCCTCATGGAAATCAATATCCGCATCGGCAACTCTGGCAATATCAGGTGTCTCTTTTTCCAGTTCCCTCACCAGGAGATCGCATTTACGGCCGATTTTATCCCAGGTCTCTTGTGATACTTTCTTTTCCATTAACAGCTGCATAACACCGTTTTCAATAATCTTCCGGAGATCGATCAGCTCGTCATAGCTGTTCTCCTTCTGCAGAATAATCTGGTAGATTGCCGGATTTATAATCTGGGGAGAAAAGCCGTCACATACAAAGGTTCCTTCCGCCCGGCGTATCTCCAGCACCCCATATGCCACAAGGATCCGAATGGCCTCTCTCACTGTATTTCTCCCCACATTAAACATGGCACTAAGCTCCGGCTCTGTTGGAATCTTATCCCCCGGTCTCAATTCTCCATCTATAATGGCTCCTGAAATCCGGTCTATTACAATCTGCACCATTGATTTTGTATTTATTGGAGATAAATATCTTTTTCCCATAGTTTCGCCTCTTTTCGCGTAATATCTAATTATTTCATATTGACCCGGCACTTTATCCTGGATCAATTTTTTCATTTTTCACAGATAGATATTTTGTATTTTTAGTATATATCACACAAATCTAATTGTCCACAGCAAATACTTTTCGTGATTTTTTCAGAATTTATACCAATTGTAAGCGGAAGACCGCACAGCAGAGCTGCGGGGGTGTCCGCAGAAAAAAATATTCCATATCCATTTATTGTTAAATATATAACAAAATGGACCGCTGAAAAGCTTTCATTTTACAGCGATCCATAGATCTATTGATATACCAAACATTGGCTCTGCTACTCTTGAAAATACGTTCCTTTTATTAGTTCGTTAATATTGTTCTCATCCCGGTTCAGCAGCATACAGTAAATCTTCTCATGGGCTTCATACAGCTCCATGCCCCTTCCGGTTTTAACCATCCTTGTTACCGTATCCAGGCGCACTCCATGGGTCAATACCCTTACCACCTTATTAATCTTATCGACCAGGGGATTGTATCCCATTGCAGATACGGCATCATGGAATTGATTATCTGCTTCAAAGATAGCATCTATATTTCCCAGTCCCTTTTGAATTTCTTCTTTGAGAACAAATAAGTGGTTCTCAAGATCCTTCAGTTCTTTCTCCTGGTATTTCTGCATTGCCAGGTGGACTACCCCTACCTCGATTAACTCTCTGAGCTCCATAAGGTTATCGTAGTCGTCTGTCTTATCCAGGATAATTCCATAAACCATTGGGTCAATCATGCTCTCAGAAAATCCCTCGCAGACAAAGGTTCCCTCTGCTCTGCGTATCTCCAGCACCCCCAGATATACCAGGATTTTAATTGCCTCACGTATGGAATTGCGTCCCACGCCCAATGACTCTGACAGCTCCATCTCTGTGGGAATCTTGTCTCCTGGCTTTAATTGTTTTGTCAGCATTGCATCGGTGAGACAGTTAATAACCCTCTGCACCACGGATTCGCTGTTCAGTCTTTTTAAATAACTTGCCCGTTCTACCATAATTAGAACTCTCCATTTCCGATTTATGTGGCTACATCCTATAATATACATATTACTTTAAAGCAATCCATTGAATTTGTCAATTATTTATCAGAAGGAATTAGGGCAGATCAAGAAGGGGGTATGTACCTTTGCTAAAAAGTACACACCCCCTTCTTCCTTTAGGAGAAATTAATCCATATGGGAACCACCATTGATATCTATTTCTTCTCCTGTAATATAGGACGCTTCCTTAGATGCCAGGAAGACAATGGCATTGGCTACTTCCTGGGTTTCTCCTGGCCGCCCCATAGGGATATCACTGATAATCTTATCTGCCGCTTCCTGAGGAAGAGACTTCCAGATTTCTGTATTGATTAATCCGGGACACACACTGTTAATGGTTATCCCTTCTGCTGATATTTCTCTAGACAGATTCTTAGAGAATGCGAGTACTGCCGCTTTGGATGCAGAATAGTGGGCGCCTCCGAATACTCCTCCGCCTCTTTTTCCGGATACGGAAGAAAGATTTACAATTCTCCCGTATTTTGCCGCCCGCATAGGCTTCATACATGCCTGGGTACACAAGAACAGCCCGAACATATTGACGTTAAAGATTCGCTTCATATCTTCCAGTGTCATATCCTCTACGGTAACCTTCTGGGAGATGCCTGCATTATTTACTAATACATCAATCCTGCCAAATCTATCCATTACCGTGTCAACCATAGACTGAACTGATTCCGGGGATGTGATGTCTACTGTAATTCCAAAAGCCTTTCCTCCTGCTGCCTCTATGTCTGCAACAGATCCTTTAACCCCCTCGCTGTTCATGTCGGCAACTACTACCGTTGCTCCCTGCCCGGCAAAGGTGAGAGCAATGGTCTTACCGATTCCTTTGGGTGAACCACTTCCTGTAACAATTACTACCTGTCCGTTAAAATCTAACATTTCGTACGCTTCCTTTCTATCCTATATAATATGTAGGATGTTAAAACCTATTATTTTGTGAGTCTCTCTGCAATAGCAACGATATTTTCTGCCGTAATTCCGTTCATCTCCAGCAATCTCTCGTAGGGAGCGGACTGTCCAAACTGATCCTGAATACCTACACGCTTCACTATGCCTTTTCCGGCCTCTGAAGCAACCTCGCACACTGCGCTTCCAAGTCCGTTCATAATATTATGGTCTTCTACCGTGATAATCCTGCCTATGTTTTCCACACAGTCCATTACTGCTTCAGTATCCAGAGGCTTAATGGTATGCATATCTAATACCTTTGCTTTAATTCCCTTTGTCTCCAGTTCATTTGCTGCTTTTACAGCAATGTTCACCGTATCTCCATTTGCAATGATCGCAACATCTGTACCGTCTTTTATCAGATTGGCTTTTCCGATTTCAAATTCCGTATTCTCGTCATATATTACGGGAACCGCATCCCTGGTAAATCTCAGATAACATGGACCGTCCATCTCTGCCGCTTTTTTTACCAGCTTCTTTGCTGCGTAATAATCAGCCGGCATGATTACAGTCATATTGGGGATAGTGCGCAGTACGCCCATATCCTCTATGCTCTGGTGACTGGCTCCGTCATTGGCAGGGGTCACTCCCCCGTGAGAGCATGCAATCTTTACATTCAGTTTGGGATAACAGATCTCCTGGCGAATCATCTCGCACATTCTCAGGGAACCGAAGACTGCATAGGTAACCACAAAGGGGATTTTGCCGCAGGTTGCCATGCCTGCCGCCACGCCGGCTCCGTTCTGCTCTGCAATTCCTACATTGAAGTACTGTTTTGGGAGTTCCTCCCGGAATTTGCCTGTCTTACAGGATTTTCCTATATCGATATCCACCACATAAATGTCTTTATTTTGTTTTCCCAGAGCAACGATCTCTTCTCCGAATCCATCTCTGGTTGCTTTCTTTACTTCGCTCATCTTAATCCCTCCATTAAACAGCATTCAGCTGTTCTTCTAATTCCTTCATAGCCTGCTCGTACTGCGCATCGTTAGGCGCCACACCATGCCAGCCGCACTGATTTTCCATAAAGGAAATGCCATGGCCTTTTACAGTATTTGCAAAGATACATTTGGGCTTTCCGTTCTTAGCAGCCCGGACCTTATCCAAAGCAGCTACAATTTCTTCCATATTGTGCCCGTCAACGGTTAGTGTCTCAAAGCCGAAGGCCTCAAACTTTTTGCCAAGATTAATATTCGGCATAACCTCGTCCGTAGTTCCGTCCAGCTGAAGGTTATTATTGTCCACAAATACCACCAGGTTATCCAGCTGATACTTATTTGCTGTCTGTGCCGCCTCCCAGATTTCCCCTTCCTGGCATTCTCCGTCTCCAACTACCACAAACACACGGTACTCTTTTTGATCCGCCTTGCCTGCCACAGCCATGCCTACGCCGCAGGCAAACCCCTGTCCCAGAGATCCTGTAGAAATATCAATCCCGGGGCATTTCTTCATATCCGGGTGACCCTGAAGAATGGAGCCTTCTTTCCGAAGGGTATCCAGTTCCTTCTCGTCAAAATAGCCGAGTGCTGCCAGCGCCGCATACTGGATAGGACAAACATGGCCCTTGGACAGGACAAATCTGTCTCTGTCCTCCCATTTGGGGTTCCCGGGATCCAGGTTCATCTCCCGAAAATACAGAGCGGTTACAAAATCAGCCGCTGACAGTGAGCCTCCCGGATGGCCTGACTGCGCTTTGTAAATCATGGTCAAAACCTTTTTTTTCAGCTCAATACACTGTTTTTCCAATTCTTTTACGCTTACATCTCTCATTGCAATCCTCCTCTTTCTATACCAATGCCAATGAAATTTGTGGTATATAGGTAATTAATAGTAACACTATAATAGAAGTTATCAGCAGGGGAACTACCGCTTTTGATATCTGTTTCAGATTCACATCGCCTACGCCGCAGGCTACATATAGGTTAACGCCTACCGGCGGGGTAAACAGTCCGATTGCCAGGTTTACAATCATAACCACACCCAGATGCACCATGTCTACGCCCAGCGCCTGGGCAACCGGTACGAACAATGGTGTGAAGATATAAAGTGCCGAGGTTGAGTCCAGGAAACATCCTGCAATCAGCAGAAGAATATTTACAATCAGGAAGAATACTATTACATTGCCTCCTGTTGCGTTCTGGAGCGCTGTACTGATGGCAACATCCAGCCTTGCTCTCGTGAGAACATATGCAAATAAGCTTGCAGCCGCTGTTATGAACATTACGGTTGCTGTTGTTGACGTGGAGTCCACTAAAATCGCATATAATTCTTTTAGTTTTATGGTCTTATAAATGAAGATTCCCACAAACAGCCCGTATACCGCGGAGACTGCAGCCGCCTCTGTGGGGGTAAAGATTCCTCCGTAGATACCGCCCAGGATGATGACCGGCATCAAAAGCCCCCAGAACGCATCCTTAAAGGCCTGCCAGCGTTCTTTCCCGGTAGCTTTCGGAAGGGTCTTCAGTTTTGTCTTTCTGCCTACCAGAAGCGCTGTGATTAACAGCCCTGCCCCCATCAGAATCCCCGGAAGTATACCGGCGATAAACAGTGTGCCGATAGAGGTATCAGAGATAGAACCATATACTACAAAGGTAATGGAGGGAGGGATAATAACGCCGATGGCTCCCGCTGCCGCCATAAGTGCTGCCGCAAATGCCGGTTTATAGCCGGCCTTGATCATTGCCGGCACAATGATGAGTCCCAGTGCTGCAACCGTGGCAGGGCCGGAGCCTGAGATTGCCGCAAAGAAACAGGCAACGATGACGCATACCATAGCCATGCCCCCTCTGATATGGCCTACACAAACCTCAGCCAGGCGAATCAGTTTTTGGGAGATTCCTGCTTTCTCCATTATATTTCCGCCGAGAATGAAGAATGGTATTGCAAGCAATACAAACTTGCTGGTGGAAGAGGATACCAGACGGGGAAGGCTGCTCATAATCGCCTCCAAAGGCCGGCCGGCTCCCTGAACAATCATAGAAATCACACTGGAGGCACCCAGGCATACTGCTATGGGGGCTCCGATTAATAAAAGTACCGCAAAGGTTATAAATAATACTGCTGCTACCATTATTCTTTTACCTCCTTACCGGGTTTCCATTTTATAGCTTCTATCAGGTTCTGTCCGAATCGGATCAGAACAAAGAAGGAACCAAATGGCACAAAGGAACCAAAAATCCATTCCGGCCACTGCATTGCCGCAGTCACCTGCCCTAACTCTATCTGGCTTTTTACCATTAAGATGCCATAGTAAAAGATAGCAAAGGTAAATGCCACTGCAAACCCATATCCCACAATCTCCATGATTTTACGTATTCTGGGGTTTACCAAGTCTGTTATAATCGTCAGGCCCAGATGAGCCTTTCTTTTTGCTGCAATTGCTGTGCCCAGCAGGCTCAACAGAACAAATAAATATGTTGTAATTTCCTCCGAAAATGAGAAGGATGCGCTGAATACGTATCTGGACACTACATTGGCAAAGGCCAGCACAGTCATAGTTCCCAGGCATATTACAGACAATATTTCTTCTATTCTTTTCATAATACCCATAAGATTACTCCCTTTCCCTCTATCGTTTACTTGATATGGAACGCGCTGCAGGCCTCTTCCCCATATTTCTGAATGAATTTTTGTCTGGAGGATTCCACTGCCGCCTTGAAGTCTGCCAACTCCTCAGCCGTCAGTTCGGTTACCTTCATGCCTCCGTCGATAAAGCCCTGCACCATTTCCTTTTCTTCTTTTTCTACGGTATCGCGTCCCCATTCGCAGGCTTCTGTTGCCTTTTCCTGTAAGAGTTCTCTTGTCTTTGGTTCCAGCGCATTCCATATGTCAGTATTTGCTACAAACAGATCATTTTCATAGCTGTAATTCCAAAGTGTCATATAGGGCTGAATCTCATCCATTTTGGCTGATTCTGTTATGCTCACACCGTTTTCCTGCCCGTCAATAGTACCCTGCTGGATAGCGGTAAATACTTCACTCCAGCTCATGGCCACGGGATCTACCTTCAGTGTGCGGAAGAAGTCCATATAGACCTCACTGCCCGGAACACGAATCTTTAACCCTTTAATATCCTCAGGCGTTTTTACTTCTCTTTTACTGTTTGTCAGCTGCCGAAATCCATTATGGAAAGATCCTAAATATGTAATTCCCTTTTTTTCCAGAATCCCTGCATAATATTCCCCGCCTGTGGAATCAATAATTTCTCTGGCCTCCTGATAGCTGTCAAAACTCCAGGGGATTGTTGCTATAGAAAGCTGATTGTCAAGGGCTGCCATGGTACAGGTGGCATAGGCTGCCAAATCCGCACCCCCTACGGCAATCATTTCCACTCCCTTTGTAGCGTTTCCTCCGGCCAGCTGATCGTTGGGGTACACAGCCACTGTAACTTTTCCGCCGGAAGCTTCTTCTACCAGCTCGGAAAATTTGTCTGCCACCCTTGTGTCAATCTGAATGTCCGTTCCATTGACCGCCATCACCAGTTCTATCTCCTGGTAATCATTGTCACCAGAATCTGACAGTACAGTCTCCGTGGAACTTTGGCAACCCGATAATGACACTGCCGCTGCCAAAGCTGCCATTATCATTCCCACCAATTTTGCCTTCATAAGATATAATTCTCCTTCCCGCTCTCTTTTCATCCTTTGTAGGATGTTATACATACTATATATCACGGATTTTCAAAAAAGTCAATATCCTTTATCCATTTTACCTGTTTTACACAATTTTGTCTCCCTCTATTTGTGCACTATGACGATTCTGCTCCTGTCTTGTTTATTGTACAATATGTCTAGTGCCGTGTTCTATCTCTCAGGTTATGCTCAACCGTATACCTTTTGGTCTGTGATACGGCATTGCTCTATGAACAAGGATACATAATCCTTTCTTATCAGGAGATTCTAACTATGAAAAGAATCGGAGGAACCCCATTATGAATATTTTATTACTCACAACCGGAGGGACCATCGCCTCACAAGAAGGCGGAGGAGGTCTTATACCGGCGATTTCCTCTCAGAGTCTGCTCTCTCATGTTGCAGATTTGAATCATAAGCACACTATTCACCACGAAGAAATTCTGAATATGGACAGTTCTAACATCCAGCCCGAAGAATGGCAGCTTATAGCCGGAAGGATATACGAAGCGCTTCCCTCATATGACGGAATCATCGTTACCCACGGTACAGATACCATGGCTTACACCGCATCCGCTGTCAGCTTTATGCTGCAGAACCTTAATAAAAGTATTGTATTTACCGGCTCCCAGGTACCTATTGACAATCCGCTGACAGATGCCAAAACCAATCTCTATACCGCTGTCGCCGCAATTGAAAACGGGATTCTGGGAGTTACCGTTGCCTTTAACCGTAAGATCATCAACGGAACCAGGGCCGTCAAAATCAGTACTCTTGGATTCAATGCTTTTGAAAGCGTAAACTCTGGCTGTATGGGAGAGGTCTTTGCTGATGGAATGCGGGTGTACCGCACCAGCACTTCCTGTCTGGATTACGGCCGTCCGGTGCAGTTTACTCCCGGCCTCTGCAAAGACGTATTTCTCCTCAAACTTCTGCCGGGGACAAAGCCCGAAGTCTTTGACATGATTGTGCAGCTCGGCTACAAAGGCGTTGTTATGGAGGTATTTGGCGCCGGAGGACTGCACTACGCCCACAGAAACCTGCTGGACAAGCTGGAAATGCTTCATAAAAGAGGAATCGCAGTGGCCGTATGCAGTCAATGCACCTACGAACGGTGTGATCTGTCCATCTACGATATTGGACAGCGCCTCCTGCAGCGCAAAGTAATCCCCTGCCATGACATGACCACTGAAGCCGCTGCGGTAAAGCTTATGTGGGCACTGACAAAGACAAGAGATTTAGATAAACTGCAGGAAATGTTTGATACGAATTTTGTTGGGGAAGTATATTTGGGGACGTGTTCTTTCTAGAAAGAACACGTCCCCAAATATACTCAGCCTGTCCCAAATCAAAACTGGCCTGTCCCTTTTTCATACTTATTATATACTACTCTTTCCTCCCATCGCTTTTTCTCCCTGGGAGCTCCCTTCTCCCTCGGAACTCCTATTGGCAGTATGGCTCTTACGGTTTTTTCTTGCGGCACGCTCAGCAGCCTATGGATTTTTTCTGCTTTTCCATCCAGTTTTAGCATTCCATCCAGCCAAACGGTGGCGTACCCCAGAGCGGTCACTGCAAGCAGAATATTTTCTACAGCAGCACCGTAGTCCTCCAGTTCAAAGGTCTGTCCTGTGTGGGTGATGATTTTCTCTGTTAGGATTACTAAGATCACGGATGCCGTTCTGGTCACTTTGGAAGGCAGTATTTCTGCGATTTTTTTTCTCAGACTGCCCTCTGTTACTATCACAAAGCTTGTAGATTGACAGTTACACCCTGACGGAGCCTTAAGACCCGCAGCAACTATCTTGCGGATATCTCCCTCCGGTATTTCCTGATTTAAAAATTCCTGTCTATAGCTGTATCTAGAAGACAAAGCCTCAAATATGTCCATATATACCTCCTTTCCCGTCTACAAAAGTATCTGATGCTTCTACTTTGTCAGCCGCTGAATATACTTTTACCGGTCTCATTGCTTCCATAAACTTCCTCCTCCCTGTCAAGTCCTATAGAACGCTATGGTAATTTTATCATAATTTTCTATCTATTTCTACATTATACCTGTTTATATCTTGTATTTTAACTTTATTTATTATTTTATGCGCAAAATATTATTTTTTTATTAAATCCATTGACTTCTCGCACTCCACCGGTTCATACTAATTATATAAAATAGAAAGGGAGGGATTGCCGATGGATATTACACTGTCGGAGGAGATTGACCCGGAGTTTCTGGAAATCGTGCAATGTATTCTGGATGATGCTGAATTCAAAAAATTGAACTACTATAAGCAGCATCTGAAAACTACACGTTTCATGCATAGTCTGAACGTTTCATACGTCTCCTGGCTGCTGGCAAAAAGGTTCGGTTGTGACGCCGCTGCAGCAGCCCGGGCAGGTCTGCTTCATGACTTTTTCTTATATAACTTTGGAGAGAAGCGGGATACAAAAGAACTCCAGGCCTTCTACCATCCAAAAGTTGCCGCCCAAAACAGTGCTGACCGCTTTGAAATCTCAGAAAAGGAGCGCCTCGCAATTTTATCTCATATGTTTCCGCTGGGGCCATTGCCCAGAAGCCGTGAGGCCTGGCTTATCAGCTGTGCGGATAAGCTCTGCGCCTCTTCTGAGCTATTCCGTTTTCAGATCTTTCTTGCGAAAGGAAATCGTGTCGTGGTCAGCCCCACATAAACGGGGTGCAGCAAACCTGGCAGCTGCAAAGGGATTCATATCCTTTTGCAGCTGTTTTTTATTTATTCTAAATCATTTTTGCTCTCCCCATACGTTCTATTATATAAGGGGACGCCCTTAGGAGGATAAACTTGACGCGTGAAGATAAGATTTTAAAGGAGCTAAAGTCCGGTACATCGGACGGACTGGAAGAGTTGATAGAAGGATACTATCCAGAAATACTTCGGTACTGTATATGGCACACCCCCGACCGGGCTGCCGCAGAAGATGCTGTGCAGGAAACCTTTCTGAAGGTCATCCGCTATATGGACGAGTACACCCATCGTGGCAAATTCCGAGCCTTTTTATACAAGGTGGCATCCAATACCTGTAAGGATATATGGCGGGCCAGAAAACCCGCAGAGCCTCTAAGTGAGAATGCGGCATATACAGAGGCTGCATTTGAAACGGTGGAATCTGATGTGGATCTGAGGCTGTTGACAGCTCGTCTTCCGGACAGCCAGCGGGAAGTACTGCTGCTTCGCTTTGCCCAGGAGCTGACGCTTAGAGAAATCGCCAAAGTACTGGACCTTCCGCTTCGGACTGTGCAGTCAAGGCTCAGAGCTGCTCTGAAAGCTTTGGAAAAGCAGATAGAGAAAGGAGATTGTTATCCATGAAAAAGCTGCTCAAACAAACACTACGCAGTGCTCTTCAAAACTGTGAGAAGCACCCGGATAACAGGGAGGCACTTACCCGGATACTGCCCCTGGCCAAACAGGAATATAGAGCGCGTGCACAGCGCCAAAGTATTCCTTTTGGAGGATTTCTGGTCCGGCAGATTAGGTTTCTGGGAAAGAGGGTGTGGTTCTCCCAGGCCCTTCTTTTACTCCTGCTGTGCCTATTGGTAAATTCAGGTTATAACATACGTTCCGGTATTACAAGTCTGACCTTTGTTCCATTCCTCCTTGGGTGTTGTTCTGTGCTCCTCCTTACAGCAGCAGTGCCCATGCTTTACCGGTCTGTCCGGTTTCAAATGCTTGAGACAGAGGCGGCCGCCCGCTTTTCCGTATCCAGGCTCCTGCTGGCCAGATTATGCATTATAGGTTCCGGAGATTTGGTCATGCTGACAGCACTGTTATTATTTGCAATTCAAAAATCCGGTCTGTCAGCAGGTGGTATTCTTTTATATCTGCTGGTCCCGTTTTTGCTGACGGCCAGCGGTTACCTGACAATCCTGGCCCATATGGCTTACCGGCTTTTCCCCTATCTGGGAAGCACTCTGAGCGCCTGTCTGTTGGCAGGACTCTACTATCTGAAAAAATGGCAGCCTGCATTTTACGGACACACCTTCACCCCCGGATGGGGAATGATCTGTCTGATTCTGCTGCTGTTCTGTATGCGGCAGGTAAAAACCATCAGCCGAAGGGACCGTTTTATGGAAGGACAGTTCCATCTGGGCTGATACAATAACTTTTAGGAGTGTACGACGTATGAAATTATGTATAGAACATTTAACGAAGAATTTTCAGGACAAAAAAGCGGTGGATGACGTATCACTCCGGATAACCCCCGGGGTCTGGGGGCTTCTGGGGGCCAACGGTGCAGGAAAAACCACTCTGATACGTATGATTGCGGGCATTCTGGTTCCCAGCTCCGGCAGAATTACCTATGATGGAATAGATATTCGGGATCTGGGAGAGAGCTACCGCAGTATATTTGGATATCTCCCCCAGGAATTTGGGTTCTATCCGGAGTTTACGGTAAAGGATTATCTGGAATATATGGCTGCATTAAAGGGACTAAGCAGGCAGAAAACAAGGGAGAAAATAGATCTTCTGCTGGATACGCTTTCTCTGAGTGATGTTCGGAAAAAGCGAATCGTCAAACTTTCCGGGGGGATGAAGCGCAGGGTGGGAATTGCCCAGGCACTTCTAAACGATCCGGAGGTTCTGATTCTGGACGAGCCCACCAGCGGCCTGGATCCGGGCGAAAGGGTTAGATTCCGGAATCTTCTTTCAGAGTTTGCCCAGGACCGGATTGTGCTTATCTCCACACATATTGTTTCCGATGTTGAGTATATTGCCACCTGCAATGCCATTATGAAGGATGGGGGGATTACCGCCGAAGGCACTACGGAGGAACTGGTACTGGAAATGAAGGGACGAGTGTGGAACGGGATAATCCCTGACACTGATCTTCTGAAATATGAAAGAGAGAACAGAATTGTCAATCTGCGCAATGAAGCAGGGCATAAAATCTCTGTGCGTTATATTTCCGATGAGCCTGTTCTTCCCTGCTCTGTACCTGCCTCTCCCAGACTGGAGGATCTTTACCTGTGGCTTTTTCCTCAGGATACTCGCAGAGAGGAGGATATGAAGCATGAGTTTATGGAAAGCTGAATTAAAACGTGTGCTGAAGACACGTTCCGTAAGAATCCTGCTGCCGGTTGCACTGTTCCTCTCTGTATTGATGGCATACTTCCCTGTATCCTTTGTCACGTACACATATCTTGATGATAAGGGGCAGGAGGTCACGATCACAGGGCTTGATGCCATTCAGATGAAAAAGGAAAACCGGAAAGACTTTTCGGGCGTCATCACGCCGGAATTGCTCTCAAAAGCTCTCTTTCAGTATCAGGAAACGGAGAAAGCCTATGGAGACATTAATGATCCCGATTTTTCTCTGGACATCTACAACCAAAACATCTATCCTCTGGGTCCCCTGATTATGAGAATGCGGGAGGTCTATGTTGATCCAAAAACGGGCGCAGCAAGGGAAGCCTCCGAACTGAGCAGTGAAGATGCAATGGGATTTTATGAACAATGCCCCGTTCATCTGAAGGAGCTTATGAAAATGGAGCAAACAGACTATCCTTCCGCGCAGCAAATTGCGGATACACTCTTTGAAAAGGTTACCTTCCCATACGAATACTATCCCGGATACGATTCCAACGCACTTGAATACGTAGGGCTTTGCATATTTCTGCTGATACTTATCTGCACTTTTATTGCCTCAACTGTGTTCACGGCAGACTATCAGACAGGGGCGGACGATATCATCCGGTGTACCAGATATGGAAAACTGCATCTTGCTGCTGTCAAAATTTCCTCTGCCCTGCTGATTTTTACAGTAACTTTTGCCGTTTGCATTGGCGTATTTACGCTAATCTCCAACACTGCCTTTGGGTGGGAATGCAGGAATACTTCCCTGCAGATTATTGAATCTTCCGTCTGTCTGACTGCGCTGAACCTGGGGCAGGTGCAGAACCTGGTGATTCTTGCAGGCTTTTTAACCCTTCTGTCTACCGTAAGTTTCACCCTTTTTCTGTCCTCCAAATGCCGCAGCAATACTACAGCCATTGGTTTGTCCATTGTATTTTTGGTAGCCCCCTCCTTTCTGTACATGTTTTTTGGGGGAGAGGTGACCAAATGGATCCGCTGTCTGCTGCCTTCCGGGGGAACGGGCATGAGCAACAGCTTTTTCTATACATTAATCAGCTTTGAATTCCTGCATCTGGGGGATGCCAGCTTCCTGCCAGGACAAATTATGCTTATTGCAGCAGCGATAGAAGTCCCTTTGTTCCTCCTGCTCACGGTTATCTCCTACTGCAGACATATCAGCAAATAAAAACCGTGTAAACAACTCCGGCTGTACTTATAACAGCCGGGGTTTCCTTATCTCTATCTCTTTATATATTTCTGAGTGTAAGGACAGACCTCTATACATTTCCCGCAGAGTGTTATATCCTCCCCGATGTTCTCCCCTGAAATCTTCCTGGCAGTATCTCTGCATCTGGCAAAATCATACAGCTTCTCTCTGGCCATGCCCGGCTCCCATACCTCACCTTTGACCGCCGTCCCGGGACAGGCCTCCTGGCAGATGCGGCAGGAACCGCAGGCGGATGCAGCCACAGGAGAGGCACAGGTTACAGGTGCATCCGTCAGTATGGAAGTAAGACGGACGGCACTGCCGTATTCCTTGGTAACCAAAAGAGCACACTTCCCGATCCACCCCAGCCCGCTCTGAACCGCCACTGTTTTATGAGGGAGCTTTGTGCGGTACTGGCTGTCCTGCTTCACAACATCTGAGGTCTGGCCAACAACCTGATACCCGCAGCTTTTCAGATAGTCCGCTCCAAGACGTGCCAGAGCATCCAGCCTCGCATTCCACTTATGATATGTATCAAAGTATTCCCGGGTAGGCCCGTGGGCGATTCCCCTTACAATCTCCTTTGGAAGCTTCAGGGCAATCGATACCCCGTACGGCATACCTCCTGTCTCAAAGCGGCTCAAATCACCAAAACCAACCAGGGATGCTCCCTGTTCCCTCAAAATCCTAATCAATTCCGACTCCATAAACATCATAACATCTCCTCCGCAGTTATTCGTATTATATAAACCCTTTTCTAAGTAAAAGATAACACTCTGTGGGGGAAAACACAAGGGACAGGTCTAATCCATTTTGGGACACCCCTGTTCGATTTTGGGACGTGTTCTTTCTAAAAAGAACACGTCCCCTTTTTTTGCCCCCTTTTACATTCGCCTTGACTAACTCTTGTGCAATATGGTATGGTTCTTATAGTACCAATTGGTCAAAATTGAATATTTCGTACATAGAACTTATATATACCCATAATTGGATGGGCGTTTCTACCAACTACCGTAATAGTTGCCTATAAGTTTTCACTGGCTATGCCGTTGTGGAAATAAAGGAACTTACCGGTGGTTTTTTTATTGCTTTTTTTGTCCCCTAAGAAGGCTTCAGCGGCTTTTCCAGAGTGCGGAGTACACATTATGTAGCCTTTTAGGCGATGGAGGAATGGAGGAAAATTGAATATGAGTTCAGGAGAAAAAGGCAATGCTTTGGAAAGAATTTTTCACTTGAAAGAAAATCACACGACAGTGAAAACAGAGGTTGTTGCGGGTATCACTACGTTTATGACGATGGCCTATATTCTGGCCGTGAACCCCAATATTCTGGGGGAGACGGGGATGGACAGCGGCGCGGTTTTTACCGCTACGGCGCTGGCCGCACTGATTGCGACTTTATTGATGGCTGCTTTTTCTAATTATCCCTTTGTCCTGGCACCAGGCATGGGGCTGAATGCTTACTTTGCCTATACGGTTGTCATGCAGATGGGGTATAGCTGGCAGATGGCTCTGGCAGCAGTATTTACGGAGGGTATTATATTTATTATATTATCGCTCACAAATGTCCGGGAGGCTATCTTTAATGCGATCCCTATGAATCTGAAGCACGCGGTTTCTGTAGGTATCGGGCTTTTTATCGCTTTTATCGGACTGCAGAACGCGAAAATTGTTGTGGGAAGCGCCACTTTGGTCTCTGTCTATTCATTTAAGGGCGCACTGGGTGACGGCACCTTCCGTTCCATAGGCATCACTGTTGTGCTGGCACTCATTGGGGTCCTAATCACAGCTATCCTGGTAGCTAAAAATATTAAAGGCAATATTCTGTGGGGTATTCTTGCCACATGGGTTCTGGGAATTATCTGTGAGCTGACAGGACTTTATGTACCTGACGCGGAACTGGGAATGTTCAGTGTGATACCAAGCTTTGCAGGCGGTCTTTCTGTGCCCAGTCTTGCCCCTACCTTTATGCACATGGATTTTAAGGGGATTTTTTCAGTGAATTTCCTTGTAATTATATTTGCTTTCCTCTTTGTGGATCTCTTCGACACGCTTGGAACTCTGATAGGTGTCGCATCCAAGGCAGATATGCTGGACAAAGACGGAAAACTTCCCAAGATTAAGGGTGCTTTGATGGCGGACGCGGTTGGTACCTCCGTAGGCGCTGTGCTGGGTACCTCTACGACTACCACCTTTGTGGAGAGTGCAGCAGGTGTCTCCGAAGGAGGAAGAACCGGGCTTACTTCTGTAGTGGCCGCCATTCTCTTCGGATTGTCCCTGTTTCTGTCACCTATCTTTCTGGCAATCCCGTCCTTCGCCACTGCACCGGCACTTATTATTGTGGGATTCCTGATGATAACATCTATTACTAAAATTAATTTTGATGATTTCACAGAGGCAATTCCAGCCTATATCTGCATCATTGCCATGCCTTTTATGTACAGTATCTCTGAGGGCATTGCCATGGGCGTTATCTCTTACGTGGTAATCAATCTGGCAACAGGCAAAGTGAAAGAAAAGAAAATCAGTTTACTTATGTATATACTGGCCATTTTATTTGTACTGAAATATATTCTGATTTAATAAAGCAGCACAGAAAGTTCTCCATACAGCAGCGGCTCCGGGAAATGCACACCCCCCGGAGCCGTTTTTCATCCCTGGCACTCCCGCAGTCTCTCAACTGCACTTTTCCCCTGGATGCTGCAATGGTACAGGATCAAAGGAACGCAGATACACACCAGGATTACCAGTAAATAAACTCCCAGCACCGGAATGAACGGAAAATAGAATTCCACATCCATGTAATTCACAGACTGGTAGATCACATATGTGACTCCAATGCCCACTGTGGAGGATAAAAGCAGAGAACTTCCGGCAAATAAAAGCCCCTCCTGCACAAGCATTTTTTTCATCTGCCATTCTGTCATTCCAATGCTTTCAAGAACAGCAAGTTCTCCCAGCCGGTTCTGTATATTACTGCACACTGTGTTTACATAATTCATAATTCCGATGAGAGCCAGAATCAAGACAATACCAAGTCCGAATTCCATCATATTCCCCTGGGATTCTTTTATACGTTTCATACTTTCTATCTTGGAACTGCTCTCAATATCCGTCCTGTAAGGACTTTCTTCCGCAATGCTCATAGCCTGTGCCTCCGCAGACTCGTCATATTCCTCCTGGTACAAGATTCCCAGCTTCTGAATATATGCCTCCGGATTCAGACGGTGCAGAAATTGTTGGCTGACAATAATCACAGGAGCAAGACCGGCGTAAGGTGAATAATACCTCTCATCTGTTATTCCTCCTATAGGAAGCGTAACACTGCCCTCCTCCCCTGTCTTTTTCAGATAGAAGGTCAGTGTCTTTCCCTCAATATCCTTGTCTGTAAGGGAAAGGTCATTTCTGTAGAGAATACACACTTCCCCTGCCAGAAAGGCCTCTTTGTCCACTGGCTGAGATAGCGTTTCCTTTAGCCGGTCAAACAGGATTTCATCTATCCCTGTGATATAGGAATAAAATTTGTCGGGGTTCTTCTTATATTCGTCCCTTGCCTCCGCATAGGGGTAATCCATCCAGGCAGCATATTCCTCCCGCATCCAGGTCTCCGCAAAATCTGGTTCCCAGGGCACTGTAATTTCATCCAGATACAGAGGATAAATCTCCCTTATCCCCTTACTCTCTTCCAGATCGGTTATAAAATTCTTATCAAAGATCTGCCTGTACTGGCTCCCGTCTTCTTTGCCCAGAGTATCATTGCTCAATTCCAGATCAAAATCCATGAAATTAGACACCATGGTTCTGGCCCCCTGACTCTGGATAATCGTAATTACACAGATAAATATGGATATACTCAGTGTCAGGGAAAAAATTACAATTCCAGACCTTTTTCTGTCTTTCAGAAGATTGGTCCTGGCCATCCTTCCCGCAATGCTTCCCTTCCCGGTCCTTCGTTTTTTCCTGCTGCCTCCGGGCGCTGTATATCTCACCGCCTCAACCGGTGATATGCGCCCTGCAATTTTCGCCGGTTTTCTGCTGCCAAAGTAAATAGTAAGACAGCTCACCAGAACAGCAGCGGCATACACCAGAGGATGAAAGGATACGGAAACGGCTCCGCCCCGGATCCCAATTGTCTTTACAATACCAGGAATTATGATAAACGCCGTTCCGCTGCCCACTGCCAGCCCCAGCATAATTCCAGTTCCCCCCAGGAGAAACATCTGGCGGTAAAGCATCCTGCGGATCTGCCTCTCTGTCATACCCACAGTTTGAAGCAGCCCATAATACCGGATATTGTTAGTGACTGAAAGGTAAAGAATATTATACACCAGAAGATAGCTGCAGACACAGGTTACAAATACCAGACCCAGGATCCCCAGGAATACAGACAGGGAATGCTCTGTGATTCCTGTATAGAAAAGTCTCTGCTGTTTCCCCAGATTCAGTTCCGCACGGAAGGTATCCAGCTGTTTATCCGTAAAAAGAGCACGGGAAAAGCTCAAATACATGACTCCCGCTGTGACATCCGACGGCTTGTGTCCCGTAGTCCTATAGAACTTTTCGGATACATATGCGGCAGTCTCCCCACTGTAATCCTCATAGATACCGCTGATAATAAATTCCTTCTTATGCTTTCCGTTTTTATCTCCATATGTGAGAGTGAGGCGGTCGCCGATCCTTCCATTTTCTGAGCCACATTCTTTTAACGCTCCCATGGATATCATTAGCTCATTCTCCAGTTTGGGATACTCCCCCTTTATCCACTTAAGAGCCGGCCTTTTCTGTACGTCCCAGTAAGTCCCGTCGCTCCATATAAAAGTAGTGTGAAGGCTGTCATCCACTCCATTGCTCTCTGCACTGGCACATTTAACAGTCAGCCCTGCCTCTTCAATCCTGCTGTCGTTTCTGCATTTTTCAATCTGTTCCCCGCTGGGTGCCATAAGCACCGCATCGTGGACTCCCCCGTACATTCGGATTGTCTGGTCCCTCTGGGCTTTAAAGTATGTAATTCCCACTGTCAGCACTGTGATAAGCATAAAGGCAGACAGGGCTATGGAGGCGATGAGGATACTATTTCTCCTGGTATTGCCCTGCATGCTTCGTTTTGCCATTTTGCGGATAATTCTTTGATTATTATTTTCCAGCACTCCCGTCACCCCCTGTCAGCAATTCTGCCGTCTTCTATCCGCAGAATTCGGTCTGCAAGCTGTGCGATATCACTGTCATGGGTGATCACCACAAGAGTTTGATGGAATTGCGTGGCGGCCGCCTTCAGAAGCCCCAGTACGTCGTGGCTGGTCTGGCTGTCCAGATTGCCGGTGGGTTCATCTGCCAGCACGATGGCAGGCTTGGTGGATAGAGCTCTTGCTATGGCAACTCTCTGCTGCTGCCCTCCCGATAAGGTGTTGGGGAGTACCTCCCTTTTTTCTTCCAGTCCCAGGACGCCCATGAGAGTATCCATAAATTCTCGGTCAATATGCCCTCCGTCCAGTTCAATGGGAAGTGTAATATTCTCATATACATTCAGATCCGGCACCAGATTATAGCTCTGGAATACAAACCCCACCTTCCTTCTCCGGAATATAGTAAGCTGCTCCCGGTTCATCCGGCTCAGATCTCTGCCTCCCACCAGAACCCTGCCTTCAGTGGGCGTATCCAGGCCCCCCAGCATATGGAGAAGGGTGGACTTGCCGCTTCCGGACTTTCCGACAATAGCGGCAAATTCCCCCTTCTCTATAGTGAGATCCACGCCGTCCAGCGCCTTCACAACATTGGTTCCCATATCATAATACTTCTTCAGTTTTATGGTTTTTACAACTTCCTCTGACATTGGTTTCAACTCCCTTTCCTTTGATAGACCCAGCTTATCAAAGAAATATCTCAAACTTATCTCATCCGGCTATTCTCTCAATTCTGTGATTTTCCCGGCAGATAGATATGAAATCGGCTTCCCTTTCCTATCTCTGACCGGACTTCGATATACCCTTTCTGTCTGGTGATAATCTCTCTGGCCAGATACAGACCTAACCCGACCCCCTCCTGCCCGCGGACCTCAGGCTCCCGGTAAAATCTTCCAAAGATTTTGCACCGGCGGCTCTCTTCAATCCCCTTGCCCGTGTCCCGGATGGTAATATGAGTGTAGAATTCCTGTTCCTTCACTAAGACATCTATCTTCCCTCCCGGTTCAGTATACTTTACCCCGTTGTCCAAAATATTATATAGTGCTTCTTCCGTCCACCTGGGATCGTGATAAATAAACAGATTCTCCGGACAGTCAACAGATATCTGAATGTCTTTGCGGTCTGCCCTGGGCAGCACGCTTCCAAGGGCTCTGCCCAGGGTGTCATAAAAGAGGGCATCCTCCTGGCGGATCTTCAGAATTCCTGTCTCTAACCGAGACATTTTTACCAGACTTTGTATCAGAAAATCCAGCTTATCCGCCTGTTCTTTTATCTGTACAAGAAACTCTACTTCTGTATTTCTGTCTGTACTCTTCTCCCCCAGCATCTCCGCATACATTTTGATATTGGAAACCGGTGTCCTGGTCTGGTGGGAAATGTCTGATACCAGCTCCTGCATTCTCTTTCTCTCCTTCAGGCTGCTCTGTGCATAATAATTCTGTATCTCATAAAGCTGCTTCAGCTTTGTCTGAAGCTTAGAAAGCTGGCTCTCTTCCGTCTCATCAAACTCCAGGTCCTCCCTCCCCTGGATCATATAATCCAGACTTTTTTCCATAGAATCCGTAAACCTCCAGATATCCCTTTTTATGCACCAGGTATAGGCGGCCCAGATGCCCAGGCTCCCCAGATACCCCAGAGCAGCCAGCAGCCTTGCCGTCTTTCCGGGAACCACATACAGTACTCCCATAAAGGTGATGGCCCCCACGGCAAACCCGGACCATTTTAAAAGTCTTTTCCTTTTTTCCGATTTATCCTTTGTCACTCCTGTTCTCCTGTCCACTGATAGCCCATCCCATAGGCGGTAGCAATGTACTTGTGCCTCCCGTCCTCAATCTTTCCCCGCAGCCGGTTCACATTAACGGCCAGAGCATGCTTGTCCACGAACTGTCCGTTGCTGTCCCAGATCCGTTCCAGCAGGATCTTATGGGTGAGCACCTGGCCTTTGTTGTCAATAAAAACGCGCAGCAGTTTATACTCAGTGGGTGTAAAAAATACCTCTTTTCCCTTCACTGCTGCCCTGAACCTGGTAAAATCTATCCAAAGATACCCATCCTCATAAATATCTTCAACTTTTCCACCTTTTGTTCTATTTAAAACTGCTGCCGCTTTTTTCTTCAGCAAAACCATACTGAATGGCTTTGTCACATAATCGTCGGCCCCCAGGTCATAGCCCTTTACTGCGTCCTCCTCCAGATCCCTGGCTGTAAGGAAAATAATGGGTGCCCTCCGTACCCCCATAGCCCAGCGGCAGAACTCAAACCCATCTCCGTCGGGAAGATTAACATCTAAAATCACAAGATCAAATACCTGGGATAAAAAGAGTGCTTTTCCCTCCTCTGCGGAATATGCTCCCTCCACCTGGCAGCCCTCCTGGCCGAATCCATACTGCAGGCCCCGGTTCAGAGCTCTGTCGTCTTCTATAATTAAAATGCGGTCCATCTCCCACACTCCTTCTTTTTTATCTATTATAAGTGTTTGGGACATAAACCGCAATTTTAGAAATATCACAAGATCGAGATACTATGCTCTAATAAACTTCCTTTTTTCTGTAGACCAGATATACCGCCGGCAGCAAAACGGCTGTCATTCCCAGATACAGCAAAGGCAGAATCTGGCAGAGATTGACTACCTTTCCTCCTATAGTATACACCGTAAACAATCTCAGAAGAGTAGTCCCCTGCATCAGCTGATGGGGAAGAAGTCCCAGGATGTCTTCTGCCAGTCCGCCGGTAACGTACTGTCCCACAACTGCCGGAGCCATAATCAGCAAAAAGCTTGTCACTATAGGAAGAATGGAGGAGCCTGTCACTGCAGAGATCCATGCGGTAAGAATACTCATAAAAAGGCATATGATATAACCGCAGACAATGCAAAAGATATAGGCTTCCAGATTGGTAGTATTATACAGACTTTTCCAGAATCCATTGGCCTGAATCATGCACCCGGCGCCGTCTGTTCCGAAAACAGCCAGCAGTATTCCGCTGGATACAAGAACTGCCGCCCAGTAGACCGCTGTAGCGATTGTTAGGACTGCCCCTATCTTGACCTTTATTCCCCGGGAACGGCCATAGCAGCTGGAATAGAACACGCCGGAGGCCCCTGTCTGGTATTCCCAGGGAAATACAGATGCCACAAGAATACACACAACAATTGCGGCTCCCATGATAACCACCATCATAAACTCTATGGTTTTGCTCCATCCTGTCTGGTATCTGTATTCCAGAGGAACTTCCATTTTCTCAAACTGGTGTATGTAATATGCTTTTTCCTTATCGCTGAAGCTGCTGCTATACTCCCCATACAGCCACTCCCTCAGATGGTCTGTCCGATTGGCATAAAATTGCTGTGCATCTTCGGGACTCAAACGGTCTGCCATATAATAATCATTTTCCTGAAAACTGCAGAAGGACTGGTTAATCAACCCTCTGATGTCTTGGAACCCCTGCGTTTTCGCATACCCTATATTGCTCAATCCTCCCTCCCCCAGGGCATATTCGGGGTCGGACGTGATACGGGCATTGGCCTCAAGCACCCGGGCAATCTTTTCCTCTGTGACAGGGCCTTCCCACTCCTTTTTCACTTCCTTCAAATTGTGGATGGCATGGATGCCCCGTTCCTCTTCTCCCTGAGGATTTACCCAGACCTCACTTCTAATATAAAAGGCACCCAGCATCCAGATAAGGTAGACGCAGAATACTGCCAGTGTCACTTTCGTGCTGAGCCTGCCGGTTACCTTTTTCAGCTCATACTTGTACATGTTCCTCACCTGCTTTCTCTCCGAAATAGTATAAAAATGCATCCTCCAGGCTCAGAGGGCTCTGTACAGCCTGAGGACAGGGCCGTACCTCTGATAAGATCCGTAGTCTTGCCCCTTCTGCCTCTATTTTCAGATTGGATACACGATAGCGCTCTCTATAGATTTCTGCCTCCCGTTTCTCCATCACACACTCCCATGCTTTTACTCTTCGTGAGATGCCCTCTATCAGTTCTGCGGGAGAACCGGAATCAACAATCTGTCCCTCCCCCATAAAAAGGATCTCGTTGGCGATGGATTCTACGTCAGAAACTATATGTGTGGACAGCAGGATAATGCCTTCCTCTGCCAGTTCGCTGATCAAATTCCGGAACCGGATCCTCTCTTTGGGATCCAGGCCGGAAGTAGGTTCATCCAGAATCAGAAGCCTGGGGCGGTTCAGCATGGCCTGCGCTATGCCCAGGCGGCGTTTCATTCCTCCGGAAAACTTTTTTATCTTCTTCTTTCTGACATTTGCCAGCCCCACCTGGTGAAGCAAGTCGTCAATCCTTCTTTTTGCTGCCGCAGGTTTCATACCTTTGAGTGCAGATATATATCTGAGATAATCCTCTGGGGTAAATTCAGGATAATAACCAAAATCCTGGGGAAGATACCCAATCACTCTGCGGTACTCTTCTCCCAGGGAAAAGATATCCCTGCCGCCCCAAAGGATCGTTCCGCCTGAGGGATTCAGCAGAGTGCAGATCATTCGCATCAGTGTCGTCTTTCCTGCCCCGTTTACCCCCAAAAGCCCGTATACTCCCCGCTCCATGGTAAAGGACACCTGATTTACAGCCTTCATATCTTTAAACTCTTTCGTCAGATTTTTTATTTGTAATTCCATAGCCACTCTCCTTCACAATACCGCGCGGTAACGCTTACCGCCCGCACTATCACATAAACCAGAAAAATCAATGAAACCGCAACCAGCAGAAGCCACACCGGCAGAGCAATGGCCCGGTACAGCTTTTCCATAATGACAACCCGGTACCAGAGAAAGGACCATATGGTACAGAGGCCTACAGCCATCAGCTGGGAATTCATTTTCACACTGCACAGGACTGTAAAGCAGATACAGCAGGTCACATTAAACGGCACAAGGAAATTAATCACCGCTTCATAAAGGGAAATTCTTATAGTTGCAGCCGTAAAGATAAAAAATATACTTGCCAGCACAAGCTCTGTCATTCCTATGAGCAGCACCCTTGCTATATAAACCTTCTTCAGTCCGAAATACGTAGCATTTTCTATCTCTATGGTTCTGGTTCTCAGATTCTTCCAAAGCTCCGGAATCAGTGTCATGCCCAGAAGAGGAACCCATACACTGAAGCCGCTGTACGGCAGCGCCCCATGTTTCTGCCAGTACAGAGTCAGCCACAGCAAAAAGTAGATACCGATCTGCAGCACCCACATGCTTTTATTGATAAACCGGAGCTGAACTGCTAAAAACTCTGCCGGAGTTATGCTCTGTTCTTCCGCATGCCGGTAAAACGCCTGTTTTGACAGAAGAATCGTCTCCTCTATTTTTTCTGCCCGGACCTCCGGTCCTTCCGGCTGTCGGGCTGTCACATGGTCCCTCTTTTTTCCCTCTTTCATCACAGTTCCTCCTCTCCCAAAATCTCCCTCAGGCGTTCTTTAGCAGCCTTTATTCTATATTTCACCAGAGGAAGTCCGATTTCTTGTATCTTCGCAATTTCCTTTAGCTTTAGATCCTGATAGTAGTGCAGTATAAGGACATCCCTCATCTCTTCCGGCAGCTGACGCAGGGCCTGTTCTAGGACGAGGGAGTCAATTACTCTGTCTAAGGGCCACACAGACTGTTCCGGGACAGATTCTAGAGGCTCCTCCTTCCTTTTTCTGTATGTGTTTTTGCATAAATTTCCTGCAATTACGTAGAGATAATTTTTAGCCTTTCCGTAATGCCGGTAGTCTGGGAAAGAACGGAAAAACCGTTCAAATGTATCCTGGGTAATATCCTCTGCCTTACTCTGGTCATTCACATGGAAAAAGGAATATTTGAGAATAGCTGGATAATATTTTTTCACAAACTCATCTATAGCCGATTCATCACCGGATTTCATTTTCTGCAGAAGAAAAAAGTCCTGATCCAATACTGCACCTCCTTTCAGGATTCTTTTAGAAAGCGCTCTCTATTAGGTATAACACCATAGGAGTAAAAAAAGATAGGATACTAATGAATTTATATGTTTCTTATGTTACAATCAATTTATCATGCCGATTCCGGGACCGCAAGCAGCGCCCTGTATACAAAGAAAAAAGAAAGGATTTGAAGTTCTATGTTATGGCCTATTATTATACTGTTCGCTATACTCTCTGCTGTTCTGCTCTCAGGAAAAGGGGGATTTTTAATAGCAGGATACAATACATCAAGTGCCAGAGAGAAGGCAAAATATGACGAGAAAAAGCTCTGCCGTGTTACCGGGACAGGGACAGCTCTCATTACCGTTCTGCTTTTGCTCTCAGCTTTGGAGCGATTTGGACATTCGCGTATGTTTCCTATCATTTTGGGCGTGGGAATTCCTGTCATAATCATTGGAATGCTCATTGCCATGAATACCATATGCAAGAACAAATCCCCTGTCTCCGTGCCTCCCAAACCCAGAGATCTAAAAAAAGAAAAGCGCTCTAAGGCGCTTATTCTGGGATTTATTGCAGTCACTTTTCTGCTGGTGGGTATAACTATGTTTACCGGTTCACTTACCATTACCCTGGATAACAGCGGAATCTCCCTCCATACGTCCGGGTGGGAGGATAAGGAAATCCTGTACAGCGATATACAGTCTATTGAATACACGGATCAGCTGACACCGGGGCGGAGAGTATTCGGGCTGGGAAATTACGTGCTGCGTGCCGGGGACTTTAAAAACGACCGGTTCGGCAAGTATGTGCTCTATTCCTATAACCGGTGTAAAGAATATATCATTGTGGAAACGCCGGAAGGGACGGTTGTATTCAACGGCAAAGACAGTGAAAAAACAAAAGAAGTGTATCAGGAAATCCTTGACAGGGTCCCTATCCTGGCAAATTAAGAATATTTGGATTGATATTTGAAAGAGTATCTCATTAGTGCAGGCCGTGACTGATATCTGTCACGGCCTGCACTAATGGGAACAATCAATTTTCCGATAGCCCTTTATATTAAGTTATAAAGGTCTTCACTTTTTCTTCAATACCCCTGGCATCCAGGCCGTACTTTTTCAGAAGTTCCAATGCCGGCCCGGACTCTCCGAAGGTATCCTGAATCCCAATCCGCTTCACTGGAAGAGGATGTTTTTCTCCAAGGCACTCCATAACCGCGCTGCCAAGGCCGCCTATGACAGAGTGCTCTTCAACGGTTACTACCTTGCCTGTCCTGCAGGCTTCCCTCAGAATCAACTCTTCGTCCAGAGGCTTTATGGTATGTATATTTACTACTGACACACGAATGCCCTGCTTTTCCAGCCGATCTGCTGCATCCAGTGAATACGATACACAAAGTCCCGTGGCAAATATGGTTACATCGCTGCCCTCCCTGAGAACCCTTCCTCTGCCCAGCTCAAACCGATATTCCGGTGCGTCATTAATGGCGGGAACCGGCAGTCTTCCAAACCGGAGATATACGGGACCTCTGTGCAGATACGCAGCCCTTACCGCTGCCCTGGCCTCCACATCATCAGAGGGATTAATTACCGTCATACCTGGTATCACTCTCATAAGAGCAATATCTTCACAGCACTGGTGAGTGGCTCCGTCTTCCCCTACGGAAATGCCTCCGTGGGTAGCGCCGATCTTTACATTCAGCCCGGGATATCCAATCATATTGCGCACCTGTTCATAGGCCCTTCCCGCGGCAAACATGGCAAACGTACTGGCAAAGGGAACTTTACCCACAGCGGCCATCCCAGCGGCAATGCCCATCATATTGCACTCAGCAATACCGCAGTCTATATGACGCAGAGGGAACTCTTTTTTAAAAATCCCTGTCTTCGTGGCGGCAGCCAGATCTGCGTCCAGCACCACCAGATCGGAAAACTCCACGCCCAGCTCCGCCAGTGCTCTTCCATAGCTTTCCCTTGTTGCCGTCATTTTTTCTTTATTCATTTCCGCTATCAGTCCTTTCCAGCTCTTCCATTGCCCTTTCATATTCCTCCCTGTCTGGGGCTTTCCCATGCCAGGAAGCCTGGCCTTCCATAAAGGATACACCTTTCCCCTTCACTGTCCTGGCAATAATAGCTGTAGGTTTTCCCCCGGACTTTCGTGCCCTTTCAAAGGCCTCCTTCATCTCTTCAAAGTTATGTCCGTCTATTTCTTCCACATTGAAGTTAAAAGCCCTGAATTTATCGGCAATCGGATATGGACTGCAGACTTCCTCAAGAGTCCCGTCTATCTGCAGGTTATTGTTATCCACGATTACGCACAGATTATCCAGCCGGTTGGCCCCTGCAAACATAGCCGCTTCCCATATCTGGCCCTCCTGCAGTTCACCGTCACCGTAAAGGGCATATACACGGTATCCTTTTCGATCTAGTTTTCCTGCCAGAGCCATTCCTGCTGCCGCAGAGGCCCCCTGTCCAAGGGAACCGCAGGACATATCAACCCCCGGAATATGCTTCATATCCGGGTGCCCCTGGAGATAGAACCCCAGTTGCCTCAGGTTCTTAAGAGCTTCCACCGGAAAATATCCTCTGTGGGCCAGGGCCGCGTACAATCCCGGAGCCACATGCCCCTTTGACAGTACAAAACGATCCCGTTCTTCCCAGTCAGGTCTTCTGGGCTCCAGATTCATCTCCTCGAAGTAGAGATATGTAAAGAGATCTGCAGCTGAGAGGGAGCCCCCCGGATGGCCGGATTTCGCATAATAAACTGCTGTCAAAATACTCTTTCTGATTTGTGCCGCCTGTTTTTTCAGATATCTGCTGTCCATAGCCCCTCCTTTATTTGCCCAGCATCTCCTTTGCTGAACGGTAGATCCCTTCTGCGTCGTAGCCATAATAGGCATATACCTCTTCCGGGGAACCCTGGATGAAAAAGCAGTCCGGCACGCCCAGCCTCTTTACCTGGACTCTGGTTTCCGGATCCTCACTGCCTTCTACAACCTCGCAAACTGCAGATCCCATACCTCCGCTGATAACATGATCCTCAACTGTGATAATGCCTCTTGTCTCTCTGGCTGCTTTCAGTATAATGTCCTTATCTATGGGCTTTATGGTATGCAGATCAATGACTCTGGCATCAATTTCTTCCTTCGCAAGCTTTTCGGCTGCCTTAACACACTGGTACACGCCGTTTCCGCAGCCGATAAGGGTAATATCTGCCCCGTCTTTGTAGAGGATTCCCTTTCCTATCTCAAAATCATCCAGTTCCTCTGGCTTATACACCAGAGGCTCCTCTCCCCGGGCGCATCTGACATACATTGGTTTCCCGTATTCCACAGCCTTTTCCATGAGTTTTTCAATTACAACGGCATCTGTGGGGGCGACAATGGTCATTTCCGGCATTGCCCGCATATAGGCGATGTCCATAATTGCAGCATGTGTGGGTCCGGCCTCCGCTGTGACGCCGCAGTGGGTTCCGATGTAAGTTACCGGTGCCCTGTTATAGGCGCCATCCAGATAGACGAATTCCACGGAACGCATACTTAAAAACGGTCCGAATGCCTGACAGAATACCTTTTTTCCGGAAAGAGCCAGTCCCCCGGCAATTCCGCAGGCATTCTGCTCCGCAATTCCGCAGTCTAAAAACCGATCACCAAAGGATTTACCAAACTTATCCTGCATACTGCCCTCAGGAGAACAGTCACAATTTACCAGGACAATACTCTGATCCTTTTCAGCTAATTCATATATTTTTTTGATAAAAGCAGTGCGTGATGAGCCAACTGCTTCTTCTCCGCTCATTTCCCATGTTACTTTTGCCATACTATCACCTCTTTCCCGGGGATTATCCCTCTAGAATCCTGTCTGTCTCTGCCAGAGATATTTCCAGCTTGTTCTGGATAGACGCCCTGGTTTCCTCAATTTTATCGTCTCCGATCCCTCCGGCATGCCATTTTGCCATACCGTCTTCCATGTACTGAACACCGCAGCCCTTTTTGGTATGCAGCAGCAGGCAGGTTGGCTTCTGCCGCGCTTCTCCCGGATACCTGGGAATACTCTCTATGGCTTCAAAAATCTGAATCATATCATTGCCGTCAGCTACATCGATCACATGAAACCCAAAGGAGGCGATCCGCTCTCCCAGATTATCTGAGTTAATAGTTTCTGATACCAGTCTGGTGCCCTGGCATTTATTCTGGTCTACTATCAGTATGAGATTTCCGTATTGGTTGTGTCCTGCACACATAATGCCTTCCCAGTTAGATCCCTCCTGCAATTCACCGTCCCCCACCAGGCAGACTACCCTTCGGTCAGACTTATCTATCCTGGCTGCCATAGCCATACCGATTGCCACGGGAAGCCCATGTCCCAGAGAACCGCTGGAGATCTCAAAGCCGGGGTTATGGAAGCGGTTGGGATGTTCTCCCCATCTGCCCATATAATTTTTGTATTCCCGAAACAGTTCCTCTCTGTCATAAAGTCCTATATTTGCAAAAATGCAGTACATCATACAGGCGTTATGCCCTTTGCTCAGGATAAACCTGTCTCTCTCAGGATCCTCCAGATGATTTTTATCCCATCTCAAGAAATGGCTGTAAAAGGCAGTCAGCACATCACACGCTGATAAAGGCCCCCCCAGGTGGGAATAACCGGATTCATAGGTGAGATCAATCAGCGTCTGACGGTTAGCCGCTGCTTTGAGCTGCAGATCACGTACTATCTTGGCTTGTTCTTTTGTTATTGACATAGCATCACCTCATTTTTCTTATTTGTTTATGGGTTAAAAGCCCATCGTTCTCTCAATTTTTTCTGTCAGGATCTGTCCTCTCTTAGCCATGGCCTGATTCAGCTTTTCTGCAATCCCCAGATTACCTATAGACCATACTCCTTTCTGCTCAATTTCCCCTCTGCCCAAAGCCAGAACAAGCTCAATAGGCATTCCGCCTATGGTGCCGTACACAGCCGGAGAAGCCCAGGGCAGATGCTTCAGGGATTCTTCCAGAGTTGAGGTATAGTAGCAGATATGCTTAATTCTAGCCCCGTCTTTTATCCCGGTGACCTCCACACTGAAGCATACCGCGTGATCCCGTATTCTGCCCTCCTCCAGTAGTTTTCCATACGCAATCGGCTGGATAAAGGCCTTTCCGAATTCTTCCATCATATTGATTTCCTGCCTGCTGTCCCCCTGGACGGAGGTGGCAGCCTGGATCCCCTTCACCCACACATCCTTCATACTGAGATTGCTGTAGAAGATTCCTCCCTTTTCTTCGCAGACACGAATCGGCTTTCCTGCAAACTGGGGAATCAGAACGATGTCAGGGTGAGAAGTTACTGTATAAATCTTTTTCTTACCCATAGGCTCTGGAAATTCAAATTCTTCCTCACTTTCTAACAGATCTACTCTTGCTGCTTTGCCATTCTCTGTCCGCACCGGATAAGGGGCCCCAAACCATTCATGATATACTACATGGGGAGAAACCGGAGCAATAAAATCTTCGGTGTCCAGATAATCTCCCCAGCGGATGATTACATCCTCCACCTCGTCCATCCTGTCGATCATATACTGTGCCGCCAGACTGGTCCATCCCGGAGACATTCCTATACTTGGCAGTGCGGTTTTTCCAATTTTTTTGAATTCCCCGTCTAATTCCAGCTGCGCCCCAATGGTTTCTTCTCTCGTAACTCCGCCGCCCTCGTAGGGGGCTGCAAACAGATCCAGATAATGACAGCCTTCCTGAATACAGGCCCTCATAATGGGAAGATTAAATCTTGGGATAATCCCGTTAAATACTACGTCGCATCCTTTCATCACTCTGGCTGCATCCCGGATATCCCCGGCATTGACTTTTTCTGTATAAAATTCCTCTACCTTCACCTTCTTGCCCAGGCTTCGGATTAATCCGGATGCAATTTCCAGGTTTTTCTCACTGTAGTCCGCCAGTACCAGCCGCTCTACATCCGGCTCCATTGCCAAAAGTCCTGCAAGTCCGGTTCCCTGGGAACCGCTGCCTATAATACAAACTTTCATACTTCTTACCTCTTTTCCTTACTTTACCGGGTTTTAAACTGTAATTACTCTGCCCATTTAATCTCAGGAGCAAAGGTGGAAGATTTGCCCCCGTCTACATGTATAGGCCATCCATTTATGTAATCTGATGCCTTGCTTGCTAAAAAGACAGCTGTGCCCATGAGGTCATCCAGGTATCCCCAGCGCCGGGCCGGTATTCCCTCATTGATGTAGTTGATAAAATTATCATGTTTACACAGTTCAACATCCATAGGACCGGAGAACCAACCGGGACAGATGGCATTGCACTGAATATTGTACTGGGCCAGTTCCTGACACAGCATACGGGTCAAACCCAGAATGCCTGCCTTTGTAGGCGCATAGGCTCCGCTTCCGCAATCTGCCTGGAAGGACAATGATGAACCAATGTTAATGATTTTTCCCCCTCCCTGTTCCTTCATGATTTTAGAAACTGCCTGGGACAGCAGAAACGGAACTGTAAGATTTAAATCTATAACTGTACGCCATGCCTTCTCCGGATACTGCTGGAAGTCATTGAATATAGCAGCTCCCGCATTGTTTACCAGAATGTCAATGCGCCCGTAGGATCTCATACAGGCTTCTATAAGCTCCTGCCTGTATTCCCCACTGGTCAAGTCTCCTCTGAGAAATTCAATTTTCCTTCCCTCTGCTTCCACCAACTCTTTGACCAGGCTTACATCCTCCTCATAGTGAGGAACAAAGATATCTGCTCCAGCTTTGGCGAAAGCTACGCAATAAGCCATTCCCAGATTCGTATTGCCTCCTGTAACCATTGCAACCTTGCCTTTGAGACTGAAATAATCCATAGAAAAATAATCCATTGTTTTCCTTGTATCCATATTGTTTCCTCCTTTTGGAACTTAATATATTTATGCTCTCAGTATACGTTCCGGCCGCTTTTCTGGCATTGTGCATACACTCCAAAAGATTTTTTATTTTTATATGAACTAACCAAAAGCACTTATTCAGAGACGCCGCTTCTAACATCCGTTCCTCTTGCAGCAATCTCCGCTGAAATTTCTTTAAACCGTCTGCCGCTCAGCCCGTAGAACATCTGTATAATGCCCTGAAGCAGTGTCAGGATTGCAGGAATGCAGAAAGCGCCGAAAAGCATAAAGGCCAGTGTTGCAGCCCCCTGGCTTTCTCCGGGGATATATCCCGCCGCACTCAGGATAATTCCCAAGACCTGACCTCCCAGAGCCCCTCCTATGGTCTGGGAGAATCCCATACAGCAGAATATAATGCCAGGCTGCCTTTTTCCGGTCTTCCAGACCCCATATTCCACTGCATTCTGCATTACCAAAAAAGGAAAGGCATAGTGGATTCCCTGAAGGAGCCCGTTAAATGCAAACAGGAAAAATAGCGGTCCAAACTTCATGGATTGTGCAGCTTCCGCCGGATCCATTCCTTTCACAATAAAATAGAAAAGGAAATTGCTTACAGCACTGACCAGCATAGTGGCGATAAAGGCCAGGTTGGTGTCATCGTGAAACAGCTTAACAATAAACTGAAAAAGGAATCCGCCCACAGCAGCCATGGCCAGCAGTGCGAAGAGAGCGATACTTTCAAACTCCGGAATATTAAAGTAATACTGAAACATATAGGTAAGAAATCCACTCCGGATACACATCATAATATTAAGAATAAGAATACCGATTACGGTAACCATAGCAGGCCTGTTTTTTGCAAGGGCTGATATCTGCTTCAGAGGATTTTCATGCTCGGTGGTCTTCAGATGCTCTTTCAGGCTTCCGTCGTCATTCAGCTCATATTTCCTGGTAACCTTTAAATTCCAGAATAACAACAGCATAATTCCAACTGCTATAATTACTGTTGTAAAGAAGAATCCGCGGCTTTCACTCGCACCTCCCAGTTTTCTTACCAGAGGCATAAATCCCACCACTACCAGCATAGTTCCGCCGTTGGCAGCGATTGAACGGATCCCCGCCAGCAGCGCCCTTTCCTCAGGGTTCCCGGTCATATTAGGGCACTGAGATGACATCGGGATAAAAAGCAGTGTCATTCCGATTGCACCATAGCATCCATAGGTGATAGCCGCATATACAATCTTGCCGGTACTGCCAAACGGCGCTGCAGTAAATACCAGAATCAGCAGCACGGTTGCCACAACTGACCCTATAAGAATCCACGAGCGGTATTTCCCCCATTTCAGATTCCTCGTATCCACAGCCCATCCCATCAGCAAGTCAGTAAATGCATCAAAACACCTGGCACACAGCATAATGGTACCTGCCGTGATCGCACTGATTCCAAAAACATCTGTGTAGTAGTACATCAAAAAGTAACCCAGCATAGCCCAGGGCACATCTGTGGATATCCCTGCGGCAAGGCCATAACCTAAACGCTCATTCCATGATAATTTTCCATTTTTCCCCATATGGGTGCCCTCCTGAAAATTTCTTATGCTATTCCAAATCGTCGTTGCACTTAATAATTACCTTTGGATATTTCCCGGATAAATGCATAGCAAACGCCTCATTAATATCATCCAGAGGATAAACCTTATTCGTAAATTCCTTCAGTTCCAGTCTTGAGAGTATCTGAGCTGTGCGGGGAAACCCGTAAGGAGAACAAAATACACCGGTTATTGTCATTTCTTTTTCATAGATATAAGTAAACAGATTCAAAGGGAGATTGTAATCCGTCGGATACTGGGCCGCGTAGACGATCCTGGCTCCCGGAGCGGCTATAGGCAGTAAGCTTTCAGCTGCTTTTGGAGACCCTGACGCATCAATGAGCACATCAAAGCCATAGCCTCCGGTAATTTTTTTGGCCTCCTCCGCCACATCCTGATGCACAGGATCCAAAACATATTCGGCTCCCAGTTTTGCTGCCAGCTCCCGTCTCCCCTGGATAGGCTCAATCAGGGTGATATCCGTTCCGCCCCGCATAACTATCATCTGGAGTCCCAGAAGCCCAATCGGACCGCCTCCGCAGATAGCAACTCTCTGGCCAACCTTCACATCTGCCTTGTCCGCTGTGCGCACTGCAATAGAGGCCGGCTCCATAAGGCATCCCTCCAGCAGACTTACGCTGTCCGGCAGTTTAAATACCTGAGACTCGTGCCAAACCACATACTCTGCAAAGCAGGGGCGGTTGCCGTCCTCTCCGTAAGGGCAGAACTGTTCCTGGCCGTTTTTACAATAATAGCAGGAGCCGCAGAACCGCAGAAAATTGCCGCCTACCCGATCCCCTGGCTTTAATCCTTTTTTATCTGCTTTCTTTCCTACCTCCACAACGATGCCCGACATCTCATGTCCCAGTCCGAAGGGTGCCTCCCATCCGAAGATTCCTGCTGCCGTATGAGGGTCGGAACCGCAGATTGCACAGTAAGCAACCTTAATTTTTACATATTCATCCCCCACCTCCATGGCCGGCTCTTCCAGTACTTCAATGATACCCCTTTTGGCCTCATCGGGGTCGTTTAGTTTTCCCACCTTAGTTACTACAGCAGTCTTAACTGTGTTCTTCATAAACTGATTCCTCCTTCATATTTTATCTATTTCTGAAACGCAGTTTCCCTTAAACATAAGGATAAAACTGCCGCCAGAATCATACAGCACGCAGCATACAGCATAGTAACCGGCAGTCCGAGCCAGTCTGCCAGAAAACCAGAAATCATGGGCCCTAAAGCAGCACCGAAAAGCTCGCTGCCTCCATTCACCAGTGAAATAGCGGTTGCTGCCGCACAGGGGGGAACACTCTCTGTTACTATGAGTGCCATAAAAAACATGGACAAGGTACATGCACTGCCTCCAAACAGAATAAATAAAACTATGCTGATGAAGGTCCCCGGATATAAAAATAAAACTATGTAGTTTACAGCACATAAAGTGCCGAATACTGCCACGACTGGTTTCCTGCCCACTTTATTGGAAACTATGGGGAGAACCAGACACCATACCGCAGCCATAATTCCCATAACTGTCATAATAATACTCATAGAAGAACTGCTTCTGCCACCTGCCTGCACCCAGTACATAGGAGCATACACATACATTGTCCAGATGGCTGTGAGTGTAAGGATTCCCAGAAGAATACATAGCATCATATTTTTATTTCTCAGAAGCCGGGAAATTGTAATATTTTGTGAATCCTCTCCGCCCCGCAGAGCTGTATCCTGTCTTTTCCCTATCTTCCTCCCCAGGAGCACCCAAAGCACAGAAACTGCCGCAAAGCACAATGCCAGTACAAGATTGGCTGCCCTCCAGCCCATAGCTGTCGTCAGAGCTACAATTAGTACAGGCCCCGCCATGGTGCTTATGACTGCCTCCCCGTTTTCAATGATGCCTGCATTTCTGGAAAATTGAGTCCGGGGACTGACTTTTTTGGCCGTAGACTGGAGCATCGAATACACAGGTCCCAGAGATAATCCCATCATGAATCTGACCGCTGCAATCTCCTCCATATGACTGCACAGTGAAATCGCTCCCATGCAAAAACAACCGGCGAGTATGCCAAGAGAAAGTACCCGAATATGATTATTTCTTTTATCGGCAAAGCGACTCATTACAACTGCACCAATCGTGTATCCAAGGGAGGTAACAAAGTTTATCACGCCTGCGCCAGATGCTGTCAGATGCAATTCAGCTGAATAATAATTGAAAGCTGTCCTGGCCCACATGGCCATTCCCCAGGTAAAAGAAGCCAGCAGCGCCACCCTAAGCCCTTGATTCCAAATCTTATTCGCTTTCATACGCTCTGTTCTCCCTGTAGCATTCCATGCAGACATGCCCCATACCGCTTATAATTTCCTCAAAACAGGCACTGTCCTGGAAGTAAACTGCATCTGCATGAAAATAAGTACTCAATTCCCGTTCCTCCCTGTGATCTGCCAAAAGCGCTCTGTCCGGCTGGATCATATACGGACAGCGTCTTTTAACCATGGGCGTGGGAATACAGATATAAATATGGGATACTCCGGATTCGTTAAGCATCTCACATACCGCCCTCATTGTAATACCGGTAACAATTCCCTCATCTGCCAGAATTATGCTTTTTCCTTCGAGAAGCTCCCGAATGGGATGGATTGTCTTATGGATCATATCTTTTCGCTTTTCAAGATCAGCTTCATGAAAACTTCTGCGTGCATCCCTGGTTTTCACCAGCGCCTCAGCATAGGGCAGGCCCAAGGTATCTGCCATCCCCATGGCGTAATACTTTCCGCTGGCGGGCACAGGAACTACAACATCTGCCCGGTGTCCTACCTCTTCCTTTATCCTCTCGGCTAATCTTCTTCCCAGAAGGCAGCGAAACTCTCCAGTGTTCCTATGATTCCATTCCTCAAAGGGCATTTTTTCATAAATTATCTGAAATATGCAATAATCCACAATATTTTCCAGTTTTTTCATAGCATTCGCCCCTATTCATTTCATCTTCTTTCTTTATTTATAGCATCTTACAGAATCACTTCCTACATGTTAACCATACGAAACTAATTTGGGAATTTGTATGAAACATACAAAAAGAGACTCTGGCACATCAGAGTCTCTAAAGACAAAATCAGTCACCCTTTGGCTGATTCTTGAGATAATCTAATATTCGAAATGAAAATAACAGCTGCGCCCGCAGTTCTGAATCAGAAAGATCCAGATCCAGTTCGTTCTCCAGCCGCTTAATCCTGTAAATCACTGTATTCTTATGGAGATAAAGCCTATCTGCAGTACCTGTCATACTCCGCTCACATTCCAGATAAGCCCGAAGGGTATCTAGATAATCCGGTTTTTCTCTAAAGACTTGCTGCATCCTAAAGATACAGGGATGAAGCAGGTTTTCAATCTTCTGACAGTCAGCGATTCTGCCGATGATGACAGAGAAATAATATTCGCTTTCATAGTAAAAAATCTTATCCCCCCTGTCCTGCCTCCCGTATTGAAAAATATCCAGCAGCTTTTCATAGGATTCCTTCACATCCGAGAGGCAGAAGAAAGGATTTCCCACTGCGCATTGCAGCTTTTCTGTCCTGAGCCACTCCAGAAGCCTCGGAAAACGTTCTTCACAACAGCACTCCCATCCAGGTTCTTCCAGGAGTACTGCTACTGCTTTCTTATAACAGACACATTTACATCCGGGAATCAGCTGCTCCAGCGTGTTTATCATCTGCCTCAATACCACAGACTTGAGGGTTTTGCCATTGGCTTCTATCAGCAGCATCTGGTACCTGTCCACAGTTTTCCAGCCGATAAATTCTGTCCGTTCTTCTATCTCCTCATTCTTTATTCTTCCCTCCAGCAGGTCTTTGAAGAGCGATTCAAAAAGCAGGCCCTTGGATATTCCGTAGAACTCATCTAACTCCATTCTCTGAACAATAAGCTCTGTAAAGATTCTGAGCAGCTCCCTGGCACAGGAGGAAAACTCTTCTTTTCCCGGATACAGCTGATGCAGAGAGGCAAACCCTACTGCCTTTCCATTCACCCATACAGCGGTCGTCAGAAGATTGCGCTGTGATACTGTAGAATATCTCTGCACTACTCCCCTCGCCTCTATAATCTGTTCATTTTGGATACTGTCGTATTCCAGCAGCAGATTGTCCATATGTCCCTTCTGGATTCCCGCCCACATAGGATCATTGGCAGAGCCACGACGGGAAGCCGCAATTGTACTCTCTGTCAGGTCAATCAAAGCAAACGGATACCCTAGTATCCCCTCACTCTCATCCACAAGAGCCTGGATGGGTTCCTGGTTCGTGATTTTATGCTGCATCTTCTGAATCCAGTTATAGAACTTGGTAAAGCAATCCTCCACGGCATTAAAAAAAAGGCCAAAATCCACCTCCTCACCCACTGCATATAAATTGGGCCAGTGCTTCTCATCCGGCATCTTCTTTGGTCTGTAATTACAGCAGATAACCGCAACTTCCTCCAAATGACAATCATTCCGGGATACCAGTCCGGAAATATGAGTGAGATCATCCTCAATGCCAACATATACATAATGGGGATCAAAAGCTGATATGCCGGGATACAGCAGTCGCGCCCCCAAAAGCCCTCTCCCGGACTTTCCCCTGTACAGTTGAAGCAGCCTGTATTCTGCTAACCATTCCACCAGGATTTCCATGGTTATATTCATATATCCTTCCTCCCTGTACCTGACCCCCCCAGCAAACATCAGGTTACTGTTTCTTTTCTCCAAACTTTTCCAGATATTCAAGTACATCAATGGAGTACAGAATCCGGGATCTGGTTGTATAATCATCCAGATCGCATCCCAATTTCTCTTCCAGTACCTTTAACCGGTAGATCATCGTATTTTTGTGTATAAACAATTCTTTGGCTGCCAGACTGATATTCCGTTCCGTTCGCAGATAAACCTTTAGCGTATCGATTAAAAACGGTGTGGTATCCAAAAGGCTGAGTATCCTGAGCATACTGGGATGGATCAGAGTGCGTATATCCATATTTTGGTTAAGAATCTCAAAGGTATGCTCCACCATGTAGTCCCAGTAACAGTACAATCCCCTGCCCGGATTCACGACTCTGCCAAAATGAAGTGCCTTTTCTGCCTGCTCATAGTGGTACGCAGTCTCTGCTATATCTTCATAATAATTGCTGATGCCACACTCCAGATTAGCCCCCTTCAGCCAGGATATAAACTCTGTCTCCTTTTCCGGGGACATTTTTTTATTTGCGTTGAATTCTATTCCTACGATTCTCTGATTATAAAGAATGCTCCTGCAGCCCGGCCACATGTTTTCCAGCTGAACCTGCCGTCGTTTCAACTCACTTTCATTAATTTCCCTGCTGCAAAACCGGATGACTGCAATACTTTTTGTTTGATTTGCATCCCAGGAAAGCATCTTAACCCTTTCCTTAATATCTGCAGGATTTACCAGCCGCCTTTCTATCAGATCCAACAGTATATATTCAAAAATCCAGCCCCTGGATAGTTTGTAGAAATCCTTCTCTGACATCCTCACAGACACATAATACGTGAGTTTTGCAAATGCTTGAACCATACCGTTAGGATATCCTTCTTTTCCTTTTACCAGCCTGTGAGCGGAGAGGAACCCAACTACATGGCCTCTTACCCGAATCGCCTGCGCCAGCAGAATTCTCTCCGACACAGAAGAGTAAAACTGTACCGGACCAGAAGCTCTAATAATCATATCCGCCTTCAGAGTATCCCTCTCTCTTGTATCTGTGCTGATATATCCTCTCCGAATCTCCCGCCAGACATCATCGTTCAGGTCACCCTCCTCCGTCTCAGATGCTGCCAGGGTGCCCTCTGCCACATCTATGATCGATACAGGAGTTCCCAGCAGCCTGGCCCCGCATTCTACAAACCGGGACAAAGATGCTCTTTTTATGGTAAGCTCCTGCAGCTGGCGTTCCCACTGACAGTACTGATAAAATATCTCTTGCAGCCGGTTAAACAAGTCCGTAAGTTTTTCCTCTCTGCCCGCCAGTATAATGTTGTCACCCTGGCGAAATCCCCCTGAGGGCTCCTCTCCGATCAAAACAGCAGTCACTGGGCAGGTGCTGTTAACACGATTCATCAGTTCTTTTGTACAACCCAAATACAAATGTTTCTCCTCAAGCTGCCCCTGCGGGGAGTCTAAAAACCGTATATCCTCAAGCTCCTGCCTGCTGCTGTCGGATATGCTTGTTTTTACAATACTGCAATTTAAATTAGGCAATATAATATCCAGACTGAGTTTCATAGGTTCCCTCCTTTGTATTATCATCGATTATATCATGGAAATACCTATATTTTCAAATAGTCCGGCTATATACACTGATAAATTGTCAATTTCCCAGGGTCCCCAACATAGATTTCTGTCATTTTGTACAATAAAACCAAATTTATTTCTGCTTTTGTATTTTTTTAACGTATAGTTTCTCTTTGGGAGATGATATACTGTCCTCACCAATGAATCTATGAGTACAAAGGAGGTCCACCTATGGGAAAGAAGTTTTCAGTGAACACCCAAATCGCCATTTTAATTGCCGCATGGATGACCATGGCATCCGATATGATCATTACTCCTATCCTCGGTGACATCGGCAATGCATTTCCCCATGCCAGCTCCCTGATGACTGGAATGGCTTATACAATTGCCGGCTTTGCCTTTATCGTCGCATCTCTAATTACTCCCCGCCTGTGCCGGCGCTATTCCAAACGCTCCCTGATGCTGGCCGGCGCATTTATAGCCATTATCTGCGGGGGATTCGGAGGTATTATTATGAACCTCCCCTTTATCATTTTTATGCATTTTGTGGAAGGGTTTGGAGCAGGAATCTGTACGAACCTGATTCCCTCCCTGATTGTGGATATCTCCGAGGGTGAAGACGAGATCGTCCGGCTGAATGCCCTTAACGGCGTTATCGGTACTGTTGCCGGTTTTATCTGTTCTTCCCTCGCCGGGGTCGTAGCCGTCAAATGGGGCTGGCAGAGCGCTTATTATCTATTTTTCCTGGGGTTCATTGTCTTTGTCTGGCAGATTATATTCCTCCCTAAAACCAGTTTGGATGAAATAAAAAAAGAGGCCCCCAAAGAACATATGACCGCCCGTACCTGGATATGGACCATAGAAGTCTTTATTTTTTCCTGGCTGGTAAATATTATGTGGACTTATCTGGCAGTTTATATCGACGAAGCTTCTATCGGAGATGCGGGTACTGCAGGTTTTGCTTTCTCCCTCATCACCGCTACCAGTTTTATCGGGGGATTCCTCATGATTCCTGTAACTAAACGCCTAAAGCAGTACTCCATGCTGTTTTGCTGCGCATGCTGGATCATATCTCTGCTTATCACTTTAAACGCCGCCTCAGCTGTCATGATATATCTGGGAGCGCTTGTATGGGGACTTGGACAGGGCGTAGTATTTCCATATATGTTCGCAAACGCTTCTCTGATTGCTGCCAGCAATTCAGAGACACTGACCATCTGCTGGACTACCATCGCATGGTATCTGGCTGTGGGAATTACAACCGTCCTCTATGCGCCTATTGCGAGAATCTTTCATAATCCCAGCGGAGAATTTGCTTTGAAAGTAGAATTAGTGGGTATGGTTCTCTATTTAGTACTCGTCCTTCTGCGGGCCGGGATGCAGCGCAGACAGGAACATGCGTAAATGTTATATCAACAATGAAACTATGGTACAAGAAGTATGAAAAAGGAGGTAACAGTCAAATGGCAGATAAAACAATTCAAGTGATTCAGGTGGGAGCGGGTGCAACCGGAAAGGCTACTGTTCGTTATCTTATTGAACGGGGATGTGAGGTAGTCGCCTGCGTTGACGCATACTGTCATGAAGGGGAGGATATCGGGGCGCTTGCCGGTATCGGAAGGCTCGGTATCACGGTTGAAAAGGATCTTGCTGCTGCGCTGGAGCGCACAAGACCTGACATAGCGACTGTCTGCACCGTATCAGAACTGCGCAGAGTCTATCCTCTATTAAAGACAATCGTGGAGCATGGGGTAAATGTTGTCACTCTAGCGGAAGAGGCCTTTTTTCCCCGGGCAGTGGATCCCAGGCTTGCTGATGATCTGGATACTCTGGCAAAAAAACATCAGGTTACTGTACTGGGAACCGGAATGCAGGATCTGTTCTGGCAGTCTCTGAGTCTTGTACTGGCCGGCGGGGTACATAAGCTCCGGGCTATCCGGGGCGCCAACCGGGCTGTGGGAGACGGTTCCTGGGGCAAAACCAATGCGGACGCTGTCTATGCCGGCTGGACAGTAGAAGAATATGAGGCCGCGCAGAAACAGTCTGCACGGGAAGGCGAGCTGGAGCAGCGGTCAATCTTCGGAGTTGCCCTTCACTCCATGGCAGAGGAAATGGGGCTTCATGTGAAGTCTCTCAGACCGTGGCATACCCCTATTGTCAGCACCTGGGATCACTATATTCCAGAAATAGACCGCATGATCCCAAAGGGATATATCTGCGGAATTGAGGAAGGGTGTGAACTGGAAACAGAAGAAGGCATCATTCTTTCCGGTGTCTTATATGATCAGTATACGAATCCCGGTGATACCGCTATGAATCGCTGGGATATTGAGGGAGAGCCGAATATCAGCCTGGTGATTGAAGATGTGCGGGGAGATGTTACCCCTTTCAGCATTCTGACCACCAGGGTGCCGGATGTAATGAATGCAGCGCCAGGGTTTCTGACCTGTAAGGATATGCCCAAATTTGCAGCTAAACCCCTTCCTCTCCCCCAATATCTTACATAGACGTAAATTTCTGAAAGGAGAATATGTGTATATGGACAGAAACATAAAGGCTATAGTCTTCGGAGCCGGAGCCATGGGCCGTGTAGGCATAAAAGCAATGGCGGATCACGGGATTGAAATTGTGGGAGCCGTAGGATGCAAAAGAAATATCGGAAAAGATATTGGTGAACTAGCCGGCATAGGCCCCATTGGTGTCCCTCTGGAGAATGATGTGAAGAATGTCCTTGCCAAAACTTCCGCAGACATAGCCGTGATCTCCACTGAAAGCGGACTGGCACAGCTTGAGCCCTTGGTCAGGACATGCGCGGATCACCATATGGATATTATAACCATCGGGGAGGATGCTATCTATCCCTGGCATGCGGAACCGGAAATGGCCGGCCGGCTGGATTCATACCTGAAAGAAAAAGGGGTCACCCTCTACGGCACAGGCACATTTGATGTATTCTGGGCCAATATCCCCCAGGCTCTGGCTGCAGGCTGCAATAAAATAGATGCCATGAAATTTCACTGTATCCTAGGGCTTGAGGACATGGGGCCTGTAGTTGCGGAAGAATTATTCGTAGGAAAATCTCCGGAAGAATATAAATCACTAACTGCTCGAAAGCCCGCAGAGGAAAACGGGCTTGCCAGATGTTCTATGACCTACAATTACGCCAACGCGGATATTCTTGGACTGCACCCCGCTCAGGAAGTTATCACGATGGAACCAGTTGTGGCAGAGAAAGATACGGAGTTCCCCCAGTGGGGCCTAAAAGTCAAAAAGGGCTCCCTGCTGGGTCTGAATATCTTTGCAAAGCTTACCACAGAGGAACATATTACTCTGGAGTATACCTCATATTTTAAGGCTTTTGTACCCGGAGAAGAGTTTTACCGAAAAAATCATATTGACTATCTAATTGAGGGAGATCCTTCCCTTCATATGATCCTGGAAAACATGAAAGGTGAAGTGACTACTGCCTATTCCCAGATAAACCGGATTCCGGACGTACTCAACGCCTCTCCCGGCTTCAAAACGGTTGTTGATATGCCCAGGGCTTCTTACCGGTCCCAGCCAATGCACAAATACGTCCTCTAACATTCTATTAGTAAAATATATAAGCAAAAAGGCAGCGTTCCCCCACTCAGAACCGCTGCCTTTTTGCTTAACCTTACTATTCCAGAGCTATCTCAACCATATCTGACTCTGTCAATTCTCTCTCTCCTGTATCAGCATAATCCTCTCGGATAAAGAAGATTCCTGTGATGTCATCCGTATCCACAACCTTGGCAAACCCCTCACTGGATTTAAAGATGCCGTTCTCCTCTGACGACATTCCCGGGCCGCCCCTGAAATCTGTCACAATACTACCGTCTCTCATGCGGAATCCCGCCAGTACCGGTGTCTCTTCCTCCGCGTCTCCCTCCCAGGCCTCAAAATAGGCAGTGCAGGAAATAGGGGACAATTCCAGACGGTCAAGTGTTACCGGCTCGTAGCCCGGAACTTCTTTCTTCACCTCAATGTTTCTGGCGGCCGCTCCTACCTGGACATCCCATTCCAGGTTCCAGGTACCCTGGCAGGTCTTGGTCTCCTGCAAATGGTTATCGTAAGCGCTGATGCCGTTAAAATCCGCCTTTACCCTTATAGACCCAGGTTCCATCTCTCTTTCAAAGCTTCCGTAATAGCTGCACAGATACACGCCTTCTTCCCCGGTATCCTCAAAGCTTCCTCCGCTGATGCCAAAGCCTGCGTCCTGGCCCTCCACCTGGATAGCAAAATCACGGAAGGTATCGTTCTGTGTCAGCTCAATCTTTGGATTCTCATTTATCACCTTAAACCAGAAATAAATATAGCGGCTGTCCGCAATGGTCTGTATGCTCTCCACAGTAATCCCGTTGTCCGCAGCAGATGCCGTCCCGTCAGTTACCATACCTTCACCGGAGAGCTTAGTCTGCTGTTCCTCAGATGCCTCCAGCTCATCCGCAACATTCTGATGCCATCCTGCCAGAGACATGGCCCCCACAGTTACGGTTCCCAGCACCAGGGTAGCGGCCACAGCTGCCGCAGCTGCCCTTCCTGCAGTCCATCTGCATCTACTGAAAACAGTCCGTTTTTTCTTTCCCTGCTTCTGGATCTGTTCCAGCGCTTCCTCTGTCTTTTTCCATACGATGTCCGGCACCTCTACCTTCCGTTTCAGATTATCCAAATAGTCTTTCTCTCTATATTCCATACTCCGTCCTCCTACTTCACCTGGGGATATTCCTGTCTCAGCTTTCCTCTTGCCCTTGCAAGCCTGGACTGGACAGTACTCTCCTTCACATCCAGAATCTCACTGATTTCCCGAATCTTAAAGCCTTCCACATAGTATAAAAGCACCGCAATCCTATACTCCTCCGGAAGCATATACAACAGTTCCCGCCACTCAATCATAGAAAAATCTTCTTCCACCGGAATTTCAGACAGTTCATCCTCAAGGTAATAAACCTTCCTCTTTCTCAGCATATCTTTACACTTATTAATGAGAATCCTGGTAAGCCAGGTTCGAAAATATCCGTCTGTTTTTAATGTATCCAGCTTCTCGTAGCAGGTCAGAATGGCCTCCTGTATGGCATCCGCCGCGTCCTCATCATTTTTTAAATAAGATATGGCTGTCTTATACATATTTTCCATCTGAGAGCGGATGAGGTGGTCAAATGCTTTTTTATCCCCATTCCTTGCTTTTTCTACCAAATCCTTCATAGGTTTCCTTTCTGCTGCTGCAACAGTCTCTTGTAAGCGCTTATACTCATTAGACGGACCATGTCTGCAAATAATCCCCGCTTATTTATTTTTCCCAAACATTAATACAGCAGATATCTGGATTTCTTCCCAAGGTGAACCTGGAGTCAATCTATAGGAGAATGTTCAGCAGCCCTATCACAAACCCGATCAGGGCGCCCAGATTAATAATCATATTCAGCTCATTTTTCATAACCGACAGCACCAGTTCTTCCAATTCTTTGACTCCCATATTCTGAATTTTCTCACGGATGGTCTCGGCAATATGGAATTCCTTTACAATATCATCTGCTTTGCTGTCGATCATCCTGGTATATGCCTGTTCTATGATTCGTTTTATATCAATCTGCTCATACTTTTGGCCCAGTTCCCTGAGATCCTTTTCCTCCCCTTTACATACCTCCTCATAGATATAGGCCCGGATCTTATCCCTCCCCTCTCTCTGGATGTATTCCGTTATCTTATCCCCTAGGGGCTTTGCAAATGCGGCAATGGTATTCTCATTGATAAACATAGCCATCACACCCAGATCCATGCTTTTTACTGCCCCTGCGCCCTGCGTGGCGATAACACTTCCCAGATCTGTCTTATCTATCCCCTCAACTGCCTTGTCAGTGATATAATCTACCAACTGTATTTTATAATCTTCATAAGTTTCACTGCTCATGCAAGAAACGGCAAGGTTCCTTACAGTTACCTCTTTGCCGCCCGCTAATGCACTGAGGACACCTCCCGATACAGCCTCCTTTACTCCCCGGGACAAAAGAATCTGCTTTATCTCTTCCTCCCCCAGCAGAGAGCTGCCCACCGCTCTCCCCACGGCTGCGCCCAGCGCATCCTTCCTTCTGGGAATAATCCCCGGGGTAAAGGGCAGAGTAAACCGTCCTGCCTTTATGGGATAGTACGGACGAAACAGCATCTTGACCGCTATATAGTTTGTAAAATATCCTATCACTGCTCCTATGACAGGGCCTGAAATTATATGAATCACACTCATTTTTGTAACCTCCAATTCTGTTTCTTTTCCGATGTAACAACACCGCTGTCAATTTTACTCATATAGGAACGCCCTGTCAAGACCGGTGGAGAGAACAAAAAACACCTGAGATAATAGTCCGTACAGAATACTTTTCAGGGAACAGAAAACATATGGAATCTCCAGTTTACTCTTTGGGATCTGAAAATACTGCTTCCACTGCCCCAATATATATTCTGCCCGCCCGGTATAGAAAGAAAAGTCTGACCATTTCGTTGGCACATAGTCCCGTGGAATGTGCAGACAGGTAAGAAATACACCTGTCGTAAAAAGCGCCAGACAAACTGTCATAACGGTTGCAAGCATACGCAGTACCGGCGTGGCTGTCATCCCCCTTATCACTTTATTCAGCCGGCACAGATAAAAAAGGAGGATGGTAAACGGGAATCCCAAAACCAGCAGACGAACAATACCTGTAAATGGACGGTTATCTGTGACGGTACCCTGGATTCCCTGGATCGCCATAAATTCTGTCCCCAGCACCTCCTGGCTGGCTCCATCGGGAACAGAAAGAATGATATTCTTCAAAGCCTCTCCCGGTTTCGGCCGGATTAACATAATACCTCCCCTGTCGTCTGTGACTCCCCGTACAGTCAGCTGTCTCCCTTCATACAGCAGCTGTTTTCCGACCACATCAGTGCTTCCAAAAACCCCCAAGGCCGCTGTCCGATCCAAAAAGCAGCCTTCTCCATCGCTGTCTCCCATCCAATAGGCCTGCGGCAGCAGAACTCTGCAGGAACCTCTCACAGCTGTCACAGATACCTTATACTGTCTGTTCAGATTCGGGTTACTGACCACTTCTCCCTCTAATTCCTCCCACAAGGCATACTCCCAGGTGCTGTTTCCCCAAGTTTCATCGCCGTTGCCGTCCTTCTGAAATCCCCCGCTGCAGGATATCGTCACAGTATCCGGCAGCTGTTCTATCTCTCTGTAGTTTTTTATACAGAGAAAGTAGGAAATTCCAATAGCCGCCAGAAGCAGAATCCTGATCAGATACCACCTTGCCGTTCTCAAGACTCCTTCAGCCGCACCCGGCTGCCTCCGGCTATGCTTCTGTCCGAGGACACCACCACCTGCTGCCCTTCAGAAAGACTCCCCTCCTTCAGCGCAGCATACATATCATTTTTATCCTCTACCTCTACCTTTACCTCTCTCACAGACAGCTCTCGTCCCAGCACATTCTCCTGTTCTTCCAGAACATAGACAAAGGTACCGCTGTTATTCTCCCCCAACGCCTGTACAGGAATACAGAAGGCATAGGCAGACGAACGTTTTTCCGCGGTCATTCTGGCGGAAGTGCCAATCTCCAGGGTGCAGCCGGAAAGAGATACAGTTACATCCAGAAGCTCTCCGTTCTCTGCATTTTCTCCCAATGAGCTGATGGCAAGTCCGCCTTCTTTTTCTCTGGTATCCGGATTTTCCAGAGTAACCTCCATGTTTTTCTGCAGATACTCACCCTGACTTTTGTCTACCTGAGCCACAAACCTGCATCCCTCCGAAAGATCTGCCAGAAGTACGGCTGCGTCCTGTCCTGTTATCTGTCCGGCAGATATCTGAAGCCCGGTAACGATACCTTCCTCAGGCGACGCAACTTCTCCATTTTTATCAGCCAGGCGTTCCAGCTTCTCCATTTTTTCCTCTGTCTGCGCAATTTCTCCCTGTTTTATCTCCTGTGTATTGTCCGCCGGCTCGGGCATCATGGCGTCTTCTATCGCTCTTTTGGCAGCAGTCAGACTTTCCTCTCTGACAGTCAGGGCCTGGTCATAAGTTTTCTGTGCTGCATCCACGCTGTCTGCCAGTGCATCCTCCGACTGTCCGCCTTCAGACGCTTCCCCCCCGTCCTGGTAATTGTAATATTCCTCCAGCCGCTCTCTGGCCTTCACAAGTTCTGCCTCAGCCCATGCAATATCCTGATCCTTTTCTTCTGAGATCCTCTCATAATCCTCCTGCGCCCTTTGTCTGGCCAATTCCTTTTTTTCCTGCGCCAACTCTGCATTTTGGACCGCAGCTTCCAGCTCCAGCTGAAGTTTTGAGAGCTCCTGTCTGCTCTCCTGGATCTGTTCCTGTAATCGCTCCATATCCAGCTGAAACAGAATATCACCCGCTTTCACCTTTTCTCCCTCATGGACTATAATCCTTTCCACTCGCTGTCCAGCCTCTGTAAAAACTGGCAGCTCCCTATTGGCTTGAATCTTCCCTTCCGCCGTAACTTTATGTGTGATCATGCCGTTCACCGGACTTGCAGCCGTTATCTGAGCCACTGTAATACTGGAAGCGGCTCTAGAAATCAGTGTACAGATCAGCATGGCAAGAAAGAAAAATCCAGTTAGTTTCGGCAACCTTTTTTTCTCCATCTTTCCCTCCTTTAGCCTTTCACTGCGGTGGCCGCAATCCCCATTTCCAGATATTCTCTGCCCCCAAAAAATGCCAGCATGGCAGGTACCATAGCAACTGCAGCGGCAGTAAGAGCAATTCCTGCCTGCCCGGGGCCAATATCCGGCAGGTACAGAGAGAGCGGCCACAACTCCTTGGTCTTGAGAAATGCCATGGGCTGTTCTATTAAGTTCCAGTATTCCAAAAAACCCAGTACCAGCGCGGATACAATCCCAGCCGTGCCCATAGGAACGCCCATATAAGCAAAAATCTGCCATTCGCCGGCTCCGTCCAGCCTGGCTGCCTCTAACATTTCCTCCGGTATTCCTCTAAAAAACTGAAAGATTATAAAAACAGGAAATGGAGAAAAAATCAGGGGCAGAATAATGCCCAGATGGGTATCCAGCAGATGAAGTTTATCTAATACCAGGTAATTAGACAACATCAGCACCTGAAAAGGCATCACCATCAGGAGAATGTAGAGAGCAAAAAGTGTATCCCTGCCCGGGAATCTGCCCCTGGCCAGGCCCCAGGCAGCAGGAATGCTGATAAGTATCTGACCTGCCAGGATACCTCCCGCCAGCTTTACAGAATTCCAGAACATTACAAAGAATTCCGGTGAATCCAGAAGGAGCTGAGCCCACCACCGCAGGGTGGGGTAACCGGGCACCACCGGAAGGCAGGCCATCCCCTCCGCTCCGGCAAGGGCCGGACCCAGCAGCTCCTGCAGTTGGGCCCTCCCGCATACAGAACCTGCCAGAAGAAACCAAACAGGATAGACACAGACCAGCAATACTGCAGCTGTTATCCCTGCCGCCACTTTTTCCAGTATTTTATTTTCTAATCTTGTTGTCATTAATCTCCCCTCTTATGTCTGTATTTTCCACGTCCGCATAAGAAGCAGTACCAGCAAAAAGATGACGGCGGCACAGGAAACTGAGGCTGCCGCCATCTTATCCAGCGACATATTTAAAAACCAGTTGTTAAACAGGTGCTGAAGCAGGTACATACTCTCATGAGGATAATCCCCCGCCGCCAGATATGCTTCGCGAAATACTTTAAATGAATTTAAGACAGATAACACAGTTATCGTGAACAGAGAAGGCAGCAGGCTGGGCAGCGTAATCTTCCACAGGCACTGCCACTGCCCTGCCCCGTCTACCCGGGCCGCGTCATACAGACAGGGTGGAATCTGCGCAATTCCCGCGGTCCAGAGAATTACATTATACCCCAGGTTTTTCCAAACGTAACTAAACACCAGAACCCCAAATGCATAGCCGGAATTCATCCAGTCTGTCTGTCCTCTGTGAAATAACATCAGAAAACTGTTCAGTACACCCTGCTGATGAAACATTACCCGCCACAGAAGTACAGCGGAGGCAACCGGTATGGCCAAGGGAACCAGCATACAGCTTTTCATCACGCCCCTGCGGGCGTATCTCACAACAAACAGCGCCATACCAAGAGACAGAATAATCATCAGAGGGATACAAACAAGTTCAAACTTTATGGTATTGCCCAATGCCAGATGGAAAGCACTGTTGGAGAACGTCTGCCTGTAATTCTCCAGTCCCACCCATCCTCCCCCCACCGCTCCGGTGAAGGACCTTCTGATTACATCCAGAAAGGGAAATAGAATAAAGATCACAATTCCAATAAAACTGGGGATGACAAAAGGTAATCCCGACCAAGTTCTGTATTTCGGCCCCCGCATTTCAGCTTTTTTTTGCTTGTCACTCATATACATTGCAACCCTATCTTTCTGCCAGATATAGCTTTACAGTATCCGCCGCTTTTTCTGCCGCTTCCTCAGGAGTTATTGTCCCCTCTGTACAGCTGTTTGCCTGCTCCAGCACTGCCTGTCGGATTCTTTCGTCCGTCAGGGCCGGTGCGGCAAAGTTTTCTGCTTCCTTCATAAATGCATCCAGTTCCCCCTGGTCCAGATTTTCCAGATACATGGTAATAGTTTCACCGGGATTTCGGGGGTCTTCGGCGCCTCTGATATCCTCTGCAAAATTATCTGCCTCAAGAAGCCTTGCCATTGCCTTTTTATTTACCGGAAGTCCGGTGTTCCCGGAGTACCCCTGGGCTGTATCCTTAAGAAGAAACTCCAGAAAACTTACGGCCAGCTCTGTCTCGCTCCCTTTTGCGTTTACTCCTGCAATAGACACAGGAAGATAGGCGTTTCCGTTTTCCCCGGAAAAAGGCTTATACCCTACAGTCCCTGTCTCCTGCCTCGCTTTGGCAAGCATGGCCACCCCCTCGGGATCTCTTATATTTCCAAAGTTCAGGAATGAGGCGCCGCTGTAAGGCATCAGCAGATCCCCTGTAATGTTAGTTATATACTCCATGTATTCCACAGTGTCCCCATCATACAAGGTATCCTCCTCATGGCTGTCCACACGGTGAAGCCGCTTCACCTGCAGGTAAAAATCCGCCAGCCTCTCCGTATTCACTCCCCCCTCCTCGGTCAGCCAGGAAGATGAGCAGGCATCGTAAAGCTGTGCCGCCATAAATCTGCCACTGTTTTTCTCACTGATAATCGTTTGATCCGGGTACTCGTCACGAAGTCTTTCCGCTTCATCTGCCAGGGTTTTCAGATCTATAATCCGCTCCAGGGAATCATCCGTTGCCTCCGCTACAGGTACAGAAAACCGCAGGGGCACCGCATATAATTTGCTATCCCTTGCTAATCCTGAAGTAATGTTGGTATACAGGCCTTCTGAATCATCCACCTTTTTCACAATGCCGGTAATATCCTCCAGGATTCCCTTTTCAATATAGGCGTCCAGAGGGGTACCATCCAACAGCAGAAGATCTGGCCCCTTACCCGCCATAATCTCCGTATTTAAAATCCGAAGGACATCTGATACCGTTTTCTGGCTGTCTGCCTCCAGGCCTACTTCATATCGGATATAAAGATTTGGATGATTTTTCTGATACTGAGTGATGGCCTTCCTGAAATCCCCGTCTTCATAGAGTGAATAAACCTTTAATTCCTTCTCCGGGATGGTTGAGACTTCTGGATCGTACGTATATTTCAGAAGCTTATCCCCGTCATCTCCTGTTGCCAGAATATAAAATTCACTGTCTCCTGTCATCTCCATAGCCTTAAATTCCATATCAGGGCTTCCCAGAGAGGTCAGTCCGCCGTCTATGATTTTCTCCGCTATGTTTCCATCTTTTATATGGCAATACACCCCGGTATCCCCGCAGAAAAAAAGGGTGTCTGGATCTTCACCTCCATAGAAGATAACAGGTGCCGCATCTGCATTTCCCTGCCGGTCACCCAGTTCCAGTCCGCTCTGCTCTATGGCACTGGCAAGCCCTTTATCAGGAGCTGCCACAAGTCCGCTCTCCAGATCATATTCTGTCACCTTTCCTTTCCAGTCTACGGCATACAGCCGGCTGCCGGCAGTTCCGTAGTAGGAGGTCTGCAGGCTGCTTTCCACGATTTCCCCCGCATCTCCGGTTTTCAGATCCACCTTTATTACGCGGAAGCCTGCCTGAAGATAAAAGTCCCCCTGGGATGTATAATTAAGCTGAGAGACAAGCTCGGAGGGATCCGACTGATAGGGAGACGCACTGACCTCCCCGGTATTACTGACATAAAAATATTTGATATCCACATTTTTATCTGCCCTTTCCAGATATGCCAGCACTGCCGCACCGCCTTCAGGAGAAAGGGCAATACTCGCCAGATTTGCACAAGTTACATAGCCGGTCAGGTCAATCTCTATATTGTATACCTTTTCCCAGGTATCTCCCTTTTCTTTCATTTCCCATACAGCCAGCCCTTCTCCGGGATCCTGAACTGCAATGCGTATGACTCCGTCTGTACCTTTTACCATATCAAATACTTTTGTATGCTCCGGCAGCTTTACTTCTGTCTCCAGATACCTTCCCCGGGTATCCGTCTCTTTTTCCTTTTCTTTATCAGAAGCATCCCCAAAGCAGCCTGTCAGGCAGAAAAACAATGCTGCAAACACCACTGCCAGCCAGCGTATTTTCTTTCCTCTTCTTTTCATAAGCATCAGCCTCCCTCTTTGTATTATTACCTGTACATCCGGGCAGGACAGACAGGTATTTTTCTGTTATATAGGTATCATAGCACAACAACCTCTATCTACCCTCTAAGGGTTCCTGCCTATTTGCCTTAAGGATTTTTAGAGGTTCATTAAAGGTTTTTATGTTATAATTGCTGCAATAGGATAAGGGAAAGGAACACCTCATTATGAGAATACTGCTGATAGAAGACGATAAAAAACTGTGTGATACCCTGACATACCAGCTGGAACGGGAGAATATCCGCACTGATGTGTGCCACAGAGGGACGGATGGGTTGGATCTGATGCTGTCCGGCGGCTATGATCTGGTCCTGCTGGACCGTATGCTCCCCTCATTGGACGGTATTTCTGTGCTGAAAGCCGCCCGGAAAGGAGGAATGCAGACACCAGTAATCTTTCTTACGGCTCTGGGAGAACTTCAGGATAAAATCAATGGACTGGACTGCGGCGCTGACGACTATATAGTAAAACCATTTGCCTTTGAAGAGCTTATGGCGCGTATCCGTACCATCTTCCGCAGACCCCAGAATCTGGTGGCACAGACGGATCTTTCATATGGGGATCTCTGCTACCGTCCCGGGGAAAATGTGCTTACCGGGCCAGGGGGACAGTGTACCCTTTCCAAACGGGAAGGGGATTTATTTGAGTTGTTTATCAGAAACCACGGCAATACCGTGCCCAGGGACGCTATCTTTTCCAGAGTCTGGGGTCCGGGTGCTCCTGTAGAGGACGGTAATCTGGACAACTATATCCATTTTATCCGGAGGCGTCTCACTTCTGTGGACAGCACAGTCACCCTGAAGACCATCCGCGGAGTCGGCTATCGATTGGAGTATGCCAATGTTTAAACGCCTTCACAAACAATTCGCCCTGTTTTCCACTGGGATTACCAGTCTGATTTTAGCCGCCATGACCTTTGTATGCCTGTTTATCTCAGAAACAGATGCTTCGAGGGAGAGTTATCTGACATTTCATACGAATACGAATACCATGCTTTCCTATCTGAGCAGTCAGTCCATTATTTCCCACCAATGGCTTCTTGAGATGGAGGACAATTACGGGGTACACATTCGGATTACCGACAATGGAAAGGAGCTTTTTTACCGGACCCTTGACAGCGGCACAAAAGCTCCCCGATTATTTGCTCTGGCTGAGGAAAAAGCAGCGGAATCTTACGGTGTTGATGTCTCGGACAGTAACAGGAATCAATACACGGCTAATACCGCTGTTTTTACTCTGGACACCCCCTCCTGTTATGCAGCCGTATCTCTCCTCCCTAGAGAGTCCGGGAGCCTCTCTGCCACCGTTGTGTACCCTCTGGACAGGGAAAGGGAACAGGTACTGCGGAGGCGGATGCTCTTTTTGGGTGCAGCTGGTTGCGGGGTCCTCCTTCTCTGGATTTTTTCCTGGTTTTTCACCCGGAGACTGATAAAGCCCCTGGAGGAAGGACAGAAAAAGCAGAACCAATTTATCGCAGCAGCCTCCCACGAGCTGCGTACGCCTCTGGCAGTCATTCTTTCCAGCACTTCTGCCCTGAGGGGAACCCCTCCTAAAAAGCAGGAGCAGTTCCTTTCCCATATCCAGGAGGAAGGAGAGCGGATGAACCGGCTGATCGGTGATCTACTCTCCCTCTCCAGTGCGGACAGCCAATCCTGGGCCATACACCCGGAAAGGGCTGAACCTGATACGCTTCTATTAAATATTTACGAGAAATATCAGCCTCTGGCCCATGAAAAGGGCCTGCACTGGAACGTTCTTCTTCCCGATACACCGGTCCCCGTTCAACACTGGGACAGCGGCAGAATCAGCCAGGTTCTGGGGATACTGGCAGATAACGCGGTCAGCTATACACCATCGGGAGGCAGTGTCTCTCTGGAGCTCCATATGAAAAAAGGGGGGCTGGAATACCGCATCTGCGACAGCGGGCCCGGAATTCCGGACAAAGAAAAAAGCGCCGTTTTCCAGCGCTTTTACCGTTTGGATGAATCCCATCATGATAAAGAACATTTTGGTTTGGGACTTTGTATTGCAGAAGAGATCGTGGGGATGCACAAAGGCAGGATCTCTGTGGAGGATACCCCGGGAGGAGGCGCCTCCTTTGTTGTCCGGCTCCAGACAAATGTCTACAGCATCAACCGGTAGATATTGGCAACGTCCTCCTCGTTGAGTTTGACAAAACCACCCAGCGTTCCGTTTCTTACATCGCCCCAGCAGGCAGCATGGGCCAGCTTTTCAATGTCCTCCTCCCTGGCTCCAAGTTCCCGGAAATTTTCTGGCATGCCTATGGAGCTAAGGAAGTTTTTAAATGCCTGAATGCCCGCCTTGGCTGTCTCCTCCGGATGTGCAAAATCCATGGGGCATCCCCAAACCCGGGATGCAGCCTGGGCAAACCGCATCACATTGTGCCCCATATTGTAGGTCATTACCGCAGGCATAACCACTGCAAGTCCGGCCCCGTGGGCACAGTCATAAAGGGCAGATAGCTCATGTTCCACATCATGGCTGGTCCAGTCCTGGGTTCTTCCCACGCCGCAGGAATTATTATGAGCCATCATGCCCGCCCACATGATATTGGCCCTGGCCTGGTAGTCATTTGGATCCGCAATTACCTTCGGCCCCTCATGAATCATGGTCATCATAAGGGCCTCTATCATGCGGTCCGTAACCTCCACATCCTGGGTATTCGTCATATACCGCTCGTATAAATGCGCCATAATATCAGTTATACCGCAGGCGGTCTGATAGGGAGGCAGCGTCTGGGTCAGGGCCGGATTCAGAATGGAGAACCTGGGCCGCAGTCCTTCGCCTGTTGCACCTCTCTTATACATGCCGTCTTCACAGGTAATTACAGAGTCGGGAGAACCCTCGCTTCCCGCCGCACTGATGGTGAGAATGGTCCCCACGGGGAGTGCCTGTTCTACAAGCTTTCCCTGATAATAATCCCAGAAGTCGCCGTCATAGACTGCTCCCGCTGCGATTGCCTTGGAAGAGTCTATGGTGCTTCCTCCGCCCACTGCCAGGATAAAGTCGATTTTTTCCTTCTTGCAGATCTCAATTCCCTCATAGACCAGCCCGCTTCTTGGGTTCGGCTTCACACCTCCAAGTTCCGTATAGGTAATCCCTTCTTTTTCAAGAGATGCCTTTACTCTCTCCAGAAGGCCGGAGCGGACCACGGAGCCTCCACCGTAGTGGAGCAGAACTTTAGTTCCTCCGAATCTTTTCACGTAATGTCCCGCTTCCTTCTCTGTATCTTTGCCGAACACGAAATATGTCGGTGCATAAAATGTAAAATTATCCATATTGTCCTCCTGTATTCTCACATTATTTTTTCATTATAGTTTCCTGCAGGATTTGCCGCAAGAAGGCACTTTCATCTGCCCAGGTTACCCTTTGGTTCCCTGCCTTAGATCAGCAGCACTGACGATTCGTTATCTCGTACCTGCCGCCCTCATTCCCGCTGCCCCACTCGCACATCATTTCCAATATAGGGTACAGTGTCTGCCCGTGCTCTGTGACAGAGTATTCCACCTGGACCGGCGTGGTAGGGTATACTTTTCTGGTAATCACTCCATCCTCCTCCAACTCCCGAAGCTGGCTTGTCAGAGTCTTCTTAGGGGCTTTCTCCAGGAAGTGAAGTATCTCGCTGTATCGTTTCGGCCCTTCCTCCTGCAGATAATGCAGAATCAGGGGCTTCCACTTCCCTCCGATTACTTTCAGTGTAATTTCCATCTCACAGGTGACTTTTATTTTCTGCGTCATGATACCTCTCCTTATATTTTCGTTTATCTTCATACATATATTCGTCGGCTCTTTTCATACTTGAGGTGAAAGACTCCAGCCCCTTTTCTCTCTGGACAAAAGCCCCTACCGCTGCCGTTATCTGAATCTCATTTTCTGCATTGTTCCGTTCCAGTTCCAGGACAATGGAGGCTACAGAAGCTTTCCAGGACGCCTGCCCAAGCAAAAGGACCAAAAATTCGTCGCCGCCCAGACGGTATATGTCCTCAGTTCCGGGAAATACCTTTTTCAGAATCCCCGCAACCCTCAGGATTACGCTGTCGCCGGCGGCATGTCCCTTATTGTCATTTATTTGCTTCAGATTATTAATGTCCAAGGTAATACATGTCAGTGGCAGCACTTTTTCCCAGTCAGCCTGAAATTCCTGCTCCCGTTTTGCCAGATATGCCCGGTTCTTCATCTTGGTCATATAATCCACATAGGCCATTTGGGAGTACAGCTCTTTTTCTTTTTGTTCCGTATGAAGCCTCTGTTTTATCTCTTCCGCCTCGAATTGCTGTTTCATTTTCTGAATGAACTGAAAGATAACAATATATGTGAGTGATATAGCGATCAGCACAAAAGTAAATACGGGCAGATATTCCTTCCGTTCTCTGATTGGTGCGGGATAGCCCATTAACACATAGATCATGGCATAAAAGGTTACGGATAAAAGTGCCAGACTCCCCCAACCCTTTTTCTGGGTTTCCTGGATCTCCAGATATTCTTTTCGCACTCTCCAGAAAAATATATAAAGCACGGAAAACATCAAAAGATACTCTATGGCCACCAGTCTGTTATCCTCTACATCAAAATTCATGACCATATTGAACGCATTGCACAGCCCCATGATCACAATTCCAAATAAATCTGCACTGCAGAAAGTAAATACATACCGAAAGTCCCGATACCCGGACAATTGCCCGCAGAGCAGAAAGGAGGGGATTGTCAGGCAAATCGCAGCAGCAGCCGGAGTTTTCAGTCCAAGCCGGAGTCCCAACACGTACAGACCAAAGCATAAAAATAAGATTGCCGCAGAACTGATCAGCATCCTTCTGAGAGAATATCTGTGTTTACAAAGAATAAGAAAGCCGATTAAAAGAAAAAAACAGGATAACAGGCTTTGAATAGTATTATACATAACTCGTTTGCTCCTCCGGGCTTTCGCCTTTGCTGTTTGATATATTCCGTCCGAACTGCATTCTTTTTATGTGCTCCAGAGGCACGGCCGGGCTGTACAAATAGCCCTGGTATAAGTCACAGCCCAGTTTTTTCAGGGTGTCCCTTATCTCTTCTGACTCTACGTATTCCGCAATCACCTGAAAGTCCAGACTCCTGCCCAGAGAAATAATAGAGGATATGATTTCCTGATTTCTGCTGTTTCCTGGGATTCCCCTGACTAGACCGCCGTCCAGCTTCACCGCATAAAAGCTATTGTGCTGCAGATACTTCAGGCTGGTGCTTCCCATGCTGAAATCATCCACCGCGGTCTGGATGCCTGCTGCTTTCAGGCGGTTAATGTGAGCCGAAATCTCTTCCAGCTTATCCACAGAGGCTTCTTCCGTCACCTCAAGGCAATAATGGCCGCTCACTCCATAAGTATCTGCCATGCGGAGCACTCTTTCCGTAAATTTAGGGGAGTTCAGCTGATCTGCGGATATATTAGCCGAAACCGTAACATCCCATCCCAGATCCAATAATTCCCTGCATGCACTCATTGAGATTTTGATTACACAGTTTGTCATCCTGTCAAAGAAACCGTCCTCCTGCGCCAGGGATACCGCCAGAGGAGGGTATACATTCTCTCCCATATACTTCCATCTGAGCAGAGCTTCTGCTCCAACCAAACCCCGGCTGCTGTGATACTGAGGCTGAAATTCCAGGGGCAGTCTGTTCTCCTCCACATCTACGCGGAGCTGTGCAGCCATATTTCTAGCCAAAAGTCCGATGCTGTCATGGCGATCCAGAAGAATAATCTTCCGCCCCTTATCCTGACTTTCCTTCACAAGTCCTGTCAGCTCATTCAAAAGCAGCTCCGCCTGATTCTTTCTCACCCGTTCTGCGATTCTTACAAAGGGTGCGTAGACAGCCGTCCCCGCTGCAACGATCACAAGCTGTACAAGGACGCCTCTCCAGGATCCGGAGGCCAGGTAACCGCTGAAAAACACTGGCGTGGTCCAGGTCACTGTCTTGTGCAGAATTGGGAGAAACCCTGAGGCAGCTGCCCCGTAAGCAATCAAAAGAGAACAGATTGGCGTCAGGATAAAAGGGATCACCATAACAGGGTTCAGGACCACCGGCATGCCGTAGACCAGAATTTCATTAATATTAAAAAATACTGCGGGAGCGGCCGAACGGGCCAGATATCGGTTATCTCTGCCACGGGCAAACAAAAGCAGCGCCAGCAGCAGACAGATAGAGGCACCGCAGCCTCCAATTAAAGCGTAATTATCTAAGAAAGACTTGGATATGACAACCCCTGATAACGTATCATTGGGAAGCAGATAGGTCTGCGCCACCTGCTCCAGGGCATTCCCCCCATGGATACCGAAGGCCCAAAGGAAATCCAGAACAAACACATACAGGAGCCCTGCACCCAGTCCGTCATTTATATCATGGAATATATTTACAATAATAGTTGTAATCAGATCATTCAGGTTCTCTGCATGGAATAGCTTCTGTATCATCAGATTGATTCCTATAAAAATGAGAGAGCAGAAAAGCAGGGGATACAATGATGCCAGGGAGTTCCGGTAATCCACATCTGTTCCCGGAGAACGGAACCGGTATTCCTTCGCCATCCAGGAGTAAAACAGATAAAACAACCGCGTTCCCGCTATTGCCGAGAACATGGCGGTAAAAACCCCAACAGGTCCCAGATCGCTTAATTCCATAGAACCGCTGGCTGCCCCGAAGCTGGCAGCGAAGCAGACCACCGATATTACCATTGCCATCACTCTGAGAAAAGGATTCCTCTCCTTCATGGTTGAGGAATAATAATAGCTGATACTCATTACAAGGTAGACAGACATAAAGCCAACCGTAGAGTCAAAAGTAAAATTAAGTATCGTCAGGAAAAATCCTCCGCCCCACACCTCTATAAAAGACTGAAAGGCTGCCATTGGAAAATTACGGAGCAGAAGGGCAAAAGATCCCAGCAAAAGTACAGGAATCAGCAGGATGAAGCCCTTTCTGATAGAAGAAAAAATATTGTTATTTTCAATTTTATATATAGTTCTCAGTATATTTGTGTACATATAGCCCTCAGCCTTTACGGTTCTTATTATTTTACTGCTAACTTATACTATACCATATATTTTACCCTTCCTGTTAGTGCCTTTCAACCAAAATTTTATGTCTGCCGAAGGGGTTACCCAAGAGTGTCCTCCAGATGCATGGTATAAAATGATTGACAAGTAAAGAGCACTATTCTACACTGTCGTTAACAGTACTTATCTGTCTGCGGCGGATAAGGCTCAGCACAATATTTAGAATAAGCGAGAAGTCTATGTAACTATTCTTCCAGGGAAGGGAGGTGACATGGCATTGAGGAAATGTATCAGATGTGGTACGGAGATGGTTGAGCATTGCTCCATAAAAGTAGAAGGCGCCGGATATGGTATTGTGATGGCAACAGACGACAGAAAGTTATTCCCCAACCGGATCGGAAAACCACAGGTGGCGATTTGCCCGGAGTGCGGGGAGGTTTCTATCTACATGGCTGATGTAGAAGGGAAGCTTGGAAAGACGCCGATTTCGGAGTCTTAAGGAATAAGATTCCGAAAAGTTATTGCGTATAAAAGGAGGAAGCATACGATGCAGAAAAATAACGAAGAATGTTTAATCTGTAAAGAACGGTTGGTTTACCTGGAGGAGGCAGAACAGATGGAATGTGCTCTGTGCCATAAAGTGGAAACCAGCAACTGCCGCTGTGCAGGCGGACATTATGTGTGCAGTGAATGTCACATGAAAGGGATCGACAGCTTTTTGGGATTATGTCTGAGTGAATCTTCAAAAAATCCTTATGATATCCTGCTTAAGCTGATGGCGCTCCCCTCCTGTCATATGCATGGACCGGAACACCACATTTTGGTGGGCAGCAGTCTGTTAACCGCCTATAAGAATGCCGGCGGCGAGATAGATCTGCAAAAGGCACTGTTAGAGATGCAAAATCGCGGCCGCCAGGTACCCGGAAGTATCTGTGGACTGTGGGGGAGCTGCGGCGCCGCAGTCAGCACCGGAATTACTATCTCCATTATCACCGGGGCTAGTCCTTTGTCCGAAGAATCCTGGGGATGGTGCAATGAGATGACGTCTCGTGTTCTGGCTCACGAAGCGAAAATCGGAGGGCCTCGCTGCTGTAAGCGTAATTCAGCCATTGCTGTACTGGAAGCCATAGACTTTATCCGGGAAAAATTTAATGTCGGGATGGAAAAGCCTGAAAAAATCATCTGCGGCTACACCGCTAAAAACAACCAGTGTATCGGCACAAGATGCCCTTTCAACCCGCAGAATGCATAGAAATACATAAATAGTGTACGTAAAGTAAGGAAGCTTCCGTTTAAAATAACGGAAGTCTTCCTACTTAAAACTATATACCTGTTACATAAAGTGAATGCTGTCAGGATCGAATCTGTCTTTTCTCTTCCTCTCTCCCTCTGCGTATCCCAGCGCCAGTACAGAAAAGGGTACATACCGGCTGCCGCACTGCAGGTATTCGGCCAGTGCCCCCACTCTTTCCTCATCCGGATAAAATCCCAGCCAGACACCGTCCAGCCCCTCTTCCTTTGCCCCCAGCAGCACTGTCTGTGAGCAGGCTGCCAGATCTTCCACCCACCAGCTGTTGCCCTGCTTATCCAGTCTTACTTTCTCACAGTTCATACAGGGAATAATAAGTACGCCTGCCTCTCTGGCAGGCCCGGCATAGGGACTCATCTTAGAAATCTTCTCCCGCTCCCGGGGATCCGTTACCACAAAAAACTCCCATTCTCTGTTATTTGCTGCAGTGGGCGATGTCATGGCATATCTGAGAATCCGCAGAATCTTTTCCCTTGTCACCACTCTGTTTCTAAATTTCCTGACCGAGATCCTTTTCTCTATGACAGACTGTTGGTACGCTTCTGCGAGCTTTCTGTCCGTTGAGGCAGTCTGAACCGTCACGCTGTAAGAGATACTATCCCTCTGCCCCGCTTCAAGGATCCGGATTCCCCTCTTTTGAAAGGGATCAAAGCCCTCATCAGTTCCCGCAGCCATTCCGTTGCACGGCTCCATACACAGATAGGGGGCTTCCGGTCTGGACCACAGAGAAAAATGGCTGAAACCCGGAAAGTCCAGAATAATTCTGCAGCTGTTTCTTGTATTCCCCAAAACGGCCCTCTCAGAGGCCAGCCCTTCAAAATTCCATGCTCCCCCTTTAAACATATCCCTGGCCAGATCTATCCGCCGTGTTTCTTTCAGACATGGAACCGGGGGGCCTATCTCCCTTCCGTCTGTGAGCGGATAGCGGGGAGCAGTCTCCGGTTTATCAAATTCTATATAATAATCTTCATATCTTTCCCCAGGCAGCAGAGGCACCCGAAAGCCTATGTGTTCTCCGATGGAATAAGGCATGGGACCGTCTGAACGATTATGGACATACTGCTCGGTCAGCAGCACATTTTTGTCCAGGGTATAGACAATCGTCAGCTGAAAATCAAAAGGATAATAGTTCTTCGTTTCTTCCCCTGGAGTAAGGGTGCAGATTATCTGGTTTTCATTCTGCCGGACATCAAAGATCAGGTTTCTTGCAAACCCGTGAAGGGGCATCTCATATTCTCTGCCTTTATAAATATAACGGTTGTCCTTCCAGTCCCCGACTGCGGGGAAGAGCAGAGGGGAGTGGTCCTCCCAGTATCGGGGATCCCCCTGCCAGATGAATTCTGTACCGTCTTCCGGGCTTTGCAGCGAAACCACCTCTGCCCCCCGGGATGCAACCGTCAGGGAGAGATAGTCATTGCTGACCGTATATTCTGCCCCGTCTCTCATCCCCCGTTCCTCTTCAGATATTCACAAATCCGCTTCCCCTGTTCTTTCTGGGCTTCTGTGACAGCCCCGCTTGGACGTTTCAGCTGTCCGCACGGCACCCCCATGCAGGTAAGGGTGGCTTTTATTGTTGGAAACAGTCCTGTCTCATTGAGCATGTCCTCTACATCATTGATCTTTCTCTGATAGTTCAGGGCAAGTCCATAGTCTCCTGCCTTTACCGCTTCATAAAGCTTCTTTGCAAAAGCTCCTGTCAGATTAAAGGTTCCGCCGATTGCGCCGTCTGTCCCCATAATAAGTGCATGCAGAAGTACATCGTCAAACCCCGTAAAAATAGTGGCCTCAGGACATCTCACTCTCACTCGGTCCAACAGATAATAATCGTTGTGGGTATATTTCAATCCTATAATATTGGGATGTTTCAGAAGTCTTACAAGCATCTCTTCCGTAAAGTCCACCTTTGAAAAGGAGGGAATCACGTACACAAGCAGAGGCAGATGGATATGATCCGCTATATAAAGATAATGATTCACAATCTCCTCCTGAGAATATCCGTGAAATACCGGGGGGACCAGAGCTGCTGCCGTATACCCCAGCCTGCGGGCTTCCTCCGCAAGTTCCAGAATCTCCTCATCTGCCAGCGCTGTAATATTCGCAGCCAGGTCAGTCTCCCCGGATGCCTCATCCGCTGCAATACCCAAAAGGTCTTTCACCTCTTTGGTGGTCATCTTAAACCTTTCTCCCATGGTTCCCCCCACAAAGATTCCATCTGCCCCGCAGTGGGTTATGCTGTGGCGGATGACCGCCCTGGTTCCTGCCTCGTCCACGGAACCGTCTTCCTTAAATGCTGTTACAATTGCCGTATAGATTCCCTGCATTCCCGTCACCTCCTACAGTACTCCTTTTAAAATATAGTTCTTTTCCTGGGTCAGTTCCTCCAGGGTTCGGGATATCCCCTCCCGGCCTATCCCGCTTTTCTTGTAGCCGCCAAATGCCAAATCCGGGGTGCGGTAGGCACTTCCGCCGTTTATGACATTTCCCGCTGTTTCCAGTCTGGAGGCAATGGACACTGCCCTTCCTGTGTTTCTGCTGAATACCGCTCCGGAAAGGCCGTAGCAGGACTGGTTGGCCAGGGAAATGGCCTCCTCCTCAGAGGTTACTGTGATAATGGGAAATACTGGGCCGAAGATTTCCATATCTCTGGCCACATCCATATCACCGGTTACCCCGTCCAGCACCGTGGGCTCAAAAAATGCTCTGTCCCGGCGTTTCCCGCCCAGGATGCATCTTGCCCCCTGGCTTACACACAGGGCAACCTGTTCTTCCACCTGGACCGCAGCGCTCTCACTGATTAAACAGCCTACTGTATTCTCTGCATCCAGAGGATCTCCGATTTTCACCTTTTTCAGCTTTTTCACCAGCTTTTCCACAAATTCCTGTTTCACTGCCTGGTGAATCAGAAAACGCTTGCTGGCACAGCATATCTGTCCGGAGTTTCCCATCCGGCTCCCCACAGCCTCCTCCACAGCCAGATCAATGTCTGCGTCATCCATTACGATAAAGGCGTCATTTCCTCCCAGCTCCAAAAATACACGGGTAAGGTTCGCCGCGGCTTTCTGATAGATATCCCTTCCTACTTCTGTACTCCCTGTCATAGAGATGGCATCCAGCCCCGGATTTCCGCACAGGCAGTCTCCCACCACGCTTCCCTTGCCGGTCACTACCTGGGCCGCACACTTTGGCACACCTGCCTCATACAGAAGCTGGGCCATGCGGATTACGGCAAGGGGATTGTAACTGGGCGGTTTAATAATCACTGCGTTTCCGGCCACAAGGGCTGACATCACCTTATGGGAATACAGATCTACAGGATAGTTAAACGGAAGAATAATGGCCATAACTCCCAGCGGCTCTCTTCTCGTAAATACAATATCTTTTTCCTGGTTTCCCAGCGTGCTGCCTCCGGGAAGACAGTTTCCGTACAGGTGTGCAGCCATCTCACAGTATCCCCGGGTAACCCTGGTGCATACATTGATCTCATCCTCCGCCTCTGCCAGGGTTTTCCCGGTCTCCATGGTAAGCAGCCTGGCGATCTCGTGCCGTTGTTCCTCATAGAGCTGAATATATTTATAGATTATCTCATTTCTGCTTGCCTGGGAGAGGCCGCCCCACTCCTTCAGGCCCTGTCTGGCTGCAACAACAGCCTCGTTGATATAAGCCTCAGGGACATCCGGCACTGTGTCTATCACGTTTCCATTTACAGGATTTGTGATTTCTATTGTTTTCAGGCCTTCCCCAATCTCTTTTCCGTTTATATTTACCAGCATAAAAATCCTCCGTTCTTCCTACATTTTCTTTAGCCGCATAAGGGAATACGGCAGTTCCTCACTCAGGGTCATCACAAAGAGATTTCCTTTGGAATCTCCGCAGAAGCCGTGGGTCATCAGGGGGGACATATAATATCCCAGCTGTGCCACAACTTCTATATCATAATTAAATATGGTAATGCCGCCTCTCTCCCCTACATAGATATACTCGCTGTCCGCCCATATTTCTGAGGGCTGATACAGTCCTTCTGAGCAGTAGGCCAGCAATTCTCCGTCCTCCCGGAATACCTGCACGCTGTTCCCTTCCCGGTCAGCCACCCAGATTCTGTCCTCTTTATCCGCCCATAAACTGTGCATTACAAAAAACTTTCCCGGTTCCGTCCCTGGGGCTCCCCAGGTATGAAGAAGGGTTCCGTCCGGGGCAAACTTGTGCAGTGCACAGTTGGCGTAGCCGTCGCTCACAAAGATATCTCCCTTTGATGTCTCTGCGGCACAGGTAGGCCGGTTAAAGGGTGGCGCCGCATGGGTGATTGTCTTAATACTTTCTATAAAACTCCAGTTTTTCTGATAGGGAAGATTCATGGGAATCACAGTCCCGCTGCTGTGCATTCTCCACCAGATATCTCCCTGGTATCCGCTGTCGCTGGGCACCCCGTAGTTTCCCAAATCCCGGATCAGCTCTCCCTCCATGGTCAGTTCCCGGATCACATGGCTGTTAGAGTCCGCACACAGAAGGGTCTGCCGGCTGGTTACAAATACAGAATGTATGAACTGAAACAGCCCTTTTCCGAAATCCCTTACATAATATCCGTCGGGATCCACCAGAACGATGGGATGGTCTCTGTCCCTGGTTGCCAGGTATAGATAATCGTTCCGGTCACAGCAGCCCGTACAGGCCGGCACATATTTTAAAAAATCAGGAAGCTTAAGGTAGTCCTTATCCAGCTCATAGGCATGGCTTCCATCCTGAAATATTGTCTTAGATTTAGAGTCCCTCTCTCTGCTGCCTTTTACAATCTTCATCCTCTCTCACCTACCATCTGCGCTTAAAATTACACCAAGTTTTAAATTCTTCATCTGCTTTGGGCCTGTTTTCCGGAATCCCGGGCAGTGATGCCGCACCGTCTACCACCAGATTGGTTCCTGTGATATAGGCAGCTTCATCGCTGGCAAGAAATGCCACTGCATTTGCCACGTCTTCCGGCGTGCCCATCCTCTCTAGGGGCAGCTGCTTCCAAAGGTTATCCAGATCCTCGATCTCCTGTTCACAGACGCCTTCTTCCCGCAGCTCCTGGCTGGTCCGGACTCTGATAGGCCCCGGAGAAACACAGTTTGCCCGGATTCCATAGGGTGCAAGATCCAGAGCAAAAGTCTGGATAGAGCGGATCAGTCCGGCCTTCAGTCCTCCGTAAAGCTCGTCATAGGGAAATGCCCGGAGCCCCCGGCAGGAGGAGATAAAAATTATGTTCCCCTTTATTCCGTTTTCTCCCATGATTCTTCCCGCCTCCCGGGCAGCCATCAGATAGGAACGGAAGTCCAGATTGATGAGAAAATCAATGGTCTGTTCATCCATTTCATAGATACTGTGAACCAGCGACTGCCCTGCATTGCAGACCAGAAGATCCAGCCCCCCCAGTTCCTCATATGCTTCCCGCACAAATGCTTCCGCTGTCCCCTTCTCATTCAGGGCTGCCCCATGGCAGAAGCACTTCACCGGATATTGTCCAGTAATTTCTTCTACCAGGGCTTCTGCCTGGGCCTTTCCCCTCTCAGAGCTGTAGGTAAAAGAAATGTCATACCCCTCTCTGGCCAGTCTTCTTACAATTCCTCTTCCAATTCCCCTGCTCCCGCCGGTAATTGCTGCTTTTTTATTCCTCATGTCTCACTTCTCCTTTATTCTTTTTCACCGCACAATACACAGGCCGCCCCTGGAATGGGCACTGCGTCACACATCTTGACAGCTCCCAGTTTTTTATCCAGCCGAAAGCTCACAAGGTTTCCCGTATATTGGTTTGCTGTCAATATATAGTTGTCATTCTCTGTGATGGAGAACATTCTCGGGTGGCATCCCCCTGAGGGGAAAAGCCGGGGCGCTTCCAGGGTCCCCTCTGGGGTAATGGGAAACAGGGACAGGTATCCCTCCTCTTGTTTCCTGCTGCCCCACGCCCTTGTAGACGTCACAAGCCAGCGGCCGTCAGAGGTTACTGCTATCTCCCCTGCAATATATTCTCCGGTTTTGCTGTCCCCCAGCAGAGAGAGCCTCTGCATTTGCAGCAGCTTTTTTTCCTTTGTCCATTGAAAGGCATATACCATGTTCTCTAGTTCACAGACCAGATAAAGCCAGCGGCCCCCTGGATGTCTGGCCAGATGCCTGGGGCCGTCTCCCGGGTGAACCTTTACTTCCCACAATTTCCGGGGCATTCCCCCACTGAGGTCATAAAGAACAATCTCATCTGTACCCAGATCCGGAACCAGCAGCATTTCTGGTTCCCATAGAAGATGTACTTCGTGGGGATGGGGCCTGTTCTGCCGCTCCCCCACGCTTCTTCCCTGATGCACAATTCTGCAGGTATCTGGAAGAAACCTTCCCTCCCCATTCAGGTACAGCATTCCAATATCACCGCTCTCGTAATTGGCATAATAGATGCGTGTCCCGTCTCTGTTCATACTGATATGGCAGGGGCCCTTCCCCGGTATTTCTTTTTCATCCACCAGCCGGAGAAGTCCGTCCTTTGAATCCCGGTAGACCGATATCCAGTTTCTGCCTGCTCCCTCGTTTACTGCGCACAGAAGTCCTTCATCTCTGTTCCGGGCGAGAAACCCCGGATTGCTGCATTCCCTCTGAACTCCACTTATATGTAACCTTCCTGTATCTTCGTTTAAACCACAGACATAGATACCCCCGGGGGCCGTTTCGTCTGTACAGGTGCCTATCCATATTCTTCTGTCCATCGTGTCACCCGCTACATTTTATTTTTAATAGAGTCAATATACATCATGACAAAAATGATCAGCGCTTTGGCGATCTGGAAGAGATAGATATCTGCCCCCATCATTGTCAGTCCATTCTCGATTACCGTCAGGATAAGAACCCCGGCGAATGCCTTGGGAAATACGCTCCCCTCACCCCCGGCCAGGGAAACGCCTCCCAAAACCACAGCGGATACTGCCGTAAACTCATATCCGTCCCCCAGTTCACGGGTAATGCTTCCCAGATTTACAGAGATCAGCATGCCGCCCAGTCCGGCGAAGAAGCCGCTGATAATAAAGGCTGCCAGCTTGTAATTTTTTACATTGATTCCCAGCTTTTCAGCTGCTGAATAGTTGGAACCCACAGCAACCAGTTTTCTTCCAAACGTACTGTATCTCAAAAGGATCTGCATTAGGATCATGACAGCCAATATAAACACGATAAAGCTGGAAAGCCCAAAAATCTTTATGTTTCTGAAGTTCAGAACCTCCTGCGGCATATTGATGGCGACAGTATTGGTCAGCTTCACTACAATCCCCACAAGTGCCAGCTTCATAGAGAGGGTCACCAGCCAGGCATTCAGCTTTACTCTGGTTACAAGAAGACCATTTATCAAACCAATGAATCCTCCCAAAAGAGGCATTAAGATCATACACAGATAGGGATTCCACCCGTGGTTCACCATAAGCAGGGCGCTTACTGACGCGGCGAACCTGCAGTTGGCGCCTACGGACAGATCTAACTCTCCTACGATCAGTGCAAAGGTTAGTCCGATTCCTATTGACAGCATAAGCGTTGAGTTTCTCAGTATGGTAATCCAGTTTGTAGAAGTCAGAAAATGCTCCGACAGGGAAGAAAAAACTATAATTGTGATAACACCGAAAATATAAACCGCATGGTTAAGGGCTGTCAGCTTCAGATTTTTTAACTTTATGCTTTTATTCATTTTGCCCCTCCTTTATTCCCAGGCAGAGATCCATGAGATTCTCTTTGCTGATGTCTTTTTTCCTGACCTCGGCGGTAATTGCTCCATTTCTTACGATAAGTACCCGGTCACACAGGTTCAGGTTTTCTTCAATCTCAGAAGAAACCATTACCACAGAGCCTCCCTGCCTTGCCAGTTCCAGGATCTTTCTGTGAATAAAAGATTTTGCATTTACATCCACCCCCCTGGTAGGCTCATCTATAAAAAACACATCCGGATTCTTTCCTATGCATCTCGCCATGATCACCTTCTGCTGGTTTCCGCCGCTCAGCGTCTCCACCAGTACGTTTTCATCCGGTGTCTTTATCTGCATTTCCTCAATCATTTTTAAAGAGTATTCATGTTCTTTCTCTACATCCATCTTTATATTTGAAAAATTCCCGATATTAGCCATAGTGATATTTTTCCAGATAGGCATGGACATAAATAACCCGTCATAATGTCTGTCCTCCGTCACATAGGCACATTCCTCCAGAAGCTTATGCCCGCTGATCCGGATCATTTTACCTTCTTTGTTTCTTTTATAAATTGTTCCGCTGTCAGGCTTATCCAGAGCAAATATACTCCGTATAATCTCCGTTCTTCCGGATCCGAGCAGCCCCCAGAGTCCCAGAATCTCGCCCTTTTTTACAGAGAAATTTATGTTCTTAACTGCCGGATAGCAGTTCAGATTCTCAATTTTCAGAACCTCTTCCCGGTCCTTCTCGTCCTCCTGATTCACCACGGTCTCTACTTCATGACCGGCAATCCCAGTAATCAGCTCCCTGGTGCTTACTTCCTTGATCCGGAAATCTCCCGTTACCTCTCCATCCCGCATCACAACCGTCCTGTCACAGATTTTCAGTACTTCATCCAGGAAGTGGGTAATATACATCACGATCTTCTGCTGTTCCTTCAGCTGATTAATAATTCGGAACAGGTTTTCTTTTTCCTCCAGAGACAGAGACGAAGTGGGTTCATCGAAAAGTACGATCTCCGCATCTCTCACCAGTGCCCTGGCAATTTCTATCATTTGCTTTTCTCCCACCGTTATATTTTTAGCCAGTTCTCTTGGGTTTACCTGAGCCCCTATCATAGAAAGATACCTGGATGCATCCTCATACATTTTTTTATACTGCAGATGGCCGGCCTTTGTATAGTCCTTCAGGTTATAGATAAAAACATTCTCCGCCACCGTAAGATCCTTGAATACCACCGCCTCCTGATGTATCAGTGCAATTCTGCTTTTTTCAGAGTCCTTCTGATTCCGGATTTCTATCTTCTTCCCGCCGATATAATATTCACCGGAGTCAATAGCGAGTTCCCCGGCCAAAGCATTCATAAATGTAGATTTACCTGCTCCATTGATACCAATGATGCCCAGTACAGACCCTTTATCCGCTGTAATGGTCACATCGTTCAGCGCGTGTACCCCGGGAAAATATTTATGTAATTTTACTGCTTCAAAATACGCTCTGCGTTCCATCTCTATGCCCTCCTTGCTTTTGCCCGGATGGTATCAAAATAGGTAATAAAGATGAATACCATACCTTTTATAATCTGAATCGAATAATAGTCAATGCCAAAGAGCACTAACAGGTTTGACAATCCGTTGATAATAAAGGCACCTGCAAATGCACCCACTGCGGTTCCCACCCCGCCTTTTATACTTGCGCCGCCCACAATTGCCGCGGCAATAACATCCAGAGATGTAGAATCTGATGCAAGTGACAGAGAAGATGATGCAATCCTGGCAGTTAAAACAATTGCTGCGATTCCAGACAATACTCCAGAGATTAAAAACACCTGAATCTTAACCTTGTCTGTTTTAATCCCGCATGCCTGAGCGCTTTTTTCATTGGTACCTATGGCATAAATACAGCGGCCGAACCCTGTTTTGGTCAAAACAAACTGCAGGACAATCAGACAGACAATCATGACCGCAATATTGGCATGTATGGGGCCGTAATACTTTCCGAACAGGCCGGTGAATTCCTGGGGCACAGGAATACTGCTGGATTTTGTAACCTTCAGGGAAAGTCCGTTTGCAATCAGCATAGTAATCATAGTAGCCACAAACGCATTAATTTTCAGCTTTGCTACTGATAATCCATTGAACAGTCCTGCCAGAACTGCCACTGCCATAATAGACAAGATCCCCAGCAGTATATTGTTTGTCTGACGCATAACCAGCGCGCCTATACAGCCGGACAGCATCATTACAGAGGGTATGGAAAGGTCTATCCCTCCGCTGACCATTACATAGATCTGGCCCGCAGCCATAATTGCCACCGCACTGCACTGGATTAAAATACTGGATATGTTTTTCCCCGAATAAAAACCTGGTTTAGCAAACGCAATAGCCAGCAAAAGAACTGCCCCAGCTGCCAGGCTGGCTAAAATAAATGTTTTATCCTTTCTGTTCATAAAGGCATTTTTCTTTTTAGCACAGTACCTCTGTATACTCATTAAAAACCTCCTTCAGGTTCCCGGGCAGCCCAGGGCTGCACCGGGGGCATTCTTTTGCTCTATTTTTCAGTCTTTTTCACATAGTCATATACCCAGAAATAGTCTTTATCCAGCAGAGGCTGAATATTATCCGGTGTAATGGCTTCTGATTTCACAAAGAAATCCCCTGGCTCTTCTCCAAGCGCCAGTTTTACTGCATTGTCTATGGTATTGGTAGATACCTCAGGCAGGTTTTCATAGCCGGTAGCATCCAGATATCCATCCTGAATCATTTTCAGCCCAATCTCGCAGCCGCCTGCTGCCGCCAGATACATATGTCCTTCCTCCCCTGATTTTATCCATTTGTCAAGGCCTTCCAGAACACTCTGCACTCCAAGCATCAGGTCTTCATTTGGGGTAAAGATAAGATTAGCATCCGGGTTGGACTGAAGCGTAGGCGCCAGTTTATTCATTACCGTCTCCACGGACCAGTTACTCTCAATATCCGCAGCGATTGTGGCCCCATTATCCTTAACTGCAGCCTCGCACCCTTCTCCGTATCTCATGGCATTCTGATCTTTTAAATCCCCCTGTACCCGAATCACTTTAATTTCATTCGCGGGAATTCCGCTCTCAATCATTTTCTTAATGGCAGCATCCACAGATACATATGCCGTGTCGTAAGTGTCCGGTGCAACGGTTGAGTCCGCCTCAGGCCCGCCCGGGGTCAGTCTGCGGCAGAAAGAAATAAACTTTTTCCCTGCGTCATGTGTCTCGGTGATGGATGACCATATTGCGGTTGTGTCAATGGCGCCGGATACCACCACGTCCACATCCTGGTTCAGCAGATCCCGGATCTGAGTCTCCTGGGCAGCCGCATCGTCACCGGCAGTAGTTTCAATGAGTTTTACCTTCACATCATTTTTCTCGTTGTATTCGTCCACATACCATCTCAGATAATCTGCCATAGCCGACCATGCCTGAGTTCCCAGAGACGGCCAGGCGATTCCCACTGTAACTTCTGTTTTCTTCTCTGCATCAGAATCCTTACTGCCTGCTTCGGTTTTCTGTTCCTCTTTTTTAGCCTCTGTGTCCTTCCCTGAATCTTCAGAGGATGAGCAAGCGGTAAGGGGACAGGATACCAGCGCCATTGTCAATACTGCGGCCATTACTTTTTTCAAATTTCTCTTCATACGTTTAACCTCTCTTTTTTTACTATTTATTTTCTGCCCCATATCTGCACTGCTCCGGATCAGTGTCATGATACAATAAGGCATACTAACCAGGTAATCTTATATCTGCCTTCAGTCTTTAGCAGCGGGAGCTTTATCCTCTTTCAGTATAAAGTCCGCCAGGCATTCTAACTGCATCGCCATAGTAACTGCTCCCGGATCCAGGAAGCCTACAGATTTATCCTCTCTGTAGCTGGCCCTGCCCTTCACTGCCTCCATATCTCTCGTGCTTTCTGCTCCTTCCCGGGCCGCCCGGGCCATTTGTCTCAGACATTCTTTGCTGCTCTTTCCTTCCTCCAGTCCCTTGGCATAAGCAGAGGCTGCAGGATATACCGCATCCAGCATGGTCTTATATCCTAATTCTGCATTCCCACGGGAACGGATCGCCTCTGCCCATCCCTGAAGGATTTCCCCCAGAAGTTCCTGATCTATACTTTCCCTATTCGCCAGAAGGCCCGCCGTCTTCAGATATGCACTGCCGTACAGAACCCCTGAGGAACCTCCCATAGCGGACATCATAGTCATCGCTATATTCCGGAAAAGTTCCTGGTAGGTTGCGCCCTCCCACTCTTTTGACTTTTCTAACAATTTTTCAAACCCAATGGTAAGATTCAGCCAGTGATCCCCGTCACCCGTTGCGGAATCCAATTCTGTAATATACTCCTTATTCTCTCGTATCACTCCGGCCGCCTTTGTAAGATACCGGAGGTAGTCCTCTTTGTATATCTGAAACATGTGCTCCTCCTTCCTTTACTGCAGTGTCAGCGCCGGTGAAGCGCACGGGGCCTGCAGCAGCCTCTTCAGCTCATCGTCCAGCCTCAGCATAGAGACGGAACAGCCCGCCATCTCCAGGGATGTCATATAATTTCCCACAAAAACCCGGCAGGTACTTATCGCCTTCTGCTCCAGCAGTTTTTTAATACTGGCAGCCAGTACATAGAGTTCCATCAAAGGCGTCCCGCCCAATCCATTAATCATAAGTGCTGTTTCACGGGAACGGTAATCCAAGTCCTCCATTATTTTCTCCAGAAGAATCTCTGCCAGTTCATCTGCTGTTTTTACTCCTGACTTCTGTATTCCGGGTTCTCCGTGAATCCCCATTCCTATCTCAATCTCGTTCTCTCCCAGTGAAAACCCGGGTTTGTCCAGTCCCGGCAGGATACACGCACTCATAGACATTCCCATACTTCTTACATTGTCCGCAGCCTTCTGGGCGGACAGCTTTACCTGCTCCAGGTTAGCTCCTTCTGCCGCCCGTGCCCCGGCAATTTTATGTACAAATACCGTACCTGCGATTCCCCTTCTGCCTGTAGAATATGTGCTGTCCGGTACGGCAACATCATCCTTTACCACTACACTTTCTACAGAAATTCCCTGGGCTTCTGCCAATTCTTTTGCTATGGAAAAATTCATCAGATCCCCGGAATAATTTTTCAGGACTACCAGCACACCAGCCCCCGTATCAATGTCCTCCATAGCTTTCAGCATCTGATCCGGAGAGGGAGAGGCAAACAGATTTCCTGCCACCGCAGCGTCCAGCATCCCCTTCCCTATGTATCCTGCATGGGCCGGCTCATGCCCGCTTCCCCCCACAGACATAACCCCTACTTTTCCCTTTTTCTTTTCCTTCAGGGACACCACCCGGTACTCCCTGAACCACTGTATCTCCTGGTTGGCAAATACAAACCCTTCCAGCATCTCATCTACAATGTTCTGTGGTTCATTCATGATTTTCTTTACCATTTGCTTCTTTCTCCTCCTTTTGTGGAAGCGCTTCCATGTTTTCCCTTTTTATAATCCAGATAATTATCTGGATTATAAAATTACTCTTGTCCGTCCATCAGGGTATGTCAATCTTAATCGTGGACGGCATATAATATTTTCTGGCAGGCAGCTCCGGATCTTTGACCCGCTCCATCAGCATGGTGGCCGCCAGGTTACCCATCTTCATGGGATCCCGTTCAATATAGCTGTACTTCAGCTCTTCAAAGGTATCAAGCTTGTCAAAGGAAATGCAGTTGATATCCTTCCCCAGCTCCAGCTTTGAGTCGTAAACCGCTTTGATAAAACCTATGGTAGTCAGATTGTTTGTGGTAAAAAATGTTTTTGGGTAATCCCCTGACTGAAGAATCTTTTTCGCTATCTCGTATGCGGTCTGCGTGGTGAAATCTCCCTGATATACCTTTTTCTGTTCCACGGGAATACTGTTCTCCTCCAATGCCCTCAAATAGCCTTGGTATCGATCCCGGGCTGTCTTTGTGTTAAGATCCCCGGTTATGATTCCAATATCTCTGCAGCCCTCCTGGATCATAGCTTTTGTTGCATTATAAGCTCCAGCAACGTTGTCAAAATATACCAGATCCCATTCATAAAAATCCAGGCCGGAATCCATAAAGACTACCGGGATATGTAACGAATGGATCAGCTCCTTGTACTCCTTGATTTCCTTCAGATCCATGTCATTGATAGAGGGAGTGATAATCAGCCCCTTCAGCTTCTGCTGTTTTAGTAAATGAAGCTTTCTCTCTTCTTTTTTAAAATTCTTATTGGAATTGCACAGGATCAAGAGCAGCTCACTTTCCTCCAACACTCCTGAAATTCCCTCCACGGCAGCAGCAAAATATGGATTGTGTGCCTCAGGAACAATTACTCCCACCATGTTGCTGTCCTGCCTGGCAAAATTCCTGGCAGTTGCGGAGGGCACGTAATCACAATTTTCTATTACTCTCTCTATCTTTTTCCTTGTTTTTTCACTGACATACCCGGTATGGTTCAATACTCTAGACACCGTTGCCTTGCCCACACCGGCTTTTTCAGCTATGTCTTCAATTGTTATTTTACTCTGCACGTATCTACTCCTTTGTGGAATCGCTTCCATTTGCTATATATGTACATTATCACAGCATTTCACATTTTTCAATAGTATTTTTGTACAATCTCCCATCTATTTTTTTGTCTAAATCGCATATTTCAAAAATATTCGCAGATGTTTTATTGTTTTTTCAACTATTATATGATAATTTAAACATGTATCTTCGCCTTTTTATGTGGAAACGCTTCTATTTATCTAAATAACTATTCACATTATGTTCTGAAGAACAGAAAGGAGCACCACTCTATGGACCTACACTTAAAAAATAAAATTGTTGTTATAACAGGAGGAACTGCCGGTATCGGAAAGGCTGCTGCCTTCCAGTTTGCTGAGGAAGGAGCTTCTGTTGCCGTTTGCTCCCGCTCCCCTGAAAAAATCAGAAGTTTTCTGGAGGAGGCCCGAAAAAAGCACTTGTCTGTATCTGCTTCTGCCGCAGATATCACAGACCCCAGGCAGCTGAAAAGCTTTATTGATGAGGCAGGCAGTACCTATGGGAGAATCGACGTATTATTTAACAACGCGGCCCAGAGTCATATGTGCTATCTGACGCAGCTTGAGGACAACGCGTGGGATTCCGTTGTGGCTTCCAACCTGTCTTCCGTGTGGAAGGCAGTTAAATATGCTCTTCCCTACATGAAAGAGCGCGGCGGAAGTATTATATCCACCAGCTCACTGGCTTCCAGAGTCCCTACCACTTCGATTGGTGCCTACGGAGTGACAAAGAGCGGCATCAATGCTATGACCAGAATGCTGGCCTCTGAACTTGCCCCGTACAACATCCGGGTAAATGCAGTTGCTCCCGGAGTCATTGCCTCTGATATGGTAAAAAACAGTATTTTAAAAAGTAAAGGACTGCATTATCTCTGTCATACCTCTGTCTTGCAGAGACTGGGGGAACCTGAGGAAGTTGCCAAACCGGTAGTATTTCTGGCGTCCGACGCCGCCTCTTTTATTACTGGTGAAATCCTGGATATCTCCGGAGGCAAATTCATTGTCCAGGATCCCTGGGCGCCGTGGGAGGATTTTGGGGTGGAAAAGCCATATAATGTTTAGATTAATTGCGTGGGGACAGATATAGAAGGGGGCGGCGGATACAGGTCCGGGCAGGTTAACTCAATGCTTCCGATAACCAGGAGAGAGAGTCCGCGTTGGGGCGCTGCCTGTACCTCCGGGAGGGATGCCTGTTTCCCGGGGACGATTCCGCAGAAGTGTTAGAGAGTCTTAGACAAAACCGGGATTTCCGCAGGAGATTTTTTCGGCAGTCCAGGCCGAAAAAAAGAGAGAATGCCCAGAGAATGCACATAAAGCATTCTCTGGGCATGCGAACGGTGCTCCGGAGGGGATTCCGGTTTTGCCTTAGACTCTCTTCACGACGGAGGTGTCCCCGGGAAACAGGCATCCCTCCCGGAGGCACAGGCAGTGCCCCAGCGCGGGCTCTCTCTCCGTCCCCCCCGTCACACTATCCCAAATCCACTTCTATCCCAAAGACCTCCCCCACTGCCTTCATCTGATTGCTTCTCTTCCCGGTCAGCACAATCACATGGTGAGAGCAGATCCGTTCCATCATATCATATCCGTCAGCCACTTTGATAAGGCCCCCGTTCCGGCAGTCCGATCCCGGATACTGGACGTATTCCTCTAAAACAGCCTTCTCCACAAAGATTTTCTCAAAGTCTCCGTGCAGCTTGCACAATGTAAGGTCCCCGGTCTCAACCTCTGCGTCCACTGCCACGCCATTTTCCCCTACCAAATCCCAGGAATGCCAGCCAAGTACCGGCGGGCGCAGGGTCCACTTTCTGGACATGCACTGTGGTACGCAGCCCAGATAACCGCAGTGTACCAGCAGTGCGTGATCGTCCGGATCCGGGACATCGGGGAATTCCTGAATTTTTTCGTGGGACAGCGCAGGCATTCCGGAAAGGAAGGGATAGATATTGGTGGTAAAGATCGCGCTGTCTATGGTCTTTCCCATCAGATACTGTGTCATCAGGGAAGAGGTATCTCCCTCACACACCCACATAATACCCCGGTCCTGATACAGAAGGTTCCATGCAAGGCAAGGAGTAGTATCGCTGAAATATGCTTCGTTGAGGCAGTTTACACCGCAGCCCACAACGTCCCCCTCTGCATCGGTCTCCTCTCTCAGCGCCAGAAACATCTTAATCGCCCCCAGCACCGGCCGCTCATAGGGGATCTCTTCAGGAAAATCCCACCGCTTCAGTTCCCGGCGCGCATCCTCATCAGATATGGATTTTGCCTTCTCTCCCAGGGCCTTGTAGGACTTTCTTACTATGGTAATCCCGAATTTCTCCTGCATGCTGCGGGTACATTCCTCATTCCACCAGTAAAAGATCTTAAACTGCTCCGGAATCAGCCCGTCCCCCGGCGTATCCTGGAAGATCAGAAATTTCTGGTGTTTCATTTCCCGTTTCAGAGCCAGCGCCCGGAACACTGTTTTTGCCAGTTCTACACTGTGGGGGTTGAATACCTGCAGCCCCTTTGATTTCATGTAGGCAGCTGCTTCCCAGTCAAACATCAAAGATACGCCAACCGTGGTGGTCAAAACAATCACCGGAAGATGGATCGTATCCAGAAGGATGTCTATCTCCTTATACACCTCCACCCATAAGACCGGAAATAAAACAGCATCCGCCTCAGGAACCGGGTCCCCCACACTGACCGGGTCCAAAAATTCCACTTCCTCACGGTAAATCTCCTTCAGGGCATCTAATATCCGGTGAAACTCCTTGTCCTCCACGCTGGCAAACTGCAGCGGTACAACTCTTGTCTTCATATCAATAAACCTCCCATCCTTCAGAAACTTTTATTTTACAGCACTTTGCAATACTCCACCTTTTCACCTCCGGCCCCGTACACCAGAAAATACTGGAATCCGTTTTCCCAGAATTCCGGCACTTCCACTATGCCTTCAATGATATCCATCCCTTCCTCTTTGGCATGGGCAAACTCTTTTTCCAGATCCTCTGCCTCATAGGCAATATGATCGATCCTTCCGCCATGTTTCTCAACATCGGCGGCCTCTTCACTCCCCGCCGGGCGCTGTATCAGCTCGCACATTACTTTTGTATCCCTGGAATATACAAAGATAACCCGGCTTCCCTGGGCGGTGAATTCTCCTTTCTTTTCAAAATCTGACTTCTCAATGTACCATTTTGCTGCAGCTTCCGCGTCCGGAACAAGAATGCCGATATGCTGCAGTCCTTTACTCTTCACCATACTTTCACCTAACCTTTCTAGCCTTTCACTGCTCCTGCCGCCATACCGCTCTCTACCTTCTCCTGGAATATCAGATAGATAATCAGGATCGGTACAATGGAAAGCACAATGGAGGCAAACATTGGTCCGTAACTGGTAAATCTTTCTCCCTGCAGGCCCAAAAGCCTTACTGATATGGTTTTCATAGCCTGATTTGTCAAAAGAGTATTGGCAAATATGAGCTCATTATATACCGCAAGGAACGAAATAATCGCTCCCGTAAAAATCCCCGGGCTGGCTATGGGAAAGATGATCCGAAAGACAATCCCTGTGGTACTGCACCCGTCCACAATGGCCGCCTCATCCAGCTCTTTGCTGATCCCCTCTATGTATCCGGTAATGAGGTAAAAGCTCATGGGGAAGTTAATGGCCGCATAAAGCAGAATCATAGGCCAGTATTTGTCCCGGAAGCCAAAGTTTGTAAACATGGTAACAATGGGAATCAGCATGGCATACGGAGGAATCATAAGTCCCAGCAGGTAGTACAGACGCAGGGCGCCGGAAAAGCGAATCAGCTTTCTTGCCGCCACATAGGCTGCCATGGTTACAAAAACCACCACCACCATGCACGCCCCGAACGAGAAAATAAAGGAATTCAGAACTGCCCGCAGGATCCCCACATCAAAAATAGCGGATGTATAGTTGCTCCACTCAATCTTCGAGGGCAGAGCAAACATGGTATTCCATATCTCTGTATTTGTTTTAAAAGATGATACCACAGTAAAATAGATAGGATAAATAAAGATAAGAAAAAATACTATGGCAATTAAACGGTAAATAATATCTCCTGCTTTTAATTTTTTCATGCTGTCACCTACTCTTTCTGTCCTCTTGCGAACAATCCTGTGAGCAGTACGCTTGCCAGGAAAGAGGCAATAATCAGGAATGAGCCCATGGCATTAGAGTAGCCATAATTGTTATAAGTAAAAGCATTCTTATAAAGCAATGTACCGAACACCTCCGATGCACTTCCGGGTCCTCCCCCTGTTGTAACATATACCATCTCGAACGTAGTGATTGAACCCACCACACAGTTCAGCAAAAAGATCTGAAAACTGCTCTTTAACATGGGTATCGTTATATAGCGAAGCTTCTGCCAGCCTTTGGCTCCGTCCACCCTTGCCGCTTCATAAACATCCTCCGGAATCGCCGTAAGACCCGCGGAGAATATCAGCATATTGAATCCCGCATAGGTCCAGGCATTAATCACCGTAATGGCATAGATAGCATAGGTTTGACTGCCCAGGAAGTTTACATTCACGCTGTCAAAGCCAAGTCCGTGTATCAGGGTAGCTAAGGGGCCGCCTTCCGGATACAGCAGGAAGTACCACATAAGGGCGATGGCCGTCCGGCTGATAACCTGGGGCATGAAATAGCTGGTCTTCAGCAATCTTTTTCCTCTTAATTTAGACTGCACAACAGTTGCCAGAAATACTGCCACCGGCAGGATCAGGATACATCCTGATAAGATAAAAATTCCAACATTGGTTAATGCGGTAAAAAACTTTCTGTCTGCGAATAGCGCAAGATAATTTTGGATGCCCACAAACTGTAGAGGAGAATTGGGGATTCCGTTCCACTTAAAGAGCGAAAGCCGGAATACTGAGATCATGGGATAAATAAAAATGAAAGAATACAGCAGAAATGCCGGCAGACTTAACAGTATGGCCTCTATTTTCTTTCTCCTGCTCATTACGCCAAACATAGGAAACACCTCCTTTTAATATGGCGGGAGAAATTCTCCCGCCATGCTGTACAAAATCTGCTAATTACTTGCGTTATAGGTATCTACTTCTCCCTGGATCCTGTCGGCGATATCCTTTGCCTTATCCCCTGAGAAAATGGTTGTCACTTCTGTTCTCACTACATCCAGCAGAGAGGTCATAGGTGAGAATTGTTCGATCTCCCCTATCATATTAGTAGCCTTTCCATAGTACTCATTAAATTCTGTGGTCAGAGCATCTGCCTGAATCGTCTCCCCGAACGTAACCGGATAGGTTCCTGCTCCTGCCTGTGCCTCATACAGTCCCTGGTAATACTCCTGGGAGGTAAAGAATTTCAGCACACGAACCGTTGCGTCGTAGTCCGGATCCCCCGGCTGGGAGGTCATGGCCATAAAATCATCCGGTCCGCCCATCCATTCATCCTTGTATTCCGGTTTTTCCTCAAAATACGGGAATCCCTTGCAGACAATGTCATCTTTATTGGAAAATTCATTAATAGTTGCAATATTCCAGGAACCGCTGAAGATAATAGCAGCCTCCTTATTCTCCAGTTTTGCCAGCTCACCGTTGGCATCATAGGCAAGGTTGTTGTCTCCGAAAAGCCCGTCCGCCTGCCATTTTTGCATTTTTTCAATCAGTCCAAGCATCTCCGGATCGTTCCATGCTTTTTCATTGTCAATCAAATCATTCTTCAACTGATCCCCATAGTATTTCATAGAGAGTGCCGTGAGGAAATGACCTGCACGATAATTATCCTTTGCTCCGAAGGCCATGGGGATATAGCCAGCCTCAATCAGTTTTGGAGCCGCCGCCTCAATTCCTTCCCAGGTTTCCGGCATTTCCATTCCCAGCTCATCAAAAATGGCCTTGTTGTAGAAGCAGCAGACACCGTAGGGAGACGTAGGAAGCCCGTAGGTACCTTCGATTCCATAGGCAGAATAGTCTACCGGTGCAAAGAGTGCGTCAATATAGTTCTCTGTCCATGCAGGATCCTCTTCCAGAAGTGAAGAGATATCTGTCACCACACCATTTTTTACATAGTCTATATTTGCCGCATAACCGAGAAAATTAAATACTTCAATGGGATCCCCGGAAGCCACAGAGGTCTTGAATAAAGTATCATGGGATTCCTCGTCGGATATAGAAACATCCTCCAGCTCAATGTCCTGATTCTCCTCCTGGAACTTTGCAACCATATCCATGAAATATCTTTCACGCACACTGTCCGGGTTACTGAATCTGGTAAGAATCCTGACTTTTACCTTTCCATCTTCTGCTTTTGCAGTTTCCTCCGATTTCTTACTGCTGTCCTTGGACTCCCCACCGGAATTCCCACAGCCGCTGAGAACAGATACTGCTAAAACGGATGCCAATAAAACGCTGATAATTTTCTTTTGCATAATACCCTCCCTGTTCTTTTTTTGAAACATTAACTTTTTTGTACTGCAGTACTTAGGATAGGTTTATCATACAGGGATTTCCCCTAAAACTCCATGTGCTGCTTTTTTCTGTTTTTGTAAATTTTTTAGGTGGTACTATTCTCACTGCCCCTTGACTTTAAATGTTTCACCTGTGAAGGTGATACCCCATAATATTTTTTAAAACAGCGGCTGAAATAATATTCATCGCTATATCCCACCAGAGCTGCCGCCTCTCTCACTTCAATTTCTTTTCCCAGCAGCAATTCCCTGGCTTTTTCCAGACGGACCATAGATAAATACTGCATCATGGACACTCCCATGGCTTTTTTAAAGATACCGCTTAAATAGGCAGGAGTGACTCCTACCCGTTCAGCCACCTCTGCCTGAGTCAGTTCTACATCACTGCAGTGATGCTGCATATATTCGCATGCTTTTCCCACGATAGGCATATTTTTTCCGGCTGCTGCCTGAGTGCTTTTGCTTTCAATCAATGCTTTAACCATGCTGCAGAACCACTCTTTTATTTCTCCCAAAGTCATCAGATATTCAAACGCAGCCTCCAGGCTTTTGTATTCTCCCATAAACCTGCGTATCTCAAGTCCCGAGGCAATGCACGCCTCGGAGATCCCAAGAAGCAGTCTGTTGGCATTCATGGAGATACACTCGTAGTTGCATTGTCTCCCGATCATCTCGTCAAAGATATTCCGAATCATCCGTTCGCAACCCATGGGATCATTCTTCCCCACACAGTTCTGTACCTCTTTAATCTTTGCCGCGGAAACCCGGTAATGGCTGTCTCCTCTTTTGCCCACGTCTTCATAGCTCATGGTCTTTTCCCGGAATGCTTTGGTATTGTTCAGCGCACAGACAGCTTCCTTGTATCCGTTTACCAGCTGCCGGATCCCCTTTTTACGGCTGCTGATTCCGCACCGGATGACCGTCTCCAGATCCTGCTCCAGTAATTCCCGCACCTGTTCCATTGCCGCCTTAACCCCTTCCCTGCTGTCCCTGACGGACCATTCTTTGAACAGAATACAGTAATTATTAAAGAGATCAAAAAGTACGGTAAAGTCCTCCCCCTTATCCATCACACGCCGGCCGGCCTCATAGAGCTTCTGGCTCTGTGCCAGCAGCGGCAGGTTCTCCTGTGTATAGAGCTGAATGCGGAAAACAGAGAGAGAATACTCTGCCTCCGTATCCACTCCCGCCTCACCTGCCTGGACGGCAATCTCATCTGCGATCTCTTCCTGTATTCCATACTGAAAAATATCGCTGAAAAACTTTGCCTCCATAATAAGCCTGGCATCGCTCTGTCCCAGTGAAAGATTTTCCAAAAACTGCTGCTCCCTCTTTTCCTCCTCCAGCTTGTCCCTTAATTTTTCCAGCATTCTGGTGAATTCTTCTTCATTCACCGGCTTCAGAATATAGTCATATACCCCGTATTTAATTGCCTGCTGCGCATAGGCAAAATCACTGTGCCCTGTAAGGAAGATAATATGAATCGGCAGGTTTTCTTCCCGCAGCCTCTTCACCAGCTCAATCCCGTTCATTCCGGGCATGGCAATATCAACAATTGCCAGGTCATATGTACGCTCTGTGATAAGTCTGAGGGCCTCCCCTCCGCTCCCCACGTCCTCCTCTACCTCATAGCCCAGTGCATTCCAGTCAAATCCCAGCCGTATTCTCTTTCGTATCAGCATCTCATCGTCCACAATAATCACTTTAAACATCTTCTTTTTCATCCCTTCTTCGGCCACAGCGTTAACTTGTATAATCCTCCCTTGTGGGCAGGAAAATTCTGATTTTTGTTCCCTGCGCCAGAGGCAGTATCTTGAGCCCGTACCGGCTTCCAAAATACAGCTTTATTCTTTCATCGGTATTGCGAAGCCCGAAGCTCTCCATTCTGAACCCTCTGCTCTCCCCGGAAAGAATACTTTTTCTTGTCTTATCATCCATTCCCATCCCATTATCCTCTACCTCGATAACCATCCCCCGCTCACCGGCAAAGACGCGTATGCTCAGCAGTCCGCCCCCGCTCATCTCCTGAAACCCGTGGTGAATGGCATTTTCCAGAATAGGCTGAAGGGTAAGCTTACAGATAAAATGATTCTCTAGCTCTGGCTGACAGGTAACCTCATAGGTAAACTTTCCGGGATAACAGACCTTCATGATCTCCAGATAATTTGAGGCAATATCCAGCTCCTGTTTTACCGTGATAATCTCCTTTCCCTTGTTCAATACCCCCCGGTAAAATCCTGACAGAAGCTGAATGGTATGAATGGCAAGCTTCTTTTCGTCCATCACAATCAGCCCGCAGATACTTTCCAGAATATTGTAGAAAAAGTGGGGCGTCATCTGCATCTGGATCAGAGAGAGCTCGGATTCTCTTTTGTCCTCTTCCTTCTCAACAATTTCCAGCAGCAGAATCTCTGTCTTATCCACCATCCGGTTAAACTCGAAGGCCAGTGTCCCCAACTCTCCCCCGTCCTTTACTGCGACCCGCTTATGGTAATCACCCTTTCCAATTTCAACAATGGTCTGGGTAATCTGGCTGAGCGGCCGGGTAATGGATTTTACAAGGAATTTTACCAATACCAGACTGCCCAGAAACACGGCAACTCCAAGCAGCACCATGGTCACTGCATACACTGTCACACTTGTGAGATAAATAGATTTTGAAACCTCACTGACCGCGGTCCAGTTCTGCCCCTTGTATTCCTTCATAAAATACCAGGCGCCTTTATCCTGGGCCATTGTAAATCCGTCCTCATCCGGGCTTTGTGCACCGGCAGCCTTATACCACCTCCGGTCCTCCAGAGACTGGTACAGCAGCGCTTCATCTCCCGCCAGAATAATATGATTATCCCTCTCAAAATACATCTTTATCCCATCGCTCATCACCGTCTCATAGAGCCGGCTCAGTTCTCTGTTGGGAATCTCTATCTCCACTACTCCAATCAGCCTGCCGCTTCCCATACTGTAAACCTTTCTCACATAGCTGATACAATCCGCATATGACTTTGCCTTCGACTGTTTCCAGGGACTTTTATGCAGTTCTAAGAGCTCTGACTTCTTGTCTGACTCGATGAACTTTTCTACCCGGGCCATCTGATTTTGAAGGTACTCCTCTTCTTCCACCAAATCCTCATTGGCATAGTAGTTTCCCTTTAAATCATAAAATGTAATGGCACTGTAGCTGGACTTCTGCCCGATATAGCTGTTAATCACCTGCTGAATGAGTACATATTTTTCATGCTGTTTTACAATATCTCCCTGTAAAAACTGACCGGAATTCTCCAGCAGGGTCTGGCAGCTCTCCCCCACCAATACGGAAACCGCATCATTTTCCACTCCCTGAAAAAACATATCCATCTTCTCCAGTACCATCTCCAGATCCTTCTTTGCCGAGGTAGAAGTAGTAGCTACCAGCTGTTTCTGCAGAATAATAAACACACTGCTGACAAAGCAGATGGTGGTAACAATCATGAGCGCGGCGATAACCATAACAATTCTCTCCGTAATATTCTTCCGGTAGAACTCTTTTTTGACTCTTTTCATCCATTCCTTTATATGTATCATATGGTCCCTTCCCTCTCACCCTTTGCTGGTTTTATTTTTCATCCGAAATTGTCTCGGAGTCATGCCTTCCCATTTCTTAAAGGTATTACAGAACGCACTTTCACTGTAAAACCCGCACTGAAAGCAGATCTCTTTCACCGGAATCTGAGTGCTCCACAGAAGGAACTTTGCATTATTGATTCTGGATAAAATGATATATTCATGGGGGGTAAATCCTGTCTCTCTTTTAAAAAGCCTGGTGAAATAATACAGACTGAGATTCACATTAGAGGAGAGCCGTTCCAGAGATAAGCCCTCCTCACACAGATGCTCTCTGATATAAGCCATGCTCTCCTCAATCACACCTGAATACTGGGAATTCCCGAAAGCGGCTTCCTGAGCCAGAACCAGCTCCGTGAGAAGCTTCATAATATAGCCGGACATTACAATCTCCTTAATGTTCTCCCCTTTCTGGAACTGCTGGTACAGGCGGTTTAGTTCCGCCTCGAACTTTACCGGATTGGGGAGGGTTATCACACTGCATTCCTTCTCCGCAATCATCTCAAAATATTTTCTGCTCATAGGGCCGTCAAAGTGGAGCCACAGCACCTCCCACTCCTCCTCGGAATAATAGGCATGGGACTGGTAGCAGTCCAGCAAAACCACCTGCCCCTCCTCCGCCCTGTATATCCCCGAGTCAGAACATACCGTGCAGCTCCCTTTTCTGATATACATAATCAAAAAACTGTCAAAGCTTTCCCTGTGCAGAAAATAATCCTTTTCATAAAAGAAGTGACCGGTCACCAGAGGATAAAAAAACATTTCCCTTGCCTGCGTGCTGGGTGTATAAACAAAGTATTCCGACTTTCTTTTCACTTTTTCTTCCCGGGCCAGCATTGTCTTCACCGCCTTTCATTCTTTCTGTACTCTCTACTTATTATTATATTTGACACCACGGATGCGGTCAATTTGAATCTATTATTATTAAGAGCAATTTTTTGCAATTAATAGGCAAATTTCTATAATGACTTTTTTTTCCTCCCCTTTATAATAAGACTCAACAACACCAGTTAATTGCAGTAAATATTCCATACAACAACATAAAAAAAGGAGAAATGCATATGACTTCCAGAGAACGATTAATTGCAACTTTAAATCATCAGACACCAGACAGGCTTCCCCTGGATCTGGGGGCTACCAGCCAGACAGGCATCAATGCCAGCTCCCTGTATCAGCTGCGGAAAGCCCTTCACCTGGACGAACACCGGCTGAAAATCATCGAGCCCGGACAGCTTCTGGGTGAGGTGGAACAGGATCTGTTGGATCTTTTGGGTGTGGATGTAGTTGGTCTGTTTAACACCACCAATTATTTCGGGTATAAAAACGATAACTGGAAGAAATGGGAGATGGGTGACGGCACACCTGTATGGATGGGGGGCGGTTTTACCTACGATCAGGATGAGACCGGAAAGCTCTTTGTCTATCCTCAGGGGGACACCAGTGCCGAGTACAGCGCCATTCTTCCCAAAGGGGGGACCTTTTTTGACTGTGTTCCAAGAGAAAAATTTGACTGGGATCTGGAAGAAGAGGATTTGACTCCACTGGAAGATTTTAAAGATGACTTCTCTGTGGTATCCGATGAAGAAGCCCGTTACTGGGAAGAGAAATCCATTGAATTATACGAGAATACAGACTACGGGATCGTAGGTATGATAGGGGGCGGCGCCCTGGGGGATGCAGCCGTCATTCCGGGACCGGGGATCAAGCATCCAAAGGGCATCCGGCGGGTGGATGACTGGCTTATGGCCCATTCCATGTACCCGGATTACATCAAGGCCGTATTCCGCTACCAGACAGATATTATGCTCAAAAACCTTGAAATATACCGTCAGGCTGTGGGCGACCGGATCCAGGTAGTCTGGATCTCCGGAACAGATTTCGGTAACCAAATGGCCGGTATGATGAGCCTGGAAACCTTCCGCGAGTTATACAAACCTTTTTATAAAGAAATCAATGACTGGGTACACCAGCACACAAGCTGGAAGACCTTCTACCACACCTGCGGCGCCGTCTCCAGTTTCCTGGATGATTTCGCAGATATGGGCCTCGACTGCCTGAATCCCCTGCAGCTCTCAGCAAAGGGAATGGACGCTAGGACCATCAAAGAGAAATATGGAGATAAGTTTACCTTCTGGGGAGGGGGCGTTGATACACAGAAGACACTGCCCTTCGGAACACCGGAAGAAGTACGCAGAGAAGTGAGGGAGCGAATTGATATCCTCGGCAAAAATGGGGGGTATGTGTTTAATACCATACATAATATCGTAGCAAATGTTCCGCCGGAGAATCTGATTGCTATGTATGAGGAGGTTATTGGAAAGAAATTGTAGGTTTGCATATGAGAAGTTCCATATAAATTAATGGGCGGGGTTTCAGCGGTCAGGATGAACGGCGCTTTAAGTGCCGTTCATCCTGACCGTTGAAACCCCGCCTGGCTTTGCAGCTTCTTCGAAATAGGAAATCCTGTCATCCTTCAACTTTCCCATTAAGATCCAAGAACAATTCTACTGGCTGAGACTGAGTGGAAAATTGCATGGGTGACAACACGGCTGCATACGCACCAGCATTTGTTATAACTACAATATCACCACATTCTAAGTACGGCATTGTAATATCCTCTGCAATTACATCTGTCGCCGTACAAAGATTTCCAACCAAATCAACTTGTTCAGATGGTTTCTTTTGGCTCAATGCATTAAATTGAAAAGCGGCTGTGCTGGTGAATAGCGGCTCGCTTCCTTTCGGAGATTGATCCAATGAATAGTGTGCAACCAAACGGGCTAACGAGGGACGACTAAAGCCGTTCAGCGTATTTTTCAAAAGAATGTATGTTTTCCCATAGGACACTTTTCGGTCTGCTACTTTCGTTACATATACGCCCGCTTTTCCAGCAATATAGCGGCCTGTTTCAATAATAATCTTTGTATCGGGAAACGAATTGCGAAATGTGTCTAACGCAGTATTAACCGACTTACTTAGTTTGTCTATATCCAAAGGGACATCTTCAGCAGCGTAAGGAATGCCCATACCCGCCCCCATATTAACAAACGAAAGTTGAGTGGAGTTAACATCTTGTATACGCTTTGCTACTTGGAGGACACTTTCATAATATGCCGCAAGAATATCAGCGTTCAATTCCTGACCGCGCAGATGTACATGAATACCCGCAATCTTAATATTAGAAAAATCATATTCTTTTATAAAAGCGATTGCCTGTTCTTCATCAATTCCAAATTTAGAAGATATCCCATTTCCCCCATAAAAAGAAAAACTCGGGTTGATTCGCAAACCAATTTCGGCTATGAAATTTATTCGTTCTGCTACCATCTGAATTCTTTTGATTTCGTCAATACTGTCTGCAATAAGGACCGAAGATTTGATTGCGGTCTCAATATCTTCCATTGATTTTCCCGGAGCAGAGTAATAGATATTTTCTTTTTTCACACCAGCGGCAAGAGCTTTGCGGACTTCTCCTGCGCTTGCAGCATCTGCGCCAAATCCCTGCGAAAAAACACTTCGAAGTACATTTGCATTAGAATTACATTTAATGGAGTAAAGGAACAGGATATTAGGGAAATGCTCTTTTAAGTCTTGAGCTCGCGCGACAATTTGACTCTCATCATACAAATAAAAACTGTCATATCGTTTTGCCTGTTCTTTCACCACATCTTCATTATATGCCATAATTGGCCTCCATGTTAAACTTCCATAATAACCGGCAGCACCATGGGACTCCTCTTAATCTTCTTCCAAAGATAGTGATCCATCCCGTCCCTGATCTCTGACTTTATATATCCCCAGTCTCTGCTCTTCCTGCCCTCGCATTTCTCGATGGCCTTCAGGGCGACTTTTCTCATCTCCCGAATTAATTCTTCTGATTCCCTGATATACACAAAGCCTCTGGATATGATATCCGGGCCTGCCAGGAGTCTGTTGGTACCTTTTTCAAAGCTCATGGTTACGATAATGATCCCATCCTCGGACAGACTCTGCCGGTCACGGAGAACAATATTGCCCACATCGCCCACTCCAAGGCCGTCTACATAGATGCCCCCTGCCTGTACTTTTGAGGTGACTCTTCCCCTCTCCTGGGACAGTTCCAGAACATCTCCGGCATCCAGTACAAACACATGATCCTTTTCGATTCCCAGGTCCTGCGCCACATTGGCCCCTGCAAGCAGATGCCTGTACTCACCGTGGACAGGAATTGCATACTGTGGTTTTAAGAGTGAATAGATAAGCTTTATCTCTTCCTGGCAGGCATGTCCTGAGACATGGGTGTCCTGGAATATAACATTTGCGCCTTTACGAGCCAGTTCATTTACTACTCTGGATACCGCTTTTTCATTGCCTGGTATAGGCGTAGAGCTGAAAATAATGACATCATTTGGCTTTATCACTACCTTTTTGTGTGTGGAATCTGCCATGCGGGAAAGTGCCGCCATTGCCTCTCCCTGGCTTCCGGTGGTGATAAACACCAGTTTCTCATCCGGATACCGGTTCATCTGCTCCACTTCTATCAGGGTGTTTTCAGGAACCGTTACATATCCAAGCTCCTCAGCAATCTTAATCACTGTCTCCATGCTCCGGCCCTGCAGGATAACTTTTCTTCCAAATTTATATGCCGTATTCATAATCTGCTGCACCCGGTCAACATTAGAAGCAAAGGTTGCCACAATAATTCGGTTTCCCTTATTCTCTGAGAACAGCATATCAAATGTTTTTGCCACCTTCGTTTCAGATGGGGTAAACCCGGGACGCATGGCATTTGTGCTGTCACACATCACTGCCAATACTCCTTTTTTGCCGAGGATACCCATACGCTGCAGATCAATAGCTTCCCCAAACAGGGGGGTATAATCCACCTTAAAGTCCCCGGTGTGGAATATCATACCCGCGGGCGTATAGATAGCCAGTGCTGCTGCGCCTGCTATACTATGATTTGTCTTGACAAATTCTATGCGCATTTCCCCAAGATTCACACAGCCGCCCTGCTTCACCACCTTGCGCTTCGTCTTCTTCAGAAGCTTCGCTTCCTCCAGCTTATGCTCAATCAATCCCATAGTAAGCCTGGTGGCATAGACAGGTACGTTAATCTGCGGCAGAATATAAGGCAGAGCCCCTATATGGTCCTCGTGTCCGTGAGTAATAACAAAACCCTTCACTTTCTCCCGGTTTTGAACCAGATATGTCACATCCGGAATCACCTTGTCAATCCCCAGCATGTCATCATCCGGAAAAGAAATCCCGCAGTCTACCACAACGATGGTTTCCCCATATTCAATAGCCGTAATGTTCATGCCTATCTTATCCAGGCCTCCCAGGGGAATGATCTTTACCTCTTTGCTCATTTTCAATTGTTTTTCTTTTTGATTCAAATAATACCTCTTTTCTTTTTTGCTTTCCTTGCTCTGTCAGCCATTTTGACAGACTGCAATTATAGTTTCTTTTTTTTAATATACTGTCTGCATTTCTTTTCATAAAACAGCCCTATCCGATTGGGAAAAATAGATATGACCACTTTTTAAAAGCCTGTGCAATGATTTCTCATAGCTGCACCACAATATCTTTTCTCTTTCTTCACGAACAAACAATTAGATATAGTATACACCTCTTTGCTAAAAGAAGCAAGTCCATCTGAGGTGCGTCTCTATGGGAGAGCTGAAATACAATTTTGCAGACTATATAAAAGGTGCTCCCTGCATGGGTACAAAGGAATCCCTTGGTTTTCAGATTTACAAAAAGGCTCCCGAGGAAATCCTCGGAAGCCTTGATTTTACGAATAATTAATAATTACTCAATAATCTGAGCAACACGTCCTGATCCTACAGTACGTCCGCCTTCACGGATAGCAAATGTAAGACCCTGATCCATAGCGATTGGGTGGATCAGTTCGATTGTCATCTCTACGTTATCGCCAGGCATGCACATTTCTGTACCAGCTGGTAATTCGATAACACCTGTAACGTCAGTTGTTCTGAAGTAGAACTGAGGTCTGTAGTTGTTGAAGAAAGGAGTATGACGTCCACCTTCATCTTTTGTCAGAACGTAAACCTGAGCGGTGAATTTTGTATGGCATTTGATGGAACCTGGTTTTGCGAGAACCTGTCCTCTTTCGATTTCAGTTCTCTGAACACCACGAAGCAGCGCACCGATGTTATCACCAGCCTGAGCCTCGTCAAGTAATTTACGGAACATTTCGATTCCTGTTACAACTACTTTACGTGTCTCTTCTTTGATACCAACGATTTCAACTTCTTCAGATACATGCAGAGTACCAGCTTCTACTCTACCTGTAGCAACTGTACCACGTCCTGTGATAGAGAATACGTCCTCTACAGGCATGATAAATGGCTTGTCTGTATCTCTCTGAGGATCTGGAACCCATTCGTCAACAGCTTTCATTAACTCAAGGATCTTATCTCCCCATTCGCTCTGAGGATCTTCCAGAGCTTTTAAAGCGGAACCCTGGATGATAGGAGTATCATCACCTGGGAATTCGTACTCGTTCAGTAACTCACGGATCTCCATGTCTACTAACTCAAGTAATTCTTCGTCGTCTACCATATCACATTTGTTCATGAATACAACGATATATGGTACACCTACCTGACGGGATAACAGGATGTGCTCTTTTGTCTGAGCCATAACACCGTCTGTAGCAGCAACAACTAAGATAGCACCGTCCATCTGAGCAGCACCAGTGATCATGTTCTTAACGTAGTCAGCATGTCCTGGGCAGTCAACGTGTGCGTAATGTCTGTTTTCTGTCTCATACTCAACGTGAGCTGTAGAGATAGTGATTCCACGTTCTCTTTCTTCGGGAGCTTTATCGATATTTTCGAAAGCAACAGCCTGACCTGTACCTAATCTTTCGTGAAGAGTTTTTGTAATAGCAGCTGTTAAGGTTGTTTTACCATGGTCAACGTGTCCGATGGTACCAATGTTACAATGCGGTTTGTTTCTTTCAAATTTAGCTTTAGCCATTTTGAATGTCCTCCTTAATACATATGCGCCCCTCTGGGCAAATTGTTTTTTTTCGCTATTTTACTACTGAACCTGCTATCCTTGATTATATTGCAAAACAGGGATATTTGCAAGGAAAATTTAACAAGTTATAGGATAAAACGGGATTATTTCCCTATTGCAGAAATAACCTTTTCCTGTACAGACTTCGGTACTGGCTCATATCTGTCAAAGAACATGGAGTAGTTGCCTCGTCCCTGTGTTCTGGAACGCAAGTCTGTAGAATAGCCGAACATCTCAGCCAGCGGAACGAATCCACGAATCATCTTGCCGCCGCCGATGTCGTCCATACCCTCGATGCGGCCACGACGGGAGTTGATATCACCGATAACATCACCCATGTAGTCTTCCGGAGTAGTAACCTCGACTCTCATAATAGGCTCCAGCAGTACGGGAGCGGCTTTCTGCATCGCTTCCTTAAATGCCAGAGAACCGGCAATGTGGAATGCCATTTCACTGGAGTCAACTTCATGGTAAGAACCGTCGTACACGGTAGCATGAATACCGACAACAGGGAAACCTCCCAGAGATCCGGCCTTCATAGCTTCCTCGATACCCTCGCCTACTGCAGGGATGTATTCCTTCGGAATGGCACCGCCCACAACCGCAGTATCAAACTTGTACAGTTCTTCACCGTTGGCATCCATAGGCTCGAATCTAACTTTACAGTGTCCGTACTGTCCGCGTCCACCGGACTGTTTTGCGTATTTGCTGTCAACATCCGCAGATTTAGTGAAGGTTTCTTTGTAAGCAACCTGAGGAGCACCTACGTTTGCTTCCACTTTGAACTCTCGCAGAAGTCTGTCCACGATGATTTCCAGGTGAAGCTCACCCATACCGGCGATGATTGTCTGTCCTGTTTCCTGATCTGTGTGTGCACGGAAGGTTGGATCTTCCTCAGCAAGTTTTGCAAGAGCCTCTCCCAATTTACCCTGTCCTGCTTTTGTCTTAGGCTCGATTGCCAGCTCGATAACTGGTTCGGGGAATTCCATAGACTCAAGAATTACGGGATGCTGGTCATCACATATAGTATCGCCAGTAGTTGTGAATTTGAAACCGATAGCGGCTGCAATATCTCCTGCAAATACTTTATCTAACTCAGCTCTCTTATTGGCATGCATCTGAAGGATACGGCCAACACGTTCTTTCTTATTCTTAGTAGCATTTAATACGTAAGAACCGGAATTCATAGAACCGGAATATACTCTGAAGTATGCCAGCTTACCAACGAATGGGTCTGTCATAATCTTGAATGCCAGCGCGGAGAATGGTTCGTCATCGGAAGAATGTCTCTCGATCTCGTTTCCATCCAGGTCAATACCCTTGATTGCAGGTATGTCTGTAGGAGCCGGCATAAACTCAAGGATTGCGTCCAGCAGTTTCTGAACACCCTTGTTTCTGTAAGCAGTACCGCAGCAAACCGGAATACAGGCACATTCGCAGGTTCCTTTTCTCAGAACCGCTTTCAGGCTTTCTACCGATGGCTCTTCCCCTTCCAGGTATTCCATCATCAGGTCGTCGTCCAGCTCACAGATTTTTTCAACTAATTCTGTATGATACAGTTCTGCATCATCCTTCATATCTTCGGGAATGTCTGTGATTGAGATATCTTCGCCCTTCTCATCGTTGTAGATATAAGCTTTCATCTCAAACAGGTCAATGATTCCCTGGAAATCGTCCTCTTTGCCGATTGGCAGCTGAAGACAGATTGCGTTTTTACCTAATCTTGTCTTAATCTGATCTACTGCATTGTAGAAATCAGCTCCCAGAATATCCATCTTATTGATGAATGCCATTCTGGGTACGTTATAGGTATCAGCCTGACGCCAAACGTTTTCAGACTGAGGTTCAACACCACCCTTTGCACAGAAGACACCGACAGCGCCGTCTAATACACGGAGTGAACGCTCAACTTCTACTGTAAAGTCAACGTGTCCCGGAGTATCAATAATATTGATACGGTGTTCCAGAGCACCCGGCTTAGTCTTACAGTTTTCCTGTAAAGTCCAGTGGCAAGTTGTAGCGGCTGAAGTGATTGTGATACCCCTTTCCTGCTCCTGTTCCATCCAGTCCATGGTAGCAGTACCTTCGTGTGTATCTCCAATTTTATAGTTAACACCGGTATAATATAAGATACGCTCTGTCAGAGTGGTCTTACCCGCATCAATGTGGGCCATAATACCAATGTTTCTGGTTCTCTCTAATGGATATTCTCTTCCAGCCAATGGATTTTCCTCCTTTAGAATCTATAATGAGCAAATGCCTTATTAGCTTCTGCCATCTTATGCATGTCTTCTTTCTTCTTTACAGATGCTCCTGTATTGTTCATAGCATCTAAAAGCTCATTAGCCAGTCTATCTTCCATTGTCTTTTCTCCTCTTTTGCGGGAGTACAATGTAATCCAACGAAGTGCTAACGCCTGACGTCTCTCAGGTCTTACTTCGATAGGTACCTGGTAGGTAGCTCCACCGATACGTCTTGCCTTTACCTCAAGTACAGGCATGATATTGTTCATAGCTTCTTCAAATACTTCTAATGCTGGTTTTTCAGCTTTTGCTTCAATCTTAGCGAATGCTCCGTATACAATCTTCTGAGCTACACCCTTCTTACCGTCTAACATAATGTTGTTGATAAGTTTGGTAACTACCTTGTTGTTGTACAGAGGATCTGCCAAAACGTCTCTTTTTTGAGTATGTCCTTTACGTGGCACGTTACTTCCCTCCTTAATCATTCCATTGATATAGCAGAATTCATCTGCTTTTGATTAAATCATAGGTACTCACATGGCGTATGCACACCTACTATGTGTTCGCACTCGGTAAATTCTCTATCGATAAACCCGCAGCCACCGCTAGGTTCTTCTGGAATCCCGGTACAAATGATAGCATTTTGTGATTCTATTGATTTGTTTAATTAGTTAGTCCGTATTACCAGTGCTTTTCTGGCCTTCGGTTTATTATTTCTGTTTTGGTCTCTTAGCACCGTATTTAGAACGTGCCTGTCTTCTATTAGCAACGCCTGCAGTGTCAAGGGTTCCACGTACGATATGATATCTGGTACCTGGTAAATCCTTTACCCTGCCGCCACGGATCAGAACAACGCTATGCTCCTGTAAGTTATGACCTTCTCCTGGGATATAGCTTGTTACTTCAATACCGTTGGAAAGACGTACTCTGGCGATTTTTCTAAGCGCTGAGTTAGGCTTCTTAGGGGTAGCTGTCTTAACTGCTGTACATACACCTCTTTTTTGTGGTGATGACATGTTTGTGGATTTCTTCTTTAAAGAGTTGAAGCTCTTCTGAAGTGCCGGTGCAGTAGACTTCTTTACAGATGTCTGTCTTCCTTTTCTTACTAACTGATTAAATGTTGGCATTCCAATTCACCTCCTGTATTATTTTCTTCCTAAATTCTTTGGAATATTGTGGCTGCTGGTTGTTATTCCTGTGAATAAAAACCTTTTTTGAGCGCACGACTAGCGTGTAATTCCGTGCGCACTTATGTATTATAGCTTTTGCGGCAAGTCGTGTCAAGGAATTTCTTGTAAAATTTTCTTTAGAAGGCCTGATTTTCCCAAGATTGTTGACGCTCGCGCCTGAATACTATAAAATAAGAAGCACAAATACAAAACGTTTAATTGGAGGTACCTATGGATCAATCGCCACAGAAAAGGCCTAAAAATGTAGTTATTCTCTGTGCAGTGCTGGGAATTGCAGTGCTGGCAGTTGTTCTCTTTCTTCTTATTCCAAAGCTTACCGGAAGCAGCAGGGATTCCCGCAGCAAAAATGCCGATGCCGGGAATACACTTCTTTCGGAGAACGAGGACGCCGATGCCCTGTCAGACGCCCAGGAGAATGCCGATATACCGGAAACCCCAAAGAAGGAAGAAGAACCCGAAACCATAACAGCCACCCCTCCTGAAGTATCCGAAGAAACACCTTCCCAGACCCAGGAGACACCCGAGCCCCAGACACCGGCTCCCCAGGAACAGCCGGCGAGTCCCCCTCAGCCTGAGGGAAACGGTCATATCGTGGCGATTGATGCCGGGCATCAGGCCCAGGGGAACAGCGAGCAGGAGCCCATCGGACCGGGAGCCGGCGAAACCAAGGCAAAGGTCGCGTCCGGAACAAGCGGAAGTGTATCTGGCCTGCAGGAGTATGAGCTGAATCTTCAGGTTTCCCTGAAACTCAGAGACGAGCTTCAGGCAAGAGGGTATGAGGTAATCATGATACGGGAAACCAACGACGTGAATATCAGCAACGCAGAGAGAGCCCAGATTGCCAATGAGTCCGGCGCGGAGATTTTTCTGCGGATTCATGCCAACGGTTCTGACGACAGTTCCGTGAACGGCGCGCTCACCATGGCGCCCACCTCCGGAAATCCCTATGTCAGTAATATCGCTGCTGCCTCTCAGAAGCTCTCCGGAGATGTACTGGACTGCTATTGTGCAGCTACGGGATTCAAAAAGCGTTCGGTCATGGAAGTGGATAATATGAGCGGCATCAACTGGTGTACAATCCCTGTTACCATCGTCGAGATGGGATTTATGTCTAATCCGGAGGATGACGCCAGGATGGCGGACGAAGCTATGCAGTATCAGATGGCAGAAGGTATAGCCGACGGCGTGGATCAGTATTTTACGGAGTAATTCATTATACCTATAATAAAAACACCGGAGCCGGGGATAACACGCCCCACTGCTCCGGTGTTTTTATTCACTCTTCCTGCCGGATATCCTCCAGCAGTCTTTTTCTCTGTCTTTTAAATATCTTCTGCAGTACAACCGTACCCAGAAGGCATAGCGCCATTCCCGCTATCCCGCCGTAAAACATAACCGTTCCTGTGGTAATTGCCATATATACCCCGCTTTCCCGATCCCTCTCAGGTTATCCATCCGCCCTTCACCGCCTGCTGGTGGAGTTCCTCCAGGCGCTTCATCTGAGGATCCGTCTCATTATTGTCCAGCTGCTTTCGGTATAATTCCTCCGCCTTCTCATAGTACTGGCCAAACTTCTGGTAGCTTCTCTGGCTGTTTTCTTTTTCTCCCTGCCGATCGGCCTCCAAAAACGCAAGGTTTTTATAGATGCGGTAGTCTTCCCCGTATGTTTCCAGCATGCATTCCAGTTCCTCCTCCGCCAGGTCAAATTCCTTCTGCTGACGGTATAAGGCGGCCAGGTTCTCATCTGTAGTGTATGTCCCCCAGCCATTGTCTCTGATACTCAGCAGCGTATCTGCCGCCTTTTCTAAATATGTGTTATCCTGGCTGTACTCTGCCATGTCCATATATGCCTGAGCCAGCCCTTCCAGCACCGCCACCTGCTCCCCGGCAGGCAAACTTGCCTTTGTCTCTTCCAGCAAAGCAATTTTCTCCCGGCACCCTTCCTCGTTTTTTCCTGCGCTGTCAATGGCCCGGCAGGCCATCACGCCGGCGCGCATACGGGTATAGTCATCCGACGCTGCTTCCAGACACTGCACAAAATACTCTTTCGCCGCTGTATAATCCTCTTTCTGAAACGCAATCTCGCCCTTCACATAAATCAAATCCCCGCTGTCTGCCCCGTTCTCCTCTGCCTCATCCAACGCCTTCCCTGCAGCGTCCAGATCTCCCTCTTTGGCTAGTGCGATGGCATAATCCCGATAATAGTCACTGTTGCGGCTATCCGCATGGATCGCCTTTTCGTAGCTTCTTGCCGCATCGGGATATTTCTCTGTGTGTTCATAGGCGTTCCCCAGCAGATAGTACACATTGCCCAGCATCTCATCCTGTTCCAGAAGCCTGCTGTCTGTAAGAATTGTGCCTGTAATATACAAAATATTTTCCTCATACTCTCCCTGGGCATTCAGGGCCACTGCTTTCTGATAATAAGCGTCAATCTGGTGGGGAAATACCTTAAGTGCTTTTTGATAGAGCGTTTCAAAATTCTCAAAGTCTGCTTCCTCAATGCTGTGGGATGCCTCTTTTATATAGCCTTCATATTGGCGCGCTTTATCCTGCTCCATCTGGATATTTCCTCTGACCGTAAGGCCTCCGCACAGCAAAAAGGCTGCCCCCAGGCCTCCGTAGATTACTCTTTGGCGGAAGACCAGCCTCTGATACCTTTTATCCTGCCTTCCCATACCCTGAATGGCCAAAAGAAGCTCTGAAGCGCTCTGAAACCGCCGGTCCGGCCTTGCCTCCAGGCATTTCATTATTATGCCGGCAAATACCTCGCTGATTGTCACAGACGTACCTGAGACATTGTCTTGTCCGCGCCGCTCTCCCGGCCCCTGGGCTTCTCCCCGAGGTGCTCTGTACTCCCTGATGTCTCTGATATCGCCCGGCCGTCTGGCAGGGATCCTTCCTGTCATAAGGTGATAGAGCGTTGCTCCCAGGCTGTAGATGTCCGCACGGGCGTCTACGGTGCGGTATTGACTTTTTTCGTTCACAGAGCGGTTGTGCTTTGCAGCGGCAATGAGCTCCGGGGCTGCATAGCCTGGACTGTAGCCATACACTCTGGTGCCCTGTCCGTTCAGCACTGCTGATACGTTAAAGTCAATCAGACAGATATTTCCCTCAGGGGTGAGCATAATATTGGCCGGCTTAATGTCGCTGTGCACTATGGGGGGCTTCCTGCTGTGAAGATAGCTTAAGGTAGAGCATATCTGCACAGCCCACTCTGCTACCTGCTTCTGGGAAAATGTCCGTCCTTTATCCAGATATTCCTGAAAGGAATGACCGGGAATAAAATCCATCACAGTGTACACATCCCCGTCTATCTCCAGAAAATCTAACACCTGGGGAATACAGGAGTGACGCAGGTTTTTCAGAATATCCGCCTCGATTCTGCTGTCTCTGAACCCCAGAATACTGCTGTTGATCTTTTTAAGCACAACCTCCTTTTGCAGGCGCTTGTGATAGGCTTTATAGATCGTGCCGCCCTTCCCGGCGCCGATCTTTCCAATTATGTCATATGTGTCTGAAATACGTTCCAGCATAATTTATTCTTCCCTTATGTTTCCGGCAGCCTGTCTGCCAGTTCATATACTCTCTCTTTTGTCATCTGGGCCATCTTGCCCGGTACCTCAGTTACCAGTATGGTGCCTCCCTGATATTCCTCCCGAAGCGCCTCCACGGCATCTTCTTTACTCTCAATCCAGGCCTTCTCTTCAGACTTCAAGGCCTCCTGTTCCTGAGGGCTTATATGGTTCATAAGCTCCTGATAAACTTTGTTCAGTTCGCCGTCCCATAAATTATAGATCTCTGTGCACTTCTGCCCCATCTCTGCATTAGAGTAACTGTTCGTCTGAAGATCCGTGTATATTTCACTGCATTTGCTCTCAATCTGCGCAATCTCCTCCTGATACTGCTTCTTCAGTGTTCCTGCAGCCGGTGCGCCCGCTGTAACCGATTTATCAAAGCCATACTTCTCTTTGTTCTCTGCCAGTTTTGTCTCATCCGTGCTGTCAAACTGAACTACCGCAAATGCCGGCCGCGCCTGACTGTATCCGGTAACCTCTGTTGTTACAGACGCAAGGTCCGTGGTATCCTTCTCTTTTCCTGAGAGCTTCTCCTCAAAGGGATTGGGTGATTTTACCTCTTCCAGAGATGCCAGTATCCCGTTTTCCGCAGCCAGCTTTTTCCTCTGCATCTCTTCGAAATAACTGTCCATCCAAGAAGAGGAAAATCCGTAAGGGGTGAGTTCCTGGTAAAGTCTGTCTTTTACATTTGCGCTGCCGTCACTCATCATATCCACAAGAAGTTTCCCCTGTACATAGGCTCCCTGGTCATCAGAAGCAGCGGCTGCCTTCTCCCTTTTCTCTGCCAGTATATCCCTCAGGTACACTCCCGTATCCTCCTCCAGGTGCAGTCTGCAGACCACTTTTCCATTCTCTACCGTCCCCAGAAGGAATTGGGTGAAGGCCGTACGCTCTCCGCTTGTTCCGTACACGCCATATGTATGGCTGATAAATCCAAGGTAGGTTACCCCGCTGTTCACCTTTAAGAACGCCTGCACCTTTTCCTTGTTCCCCTCACTGGGGAAGGTATTTCTGCAGGGAACTCTCAGTTCCTCTCCCTCCAGCTTTCTCACCTGACCATCCACTGCCTTGTAGATATCAGCCTGCAGCCAGTTATACTGGTATTCTTCCGGAATCTGACGGGTATAGAGCACTGCCATCTCATCTGCCCCGTCGTTATCCATATCTGCATAGGCAATTCCCAGGATTCCCCCCTGAGCCTTCAGGGTCTTCTGGTACTCCTCTGTATATGTGGTAAAGTTATTTACTTCTTCCTGTGTTCCCAGGGCCTCAAGATTAGGGTATTCAGCAGTGGCTCCCTTCATCTCACTGAATGGGAATTGAGTGCTTAGGGTATTTTTTACATAGTCCATGTAAACCTGATGGGGGTCCTCTGCCTGAGGCTTTGATGGTTTGGTCTCTGTTCCGGCCTCTTGTGCAGGCTTATCCTTATCTGTCTCCTCATCCCGGGTGTCTGACGGCTTTGACGGTTTAACAGGAATCTTATTGTCATCCGCCCACTGCTTTAAAGCATCTGCCCCTCTGAGATCCCCTGTCTCCGCGTATATAGTTTCCGCCTCCGCATAGAGTATCTCTCCGGCTGCCGCTCTTTCCTCCTCGGGCAGATCACCAATCTTTTCCATCGCTATGGTAATCATCTTTTTAGCACCTTCCTCATCCTTCAGCCCCCGGCAGGCCTTGGTCAGACCCACATAAGCATCTGCATTGGAAGGATCAATATCTGCAGCATCGTCGAATGCGGCTTTGGCCTGATCGTAATCCATCTCATCCAGATATTTATTTCCCAGATCCAGCTTTTCCTGAAGGTGGCCGGCCTTTGTCTGATTCACCCCCCAAATCACTCCCAGTACAATTACCAGCACCATACAGGTACCCCCGATCCCTACCGGAAGAATTAGCTTTTTATTCCACTTCTTGGGACATCTCATAGTAGACAACTCCTTTCTGCCTGTAACGTTTACCTACCTTCTGTCTGTGCTGTAATTATATCATGTTTTTCTCCGTCACTTTAGACAAAATTTCTTATAGTTTAAAGTACTTCATAAAGGCTTCCTTCGACTCCTGATACTTCGATCTGCTCACGGGTACCTTTTTGCCTGATTTTAAGATTATGCCCTCTGCAGAGAGATATTTAATATAATTCATATTAACCATATAACTCTTATGGCATCTAAGAAAGCCCGGAAGTTCCATAGCTTCCAGCTCGTCCAGCTTCATATATACTTTATAGATCTGATTTCTCTCGTATATGTACAGGATTCTCTTATCACTTTCCACATAGACAATGTCTCTGCTGTCCAGCTGATGGAGAACCCCTTTAATATGAAGCGTCACCATATTCTTCTTTTCCTTTTCCCTGACTTCCTCACACCTCCTGAGAGCATCTCTCAGCCGATGCTCTTCCACAGGCTTCAAAAGCAGCGCCACGGGGCGGACCCGGAATATATCCTGTACATATTTAATGTATCCTGTTATAAAAATAATAGGAATCTCCGCACAAAAATCTTCTATTTTCTTTGCGGTGTCTATCCCATTTTCGTTGTTCAGCTCTATATCTAAAAAAACAGCGATGACATCTCCGCGCTCTTCTCTCAGCCATTGAATAAGGTCTTCTGCACGCTGAAATGCAGCAATCTGGGCCTCACCCTCATATATCTCCATGACCTTCTCTTTTAATCCTTCGGTCACCTCAGCATCATCATCACAAATCGCAAATTTCTTCACACTTTCATCCCCTCTAATATATCTTAACCATTACTGTTACAGAAAACATATGGTCCTTCTCCTCAACCTGAAGTACGCCATCGTACCTCTCCACCATACTGCGCACAATCTTCATTCCAAGCCCATGATTTTCTTTATCTTCCTTTGTAGTGGCAAAATGATTCTCTATAGAGGAATATCCCTCATTCTCTGTATAATTGTCAATTCTTATTTCCCAGAAATTAGCCTGCACCGCGGTTCTCAGATAAATGTACCCGGAACCTGCAGGCCCTTTCCTGCAGGCCTCTATGGCATTGTCCAGAAGATTGCCCAGAAGCCCCACTGTATGTATATCCTCCATCTGAGATTTCTCCGGAAGAAGGACCTGTATATCTGTCAGAATACGATACTTTCTGCACAGCTCCAATTTGGAATAAAGCATGGCATCCACCGGAAAGCTGCCCGTGATTCCCTCATCTATGGCCGCGTCGCACTGTTCCAGCAATTCCCTTTCATATCCCTCTCTCCTCTGCTGCAGCCACCTCCTGACACTGCGCACCTGCTCTGCCAGCTCTTCAAATTCCGGATGACCTTCTTCCCAGTGCATAAGCTGCTGTCTGAGCCAGGCATTTTCCCTTTCTATCTGCTTCTCATGGTAAAAAAGCATGACATAAACACTGGCTAAAAAAAGCATCACAAGCGTAAAAATACAGATCCATATCAGGTAGCGTCCGCTCACAATTAAGGCGACCAGAATGCCAAAACTGAGAAGACAGGCAATCAGGGATATATCCCTGACCGGTCGTTCCCATCTACTGACTGCAGGCTTCTCTTTTTTCTGGGCCAGGGACACCTGCTTCACAGACTCTACTGCCCTGTCAAGGGCCTGCACCAGCTGTTCCCGGTATGCAGATGCCTTGTCATACTCCCCAGCTTTTTCCATGCGGTCAATCACCGCAGCATGATTGGCCAGGTCATGGCGCATTCTTTTTATAGATTCCTGGGACTGATAGTATTCCTGATAGTAGCGGGACTGCTCCCTAAGGCTGGCCTGAAGGATTTCATTCTCTCGCCTCTTCCCTGCCCTCCTGCTCCAGAGGAACCCCAGATAGGTATAAAGGATCTGCGTACACATACCAAAAAAAATCACATCCATAATCAGGTTGCGCTGCATACTCTTCATATCCAGTGCTATCACTATGGCAATCATAAAAACCTGGAGCAGGAATAATACCTCGATCACCTTAATTTTTATTTTATAAAACACTCTGTTCTTACAGCAGATAACCACTGTCCCCAAGGAAAGCAGCAAAAACACCGCACCCGCGCCCCACAGGGGAGATACGTCTCCTGAATCTGTAAAAATCAAGACATTTCTGCCGGTCACTGTCAAAAAAAGCATACAGAGAACCCAGTACACGACGCTTGAGATCCCATCGTAGAATTTATATAACAAAAAATTCCGGAATCCATCCCAGGTAAATGCCGTGAGGAGCAAAAACATAATAACAGTATCTGCGATAATCAAAGCTGCGGCCAAGCTTACATGCGTCACTGTTCCCTGATTGCAGAAAATCTGAAACAAAGCGATATAGCCTCCAGTCACCCATCTGCCCCACCTGCGGTTCCCCCTGTAATTTTCTATATAGGCAAAAAGATACAGGGAAGTTAAGACATTAATGAGAGCCACGGCCCCGCCTGCTAATAATTGATATCCACTCATCTATTTCCTTTTTATGCATCTGTGCCCCCGCACTTTTGCATCTGCGACAAAAAAAGCGGGAATTCCCCAGGAATTCCCGCCCTTTACACTTTGATCATTACTCTTCTGTGTCTTCAGAAACTAACATTTCTTCATCTTCAGTCATATCTTCTTCCGCTTCGTCCATAAACATATCAGCGGCGGTCTCATCGTCAATTTCATCCATATCCAGTTCAAAGTCTTCTTCGAAAGACAACTCATCATTCTCTTCCATATCCGTATCCAGCTTCACGTCTTTATAACGCTTCATACCGGTGCCGGCAGGAATCAGCTTACCTATGATTACGTTTTCCTTCAAACCAATCAATGGGTCTACCTTACCCTTAATGGCGGCCTCTGTCAGAACCTTTGTTGTCTCCTGGAAGGACGCTGCAGACAAGAAGGAATTCGTTGCCAGTGATGCCTTTGTGATACCCAGCATCACCTGCAGGCCGGTTGCCGGCTCTTTGCCTTCAGCTGCCAGTTCCTCATTTTTTTCTTCGTAGTCTAATACATCTACCAGAGTTCCGGGCAAGAAATCTGTATCTCCATTATTTTCAATGCGAATCTTTTTCAGCATCTGGCGAACAATAACTTCAATGTGCTTATCGTTAATCTCTACACCCTGCAGACGATATACTCTCTGAACTTCCTGAATCATATAATCCTGTACGGCACGTACCCCCTTGATTTTCAGAATATCGTGAGGGTTAACGCTACCTTCTGTCAGCTCATCGCCGGCCTCCAGATACTGGCCGTCCTGGATCTTGATTCTGGAACCATAAGGAATCAGATAGGTTTTGGAATTACCTTCTTCATTATCTGTTACAGTGATTTCTCGTTTTTTCTTGGTGTCTTTAATATTGGCAACACCCTTGATCTCTGTAATAATAGCGAGACCCTTGGGCTTTCTTGCCTCAAAAAGCTCCTCTACACGGGGAAGACCCTGTGTGATATCTCCGCCGGCCACACCGCCGGTATGGAAGGTACGCATGGTCAGCTGTGTACCTGGCTCACCGATGGACTGTGCCGCGATGATACCTACAGACTCACCTACCTGAACCGCCTCACCGGTTGCCATATTGGCACCGTAGCACTTAGCGCACACTCCAATGTGTGACTTACAGGTAAGAATCGTACGGATCTTAACGGAGTCAAATGGTTTGCCCTGGGCGTTTATGCCTTCTTTCATAACTCTGGCCGCACGCTTGGGAGTAATCATGTGGTTTGCCTTAACAATAACCTCTCCCTTGGCATCCTTAATAGTCTCGCAGGAGAATCTTCCGGTAATACGTTCCTGAAGGCTTTCAATCTCTTCTTTGCCGTCCATAAACGCTTTTACCCACATGCCGGGGATCTCGTTCTTATCCGCGCAGCAGTCAACCTCACGGATAATCAAATCCTGAGATACATCAACCAGACGTCTGGTAAGGTATCCCGAGTCAGCGGTACGAAGGGCAGTGTCGGACAGACCTTTACGGGCTCCGTGGGCAGACATAAAGTATTCCAGTACGTCCAGACCTTCACGGAAATTCGACTTAATAGGAAGCTCAATGGTATGACCGGTTGTATCCGCCATCAATCCACGCATACCTGCCAGCTGCTTGATCTGTTTATCAGAACCACGGGCGCCGGAGTCAGCCATCATATAGATGTTGTTATACTTATCCAGACCATCCAGCAGTGCTCTTGTAAGCTTATCATCGGTATTCTTCCAGGTCTCAACAACTTCCTTGTATCGCTCCTCCTCTGTGATCAGACCACGCTTATAGTTCTTGGTAATCATATCCACAGTATCCTGAGCATTCTGAATGAGCTCTGGTTTTTCCGGCGGCACGGTCATATCGGAAATCGATACCGTCATGGCAGCCCTTGTTGAATATTTGTAACCCATAGCCTTGATATCATCCAGTACTTCCGCTGTCTTCGTAGCTCCATGGGTATTAATAACTTTCTCCAGAATCTGCTTCAGGCCCTTTTTGCCCACATGGAAGTCAACCTCCAATAGAAGCTCATTGCCCTCTACGCTTCTGTCTACAAAGCCCAGATCCTGGGGCAGAATTTCATTGAACAGAAAACGGCCCAGTGTGGATTCTACATTGCCGCTCAATATACTTCCGTCCGGCATGGTTTTTGTACAGCGCACAACTATCCTGGACTGGAGGGTGATTACCTGGTTTTCGTATGCCAGAATTGCCTCATTTACATTTTTAAAGTGCATTCCCTCGCCTTTGTAGCCCGGTCTCTCCTGGGTCAGATAGTAGATACCAAGCACCATATCCTGTGAAGGCACAGCCACAGGACCGCCGTCAGAAGGCTTCAGCAGGTTATTGGGTGAGAGAAGGAGGAAACGGCACTCTGCCTGGGCTTCCACAGATAAGGGAAGATGCACAGCCATCTGGTCTCCGTCAAAGTCAGCATTAAAAGCAGTACATACCAGAGGATGCAGCTTAATAGCTTTACCTTCTACCAGAATGGGCTCGAATGCCTGAATTCCCAGTCTATGAAGGGTAGGAGCACGGTTCAGCATAACCGGATGCTCTTTAATCACCTCTTCCAGCACATCCCATACCTCAGGCTGGAGTTTCTCAACCATTTTTTTCGCATTCTTAATGTTATGGGAGGTACCGTTTGCTACCAGTTCCTTCATAACGAAAGGTTTAAACAGCTCAATGGCCATTTCTTTCGGCAGGCCGCACTGGTAAATCTTCAGCTCCGGTCCTACTACAATAACGGAACGTCCCGAGTAGTCTACACGCTTGCCCAGCAAGTTCTGACGGAAACGTCCGGATTTACCCTTCAGCATGTCAGACAGAGATTTCAAGGCACGGTTTCCAGGTCCTGTCACAGGACGGCCCCGGCGGCCGTTGTCTATCAGTGCATCCACAGCCTCCTGAAGCATTCTCTTTTCATTCCGGACAATAATATCCGGAGCGCCCAGCTCCAACAGTCTCTTCAGACGATTATTTCTGTTAATGATACGTCTGTACAAATCATTCAAGTCAGATGTCGCAAAACGTCCGCCGTCCAGCTGTACCATAGGACGCAGATCCGGAGGAATGACAGGGATTACAGTCATAATCATCCACTCGGGACGGTTTCCGGATTCGCGGAAAGCCTCCACTACCTCCAGGCGTTTTACGATACGTGCACGCTTCTGCCCCGTAGACTCTTTCAGACCGCGTTTTAGTTCTGCAGACTCTTTCTCCAGATCAATGGCTTCCAGCAGTTCCTTAATAGATTCTGCCCCCATCCCCACACGGAAATCATAGCCCCATTTTTCTCTGGCATCCTGATATTCCTTTTCTGTGAGAACCTGTTTGTACTGCAGATCCGAATTGGCCGGATCCAGGACAATATAGTTGGCAAAGTACAGAACCTTTTCCAGTGTTCTTGGAGACAAGTCCAGAATCAGTCCCATTCTGGACGGAATCCCTTTAAAATACCAGATGTGTGATACCGGAGCAGCCAGTTCAATATGGCCCATGCGCTCTCTACGAACGCTGGCTTTTGTCACCTCAACACCGCATCGGTCACAGACTACGCCTTTGTAACGAATCTTCTTATATTTTCCGCAGTGACATTCCCAGTCCTTGCTTGGTCCGAAGATTCTTTCACAGAAAAGGCCGTCTTTTTCCGGTTTCAGGGTTCTATAATTAATGGTTTCTGGTTTTTTAACTTCGCCTCTTGACCAATCTCTGATTTTTTCAGGAGATGCCAATCCAATTTTTATGGCATCGAAGGTCATTGGCTGGTAAACTTCTTTATTTGTTGTTTCTGGCATTTATGGTTTTCCTCCTACTCCTCATCGTCAAGAGTTTCTTCCAGGTCTAAGAATGCATCATCTTCTTCGTCGTCCGTTTCTTCCACGTCTACGAGCTCTTCTCCTTCGAATTCTTGCTGGCTGAAGCCAAAGTCACCGAAGTCCTCATTCGGCTTTTCTCTTTTGTCGCCCTCGATGATAGAATGCAAATCTGTTTCACCATAATCAATTGTTTCCATAATCTCTACTTCTGTCTGGTCTTCTCTCAGCACCTTCACATCCAGGCCTAAGGACTGGAGTTCTTTTAAGAGAACCTTGAAAGATTCAGGAATTCCGGGTTCAGGAATATTGTCCCCTTTGATAATTGCTTCGTAAGTCTTCACACGGCCAATGACATCATCTGATTTCACCGTCAGGATTTCCTGAAGGGTATAAGAAGCACCATAAGCCTCCAAAGCCCAAACCTCCATCTCTCCGAAACGCTGTCCGCCGAACTGAGCTTTACCGCCCAGAGGCTGCTGTGTTACCAGGGAGTACGGGCCGGTAGAGCGGGCATGAATCTTATCGTCTACCAGGTGGTGCAGTTTCAGGTAATGCATGTGTCCAATGGTAACCGGGCTGTCAAAATACTCTCCCGTCCTTCCGTCACGAAGTCGTACTTTACCGTCTCTGGAGATGGGAACTCCCTTCCAAAGCTCTCTGTGATCCCTGTTCTCATACAGATAATCCAGAACCTCGGGAAGCAGTTCTTCTTTATGCTTCTTCTCAAACTCTTCCCATTCCATATTGACATAATCATTCGCCAGATCCAGTGTATCCATAATGTCGTTCTCATTGGCTCCGTCGAATACAGGCGTGGCAATATTAAATCCAAGGGCCTTGGCCGCAAGGCTTAAGTGAATCTCCAGCACCTGTCCGATGTTCATACGGGAAGGCACACCCAGAGGATTCAGTACGATATCCAGAGGACGGCCGTTTGGCAGAAACGGCATATCTTCCACAGGCAGCACACGGGAGACAACACCCTTGTTGCCGTGACGTCCGGCCATCTTATCACCAACAGAAATCTTTCTCTTCTGAGCAATATAGATACGGACTGCCTGGTTTACTCCGGGAGACAATTCATCGCCGTTCTCCCTGGTAAATACCTTGGCATCAACAACAATACCATATTCACCGTGAGGCACTTTTAAAGAAGTGTCACGGACTTCACGGGCTTTTTCACCGAAAATCGCCCGGAGCAGTCTTTCCTCCGCTGTCAGCTCCGTCTCTCCCTTAGGAGTAACCTTGCCCACCAGGATATCTCCTGCGCGCACCTCTGCTCCAATGCGGATAATACCTCTTTCGTCCAGATCCTTTAAGGCATCGTCACCTACACCGGGAACATCTCTTGTAATTTCTTCCGGTCCCAGCTTGGTATCTCTGGACTCTGCTTCATATTCTTCAATGTGCACAGACGTATACACATCGTCCTGCACTAAACGCTCACTTAACAGAACCGCATCTTCATAATTGTAGCCTTCCCAAGTCATGAAGCCGATCAGCGGGTTCTTGCCCAATGCCAGTTCCCCCTCTGAAGTGGAGGGTCCGTCTGCGATTACCTCGCCCTCTTCTACTCTGTCTCCTTTAAAGACAATAGGTTTCTGGTTGTAGCAGTTACTCTGATTACTTCTCAGGAATTTGGTCAGACGGTATACGTCCTTGGTTCCGTCATCATTCTTTATTGTAATTTCCTTGGATGTGGATCTCTCCACAACACCGGATTTTCTTGCAACTACGCAGACACCGGAATCTACGGCAGCCTTTGACTCCATACCTGTTCCCACCACTGGGGATTCTGTTATCAAAAGGGGCACAGCCTGACGCTGCATGTTGGAACCCATCAGCGCACGGTTGGCATCGTCATTCTGAAGGAATGGAATGAGGGCAGTAGCCACGGAGAACACCATCTTAGGAGATACGTCCATGTAGTCAAACATCTGACGCTCATACTCCTGTGTCTCATCCATGTAACGTCCGGATACGTTCTTATGCACAAAGTATCCATTCTCATCCAAAAGCTCATTGGCCTGTGCTACATGGTAATTGTCTTCTTCATCCGCCGTCATATAAATTACTTCGTCTGTTACCCGGGGATTCTTAGGATCCGATTTATCAACCTTTCTGTAGGGGGCCTCTACAAATCCATATTCATTGATACGGGCATAGGAAGCCAGAGAGTTGATCAGACCGATGTTAGGACCTTCAGGCGTCTCAATAGGGCACATTCTTCCGTAATGGGAATAATGTACGTCACGCACCTCGAATCCTGCCCTGTCTCTGGACAGACCGCCGGGACCCAGCGCCGAGAGACGTCTCTTGTGGGTCAGCTCACCCAGGGGGTTATTCTGATCCATAAACTGGGACAGCTGGGAGGAACCAAAGAATTCCTTCACCGCCGCTGTTACCGGCTTAATATTAATCAGGGACTGAGGAGAGATTCCCTCAATATCCTGTGTTGTCATTCTTTCTCTTACTACTCTTTCCAGTCTGGAAAGACCAATGCGGTACTGATTCTGGAGAAGCTCTCCAACCGCTCTGATGCGGCGGTTGCCCAGATGGTCGATATCATCGTCATTTCCGAGGCCGTACTCCAGATGCATGTTATAGTTAATGGAAGCTAGAATGTCTTCCTTTGTAATATGCTTTGGAATGAGTTCGTGGATATTTCTTCTTACAGCTTCCTTAATATCCTCGATATTCTCATTTTCTTCCAGAATTTTTTTCAGGCATGGGTAATATACTAATTCTGTGACACCCACCTCTTTGGGCTTCACATCCACAAAGTTAGTAATGTCTACCATCATGTTGGACAGGACCTTAATATTGCGTTCCTCTCCCTGAATCCATACATAAGGCACTGCTGCATTCTGGATGTCGTCTGCCATGGACTTGGTAACCTCCATGCCAGCCTCCGCAAGAATCTCCCCAGTACTTGCATCGACCACATCCTCAGCCAGCACCTGACCTGTGATTCTGTTCTTCAGCATCAGCTTTTTATTAAATTTATAACGTCCAACCTTTGCCAGATCGTATCTTCTCGGATCGAAGAACATACTCATGATCAGGCTCTCTGCGCTCTCTACTGCCAGAGGCTCGCCCGGACGGATTTTTTTATATAATTCCAGCAGACCTTCCTGGTAGCTCTCAGAGGTATCCTTTGAAAAGCTGGCCAGAATCTTAGGCTCTTCCCCGAAAAGCTCTACAATCTCTGCGTTGGTTCCATATCCCAATGCTCTGATAAGAACAGTGATGGGAACTTTTCTTGTTCTGTCTACACGTACATAAAACACGTCATTGGAGTCTGTTTCATATTCAAGCCATGCACCACGGTTCGGAATAACGGTAGAGGAATACAGCTTCTTTCCCACTTTATCATGTGCGATAGCATAATAAATACCGGGAGAACGCACCAGCTGGCTTACGATAACTCGCTCTGCACCGTTGATAACGAAAGTGCCGGTTGCAGTCATTAAGGGCAGATCGCCCATGAAGATCTCGTGCTCGTTAATCTCATCGTTTTCTTTGTTGTACAGTCTGACTCTGACTTTTAAAGGAGCCGCATAAGTGGCATCGCGTTCCTTGCATTCTTCGATCGTGTACTTTATTTCATCTTCGCACAAAGTAAAGTCAACAAATTCCAGGCTCAATTTTCCGCTGTAATCTGCGATTGGAGATATATCTTCAAAGACTTCTTTTAAACCTTCGTCCAGAAACCACTGGTAGGAATCCTTCTGCACTTCGATTAAGTTGGGCATTTCCAGCACTTCTTTTTGTCGCTGGTAGCTCATACGCATGCTCTTTCCGGTTGCTATTGGACGGATTCTGTTTTTCTCCATTGACGTGTCACCCCTTGTATATTTTAAATTTATTATAACATCAGCCCACGGCATTATTACGAGTAGGCATATCTTGCCATAATAGTGCATTTTTTACTGTATCACAAACTTTTCAGCCTGTCAACATCTAATTTTTCTTTTTTATTCATTGTTTTGCAAGAAAAACAATCGGGGACGTTGTCTATGATGAAGCAACAACGTCCCTTATATTAAACTTTAACCCCTTTATTCTCTGCCGAAGGAGTCCCATTCCTTTGCCTGCATATACACTCATTCTCTCTTTGCTTTCCTTGGTGTAAGGAGCGAGCCCATATACCACAGCAAAATAGCTATTATAAATAGGAAGATTCCCGTCACAGTTCCCGGCGTAGAACGGATAAACCGGGCATAATTTCCCAGAAGAGGAATCTTAAACATTACCTTTCCCACCAGCCGCTGAAAGGCCACCGGCTCCGCGTCCTGCCCGCTGTTGGCATCACCCTTGGTGCGGAAGATCTGTTTGTCCTCATCTATCCCCACCACCCGGTGCGTGGTGACTGCATCCGAGGTGCTGCTCACCCGGAAGGTAATGACATCACCCTCCTGCACCTGTCCGGGTTCCAGGGGTTTTACCAGAACCAGACACCCTTTGGGATACTCAGGCTCCATACTCCCGCTGATCACATCGTATACATGATAGCCCATAATTTTAGGCACTAAAAAAGGAATGGATATCAGGATGATTCCTAATACAATGACAGTGCCGAGAATATTAAGTACTCTTCCTATCATTTCCATTCCTCCATAGTTTCTAAATGTTCAGATCCCACTGCAGAGTCTAATAACTTGATTAATTCTAAAGCACTTCGAAAAGGAACTTTCTTTTTTTGTTCCACCCAGGTCACAACCCCCTGCCAGGTATGATTCTGAACGCATTTTATTTCGACGATGAAACTCTGTCCCGCCGCCTCAATCACTTGAGTTTTGTGTTCTTCACCCATACTTCATTCCCTTTCTGCTTTTTCTTATTATGCCCCCAGCCGGCCTGGACGGACGGTTGGGGGTATGTAGCTTTTGTTCAATTATTTTGCAGGCTCAATAGTACCTGTGTTATTCCATCCTATAATCATATTAGTATCAGCATCCCGGATAATATTTCCCTGGCCATCCTCAAAATTGTCTGCCTGAATTAACTCTGCTACAAGATTGATTTTAAAGGTTGCCTCAGACACTTCATTCCCCCATTCCGTAGGAATAGTAACTTTAGTAAAAAATGTTGCCATAGCATCCTGAGGACGATTCTCCATATCCTTTGCGGTTAACTTAACATTATAGTAGTAATAATCATCCGTTCCCTTAGTCCATACATTTTTATCAATATCCAACAACTCCTCAATCTTTTCTGCATACCCATCTAATCCAGGGGCTTCAAAGCCTTTAATTTCCATTTTCATTCTCAGGTATGCATCTTGGGATTCTCCATCTAATGTCACAACTGGCACTTTAGCTAATTCATCACCTGGTTGGATTTTATCATATTGTCTTCCACCGTCAGATGTTTCTGTACCATCGCCAGTCTCAGTAAGAGAGCCGTCTACCTTACCTAACGTAATTACATTGCTTTTTGCATCGCTATCCGTAAAGTACATCAATGTTCCGCCGATTCCCAGTACAGCAACCAGGGCAACTGATGCAACAACTGCTGTGAGTTTTTTTCTGTTCATCATATTATTCACCTTTCCTTGTCATTTTAATTTGCTTTCCTTCCGTTATAATTAAAATTCGTCCGGATAAGCTCCTGCCATTGCTGCCTGCGCATTTTCAAATCCTTCTGTCTGTACCAGATACCCCTGAAGTTCAATGTTGAAGTTGCTCATAATGTAGTTGGATGCCGGATCCTCATCTGAATAAAGGCTTGCATTGAACTGTTTATTGTCATACTGCGCCTGTGTGATTGCTTTATTGTCAATCACTACTTTGGAGAACAGATCCTGTGTGGTTTCTCCTGCCGGAAGTTTAACATTATAGTAAGCAATTGTTTTGTCATCATTCAGTGTCCACTTATCTCCGAAGGTAACATTGATAAATTTATCTAATGCTGCGTATGTAGTTGCGGTTTCTCTGTCAGCACCTACATATTTAATCTTGATAGCTACCCATGCATCTGCAGCTTTGCCTTCCTCTGTAACTGTGGTGTTTTTAATTGCAGGGTCCTTAGGAATCTCTAAGCCGGGAGTAAAGTTTTCCGCTAATTTCTCTCCTAATTTGCCTTCTTCAATTCCTGCTGAACCGCCGCCGAAGTCTACATTATCCCATTCGGGTTCCTTCAGTTCTCCGGTAAGGCCTGCTCCCATGGTAAATACGTTCTGTTTTTCCTCCGTCTTCTGGCTGAAGTATGCTAATGTACCGCCAATTCCGACGATTGCAACCAATCCCAGTGCAATTAATGATTTTCTTAATTTTTTATTATTCATATCGGCTCTCCTTCATCTTCTAATTAACTATTATTTGTTAAGTCCTGCTAAAGCCTTCAGTTCAACAACGCCCTTCTCAAGTGTTAAATCTGCGGACTGCACAGCATAACCAGTTACATCAATCTGGAACTGAGGTAATACAAATGCATCAACCACTTCACCATTGCTGTCAACAAATGTTACAGATGTATCCCCTACTTCAGTGGTAGACTCAATGGGTTTTGATGTATCAGGTACATAGTTTCCCTTTTCATCTGTCACATAATTTCCGTTATCATCCTTTTTTACAGGATATACAGTTGTAACTTCACTCTTCTGATTCCACTCTTTTTTAATGCCATAGTTAACTGTTACCTGATCAAATACTGCCGCGGTAGGATTGCCGGGTGCTACTTCTGTATTGTAATGAAGGAAAAGTCCCGTTGCACTGTCCTCTGTTGCAGCGTCCACTACCCACGCCGGATTAAATCCTTCTTTAAATGCACCCTCAGCATCTTTATACTGTACCGTAGCATATTTTTCTACGAACGTATTATAGCTGATTGGTTTATTATTGTGATCATAGAACTGAATCTTCACACCTGCATAAATTGAAGTGCTTGAATCAGCCTGGTTTGTGATTACCGGGTTCTTTGCGATAGCCTTACCTGGTGTATAATCTTCTCCGCCCTTCCACTCGGTCTCTGTAATGGTTGTTTTCAGGTTGTCACTTCCGGTAAACATATTCTTCTTAGTCTCTGTTACCTGTGATAAATAAGCCAATGTACCGCCAATTGCCAATACTGCTGTGAGAGCCATTGCTCCAACCGTTGTTGCTAATCTTTTCTTGTTTGCCATAATCTTATCCTCCATTTTTTCACTTCATATTTTTATTTTTAAAAGAAATTGTCTTTTTGAAACCTTATTCTGTAATCCCGTTTATGAACTTTAACATTTCCCCTTTGGGATCCTCCACATAATCAGACTGTATTGCATAAGCGGTAATCGTGATATTAAATCCCGGGAGCAATCCGGTTTTTCCGTCAGGTAAAAGCTCTAAACTTATAGGCACCTCTGTAAATAACGGATGTTCCGCGGTATCCTCGCCAGGCTGCAATATGTCTCTGTAAATAAAAAGCTTATCTGCATTTTGAGTTTCTATTTCCTCCCAGTGTGCAGTGTCAAAACTAATTCCTGCCGAATCCAGATACCGGCTCATGAACTGCTGATAGGTAACCTGTGTATCTGTCTCATCCATGAACTGCACTTTGATTGCCGCATACACCGGAATCCCCGAATCTGCATCCCCATTGTTCTTTACCTGGGGATTTTTAGGAATATCTTCTCCGGGTACGTAGCGGGCCGCTTTCTCAACTCCCAGCTTGTTCCTTTCCTCCTCTGTAAGTCCCGGCTTAGCACTCTGGCCATTTGTTGTCGACTTATCGGTGAATTCATATCCGTCCCAGCTGGGTTCCCTAAGGAGCAGGGCTATCTTCTTATTAGAAGAAAATGTATTCTTTTTTGTCTCTGTAATGTCCTTTAGCAGTGCCAGCGTTACTCCTATTCCCAAGGTTACTACTAAAGAAAAAACGATTAGAAATTTCAACCTCTTCTTATTCTTTTTTATCATTCCACATTCCTCTCTTCCGGAGTGCTTTTCACTTTATAAACTTATTATGCACTTTGCAAGTCACATCTCGGTCACATGCTGCTATATTTTATTTTTGTTACTGCTCCGGTTGATTCCTTTCAACCATCTTATGGTTATATTATGCCAGCACCAAGTCACACTCCGGTCACAAAAAGGAAGAATATTACTGATGAAAGCTTTTCCTGTACATAAAGTAAAAGACAGCAGCGACAAATAGTTATACTTGTCACTGCTGTCTTTTACTTTATTGGTTCTATATTACTCATTAATCAGCAAGCCTTCTTCATCCACTCTGACTCCCGTCCAGGCAGAAATTACAGAATCTCTCTGTTTCGAAGATATACCCTCGGCCAGCACCTGAATCTCCAGATGTGCGTCTTTCGGTACATCGCCTGTATAGGTAACTGCCGTAATCAGAGGATCTGTTGCCGTTCCCGGGGCAATGGCGGATTTATAATAGTAGTATGTGTCAAAATCCGTGGGCGATGTCACTGAGGTTCCCGTGACAATCCACTTATCTGCCCATCCTTCCCCGTAGGTGTATTTCAGCTTATCCGGTTCCACCGACTGGGGATATACCTGCCCTTCGTAGGAAGTCCCGTCATCGTATCGGAAGATCGGCACCAGACGAACTCTCACAAACGTGTCACTGGTAGGGAAATCTTTAGAATCTATATTTTGGATACGAACCACTTTTGCTACTGTTTTGTCCTTACTCGTATCTATCCTCGTGAATTCCCCGTTTATGTTATCACCATTCTCGTACACATCATTTCCTTCCAGCACACCGATATTCACCGAGGCACCCTGAAAGTCATTTACTGCCTGATCCGACTTTGTCTTCAGAAGAGCTAATGTGACTCCTATCACACAGATGAGTACCAGAGCTGAGCCCGCCGCAGCCGTTATTATCCTGGCTTTTTTACTAAGCTTTTTCATGATTCACCTCCATCCCCATCTTTGTCTTCCTTCATCAGCCAGTCAGGCAAAAATGTTAAAATCAAAACAACCAGTATCAATGTAATTAAAAGTATGGTTCCCGTCCTTGTGCTGGCATGAACTGCTATATATCCCATATAAGGAATAGAGAAGACCGGTTTACCGATTACAGCCGAGTAAGCCACCGTTCCTCCGTCCTCAGTATTGTTGGCATCTCCCTTTGTCTTAAAACATTGGTTATCCTGATCCACCTCAATCACCCGGTGCGTAACAACCGTATCTTCTCCTATGTTAAATGTTATGGGATCTCCCACTTTTACATCTTCCGGGGAAACCTTGCTGATGTACACAAGGCTTCCCACGTGATAGGTTGGTTCCATACTTCCGCTCAAAACCGCTAACGGCTTCAGCCCTAATACTCTGGGTACAAATAGTACCGCCACAAAGGCTATAAGTACAATGAGCAATATTGTTGTCACCCACTTGTATATTCTTTTCATCAATGTCTCTTTCCTCCTTGCACTTATATTACCACTTATTCCTGAGCATTTCTACTTAATAAACGCATTCACCGCTGACGCAACATCACTTAACCAGTTCCAGTCTTCCTTTATTTTATTGTTATATTCCACCTCAGCTTTGTGGTTTACCGCATATTTAGCATAGGTGTCATCTTCAGTGCCGTAAAAATCATACTGGCCGTTTTCGTTTGTTTTTCCGTCATTCAGCAGTTTTCCGATAGGAAGCACTCCCGACACGGCTCCCGCGTATTTTGTATCGCTGTAATTATCCCAGACAGTTACCAGGTCCTTGTTGTATTTACTAGACCATTCCGTCTGCTCTGTTACCGTATAGAAGCCTTTCTTCAATCCTGAGATAGTATCCGTTCCTGATACCACATTTCCGTTGGCGTCAAAGCGGATCGTTACATAATAAGTATCCAGAATATCACTTGCCAAATCCTCTTCAGCTCTTCTGTCTACCCGGAAAATAAAGCTCTGCTCAGAATTGGTTTTCTTAACCTGGGTATACTTCTGGTCTATGATCTTAGTAAGCTGGATCTGCCCCTTCACCACATGCACTTTGTATGTTCCGGTCATAGATGCATTCTCAGGCGTAACCTCATAGCCGCCGGTGTGGTTTTTACTGTCTGCGCTGCTTGCGCCTCCGTAGTTGTTATAAGTAACTTTCAGATAATATGTCCCTTCCACTTCACTGTTTCTGATATCCTCAAGGGATACCTCCTGATCCTTTTCATTGTACCAGGTCATAGTAAAGTCTTCCGCACTGAGGTCTGTAAATACAGTGTCCTTATATTTAACCTCCGAAGGATTAAATATACCTTTCACCACTTCGTCTGTCAGGTAATTGGCTATGTTATCACCATAGAATATGGTATCCTCTGCGCTGCCGATATCAAATCTTACTTTAACATTAACTGTCGGCTGATCAAACGGATAATTTTTGCCTCCATTGATTGTTATTCCTGATTCCGGACCATTGGTGACAACATTATTGCCCCCGATATAGGTATCCTTTGCTTTTACAACCAATGTTTTCTGCCAGCCTGGTTCCCCTTCATCTGTCTTCGGCAGGATGCTGGTTTCCCATTCCACATAAGTGCCGTACTCATCGGTGCCCACTGTTCCGCCTTCCACTTTGCCGTCTACTACATTCAGAAGTTCGAACCTGGGATCAATATAATCTCTTATCACTGCCTCCTCAATTGTAATGCCAACCTGGGTGGAGTCCAGAATAAATTTGAAGGCGTTAATCAATTCCGTAGCATTATCCGCGGTATAAGCACTGGGCGTTCCATTAATCTCACTGGCTATATCCTCTCTGAGAAAACGGTTTGTATCATTGTCCAGGGCAAATCCAATAGTATGAATGGTAATATCCTTACTCTTTAAGTCTGTTGCCGCATTTTTACCTGCAGATTCAGACTCCCCATCCGGTTCACCATCTGTCAGCAGTACAACATGCTTTGCATTAGATGCATTTTCCAGAATTGTTCCTGCCCTTTTCAATCCTTTTGAAGGCTGTGTGCCTCCGTTTGCACTCATACTGTTAATCGTAGTTATGAGCGAGGCGTCTGAGACACTGGTTAATCCCTTCGTCCAGGTTTCTTTCACACTGCTGCTGAATGCAACGATTCCTACATTGCTCTCCGGCGATCTCTCCTTAAGCTGCTCAATAAAATCAACCGCGGCCTTTTGCATGGCGTCTATTCTGGTAGTAATCGTATAGAAGTCTACTTCCTGATCTTCATACTTGCTAATTACCTTGGATGAATTATTTCCAACCCATGTACTCGTATTATATCTCCAGGCTGAATTCACATATTTAACATAATACCAGCTAGAAGAACCGTTCTTAATTGCATAGGTTTCATTTTTATCCAGTTTCTCCAGATTTTTGCTGGTCACTTTAAAGGTATGTTCAATTGTATAACAATTCCAGCCCATACTGCCTGACACATCCAAAACTAACACTACATCAATCGGCGTCTTTCCGCCGCCCTCTTCCTTAGAAATAACAGAGGAGGCATCCAGCTTGATGGTGTATGTTCTGTCATCCCAGCTCTGTACATTAACCGATTTATTCTTTTCGATAGAGCCGTCTGCGCTGTAGTTCAAAATAGCATCCAAAGGTTTATCGTTGGAACCATATATGGTACCCACACCTTGCTTCACTTCAACACGCCAGATACTATCCCCGCGGATATATCCTTTGGGCGCCTTAGTCTCCTTTAGGGTATAGCTGCCTGCGGCCAGATTCTCAAACTTAACAACACCGTCAGCTGCAGAAGCTGCCTTCGCTATCAGTTCTTCACCGTCATACAGTTCAAATTCCGCTCCCTCCAGGGGGGTTCCGCTGGTATCTTCCTTGGTAAACTGAAGGATAGCAGGCTTTACATAAATGGTAAAGTTATGATCCTTTGCCCCCTCATGGGTAGGGCTGGTATTTGCAAATAACGTGTGCTTTGTGATATCCTTGCCGTTTGCTGTAACTGTCAGCTTAATATCTGCATCCTTTTCCGGACCGTATTTCGCCGAATCTTTTACTTCCGCAGCACCATTTACTCCGGTATATTCATAGGATAAATCCGGTGCACCGGCCTGGGGCTGAGGAGCATTTTCTTCTTCGCAGTTCCAGTTTACACCAGTAATCCTTTCAGCCAGATCAGTTGTTTCTCCAAGATAGATAGTTGTGTCTGTACTGACAACTTCGGGTTTGAAAATATGAAGTGTGGCTTCCTTGGCTTCTGTAGAAATCTCCTTCTCTTCTCCTTCATAGGCAGGAGTAATCTTTGCAGAAATGGTAAATTCCTCCGCACTCGTTAAACCTGTAGTGTCAATGGAAGGCTCCTCCAGCCAGGCTCCGGTGTCACTGCCCGCCTTCACTTTATAAGTGCCGATTACTTTATCGCCCTGCTTTACCGTGTACAGCACATCTGCATAGTCATTGTTGATACCGCTGACGTAATAAGTTTTTCCATCTATCTGATAAGGAAGGGCATTTCCCTCATATCCCTGCAGAAAAGTTTTTACATCTGACCACTGCTGGGTGATATAAATACTTTGATCCTGCGTCAGGAAATCATACTGCAGCGGAACATCTACGGTCGGAACCGGAAAATCTTTGACTATTTTGCCTTTCTGATCTGCGATGTAGGCAGAATCATTGGTAGGCACTTCATTTCCCCCTATAAATCCATCCGCCGCGTTCACTGTCAGCTTTATAATCAGTTTTTTCCCTGAAGGTTTGCCGGTTTTCGGATCATTCTCCAGTATATAATTCTGGCTATAGTCAAATCCCTCTACGGAAACACTCCCGTCCCGTTTGTTAATAATGACATTATTAGAATTTTCTAAATCTGTATTTTCTACTTCCGGTCCCCACTGGCCATTGCCCAGATAAGAGGATTCATAAATCTTATACTCCAGACCCTCCATTGAAAAATAATCGGAAATATAATCTACAATCTTTGACTTTTCATTAAGGGTCGTGTTGGACTTGCCTACCTCATGGGCAATATTATCAAATATTGCCTGCAAAGCTTCCGCGTCACCGGCGCTTGCATAATAATTGGCAGTGTAATCTCCTCCGCTTCCAGGCTCAAATCCGGTTATGTTCCCCCTTCTGTCATAAGTCGCGTTCGCATTCGGATAATTGGAGGATACATAATTCATATATTTATCCATGTTGGTAGTTGGATTCACTCCCGGATTCAGAGGCGCTGATTGTGAAGCAACACCGATAGTGTACACGGTAGCTCCCTGGGTATTCTTTATCTCGTTACTAGTTCCAACCGCACTGCCTGCAACAGTATTGCTAAAACTAGAACTGGTGGTGGGTACACCGTCGGTAAACATGACAACTACCCGGTTTCTTTCCCCATCCTCGATTGGATTGTTCGCAAATACTTTTTGTGCCATCTCCATACCCAAGTCGGACCTGGTGGCACCGTTGGTTGCCAGCACCGCTACGGCTTTATCCAGCATCTGGACATCCTCTGCCACTGTCACATCCTGGAGTGCGTTCGCGTAAGTTGTGTTTGATGCATTTCCATACTTGACACCTGCAGATACATACCGATCGTTCAAATAACCGCTGGAGTTATTCCCCGACACGGATAATACTTCTGTATTGTCTCCATATCCACTTTCAGAAGCGTATCCCACAATAGCAATCTTATGATTCAGATTCTGGGCAGCGGCATCCTCTTTCACCATTTCAATAAATGCATTTACCGAATCCTTCAGTACTTCCATCTTTGTCTGGGATTTTTCTTCAAGGGTATAAAAAACATAAATATTCCTGTTTGGATTTTCAGCCCCTTCATAAGAAGCAGGCGTTATACGTCTTCCATTGTAAGACCAATAATAATTTCCATAGCTGCCTGACGCCGTTACCTTCTTGTATTCCGTTCCGTCCTTGATATAGTAATCATTTTGAAAACTGATGTCACGATATTGAGGGGTATAAATCTTTGTTGTCACTCCTATGGGATCATCCATACTTCCGGATTGGTCCAGAACCAGTACAATATCCGTTGCCCCGGCAAGCGTTACAACGCCTGTAGCATAAGCACTTAAATCAATGGTGTACGTTCCATCTTTCTGCCCGTCCGGTGTGGTATTAGCCTTTGCTGTCTTATCTGTAACCACACCCTCATTGGTGTTGCTTCTCACTGCGCCGACAGCCGTATAGCTTTTACCGGTTTCATCATTCACAATTGTCTCAATCCCATCTTCAACTGCCTTGGTTTTGACAATGTCATATTCTGAGAACTCATCGGAAGTAAAATCAATTCCGGTAATAGTCTCATCTTCATTTATTTTTAAAGAAGCATCCTTATCCTGCACGCTTCCGTCATCTTTTACATGATAGAAGTAATAATCCTTGCTTCCCTCCAGTTTCAGGCCTTCCACAAAACTAATCTGTATCTTTACCTCCTGGCTGGGTTCCACTTCCTCTCCGTCCTGCATAAATTTAATGTCATAGGCAGCTACATCCCCAATCACAAGGCCATTCTGCTGCATCTCTTCCTGTATGCTCCCTATCGCATCTGGATTCTCTTCTCCCTTCTCAATAGGCTTTACCTGTAACTGAACGTCATCAGGAAGAACTCCTTTTTCTGCAACAGCAGTTGCCTGTATGGTCTCATCTTTATATTCATAAGTAATGTTTTGATCCTCTGAAGGAACTTCCCCGTCTGTCCCCTGGCTGTTATCTCCGCTGTTTTCAGGCACAACATCCAATTGATGAGCCTGTTTCCAGGTGAGTATAAAAGGCAGGTAGCTGTTCATAGTAAAACCGAGCTCATCCACACCGCCGTTTTCTGTCTGGGTGAATCCCGTCATATTATCTGCCATGTCCGCAACAAGAATGGTTTCTTCCTGCGATGCATCCTTTTGAAGCTGATATAGTTTTACTTCTTTTCCATCCTGCTGGGAATTCTTGTAAGCATCCGGGACAATTTCATTCTTATATGTTATAGATACATTTACATCACCATCGGCGGGTACTATCTCCTGACCGTTGTAAAGGAAATACAATTCATATGCCAGAAAACCATCAATGACAAACTGTTCCTCTTTTGCCTTCTGTGTCAGGAAACCGAAAATGTTATAATATCTGTCTTTTTGTGTTTCATCCTCTGCAGCAATAGAACGAATCTGAAGCTCTGAACCCTGCGGAATCGCACTCGGGTTGGTAAGCTCTGCCTTCACGATCATATCATCATCTTCGTAGACGTACTCAGAAACAAGCGGTTCATCGTTAGCCTCAGATGCATCATTATTGAGCGGGTATACAGCGGGAGAATCTGAAACCAATTCCCTGACTGTCTGTTCCGGATCCGCGGCGGGCTCTTTCTCCTGTTGTTCCTCTTTTGCGTTCCCCGCATCTTCATTCTCCACCTTTTCGGTGTCCCCGACCCCCTGCTCTGCAGACGCATTCACTGTCATTTGAGGAAATACCGTGGTAGCCAGAAGCACCATACACAAAAGTCCCGCGATATATCTCATTATCTTCTTATCTGCTCTCATAACGTTCCCCTTTCCTATTCCTTTATTTAAATCGAAATATGTACCTGAAGCATTCTATTTCGTTACCTTCATGTTGCAGGCATAAAACTGCTTTTTAAGTTTTACAACTGTACTATACCAATTTCAAGTCACACATTGGTCACAAACGCCAGGTTTTCAGATTTTTTTTCAGCAAAAAAGAGAACGTTATGTGACTGATAACATTCTCTTCCCATACCCCTGTTTCTATACCGTTTACAGCTTACTCAAGTCTATTTCATCCACACTGTACTGTATCTTAATCTTTGTCTTTTCATCAGAGGAATAAAACCGGTTCTGTATCCGCTCCATGACCATCATAGCCGTCTCATACTGGCAGGTGGGCAGCATAATAATGAACTGTGTGCTGCTGTATCTGGAAATCACATCTCCTGTCCGCAGGGAGCTAAGGAGCACCTGCTGCATGATATCCATTCCCTTATTAATAATATTGGTATAGGCGGCACTGTCCTTCTTTACACCTATAGAGGGATACAGGGTAATCAGGGACAGGTAGATAGACATCCCCAGGCGGCCCGCCCGTCTTATCTCCAGATGATAGGACTTTTTAAAAACTCCATACTCACACAGGAAGGCCCCCCTTCCGTCGTCATCTGCCTTCAGTTCTTTTTGTATCTTACTCAAATCCAGCTCCTGTTCGTGCTTCTGCTTCAAAAGGGTTTCATATACACCTCTGAGTTCCTCAGAAGGCCTTACTCCCAGGTTATCGTAGAGGAGATCCACTGTCTTCTGGTAGTGTTCAATGGCAAGATTCTGCTTATTCTGGCCGATTAAAGCTTTAATCAGCCAGCAGTGCAGCTCCTCATCCAAGGCATCCAGCTCAATAGCCCTGCTGCAGATCTGAGACATCTCATCGTATCTGCTGTGTTCCTCCAGCAACCCCGCCAGACGCTTCACCGCCGTCAGAAACATAGAGTGATAATAGGTAGCAAGAGGCGCCACCCAGTATTCCCCTGTTAATTTGGGAAGAAAGGCTCCCCGGTAAAGGCGGACTGCTTCTTCCAAAGCGGCAATCTCATCGTCTGCATTTTCTTCCCTGGGGGCGTCTTTGCATAGCTTTTCAAATTCCTCCGCGTCAATTTCTATATGTAGTTCCGGATTCCAGGTATAGGTACCTCTTCCGGTAACTATAAAATCGGTCCTGCCCCACTCCTTTTTCATAATCGTCCGCAGCCGGTACATCAGATTTTTCAAAGCACCTGCCGGGTTATCACTTCCGTCATCGTGCCACAGGGCATCTCCCAGTTCCTGGATTGTAATATTTCTTTTTCTATGACAGAAAATATAGGACAGCAGCTTTGTTACCATCTCTGAACGGATCTTCTCCTCATCCAGAACTTCGTTCTGACCGGAAACTTCAAATCGTCCGAAAAGACGGACATTCCATATTTCATTGTTCTGCTTTTCTGTTTCCATCCACATCATCTCTTTTCTGTCCTAATTTCGTGTTTCTAAAACTATATGTCCCAGCAAGCGGGGTCTGAAATAATCTATGCATCAGCTATCAGTTTTATCAAATCCAAATCGCTGTTAAATTCACCCACAACTTTTCCCTCTATGTTTTTTACAATACCCTGCATACTGGTATGCTGTCTGGATGAAACTACAATGTCTAAGGTTTTAATACTGCCTTCCCTGGCATGTATTTCAGATGCCTCTTTGTAACGTGTCGGGTTTCCGCAGAAGCCCGAATGATTCTCGCCTGCCTTCTCTTCATGAAATGTCCTCACTTTTTGGTACGCCTGAGGCGTCCCAATCCTGTTCAGAGCCTCCTCAATTACCAGTATAAGATTAGTCATATTATAAAAGGGAAGTTCATGTTCCAATCCAACCCCGCATATGGTCCCCCGGATTTCATCTTTATCCTGTTCATCCACACATACGCGGATACTGTTAACCGGAAACCCGCCTAGATACTTCTCCACACATCCGCCTCCCTGCTTTATCGCTCAATCCGATTTCTGTTTAATTCAATCTCATCTACACTGTACTGAATCTTTACTTTAAGTTTCTTATCTCTGGTATAAAAATTATCCTGTATCCGCTTCATAATCATTTGGGAGGCATCATACTGGCAGTTGGGAAGCATTACAATAAACTGATTGCCGCTGTATCTAGATATGACATCCCCTGTCCTGAGGGAGGATATAAGTACCGTTTCCATTACCCCCATCCCGTTGTTGATCAGTTTCAGATACGCCTCACTGTCTTCCTGTACATCGATAGACGGATAAACTGTAATCAGAGAGATGTACACAGGAAGTCCCAGCCTGCTGGCTCTGCGCTGCTCCAGATGATACGACTTTTTAAATACGCCGTACTCGCATAGAAACGCTCCGCTGCCGTCATCCTCAGACTTTAATTCATCCTGGATATTGCCCAAATCAAGTTCCTGTGAATGTTTCTGCTTTAATAATTCCTCATAGACCTCCCGGAGTTCTCTAGAAGGCCTGACCCCCAGGTTATCATACAGCATATCTACTGCTTTCTGATAATGTTCCAGGGCAAGATTCTGCTTGTTCTGACCGATTAACGCCTTTATAAAACAACAGTGCAGCTCTTCGTCCAGCCCGTCAAGCAGGATTGCCTTTTGGCAGACCGTTCCCATCTCCTCATAGCGGCCGTTTTCCTCCAAAAGAGCGGCAAGGGCCTTCACCGACGTAAGATACATAGAGTGATAATAGGTAGAAAGAGATGCCGCCCAGTATTCTCCGCTGAGTTTAGGAAGAAACGGCCCCCGGTAAAGTTTAACTGCCTGAAGCAGACCATCAATCTTTTCCCCGCAGCTTCCCCCGGCATTGGCCCGTCTGCAGAGACGTTCAAATTCCTCTGTGTCGATCCATACCGGAACCTCAGGGTTCCAGCTGTAGGTTCCTCTTCCTGTCAGTATAAAATCCAGCTCTCCCCATTCCTTTTTCATTATATTTCGTACACGGTACATCAAGTTCTTTAATGCGCCTGCAGGATTGTCACTTTTATCATCATGCCAAAGTGCCTCTGCCAATTCCATGACAGTCACCTTTTTACGCCGGTGGCAGAAAATATAAGCCAAAAGCTTTGTCATCATCTCAGATCGAATCTTATCATCATCCAGCCTGCCTTCCCTTCCGCTGACCAGAAACTCACCAAACATATGAACTTTTAATATGTAGTTATCATCCATCTTTTTATTCCCCATCTGACCCTGCTTCACTGTGCGCAAATTCTTATCGTCTTCGTTCTGTATTACAGTATAACAAAAACCCTGGCGGTTTTCCAGTCCGCTCAGGCAGTTTTCGGTACATTTTATGCAGTTTTGGATATACGAAGTGTATAAATTTACGCAAAAACAAGGTCCGGTATCAGATACCAGGCCTTGTCGACGAGCTTTTTTCATAAAGTTAACTTTACTTTTACATCTTTCTGCGCCGCGCAAGAATCAATGCAGCTGCACCTAATACGAGGATACCTCCCCCCGCGATTGCAGAATAGATCCATTTGGAATTATCTTTCTTTAATTCTTTATCCGCCAAAGGCACTTCTTCGTCTTCGATGGTTGTGGTATCCTGTTCTTCATTATCCTCTCCGCCTGCAGGATTCTCTGCCAGAGGAACTTCCTCCTCCGGAATCGTCGTTGTACCCGGTTCCTCGGTTGGTGTTGTTTCTGGGGTTGTGGCCTCCGGGGTTGTGGTGGTGCCAGGTGTTGTTGCGGTTCCTGGAGTCGTTGTGGTGCCAGGTGTGCCGGTTTGGGTTACCACATTTGTTGTGGTAGTCCCTGGAACAAACACCTCTTCTGTCTGATTTACAATTTCCTCTTGTGGCTGCACAGTATACTGAAAAGTAATGACTGTTCCATCTTTAGAAGTATCTACATCCACAGAACTAGTTCCCGGAGAGGTGTAATTTGCTATAACCGGTGCTTCCTCTGTCTTTTTCTCATTCTTGTTGCAAACTACTACCTTCTGAGTTAACAGTGAATTACCATCCTGATCTATATAATTTACTGTATAGTTCACTTCATCAATTAACTTCTTATATTGAGCTACATAAACTGTTTTTTTCGTGACCGTAGAGTTTGAGTCAAAATCAGGGCTCCAGCCGGTAAACTCATATCCGCTGCTTTCAGTAACTACAATGTTGCCAGACGTAACCGGCATCTTTGAGCCATAATCAACCCTAAGGACTAACTTCTCCGGATCCTCTTCCTCAATATTTGGCACGTTGCCTACTTGAGAAATGGTCCCATGTGCCCCTGCGCGAAAAACTACCTGATAGCTTCTTGCTCCCTCAGCGTGTACCGGAACGGCCGGAAAAAGTGCTGCTGCAAGAGTACAAACTGAGAGAAATGTTATTATTCTATTTTTCAGTCCGCTCTTTGCTTTTTTCATATTTCATCCTCTACTTTCTTTTTCCGTTTTAAAATCACCATTGTAATGGCCGCTAAACTTATCCCCGCCAAAGCCAATAAGGCTTCTACTGGGAATTCATCTCCTGTTTTCACTACCTTCGTGATCGTCTTTGCGGCACCATAAACCTTCTTTTCTGTCTTTCTTATCTTCTGAATAGTTGGAATCCCATTGTCCTCTGAGGCACTGAAAACCATTTTTATAGTACCTCTTTCGTTTTCATATGTATTTTCCGCAGAATCCCCATCCAGATTAATTGTAATGATTATTTCCGATTTTTGTCCTTTTTTAAGGCTATCCAGCAATACTTGATTGTCTTCAGTTAATCTGTCCTTACCCAAATCAACCTTATCCTTCCCTATTATGCCAGAGAAGAAGGGTTCTGTTTCTCCCGCCTTTTGAAGTTCCAGAGTGTAAATTGCATTCTGATCCCCCTTATCAGCTAGGTTCTCAGTTATTTCCGTATACATATAAAATTTCATCTGATCCGAATCCACATTTTTCAGTTCTATGGTCTGCGCCCTGGTTTCTCCGGGAAGCATATTAGAAAATGCCTCGGACAGTGTCTCTGTACCGGCTGTTGTACTGAAGTCATCCGGATAAGTAAGGACTTTTTCTGATGCAAAAGCGGTTACGGCTGTTCCAATAACTAATGTGGCAATTAAAACAGCTGCTGCTATTTTCTTTTTAATCATCTTTGCCCTCCTTACTGCTCTTCTACCTGGTTAATAGATTGATCCGCATTCAGCCATACCTCTATCCCCCATTCAGCCATCAATGCATCATTAGGTTTTGTAGTATCTACCGCACCTGGTGTTACCTGTACCGCATCCGTTTCAAAGTCTATATGGCATTTCAATCCTGCATACTTGTTACTATTTTCAACAACGTTCTTTAATACCGTAACTTGGTTCATAACCTCTGCCTCGCTGCCCACCTCTAAGGGCTCACGATAGTAACAATAAACCAACTCACCATATTCCTTATCTGCGTCCTGCACGATCCATTTCAGTCGGTCATTTTTTGCGGACAGTTCAATACATGCCTGTCTGTTTCGCTCCCTGCTCCTGCGTTTGCTCTCGTTTGATTTCTCCCTCTGTATCTTCTTGGCACAAGCAGGACAATACTTCGATATGCCAGAGCGGGGAACATATTCAACACCGCACACCGTACAATTCTTAGGCTTTAACGCAGTCCACCGCTTTGTCGGTGTGATATGTAATTCACCGACAAAGCCGATGAATTTATAATAAATCTTGATTTCCTGCCGCACCATTCCGTCTGTAAGTTTCTCACGTTCCGAAACAAGTATCTTGTCTATAAGTGCGTTTATGATGGTTGCGTCCAGTTCCTTAATGCCTTGATAGTTGCGGATTAGGGAGAGGAAATCACGGACACCCTGCGTCTTCTCATAGCTGTCGCTGAGCGTTTCCGTTACCTCTTTCAGCCTTGCTTCAATTTCAAGCTGTTCTTTCTGGTATTTTCCCGACATCATCTCAAAATTCCGCTCGGTAATACGCTCCATCACCTTATCTTCATAGAGTGAGGAAAACAGCCTGTCCAGTTCTGCAAGGCGTTTGTTCAGTTTTCTTTGCTCCTTTTCCAGTGCCTTTGCCTTGCTCTGGTCTGTTTCCGTGAGCCGCTTTTCAATCGCCCTCACTGCCTTTTCATCATTGACTGCCATATCCGCAAATCGGTTGATGTCGGTGAGGACAGCGTTGAACAAGTCCCTCGCTTCAATGCTGTGTGCGGTACACATGATATTACCGTATCTGCCATAATTATTGCAGGAATATTGTACGCAGTCGATGATGTCGGGGCGTTTCCTCCTGTTGGCACTCATAGCCCGCATCGCATAGCCGCAGTCCGCACACTTAATAACGCCTGCAAAGATGTTCTCAAAGCCGCCCTTGTTTTCTGGTAATCTGCGGCTTGTAATAAGCTGCTGTACGGTATCAAATTCCTCCTGCGTGACTATCCCCTCATGGGTGTCTGGTATCACTTCCCATTCTTCGGGCAGCTTAGAGGGGCGTTTCTTGCTTTTCATGTTGGCGGCAATCCGCTTGTAGCCTGCAAGGTTTCCCGCATATATCGGGCTTCTTAAAATGCCCCTTACGCTGTTCTCGCTCCAAATATAACGGTTCTCCTCATTCTCCTCAAAATACCTCTCATAGCCTGTTGCCCCCTGCTCCGCCGCATAAGCGGCGGGGCGTAAGATATGCTGTTTGTTGATGTGCTTGCGGATTTTGGCGATTCCGTTGCCCGCTAACGCAAGGTCAAATATTTCCCTTACCACATGGGCAACTTTGTCATCTATCAGCAGATGGTTGTGGTCGGCGGGGTCTTTGACGTAACCGTATGGTGCTGTCGTCCCCATGAATTTCCCCTGCTGAAACCTCGCTCGGTACGCCGATTTTATCTTGACCGACACATCGGCGGAATACATTTCGTTTAGGATGTTGCGGAAAGGCGTGATGTCCATAGCGGATTTATTGAGCGTGTCCACGCCGTCATTGACCGCTATATACCTCACATTATGCTCTGGGAAAAACACTTCCAGATACAGTCCGCAATCAAGATAGTTCCTCCCCAGACGAGATAAATCTTTCGTGATAACGCAGTTTATCAGACCGCTTTCAATGTCCTTAATCATGTTCTGGAAACTTGGTCTTTGGAAAGCTGACGTTAGATAACGATACTTTTGAAAACACTGGAAAATCAAGGTTTTTCGAGCGACGGACAAGCAGGGTATTGTACTAAAAACTGAATACGACGCAGAAGCGGCGTTTCTTACTCTCTACATGGGAGAACAGGAACGCCGCTTTTTTATGCCCTTTGTTACGCAGTAGGGGCAGAAAAAGCCTTGCTACAAGCGATTTTGCGGGCGCGTATCTGGCGCGGCAAGGGATTTATACCTTATCCCCCGAAACCGCGCTTCTACTGCGTAACAAATCCACAGCAAAAGGAGTGATTTACTATGGCAGTTTTCAGAGTGGAACGGAACAAGGGCTACACCGTAATGAGCAACCACCACCTACGCAACAAGGAGCTTTCCTTAAAGGCAAAAGGGCTGTTGTCGCAAATGCTGTCACTCCCCGAAGATTGGGACTACACCTTGAAAGGCTTATCCCTTATCAACCGGGAGAAGATAGACGCTATCCGCGAAGCCATTAAGGAGCTTGAACGCGCCGGGTATATCGTTCGGTCAAGGGAGCGCGACGAGAAAGGACGCTTGCGGGGCGCGGACTATGTGATATTCGAGCAGCCGCAGCCGCCTACGCCGGATTTACCTACATTGGAAAATCCAACATTGGATAATCCAACGCAGGAAAAACCAACATTGGAAAAACCTACGTTGGAAAATCCAACGCAATTAAATAAAGATATACAAAGAACTGACTTACCAAAAAAAGAAAAATCAAATACAGATTTATCAAGTACCCATTCCATTCCTATCCTTTCCCCTAACCCCTCTCCTTGCAGAGAAGCGGCTACGCCGCCGGAACGGAAAGGAACGGAAGCGGCAGCACAGAGCGCAGTTGATATATACCGGGAAATCATCAAGGACAATATCGACTACCACATTCTCAAACAGGACATGAAGTTTGACGGGGACAGGCTGGACGAGATTGTAGACCTCATGCTTGAAACCGTATGCACCGCCAGAAAGCGGGTACGGATTGCGGGGGACGACTACCCGGCAGAGCTTGTGAAATCTAAGTTTATGAAACTGGACGGCGAGCATATCCGCTTTGTGCTTGACTGTATGCGGGAGAACACAACGAAAATCCGCAACATCAAGCAATATCTGAAAGCAGCCCTTTTCAACGCCCCGTCCACTATCGGCAATTATTACACTTCCCTTGTCGCCCATGACATGGCAAGCGGCGCACTGTCACCGAAGAAGCCGCAGTACGGCGACCCGGACTATTATTCATTCAAACCGGGCGAAAGCCTGTAAAACAACAAAAGGAGGATTTTATTATGGCACAGAAAATGACAGGAGCATTGGTATTTGACGAGCGCACCGACCGTTACGACATTCGCTTTGACTTAAACAGCTACTACGGGGGCTTGCATTGCGGTGAGTGCTTTGACGTATTCGTGCGGGGCAAGTGGAAGCCGACCCGGATTGAGTACGGCGACAACTGGTATCTTGTGGGTATCAGAGCCGAGGACTTGAACGGGCTGCGGGTGCGTATCTGACCGCCGCCCCATAAAGAAACGCGAAAGGAGGACGCGAGGAATTGCAGGACGAAGTAAACGAAAAGACCATAGCCCTTTACATCAAGACCGGGAAGCTGACCGCCCAGACGCTCCAAAAGGCAATGAAAGCCATACTGTCAAAGGGCAAAAAGCAGCTTGCAAAACCGCCACAGGGAAAGCAGAGCTTAAAGCAGCTTATGAAGCAGAACGCGGGCGTTTCCAACATTGAGATTACCGAGGGCAATATCAAAGCCTTTGAGAGTACGGCGAAAAAGTACGGTATCGACTTTGCGCTGAAAAAGGACGCAACGGAAAGCCCGCCCCGCTATCTGGTTTTTTTCAAGGGGCGGGACGCGGACGTGCTGACCGCAGCCTTTAAGGAGTTTTCCGCAAAGAAGCTGACACAGGAGAAAAAGCCCTCTATCCGAAAGCTGCTCTCTACGCTCAAAGAAGCCGCACAGGGCAAGAACGCGGAACGGGCAAAGGTCAAGAACAAGGACAGGGAGGTATCGCTATGAAGCCGGAAATCAAGAAGCTGCTTATCCTAAATCTCCCGTATCTGCTCTTTGTCTGGCTCTTTGATAAAGTGGGCGCGGCTGTCCGTCTATCCCCCGGCGCGGACGCAAGCGCAAAGCTGCTACATCTTGGGGACGGTTTTACCACCGCCTTTTCCAGTATCGCGCCGAGCTTCCACCCGGCAGACTTACTTATCGGCATTGCGGGGGCGGTCATTGTCCGGCTGATTATCTACACCAAAGGCAAGAACGCGAAGAAATACCGCCGCGGGACAGAATACGGTTCGGCGCGTTGGGGCGGGGCTGACGACATAAAGCCGTACACAGACCCGGTATTTGAGAACAATATCCCCTTAACGCAGACGGAACGGCTCACCATGAACAGCCGCCCGAAGCAGCCGAAATACGCAAGAAACAAAAATATTCTTGTAATCGGCGGTTCCGGCAGCGGCAAGACCCGGTTCTTTGTGAAACCGTCGCTCATGCAATGTACGTCAAAGGATTTTCCAACGTCGTATATCGTCACTGACCCGAAAGGAACACTGATTTTGGAAACCGGGAAAATGTTGCAGCGGTACAAATACCGTATCAAAGTGCTAAATACGATTAACTTCAAAAAATCCATGAAATACAATCCCTTTGCCTATCTGCGGAGCGAAAAGGACATTTTGAAATTAGTCAATACCATTATCGCCAACACCAAAGGCGACGGGGAAAAATCCGGCGAGGATTTCTGGGTGAAAGCGGAAAAGCTCTACTACACCGCACTAATCGGCTATATCTGGTATGAAGCCCCAGAGGACGAGAAGAACTTCACGACGCTGCTTGAAATGATAAATGCGTCGGAAGCCCGCGAGGACGACGAGGATTTCCAGAACCCGGTTGACCTCATGTTTGAACGTCTGGAAGAAAAAGACCCGGAACATTTTGCAGTCAAGCAGTACAAAAAATACAAACTGGCGGCGGGTGATATATGCTCTAAGTGACTTCTTAATCATGATTTTGTCATGGTTAGTGAAGCAATCACTTAGAGCATTTTTGTTTCAGGAGGTACAGCTATGAGAAACGAAAAAATCACCCCACTGTACGAGCGGCTGAGCCGGGACGATGAGTTACAGGGCGAGAGCAATTCCATATCCAACCAAAAGCAGATGTTAGAGGATTTTGCCCGCCGGAATGGGCTGCCCAACCCTACGCACTTTACCGATGATGGTATCTCAGGCACTCGTTTTGACCGCCCCGGATTTTTGGCGATGATGGAGGAAGTGGAGGCAGGGCGTGTAGAGGCAATCGTCATCAAGGACATGAGCCGGTTAGGGCGTGACTATCTGAAAGTCGGCCAGGTCATGGAGATTTTGCGGCAGCGCGGCGTCCGGTTAATTGCCATCAACGATGGCGTGGACAGTCTGAAAGGCGACGATGATTTTACGCCCTTCCGTAATATCATGAATGAGTTTTACGCCCGCGACACCAGCCGGAAAATCCGCTCTGTGTTTAAGTCAAAAGGCATGAGCGGTAAGCACCTGACAGGCACCGTGATTTACGGCTACTTGTGGGATGAAAATCGGGAACATTGGCTGGTAGATGAGGAAGCCGCCGAAGTGGTACGCCGTATCTTTTCCCTCACGCTGGAGGGATATGGGCCTTATCAGATCGCTTGCAAGTTGTCCGCAGACCGGATTGAAATTCCTGTCGTACACCTTGCCCGATTCAACGAAGGGGTGAACCGTTCAAAGCCGGTCAAAGACCCCTATGGATGGGGGTCATCTACCATCGTGAATATCTTGAAAAAACGAGAGTATTTAGGGCACACCATCAATTTCAAGACCCGCAAGCACTTTAAGGACAAGAAAAGCCACTATGTTTCTGAGGACAAATGGACGATCTTTGAGAATACCCATGAAGCCATTATCGACCAGCAGACCTTTGATTTGGCGCAGAAAATCCGCAGCAATGTACGGCGTTATCCAAACGGCTGGGGCGAAGCGGCTCCCCTCACAGGCTTGCTCTATTGTGCCGATTGTGGCGGCAAGATGTATGTCCACCGCACCAACAATGGCAAGCGGGTTTCTCAATATACCTGTTCCAATTATACCAAAGTTCCGTGTGGGACACGATGCTCCACTCAACACCGTATCAATGAGAGTGCCGTTCTGACATTGGTTTCCGACACGCTCCGGGCTATCGCTGAATATTCCAAAAATGACCGGACGGAATTTATTCACACTGTTCAGGAGACGCAGGTTGCTCAACAGAGTGCCGATATATCGAAAAAGCGCAGGCGTCTGGCTGCTGCCCAAAAGAGAGCCGGAGAACTGGAAAAACTGATTTGCAAAATCTATGAGGACAACGCCCTCGGCAAGCTGCCGGATGCACGATATAGGGCGCTTGATGCACAGTATGCCAAAGAGCAGGACGCACTTGAGATTGAAATTGCGGAGCTGGAAAAGGCTGTTACCGGCTACGAGCAAAGCCAGAAATCAGCGGAGAAATTTATAGCCCTGATTGATAAGTATGAGAATTTTGACACGCTGACAAACACCATGCTCAACGAGTTTGTAGAGAAAATCCTTGTCCACGAACGCGCCCGAAAAGGCAGTCAGGACACCACGCAGGAAATTGAAATCTACTTCAATTTTTTAGGACGTTATATCCCACCATCCTTACAGCCGGTTCCTTTAACCCCGGAGGAACAGGAAGAACTGCGGAAGAAGGAGGAACGCAAGGACAGGCTTCACCAGAACTACTTACGCCGCAAGGCCAACGGCAAGCAGAAGGAATGGGAAGAACACTACAACGCCAAACGCAAGGCCCAGGTGGAGGCAGCAAAGGCCACAATCCGGGCCGAGGACATGGAGAAGGGCATTTTTACCACCGTCAGCCAGTTACCCAGGCAGGAGCCGCGCAAGGCCACCGTATCGGCCAGTGCCACAGTTTAACCATCACAGTGCAAAGGAGAATGAACATGAGCGAATTGACTTACACCCGCTGCGGAGATTACTACATCCCTGATCTGAAACTTTCCGAGCAGCCGGAGGCCCCCATCGGCAAGTATGGCCGTATGCGGCAACGCTACCTGAAGGAACACCGGCCCGGCCTTTACAGCAGCTTGATTTTGAGCGAAAAGCTGTACCCGCACCTGTTGGAGATTGACTGGGCGGCGCGGGAGCGGATGGACGCCATGCTGCCCCGCATGATGGAGGCGGCGGGCGTCACCGAGGAACTGAAAGCCCGTGACCCCATGCGCTGGGTGGGGCTGATGAACACGCTGAAAGCACAGGCGGAGGAAGTTATTTTTCAAGAATTGATTTACGCATGAAATTTTAAGCATAAGTAAGGCCGGGATTTTGCTGACAAGCGGCAAATCCCGGCCTTAGTCTTATCCGTTTTCCAAATTCTTTGAACGCCTATATTCCAGCGGCGATAGTCCAAACTGTTTTTTGAAAACCGATGCAAATTTGCTTTGGTTCATATAACCGACTTGCTCTGCTACTTCAGCTACGGAGAGTCTTGTGGTAGCAAGTAATTCTGCTGCTTTCTTCATTCTGACTTCTCGCAGATAAATGGATATATTTTGCCCGAAAACACCGCGAAAGTAATTTTTTAAGCTGGTTTCACTGATAGAAAACTGTGCTGCCAATTCCCAAGCTGGATGATGTTGACGCAAATCGGAAGTAATAATTTTTTCTACCCTCTTTGCAATATCTACTTGTGTTTCTGTAAAGAAAGTACAGGCTTGCGATGGAGGAATGTCATTTTGACTTTGCAATAGAGAAAACAGTGCCAATGTGTATATTTTCATTTGTGAAATCGAGAATGGAATTGAAACATCAAATAGGCTCCAAAGTTTTGTTAATATTTCTTCGACTTCGGAGGTGGCAGGTGAAATGTAGGTAGCACCATCAGGGCAAAATCGATCAACAACTTTGTGAAAGTTAATATCAAATTCCCCTTGTACCCATACGCTTTGTGCCGTCAGTGTATCAATATCAATAAAAAATTCCATCCCTTCATAAATGCGGCGCGGATATACATATTGCTTTTGAGCAAAACGCTCGGTTAAAGAGATTTCTCCATCCTTCACATATACAAAGTTTTCATTGTTCAAGATAATTTCGCAACGGCCAGTTACACAGTAGTTTAAGAGCAAAGGGCCTTTTTCTATGGAGCTATCCTCACGAAAATTCGGTGCTGTCCAAGTCGGAGAATTTACAAAGATATAAGCAATAGTAACTCCAGGAAAGAGAGGGAAAAAGGTCATTGAGCCTTTCCCTTCTTTTTCCTTTAAGAGCAGCTCTGTGCTAAAATCACTACGCTGTATTGAAATCCCAGGTATTTCAATACATTTTCTTATAATATCATCAATCTTCATTTCCTGCTCCTGTCATTCGACTACCTGTTTTTTGCTTTGGATTTTAATTATATTATAGAATTGCAAACGAAGTCAGTCAACAAAAAAACTCGTTGCTGTTTGGAGCCAAAAAGATGATTGGTTGTAGAGAGCCATAACTAACTGTGCTATCTTATAAAGAGGTTAGAAAGTGCTAACCGAGAAATGAATGGAGGTATTCGTTATGAGCAACAAGTTACAAGCGAAGGACCTGATTAACCTGGGTCTGTTCACCGTTCTCTACTTCGTGATTGGCTGCTGTGTCGCCATCCCCATTGGGTTTGTACCCATCTTTCTACCAATCCTCGGTGCCCTGTGGTCTTTGATTACAGGTATTCCTTTCATGCTGTTCCTGACAAGAGTGAAAAAATTCGGCATGGTTACGATAATGGGAATTTTAAGTGGTTTGCTGATGGGTTTGACCGGCATGGGGTTCTGGGGCGTACCAATGGGTGTGATCTTTGGCTTACTGGGGGATTTGATCTTGAAATCTGGCGGTTATAAAAGTGCCAAAAAGAGCGTGATTGGTTATGCGGTATTCAGTCTTTGGATGGTTGGTACATACATTCCCATGTATTTCATGGTAGAGGACTCCTGGGCCAGTTTTGCGGCCAGCTTTGGTGAGGAATACGCTGATCGAGTAATGGCTGTCATGCCCATGTGGAGCATTGTTCTGGTAATCGCCGGAATTTTTGTCTTTGCAATTTTGGGCGGTCTGTTGGGTAAGGCGCTTCTGAAAAAGCATTTTGCTAAAGCGGGAATTGCGTAATGAACGGGGTATCATTCTCTGCAACAACCGAAAATAAAAAAGGAATATTGCTTGACCCTCGCACAAAGCTCGTCCTATTGTTGACGATTACGACACTGATGTTCAGCACCAGCAACGAAGGGATTATGAATATTGTCAAGCCCTGCTTAAGCCTTGTGCCTTTTATGTTGATTTTATCGGAGCGTCGTTTCAAAACGGCAGGAAAGTATTTGCTATTATATGTGGCTTGTTTTGTGTTAGAACGGATAGCCCTTACAACATTGAGCGGCCTGCTTTCTTTTATTGTGCTTGCGATTACATCTATCATGACACGGTTTGCACCTGGCATCATGACGGGAGCCTATTTGATTTCATCGACTTCGGTCAGTGAATTTATCGGCGCAATGGAGCGTATGCACATTACAGAAAAAATCGTCATTCCTATGTCTGTGATTTTCCGCTTTTTCCCTACAATCAGCGAAGAATATCAGGCAATCCGGGACGCAATGAAAATGCGGAACATCCATTTTGGCGGAAAAAATCCTTTTCTGATGATAGAATACAGGCTTGTTCCATTGATGGTATCCGTTGTGAAGATTGGCGATGAACTATCTGCTGCTGCGTTGACCCGGGGGCTGGGTGCCCCCGTTAGACGCACAAATGTATGTCAGATCGGTTTTCATTTTCAAGATGTGGTTGCAATCTTGTTCTGTATCATCTGTTTTGTTTTATTTTTATTGCAGCAGCAAATTGTTTTTTGAGGAGGTGAGCCTGTGATACGGATCGACCATGTGACCTTCTCTTATGGAGAAGAAAATGAGAGTGCCAGTGGGGTTCAGGATATAAACCTGAACATAGAAGATGGCCAATTTATCGTGCTTTGTGGCGAAAGCGGCTGCGGGAAAACGACAATTACCCGACTAATTAACGGCCTAATTCCGCACTACTATGAAGGAAAAATGAACGGAGAAGTGTGGGTGAACGGGGCAAAAGTTTCGGAGCAGCCCATTTATGATACTGCGAAAACTGTTGGCAGCGTATTTCAAAATCCACGCTCTCAGTTTTTTAATGTAGATACGACCAGTGAAATTACATTCGGATGTGAAAATCTCGGCCAGCCGGAGCAAAGTATTCGGGAACGATTAGAAAAAACCGTCCGGGATTTTCGTTTAGAGAAACTGATGGGGCGCAATATTTTCCATCTTTCCGGCGGAGAAAAACAGAAAATCGCCTGTGCCGGTGCATCAATTATGGAACCGGATGTACTTGTCATGGATGAACCATCATCCAATCTTGACGCTTCTTCTATTCTTGATTTGAGAGCCACGCTTGCCTTTTGGAAGTCGCAAGGGAAAACGGTTATCGTATCGGAACACCGACTCTACTATCTGCGCGGCCTTGCAGATCGTTTTATTTATATTACCGCCGGGAAAGTGGAAAAGGATTACTCCGCAGCAGAGTTTGAGCGCCTGACGGAGCAGCAGAGAGTCAATTTAGGGCTACGCACCTTTATTCTTGAAGATTTGCTGCCGCCTAAAGCATTGCCGCCGGCCAGAGAACAAATGGAACTTCATAACTTTTGCTTTGCATACAAAAATGAATCAGAAACACTTCACATTCGTGAATGTGAAATCCCTGCAAATCGTATCGTAGGTATTATCGGGAATAATGGAGCCGGGAAATCCACTTTTTCCCGATGTTTCTGCGGTTTGGAAAAGCGTTGTGGTGAAGTTATCTGGAACGGCAGAACTTATCGACCTAAAGATAGGTTAAATACTTGTTATATGGTAATGCAGGAAGTCAATCATCAGCTTTTTACGGAAACGGTATTGGATGAAGTTTTAATCAGTATGGAGGAGGAAAATCAAGAACAAGCAGAAGAAATCCTTGCCAAGTTAGATTTGACAGGCTTCAAGGACAGACATCCCATGTCCCTTTCCGGCGGCCAAAAACAGCGGGTAGCGATTGCCTCGGCAATCGCTTCTAAACGCTCTATTTTATTTTTTGATGAACCGACCAGCGGCCTTGATTATAAACACATGAAAGAGGTTGCAAATGTCCTGCGACAAGTCAGGGACACGGGTATTACCGTGTATGTCATTACTCATGATCTTGAGTTGATATTAGACTGTTGTACGGATATTGTCCATTTTGAGAACGGTTCCATCATTGACCAATTCCAAATGGATGAGGCGGGTCTTGAAAAAATCAGAAACTATTTCATAAAGGGGGTATCTGTAAAATGAAGGAGGAAAAGAAGGAGTCACCCATAGGCATCTTATGGGGATGGGGCAAACCCTATCACTGGAAATTCATCGGCAGCATTGCCCTTGCGGTATTAGGCGTAGCCTGCCAGATGGTGCCTTATTTCTGTGTAGCTCATATTGTTACGCTGATGTTGTCCGGGGATCAGAATTTTTCGCACTATACAGCAGCTTGTGTTATTGCGCTTTGCGGTTATTTGGGAAAAGTCATATTCTCAAATCTTTCCACAACAATTTCTCACACAGCGACCTATTACACGCTGCGAGATCTCCGGGAGAATATTACCGAAAAACTGGCCCGCGTCCCGATGGGGACGATTTTAGATACTCCGTCCGGTCAGTATAAAACGACGATTGTTGACCGGGTAGAAGGGATGGAGCCAACCTTCGCGCACCTGATCCCGGAAATGACTGCAAATGTGCTGGTGCCTTTGGTAATTGTCGTGTATCTATTCGTCATGGACTGGCGCATGGCTCTCCTGTCCCTTGTCACGCTGGTGGTGGGCCTTGCTGTTATGTCTGCTGGCATGAAGAACTATCCCGTTAAGTGGGAGGGCGCGGTTAAAGCGGGAAAGCAGATGGCAAACGCCATTGTAGAGTACATTGGTGGGATTGAGGTAGTCAAAGCATTTAGTCAATCCGCCGGTTCCTACAAAAAATATTCTGACGCAGTAAACTACAATGCCAACTACTATGTGGACTGGATGAGAGAAAACCAGAAAACCATGAGCGCCTACAACGCCATTTTGCCCTCGGTGTTGATCTGTGTGCTACCCTGCGGCTTCGCGTTCTGGCTCTCCGGTAGCCTGGAACTTTCCACTTTCCTGTCTATCGTAATTTTCTCGCTGGGCCTTGTTGGGCCGATTATCGCGGCCTTTACCTTTACGGACGATTTGGCCGTATTGGGGACAAATGTGGAAGAAATCAGCCAGCTTTTGAACGCTGAAGAATTGAACCATAAGGATGCGCCGGTCAAGCTGGCAGACACCGGCATTTCTCTTAGGTCTGTGTCTTTTTCCTATGACGGGACAACAGAGGTTTTGCATGATGTGAATCTCGCCATCCACCCCGGAACCATGACCGCCCTTGTAGGGCCGTCCGGCTCCGGCAAGTCTACGGTGGCGAAGCTGATTGCCGGGTATTGGGATGTTACATCCGGCAGCATTACCCTCGGCGGCCATGAGCTGAAGGATATGCCGCTGTCTGAAATTGCAGACCAGATTTCCTATGTATCTCAGGACAACTACCTGTTTAACCGCAGTATCCGGGAGAATATCCGCATGGGAAGCCCCAGTGCCACGGACGCAGAGGTGGAGCAGGCAGCCAAACAAAGCGGCTGCGACGCCTTTATCCGCAAGCTGGATAATGGCTATGATACGGTTGTCGGCAGCGCCGGTTCCCATCTTTCCGGCGGTGAACGCCAGCGGATTGCCATCGCCCGCGCCATGCTGAAAAATGCGCCGGTTGTCATTTTGGACGAGGCAACTGCCTATATCGACCCAGAGAATGAGGCGCTGGTGCAGAAAGCCATTTCCACTTTAACTGTCGGCAAGACCCTGATTGTGATCGCACACCGGCTGTCTACCATTGTTGGCGCAGATAACATCGTTGTGGTGAAGGATGGAACCATCCACGCACAGGGTACGCATGAGAAACTGTTGGAAACCTGCCCCCTCTACCGGGATATGTGGCAGGCGCATATCGGCGCGAAAGACCAGATGTAAGGGGGTGTTGTCAGATGTATGGAACATTGAAAAAAATCTTTGCTTTTGCAGGCAGCAAAAAAGGGCTTTTGAAAAAATCCCTGTTGTTTGCGTTTCTGTCCGGGCTGTTTTCAGCCATGCAGTTTGCCGCCCTCTTTGTAGTGATCGGTGCGCTGGTATCTGACAACCGGGACGGAAGCATTGTCTGGATTTCGTTGGGAATTATGGCGGTATCCCTCATCGGGCGTATCATCACGACCTACTTTTCCACGATGGAGCAAACGGAAACTGGCTATTGCATGGTAGCGGAAAAGCGTATCCACATTGGAGATCGGCTGCGCTATATCCCGATGGGCTACTTCAACAAGAATAGTATCGGGAACATTACCGCCATTGTCACAACAACTTTGGGCGATGTAGAGAACTCAGCAGCCCGTGTCCTGGTGTCAGTGCTGGGCGGTTTTTTCAACTCGGTTGCCCTCGTCATCGTCCTGTTGGTATTTGACTGGCGGATCGGTCTTGTGGCCGCTGCCGGTGTCCTGATTTACCTTGCGGCGGCGGAACTGGCGCTTCGCAAATCTGCCGCGCTCAGCGGGGTACGCCAGCACACACAGGAGTCCCTTGTGGAGTCTGTGTTGGAGTACATTCAGGGGATGGGGATTGTCAAAGCATTTGGACTGGAACGGGACAGCACGCAGTCTATCGGCAGTGCAATTAAGGCGAGCTGCCGGGACAACCTGAAACTGACAAAGGCCAGTGTTCCCTATGACGCCATCAAACAGGCCGTTGTCCGGGTGTTTAGCGTCCTGTTGCTTTTGGCCTCGGTCTGGTTCTGGCTGGACGGCTCCCTGTCGCTGGCCTACGGCTTGATTTTGGTGATTGCTTCTTTCATGGTGTTCAACGATTTGGAGAACGCCGGGAATATGGCCTCTTTGCTGCAAATGCTGGCGGCCTCGATGGATACGGCAAACTCCATTGATGACACGCCGGTGATGGACGAGAAAGGCGCTGACATTACGCCGAAGTCCAGCGAGATCGTGTTTGACAAGGTGGATTTTTCCTACGCAGACCGCAAGATATTAGATCAGGTCAGCTTTACCATTCCCGAAAAAACGACTACGGCCATTGTCGGCCCTTCCGGGGCAGGAAAGACAACGATGTGCAATCTGATTGCCCGTTTTTGGGATGTGAATGCCGGGAAGATTACCATAGGCGGTACGGATGTACGGGATTTTAAGCTGGACAGCCTGATGAAGAATATCTCGATGGTGTTCCAGAGCGTATACCTCTTTGCAGATACGATTGAGAACAATATCAAGTTTGGCTGCCCGGATGCTACCCATGAACAAGTGGTTGAAGCGGCGAAAAAGGCTTGCTGCCATAACTTTATTTCTGCCCTGCCGGATGGCTATGACACCGTGATTGGCGAGGGAGGCGGTAGTTTGTCCGGCGGCGAGAAACAGCGGATTTCCATCGCCCGCGCTATGCTGAAGGACGCACCTATCATCATTTTGGACGAGGCAACAAGCAGCATTGACCCGGAGAATGAGGATGAATTGCAGCGGGCTATCGAGGCATTGACCCATGACAAGACCATCATCATGATTGCCCACCGTCTGAAAACCGTCCGCAACGCCGATCAGATCCTTGTACTGGACAACGCTCATATCGTCCAGCGCGGCACTCATGCGGAGCTGATCCAGCAAAAGGGCCTGTATGCCGATTTTGTATCGGCCAGACAGGAGGCCATCGGCTGGAAGCTGGCTCAGTAAAGGAGGTTCAGATGAAACTTCATGCGTCCGGGGAGGACTACCTGGAAACCATCCTTGTTCTCCAAAAGAAACGCGGTATGGTGCGCTCCGTAGATGTGGCCCGGCACATGGAGGTATCAAAGCCCAGCGTGTGCCATGCAGTGGCTACCTTGCGGGACGGCGGCTTTCTTATGATGGACGAAGATCACTTTCTCCATCTGACCGATGTGGGCCGCGAGGTAGCCGAAAAAATCTACGAGCGTCACTGCTTCTTTACCGAGCAGCTTATCACCGCAGGCGTTGACCCCAAAACTGCGGAGGCCGATGCCTGTCGTATTGAACACATCATCAGCGATGAGAGTTTTGACCGGCTGAAAGAGGTAGCCGAACAAGAGCAAAACTAAAACCGAATAATCCAAGCGATCCTGCCCCGCAAGACGGGGAAAGAAAAAAACCGTTGCAGGGCAGGCAGCTTTGTGCGCCCAAAATGGATTTTCCGGGTACTGCGGCGGTTTTGAGTAACATCAAGGCCGCCGTTCCTTATGCCCTCGACAAAGGAGTGACGACTACACGCTGACACGGCGGCTTTAGGAGGGAACCGCCATGAAGCACATTGACCGCCGACAAATTCAGACGATATTTCACTACCGTCAAAAAAAGCCCAGTCAACGAACAGGCCCCGTCTGGTAGCCGGTGCGAAAATTGTCATTCTGTAAGTGAATATTGGAGTTTTTGCGCTCGAATAGCTTTTTGCTGTCCGGGCGCTTTTTTGTCCCTATGGAGCCGGAACATCGGGTCAGCATGGCCCGAACTTTATCCCCGGAGCCGCGCCCCGCCGCCTCATTCAGATTTACCAAAAAAATCTGAATGGAGGAAAGGCAGATGGAAGTTACCATCAATTATAACGGACAAGCTGTGGCCGTGGAGGTTACGCTGGAAGTCTATGAATTTCTTGACCGGGCCGATCACAAAACGGAGAACCTGTTCCATGAACAGCGGCGGCATTGGGATGGCCGGGAGTTTGACGAGTACATCATTACCACCGAGGGTGTAGGGGTCTACGGCGAAATGCCGGAGGAATACCTTTGCCGCATGGAAACGCTGCATGAGCTGATGGCTGTTCTGGACACCTGTACCGAGGCCCAGCGCCGCCGGTTCCTGCTCTATGCGCTTGACGGGCTGAGCCTTGCAGAGATCGGTGTGCTGTGCGGCTGCTCCAAAGTGGCTGTGTATCAAAGTGTGGAGGCGGTCAGAAAAAAATTTATAAATTTCTTTGAGAACAGGCTTAACGAATGACCTGTTTTCTGGCTACCAAGTGAAAGGGATCATTTCCCTTATCTCAGCGAGGGGCGGACAGCGGATGAGTTGCCCGCCTCTCCGATTTTCAGGAGGTAAGCCTATGAAAACAATCAATCTGCGGTGGATGTATCCCCACTACCGGCATGACGAGTTTGTGGATGTTACGGACGAGGTATGGGCAGCGATGTATCAGGCCAAGCGGGAGATGGAGAACTATGAGCGTCGGAAAGTCTACCACAGCGCCTACTACTCTCTGGACGCATACAGCTGGCTGGAAAATTACGCACTGGAACACAGCAGATCGCCGGAAGATATTTTGCTGGAACGAGAAGAAATGACCACCCGCCTATACCTGATTGCAGCTCTGCCGGTGGCTCTGGCTCATGCCACTCCGACACAGGCCCGCCGTGTTCACGCCTACTACATTGCTGGTATCAAGCAGCCGGAAATCTCTCGGATAGAGGGCGTCCACAGCAGCAAGGTTAGCGTTGCCATCCGCCGGGGTCTGCGGAATATGCGCCGCTGCTATGATGGCCTTTTCCAAACAGAGTGAGGGCGTGCCTATGCAGACTATCAATCTCAAACAATATTATCCATTTTGCAAAGAGGACATTTTTGTGGAGGTGTCCGATGAGATCGTCGAAGCGTTTCTTCTGGACAAGAGAGCCGAGGCCGCCAGAGATCGCAAGATGTTCCGGTATAAGGCGTTTTATTCCCTTGATTGTAACGATGGAATCGAAAATGCTGCCATCGGCTGGGCGCAGCCATCGCCGGAGGACTACCTGATAGAAAAAGAAGAATTAGCCGAATACGAAGAACTGATACGGCGATTGTACGAAGCCATTTCTTCCCTGCCGCCTATGCAGGCTCGCCGTGTCCATGCCCGCTATATGCTGGGTATGAAAGTGAAAGATATTGCCGCAATGGAGGGTATCACGCCAGCACAGGCGGGAAAATCCATCCACGCCGCACTGCGGAGGCTGCGCCGGTACTTTGCTCGACAGAAATGGACGGTCAATCTATGAGTATTTTCAAAGAAAAGAGGTGCCTGACATGAACGAAAAAATTACAGCCCACCCCCAAAAAGAAGAACGGGAGAAAGTCCTGAAGGAGATTCGGCAGCTTGAAAACCGAAAGAAGATTTTGGAGAACAAGCAGCGGAACGAAGAACGCAGGGTTCGCACCCGCCGCCTGATTGAGCGCGGAGCCATTTTGGAGGGGATTTTCCCGCTGGCTCCCGACCTTTCCGGCGCAGAGGTTAAAGCATTTTTGATTGCCCTGTCCCATCTTCCGGGGGCTGCGGAATTGACTGCAAACCTGTCACAATCCGGGGACACGCCATAAGTCCCTTGTTTACAAGGGCGCACTTATACACCGTTGCCGGTGCTGTGCGCCCTGCCGGGGGCTGTTGCGTACTTCGTCCGCGATGGGGCGCTACACTCCCCAAACCCCTTGTGCGCCCCGCGCAGCCAAACACCCGCTTCGCGTTTGTTCGGCTCCACGGAGCCTGAAATATCCCCGCCGAAAGGAGGTGCCACCCATAGATTTTTGCCATATTCCCGTCAGTATCATCAAGCGCAGCGAGGGCCGTTCCGCTGTTGCCGCAGCCGCCTACCGAAGCGGAACCAAACTGACGAATGAATGGGACGGCCTGACCCATGATTACACCCGGAAGGGCGGCGTTGTCCATGCGGAAATCATGCTGCCCGCCCACGCCCCGCCAGAGTTTGCAGACCGCTCCACCCTCTGGAACAGCGTGGAGCAAATCGAGAAAGCCAGGGACAGCCAGCTTGCCCGCGAGATTGAAGCAGCTCTGCCCCGTGAACTGTCCGGTGAACAGCAGCTTGCCCTTGTGCGTGCCTATGTGAAGGACAACTTTGTAGACAAAGGAATGTGCGCCGACTTTGCTATCCATGACAAGGGAACAGGCAATCCTCATGTCCATATCATGCTGACGCTCCGGCCTTTGAAAGAAAATGGACAGTGGGGCGCAAAGTGCCGCAAGGCATACGATCTGGACGAGAATGGACAGCGTATCCCGGATGGGAAAGGCGGTTGGAAAAATCACAGAGTGGATACAACCGACTGGAACGATAAAGGAAATGTGGAGATTTGGCGGGCGGTGTGGGCGGCCTGCACCAACCGGGCGCTGGAATCTGCCGGTAGACCGGAGCGCATTGACCACCGCAGCTACAAGCGGCAGGGCATTGATAAAATCCCCTCTGTCCATCTGGGGCCAGCTGCCAGCCAAATGGAAAAGCGCGGTATCCGCACCGACAAGGGGGAAGTAAACCGGCAGATCGCCGCCGACAACAAACTGCTGAAAGAAATTAAAGCCCGCATTACCCGTCTTTATCGCTGGTCGAAAGCCGAAACGGAAAAACCACAAACGCAGCAAAGCAGCTTGACCGCCTTGTGGGAGGCCCAGCAGCAGTTGAACGCTCCCCACACCCGCACCGGCAAAATCCGGGCTTTGCAGGAAAGCGCTGCACTATTCAGCTTTTTGCAGGCAAACGGCATCCAGTCTATGCAGCAGCTTCATGAAAAAATCGCTGATATGAACAGCCGTTACTATGACCTGCGGGGAAAGATCGTCAAGGCCGAGCGCCGGATCGCCATTCTTACCGAACGCGGGGAGATGTGGGAACAGTACAACCAGTACAAGTCCATCCACAAGCAGCTTGCCAAAGTAAAGCCGGAAAAACGGGAACAGTTTGAACAGCGCCACAGCCGGGAACTGATTCTGTATGACGCAGCGGCCCGGTATCTGAAAGAACTGAAAGACAGCGGCGAGGCAATCACCCCAAAGGCATGGCAGCTGGAAATTGACCAGCTGGCCGCTGGAAAGCAGACGGACACGCTTGCCATGAAAGCCATGCGGGAGGATTTGAAAGCAGTGGAACGGCTCCGCAAAACCGCCGAGCAGCTGTCCAGACAGGAACGGGACAAGTCTCACGACCGTGGGCCGGAGCGGTAAAGGCTACCGCGTTTTGGCGTACCCCTGTCAAGTGCGTCGCGTTTCACGACATACCTTTGCATACAGAAAAACCGCCGTACAGGTTTCCCCATACGGCGGCAGACTGTTTATTTGCCGAACAAGTCGCTGTGTGTGCCGGTGCGGGCCAGCGTCAGCACCAGAATATCATCCTCTATGCGATAGACAAGCAGCCAGTCCGGGAGAATATGACATTCCCGATGGCCTGCCCAATCGCCGGACAGGTCATGGTCGCGGTTCTTATCCGGCAGCGGTTCGCCCATTGCCAGCAATGCTACGACCTGCTCCAGCAGTTCGATCTTCAAGCCACGCTTGATGGCTCGTTTGTAGTCTTTTTTGAAACTGGTCGTGTACTTGACGGTATATTTGGTTTCTTTCATCTTTTCAGGTCAGCAAATAACTCGTCAAGGTCATTGTAGCCCTTTACAGACGGGTCTTTTGCAATCCTTTCCGCTTCCAGCATGGCAGCAACCGTTTCTTTGTTCGGCTGTTCCAGCCTTACTTCAAAGGGAATGCCGCCTTCACGAAGCGACTGGCGCACAAAGATGTTAAACGCCGTAGTCAGGTTCATGCCAAGTTCAGTAAACAGTGCGTCCGCCTGCGCTTTCAAATCTGCATCCATGCGGATACTGATGTTTGTGGTATTTCCAGCCATACGATCAACCCCTTTCTGCTGGCAATTATAGTATATGCTATTTGCACGAAGAAAACAATACTTTGCACGAATATTTAACAATAAATTCATTTAAGGAGGTTACCAACTTTATGAAAGAAATCATTTATGAAGAACAATAAGTCTGAACCTATCCCCGTCATGGATTACCGCCAGTACCGCAGAGTGCGGAGGCTGGTGCATGAGTGCTGTAACTACATCGACGGAAACTGTATCGCCCTGGACGATGGGGAGGAATGTGTCTGTGTCCAGTCTATTTCCTACTCCCTGTTGTGCAGGTGGTTTCGGGCGGCGGTATTGCCGCAGGATAAGGAACTGGAAACGGCGCTGTTCCACCGGCTGAATGCAAAGAAATGCACCGTATGTGGGGCGCTGTTTACCCCCGGTTCCAACCGGGCCAAATACTGCCCGGAATGTGCCGCACGCATGAAGCGGATCAACGCCGCAAAGCGCAAGCGGAAACAACGGGAGAAATGTCACGCTTTAGGGGCTGAAAAACCCTTGTAAATCAAGGCTTTTTTCGGGGGTGTCAAAGGCAGTCTGATAGATTTATCCTCTGCCCCCTAAAATAGCCTTAAAATGCGTACAGAATCCCAAGAGAAACCCCAAGGAGGAACCCTATGTCAGACAACCGAAAATATTATTACCTGAAACTCAAAGAAAACTATTTTGACGATGATTCCATCGTGCTGCTGGAAAGTATGCAGGACGGTGTGCTGTATTCCAACATTCTGCTCAAGCTGTATCTGAAATCGCTGAAACATGGCGGGCGGCTCCAGCTTGACGAGGACATCCCCTACACGGCGCAGATGATCGCCACCATCACCCGCCAGCAGATCGGCACTGTGGAGAGGGCCTTGCAAATCTTCCTGAAGCTGGGCCTTGTGGAAGTGCTGGACAGCGGTACCTTCTACATGAGCAACATCGAACTTTTAATCGGCCAGTCCTCTACCGAGGCTGAGCGAAAGCGGGCGGCGAGGCTCCAAAATAAGGCTCTTTCCGCGCCCCGGACAAACGGCGGACATTTGTCCGACATTCGTCCACCAGAGATAGAGATAGAGTTAGAGAAAGAGATAGAGATAAAGAGAGAGATAGAGAAGGGACGCTCCGCCCGCGCCTATGGCCGTTACCAGAATGTTTTCCTGACGGACGAGGAAATGGCAGACTTGCAGACCAGCTTTCCCACTGTATGGGGCCAGTACATCGAAAAACTGTCCGAGTACATGGCTTCTACCGGCAAGCGTTATCAGAGCCATGCCGCCACCATCCGGCGCTGGGCCGGTAAGGACGCGAAAAAGGCGGCCCCGCCCACCCGCAACCGGGATTACAGCGTAAAGGAGGATGAAACCGTATGATGGAGATTACCGCAGAAATCCGGGCGCTGATCGACAAGGCAGCCGCCGGTGTGGAACTGGCCGGGGACGAATACATAGACCCGGCAGACGGTCTCATCCACTGTAAGAAATGCGGCGGCCAGAGGCAGACTGTTGTGCCATGCTTCGGGAAATCCGGCTACTTTATGCCGCGCTGCATCTGCCAGTGCCAGCGGGAGGCTGAGGAGCAGCGCAAGGCTGCTGAAGAACGGCAGCGCCGCATGGAGCGTATCAAACGCCGAAAGGCACAGGGTTTGCAAGACCGTTATCTGTACGACTACACCTTTGCCAACGACAACGGCCAAAATCCTCTGATGGACAAGGCCCGCGCCTATGTGGAGAACTGGAAGGAGGCATACAGGAACAACACCGGCCTGCTTCTGTTTGGGGATGTGGGAACCGGCAAGTCTTTTTTCGCCGGTTGTATTGCCAACGCCCTGCTTGACCGGGATGTGCCTGTGCTGATGACGAACTTCCCCACCATTCTGAACCGCCTGACCGGGATGTTTTCCGAGGACAAGGCCGACTTTATCGCCAGCTTTGACGAGTACGACCTGCTTATCATTGACGATCTGGGTGTAGAGCGCAGTACCGAATATGCTATGGAGCAGATGTTTTTCGTCATCGACAGCCGCTACCGCAGCCGTAGGCCCATGATAATCACCACCAATCTGAAGCTGGCCGAACTCAAGAACCCGCCCGACCTGGCCCACGCCCGTATCTATGACCGTATCCTGGAACGGTGCGCCCCGATCCTCTTTGCCGGGAAGAACTTCCGGGAAGAAAATGCCGGTGCTACCCGACAGGCAGCAAAAGACATTGTAAACAGTAAGCACGACTGATTTTTTACCGGGCGGCACAGACCCGTTCGGAGAAAGGAGCGCCATGAACAAAGAACCCCGTACTATGCAGGCGGCAGACGCCGCTACTGTGTCCAGAGCGCCGGAAAACACGCCAGCGATGGTAAAGAAAATCGGCAAGACAACCTACAAGGTTCATGTCCATTTCAGCAATACCAGCACAGAAACCATGAGCGATAAAATCAAGCGTATGCTCAAAAATGAAATTCAGCAAATGTGACAGACTGATAAACGAAGCCGCCTTGTGCTAAACTGATGATGGTACGCACCAAAATTTTTGTCAAGGAGGACACGAAAATGCTTTACACAGAAAAAGAGAAGCATGAAATTGAACGAGTAAAGGAGGTCTTTGCGGAACATCTGCGGCAAAGCCCTGATTTTGAACTGCTCTGGTCGGACAAGGTAGGCTATGTCTGGCTGGCGATTGGCGTCAATCCAGTCTATGTGGATACCGGTATCAGAATCGAATCAGCCGCCGATCTCTGCAGCAGGTGTTTGGATGATGTTGCTACGGATGTTTTATATATGACAGGCAACGATCATGCACTGGAAGCAGCCGATCCGCTGGAATTGGCCGAAATCAAGCGGCGCTGGGAGCCATATATCAACCAGCTGCCAGACTATGCGTATCTCTGCAAAGACCTGCTGAACGGAAAAATGTAATCTATCAAACGAGGTGTCAGGAGCCATACAATGCTTCTGGCACCTTTTTTGTAGATTTTTTGTGAATTTGATTAAAAAGCCCTTGACAATTTGTCTCCGGCAAGACCGCAAAAAGCATACTTATCTCATGCGGCGCGAGGTTAGCCCCATTCGACATTAAGGAGCTGCGGGAGCTTATGGAAACCGACGAAATGGAGCTTGACACCATAGGTGACAGAAAGACCGCCCTTTTCGTGATTATCAGCGACACCGACGACACCTTTAACTTTGTCGTGAGTATTCTCTACACACAGCTATTCAACCTCTTGTGCGACAAAGCAGATGATGAATACGGCGGGCGGCTTCCCGTCCATGTACGGTGCTTACTTGATGAATTTGCGAATATCGGGCAAATCCCCAAATTTGAGAAACTAATCGCAACCATACGGAGCCGGGAAATCTCCGCGTCAATCATCTTGCAGAGCCAGTCACAGCTAAAGGCAATCTACAAGGACAACGCCGATACCATAGTCGGCAACTGCGACACCACGCTTTTCTTGGGCGGCAAGGAAAAAACCACGCTCAAAGAAATATCGGAGATTTTAGGCAAGGAAACGATAGACAGCTTCAACACTTCCGAAACAAGGGGGCGGGAGCTTTCGCATGGGCTGAACTATCAGAAATTGGGAAAGCAGCTTATGACGGAAGATGAAATCGCAGTCATGGACGGAGGGAAATGTATCTTGCAGCTACGCGGGGTGCGCCCGTTCTTTTCGGACAAATTCGACATAACGAAACACCCGAAATACAAGTACCTATCCGACGCAGACCCGAAGAACGCCTTTGACATGGAAAAGCACCTTAAACGCCGCCCCGCCATTGTCAAGCCCGACGAGGTTTTTGACTATTACGAGATTGACGCAGCAGACTTACAGGAGGACGCAGACCATGAGGAAACGTAGCGCAGAGGAAAAACAAAAGCAGCTTGAACGGTTTTTAATGAATGTTGCGGAAGCCGCCGACGCTGCATTATGGGAGTATTGGCGGGAAAAGGAAGCGGAACACCGCCGTTTTGCAACGGAGTATGTCACGCGCCGGGGGCTTATCCCTCAACAGTGACAGCATGGCAGACCGCCGGGGAGGGGGGGACAGGGGAAGCTACACTTCCCCTACGCTGCCTTGCGGCAGCTACCCCTTTGTGAACTTGCGGGAAGCGAACACCTTGCTATGCAAGCTATTCACTTCCCGCAAGTCTGAATAATACCCGTCCGGCAGCACAGCGGGACACCGAAAGGAGGAATCGAAGCAATCACATATATCAATATCGGCTACATGATACGCGCCCCTACTTTCCGGCGCAGCACACAGCGGCAGGAGCCGCACCCCCCTACAACTGAATACCGCCGCGCCGCAGAACTTACGCAGCGCGGGGACAGCCGCCTTTACCAGAGGGCGGTTTTTTTATGCGGCGGCATACGCTGACCGCCTTTTGTCCGCTTGCCGGACAGCCGCAGACGCGGCAGAAAGGATTTATTTATGGCATTTTTCAATAGCGCAGTAGACGTTTTGCAGACCCTTGTTGTAGCACTTGGAGCCGGGCTTGGTATCTGGGGCGTTATCAATCTCATGGAGGGCTACGGCAACGACAATCCGGGCGCGAAGAGCCAGGGCATGAAGCAGTTCATGGCTAATTAAAGGGAACAAAAAGAAAGGAAAAGCACAATCCAGACGGTATCAGCGGCAGTCTACAAGAATAAATTGTGATTACACAAGATTGGTGCTATAATAAGAGAAAAGTTCCTGCCGGGGCAGCCGCCCCGGTGGTATGGATAGGAAGGCAGGAAAGCAATATGCACATCAGCTATAAACCACTCTGGCATACACTGTTAGAGCGTGATATGAGAAAAGAAGATTTAAGGCTTGCCGCCGGTATGACAACGAATATGATTGCCAACATGAGCAAAGAGGGAAAGCACATCAGCATGGACACATTAGCCCGTATCTGCGAAACGCTGAATTGTGAGATTACCGATGTGATTGAGTTAGTACCAGACGAGCCTGCTTCCACAGGAGGTAAGGAACATGAGCGAATTGAAACCAAGAATAACGGAAAACGGAATTGATTATATCCTTGTCGGAGATTACTACATCCCAGACTTGAAGCTGCCGGAAGAACGCCGCCCCATCGGAAAGTATGGACGGATGCACCGGGAATATTTAAGAGAAGTCCACCCAGCCAGATTGAACACATTGATACTGACCGGAGAATTGTGGACATATCTTGCAGACCTGAACGAACAGGCACAGGAACGGTTAGACACCATCATGGAGCAGATGAAAACTGCCGAGGGCGTAACCGAGGAATTGAAGCGTACCCAACAAATGGAATGGGTGCAGCGTTGCAATAACATTCATAATCGGGCAGAAGAAATTGTTTTGCATGAGATGATTTATTCATAACGGAATGGTAGGAGTGAGAATAGTATATGGATAGTTGGTTTACCGTTGAACAAATAGATTGCAATACATTTGCCATCAGCGAATATAAGCACTGGGAAGAAACACATAGTTATCTTCTATGTGGAGAGAAAATGGCTGTTTTGATTGATACAGGTTTAGGTATTTCCAATATCCGAAAAATTGTAGATACATTAACGCAACTGCCCATTATGGTAATTACTACTCATATTCATTGGGATCACATCGGTGGACACAAATATTTTAAGTTTATCGCAGTCCATGAAGCAGAAAGAGAATGGCTATCAGCTAAATTTCCTATTCCTTTGCAGGTAGTAAAACATAGTCTTATGTGCAAGCCATGCAATTTTCCTTTAGATTTCAATATAGACCAATATCAGATTTTTCAAGGTGTCCCACAAATGCTTTTACATGACGGAGATAGCATTGATTTAGGGAAACGCAAATTGATAGTCATTCACACACCCGGTCATTCTCCCGGACATTGTTGTTTCTATGAAGCGGATAGAAAATATCTGTATTCTGGCGATTTGATATATAGAGGTTGTCTTGATGCTTTTTATCCATCAACAAACCCGCAAGAATTTTGGAAATCTGTTAGAAAAATTCAATCTTTAGAGATAAGACGAATTTTGCCCGGACATCATCATTTATCTATTCCAGTTACTATAATTGATAAGATAGAGACAGCTTTTCATAATTTGTCAAATGAAGGGAAATTAAAACAAGGGAATGGCATATTCAGCTATGAAGGGTTTCAAATTCATATCTGAAATACAAATACCAGCCTGCGTTTTGAAAAAATCAACTGAATAACCACAGCAAAAACCGCTGCTACATGGAAGCTAACAAACCATGCAACGGCGGTTTTTCTTTACCGTTTTTTCCTCTGGCTGATAGGCGTTCCCATTTTCTTTGATTTTTTGAGAATCCGAATGAGCCAGCGGAATTCTTCATCTGACAGATTTTTATAGTTGATACCAAGTTGCTTGCAGTAAAGGACAACCAGCTTTTCATCCCGGCTGCCCTTGAAATTTTCGACCGCTTCCAGATTTTCTTTCAGTTCATCGGCAACGGTGGTCTGGGGTGCACTCTCACTGTCCTTTTTGTGGGCTTCCCGAATATCCCGGATAATGAGGTTGAGGTCATCCAGAACCATGTGACTAAAATACTCATCATCGCTGATATGGGCGGCTTGCAGCACTTTCAAATGCGGGTCATCTTCGCCGGGGCGATACCGTTCAATGATTTCATGCCGGACGGTATCGACAAGTGCATTGAGATTTTGAATCTGCATGGTGGCAATCCCGTCCACATAAATCTCAATGTCTGCAAGAAACTTGATAAAATCTTTATGTGTGGCAAGCTCACAGAGCAGACGGTTGTTAATCCGACTGCTTTTCAGAAGTGCTACCATCTCATCATTCAAATGCAGCTCCGTCAATGACGTGTTGATCTGCTCCCTGTTCTCTGTCCGGCACAGTAGATAATCAACGGAAACCCCATAGAAGTCTGCCAGCGTGATAAGGTTGCCATGATTGATTTCCTTAAAATCCTCTTTTTCATAACTTCCGAGAGCAGATTTGGAAATACCCGTCAGCTTTGATAGTTCTTCCAGATTTAAGCCTTTGTCCTTGCGGAGTTCCCAAAGGCGTTCCTGTATGCTTGTTGCTCCTTTCATGGGCGCACACTCCTTTCCGGCGGTTTCATTGCTGCCGCTTAACTGGATTATATCACACTTTCCGCAATCGTGGAAATTTCTGATTTTTACTCCTAATTCCTACTTTGTGGACATACGGCACAGGGCACAAAAATGTTCTATGATACAGGTAGTTCATCGATGGATTATTCCAATCGAATGACCAGCCTGTGTGGGATATGCTTCCCCGGCGATGTAGTGCCATGACTTTTGGCAGGGATATGGAGGAACCCTTACCAAAACGAGCATACCAAAGGGAGCGATACGCCGCTGTGAGATTCAGGGGAGGAACGACACCGGGGAGAACTGGCGAACTGACACCGAAATGATACCGAAACACGACAATCTGATAGGGGGACAGTCTACCCTATCGCTGATACTTCGGGAGATTTTAAGCGGCTCTATGGCTGTAATTTTGCCGAAAATCGCCCCGAAACCATACACTAAAACGGGAGGAAGCGCAATATGCCGAGAATGAGCAAAAAGAGGAAGCATGAGCTTTCCTTTTACCTCAATGACCGGGGGCGTGTCACTTACAACGAATTATGCCGGAAATGCCAGCATGGGTGCAGGCAGAGCTTCCGGGCGGTTGTGATTGACTGCCCCCGTTATTTATCCAAACGAGCAAAGAAAAAGGAGGAACACACCGAATGAATTTTGAATTTATGACGATAGACACACCATTGCCGCCCTGTATGCCCTTTCCCATAGCGTTGACAGGATTTCCAGTCAGCAGCACCGCAAAGGTCATGTACTGCCGGATGCTGGACGCTATGCTATCCAAAGGGCAGGAGGACGAGCACGGAATCCTGTTTGTCTGCTTCCCTGTTACAGCCATTGCCGCAGTCTTGTCCCGCAGCTCTATGACGGTCAAGCGTTCTCTGAATGAACTGGAAACCGCCGGACTTATCATGCGGGTGCGTCAGGGCGTTGGAGAACCAAACCGAATTTATGTGCTGATACCGGGAAAGGAGGACGCTGCCCTTGCCTGATACCTCAAAGCTGGAAAAGCTCAACCGGGAGCTGGAGAAAAGCGAAAAGAAACTGCGGAAAGCCATCAATGATGAAAAGGCATTGCAGCACCAGTTAAAGCAGCTTACCCGAAAGGAACGGACGCACCGGCTCTGTACCCGTGGCGGTATGCTGGAAAGTTTTCTGCAAGAGCCGGAACGCCTGACAGATGATGATGTCATGCTGTTGTTGAAACTCATTTTTCACAGACAGGACACGCAGGAATTATTGAAAAAACTGCTGGAACGGAAGAAGCCAGAAACCCCTTAGTTTACTAAGGGCGCAATTATACACCACCCAGAGGTTGGTGCATTGCGTTCTCCGAAGGCTCCTCGCCGGAGGGCTGTGATTTTCCGCAGTCATGGTCTGCTCCAAATCATACAGGGGACGCTACACTTCCCCTGCGCTGGCTGCCGCCAGCTACCCTTTTGTGGACTTGCCATCTGGGGACATCTTGCATTGCAAGTTGTTCCCAGCCGACAAGTTTCATAAAATACGCTATCTTTTCGATAGGCAATGAAGTATAATAAAATTACCAATAAATCAAAAATTGGCGAAGGAGTTGATTGATGGACATGATTAGAATACTTCAATTTTTAGTATTGGCTTTTGGTTTAAAAGAATTGTTTAATGCAATGGAATATCACAAACAGAAGAAAAAGAAATGGGTAATTGCCTCTTTATGTATGGGCATTTTTGCCTGTGCTTGTGCAATTATTTCAATAACAGGTATTCTGTAAGTCGGAATTGATAAGGAAAAGGAGGATACACAGATGAAAACAGTAATTCTTTATAATATTATTTCTCTTATCATCATCTTTGTTTTGATTTTTGTCCTAAGAATTGTCAGTAAGAGTGATTTACGTAAAAATCAACAACTTATTATTAAAGTCATTACAACTATTTTAATTGTTTGTGTAATAGCATTTGTGCTTTTTATTGATGCAATAGCAGTTGGCATTATAGGACCTGTTCCAAATTAACAATCCCAGTTTACCATCCGCACATCGGGTCAATTTGCCCCGAACTTTTACAATTAAATACCCGCCGCCCACATAGCGGCACACCGAGCAGGAAATCTGAAAAAGGTCTCCTGCTTTTTTTCTGCCAAAATGAGGTGGTAAAACGCCACCCCATCCACCAATTACCGAAAGGAGGGACACGAAATGCCCTGCCCACACAACGAAATCACGATTGTTCAGCGCAGCCAGCGACAGTCTGCGGTTGCCGCCGCTGCTTACCAAAGCGGCGAAAAGCTGTTCTGTGAATACGACCAGCAAGTGAAGCACTACCCGGAAAAGCGTGGTATCGTCCACAATGAAATCCTGCTCCCGGCAAATGCCCCGCCGGAGTATGCAGACCGCAATACTTTGTGGAACGCCGCCGAAGCGGTGGAAAAACAATGGAACTCCCAGCTTGCAAGGCGGTGGGTGCTTACCATCCCCAGAGAGATACCGCCCGACCAGTATGCTGTCCTTGTCCGGGAGTTTTGTGAGCAGCAGTTTGTTTCCAAAGGCATGATTGCTGATTTTGCAATCCATGACCCCCATCCGCCGGGACACAATCCCCACGCCCATGTCCTGCTCACTATGAGGGCAATGGACGAACATGGGAAATGGCTTCCCAAGAGCCGCAAGGTTTATGACCTTGATGAAAGCGGAGAACGGATAAAACTTCCGTCCGGCAGGTGGAAAAGCCACAAGGAGGATACGGTTGATTGGAACGACCAGAAGTATTGTGAAATCTGGCGGCATGAATGGGAGGTCATCCAGAACCGCTATCTGGAAGCCAATGACCGCCCGGAGCGTGTGGACTTGCGTTCCTATGCCAGACAGGGGCTTGATATTATCCCCACTGTCCATGAGGGGGCTGCTGTCCAGCAGATGGAAAAGCGTGGTATCCAGACGAATATCGGCAACCTGAACCGGGAAATCAAAGCCGCCAACCGCCTGATGCAGTCCATTCGGCAGCTCATTCAAAACCTCAAAGGCTGGATTACCGAACTGGGAGAAAAACGGAAAGAGCTGCTTGCACAAAAAACGGCGGAGGAAGCGACACTTCTTCCCAATCTGCTGATGAAGTATATGGAGATACGAAAAGAAGAACGGAGGGACTGGACAAGGGCTGGACAGAACCGGGGGACTTCACAGGACTTAAAGGCAGTCAGCGAAGCATTGTCCTATCTCCGGCAAAAGGGACTTTCCACTGTGGAGGACTTAGAAGCGTTTCTGGAAGCGTCCGGGAAATCAGCCGCCGATTACCGCAATCAGATGAAGCCAAAGGAAGCCCGCAGCAAAGTGATTGACGGGATTCTTGCCAGCCGGACAGACTGCAAAGAATGTAAGGCTGTCTATGAGAAGTACCAGAAGATATTTTTTAAGAAAACAAAGGAGAAATTCAAACAGGAACACCCGGAGGTTGCCCGGTATGAGAAAGCCGCCGCCTACCTTGCCAAGCACCCGGACGATAAGGACAGTACCCAAAAGGAGCTGCAAGAGGAGCAGGAAACGCTTCTCAGCGAAATCGCAGAACTGAAAGTACCGCTGACCGAGGTACAGGAGGATTTGAAGAAGCTGCGGGACATCCGCTACTGGGTACGGAAAGCCACACCCGGCACAGAGGAAAGCAAAGAGCCGCCCAAGAAGCAGCCCATCAAGGAAGTCTTGCAGGATAAGGCAGACGAGAAAAAAGCACAAAGAACCGCCCCGGCACAGGCGAAACACAGACAACAGGATATGGAACTTTAACAGGCACTTGCCATTTTCAATCAGAGAATGTCAGGTGCTTTTCTTATTTTCAAGGAGGGATAGATTTGAATGTATTTGAAGCTGTGAAGCAGTCCGTCACAACAAGACAGGCTGCGGAGCATTATGGAATCCATGTAGGTCGGAACGGGATGGCTTGTTGCCCGTTCCATAACGATAAAACCCCAAGCATGAAGCTGGATCGGCGTTACCACTGCTTCGGCTGCGGTACGGATGGGGATGTGATTGATTTTGCCGCCGCTCTGTATGGGCTGGGAAAGAAAGAAGCCGCCGTACAACTGGCACAGGACTTTGGAATTTCCTATGAGGACTGGAAGCCGCCGGGAAAGGTAAAAAAGCCCAAGCCCCGGCAGAAATCCCCGGAGGAACAGTTTCAGGAAGCAAAGAACCGCTGCTCCCGTATCCTTGCCGATTATCTCCACCTGCTTCGGGCATGGAGAAAGGATTATGTCCCGCACTCCCCGGAGGAAGCCTTTCATCCCCGGTTTGTGGAAGCCTTACAGAAGCAAGCCCAAGTGGAATATCTGCTGGATGTGCTGCTGTTCGGGGAGACAGAGGAAAAAGCGGCTTTGATTACGGACTACGGAAAGGATGTGATACAGCTTGAACAACGAATGGCAGAGTTTGCAGCCGCAGACGCAGCAAGAACTAAAAAACACCATGAACGCCATGCAGCCGCCACAGAGCGTTGAGGAAATCAAGGCGGGGCTGGAAACTACCGAGAAAGGCGGTGTCCGTCAGAGCATACGGAACTGCCTGACCGTATTCCAGCGTGACCCTCTGCTTTCCGGGGCTATCGCATACAACATCCTGACCGACCGCAAGGACATCATAAAGCCCATCGGCTTCCACAGAGAAAGCACCGCCCTGAACGATACGGACATGAAGTATCTGCTTCTTTATCTGGAAGAAACCTATGGGCTTACCAATGAGAAAAAGATTGATAATGCCATCGGGATTGTGGCGAATGAAAACAAGTACCATCCCATCCGGGACTATCTCAATACCCTTGTGTGGGATGGGACAGAGCGAATCCGTTTCTGCCTGCGGCACTTTCTGGGGGCTGACGCAGACGATTACACCTATGAAGCGTTGAAGCTGTTCCTGCTGGGTGCAATCTCACGAGCCTTTCAGCCGGGATGCAAATTTGAAATCATGCTCTGTCTGGTAGGCGGTCAGGGGGCTGGCAAGTCCACCTTCTTCCGTCTGCTGGCAGTCCGGGACGAGTGGTTCTCCGATGATTTGCGGAAGCTGGACGATGACAATGTGTACCGCAAGCTGCAAGGTCACTGGATGATCGAAATGTCGGAAATGATGGCAACCGCAAACGCCAAGAGCATCGAAGAAATCAAGTCATTTTTAAGCCGGCAGAAGGAGGTCTACAAGATACCCTATGAAACCCACCCGGCAGACCGCCCCCGTCAGTGCGTGTTTGGCGGCACTTCCAATGCCCTTGACTTCCTGCCCCTTGACCGTTCCGGCAACCGCCGCTTTATCCCCGTCATGGTTTACCCGGAGCAAGCCGAGGTTCATATTTTGGAGGACGAAGCCGCTTCCAGAGCCTATATCGAGCAGATGTGGGCGGAAGCTATGGAGATTTACCGAAGCGGCAGGTTCAAGCTGGCTTTCAGCCCCGCCATGCAGCGGTATCTCAAAGAACACCAGCGGGATTTTATGCCGGAGGACACCAAAGCCGGAATGATACAGGCGTATCTTGATAAGTACACCGGGAGCATGGTCTGTTCCAAGCAGCTCTACAAGGAAGCCTTGAACCATGCCTTTGACGAACCGAAGCAATGGGAAATCCGGGAAATCAACGAGATTATGAACCAGTGCATTGACCGCTGGCGGTACTTCCCGAACCCAAGAATGTTTTCAGAATATGGCAGACAAAAGGGCTGGGAGCGTGAAAACCCGGCAACGGACTCCGGCAACCCGTCTGAAAAAACGATGGACGGTTTTGTGGAGGTCACAGAACAGATGGAGCTTCCATTCTGAAAATGGCAGCCCGTTGCACCCCCTGTTGCTATCCCGTTGCCGAGCCGGTTGCCGGGGAAAATCCCGAAACTATCGGCTTTTCTCCCCTATGACAACCAAAACAACAGAAAAATAAAAGAAAAGTATAAATAGTAACCATCGCCAGATTGAGATTGTTTGCAAGGTCTTTTGAAGCCCGTTGCCGGACTTCGTTGCCGACACCCTCTGTCTGGCTATTTTCATGTATGGAGGATAACTGCCTATGGCAAAAAACAAAACAGAGATTCATGTGACTACGGTGTTTGACGGGGAGCTTGACGCAACCGATGTGTTCGTCAGCCTGATTTCCCAGAAATACGGTAAGACAAATACGAAAGAATATCTTGCTAAAAGGAAAGATATGAGCTATAATGAAGATGAGGTTCAAAAGAGCCAGATACCGTCTGGATTGTGTGGGTAAATGGCTATGATGAACGAAATGGAATACAGAACAATCGGTTCAGCACTTGCCGGAGGGTATCGTGCAGCGGTCTATTGCAGGCTGTCAAAGGACGATGACCTGCAAGGCGAAAGTGCCAGTATCGCAAACCAGCGTGATATGCTGGAAAAATACTGCGAAAAGCAGGGATGGGAGGTTGTGGCAGTCTATCAGGACGATGGCTTCACAGGTCTTAATATGGAGCGTCCTGATTTACAGAGAATGTTGAGAGCCATTGAGCGCAGGCAAATCAACCTTGTCATCACGAAAGACCTCAGCCGACTGGGGCGTAACTATCTGCAAACCGGGCATTTGATTGAGGACTTTTTCCCAAGAAACGGTGTCCGCTATATCGCCATGAATGACGGTATCGACACCCTGCGTGATAACAACGATATTGCCCCGTTCAAGAATATCCTGAACGAGATGTACAGCAAGGATATTTCCAAGAAAGTCCATTCCTCTTATCTTCTGAAAGCGCAGAAAGGACAGTTTACCGGGTGTCTTGCCCCGTTCGGGTATCGGAAAGACCCGGAGGACAAAAACCATCTGCTCATTGACGAGGAAACCGCCCCGATTGTGCGGCTGATTTTCGGATATGCCCTAAACAGTCATGGTCCGAACTATATCCGCAGACGGCTGGAGGAAGAAAAAATCCCCTGCCCCACATGGTGGAACCGGGAACGGGGGCTTCGCAATACCCGCACCAAATGGGAAAAGAAAGACCCGGAAAACGGGCGATATATGTGGGACTTCTCCGTTATCAAAGACCTTTTGATGAATCCCGTCTACACCGGGGCGATTGCTTCCCAGAAAAAGGACTACCGTTTCAAAATCGGCACGATTGGGGAAAAGAAGCCGGAGGACTGGATTGTGGTGGAGGGACAGCATGAACCGCTGATTGACCGCATGAGCTTTGACATTGTGCAGAACAAGCTGAAATCCCGCCAGCGTCCGGGGCAGACCAATGAAATCAGCCTGTTTGCCGGACTGATAAAATGCGGTGAGTGTGGGAAGTCACTGACGATACGCTACACAAACGCAAAACATCCCCAGCAGATTTACTCCTGCAAAACCTACAATGCCTTTGGAAAGAACCACTGCACCCAGCACCGGATTGATTATGACACCCTTTACAGCCATGTGCTGCGGAAAATCCGGGAATGTGCCAGAGCCGCCCTGATGGACGGGGAAGCGGTTGCCGACCGCTTGACCAATACCTGTGAAGCCGAGCAGCGGGAACAGCGGGAAGCAATGGAACGCTCCCTCACAAGGGACGAGGAACGGATTGAGGTTCTGGACAAAATGGTAATGCGGCTTTATGAGGATATGATTGCAGGGCGTATCAGTGAACAGAATTTCAACACCATGCTGGAAAAGACACAGACCGAGCAAGCGGAGCTTAAAGCAAAAGTGTCCGAGGGCAGAAAGCGGCTGTCCGATGAAGTCCAGCTTGCCAATGACGCAAAACAATGGGTGGAAGCCATTCAGGAATACGCCAATATCACAGAGCTGGACGCAGCCACCCTCAACCGCTTAATCAAAGAAATCGTCGTGCATGAGCGCATTGACGAAGATAAAACAAGACACATTTCTATCGAAATTCATTTTAATCTCAAACCCATCCCAGAGGTGGAACAGGTCACTGCCTGACCTGTCCCGCCGGGACGGTTCTCTTAAAAACACCATATAGATTTTTTGTACGCCGCCGCCCGCCATCGAGCAGAGTTTTACACCTAATTGGGGATAAAACAGCTTATGGCGGGCGGCGGCGTTGCCCTTATCGGCATGACCCTTGTACCGCTGCTTTCCGGCTTGTTCGGTTAAGAAGCGCGGGTAAAGGCTTATGCAGAGCATACTTGACGCGATTAACGAATGGATAAAGGAAATCCTCATAGGAGCCATAAACGGTAATCTGTCAACTATGTTCGGGGACGTAAACGAGAAAGTCGGCACTATCGCCGCAGAGGTAGGGCAGACCCCGCAAGGGTGGAACGCAAATATATTCTCCATGATACAGACCCTTAGTGAGAATGTAATCGTACCCATTGCGGGGCTTGTCATTACCTACGTCCTATGCTATGAGCTTATCAGCATGGTAACGGAAAAGAACAATATGCACGACGTTGACACTTCCATGTTCTTCAAGTGGGTGTTCAAGGCGTTTGTGGCAGTCTACCTTGTGACGCACACCTTTGACATCACTATGGCGGTGTTCGATATGGCGCAGCACGTTGTTTCCGGCGCGGCGGGGGTAATCGGCGGCAGCACAGAGATTGATGTTGCCGCCGCCCTTGCTTCCATGCAGGACGGGCTTGACGCTATGGAAATCCCCGAACTGCTCTTACTTGTCATGGAAACAAGCCTTGTGAGCTTGTGCATGAAAATCATGTCCGTACTGATAACCGTTATCCTCTACGGGCGCATGATAGAGATTTACCTTTACTGTTCGGTATCGCCTATCCCGTTTGCAACAATGACGAACCGGGAATGGGGGCAGATAGGAAACAACTACCTCAAATCCCTGTTCGCTATCGGTTTTCAAGGCTTCCTCATTATGATATGCGTCGGCATTTACGCGGTTCTGGTAAACAACATGATAATAGCGGACAATCTGCACAGCGCGATATTCTCCCTTGCAGCCTATACCGTTATCCTCTGTTTCTCCCTGTTCAAATCCGGCGCACTGGCGAAGTCGATATTCTCCGCGCATTAGCGGCGTGTCAAGGGCAGGGTGGAGATTTTCAGAGCGAAGCGGCGAAAATACGACCCGACCTTGACGCGGATAACCCCCATATAATACGGGCGGGCAAAGGGCATAGATTGACCTTTGCCTTGATTACCCTTATGGGAAGTTACAGCAACACCAAACCCAGAGAAAGGAGGTTTTCACTTGGCGTATGTACCCGTACCCAAAGACTTATCCAAAGTCAAGACAAAAGTAGCGTTCAACCTTACCAAACGGCAGATTGTATGTTTTGCGGCGGCTCTCCTGTTCGGCTTGCCGCTTTTCTTTCTGCTCAAAGACAGCACAGGCACAAGCCTTGCGTCTATGGCTATGATTGCCGTCATGCTGCCCTGTTTCCTCTTTGCCATGTATGAGAAGCATGGACAGCCCCTTGAAGTGGTGGTGAAGAACATCATTCAGACGAAATTCATAGCCCCCAAAGAACGACCATACAGGACAGACAACTTTTATTCCGTCTTAGAACGGCAGAGAAAACTTGAAAAGGAGGTATCAGCGATTGCAAAAGGAAACACGAAGAAACAGCGCGGCGGGAAGCGCAAAGCCTAACCCGCCCCGCAAGCTCACCCGCGCCGAGAAAAAGCAGATTGCGGAAATCATCAGACAGGCAAAGGGCGACGGGAAAGCGCACACCGCGCAGCAGACAATCCCTTATATCCAGATGTACCCGGACGGTATCTGCAAGGTTACGGGACGGAAATACTCAAAGACCGTCGCCTTTGAAGATATTAACTATCAGCTTGCACAGGCAGACGACAAGACCGCCATTTTTGAGAACTGGTGCGACTTCCTCAACTACTTTGACGCTTCCGTTTCGGTGCAGCTCTCTTTCATCAATCAGGGGACGCAGCGCGGCGAAGCGGAAAAGGCGGTCAATATCCCGGCACAGGAGGACGCTTTCAATTCTATCCGCACAGAATACCGGGATATGCTGAAAAACCAGCTTGCAAAGGGCAACAACGGGCTTGTCAAAGCAAAATATATCACCTTTGCCATTGAAGCCGACAGTCTGGGCGCGGCGAAATCCCGCCTTGCCCGTATCGAAACGGACGTACTCAACAACTTTAAGCTCTTGGGCGTGTCTGCCCGCCCCATGACAGGCTATGAACGCCTTAAAATGCTGCATGGCATTTTCCACCCGGAGGGCGGGCAGTTTGCCTTTGATTTTTCATGGCTTGCCCCGTCCGGGCTTTCCACAAAGGACTTTATCGCCCCGTCCTCTTTCCGTTTTGGCGAGGGGCGGTATTTCCGCATGGGGCGCAAAATCGGCGCGGTTTCATTCCTTGAAATCCTTGCGCCGGAATTAAACGACCGTATCTTATCTGACATTCTGGACTTGGAAACGGGCGTTATCGTCAATCTGCATATCCACAGTATCGACCAGACCGAAGCCATAAAGACAATCAAGCGGAAAATCACCGACCTTGACAAAATGAAAATCGAAGAACAGAAAAAAGCGGTACGCAGCGGCTACGACATGGATATAATCCCGTCCGACCTTGCCACTTTCGGCAGCGAAGCGAAGAACCTCTTACAGGACTTGCAGAGCCGGAATGAAAGAATGTTCCTCTTGACGTTCCTTGTGGTGAACATGGCAGACACAAAAAGGAAACTGGAAAATGACGTATTCGCGGCGGCGGGCATTGCACAGAAGAACAACTGCGCCTTAACCCGCCTTGACTACCAACAGGAAGCGGGGCTTATGTCCTCTGTACCGCTTGGGGAGAACCTTATCCCCATTCAAAGAGGGCTTACCACGTCAAGCACCGCTATCTTTATCCCCTTTATCACGCAGGAGCTTTTTCAGACGGGCGCGGCTTTGTATTACGGCTTAAACGCCCTGTCTAACAACATGATACTCTGCGACCGCAAGCAGCTAAAGAACCCCAACGGCTTAATCTTGGGTACGCCGGGAAGCGGGAAATCCTTTGCCGCCAAACGGGAAATGACAAACGCTTTCCTCATTACCGACGACGACATAATTATCTGCGACCCGGAAGCAGAGTATTTTTCCCTTGTGCAGCGGCTTGACGGGCAAGTGATACGGTTATCGCCTACGGGCAAGGGCATTGACGGGAAGCCCCAGTATGTGAACCCTATGGATATTAACCTCAATTACAGCGAGGACGACAGCCCCCTTGCGCTGAAATCCGACTTTATCCTCTCCCTCTGCGAGCTTGTCATAGGCGGCAAGGAGGGCTTGCAGCCCGTCGATAAGACCGTCATTGACCGCGCTGTTAGGAACGTGTACCGCCCTTTCCTTGCAGACCCCGACCCGGAGAAAATGCCTATCTTGGGCGACCTCTACAACGAGCTTTTGAAGCAGCCGGAGCCGGAAGCGGCGCGTATCGCGGCGGCGTTGGAGCTTTATGTTTCCGGGAGCCTTAACGTCTTTAACCACAGGACGAATGTAGAGCTTTCAAACCGCCTTGTCTGCTTTGACATCAAGCAGCTTGGGAAGCAGCTCAAAAAATTAGGTATGCTCATTGTGCAGGACCAGGTATGGAACCGCGTCACCGTCAACCGGGCAGAAAGGAAATCCACCCGGTATTTTATGGACGAATTTCATCTTCTCTTGAAAGAGGAACAGACCGCCGCCTATTCCGTTGAAATCTGGAAGCGTTTCAGAAAATGGGGCGGCATACCCACAGCAATCACGCAGAACGTCAAAGATTTGCTTGCTTCCCGCGAAGTGGAGAATATCTTTGAAAACTCTGATTTTGTCCTCATGCTCAATCAGGCGGCGGGCGACCGGGCTATCCTTGCAAAGCAGCTCAACATCTCCCCGCAGCAGATGAAGTATGTCACCCACACCGAAGCGGGCGAGGGGCTTATCTTCTACGGGAACGTGGTGCTGCCCTTTGTAGACCGCTTCCCGAAAGACACCGAGCTTTACCGGGTAATGACGACGAAGCCGGAGGAAGTGGGCGAAGCATGAACGGGCTGAAAACTGACACAATCATCAACCGGGACGCGCTCTATGCCTTGCGGGAGCTTCCAGAGGAAAGCGTACACTGTTGCGTCACAAGCCCGCCCTACTATGCGCTTAGGGATTACGGGCTTGATATGCAGATTGGGCGGGAGGACACGCCGGAGCAGTACATTGACAGGCTGACCGAGGTTTTCCGCGAGCTGCGCCGGGTACTGCGTTCTGACGGTACGCTCTGGCTGAATATCGCGGACACCTACTGCGGCACAGGAAATAAAGGCTACCATGCAGACCCGAAGAACCCGAAAGGCAGAAACGGACAGCAGATTGCAAGAAACAACCGCGTTTCCGGCTGCAAACAAAAGGACTTAATCGGTATCCCTTGGCTTTTAGCCTTTGCCCTACGCGCTGACGGGTGGTATTTACGGAGCGACATTATCTGGCAGAAAGAAAACCCCATGCCGGAGAGCGTGAAAGACCGCCCTACCCGCTGCTATGAACATATCTTTCTGCTTACGAAGTCAAAGAAGTATTTTTATGACGCAGCCGCCATAGCCGAGCCGTTAGCCCCCACAACGGCGGCGCGGTACCGCACCGGGCGCAGCGCGGGACAGAAATATGCGGACGAAGTACCCGGACAGGGGAACGTACAGGGGCTTAACCGGGCGCGAAGCGGCAGCTACTACGACGAAGCCCTCATGCCGACCATGCGGAACAGGCGGGACGTGTGGCTTATCAATACCGTTCCCTACAAGGGCGGGCATTTCGCCGCGTTCCCGCCAAAACTTGCCGAAACCTGTATCAAGGCGGGCTGTCCGAAAGGCGGCGTTGTGCTTGACCCCTTTTTCGGCAGCGGCACGACGGGGGCAGCCGCAAAGCAGCTTGACAGGCATTATATAGGCATTGAGATAAACGCCGAGTATTGCGCCCTTGCAAGGGCGCGGATTGGAGGGACAGACACATAAAACAATATAAGGCGCGTGAAAAAGTCACGCAGAAAATGACCCGCGAGGGGGCTGTCGAGGTAAACGCCGCTACCGGGAAAAAGAAACGTATCAGCAAGCGGATAAGGGACGCGGACTTTGCAAAGACCGAAGCCCCACCGCAGCCGGAACAGGCAGCGCAGCCCCTACCGGGCGGCGCAACTTCCCCGCCCTTAACCGACACGCCGCCGCTTCCCCATGCGCCGGGGGCAGAACGGGAACAGGACACCGCAGCAGCCGAGCGCGTCTTGGAACGTATCGACGGGGCGCGTACCAGAAAGGCGAGCAAAAAGGCGGCGAGGAAAGCACAGGCAGAAGCCACAGCAAAAGAAAAATCTTCCCGCTTGCAGTTTACCGACGAGGAACGGGCAACGCCGGAGCTTGAAAGGTATATCCGAAAATCGGACAAAGCAGCCGACCGTCTGGACGCGGCAAAGGCGGCTATCCCCAAAGAAAAGAAACTTGTACGGGAGCGCACCTTTGATGAAGCCACCGGGAAAGGCAAGACCCGCCTACATTTTGAGGAACAGGAAAAGCCCATAGGAAAGAATAAGCCCCACAATAACCCGCTATCCCGCCCCGCACAGGAAGCGGGTATTTTCGTCCACAACAAGATACATTCCGTTGAAAAGGACAATTCCGGCGTTGAGGGGGCGCACAAATCCGAAGAACTGGCAGAGCGCGGCGCAAAGTACGGGGCGCGGAAAGTCAAGGAGGGCTACCACAGCCACAAGCTCAAACCCTACCGGGCGGCGGCAAAGGCAGAGAAAGCGGCGTTCAAGGCGAATGTGGATTTTCAGTACCATAAAGCCCTGCATGACAATCCGCAGATTGCGGGCAATCCCCTTTCCCGCTTCATGCAGAAGCAGCAAATCAAGCGGCAGTATGCAAAGTCGGCAAGGAAAGGCGGCGCAAAAACGGCGCAGAAAGCCGCAGAGAACACCCGCAAGGCGGCAAAAAAGACCGCCGAGGAAACAAAAAAGGCAATCGCTTTTGTAGGGCGGCACCCGGCGGGCGTATGTATCGCCGTTGCCGCGCTACTCTTATTCATCATGGTATCGGCGGGGCTTTCCTCTTGCGGTTCCATGTTCTCCGGCTTGATGAACGGCATACTTGGGACTTCCTACACGTCGGAGGACAGCGACCTTGTGGCGACGGAGAACAATTACGCCGCAAAGGAAAACGAGCTTCAGCAGCAGATTGACAATATCGAAAGCACCCACCCCGGCTATGACGAATACCGCTATGACCTTGACAGTATCGGGCATAACCCCCATGAGTTAGCGTCCTACCTCACCGCCCTTTTACAGACCTACACCCCGCAGAGCGCACAGGCAGAGCTAAATCGCGTCTTTGCCATGCAGTACACTTTGACGCTGACAGAAGAAACGGAAATCCGCTACCGCACAGAAACAAGCACAGACCCGGAAACAGGGGAAACGACCACCGAGGAAGTACCCTACGAGTACCATATCCTCAACGTGAAGCTGACGAACAAGCCCATTTCCGAGATTGCGGAGGAACTTCTAACGCCACAGCAGCTTGAAATGTACCGCGTCTATCTGGAAACAAGCGGAAACAAACCGCTGATTTTCGGCGGCGGCTCCCCCGATATGGGCGCGTCCGAGGATTTAAGCGGCGTACAGCTTGTAAACGGCACACGCCCCGGCAACACCGCCGTTGTAGACCTTGCGAAGCGGCAAGTCGGCAACGTGGGCGGGCGACCCTTTTGGAGCTGGTACGGATTTAACAGCCGCGTGGAATGGTGCGCCTGTTTCGTTTCATGGTGCTACAATCAAGCCGGAAAGAGCGAGCCGCGCTTTGCCGGGTGCCAGTCACAGGGCGTACCCTGGTTCCAGTCACGCGGGCAATGGGGCGCGAGGGGCTATGAGAATATCGCCCCCGGCGACGCTATCTTTTTCGACTGGGACGGGGACGGGAGCGCAGACCATGTGGGGCTTGTTATCGGAACGGACGGGGAGCGCGTCTATACCGTCGAGGGCAATTCCGGCGACGCCTGCAAGATAAAGAGCTACCCCGTCAATTACTCCTGTATCAAAGGCTATGGGCTGATGAACTGGAATTAACATATTTTTGAGCAAAGAAAGGAGAAATTTATTGATGGCTATGAACAAAATTGAACGTATCGACAAAGAGATTGCAAAGACCCGCGAGAAAATCACCGAGTACCAGAACAGATTAAGGGGGCTTGAAGCGCAGAAAACCGAAGCGGAAAACCTGCAAATCGTACAGCTTGTGCGCTCCATGCGCCTTTCCCCGCATGAGCTTTCCGCTATGCTTTCCGGCGGCGGTATTCCGGGCATGGAAGCCGCGCCGGGCTACCCCGCAGAACCCGCAGACCACGACACCGAAGAAATGGAGGACACCGAGAATGAATAAGAAAATCCTTAGAACCTTGACCGCACTCTGCGCCGCCCTCATGCTGACGGGCGGCTTTTCCGTCACCGCCTTTGCACAGACCCCGGAGGGACAGGACGCGACCGACGACAGCGGCGTTGTCTATGAGGAACCCGAAAAGGAAGAACCCCTTACCCCGGACGGGAACGCGACCCTTGTAGACGATTTCGGCGGCAACAAGCAGCTTATCACAGTGACGACCAAAAACGGCAATTACTTTTATATCCTTATCGACCGGGACGACGAGGGCGAGGACACCGTACATTTCCTTAATCAAGTGGACGAAGCCGACCTTATGGCACTCATGGAGGACGGAAGCACCGAAGCAGCCCCGCCCGCCGTTTGCAGTTGCACCGATAAATGCGAAGCCGGAAAGGTAAATGTGAGCTGCCCTGTCTGCAAGGACAACATGACCGCTTGCAGCGGCAAGGAAGCGGAGCCGGAAACCGAGAAACCAACAGAGCAGCCCAAAGAGAAAGGCAATACAGGCGGGCTTGTGCTTTTCCTTGTCGTGGCACTTCTTGGCGGCGGGGGCGCGTTCTATTATTTTAAGTTTATGAAGCCAAAGCAGAACGTCAAGGGCGACACCGACCTTGAAGATTTCGATTTTGACGATTACGACGAGGACGAGGGGGACGGGCTTTCTGATGAAGAACAGGAGGACGAGGAAGCATGACGCTTTTTACCGAAAACCCTTTAGAAAAAATGATGGTACAAAGACCCACCGGGCGGCGTGACAGTGCGCCGCCCGTTCCAAAATCCCCGGCGTGTATGCGTTGCCCTTATAAGGCGCAATCCCCCTGTATCGGCTATTGTCTGAAACAGGCACAGGAGAAGAAGCACACCGCGCCGGAACGCTGAAAGGAGGATTTTTTCATGGCATTTAGACTTGTGATTGCAGAAAAGCCGAGCGTGGCGCAGACTATCGCCGCCGCGCTTGGCATTAAGGGGAAACAGGACGGGTATATCGAGGGCGGCGGCTACCTCATTTCATGGTGCGTCGGGCATTTGGTACAGCTTGCGGAAGCTGCCGCCTACGGGGAGCAATATAAAAAATGGAGTTTTGACAGCTTACCCATTCTGCCGGAGGAATGGCAGTACGCCGTTGACCCGGACAAGGGGAAGCAATTCAAAACCATTAAAGAGCTTATGCACCGCGCCGACGTTTCCGAAGTGGTAAATGCGTGTGACGCGGGGCGCGAGGGTGAATTGATTTTCCGCTTTGTCTACGAAGTGGCGGGCTGCAAGAAGCCCATGCGCCGCTTGTGGATTTCTTCAATGGAGGACGGGGCGATTAAGGCGGGCTTTGCTTCCCTCAAAGACGGGCGGGACTATGGCGCGCTCTTTGCGTCCGCCCTCTGCCGCGCAAAGGCTGACTGGCTTATCGGCATTAACGCCACCCGGCTTTTCTCCTGCCTGTATGGAAAGACCTTGAACGTGGGGCGCGTCCAGACCCCGACCTTAAAAATGCTCACCGACCGGGACGCGGCTATCTCCCATTTCCAGAAAGAAAAATATTATCATGTTCGCCTTGATTTATCCGGCGCGGACGCGGCAAGCGAAAGGATTTCGGACAAGGCAGAAGCCGACGCGCTGAAAGGGGCTTGCGAAGCGGGAAAGGCGGTATGCGTTTCCCTTACCAGAGAGAAGAAAACCGCAGCCCCGCCAAAGCTCTTTGACCTTACCTCTTTGCAGCGGGAAACGAACCGCATTTTCGGTTACACCGCAAAGCAGACCCTTGACCTTGCACAATCCCTTTATGAAAAGCGGCTCCTTACTTATCCGAGGACGGACAGCAGCTTTCTTACTGACGACATGGGCGGCACCGCAGCGGACATTATCGCGCTGCTCTGCGAAAAGCTCCCCTTTATGGCGGGCGCGGACTTCACGCCGGAGATTGCAAAGGTATTAGACAGCAAGAAAGTATCAGACCACCACGCAATCATTCCCACTATGGAGCTTGCAAAGGCTGACCCGGACGCGCTGCCGGAAAGCGAGAAGAATATCCTTACCCTTGCGGGGGCGCGTCTGCTTTTTGCCACCGCCGAGCCGCATATTTATGAAGCGGTTACGGCGGTTTTCTCATGCGCCGGGACAGACTTCACCGCAAGGGGAAAGACCGTACTTGCGGAGGGTTGGAAAGAGCTTGAACGCAGATACCGGGCGACGCTGAAAGATAAGCCCGAAGCAGAGGACGGGGAAAATGAGGGCGTGACGCTGCCGGAGCTTTCCGAGGGACAGAACTTTCCTAACCCCGCCGCAAAAGTAACGGAGCATACCACAACGCCGCCGAAGCCCCACAGCGAAGCGTCGCTTCTCTCTGCTATGGAGCGAGCCGGGAACGGGGACACCGACCCGGACGCGGAACGCCGGGGGCTTGGCACTCCCGCCACCCGCGCCGCCGTCATTGAAAAACTGGTAAAGGGCGGCTTTGCAGAGCGCAAGGGGAAGCAGCTTATCCCCACGCAGAACGGAGCCGCCCTTATATCAGTCTTGCCGGATATGCTCACTTCCCCGCAGCTTACCGCAGAATGGGAAAACAATCTGACGCAGATAGCAAAGGGAGCCGCAGACCCCGGCGAATTTCTGTCCGGCATTGAAGCTATGGCGCGGGAGCTTGTGCAGACACACGCCGCAGCACTGGACGGGAAAAAGGATTTGTTCCGGGAGGAAAAGCCCTCTGTCGGCAAATGCCCCCGTTGCGGTTCCCCCGTCCATGAGGGGAAGAAAAACTATTATTGCAGCAACAAAGAATGTGCCTTTGTCATGTGGAAGAATGACCGCTTTTTCGAGGAACGCAAGACCGCTTTTTCCGCGAAGATTGCCGCCGCGCTCCTTAAATCCGGCAAAGTGAATGTGAAGAAGCTCTATTCCCCGAAAACAGGCAAGACCTATGACGGAACTATCGTTCTGGCTGACACTGGCGGGAAATACGTCAACTACCGTATCGAAGTACAGAAGAACTAAAAACTTGAATAGCAAGCATAGGAAGCGGGTACCCACTTCCGTAAATCCCTGTCCTGCCGCTGACGCGCCGGACGGGGATTTTGCTTGTTGGGAAGTTTCCCAAACCCTCTAAAAAAATGAAAAAATTGTTGGCATAACGCACAGCCCACCGTAGTACGGGGCGAACCCCAAAAGCGCGGCGGTGCGCCGCCATTTCAGAAAGGAGCGAATGAATGGAAAAGAAAAAAGGTTACTCCATGTTTGAGCGTGACAAGTTAGACCCGGCTGACAGTATGCGGATAGAGCGAAATATTTATTTTGAGGAACAGACCGCTGACCTTTCCGGGCTTACCGCCCTGCCCTTAGAACAGTTACAGGCATTGCGGGAAGAATACGCGGCGGCTGAACAGGCAGCTTTTGAAGCCTTGCAAGAACAGGCGGCGGCATGGGACGAACAGGCGGGAAAGACCCTTGCCATTGACAAAGCCATTGAGTATGTGAGGACACCCGAAGCTACGCATACCGCGAACCAGTGGGAAGCTACGGACTACGGGAAGCACATCAGCAACCGCGTCTACCAAATGCGCTACCACATATCCGAGAATACCCGGTATGACAGGGAAAAAGAGAAATCCATTCCCTATTCGTGGACGCTTTCATGGAGTATTTACACCAACAGCCCCCACAATTACGGACAGGCAAAAATCGCCGGACAGGAAAGGAAAGTCTTTGCAGACAAGGCAGCTATGGAAAAATATCTGAATGGGCGTATCAAAGCCTATCAGCATTTATTCACCGAGGTATCGCCGCCTATCCCGCCAGAGTATGCAGAGCATTTCAAAGTAAACGGGCAGCTTTTACCGGGCTATGCTATCGAGGGCGAGGAACGGGCGCAGCCTACCGCTGAAAAAGCAGCCCCCACCACAGCAGAGCCGCCACAGGACACCGAACAGAGAAAGGAGCGTGAAACCATAAACGAGCAGTTTTCAATTCTTATCGACAGCCGCAGCCGCTTTGAAACAGGCAAACCGGGCGGCGTGTGGCTTCCCATGCCGACCACAACAGAGCAGCTTCATGCGGCTATGGAAAGCGTCGGCATTACCGCAGACAATCCGCAGGATTTTTTCATCAACGGGTATTCTTCTACGGAGGACTGCCCCTTTGACTTGCCGCTTTCCGTTATCCAAAGCGCAAGCATGGACGAGCTGAATTATTTTGGAAAACTTCTGGAAATGCAGAGTGACGGGGACAAGGATAAATTTGCGGCGGCGGTTACACATGGCGAGTATGCCGGAAGCATGAAAGACCTTATCAACCTTGCACAAAACCTTGACTGTTACTGGCTCTATCCCACTGTCCGCAGCGAAGAAGATTACGGTTATTATCTTATCGACGAACTGGACGAGCTGGAGCTTCCCGAAGAAGCAAAGAAATATTTCAAGTATGAAGAATACGGGCGGGACGCAGTTAGCAAGGATAAGGGGCAGTTTACCGAACAGGGCTATATCTATAACAATCAGAACACCTTTACCGAATGGTATCGGGGAACGGAAAACGAGATACCCAAAGAATACCGCGTTATGAGCTTCCCACAGCCGGAACGCGGCGGACAGGACAAGACCTTTATGGACGCAGCCGCCACAGAGCAGACCGCCCGAACCGCCGCAGAGCAGCCACAGGAGCCGCACCCGGTTATCCCTATCGTGCTGACAGCCGGGAAGCCCGCCGAGAAATTAAAAGAGATTACCGACCGTCTGGAACAGGGCATTACGGAACTCTTTGACAGCGAGCGTTACAAGGAATATCTGAAAGTCATGTCAAAATTCCATAATTACAGCTTCCGAAACACCGTCCTTATCGCCATGCAGAAGCCGGACGCTTCCCTTTTGGCGGGCTTTTCCGCTTGGAAGAACAACTTTGAGCGAAATGTGATGAGAGGGCAAAAGGGAATTAAAATCATTGCCCCGTCGCCCTATAAAATCAAACAGGAAATGCAGAAAATCGACCCGCACACGCAGAAGCCCATAATCGGCAAGGACGGAAAGCCCGTCACCGAGGAAAAGGAAATCACCATACCCGCCTACAAGGTGGTATCCGTCTTTGACGTTTCCCAGACCGAGGGAAAGGAACTGCCGGACATTGCCGTTGACGAACTGACAGGCGACGTTGACCGCTATAAGGACTTTTTCGCAGCCCTTGAAAAGACTTCCCCCGTTCCTATCGCCTTTGAGAATATCGAGGGCGGCTCTCATGGCTACTACCACTTGGAGGACAAGCGCATTGCTATCAACGAGGGCATGAGCGAATTACAGACCTTAAAGACCGCCATTCACGAAATCGCCCATGCGAAGCTGCACGACATTGACCTCAACGCGCCAAAGGACGAGCAACCCCGCGTTGACCGCCGCACCCGCGAAGTCGAAGCGGAAAGCGTCGCCTATACCGTCTGCCAACATTACGGGCTTGACACGTCGGACTATTCTTTCGGCTATGTCGCCGGGTGGAGCAGCGGGCGGGAGCTGTCCGAGCTGAAAAGCTCCCTTGAAACGATACGCAGCGCAGCCGCCGAGATTATCAATTCCATAGACGCGAATTTTGCGGAGCTGCAAAAGGCACAGGACAAGGAGCAGACCGCCGGACAGGAGCAGCCCACCAGAGAGGGACAAGAAGCCGCGCCACAGCCGGAAGCCCCGAAAAAAGCAGATACAGCCGGGAAAGAAAAGCCGGAAGCAGCCCCGAAAGAAGCCTTTACCCCGGAAACGATTTACAGAGTGCGCCGGAACCCTTACAGCGACAGCCGGGAAAACAGCCACCTCTTGCAAGCCTATGTGACACAGGAGAACGGGCGGGCGAAAATGGGCGACGTGCTTTATACGGGAACGCCGGAGAAATGCCGCGAGCTTATGGGGCAGCTCAAAAGCGGCGAGCTGACCGAGGGCGACGTAAAGCAGCTTTACGCAAAGGCACAGGAAACGGCGCAGACCACCGGACAGGACAAGGACACCTTTTCCATTTACCAGATAAAGGGCGGGGACGAAACAAGGGACTTCCGCTTTGAGCCTTACGACCGCCTGCAGGCGGCGGGAAATGTGGTTGATAAAGCGAACTATGAGCTTGTCTATTCCGCGCCCCTTGCGCCGGAAACTTCCCTTGAAGATATTTATACCCGCTTCAATATCGACCACCCAAAAGATTTTAAGGGACACAGCCTTTCCGTTTCGGACGTGGTAGTGCTTCATCAGAACGGACAGGACACCGCGCATTACGTTGACAGCGTAGGCTTCCGGCAAGTGCCGGAGTTTTTACAGGAGCAGAAGCAGCTTACCCCGGACGAGCTGACAACGGGCGAAACAATCCAGACACCGAGGGGGACTTTCCATGTGACCGCCATGAGCCGGGAGCAGATAGAAGCCGCCGGATATGGCTTTCACCACCAGTCGGACGACGGAAAGTATCTGATTATGGGGAACGGGACGCGGGCGTTTGCTGTTGCCGCAGAGCAGCCGGAAAAGGCAAACCCCTTGAAGCATATCGAGGACACCGTAGAGCAGAACGACAACAACTTTGACGGTATCATCAACAACACCCCTACCGTTGACGAACTGGAAGCAAAGGTTAAGGCGGGAGAAACAATTTCCCTTGTTGACCTGGCTAACGCGGTCAAAGCCGACAAAGAGCGCGGCAAGGAAGCGAAGCCGGAAAAGAAGCCCTCTATCCGGGCGCAGCTTAGGGCTGACAAGGAAAAGGCGCAGAAGAAAAACGCAAAGCAGAAATTACAGGATTTGGAAAGGAGCTGACCCATGCCGAAACAGAGTAAATTTGAGAACGTGGATTTGTTCGCTTCCCTCAATGCGGTTATGAAGCAGAACACAGGCTTTTACCAGAGCGACTTGGAGATTGACAAGGAGATTATCGCAAAGGCGGCGGCAAGCCCCCGCAAGGAGGACAAGACCCTTTTGTGGTTCTGCCGCCCGTCCGGGACGCATTGCTTCCGGGAGCGCGACGTTTTCCTCAAAGACACCGCGCCCCACAACACATGGCGTTTCTACATGGAGCAGACGAGCGACCGCGTCCTTGCCTATGCAATCGAGCTAACGGGGACGGAGCGCGGGAAAATCAAGGGCAATCTGTACGAACTGGACTACGCTAAACATTATGAGCGCGTCAAGGAAAAGGAGCTGCCCGCCGATACGGTGAAGCTGATTTATGAGCATGGGGAACGGGAGATACCCGCCGGACAGTTTTTCAACGGCAATCCCGATTATGAGCTTGGAAAGTTTGAACGCTTTGAAGCCGTACCCAACGACCCGGACGCGCTGCAATCGCTCTTACAGGAAGAACGGCGCAGCCGGGAGCAGCTTCCGCCGGGGGATTTCAAGGCGCATATCGCCGCATTGCGGGACGGGCTGATTGAAACGGAAGCGCGGCGCATTGTACGGGAAATGAAGCGGCACGACACGCCGAACAGCCCCAACAAGACCCATTTCATGGTAGAGCTTTCCCCGGCGTTCATGCAGCTTGCAGCCACAAAGGACACTGACCGCCTTTTCTCCATGCTGCCCTACAAGACCCTTGCCTTTTCCAAAATCGAGGGCAGACATGGGACGTATGCGCTGATTGACAAGGGGGAGAACCGGGACAGGAAGATAAGGAAGCCCCGCCCCTCTATCCGGGCGCAGCTTAAAGCAGACAAGGCAAAGACCGCCCCGAAAAAGGCGGCGGCAAAAACAAAAAATCACGATATGGAGGTATGAGCATGATTAGACTGACTGTTGAAGAAACAAACCTTTTGAGCATTTACAACGAGGGCGGCAAGCGGGCTTTGATTGAGAATGTCAACGCCGCGCTGCCCTACATGGACGCGGATATGCGGGAGCTTGCAAAGCGCACCCTTTCCAAAGTGGACGCTTTGACCGAAGCGGAATTTGCAGAGCTTCCCATTTACGCCGCTGATGAAGTATGAACGGGGTTAAGCGGCTGACGCCGCCCCAGAGCCGGAAAGTCAACGCCCTTGTGCGCCGGACGTGCTGCAATTATGATAACGGGAACTGTATCTTACTGGACGACGGGGACGAGTGCGTTTGTCCGCAGCTCATTTCCTATTCGCTTCTCTGCAAGTGGTTCCGGGCTGCGGTGCTTCCCGCCGACAGGCTACTCTATGCGGAGCTTTACCAGACAGGGGACAAGAAGAAGTGTACCGAGTGCGGCGCGTTCTTTGCGTCAACCTCTAACAGTGTCAAATACTGCCCCGTCTGCCGGAAGCGTATCACCCGCAGACAAGCTGCCGAGCGCATGAGGAAAAGACGCACCCCTGTTACGCAGTAGGTGCGGAAAATCCCTTGATTTACAGGGCTTTCCGGGCGTGAAAATCGGATAGGCGATACTTTATACCTTTACCCCCGAAAATGGCGTTCTACTGCGTAACATTCACGAAAACAGCACCCATAAAAAGACAGGGCGCGGAAGTCATATACTGGCTTCCGCGCCCTGTTCTTTTTTTGCCTATCTGACATTTCCCTTTTCCATTTCTTCAAGCGGGAACTGCGGGAGGGCTTCTATCAGCTTCTTTGTGATAGACTGGCGCATATCTTCGTTGATTTCCTGTTTCGTGCTTCCGTCTGGCTGTCTGACCGCTACCGTCGATAGCCTGTCGATTTCGTCCTTGTAGCAATCCACGACTTTCTCCACCGCCCATTTCTCCCCGGCAACGGCGGCGCGTATGGTTTCATATTCCGGCATTTTCTGGTTTTCCATGCTCAACGCTCCTCTGCTTTTTGATAGCCCTATCATAGCACAGCGGCGGGGATTTTGCTATCCTTATCCGCGTTCTGTTTCCTTTTCCCGTTCCGGCTGTCTGTCTGCCTGTAAAATGCTGTCAATGTTCTGCTTGATAATATCATATTCCCGGACTTTCTTTTTCAATTTTCCATAGTCGGCGTAAAGGGCTTCTTTCTGCGCTTGGAGGGCTTCATACTCCGATTGCAGCGCGGCGAGGTTCGGGAGCTTCGCAATGCCCGCCGCTTTCAGTGACCTTACGGCGGCTTCATGGAGGATAATTGCCTGTTCCTGTCCGGCGCGGTACTTCTCCCTGTTCCTTGCCTTGCGGTATGCGTCATAGACAGGCTTTGTCTTTTGATAGGTGGAAACATTCTTGATAAGCACCGCCATTTCCGCAAGCCGCTTTTCGGCGTTCTTCAATGCGTCTGCCGCCTGTCCGCTTTCCGCTGCCATTTCCTCAATCCGGCTGACTAAATCCGCGTACTGCTCAATCTTATGTTCCGTCAAGAAATTCATTGTTTTAGCTGCCTGTTTCAGATTGTGGATTTTCGCCCACTGTTCATAGCCCTTACTCTGCGCTGCCTTGATACTGTTCTCAATGTCGATAAGCAGCGACACGCCGCGCTGCTCTCTGGGAGCTTTCGCCACCTTTGTCCGTCTGCCCGCTATCCGTTCCCTTACGGCTTCCTCTGTATAGTCTGCGCCGAGGGTTTTAAGGCGGGTGAAGCGTTCCTGTCCGGGGGCGCGGCATGATACATATTTCCCCGGCTTTATCTCATAGCCCGCCGCCTGTAACCGCGTTAGCAATTCCTCAAAACTGGAAACTTGGGGGATAAGCGCGTCAACAGTGGTTTTCAGCTTGCCTTTCCAACTTGTACCCGTCTTTTCTGCCTGGTACTCCGCATAGCTCTTTCCCTTGCTGCCCTTGCCGGGGACGACAACGGACAAGCCATTTTCCCGGCACAGCTTGTCGCTCATGTTCCGTATGCCGTAATAGCTCCTTTTGTTGGAATTGTATTTATGGTGGTCTACAAAGTTCACCGCGCAAAAAATGATATGGTTATGGACGTGTCCTTTGTCAATGTGCGTCGTGAGTACATACTCATGCTGCCCCTTTGTTACCGCGTCGGCAAGCTGCTTTCCGATTTCATGGGCTTTCTGATAATCGACTTCCCCCGGCTCAAAGGACTGTATCAGATGAAAGGCTAAATTGTTCCCCTTTTGGAGTGCTTGCGACAGGGTATATTCAAACTCAATATCTGCCGTTTCATAGGAGCAACCGAAAGAGGACACAAGCATTTTCCCGTCCGTCTTGTCCGGGTTTTCGATATAGTCAAGGGCTTTGCTTAGAGTGCTTTTAATAGGCTTAATCTTTGTAACCGCCATATCTCCGCAAGCACCCCCTTTATTTCCTCTATGTCCTCTTGGTATGCGTTCCCCGTCGCGTTTACGCGGCGTGCTATCTGGTTGACGTTGACACCGATTTTCTGTATCTCTGCGGTCATAGCCTTTATATCGGCGTGGTCTATCTGAATGATATACCCGTCAATGGCAATCTTCCGCAGATACGCCGCCATGTTCCGGGTGGGTACGAGCTTCATTTTTTCCAGTATTAAATCCCGTTCCGCTTCCGTCACTCTGAATTTGATTTGCACTGTCCTTTTGCGTCCGTCCATGTGTTCGCTCCTTTCCTTTCCGTTCCGAGGGTTTGGGACACTTCCCAACAAGCAATTTTCAACCGACGCGCCGCAGCGCGGGAGGGCGAAAATACGGAAGTGGTACCCGCTTCCTATGCTTGCTACGAATGTTTTTATCCTTTAGGCTCTTATCACCTACTACGGAGAAAAAGCGATTTTGCCAAACTTACGCAAAAGAAAAACGCTGCAACCTCAAAAAAGATTACAACGCTTTCTAAATCCTGTTCAGTTTTAAGTCGGACATTCCTATTCGCCCTCTTTTTCGACTTCGGAAATCTCCTTTGCCGTTGCGGTTACAATCCGTATGCCTGTATCGCTCATACCGTCAAGAAGCGCGTCAAGCTGCCGCCGCTGCGTGTTCTTCTCCGGCGGCGTTTCTAAAAGGAATTGGTCTACGGATATATGGTAACGCTGTATCAGCTCAAAGAATATCTGTAAACTTGGGTGCTGCCCCTTGTTCTCAATGTTCGCAAGGTAGCGCGGCGAGATAAACATTTCGTCGCCTACTTTCTTGCGGCTCTCCTTGCATCCCTCACGCGCTGCCTTTATCGCTGCCCCAAAAGCCTTAAAGTCGTATCGTGGTACTGGTCTTTTTGCCATAGTTATTCACCCTATTACATTTTACTGTTCCCCTTTCTTCTTGGATATGTCTACGTAGTTCTATCAGTTAGCCAAAATAATTCATATATATATATGTTGACAACAAGCTGCTTTTGTATATAATATTATATAAAAGGGGGGGAATGTTTATGTTACATAGCATGCGTATTCGATAAGCATTGAAATCAAAAAAGATTTTTCCCATTTTCAATATGGGCTTTTTTGTCATGCTTATTTTGCGTATGCTATACAACAAAACTAACGACGTATAGACATAGTATAAAAACTATGCCTTAATTTTGTTGTAGTATTATATGTATAAATGCAGGTCAATGCTCATGTTGAGAATTGACCTGCATTTTTTTGCGCAAAAGGAGAAATATTATGCTTGAAAAATATTGGATAAAATGTCCAATTTGTAACGGAAAGACGAGGGTTCAAGTATTTTATAATACGGTATTAAGAAATTTTCCTCTTTTCTGCCCTAAATGTAAATTAACGCATATCGTTGATGTTGAAAAACTAGAAATCATAATCAAAAACTCTGAAAAACAAACTTTTTAATTTTGAAAAGGAAGGATATTTAAATGAAACACTTACCTAAAAGTACACCTACGGAAATATTGAATGACCCATACGGATTTACTTACAAAGAAATGTCGGAAGTAATTGGAGAGGATAAAGCAAGAGCCTTATATACGGAATTGTATAAACAGCCATTTCACAAAGAAAATCTATCAATATCAACAAAAAAAGTCTATAAAAGTAGCGATACTGAAAAGTATGTTTATGAATTGAAAGATAACAGGTATATTGAAACGGTTTTTATTAAACGGCGAGATGGTGGGACTGTTTGCGTAAGTACGCAAGTTGGTTGTTCTGTTGGCTGTATTTTTTGTGAGTCCGGACGCAATGGTTTTGTTCGTAATCTAACACCGTCTGAAATTGTGCAGCAGGTTGTATTGATACGTCAAAAAGTAAATCGTATCGTTTTTATGGGAATGGGAGAACCTTTATTCAATTACGACAACTTGATTGCAGCAATCCATATTCTTCGAGATAGAAATGGACTTAACTTTCCAACCGACGGCATTACCGTATCAACAGTTGGTCCAGTTAATCAATTAAAAAAATTGCGCGAAGAACATCTAAAAATTCAGTTGACAATATCTTTACATGCAGCAACACAGGCTGCGAGAAACTGTATCATTCCTCATATGCACATGTACGCTATTGAAGATGTTGTTAAGCAAGCATTGTCCTATTCTCAAAGGCATAATCGAAAAGTGGTATTTGCGTATTTGCTTTTACCAGGTATAAATGACCGTTCCTCAGATATAAGGCAACTTGCAAAATGGTTTAAGGGCAAAAATGTTATGATTAACGTGCTGCAATACAACCCGACGAGTAATTCAAAAATTAGAGCACCACAAAAACAAGAAATGGTTGCGTTCAAACATCAATTAGAGCAAACAGGACTTGAAGTTACCATGAGAGTTTCTCATGGTAGAGAGATTAAAGCAGCTTGTGGACAGTTAGCTAATACATATAATAAAGCCAAAAAACAACAGAAATAATTTAATTAAAAGAGCCAGACGCACAGACGCAGAGCCGATAATATGCAGTTTGAAATACTGCTGTTATCGGCTCTTTTTTGATTTTAATTTGTGCCCCTAATAACCATATTGGAGCAAAATCAGAACTGTTGCTTGTCGTTCTTTGATTTCCGCAGCAGCTTTGAAAAATCAAAGCCGCCGTTTCTTTTTATCTTCTAATGAAATGACGCGGTATCACTGTTGAAATCGGCGGCTAAAGGAGGTAGCCGCCATGAAGCAAAAAGCATATCGACAAAATCCGACAGTTATTGACTTATCAAAAAAAGCCCGCCCACCACCGGGGGAAACTACGCTTATATATATGAACTGTCTAATCATCTGGATACTGCTTACAATGCCTATGCGCCCGTCCGGGCTTTTCGGACGGGCGCATTTTGTACGTTCAAAAAATTTTTGAAGAAATTTCAAAAAATCTTCGGCGTTTTTGAAAAACGCCGTATTGCCCCGCGAAAAGGGGGGAAGCACCACCAACTTTCCAACGAGAAAGGAGGTGAGAATGTGGAACCTAATAGCAGGGAGTTTTACAAACAGTGTGCTTTTCAGAAGTTTTGTAATACGGTATTGCACAATGAAGCTTGCGACACCCATAGAGAACTTCGCAGACACAAGGCAAAGGAAGTGACCTTTTCCGACATGACCTTAGACGAAGCGCGGCAGCTTCATACGTTTGATGAATATTTCAAACGTGAAGCCGCCGAAACCGTCTTTGAGAAAGCCGGGAAGAAAATCACGCCAAAGCTGCTTCTTGAAGCAATCCGTACTTTGCCGGAAGAAAAGCGCAAAGCCATATTGCTGTATTACTTCGAGGGAATGAACGATACCGAGATTGCGGAGCTGTTCAACACGTCGAGAAGCACGATACAGTACAGGCGGACAAGCTCTTTTGAGAAATTAAGAAAATATCTGGAGGAAAATGCTGATGAATGGGACGAATGGTAACGAACCCGGCTACCCGGAAAATGCCCTTGTTCCTTATCCTGTCATTGTGGCAGCGACAAAGGGCGACCCGGACGCCATGAAGATTGTCTTGCAGCATTTCAGCGGCTACATAGCCCGCCTCTCCATGCGGAAGCTGTACGACGAGCGCGGGAACGTCTATTTTGGCGTAGACCACGACATTCGGGAACGGCTGCAAGCAAAACTGATGATGGCTGTCCTCACCTTTAAGGCAGAGGAATAAACCGCAGCGGCGGCGGGACGCTTTCTCTCTCCCCCTTTTCCGTTCCGCTGCTGACGCGGCAGCAAAGCCATTCTGAACCTTGACAAAGAAAGCGGCGCAAGATAACGGCGGCGCAGCATAGGGCAAATCGGATACGTTCCTTTTGCGCCGAGCCATACGGCGGGTGCGCCATGACGCTATCCGGGTGAGGTTATCCCCGCCCGGACAGCCGAGCGACCAACACCGCGCCGGAAAGCAAGTGTAGCGGCTTGCGGGCGACGACACGCAGAATATACAATGATACTTCCTTACAGCCACAGTCCGAGCGTTAAGAGCGTCGCAGGCAATGGGTAGGGCGGCATGAGAACCATGCCGGGGTGAAATTCCCATGAGGTTATGCTAATAACCGTCCGATTAAAGCCTTTGTTTTATTGAATAGTGGACTTGCTGCTATTCATAGACTATATTATATGTTTGCGAAAGAAAGGGGGATTTTCTTTGACGCAAAACCAAACGCCCGTTACCACAACGGAGCATAAAATAGGAAAAGTTACTTACCTTGTATGTTCGTCCGCAAGTGAACGCGCAACGGACACACTGGATAAAAAGATAAAAAAACTCATTCGCAAAGACATGGAACTGAACCCCGCAAACGCCCGGAAATAGGGCGTTTCTTCACATTTTATACATGACACAGGCAGCGGTATGTGGTATAATATAGACAGTACAAATACCATGCTTGTCTGTCGTCGGAAAGGAGGACAAAATGTTACAGACAGACAAGATTACCGCTTTATATTGCAGATTGAGCCAGGAAGATATGCAAGCCGGGGAAAGCGAGAGCATACAGAACCAAAAACTGATTTTACAAAAGTATGCTGACGAACACCACTTTTTCAACACGCGCTTTTTCGTAGACGACGGATTTTCCGGCGTGAGCTTTGAGCGTGAGGGGCTTCAAGCCATGCTGCATGAGGTTGAAGCCGGGAACGTGGCGACCGTCATAACAAAAGACCTTTCCCGTCTGGGACGTAATTATCTGAAAACCGGGGAGCTGATAGAGATTGTCTTTCCCGAATATGAAGTGCGCTACATTGCCATTAACGACGGTGTAGACACAGCAAGGGAAGATAACGAGTTTACCCCTCTGCGGAACTGGTTCAACGAGTTTTACGCCCGCGACACCTCAAAGAAAATCCGGGCTGTCAAACAGGCAAAGGCGCAGAAAGGCGAGCGCGTCAACGGCGAAGCTCCTTACGGCTACCTTATCGACCCGGATAACCGCAATCATCTGATACCCGACCCGGAAACGGCGCACGTCGTAAAACAGATTTTTGCAATGTATGTACGGGGCGACCGTATGTGTGAAATCCAGAACTGGCTGCGGGACAATGAAATACTGACCGTCGGGGAACTGCGCTACCGCAGGACAGGGAGCAAACGCCACCCCCGCCCACAGCTCAACGCATGGTACAACTGGCCGGATAAGACGCTGTACGACATTCTGACAAGGAAAGAATATTTAGGGCATACCATAACCGGGAAAACCTACAAGGTATCTTATAAGTCGAAAAAGACGAAAAAGAACCCGGAGGAAAAAAGGTATTTCTTCCCCAACACTCACGAACCTTTGATTGATGAAGAAACCTTTGAACTTGCACAGAAGCGGATTGCCACCCGGCAACGCCCGACAAAGGTTGATGAAATTGACCTGTTTTCCGGGCTGCTCTTTTGCGGGGACTGCGGCTACAAAATGTATGCAGTACGCGGAGCCGGGACGCTTGAACGGAAACACGCCTACACTTGCGGCAACTACCGCAACCGGGCAAGAAATGATATGCTCTGCACTACGCATTATATCCGCAAAAGCGTATTGAAAGAACTTGTCCTTGCAGACTTGCAGCGAGTAACGTCTTATGTGAAAGAGCATGAACAGGAGTTTATCGAAACAGCCAACGAGTGCAGCGCAAAGGCAGTACAAAAGACGCTGACACAGCAGCGGAAAGAGCTTGACAAGGCGCAGAACCGTATTAACGAGCTGAACATCTTATTCCGCAAGCTCTACGAGGACAACGCTTTAGGGAAACTTTCAGATGAACAATTTGCTTTTCTGACTTCCGGCTATGATGAAGAAAAAAAGACGCTGACCCGGAGGATTGCGGAGCTGTCACAGGAAATCGACAACGCCACCGAGCGCAGCGCGGACGTAAAAAGGTTTGTCGCACTGGTACGCAGATACACAGCGATTGAAGAACTGACCTACGAAAACGTCCATGAATTTATTGACCGTATTCTTATTCACGAACTGGATAAGGAAACGAACACCCGCAAAATCGAAATCTTTTATAGCTTTGTCGGCAGAGTTGATACAGGTGACAAGCCTACCGAAAGTATCTCCTATTTCAGACAGATAGGAGCCGACGTAAAGAGTTATGCTATCTAACATACATCAAAAAGAGGTAAGATAACACCCTCTGCAAAAAAGGTATCGTTATCTTACCTCAACAAAATTTGTACCAGAGTAACCGTCGTCCACATACGTTTTTGCTAAGTGCCATCCCTGCTTTTTCACATAATCCGTGAGGATGGATTTCTGTGTCGCAATGCTCGCACTCTCGTTATCCGTGCCATCGTCTTTTGACAAGCGGCAGTACATGCCGACTTCATAAATCTTGTTCTCCATTCTTATTCCTGCCATACTGTAAAACCTCCATATCTGTCCTATCTGTTTTCATGTTCCATTGCGTACATTCTAAGCGGACAGCCCCTCATTGTCGAAGGTGTCGCCCTCGGCAATCTTCTTCCGAATATCCTCGGAAATAATCGGGATAAACGCTTCTGTGACTGTCTGCGTGCCGACATATTCACGGCTGATTATCATCTGAACTGGTGCTTTCGGCACGATACGCTTTCTCTTTTTATCTGCTTTCTTATCCTCGCCCATACTTAAATCTTCCTTTCCAGACAGGGCAGGAGAACGTCTGGAAACGCCCCGCCCTGTCAATCAGATACCATCAATCCCCGCTGTTTACTTCTTTCTGTAATGCTTCAAGGAGTGCTGCTGCTTCATCAGCGTTCAACGTGATACCCTTTCCGCACTTCTCACGGTTCGGGGAAAAGCTGCGGATGTCATATTTCGGCTCTCTTCCGTTCCATGAGATAAGATTGATTTCTTTTGTGTAGCCGCTGTCGCCCTTAGACAATACGGCGATTTCCTTTACAATCTCATACTGGATTTCTTTCATTCTTCATACCTCAATTTTCTGCATTTACCTCCCGAAAAGAGAAGATTAGCGGCTGTCCCTGCCCCGTTTCCTCTGCAATTCACGCTCCAAAAGTTTAATGATGGTTTCCTCCATCTGCTTCGGCGTTGTGTTCTTCGGAAAATACTTTTTCAGCTTGCTTGTGTTGATTTTCAAGGTTTCTTTCTGGTTTCCCTTTTCCTCCGTCATAATTGCAAATATCGTATCCATGTCAAGCCGCCCGCTCTGGCTTAGGCTTTTCATCCGCTGTGCCTGTGAGAGTGAGGGCGTTGCTTCTTCGCTCTCCATCGTGGCAAAGAGGTTTTCCTGCTCGTCTTTCTTCAAAAAGGACAGTTCCACCGCAGGCGTGAGGGCGATTTTCCCCTCGTCCACCATCCGCAAAATCGGCGGTATCAGTTCCGTCAAACGGATAAATCTTTGTACGGTCATCCTGCCTACGCCGAAGCCCTGTGCCACCTTGTCGTCCGTCCGCAACTTCGTCACAACTTGTGACGAGGTTAAGTCTGTGCGGAAACCCTGCCGCTTCATGGCTTCGGATTTCATCTTGTAGGCAAACGCCCGCTCTGATGGCAGGATATTCTCACGCTGTAAATTACTGTCTACAAGGGTGATGATGGCTCGGTCACGGTCTAAGGGCAGGACAAACGCAGGCACGGTATTTATCCCTGCAAGTTCAGACGCACGGACACGCCGCTGCCCTGCAATCACTTCATAGCCGTTCCCGTCCTCTTTCGGGCGTGTGATTATCGGCGTGACAATGCCAAATTCCTTGATGCTTTCCGCTAATTCTGACAGCGTTTCATCCTCTGCCACATGAAACGGATTGTCGGGAAACGGGTACAAGTCTTTGGTCTTTAACACCTTAAAATCCTGTTTCTTCATTCACATATCTACCTTTCTTTCGCTCTGCTTTTATGGTTTTTCTGCAATTCTTCCAACACTTCGGGCGGTATCTTTGAGAGCAGCCGCCCCATCTGCTCGTTGGTTCTCTGCAACTCAAATATCTTCTGGTTCGCTTTCTGCACCTTTAGTTCCTGCTCATACTTTTCATCACGCATACGCCCCGCATAGTCTGATTCCTGCCCGATTTGCTCCTTTAGGCTATTGATATAGGCACTCTGCTTACTGATTTCCTTTGAGAATTTCTCCACGTCTGGGAGCCATGCCGCAATCAGTTCCAGAGCCTTGTCACGCTTCTTCCCTGCATTAAAGGCGTTGATGTCGGACAGTGCAGACACAATTTCCTCATACTGTTTATCAAGCCTGCCGCCCAACTTATAGAGCCATGTGGGGACATGTTTCCGCTTCGTTTCCATTGAGGACTGACCTCTTTCAAGCTGATTCCACCGTGAGGACATCCGCTCATGGTAGGCGGTCTGCCATTCGGACAGGCTCTTTTGATTGCCTAAAATTGTTTTGGCAGACAGCTTATTGTCTGGTGTAATCGGCACAAAACAGAGGTGCATATGCGGCGTTCTCTCGTCCATGTGGACGACTGCGGAGAGGATATTTTTCTCCCCGACACGCTCTGAAATGAAATCCAGAGCCATCGTAAAATACGCTTTCTGTTCTTTGGGCGGCAGGCTGTTCATAAATTCTGGCGAAGCCGTGATAAGCGTTTCCACCATCATCACGCTATCTTTCCTCGTCCTGCACCCTGCTTCGGCTACCATGCGGTTAATCTCTTTCTTGTAGGTGTACCTCGGCGGATTCACAAGATGGTAGTTATCTTTCGAGCGTTCCATATCTATATCTGGATTGCTTTTATAGGCTTCTTTTTTACGCTCGTTGTGGCGTTCGCAAGCCGCAACGCCGCCCGCTTTGCGTTTCTGGAAACGCAGGATTGCATAGGGCATAATTCATCATCTTCCTTTCTTCGGCGGGTAAACTGCCCTTTGGGTGACAGCGGTGACGGCGGTGACAGCAGTTTTGGGATACCCCCTACCGACTGCCTCAACTGTCACCCTTATTCCCTGCATGACGGTCATGTCGATGATGACGGTGTTTTTGGAATACCCCCTCGCAAGAGCCGTCACCGTCATGCTGCCATTCTTTTATCCGAAGCGTGGAGCGTAGGATAAGCAGGGCGTAAGACCTGCCATAAGGGAGTCCAGAGGGAACGTCTGGCACACGACTTTGCAGGGCAAAGTGTAGTGTGTTACACCCTGTAAACGCAGTCGGAAAAATCGGAAGGATTTTTCTGACCGCAGGGGTGGTTTTACACGCCGAAAAGGGCGGGTAAATCCTACGCCTGCACTTTGCGTTTACGGGGTGTTCTCCCGCAGGGATGACAGCGGCAGGGTATCCTAAAATCACTGTCACCGCCGTCACCGCTGTCACCCGCAGGGCAGAGTCGCCAGCTTTACACGGCTTTAAGCGTCAATGACAGTAACAGGGGGTATCCCAATATCGCTGTCACCACCGTCACCGCTGTCACCCGCCCGCTTTGCAAGCGAAATCTGCCTGCCGTGTTTTTTGCGGCTGTACTGATAAACGATATGGTTCTCATTTAAAAATGTGGTGCGGTATTCATTGAGCCATTTCGTAATCACCGTGGGTATGGTTTCCGTTTCCCTCATAGCGGCTAACAGCTCCGTTGCCGTGCCTGCCCATTCTTCCTTATCCCTCATAAAATCCACCAACCGAAAAAGGACGTCTGGTATCGTTTCTTTCGCAAGCTGCTCCTGCGTTTTTCTCTCCACAAGTTCCCAACTGCAATCACGGAAACGCAGCGTGTATTCCTGATAGGGCGTGTCCCTGCCCGTCACATACAGCTTGGCGGTGTCGGATGCCCGTTTCTCCTTTTCCAGAACAAAGGTAGCGTCCGCACTCCCCGTTAAGCCTGTCGTCCCAGACACCTTGTTGAACACATCGCTGTCATTCTGCTTTCGGATGTGGTGTACGACAATGACCGCCAATGAATGCCTGTCGGCAAAGTCTTTGATTAGTGAGATGTCCCCATAGTCGCTTGCGTAGGCATTGTCTTTTGAAGCTGTACGGACTTTCTGCAAAGTGTCAATGACAATAAGCCTGCTGTTTGGGTAATCTTTCAGATAATCTTCAAGCTGCACGATAAGACCGTCTGACAGCTTGCAGCTTGCCACGGCAAAGTGAAGCCGCCTGCTCGCTTCGTTCGTCAATCGGAACAGCCTGTCCTGTATACGGCAGAACGTGTCCTCAAGGCAGAGGTAAAGCACGTCGCCCTCCATTGTCGGCATATCCCACAAGGGAAGTCCCTGCGACACGCATAAACATAGCTTCAGCATGAGCCAGCTCTTTCCTATCTTCTGTGAGCCGCAGAACAGCGACAAGCCTGTGGGGATAAGGCTGTCCACCACAAAGGACGGCTTCTCAAGCGGTTCATAAAGGAGCGTTTCGGCGTTGACTGTCTGTAACTTCTGCATGGCTTTCCTCCTTTCGGGCGGTGTTTTTGTTTTCGTTGCACATAGGCGTTGACCTCCTTAAAAATAGATTTACTCCCACGAAGAAAAAGTGAGAGTATGTAATGCCGCCAATCCCACACAAATAAAAAACAGATTTCTTTTTCGGGCGGTGTCGGTCACGGTTGGAGATACTTCCTCATTTCCGCCTTTACTTTCTCCTTTGCAATCGCAACAGATTTCTGTATTGCCGAAGCGGTGCAATGCTCCATAGCGGCGATTTGGTAAAAATTGAACTCATACTCGTAGTAGAGCAGGAAACGCCGCCTTTGTATCTCTGGCAGTCCGTCAACCGCCTTACAGAGCAGTTCTGCCCGTTCTGCCTCAATCATTTGTTCCTCTATGCTCTTAGGCAGCTTCAACGCCCGCCTGTTCAGCGTTTCGTCCCATACTTCCGAAAACTCCCTGTGCCGCTCGTCCCATTGGAGGAGATTCCTGTTCCTGCGTTCCATCTGCCGAAACTCCATAAAGAACTGTTCCGACACTTCCAACTCGTGGGATTTGCCCTGCCCGTCCTTAAAGCTGATAAAATACCTTGTGCCGCTTTCCGTGGATTCCTCCCGAAGCGTGTACGCCTTAACTCTGTATGCCATCCCGCTTGCCTCCTGCAAAAAATAAGTGAGGGGATTTCCATCCCTCACCCAGTAGCCCGCAGGACGGCAGGCTGTTTTAGACGCTATAAAATTTTCGTAGCTTCTTCCGCAGATGGTCTAACCTCGCATAGATGGCACCAGTCGTCAAATGCACGAGCGGGGCAATCTCCTTTGTGGAATACCCCTGCATTTTCAGCAGGACGATTTTCAAGGTACGCCCGTCCACCGCGACTAATACTTGATAGAGATTTTCGCTCTCAATCTCGTCCAGTAACTCCGCAACCGTACCCACTTCCGTCTGCCGCTCCCTGTCTGCCATGTCCTCAAGGTATTCCGCAATGTCATTCGTCCATCGGTAAAACCGCCTGTTGGAATTGAAGTCTGCCCTGTCCGCAATGCGTATCTGCTCAATGGTCGCTTCATCAACGCCGCACTCACGCAGCAGCTTTTCCTCCGCTTCTTTCCAGATACGCCATTTCCTGTCCTCCCGTCCGTGGTTATATGCCATGCTTCTTTTCCTCCAATCAGAATTGATTGAGAGGGCAGAGAAAAACCCCCTCATTTTCCCAAAGGAAAAAACAAGGGGGCTGAACGCCTTAAATTTTAATTTTCTATTATCTTTCTTAGTTTTCTTAGGATTCTGGCTTTGCGTTTGTTCACAACGCTCTGGGTTATGCCGAACCTCGCCCCGACTTCACGCTCAGAAAGTCCGTCAAAAAAGATTGCCTGTATCAATTCCTGTTCACTATCCGACAGCAAAGGCAGGGCGGCTTTCAGCCTGTCCACCATAACCGCATTGACAACGGTTTCCGCAATGTCTGCCGCTTCATCAGCGATAAAGTCTAAAGGCTTCCCCTCGCTGTCCGTAAATCCATCCAGAGAAAGCAGGCTGTTCTTCGTATCTAATTTTTTCAGATAACGCCACCGTTCCTTATCTCGGTAGAAGTCCGTGTATTGCTCCCTCACGACTTCAAGCAGACAGCCTTGAATGGGGATAAACAGCTTGTCCATATAGGTCTGGTCGGATTCCCTGCGGCGGCAGAAATCCGTATAGGACAGTTCCACATATCTGCCGCTTTCCTTGATATATACCTTTCTCGGTGCGTATTTCACTGTAAGTACCTCCCATCTGAATTTTTGAAATGTTCAAAATCCAGATGGAGAGGTGGCGAACGACACCTAACACCACTAATAGCCCTATGGCACTTTCCAACAAAAATCGACAAAAGAAAAACCGCAAAGGCTCTATGACCTTTACGGTTATGGGAAATATTAATTCTGTTGTATGGAGATTGTACTTCTACATTCAAGGCAGGAAGTGCCGTTGCATAGGCAGAAATTTTTTTAACTGGTTTCCTGCCGTTCTCTGATATGCTATGTATTGATAAATTTTGCTTCGTATGAGCAGATAGATAACTGCCCGAAAAAAGGACATAAAAAAATCCCTCCAAATTTAAAAACAAATTCAGAGGGTAATTTAGGGTATAACAAAATAACCCACCCGAATATCGTTTTTTTTATTTGGTGAGTTTGTTCTTTCAAATACGAAACAAAAAGAGCCGATGATTCGTGAATTGTTCCACAATTTCATCGGCTCTGCGTCTTAAGCGTCTGGCTCTTTGATGACAGTTATCTTCAAGTTGTCAACTTTAATCAATCTTTCTTGTCTGCATTTTGGACAATAAAGGGGATAATTCTCCAAAACAGTGTCCTTCCTAATTTTATTACGGGTTTTGTTCCCACAAACAGGACACAATATCCATTCGCATTTCATCATAATTAGTCTCTAATCCTTTCAAATCTCATTTTATATGACTTTTGCAAGCTGTTAAGCTAACTTGTGGAACATATGCCGAACCTTATCTATACGGCTATTCGGGCGGCGGGGTTGGCAAATAGATTTACCAATAGCTGGCTGGTATCCTTTTAACTCTGTCAAGCAGACTCCCTGCCCATTTGTGAAATAAGTTAAATCGTTCCTGTATTCTTGAATACATCTAGCAGGGATTTCTCCTTTCAGAATGACCTCGTCATTCTTTATCTGAGTACTTACAATATCTGCACAATACCTTGGAGCATCATGATACGCCCGTGAGAGATATTCCTGCGGTGCATAAATTTCAAAGTGGAGATATGGCTCTAATAGTTCTGTCCCTGCTTTTTTTAAAGCCTGCTCCAATACGATAGGGGAAAGCAGCCGAAAGTCTGCGGGGGTACTTACAGGACTATAATACAATCCATATTCAAAACAGATTTTACAGTCTGTCACTTTCCATCCATACAGCCCCTGCTCGCAGCCATAAAGAACCCCCTCCATAACCGCATTTTGGAACGATTGATTTAAATATCCAAGTGAAACTCTGCTTTCATACTGCACTCCGCTTCCAATAGGGAGCGGCTCTATGGACAACCCGACAGAAGCCCAGAAAGGATTTGGCGGGACTTCTATGTGGATGGTATATTCTGCTTTTCTAAGCGGTCTTTCCATATATATAACAGTAGGCTCTTTTATTTCTGCCTCCACATGATATTTTTCCTCAAGGATGGCACAAATGACTTCCATCTGCACTTTCCCCAAAAAAGAAAGTATAATCTCATGCGTTGTAGTATCCACATAATATTTTAAAAGAGGGTCGCCATCTGAAATTTCTGTAAGTGCCCCAAGCAATATTTCCCGCTGTTCAGATTTCTTTACTGCAATCGTTGTTTGGAGCATAGGGAGAGGATTTTCAATAAATTTTCTCTGCGGCAACAGTATTCCGTTCCCCAAAATACTGTTTAGCTGCAAAACATCATTTGGTAAAATTACAATATCACCAGAGCAGGCTGTATCGGATGAATATAATTCACCGTTTGTCGGAACACACATCTCTGTGATTTTTATTTTCTCTTTTTCAGATATTCTAATAACATCCCTCAAATGCAATGTTCCGCTATATATACGCACATAAACAAAACGCCGCCTTTTCTCTGAATATTCAATCTTAAAAACCTGCCCGCATAGTTCAGATTGACCTTCAGGCGTTGATGAATAAAATTTACTGGCAATCACTTCTATAAGCTGCCGAATCCCCAGATTGTTTTTAGCGCTTCCGTGATAAACGGGAAATAACGTTCCGTTTTGGAATCTCCTGTTTTCTTCCTGTTCCAGTTCTGACATTTTAAACGGTTTCCCTGACATATATTTCTCTAATAGTTCATCGTTTCCCATAATTACCGCATCCCACTGTTCCATATCGTCATTGTCCGTTACATTTATATGGGGATGCTGCCCAACCTTTTGCTTCACTATAATTTCCGAAGAAAGCTTTGCTTTCATTTCTCGATATACCATTGGCAAATCAATCCCCTCTTGGTCAATTTTATTGATGAAAAAAATTGTCGGAATCTTCATTGTCTGTAGTGCATGAAACAGTATACGGGTCTGTGCCTGTATGCCATCCTTTGCAGAAACTAATAATACTGCTCCGTCTAATACGGATAAAGAACGGTATACTTCCGCCAAAAAATCCATATGGCCTGGCGTATCTATAATGTTGACTTTTACATCCTCCCACTGAAAAGATGTCACTGCTGTCTGGATAGTGATTCCCCTTTGACGCTCCAAATTCATTGTATCTGTCCTTGTTGTGCCTTCATCTACGCTCCCTAGTTCTGCAATTGCACCACTGGTATACAATAAACTTTCCGTTAATGTTGTCTTTCCTGCGTCAACGTGAGCCAGAATGCCTAAGTTAATTATTTTCATGTGATTTTCCTCCTATCAACACCCAAAAAAGGGCATAAAAATACCCAGTGATAAATACTCCTATCACTGGGTAAATAACTCCAATAGCCCCAAAACACTTATATGTTTTCGGGCATATAAAATTACATGATAAAAGTATTCTTAAACTGGGTACAAAAAACTAAGCCCCATATTAAAAGTGAAACGAGACTGCTACTTTTTGTTCCCACTATCAAATTGACAGTTTATTTAAGAATACCTTGCCGCATATTTATTAACTCCTTGTATAATACTGAATCTAATTATATTCCTTAACCCTTTATTTGTCAAGCTGACAAACTAAAGCAGAAAAAGCGGCAGGATTTCCCCCTGCCACTAATCATCTGTTTATGCAAAAATAATTTCCTTTTCCACAATCTCCCTCGCACAAGCCCTTATGTTATTGAGGCATCCTGTCCATTCTAAGGCGTTTTCTGCCTTTAGCTGTTCCGTTATGCCCTGTGCCTGTTTCATACCCTCTATGAGCCTTTCAAAGCGTTCCTGTGCCTGTCTGTTGATGTCGGCAAGGTAGGCGTTTAGCCTGCCGCTTGTAAGAAGATTGGTGTATGTAACTTTACGGTACTGTTTTAGATAATCTAAATGCCGTTGCCCCCAGATGCCTATTGCCTGTTCTTCTTCGGCGGGTACAGTTAAGCACGGTATCAAATAATCCCCTTGCCTTTCGTATTTGCCGCCCAGTTCCTCAAATAATGATTTTGCCATTGTCTGTTACCTCCACATTCTTTTTTATTTTGAATGTCCGCAAAATCCGTCCTACATCTCTTGATTTACATGAACCTCTATCTGTTTTGCATCTGCATCAAAGTTTCTCTCCCCATCAGCATTGCACCAGTATTTATTAATTGCCACACGCAGATATGCCGATTGGCCGCCTGTATTTTTTACCGTAGACACAGCATCTTCAGGTTTTCCAGGAACAGCACCAGAAATATTTATTCCATCTTTAGGAGAAACTGTGATATCTACATTAGACGTCCCAACTTTATGTTCCACAGATGCTTCAGGCTTTGATGCCGCCATCGTCCCCCCTATAATAGTCGCAACCATCATGATTGCTGCCGTAATTATGAGCGCTATTTTCTTCTTCATATTCCAGCTCCTTTATATTAAAATCTAAAAACATGTTTAGAATGATTCACTATCTGATTGTATTATAGCCGGAAATTGTCACACGCAAGTCACACGTAAAGCATTTCTGTGACCAAAAAGAGCAAAAGTAAGACCGGAATGATGCCTAATCATCACCCCGGTCCCATCTATTTTATACTTCCGTATTAATTATATTGATCTCATCTTCAATAATTTCAAACACGCCCGGATATATGGTCTCCGGCAAGCCATAAGTAATGCACGGAATAAATCCCCCCAGCTCCTTGCTTGCATTGCAGGCTCGACGCACTTCTCTGCGAACCTCCTCTTCCTTCCACTCCGGGAAGTCAAATACTCCTCCGTTAATCCCCCCCATCAGTACCATACGGCCATTGAGCTGCCTCTGCAGTTTGGGAATATCATTATCCGGCAGCACTCCCTGCCATACCTGAATATGAATATCCACCATATCCTCTATAATATTTGCACAGTAGCTGTCGGCATGATGAATCACCTGAACGCCTCGGTTTCTGATATAGGAATATAATTTTTCATACCTAGGTTTAAAAAACTCTCTCCAGGTCTCTGCGCTCATAAAAAGACGGTCCTTGGCACCCCAGTCATCGTGGGATAGGATCGCATCGGGCTGAAGATGATCTATCAGCTGTTTTGCATACTCCATCCTCCAATCCAGCAGGTAATCCAAAAGTTCATGCATTGCCTCTGGTTCCATGAGAAAATTCATTAATGTGTCTTCGAACCCCATTAAAAAATGGCAGCGTTCAAACAGCCCCGTAGCCATTAGCCCTGTCACCAGATATTCGTTCCGGTCAACGGCAGCAGCAACTCTAATAGCATCCTGCCACGTCTCCTCCGGAAAATCCAGAGAAGGGGCTTTCACTGTATTTCTCCAGTCACATACATCTGGGCATACTTTATTATTGTCAGTCACATAGGGCATACCGGCGTGGTCCCCCTTTTTCCACCGCATAGTTACCCCCCATGCATCTTTGGCATCCTGCCCTTCAATACGCCCTTCCATCGTCTGTGCAAGGAGAGGTTCATTCAATACGAATGCAAATGGTTCATATTGATTTACCAAGCGTTCTGGTTTTTCTCCGTTCAACAGCGCCATGTAATTTTCCTTAATATTCATTGACATAGTTCCTCCCTTTTCTACGCTTATAGACACAGAATACCCCTGCAGGCGGTACAACATGTAGTGTTGCCAATATGGCTTATAGCACTTCTCTTTCTTATGAATTCAATATTATCACCACAAATGCTATTTGTACACCCCGCACACTATTGACAGTTTTGCTCTTTTTCCCTACAATTAGTAGTGTATAGTTTATAACTTTTGATAGGAGATGTATATGAAGCTAAACATAATGGTTATTTATGAGGCACTTTCCCGCAACTATACGCTCTGTTTTGTCACCTGTGTCGACACAAACTTTGCATACAGCAGACCGCGCCTGTATACGCCCGGAGCTAGTCTTGTGGAAAATGAGATATATGTTGCCAGAAGCAGTGATCTTCCTCCTCTGTCAGAAAACCAGAGTCCATCAAACATCTGTATTGTGGCAATTGGTAAACCTCCCGCCGAATATACGAAGCTGTCTCTAAACATTATATGGATAGAAACTGTCCAACATATCTCTTCTGTTTTTAATGAACTGCAGGAAGTGTATAATATTTATGACAACTATGAAAGCAGTTTAAATCAGGGGCTTCTGGAGCAATTAGGCTTCCAGACAGTAATTACCGTGTTCGAAAATATATTTAGGAATCCTGTGGCAATAGTAGATATGAACTTTCATTACCTGGCCAAAAGTCCTGAATTGGGAAACACCCCCGAGACAGCCGAATTAATGGCAGATAAAGACGGAAATATGCCATTGGATGTTGTCAATTCCGTGAAGTTCGACCCTATATTTAATGCTGTATCAGAATACAAAGAAGCCTTTTTATATGTAAATGATATTACAACCTCGCACAATCTTTGCCTCAACATCTGGCACCGGGAAAGTCAGGTGGCGAGAGTGTTGATTTTTGAAGTCAACACTCCTTTTTTAGAAGGACACTATTATCTCATGAATGCGCTTCGCCCTTATGTACATTTATATTATGAGCAATTTATCTTCAGCAATGTATCTCAGCCCTTATCTCTAAGACATACCTTAATGCAAATACTGGACGGACACCAAGTATCCTCTTATATTTTGGAACAGACCTTAAAAAATCACGGATGGGAAATGGAGGATACTTTTGTTCTCTATTATGTTCAATTAAGTGAAGATGACAGAAGGAGCAAAACCTCTGCCTTTATATGTAAAAACTTGATGACAGAGTTTTCATTTTGTACCGCTTTTGAATACAAGGATAATATTGTATTACTCATAAACCAGACGAGGGCAGGTCAGGATATAGAATTTGTTGAAAGCCGTCTGATCTATATTTTTCGGGAGAGCATATTAAAGACCGGAAAAAGCCGCAGATTTTCCGGTCTTTTCAGCATATCCGAATATTACCGCCAGGCAGTTGCAGCACTGCGTCTTGGGCATCGGTTTCAACCCACTATCTGGCATCATACGTTTGAAGAATATGCTTTCCTGTATCTTTTAATCGAATGCAAAAATCTAGCATCCCCCGGCACCTTATACGCCGACGGTCTATTGAAACTACGGGAATATGACAGAGATAATCATACATCATACAACGAAACCTTAAAGGCGTATCTGTACCACCATTTCAACACTACCCATGCGGCCGCCTCTCTATATATCCACAGAACCACGTTTATCGAACGTATGGGGCGAATTAAAAAGATTATTAATTTTAACCTGGATGATTACGATACCTGTCTTCACCTTATGATTTCTTATCGTCTGGAAGACCTGTAAGCAGGCACAAAAAAACTCCCCCACACATCCGCAAATGGACATCTGGGGGAGTAACTATATTTAAAAATTATTTCAGAGTAATCTTAGCGCCTTCGCCTTCCAGCTTAGCTTTCAGATCTTCTGCTTCTGCCTTAGATGCAGCTTCTTTGATTACCTTAGGAGCTCCGTCTACTAATTCTTTTGCTTCTTTTAAGCCTAAGCCAGTAGCTTCACGAACAACTTTGATAACCTTAACTTTGTTTGGTCCAACTTCTGTTAATTCTACGTCGAACTCATCTTTTTCTTCTGCTGCTTCAGCTGCGCCTGCACCTGCTGCTGCTACAACAACACCTGCTGCTGCAGATACACCAAATTCTTCTTCACATGCTTTTACTAAATCATTTAATTCTAATACGGATAACTCTTTGATAGCTTCAATAAATTCAGCTGTTGTTAATTTTGCCATTTTATTTACCTCCAATAATTTAATTTTATAGTTTAGTTTGCTGCTTCTTTAGATTCTGCAATCTGGCTGATAACACGAGCAAAGTTTGCGATAGGTGACTGGATGCTTCCAAGCAGTTTTCCGAGAAGTTCTTCTCTTGACGGGATAGCTGCAAGTGCTTCCACACCGGCTTTGTCGTAATATGCGTCTTCTACGACGCCTGCTACTAATTCCAGCTTGGGAGCTGTCTTAGCGAACTTTGCGAGGATTCTGGCGGGAGCTGTTGCATCGTCCTTGCTCACTGCAAGAGCGTTGGTTCCTTCCAGATGTTTGCATAATGCTTCACAAGATGTTCCCTGGAATGCAAAGTTCATCATTGTGTTTTTGTATACTTTGTATACAACACCAGCTTCTCTTAATTCCCTACGCAGTTTTGTGTCCTGTTCAACTGTCAGTCCGCTGTAGTTTACTAATACGATACCCTGGGCATCGGCAATAGTGGCAGCGATCTCTTCTACGACTGGTTTTTTCAGTTCTACTTTTGCCATGAATTGGTGCACCTCCTTATAAATTTTAGTGTACCGCCGTCGGATTTTCCATTATAGCAATGAAAAAGCCCTCTTTATCCGAGGACAAAGAGGGCACATTGATTCTTATCTAAAAGAAAAAATCATTCCTCGGCAGGCGGTTTCATCCTTATGCCATACGGCACCTGCTGTCTTCGGCAGTGATATATGAGATTTCATATAATCCTTTGGTATTGTATCAAAAGCCGGACAGGCTGTCAATACATTTTTGTTGCAAATCTATTATACTAACTTAACAGGGTTGATCTTAACGCCAGGTCCCATAGTCGGAGCGATGGTAACACTCTTTAAGAAGGTTCCTTTTAATGCGCTAGGTTTCGCCTTGTTAATAGCATCCATAAGCGTCTGGAAGTTGTCCGCTAACTGCTCCTCTGTGAAAGAAGCTTTTCCGATTGGCACGTGAATGATGTTTGTTTTATCAAGACGATACTCAATCTTACCAGCTTTGATATCATTAACAGCTTTGGTAACGTCCATTGTAACTGTTCCTGCTTTGGGGTTTGGCATCAGGCCTTTCGGACCCAGGACACGTCCCAGACGTCCTACAACACCCATCATGTCAGGAGTAGCTACTACAACGTCAAAGTCCAGCCATCCTTCGTTCTGAATCTTGGGAATCAACTCATCCCCTCCAACGAATTCAGCCCCTGCCGCCTTTGCTTCCTCTGCCTTTGCATCTTTAGCAAATACTAATACGCGAACCTTTTTGCCGGTTCCGTGAGGAAGAACTACAGCACCACGGATCTGCTGATCTGCGTGACGTCCGTCACAGCCTGTTCTGATATGAGCTTCGATTGTCTCGTCAAACTTAGCTACCGCTGTTTTCTTTACTACTGCAACAGCTTCAGCTGGATCATATAATTTGAAGCGTTCCACTGCTTTGGCAGCTTCTACATATTTCTTACCATGTTTCATCTTAAATAACCTCCTAGTGGTAATTGCGGGAATTTCCCTCCCACGTGTCGTAATTATACGGTATCATCTCTCAGTTATTCCTCTCATGCACGAAGCATGAATCAATGAGGCCGGAGATGGGTATCTTAATCTTCTACAGTGATTCCCATGCTGCGGGCAGTACCTGCAACCATGCTCATCGCTGCTTCCAGAGATCCTGCATTTAAGTCCGGCATCTTTGTCTCTGCAATTTCCTGAAGCTTAGCTTTAGAAATTGTAGCAACCTTTGTCTTGTTAGGAACACCGGAACCAGATTTAATATTGCAGGCTTTCTTCAATAAAACTGCAGCCGGCGGAGTCTTTGTGATAAAGCTGAAGCTTCTGTCTGCATAAACAGTGATGACTACAGGGATTACTACATCGCCCTTGTCAGCAGTCCTAGCATTGAATTCTTTTGTAAACTGTACAATGTTTACACCATGCTGACCCAGTGCAGGACCAACCGGTGGTGCTGGTGTTGCCTTTCCAGCAGGAATCTGTAATTTAATATAGCCTTGAACTTTCTTTGCCATTTTGGCACCTCCTAATGTGGTAATGTCGGGGATTTCCCTCCCACGAGCTATCCGTCAGGACAGCCCTTCCTTTTGTTACATTTTTTTGACTTCTGCGAAACTAATTTCTACCGGCGTCTCGCGGCCGAAGAGCTCAACATTGATGGTAACAATCTGCTTTCCTTCATTGATACTCTGAATCACTCCGGTAGTATCCTTCCATACGCCTCCGGTGACAACCACGCTGTCCCCTTCTGCAAAGTCTACCTGGAGATCTGCTTCATGAATACCAAGAGGCTTCATCTCTTCTTCTGTAAGCGGCACTGGCTTGGAACCCGGTCCTACAAATCCGGTCACACCTCTGGTGTTTCTTACAACGTACCAGGTGTCATCGTTCATAACCATGTTCAGCAGCACATATCCGGGAAACATCTTTTTCTGGACCTGTTTTTTTACGCCGTTTTTAAGTTCTACAACGTCCTGCATGGGAACACGGACTTCCAGGATCTGATCTTCCAGATGTCTGTTTTCAATTGTCTTTTCAATGTTGGCTTTTACTTTGTTCTCATACCCTGAATAGGTATGGACAACGTACCAATTTGCTTCTGACATATAATCACCCTTGTCCTTACCTGATTAAGAAATTGATTCCCTCTAAGACCGCGCTGTCAAGAACTGCAATGATAGCACCCAGGAGCACAGTAATCACCACAACGGCAACCGTCTGCTTTCCCAATGTCTTTTTGTCAGGCCAGATAATTTTCTTGAATTCGGTTTGGAGTCCCGCAAACCAGCTCTTTTTCTGAGCTTTCTCTTTCTTTACTTCTTCTGCCATGGTTTCACCTCTCGCGGACCGGATTATTTGGTCTCTTTGTGCATTGTGTGGGTCTTACAGAATTTGCAGTACTTTTTGGTCTCCATTCTCTCCGGATGATTTTTCTTTTCTTTTGTCATGTTGTAATTACGTTGTTTACATTCCGTACATGCCAATGTGATCTTTACGCGCACGACTTCCACCTCCATGTGTTCAATATCGCTGGTAGTTCACGTTCTACCAAGTTACAACGGACTTTTTTTCCGCCTGCTGCGGTTACCATACCCGCAATTTTAGGCATAAAAAAAAGACCTACTTCCATGTCGCTTGTCTACTATATCACATATTTTCTCCTGCGTCAAGCAGCGGCGGCAACTTTTACCGCGAAAGTATCTTGCAGAACAGTGCGCAGACAACAGCAAAAATTGATTTACTTTTGATATCTGATTCTAATTATGCTTAAAATCAGGCACACCCCTGAGATACAGAGCAGCACAGGCTTTTGACCCACAACCTGGGCTGTCATACTATTGAGAAAAAAAGGGCCCATCTTATCAGGGCCCCCGAACAGATTGGCCAGGTAATATCCCAGGGAGACCAGATATCCAGCTATGTAATTTCGGGATATGACAGCGCCCAGCAGACCGAAGCTTCCCAGGGCCGCCGCGGTGCAAAAAGTCCCGGCAGTATAGGCCCAGTATGGAAACTCACAGTGACCGGCCCTGAGTAATGCCCCAAAGGCCAGAATACAGAGGTAAACGGCTGCGCCTGCCATGCAAATCCGCTGCCCCAAAGTCTTCCAGTGTGCTTTGGGCCGGGCCGCTACCATTTCAAAAATCTCCCTTTCCTGCTCCGGTGCCGCCAGTGCAGGAAACAGAAGCAGACCCGTCAGGGCCACATATTTTTCCAGACAGTCAGCACTGTATTGAGCATCCAGATACGTGACCCCGTGCAGAAACGGGATCAATACAAACAGACCAGCTGTCAAAAGTAATTTATTTGCGATGCAAAGTCTGAAATTTATTCTCCAATACATAGTTTCTCTCTCCATTTCTTCTTTTTCTGCTATAAACTGCTGCAGTCAATCCAACGAATAATGCGGCTATTCCCACCAGAAAAAGACGGTTATACCAAATGATTTTGAGATTTTCCTCAATCAGTTCATATCCTCCCAGCATATTATGACGTATATTCAAAGTGAAGAGGGAATACTCACCGCTTAAGCTGGCTGTATTCTGCAGGGCCAGAAAAAATACAGCGCTCTGCGCAAAGACTGCTGCAGGCGTACCGGTAAGCACGGTCAGAAACATACTCACCGCTGAGACTGCCAGGAGGGTGGGAAGGAGCCATGCGCCAATATACTTGCAGAAGCCCAGATAGTCCACAGCAATCTGCATTTTTCTCCCATAATCCGCCAGGGGAAGAAGACTCTCCAGGGTCAGAACAAGTACCGGGATCAGCATCATAATGATACACGCTCCGTAACGGGCCCCTATAAGTTTCCAGCTGCCCGCCCTTCTCACAGCTATCAGCTCCCCCATCTGATTTTTTTTATCCTTGAGGAACAGTCCTGACACCACAAACGCAGGAAGTATCCCCAGCATAATCCCCATATAGTCACAGTAAAGGCGGCCGAATGCACCGGTAATCCCATCCTTCTCTGTCAGGTTCCCATACCGCTTTGCAGCCTCTTCATATGAAACCTCCGCACGCCCGTAATATGCTTTTAAAAGATTCAGGCTATAGTTGGAATCCTTTCCTATCATATGTTCCATATCTCCGGCGATCTCCAGAAAGCGGGCAAAGCTAACCCGGGACACAAAGGTCTCAGCGGCACCATTCCCTTGGTTTTGCTCTGTTTCTATTATAAATCTTCCGCCATCTTCCCTGATAGTATAGGGACTGTCCCCATCCCCTCCGGAAGCAGGTATTTCCGCATAGACTGGGTTCGCAGGAAAATAGCCCGGGGGCATGTTCTCTACTTCCTCCGGCGTGCAGCCTGTAATTTCTCTGATGTATCCCGCAACCTTCTCCTGTTCCCCGCTGCCTAAGGATTTTTCTTTATAATACCCCAGGGGATAGCAGGCATAGAGGTTGCTCTCATACTCCCGTACCATGGTTTGTACGGCCCCGGCCATTACCTTCTCCTGGGCTTTCTTATCCGTCTCCAAATCCGCCGGTTTCTCCCCATAATAGGACTCGCCTTCCCGGGGCTGATGCAGAAAGCTTCCCTCCCTGGAGCTGCTGCCTATCTCTTGCCTGGTAACTCCCTGAAACTGCGTCTTCCAGTTTATTATTAATATAAGAACAAATCCCCAAAAAAGGATGCTTTTGCTGAGTTTTCTGCATTCCTTGAGCAATAGCCTCATTCCAGGCCCTCCTTTCCCTGGCTGCGTATCAAAACCATGTAGCCGTTCTCCACACTCCCCCGGCAGCATTCTGCTTTCGGGTCAGGTGCTTTCCCGGCAAGTATCTTCAGGCGGAGACTTTTCCCCAGCATCTGTGTCTCCAGCACTTCACAGTTTTGTCTCCACGTCTCTTCTTTCTCCACAGGCACCTCCAGCTGCCATACCTTCCCGTCTGCCTTTTCGGATAGTTCCCGGCAGCTGCCCTGGAATAAGAACCTGCCCTGGTCAAGCACAGCCGCCTGTCCGCAGGCGGCCTCTACATCCCCGGGAATATGCGTGGACAGTAGTACAATTCTGTCTCTGGCAGACTCTGCCAAAAGGCTGCGGAAGCGGATGCGCTCTTCGGGGTCCAGACCTGCCGTTGGCTCATCTACGATCAAAAATCCCGGATCTGTCAGCAAAGCCTGGGCGATGCCCAGACGTCTCTTCATCCCTCCGGAAAGCTGTCTTACTTTCTTAGCCGCCTGTTCCTCCAGATTTACCTGTTCCAGCAAAGATTTTATCCGTGGTCTGTAAGCAGACCGGGGGAGTTCCGAAAGAACTGCCAGATATTCCAGAACCTCTGTCACACGCATCTCTGGGTATACAGAGAATTCCTGGGGAAGATAACCGATTCGTCTGCGGAATTCCTTAACATCCCTTATGGGGCTTCCGTCCACCCGAATCTCCCCGGCATCTGGTTTCAATATAGAGGCTAGGATCCGCATCAGCGTCGTCTTTCCTGCCCCGTTCTTCCCCAGGAGCCCGTACATTCCGGGCTCCAGCCTCCAATTCAGCCCCTTTAGCACCTGCTTTTTCCCGTACCATTTTTCTATCTCCTGCATCTCAATACGCATAAAAAATACTCTCCTTTCCGCCGTCTGCAGCAGCTTAAGGAGAGTATAACGAACCCTGGTCAAAAGTCTGTCAATTTTCTAAATATTACATAGCAGGCAGTTTATGGGAAACTGCACAAAATACAGCTGTCACAGCCGCTCCGCCCTCGGATCTGTTCTCCAGTGTCAAAGAGCCTTGATGAGCCTGGCACAGAACCTTACTGACATACAGTCCCATCCCCACATGTCCCTGTTCTCCCTCTTTCTCCCTGGAATAGAAAGGAAGGCAGGCGTCGGCAGCCTCCTGTTCCCTGAAGCCGGGACCGTCGTCCTCCACCTTTACGGCGCACGCCTGCCCTTCCTCCGCCCCGGTAACGGTAACCGTCACTTCCCGGGAGGCAAACCGCAGACCGTTTGCCGTAAGATTTTCAATCACACGCCTCATCAGAGTGGGATCCCCAAACAGGCAAAAGTCCCTTTCCGGAGGTATAAGCTTCAGGCTCTTTCCCGCCCGTTCAGCCAGAAGCTCCAAATCCTTTTCCATCCCCTTAACCCAGTCCTGAACCTGTAGTTTCCCGGGACTTAGGCGCACCTCCTCCAGACACATCAGATCCCGCATAGAATTCACATAGGATTCCATACGCTCGGATGCCGTCCGGATCATAACCGCATATTTCTCTGCCTTAGGGAAAGACAGCTCCCCTTTCCCTGCGCTTTTTTCCAGATACTCCGCCGCTCCCTGAATGATCGTTATGGGAGTGCGCAGATCATGGGCAATTGAGGCATTTACTTCTTTCCTCTCTTCCAGGATCCTCCACATCTTCTTTTCGTTTTCCTCCAGAGCGCTTCTCATCCCTTCAAAAGCCTGACAGAGCTGTCCCAGCTCATCCCCGGAAGAATAAGAAACCGTAAAATCCAGGTTATTCTCTGCGATTTTCTGTGTGCCGCCGGACAGAAGAGTCATAGGTTCTTTCAATTTCCTGCGGTAAAACAGACAGGCGGCTGCGGCGACCCCACCGATGCTGTAAATAACCGGGAATATAATATTTCCTGCGCCTGCCGCCTCATATAAAAGCTTCTTTCCTCCCTGTAAGTCTTCGAATTCATACTCACTGGGATTTACTTTCACCTCCCCGTGCGTCTCCCCTATTTCCAGGGTGTACCCCTGAATCAAGAGTCCTCTCCCCCTCTCCAGACGGCCCTGCAGCGCCCGCAGACCTGACAGGGTCAGGACCGTCAGCAGGACAACCAGGAGTATCATAGTTCCCATAAGGAGCATAAGGCTTTTCCGAATCGGCATGTTCTTAAATGCTTCTTTCACTTTTCCCATGTATATCCCACTCCCCATACAGTTTTAATCGGGTCCTCTATTTTCCCTGCCGACAGCTTCTGGCGTATCTTTCGGATATGCTCTTTGATTACCTGACTGTCGCCCTTTCCGTCAAATCCCCGCACGCTCTCATAAATACGCTCTTTATCAAAAATCTGGCCCGGGTGAAGGGAAAGCAGTTCTATGATCTCAAACTCTGTTTTTGAGAACTCTATCTCATAATCAGCCCCATAAATGAGGTGCTTATCATAGTCAATCACAAGGTTCTCCTGAATGCGGCAGCCGGCCCCCAATGCACAGGTATCCCGGCTGCGCTCTTCCCGGATGAGATGTGTCTTTACCTTCTGGGCAAGCACGTCCAAATGAAACGGCTTCATAATATAGTCATCCCCGCCCATGCGAAGCCCTTGTATCTGATCCTGATCCGTCCCCCTGGCAGTGAGAAAAAGAATCGGGCTCTGGTAAAATCTGCGGATCTGTCTGCAGAACGTCAACCCATCGGTTCCCGGCATGTTGATATCCAGCAATACCAAGTCAGGCTTCCTGCCAAGAGCATGCATTGCCTCCTCCGCATTTTGGGCCGTCAGTACCCGGTAGCCCTCCTCAGAAAAAAAATCAGACAGAAGTTCCCTTATCATCTCCTCGTCGTCTACGATTAGGATACAGTATTGTCTCTGATACACGCCTGCTCCCTCCTTCCTCTCCCTACTATACCACAGAAATGTCAATTTTCCGTCAATCCGCAATCCCCGCAGTTTCATTCAGCCTGAGGCTGCGCCAGACTTACGGCCCAAAAAGCTCCGCCCCCCGGTTTGAGGGGCGAAGCCCGATTAAAGCTTCCAGATATCCCTGTTGTACTCACTGATAGTTCTGTCAGAGGAAAAGTATCCTGCCTTTGCAATATTCACAAGCATTTTCTCTGCCCATGCTTCTCTGTCCTCATAATCCCTGTATATCCGCTCTTTTGTTTCAATATAGTCTCTCAGATCCAAAAGCGTCATAAACCAGTCCTTTTGAATCAGCTCTGCATGAATGCGGAGAAGATGGTATGGATCCCCTGTCCGCATCATCTCGGGGCTGATAATAAAGTTCAAAAGCTCACGGATCAGCGGGTCATTGATGTAGTACTCCGCTGCCCTATAGTCGGATTTCTCGTAGTGTCCGATAACCTGCCGGCTGGATTCCCCGAAAATATAGATATTTTCATCCCCCACCAGTTCGTGGATCTCTACATTTGCGCCGTCCTCCGTCCCAACGGTCACTGCCCCGTTAAGCATAAACTTCATGTTGCCGGTACCTGAGGCTTCCTTAGAGGCAAGGGAAATCTGTTCCGAGATGTCACAGGCCGGGATCAGTTTTTCTGCCATAGATACATTATAGTTTTCTACCATTACCACCTTCAGATATGGACTTACCTGGGGATCCCGGTCAATGATCTCCTGAAGGCATAAAATCACATGGATAATATCCTTGGCAATGGTATAGGCAGGCGCTGCCTTTGCCCCGAAGATCACGGAAATAGGCGTTTGAGGAAGGTTTCCTTTTTTAATCTCCAGATATTTGTAGATTACATACAGCACATTCATCTGCTGGCGCTTATACTCGTGAAGGCGCTTGATCTGTATATCATAGATACTGTTTTCATCCAGCTGTACGCCTAACGTCTTTGCCAGATAGGATTTCAGATCCTTTTTATTCTCAGCTTTAATCTCCAGAAGCCGGTTTTGCACCTCACGGTCGTCTTTCAGGGACAACAGCTTCTCCAGCACGGCGGCGTCTTTTTTATATCCTGTCCCTATTAGGGTATCCAGAAACTCCGTCAGTCTTGGATTACAGTGAAGCAGCCATCTCCGGAACGTAATTCCGTTTGTCTTATTGTTAAATTTCTCCGGATATATCTTATAGAATGCCTTCAGCTCTACGTTTTTAAGTATCTCCGTGTGGAGGGCAGCCACTCCATTTACGCTGAATCCATAATGCATATCCATTCTGGCCATGTGCACCCTGTTTTCCCCGTCAATGATCTGTACCTGGGGATCCTTGTAGGTATGCTCCACCTTCTCGGCCAGCATACGGATAATAGGCATCAGATGGGGGACAACCTCCTCCAGATAGGAAACCGGCCACTTCTCCAGCGCTTCCGCAAGAATGGTATGATTGGTATAGGCGCAGGTGCGGGATACAATCTCAATGGCTTCCTCCCCAGGGATTCCTCTGTCCATGAGAAGCCGAATCAATTCCGGAATCACCATAGAGGGATGGGTATCGTTAATCTGAATCACCGCGTGCTCGTACAGTCTGTGAAGATCATAGCCCTTCTCCTCACAGTCCTTCAAAATATACTGAGCGCCGTTGCTTACCATAAAATACTGCTGATAGATGCGGAGCAGTTCCCCGTCTTCGTCACTGTCATCCGGGTACAGGAACAAGGTCAGATTCCTGGGGATGTCTTTCTTATTAAAAGAGATTCCTTCCCCTACAATACTGTCATCCACGGTATCTACATCAAAAAGATGCAGTTTGTTTACACCGTTTTCATACCCAATGACATCAATGTCATAAAGCCTGGACTTTAAGGTAAAATCTTTAAACGGTACCTGGAACCCAATTCCGGTGTCTGTCAGCCAGCTCTTTTTTTCTATCCAGGGATTGGGCATCTCCTTCTGCTGGTTCTCCCGGAACACCTGACGAAACAGGCCCAGATGGTAATTCAGACCGATGCCGTCCCCACCCAGCCCCAGTGTGGCAATAGAATCTAAAAAGCAGGCAGCCAGTCTCCCAAGTCCTCCATTTCCCAGAGAAGGTTCCGGTTCAAACTCCTCAATTTCTCCGAGGCTCATTCCGGCATCCTCAAGATACCTCTTAACCTCATCATATACCCCCAGATTAATCAGGTTATTGCTGAGAAGCTTCCCAATCAGAAATTCTGCAGATATATAATATACCTTTTTCTCTCCTTTTTTTCCCTGCTGCACCTTTTCTGCAGCACAAGCCTTTACCGACTCAAGAAGGGCACAATACACCTCCTCCTTCGCTGCCTCTCTGATATCCTTTTTCAGTAATCCCTGAAATCTCTCTAAAAACTCCATCTCTTCACCTCATTTTCATAGTAGCACTTTTATGTTGCCGTTCACCCAGTTCTCAATAGCACTTTTATATATTATACGTTTATTATCCCCTGATTTCTTGCATTATTCCAGAAAAAAGTGATACAATACTATCATGTCATAGAAAAAGGAGCCGAACATGAAAGCCTTCGATTACGAATATTATCACGAAACCAAACCTCATGTGAATCCCCGCTTTCCTTATAATACCTATCTGTGTACCATTCCTCTGGACTTTACTAATATTTCTACTCACTGGCACGATGAACTAGAGCTCATAATTATAAAAAAGGGACAGGGCAGGACAGACGTGGATCTGATTTCCCATGAAGTACAGGCAGGTGATATCATACTGGTGCTTCCCGGACAGCTTCACTCTATATCTCAGCTTTGTGATCAGCATATGGAATATGAAAACATTCTTTTCGACACCCGGCTCCTCTACTCTCAGCACCCTGATATCTGCACCACAGAATATCTGCGGCCTTTTTTTGAAAGAAGGTACTTCGTCCCCTCCCACATTCACAGCGGATATCCTTATTACCCTGGCCTTTATGGATGTATCAAAGAGCTGGACGATATATGTTCCAGGCAGGAACCCTATTATGAGCTGTTTATAAAGAGTATCCTGTACCGCTTCTTTTTTCTTCTTTTTTCCGCCCAGCCCCGGCAGGAAGTCAGCTACGCAGGAGAGCAGAATATTCAGCGGATGAAGAAGGTCCTTACCTTTGTGGAGGAAAATTATATGCATTCTGTGTCCCTCTCAGATGCAGCCGGGTTTCTGAATTTCAGTCCGTCTCATTTTATGCGATTTTTCAAACAAAATATGGATATGACCTTTACCGAATACCTGAATGACTACCGTCTGTCCATCTCTGCCAAATATCTTTCGGAGACAGAGGAATCTATCCTGTGGGTTGCGGAGCAATGCGGATTCTCCAATTTATCTTATTTTAACCGCCTCTTCAAGAGAAAATTTAACATGACTCCCAGAGAATACCGCAGTGCCAGATAGCAGCAGAGACGCGGGGGACATCCCTCACGTCTCTGTCTCTTGTCTCACTTATCCAATTTTCCTTGTAGACTCCCGTTTCAGAAGTTCTCCCTCGAACTTCTTGTTGGGGGCTTTTTCCTCATGCCGGATCATATAGAAAAGATTTTTAATAGAACTTTCCGCGATCTCTTCCAGTGGCTGCCTTATAGTCGTGATAGACGGTTCATAATAGAAAGTCTCCGGCAGACCGTCAAACCCTGCAACAGAATAATCCTCAGGTATTTTTTTCCCCTTTTGAAATGCTGCCTTACAGGCTCCCACTGCTACCATATCAGAAATAGCGATAACCGCAGTAAAGTCTTTCTCACGCTCCATAAGCTGCTGCATCATCACATAACCGCTTTTCCTGGAATACACTTCGCAGTCCTTGGGGGTATAGACAATCAGGTCTTCATCTAAGGGGATTCCGTGTTGGGCGAGGGCGCTTTTATAGCCCTCCATACGCAGCTTGCCGATGCTTTCATCATCCTTTTGGGCGGACAAAAGGGCGATTCGCCTGTGCCCAAGGCCGATCAGGTAATCCGCAAGCCTTCTGCTCTCTTTCTTGTCATCCACAGATACAAATGAATACAGACCGTCTTCCACAGAATTATCCAGCTCCACGGTACTTACCACAAAGGGTACCTTAAGCTGCCTGAGTGCCTCGTCGCTGTGTTCTGAGAACCCTCCCAGGAATACAATCCCCATAAGTTTTTTTTCCTTAGCCAGCCCTATGGCAACCTCTATCTCATCCTGGTTGTTGTCAATATGCTGGAGGAAAAAATCAAATCGTTCATATTTTATCTCTTTTTCAAAGACTCGTATCATACTTGAGAAAAAAGGATTGTCTATAGCTTTCACTAAGATTGCTATGGTTTTGGATTCCGTTCGCTTCAGGTTTCGGGCACTGTTATTCGGAATGTAATTGTACTCCTTTATGATATTTAATATATGGTCCCTTGTCTCAGGATTAATATCCGGGTGGTTGTTAATAGCACGGGATACCGTACTTACGCCAACTCCGCAGAGCCTTGCAATATCCTTGATTGTGACTTCCTCCATGCCTGCTTCCTTTCCTCCTGCTCTATCATCAGCAGTTACACCTACCACTAATTATAGTTAATTTCCGTATTTTTTCAAGCAATTTTGGATCGGTTTGGCCTTTCTGCAGTCTCCATCTCCAGTTTCCTCCCACTGTGGAAGGCTGGTTCATACGGGCTCTGTTGTCTAACCCCAGATAGTCCTGCATGGGAATGATGCATATTTTAGCCACACTCATCATAGCCAGCCGGATAAAATCCCAGTGAATCTCTTTCAGGGGTGTCCGGCAGTTCCCCATGTATTCCCGGCAGTACTCCAGATCCTCCGGACAGAGATTCTGATACCAGCCGGTAATGGTCTCATTGTCATGGGTGCCTGTATACACTACACAATTAGAGGTATACGTATGGGGAAGATAATTGCTGGCCTCTCTGGAGTCAAAGGCAAATTCCAGTACCTTCATCCCTGGATATCCCGTATCCCGGACCAGATTCTCCACTCCCTCTGTAATAAATCCCAGATCCTCTGCAATGACCTGTATCTCTCCCAATTCCCTTTGTATGGCCTGAAAGAGTTCCAGGCCGGGGCCATCCTGCCACTGGCCATGCTCTGCAGTCTTATCCCCAAAAGGAATGGCATAATATTGGTCAAATCCCCGGAAGTGATCGATCCGCACCACATCATACCACTCACTGCAGCATCTCATCCTCCGGATCCACCACTCATATCCGGTCGCCCGGTGGCGGTCCCAGTCATAAAGGGGATTCCCCCACAGCTGTCCGGTGGCCGAAAAACCGTCCGGGGGACAGCCCGCTATGGCTGATGGCAGTCCGTCCGCCCCGAATTGGAACAACTCCCGGTCTGCCCAAACATCTGAGCTGTCCAGCGCCACATAGATGGGAATATCCCCAATGATCCGAACTCCCTGACGGTTGGCATAGCGTCTGAGCTGATTCCACTGTCTGTAAAATTCATATTGTACAAACTGATAGAAATAAATCTCCTCCCCCAGTTCCCTCCGACAGGTCTCCATCGTATCCGGATCTCTGTCCCGCAGTTCGCAGGGCCATTCCAACCAGCTGACATGATTCATTTTCTTCTTAATTGCCATATACAGAGCATAGTCTTCCAGCCACTCTCTCTGCTCGGCCAAAAAGTCCCGAAACTCTTGGCTTTCTCTCAGCCCGCTTCTTCGGCATGCCGTCCCCAGCAATGCATCTCTGCTTCTGTAAAGTTTCTCGTAATCCACGTATTGGGCATCTTCTCCAAAGTCCGCGGTTCTGCATTCTTCTTCTGTCAATAGTCCCTGCTGTATCAGTGCCTCTAAATCAATAAAATAAGGATTTCCTGCAAAAGTGGAAAAAGACTGATACGGTGAATCTCCGTAGCTGGTAGGTCCCAAAGGCAGAATCTGCCAGTATCTCTGCCCCGCCTCTCTTAAATTGTCAACAAACTCATATGCACTTTTTGAAAAACATCCAATGCCATATTCCGATGGCAGGCTGGAAACAGGCAGTAATATTCCACTTGATCGCATTTACAATTCTCCTAACCTTTTACTGCGCCAGCAACTACACCTTCAATGATATACTTCTGGCAGAATAAATAAAATATAATAATCGGTATAATAGACAGCACAAGCAGTGCCATCAAGGATCCATAGTCTTTCGCTCCGTAAGACCCCATCAGATACTGTACCACTACGGGAATGGTTTTATATTTTGTGGATACTCCTATCACCAGATATGGTAGCAGGTAGTCATTCCACACCCACATTGCATTTAATATTGCCACCGTAATGGCTGTTGGCTTCAAGATGGGAAATACAATCTGAAAGTAGGTCTGCAGCGGCGTACAGCCGTCGATCATAGCCGCCTCCTCAATATCCAGTGGTATGCTCTTCACAAAACCGCAAAACATAAACACCGACAGCCCTGCTCCGAATCCCAGATAAAGTACCACCATCCCCAGAGGATTATTAAGCTTTAAGGTATCTGCAAGCTTTGACATCGTAAACATAATCATCTGGAAGGGTACGATCATGGAAAATACAAAAGTATAGTATAAAACTGAGGAAAGCTTATTTTTTACCCTGGTGATGTACCATGCCGTCATAGAGGTAAATAAAACAATTGCAAGCACAGAGAACACTGTGATAAACGCCGAATACCCAAAGGCCTGGAAAAAACCGGTCTTACGGATTCCCTCTGTGTAATTGGTGATGCCCGCGAACAATTCTCCTCTTGGAAAGCTAAATGGATTCTCACTGATGTAAAGCTTTCCTTTAAAAGAGTTCATGAGCACAAAGAAGATAGGTGTGATAAAGGCAACTACCAGCACAATCAAAAGGCAAAGAATGCCTGTATCCGCCGCTTTTTGTTTTTTCATCAGCTTTCCACCTCCTTCTTTCTGGATAATACTACCTGTGAGATTCCAATGATAGCCACGATAACAAAGAATACTACCGCTTTTGCCTGGCCAACTCCCTCAAATCCCACCTTCCCGTAGAACGTATTATAGATATCCAGCGCCATCATAGTTGTCTTATTAGACGGCCCTCCGGCAGTGAGCGCCAGGTTCTGGTCAAACATCTTAAAGGAATTGGCAATTGTAAGGAACAGGCAGATGGTAATGGACGGCATTACCATGGGAATCTTAATTTTAATTAACGCCTGCCAGCTGGTGGCGCCGTCTATTTTCGCGGCTTCCATCAAATCGGGCGATATGTTCTGCAGTCCCGCAATGTAAATAATCATAATGTAGCCAATGAGCTGCCAGTTCATAAGAATTACCAGCCCCCAGAAACCATACTTGGCATCCATCAGCATAGTAACCTGATATTTGGCCAGCACACCGTTTATCATAGACTGCCAGATATAGCCCAGCACAATACCGCCGATAAGGTTTGGCATAAAGAATACGGTGCGGAATAAATTCGTCCCCCTGATTCCTCTGGTCAGGAGCAAGGCCAGAAGAAATCCAAACACATTTATGGAGATAACCGCTACCACTGCAAACCGGACGGTAAACCAAAGGGCATTGAGGAATTCTTTGTTGGTAAACGCCTTGATGTAATTATCGATTCCAACCCATTTTGCATTCGTTACTGTAGTGAAGTCGCAAAATGACAGGTATACACCCATAATAAAGGGAATCACAAAAGCAATAAAAAATGCAAGCAGAGTAGGAAGTACAAATATAGGAAAATATTTTTTCAGATTTTTATCCATTTCCTTCTCCTTATCCGGTAGTACCGGCGGACAGCCAAAGCTGCCCGCCCTGATATCTACTCCTGAACGGCTGCTTTCTCAGCCTTCCACTGTTCTTTTACTGTGTTTACAACATCGCTCCACTCCATGCTGCCCTGTGCATACTCTAAAAGGGCCGCTCCAAAGTTATCTTTAAAGGTCTGGCTGGGGAAGGTAGTAAATACCCACGGAATGGATTCTTTGCCGCTTTCCATGGAATCCAGCATAGATTTTGCAAGAGGATCCTGTGGTTTTTCTTCATCGTTAAAGGTAGTAAACGGCGCCACATTGCCCAGCTTATTGGTCATATAATCTTTCCCTGTGTCAGAATTAATCAGCCAATTCACAAAATCAACAGATGCCTTCTGGTTTGCCTCTGAGGTCTGGCTGTTAATGCTGAAGTAGTTCTCTGTACCGATGCAGAGGCCCTGATTTTCTTCTCCATCCAGGCCGGTATAGATAGGCATAAACTTAATGTTTTCTTCTTTGACTACATTCCCCTGAACCTCTCCAATCTGGCTCCATGCCCAGTTTCCGTTCTGTACCATAGCCACCTGGCCAAGGGCAAATTCTGCCATAGAATCATTCACACCCTTGCTGCCCAGCATGGTAGGCTCTGTGCTGGAATTGTTCAGATACAGGTCAAAGGTATTTTTAAAATTATCCGCGTAGGTAAAATCAATTTCCTTTAAGTCATCCACATCCTTATCCTTATATTCCGCGTACACGGGGATATTGGCAAGATGTGTCTGCCATCTCCACTCTTCTCCGGGCAGCAGGGAGGTGGAGGCGAACACGCCTTTTATTCCCAGGGCATCTTTTTTACTCTGCATGTCCTCAACAACCGCTTTCAGCTTATCAAAGCTTGTAATCTCATCCACAGAAGAAGCTGCTGCTCCTTCCATAGCAAAATATTTCTGCATAATCTCATCGTTGTAAATAATGCCGTAGCCTTCAATTGTATAGGGCACTCCGTATACCCCGCCGTCATCTCCTGTAATAGCCAGAGACGGATCGGTCAGAGCCTTATAGAATTCTGTGTCGCTCAGATCCGCACAGTAATCCTTCCAGGACTGGTATCCGATAGGTCCGTTAATCTGAAAGAGGGTAGGTGCATCTGACTTGGCGATCTCAGATTTCAGGGTTGACTCGTAATTTCCTCCCGCTGCAGTGACAACTTTTACCTTTACACCCGTTTCTTCCGTGTATTTCTGAGCAATCTCTTCCCAGATATCCGTTACCTCCGGTTTAAAGTTCAGGTAATATACGCTCCCCTCAGCAGATGACGCTCCCTTGTCCTCTCCGCACCCTGCCAATGTGACAGCAGTCATTGCCATACAGAGTGCTGCTGCTACCAGCTTCTTCTTCATGATAAATCCTCCTTTATTCTTTTAAATTATCGGTTATCCTTTCGCTCGTTCGGAAACGTTGTCGGTATCTTTACCGGTAACGTTTCCAATTGACGATTTTATAGTAGCACACTTTACAGTGTGCCGCAAGTTTTAAAAATAAATTCCATTATTTCTACAATTTAGCATGGTACTTTTTGTCTGTTTTATACAATACTTAACAGCTAATTTTATTCAGCAGAAGAACAACCGCCTGATATCCTTCCAGATACAGTCTCCCACCCTTCAGACTGAGGTCTCTGTAATTATTGAGGAGAACCTTTTCGCACTGGTCTGTCAGCATAAGCTCCTGTGATTCTTTCTGATAGTTTGCTATCACAGCAATTCTCTGCCTCTCACTCTCCCGGTAATAAGCAAAAATATTGTTGTGTTCCTCGTATGCCGGACGGAATGTTCCGTATACGAAGGTATCTTTATACTCCTCCTCTTTTCGCAGCCGGATTAGCTTTTTATAAAAAGAATAAACGGATCTCTCATCCCGTTGCTGGCTCTTAAGATTAATTTTTCTGTAATTACTGTTTACCATAAGCCAGGGAGTGCCGTCAGTGAATCCCGCATTTTTTTCACTGCTCCACTGAAAGGGAGTCCGGCAGTTATCCCTGCTGCGCAGATTTACAATTCTAAGGGCCTCTTCTTCGCTGTATCCCGCCTCCAGCGCTGCCTGATACTGATCCCTGGAAGCCACATCGTCTACCTGAGCAATATCCTGGAAAACAACATTTGTCATTCCTATCTCCTGGCCCTGATACAGAAAAGGAATGCCTCGCTGGAGAAGCTGTAAAACGGCAAGCATGGTTTTGCTTTCCTCACGGTCCGGTTCCTCCGCAAAGAAGGCGCTGGCACCTCTGGGTTCGTCATGATTTTCGATGATATTTGCCAGAAGACCTATCTCCCGGGTCCTTTCCTGGCTGTCAAAGATAATTTTTTTTATCTCCTCCGGACGCAGCTGATTCATCTCGTACCAGTTGTCTCCTGTACGTGCAGACTCAATGCTGAAATCAAACATGGTAGAAAAGTACCCGTCTTCTCCGATAAACTTTTCCAGTTCCTCCGGTTTATTGTCAAAGACTTCAGCCACTGTAAATGCATTGTAACGGTCAAATGTGTTCTCTCTCAATTCTGTGAGGAATTCCCCGATTCCCTGGGCCTCCTGCAGCATGCATCGGATACTGCAGGTACCATCCTCCCGATCCGCAGGATAATTTCTAAAGTGCAGTTCTTTTTTTATATTAATAATTGCGTCAATACGGAATCCTGCCAGGCCTTTCTCCAGCCACCAGTTAATCATCTCATACAGCTTTCTCCTCACAGCCGGGTTTTCCCAGTTCAAATCCGGCTGGGTCTCATGAAATGTGTGCAGATAATACAGATCCGTCCCCTCAATCCGGGACCACGCGCTGCCCCCGAAGTTCCCTCTCCAGTTGTTGGGAGGCATCCCGTCCTTTCCTCTTCGAATATAAAAATACCGCCCGTACTCTCCTTCCGGATCCTGCAGTGCCTTTTGAAACCATTCATGCTCGGAGGAACAATGATTGATAACCAAGTCCATCAGAATATAGAGTTCCCTTTTCCTGGCTTCACTCAGGAGCTCCTCCATGTCCTCAATGGTTCCAAAGACAGGGTCTATGTTATAATAATCAGAAATATCATATCCCTGATCCTTCATAGGAGAACAATATACCGGAGATATCCAGATAATATCTGCCCCCAGCTCCTTCAAGTAATCCAGTTTTTCTATGATTCCCCGCAGATCCCCAATTCCATCTCCATTAGTATCACAAAAGCTCTTTGGATAGATCTGATATGCTACTTTATCGTGCCACCATTTTTTCTCCATCTGTTTTCTCCTTGATTTTTATCAGATTTTTATTATACTGGAATTATATCTCACATAACTGCAGGATTCTTCTGTTTTTTCGCCTTTGGAATAACATTATTTTCACCACATAAAAGGGAGGGAGCCTATGGATTCAGTCTTTCAGGAAGTACAGCAGAGGGGGACTTTTCTCTTCCCTTTTCAGCACTATGAAATGAATAACGAGACAGGGCATTTGTTTGTCAGCGCCCATTGGCACAGGGAGATAGAGGTAATCTGCCAGATTCAGGGAACCACTATGCTCACAGTGGAAGGTACGGATTACAATCTATTGCCGGGGGATATCTGCTTTATTAACAGCGGACTGATTCACCAGTTTAAATCCGAGGATTCCCAATCCCTTTATTACGCTTATGTATTCCCTCTGGACTCCCTGGGATTCGCCCGGGAAGATTATAGCCAGGCTTTTTATCTAAAGCCCCTTATACAGGGAACCCTTTTGTTTCCCACAAGTATTCCCCGCCAGTCTGCATGCCGAAACAGTATCAGCAGCTGCATCCTCACGCTGATTGAAAAAAACAAACAGCAGTGCCCCGGATACCAGCTCTATACAAAAGCCATGCTTTATCAGATTATCAGCTGTCTGTACGAAGAACATATGCTGGTTCCCCAGCAGAAGACCGTGCAGTCCTCCGGCTTTGATAAGTCTATTCTTTCCTATCTGGAAGATCATTATTCTGAGAAACTATATCTGAATGAGATTGCCGGTTTCTTTCATATGTCCCCCAAATACTTCTGCAGATACTTTAAAAAGCATTTTGGGAAAACACTCATGGAATATATGAATTATCTGCGGATTGAAAAGGCATGCGGCATGCTGCTTTCCACACAGAAGCCAGTATTGGAAATCGCCCTTATGTCAGGCTTTTCTAACATCAGTTATTTTAACAAATGTTTTAAAAAATTAACGGGGATTACCCCTAAAGCATTCCGGGCAATGCACAGAAGCTGACAAAAGGAGAAGGACTGCTCCCTTTTTGGGGGACAGTCCTTCTCCTTTTCTTTTCCTTATTTCATACTACCTTGTTCTTGTCCATACGCCAGACTCATTTACATAATACTTACCAACCCATGCATCCGCAACCATTTTGCCGCTTGACTGGCAATAGTACCATTTGCCCTGCACCTTAATCCAGCCTGTGGCCATTGCTCCATTATCCTTCAGATAATACCAAGTGCTGCCAAGTTTCAGCCAGCCTGTGGCCATTGCTCCGCTGTTCTTCAGGTAATACCAGGTCTTTCCATCCTTCAGCCAGCCTGTGGCCATTGCTCCGCTGCTTCTCAGATAATACCAGGTTTTTCCGTCTAACAGCCAGCCGGTAGCCATGGCTCCGCTACTCTTCAGGTAATACCAGGTCTTTCCGTCCTTCAGCCAGCCTGTGGCCATCATTCCATTGCTCTTCAGATAATACCAGGTCTTTCCGTCCAGCAGCCAGCCCGTTACCAGCGCTCCGTTGCTTCTCAGGTAATACCAGTTTTTACCATCCAACAGCCAGCCTGTAGCCATAGCCCCATTGCTCTTCAGGTAATACCAAGTCTTGCCATCCTGCAGCCAGCCGGTAGCCATCATTCCATTGCCTTTCAGATAATACCAGGTTTTACCATCCTGCAGCCAGCCGGTGGCCATCTTTCCATCGCCCTTCAGGTAATACCAATGTTGTCCGTCCTGAATCCAGCCAGTAGCCATCGCTCCGCTGCTCTTCAGATAATACCAGGCATTTCCATATGACAGCCAGCCCGTTACCATCACTCCGTCATCCGCCAGATAGTACCAGGTTTTTCCATCCTGAATCCAGCCGGACTGCCGGTAGCCTGCCTGGTCAAAATGATACCATTTGCCTTCAATGAGTTTCCAGTCTTCCTTAACAAAAGACCCATCCTCATTTTGATACATCCAGCGATCTCCGTCCTGAACCCACGCTGCTGAAGGCGCTTTCTCCAGAAGCTCTAATTCAATATAGTCCAGATCCGCTGCTGTCAGTTCCGCACTCTTGCCCACAGAGATAGTATTTTCACCTCTGTTCAGCTCAACCTCCAGTTCATAGCCCATCCAGTTGTCTACGCATAATCCGTTTCCTGGGGAAGCGTTGAAGGAAACCACTTCTTTAGCAACCGCTTCTCCACCGTTTACAGATACCGCCAGCCCCGCATTGTCCGCGCTGGTAGCTGCGCCGAGATACAGTTTATAGGTACCTTTATCTTTTACATCTGCTTTGAAGGTTACACTCGCGCCTTCATTGTCCAGACCTGTTACCTTCTTTCCTGCAGAGGAGTTATAGGTTTCTTCCACAGCTGCACCGTTGGCAAGCTCTCCGCTTTCCGCTTCTATGCGGGTCCGCTCTGTATCCGGTGTTCCTGAAGGTTTGTTTACTTTTGCATCATATGCAATTGCCTTGCCAAAATTAGGAGTTCCATCTTCATTCCATGTAAATTTCTGGGTCCGCACGCCTCTACCGTTCCATCCCTGTCCGGCTCCTCTTGTTGCATGGTACACAATATAGGATTCTGTGCCGTCTGGTGAAGTTGTAAAGCAGGCATGGCCTGTGGAATAGGTAGAAGGTGCATTCTTCATAAATACAGCCTCTGTTCCCTTCTCCCAGTCATCCGGATTCATTGGATCTCCGTCTTTCTTCAGCGTCAGTCTGCCCAGACAGTAGTCGTCGGTCCAGCTTCCGCTGGCAGAGTAAATAATGTTGGTTATTCCGTCCGGTGATACTGCAATCTGTGCGCCTTCGTTGATTCTTGGTGTTCCATTCAATTCCCATGCGTATTCCGGGCGGGAGAGTTCCACTCTCTCACTGGAAATGGTACACGGATCTGACATCTGGGCAATGTAGATTCTCTGTTCTACATTTACATCCCCTTCCCAGCCGGACCACACGGCATATAATTTTCCGTTGTATTCCAGAACTGTCTGGTCAATGGCCCACTTGTCTGTGGTCGGTGCTAATTTTCCTTTAAATTCATACTCGCCCAGAGCATTGTCTGTCTTGCTTTCCAGCACATACATTCTGTGGTCATTACCGGCTCCCGCGGTGTAATAGATATACCATTTGCCGTTCAGATAGTGGATTTCCGGCGCCCAGAGCTCTCTGTCCGGTTCACCCTCCGCAGGTGTATAGACCATATACGGCTGCGTTGCAGCGATTCTGTTCAATTCTTTTGAGCGGGATACATAGATTTCTTTATCCTTATGCACCCTTACATAATAGTAATATCCATCCTGGTAAGCCACATAGGGATCTGCCCCATAATTCACCAGAGGATTGGAAAATGCACTGCTGTCGTAGAGGCGGATGGTGTACTCCTCATGGAAGCTCTCATCCAGCGGGGAGGTTACCTCAACCTTTCCGGTAAGCAGCTCGTTGTCTGCCTGAGTTACCTTTACATCAAAGTAATCTTTGGACTCTTCTGCCATCTGCGCTTTGATCTCCGGAATCTTGCTCAAGTCTTTGACTTCCACGGAATACTCATGAGTGTTAGTGTCAAAGCCTTCCAGAGGTTCACCGTCCAATGTGATGGAATCCAGCTTGGGATTATAATTGTAGAATGTAATATAGTCCAGTTCAGAGAAGCTGTTTGCTCTTCCGGAATGTGTAACGGTAAAGGTATTCAGTCCTTTGTTCAGTTCCACTTCCACCGGATAGGCCGTCCATACATCCCATCCCTTAGGGATATAATCTACAATTTTTGCGTTGGAGATATCTCCGTTTACATAGTATTTGGCGGATGCATTTGGCTGATCCGTACCGCTTCCTGATACAATATCAACTCTGTAGGTTCCAGCCTTTGGCGCATCCACGGTAAAGGTTACTGTGGCGCTGGAATTATCAATCGTTCCAACTTTTCTGCCGCCGGAAGCGTCTCCTCTGTCCACCGCCTTGGCAGGCAAAGTAAGTCTTGCGTTTTCCGCCTCCATTTTTACCTTCATTTTTCTCTCAGTTACGATTTCATCAGAGCTCATGGCTCTGTTGTAAATCTGGATATTGTCGTAGCATCCCTTAAAGTAAGGGTCATCATAGAAGGACTTTCCAAGATAAGAGATCAGATCAGCTCCCAGCTCCTGGATACTTCTCACATGGGGATTGACAGCGATGAGCTGATCGTCTACATACATAGACATCTTGTGCCCCTCTACCACAACCTTTACATTCACCCATTTATTAAGTCTTCCGGTCTCACCGTCTACCAGTTTATATTCGTTCTGCCAGCTCCTGGTTGTGATACCAGAAGTAATATCATAGTCACGGAATCTGATAAACATATACCGGTTATTATCCTGGCCTATACTAAAGTCCACATGATTTGTGTCTGTTGTCTCAGGCTTTACATCCATACTTATAGTCAGATTATCCATACCGTCGAAGAATCCGGTTGGCAGCTGTGCATAAGTACCCTTAGAACCATCCAGGTATAATACATTACTCTTTTTCTCTTCGTCATACTTGTATGCAGCATTGCCGAACAGTGCGGCATTCAAATTATTCCCTGATTTATCTTTTATTGTGCCGTCTGTAAGTTCTTCCTCAAAATCATAGGAAATTACGGGCTCTTTCTGTTCTGTCTCATTGATCTCTTCTTTTGCAACACCCCACTTAGCGGTTAAAGCATCATACTCCTCCTGAGTAATCGGAAGAATGACACCGTGTTTACCGCCGTCCTGCATAATATAATCATTGTTAGACAGGGCTTTTACGTTATTAGGTTTATCCAGGTCATCACTGATAAAGGGGATATAACCTCTGGTCTGTCCGCCGTATTCATCTACCATGACGCACCATTCGTCTCTGTCGTTAAACTTAAACATGGTGGCGCCTTCGTAAGGACCCCTGAAGGATTCCAGGCAGCCGTCTGCAGAGTTATCGATCTGGGTATAATTTGCCCCCAGATTCTTGTAGGATTTGTCGCCGATGACTACTTCATTTACTTCTTCCCCGTATGCCAGAGGATGCTCCTCCGCAGACTGAAGAATCACATGGGTGTTATCACCCTCCTCCAGCTTAATCAGCTTATAATACTTATTGCCTTCTTTGTGAATGGACGTATCAATATTACTTCCCAGATCATTGTATACCTCAGGCTCTGTAAAGGTATAGAAATCTCTGGTCTTGGATACAAAGTTATACTGCCTTGCATAATTGTCGTCAGCCACCTTGCTTGACCAGTATACCAGATATTCTCCGGTGCCCTCGTCATAGATAGCCTCCGGCGCCCAGGCACAGCCGGCATTGACAGAATCTGCCACAACAACTCTTCTGTGATCTGTCCAGTTTACCAGGTCCGTAGATTCCCAGATGGTGAGTGCCTGACTTCCCTGGGTGGAAAGCTTGTCCCAGTCAACGCCGCCGTACTGGTAGATATTCTGATCGGTAGCTATCAGATAGAATTTATCCCCGTCTGCGGAACGGATAATATAAGGATCTCTGACCTTTTTATCGCCAACCTCAGACTTTAATACTGCTTCATTATTATTCAGGGCCGTCCAGTCCAGGCCGTTCTTGCTGATGCCAAAGAAAACATCCTGTTCTCCCACCTGTCCCGGATGCTCTTTAAAGTGGGCATACAGATAAGCAGTATACTCTTTTTTCTCCGGCTTAGCCTTTACGGTTGTTTTGATCTCCCGGGATTTGGTTACCCCGTCCTTCTCCGCCGAAACCGTAAGGGTCACCGATGTATCCTTGTCCTGACGGGTAACAACACCGGCAGGTGTGGTGTAATAATTGTCATTCTCTTTTTCTTTTGTTGAGATTACGGATTCTTTATCAGACTTCCAGGTAAGCGCCAGGCCATCCTGCTCTGTGGGAAGCGTGATGTTTTCCATAATGTTATCCTTATTTCGGATCTCAACCTTGCCCAGAATCTCGTCCAGAGAATCTTCTGTGGACATATCTCTCTTAACCGTAACATTGGCTGTGACTGTCAGAGGAATATTACCAAGATTCTCTACGCCTTCCGGCAGAATCACGGTACCCGTTACCTGAAGTTTCTGTTCTTCTTTGTCTGCCGGGTCGTAGCCTTCAGCATTCCATTCTACAGCAGCCTTCTTTTCTACCCCTTTTTCCTGAGCAGAAGTGATAAGGCTCGCCTGAATATTCCAGTCTTCCGGTGCAGTTCCGTTTTCTACTACATTCTCCCCTTCCGGACTCTTTACCTCAATGAGGTTATCCACATTCACGGATCCTGAGGGAGCCGCCTGGGGTGTCACTGTAGGTCCTTTTACTTCCAGTACCGTATTGCCGTCTGCGTCCTCTGTAAACTGAAGACGGTCAATGCACAGGCGCCTGGGTTCTGTATCTTTCAGATTATTATGGCAGTGATAGATCATGAACAGCTCCTGGCCGTCGGGGGATTCCGCGATTCCGTGGTGGCCCGCGCCGTGTACCATGGAGTTCGACTGCATAATAGGATTGTTCTCGTATTTAGTATACGGGCCGAGAGGGGAGTCGCTGGTTGCATACCCGGATCCGTAATTATTGCTCTCAAAGTGAGATCCTGAATATGTAAGATAGTACACACCATCTTTCTTAAGCATAAAGGGCCCTTCATTCACTCTGGCCATATCCGTCTCCCAGCCTGTGTCAGGTGTCAGAACACGGGTAATAGTGCTGTCATCCATGGTCATCATATCATCATTTAATTTTGCGCCTTCGATCACATTTCCGTTATCGAATCTTACAAAATAAATATAATACTGTCCGTCGTCGTCCTGGAATACATGAGCATCAATCTCCTTGATATCATCATGCATGGGTTTCTTTTCTTCCTGGACAAAGGGACCCAGAGGAGACTTGCTGGTTGCCACACAGAGGTGTTCCTCGGATACATAATACATATAAAAGGTACCGTCACGCTCAATAATATCCGGTGCCCAGAAGTTTGCATTCCCCCAGACATCATCCTTGGAGAGCGCCCAGCCCTTGTCGGCCCAGTGAATCAAATCTGTTGATGTATAGACTTTAATTCCCTGATCGTCATTGGCATCCCCTGCATTGGTAGGATACAGATAATAGGTGCCATTGTAGTACAGTACATCAGGATCTGCGCACATGGAAAGGAGCGGGTTTGTATAAGTATCCCCTTCGATTTCCGGTTCTGTATAGGCAGAGACTCTGATGTTCCTGTAGGATGCATTGGAAAGCCAGTTTCTGACACCTACGCTTCCTGCCGCGTGATCGCTGTCCTTTGCTTCAATCTTGGCAAAATTATTTCCATTATAATCTACATAACAAGAGATCTTATCTCCTGAGACAGCTACGGTCAGATGATAGGTCTCCCCGAAATTAACGGTTGTTTTCTTGGAGGCAAGCTCTGTCCACTGATTTCCCCTGGTTTTTCCAAGAGTGACCTTGCTGTTCTTAGCATCTACACAGAAGTAATATCCATTATATCCATCAGCTACATTGCCTGAGGCCTCAGAAGCACGAAACAGGATACCGGCCTGAGAGCTGGACTTGTCACCCATATCTGCCTGAGCATCCACGGTAACATCTGCTTCTATTACAAAATCTGTAAAACTTTGCTCCTTTACGATTGCCTTATTACCTGAACCTCCGGTTATAGTAAGTGCATTATCCACACAGTTAAAATCACCGGCATTGTTCCCCGGATAGGTATCCAGTTCATCCATATTTGTGAAATCGTTAATGTAAAGCTGTTCTCCCATGCCCGGAAGGGACGGGCTTTCATTAGTATAATTTGTGCCTGCCTCCTGATTGAGCATGACAGGGGCAGCCTCTCCACTGTCTGTGTCCTCCTCTGATGGTATATTATCCCCGGCTTCGTCCTCCCGGTTTTCTCCATCCGTTTCATTCTGTGAGAGATCCGGAACATCACCTTCATAGGTTCCGGGTTCCTCATCCAGAACAGCCTCATTTGCTGACGGAAGATCATCCGCCTCAGCCGCCAAAACCGGCATATTCATGGAAGTCAGACTCACGGTAATACCCATAAACAAGGCGAGTCCCCGTTTTGATTTTCTCCAAAACTTATTTCTCATCCTTTTCCTCCCTTTCTAATGTTCTTTTTTTGTCCAGAGTTTTTGTGCACTTCACCTAATATTCTTAGCAACTTATCCGGATTCACCATCAATATAACATAATCCTGCTCTTAAATCAACATATATTTTGTTTTATTACATAGATTTTGTTTTAATTTGTACCCCTTTCAGACAGCTTGTATGGCACTGTCTGGCAGGTCCTCTGGTAAGCCCGTACATCTTTTGATACATGTGTCTTACTTGTGCATTATTCGGAAATGTTTTATGGGTAAGCGCCATTATCGGCTGACTCCCCTCATGATAAAAACCGAAGAAGGGCATTCCAAGCCCTGGCTGGATAAAAAACTGGAAGAACTGGGCTGCGGGTTTTTATAAAGATTTCGCCTTATTTTTGGTACGCCTCATGTTGACATTCGTATCACAGATTGCTATGATAAAAACAGTATCGCAAAGGTTAGGCCCTTTGTCTCTTTGTAGAGACAGGGGCCTTTCTGTTCCTTACTTAACCGGCAAACCACACAAGATACTTTTGTCAAAGGAGACCCCCTTATGAATACCTTAAGAAAAATTACCAGCTTTGTCAGCCGTTATATGGCGGTTATTGTAATAGCCGTCTCAGCTCTGGCTCTCTTCACTCCGGATACCTTTGGTTTTATAAAAACTGCTTATGTCAATACGCTGTTGGGCGTTGTCATGTTCGGCATGGGATTAACCTTACAGCCAAATGATTTTAAAGTGGTTTTCAGCCGTCCTAAGGACGTTATCATCGGGTGCCTGGCCCAATTTACCATCATGCCTCTTCTGGCATTTTTGCTGACCAGGTTTTTTTCTCTTCCCACAGATCTGGCCATAGGCGTAATCCTCGTGGGGACATGTCCGGGAGGGACCTCATCCAACGTAATGACGTATCTCTCCAAAGGAGATGTAGCGCTCTCCGTGGGCATGACCAGTGTTTCCACCTTACTCGCACCCTTTCTAACCCCTCCCCTGACCTATCTCTTTGCGGGCACCAGAGTAGAGGTTAATGTTCTAAGCATGTTTTTATCTATCCTTAAAGTTGTTGTCATACCCATCGCAGGCGGCTTTATCATCCATCACTTTTTTAAAGCCGTGACAGAGAAAATTGTGGAGATCCTGCCGCTCATCTCCACAACCGCTATTGTTGCTATTGTTGCCGCAGTAGTGTCCGATAATGCCTCCAAAATCATGACGTCGGGTCTTGTCATTGGCTTCGTCGTTGTCCTGCACAATCTTCTGGGATATGCCTCCGGCTATGCCGTAGGCAAGGCCCTGAAACTGGATACCCGAAAATGCAGAGCCGTCTCTATTGAAGTAGGCATGCAGAACGCTGGCCTGGCAACGTCTCTGGCATCCACACACTTTGCGCAGTATCCCCTGGCGACCATACCTGGGGCTGTCTTTAGTATATGGCATAATACATCCGGGGCTGTGCTGGCGAATATCTATAGGAGGACGGCTGATAAATAATAGTTTATATGCCTAAAGTTCGGAGGTATAGAGTCGGCGAGCAGAGCGTCGCTGACGGACGGTCAAGGGAGGGGGTCTTGGCGCCGAGGACAGGCAGGGACAATACGTAGATCTACTTGCTACTGCGTTTCTCCTCAGCTAACTGCCTAGCCGTTCACTAAGAAGCTCAGGAGAGCCTTCGCTCCTAAGTGACCGCTGGCAGTTGATCTTCGGACGCACTCCGTAGTCTACGCAGATCTACGTATTGTCCCTGCCTGTCCTCGGCGCCAAGACCCCCTCCCTTGACCTGGTTTACCCTCACTTCAGGCATATGGAAAACGGGGGGAAAGGTTGAGAGTTGTACACTTTTCCTCTTATTTCGCACTATTGTCCGCTTGATGTTTTGGATAAATAGCGAACCCCCTGGAACTTCCCCATACCCAGGTGAGAGGACTCCCGCGGCAGCGGGCTGGCTGGGTTGGGCGGGAGGAAGGCTTAAGTTCCGGGGACGATTCCGCAGGAGTGAGTAGAGAGTCTTAGGCAAAACCGGGATTCCCGCAGGAGATTTTTTCGGCAGTCAGGGCCGAAAAAAAGTGAGCATGGGCAGAGAATGCACATCAAGCATTCTTTGCACATACGAACGGTGCTCCTGCGGGGATTCCGGTTTTGTCTTAGACTCTCTTCACGACGGAGGTGTCCCCGGAACTTAAGCCTTCCTCCTGTCCGAACCAGCCGGCCCGCTGCCGCGGGAGTCCTCTCACCGTCCCCCGCCACCTCACACTTTCCGACTTGAATCACTTTAAGCTGAAGTCCAAGCGCTACACTCCTAAATCCCAAATATCTATAGATAAGATGTCAAAATATCATACACCTCATCTCCATCCCCAGCCCCAATCAACTGTTCAATCATCGTTCCATTCTGGACCACTAAATTAATTAGATCTTTCAATACCCCAAGCTGGGCTTTCTGCTCTTTGATGGCCAGCATAATCACAATCTCTACTGCTACCGTATCTCCTGAGCCGCTGCCCATAACCTGGAATTCTACCGGGTGTTTTAGTACAGCCACACAGATTCTGGTTTCCTTTACATATACAGCATCCGTATGGGGGATAGCCACCTTACGGCCTTCTAAGGGAAGTCCTGTAGGATATTTCTGTTCCCTCATTATTACATTTGTTCCGTATTCCTCTGTTACCAGCCCAAGCTGAAACAGACGCTCAGATAAAGTACGCAGCACTTCCTCGCTGCTCTCCCCGCTCACACCTACGTAGCAGGTTTCTCTGCTTAAAGCCTCTTTTAACGGCATAATCTTCCCCCTTATACTTTATCATACGGCAAATCCGTATGTCAGTGCCCAGGGCAAGTACTGTGGTGTGTCCCCGGGTATAAATTACTGAATGTTTCTATGGTATCACAAGGATGTTCTGATGCAAAAATAGTCCGCCCCATCACAGCCCCTGTGGCCCCTGCTTTTTTCAGACAGAGGAATTCTTTTTCAGCAATTCCCCCGTCTGCTATAATCTCTGTCTGAGGGCCGCATAACCTGGCCAGGCATTCTACTTTTTTAATCATCTCATTCTGAAACAGATCGCCCTCGCCGTCTGGTTCAGAGGTCATAATTAAAATATAGTCCAGCCGGTCGAGATACGGCTTAAGGACATTTGCAGGCGTATTTGGATTCAGCGCAATTCCTGCCTTCATCCCCATTCTCTTTATCTTATGGATCACCCGCAGGGGGTAACCCGTGGATTCCCAGTGAAATGCGGCTGCACTGCATCCCGCTTCCCCCAGCTCCTCTATATACATCAAAGGGTTTGTGACCATAAGATGGGCATCCCATATCTTATCATATTTTGACACAACCGCCCGAATGGTTTTCATACCGAACGTTATATTCGGGACAAAATTGCCGTCCTCAATATCAAAATGCAGATACTTATGGCCTCCCAGCGCTTCTATCTCTTTGCCCAGGCACAGCTGATTGGCAGATGCCACTGACGGCAGAATCTTCATTATTATCTGCCTCCCCGCCTTTACAATGTGGCTCTGAATTCTTTTACAACATCCATAAATTCTTTTACACGTGCCTCGTCTGCCGGATTCTCGAATTTTCCGTCCTTCTTGAAGGTGGTGCCTACCACTGCACCGTCTGCTATTTTTAATTGCTCCTTTACATTATTGATCCGCACCCCTGTGTTTGCAAATACAATCGTATCCGGCACCTCATTTTTTACAGTTTCAAGCACCTGGGAATCGGTTGCCGCCCCTGCAGTCAGTCCTGACACACACAGTGCGTCCGGCTTGCAGTTAAACACCGTGCTCTTAGCGATCTGGCTGATATCTTCTCTCTGAATATACTTGGCAGCCTCCGGTACAATATTGAATAACAGCTTTACATCCTCCGCACCAATCTCGTGCTGGTGTCTTACAACTGTACCACAGTTTGTATTCCACAGGCCAAAGTCACTTGCATATACACCTGTAAAAATTTCGCGGACAAACTTTGCGCCTGTCGCCACTGCCAGGTCCAGAGACTTTGCAGGATCCCACAGCACATTAACCCCGAATGGGATATCCAGATCTGATTTCAGCTCCCCGATCACCCGGGCCATGGCCGCTACCGTCTCTGTTCTCACATCCGTGAGATAAGGCAGGCTGAACTCATTGGAAAACATAATTGCATCCACTCCGCCCTTCTGCAGTGCCAGCATCTCCTCTCTGGCCCGTTTAATCACGGCCTCCATGCCGCCGGCTTTGTCAAATCCCGGGTCTCCCGGAAGTGCCATAAAATGACACATAGCGATAATTGGTTTGTCTGTTCCCAGCACTTCTTCTGTCCATTTTTTTCCCATAATAAATTCTCCTTTATTATATATTATTTTTTGATGCCTCTGGTAAGATCCACCTGTCTGCTGAATCTGCAGGCAGCCGCCATCATAAGAGCAATACAATCTTCAATATCCTGCCGGCTGGCCACTTCAACAAGGGAATGGGTGTAGCGTAAAGGAATCGATAAGTGGGCCATGGGGATTCCCTCAGTTCCCGCCAGCTGAGTAAACGCATCATCAGTGATCACCCCGATGACCACTTCTTTCTGGCATTTCAGTCCCTCTTCTTTCGCTGTCTCTTCCAGGAACGCGTTCAGTTTGGGGTTGGGCAGCAGCCCTCCCAGCGTGCCTCTTCCGTGGAAGTTCATATACATAATGGCAACCCCTTTATCAAGCTCCATCTCATACCTTCCTTTTAATTCCGGCGTATCGCAGGCAGGAGAAATATCTACACAGATAGCTGCATCCGGCTGTAATCTGTGAAAGGTCGGAGTTGAAGAACGGATATTGAATTCTTCCTGAACGGTAAATATAAGATGCACATCGGCCTTATGTTCTCTCTGATCTAATTTCTCTGCCATACTAAGCAGTGCATAAATTCCCATTCTGTCATCCAGTGATTTAGATGCCACATAATTACCCAGGCTCGTATAATTAGGCAGGTAGGTCACAACGCTGCCAACGGCAACCCCCTTTTCCAAAACCTCTTCTTTTGATTTGCAGCCCAGATCCACATAGAGTTCAGAAATAGTTGTGACAGCAAACTTTTTGTCGGCCGGTGTCAGATGATGGGAAGTATTCCCCACCACCCCCCTGTATGACTTTGTTTCATCCAGTGTATGTACCTCCAAAAATGCTGCGGGCAGTACCTTTTCAGGAACCCCTCCCACCCGCTCAAGCCTCAGAAATCCGTTGTCTTCTATTTTCCTGACAATCAATCCCACTTCGTCCATGTGAGCAAAAAATGCAATAGACGTCCCGTCCTTCTCTGTCCCCGGATAGGTTGCAGTAATATTTCCCAGCTTGTCTACGTGAATCCTTTGACAGGTCTTCCTGAGCTTCTCCAGGACATAGTCAATCATTTTGTCCTCATGCCCGCTCAGTGCAGGGATATCCGTCAAGTCCTTCAAGTCTTTATCAAAATTCATAGCAATCTCCTCTCTGCTAACCAATATGCATTCTGCCTCCGTCTGCGATTATCACTTCTCCGCACAGGTATTCGGAGAGCTCACAGGACAAAAACAGGGCAATGTTGGCAATATCCTCAGGCTCCCCCATTCTCCCCAGAGGCATTACTGTCTTGTAATGTTCCCGGGCTGCCTCCTCAGATCCAAACCGCTCTACAAGCATCTTGCTCATAATAACAGCCGGGGCTATGCCGTTGACCCGGATGCCGGCTTTGGCATATTCTCTTGCCAGAAACAGGGTCAATGCATAGCTGCCTGCTTTTGTGGTTACATACTGGGGAATCCCTGTACCTCCGCTGAACACAGAAGCTGATGTCAGGATAATAATAGTTCCTTTTGTTTTTTCCAGGTATGGCTTAGCCGCCTCAGAGCAATAATAGGTCCCCTTTGCGTTAATGGCGTAGCTTTTGTCCCAATCAGCCACCACACCTGCATTGTTTACCAGAATATCGATACGCCCAAATCTGTGAACCACATCTGCAAATACAGCTGCAACTGCCGGGCTGTCTGAGACATCACAGAGATAGTACGCCGCCTTTTTTCCATACTTAGAGAGTCCCTGCAGAAGCTCTGCCGCACAGGATTCCGGGCAGACATCCAGAATTACAACCTGCGCTCCCGCTTCAGCATACTTTGCAGCTATTGCGGCTCCAATTCCCTGAGCTGCTCCGGTTACTACAGCAACCTTATTTTCCATAGTTATCTGATAACTCATACTTCGCCTTCTTCCGATTCTTCAACTTTAACAATACATTTCAGGCATTCTCCCCGTCCTATGGTCTGGGCAATCGCCTTATCCAATTCATTCAGAGCATACCTATGGGTAATATAGGATTTTGCATCCACTTTTTTACTGTCTATGAGCCGCAATGCCTCACGGGTGTTGTTGTGATTTGCGGAATAAGTAAGCAGCACCTCCAGCTCTTTAAAAAACGCCTGGCTTACGTAAAACTTTACATATTCTTCCGGGGCCGGGGTAGCGAACAATAATAATTTTCCTCCCTTTCCTGTGAGCTTCAGACCCATCTCCATGGCCTTAATATCTTTTGCCATGACACACACTTTGTCAAACTGATTCCATCCAAATGTTTCTTTCAGGCACTCCAGCTCTTTGTCCAGATCCGCATCCGCTCCACGGACCGCCCTTGCTCCCTTTTTCTCCGCCATTTTCTGCCTCCACGGAATCATCTCATAGGCCACAATGTCGGTTACCCCGTAGGCTTTCAGGGACTCAATCAGCATCAACCCTATAGTTCCCGCACCAATAACTGCAATCCGGTCAGAGGGCTGTACATTAAGTCGCTCAATCCCGTGAAGCGCACATGCCAGGGGTTCGATCAGAGCTGCCTCCTCAAAGCTCATACTGTCAGGCAGCTTTAACGTGTCTGTCTTAACATGGCTCCGTCCGGCTTTGAAATACTCGGCAAATCCGCCCGGTTTATAGTTCGTTGCTTTAAACTGACGGCAGAGAGTATACTTTCCTTTCCGGCACTCCTCACAATTCATGCAGGCAACATGATGATGCACAAACACCCGGTCCCCCACCTGAAATTCCTCCACATTTTCTCCAGTTTCTTCAATCACTCCCACTGCTTCATGTCCCAGGACAACAGGGGCTTTTGGTTTGTTATACCATTCCATGGTATCTGCAACGCAAACTCCGCAGGTATTGGTCTTTACAACAATTTCTCCCTCCCCTGCTGTCGGTTTAGGCATTTCCTCTACCCGGACATCTGCATTGGTGTAATATACTGCTGCTTTCATGGTTTCCTCCTTTTTATATCAAAGCCTTGCCCGCCATTTTAAAAAATAGCTGCGATTTTTGACAGGATCCAAGTCAGCCAGTTACCTGCCGAAAGTGCGGTGATGTTAACTGCCCCGTCAGGAATGGTATATCCCGCCTGTACTGCCATGGTGGTCATTGAGGAACCAAAGCTTGTACAGATAAGCATTACCACGCTCATGATTACAATCCCGCAGATCAGAGAGCGGAAAAGATTTCCCTTGCTGAGACAGGGAACCAAAGCTACAAAGTAAGCCAGGGATGCCAGATCGCCGAAGGGAAGCACCCGGTTGCCCGGAAGGATCACTGCCAGTACCAGAACAACCGGAATCAGGATTATTCCCGCGGCTACTGTAGTTGGGTGCCCGATAAGGATGGCAGAATCCAAGCCTACATAAAACTCCCGATCTCCGAAATGCTTTTTCATAAACTTCTTAGCCGCATCTGAAACTACGGTCAGAGACTCCATAAACAAGGCTATAAATTTAGGTATAATCATCATAACCGCGCCAATGGATATGGCAGAGCTTAGCAGCAGAGGGATATCACTCCAATATCCGGCCAGGCACCCCAGAATCAGCCCCAGAACCGTTCCCAGTACAAGAGGACTTCCAAAAATTCCCCATTTTTCCTGAATATGTTTTTCGTCCCAGTTGATATTCTTAACTCCGGGTATACGGTCCAGCAGCCAGTTCACTCCGGCTATAATTGGTACACTGGTTACTGCCCACCCGTGAGGGATAGACACGCCCGGCACATTGTAAAATGCCTGGACTCTTTTTGCCGTCCGGTCTGCCATCACCAGACAGAACGCCGCATGAATTCCGCCCGCAATCAATCCGACAATTAAATTTCCAGAAATGATATACACTACGGATGCGGTAAACGCGTGATTCCAGAAATTCCAGATATCCACATTTAACGTCTTCGTGAGTCTAGTTGACAGCATTAAAATATTAACTCCAAGGGAAACTAGGATAATCAAAGCTCCGCAGGTGGTGCTGTATGCAATGGCAGATCCAACCGCCCAGCCCACATCTAAAATATCATTTTTAATTCCCCAGTTCTCCACCATAATATCTACCATCGGACTCACAGTAGAGATGAGCAGGCCTATGATCAGATTCAGCCCTATATAAGCGGCACCAAAGGTAAGCCCTGCCATCAAAGATTTTTTGAACTTTGCGCCGAACACCATACACATAATAAAGATGAAAATGGGTATTAACACCGATGCCCCCAGACTTGTCAGCGCACTTGTTACTTTAGTAATCACATCAACCATAAACGCTTTCTCCTTTCCTTTTCCTTTTAAACAGCTGTATTCGAGATTTCCAGAATCTTGGCTGCCAGCTCTTCCAGCAGCTCATCATCCCCCACTCCTGTCAGCAGGGGCACACCATTAAACACAGGCAGCCCGGATTCAAAGGAAACCTGAGCTGTACTCAGAATCACATCACATCCGCTTAACCGGTTTGCAAGGTCCTGTACGCTGCATGTCATAATGGATACGGGAATGTGCCGTTCCTCCATATATTCCTGTACCATCGACGCTGCATGCGTTGATGTTGCTATACCTGATCCACAGGCCACCATTAATTTTACTGTTCTTCCCATAATATCTCTCCTTTTTCGTTATATTCCTGCGCCAGCTGAAACGCTGCTGCCATGCCTCCCTGCTCGGGTACCTCAATGATCCTGCTTCCGGTTTTTTTCAGTTTTTCCGGGGCATTGGCCGGTACAAAGGAATACCTGCTGCAGGCCAGCATAGTATAATCGGTCATTGCATCCCCCGCTGCAAATGTCTGCCCCGGATTCATGTCATACAACCGCAAAAGCTCTGCCATAGCTACGCTTTTGTCCGTATGATCCGAGACAATTTCCACAAAATGCCGGCTGGCAAATCTATAAGTTGTCCCCTTCCAGACGGGCCATGTTCCGCATGTCTCTAAAGCCACCGCATCGGCTCCGGTCAGCAGTATCTTTAATATCCTGCCTTTTACAAGGGATACCTCCGGGATACGGATCCCCCGCTCTGCCCTCACTGCCTTCTGGTCCAGGATGTCATTGCTTTGCAGCAGATAGATCTCATCATCTGTAAAGACCTGGACACTTACATCCGTATACTGCTCCAGCACATACTGCACTGCCGCCAGAACTTCTTCCCCCATAGGGCTGCTCCACAGCAGTTTGCCCTGGATAAAATCATAGATTCCGGCTCCGCTGTATACGATGCAGGGATGTGTAATATTCATGAGCCTTGCCACCTGCTCTGTGGCAACAGGCGCCCGTCCCGTGCTTAATACCAGGATACCCCCGGAATCCATATAATCTGCAGCCGCGGCTATCACCTTCGGATGGATGTAAAAATTGTGATCCGACAGGGTCCCGTCAATATCTGACAAAAAAATAGATTTATAGTTCTTGTTCATGCTCCTCCTCTTTCTTCTTCAGGTATCCGTCCAGAAGCTGCTCAATCTCTGCCGCCGTTTTCAGCCCTGTGATCTGCCCTGCCAGCGCTTTGCACTCACTGCTGTCGAGCCTTCGGATTAATTTCCTGGCATCCAGCAGCGAACCTGGAGACATGCTGAACTCATCCAGACCCAGACCAATCAGAAGAGGAATCATCTTTTTATCCCCGGCAGCCTCCCCGCACATTCCACACAAAATCCCTTTTTCATGAGCTCCCTCAATGGCATGCCGGATTAACCGGAGAACCGAGGGGTGGTAAAAAGAATACAGCTGGGAAACCCTGTCATTTCCCCTGTCCACTGCCAGAGTGTACTGGATCAGGTCGTTTGTACCGATGGAGAAGAAATCGCATTCCTCTGCAAAGGCCTCAGCCATAACGGCTGTTGAGGGAATTTCAACCATAATCCCCATAGGAATCTTATCTTTTACTGCAACGCCTTCTCTGATCAGCTGTTCCCGGCACTGTCCAACGGTTTCTTTGGCCCACCTCAATTCTTCCAGAGAAGAAATCATGGGAAACATAATGTGAAGATTTCCTTTTTCCGAAGCACGGAGCAGTGCCCTTATCTGGGTCTTAAATAACTCCTGCTCCGCCCTGCACAGGCGGATGGCCCGAAGCCCCAGAAATGGATTTTCCTCCTTTTCCAGTCCCAGGGCAGGCACTTCCTTATCCCCCCCTATGTCCAGCGTACGGATGATAACCGGAGCATCCCCCATAGCTTCCAGTACACCGGCGTATACCTGGTACTGTTCTTCTTCCTGGGGAATCCTGTTCCTTGAGAGATACAGGAACTCAGACCGCAAAAGCCCAATCCCCTTTGCACCGCAGCGCACAGCCCTTTCCGTCTCCCCAGGTGTCCCGATATTTCCATACAGTGTTATCTCCTGCCCGTCTTCGGTCCGGCACGGCAGTTTGACCAGCCTCTGCCTTTCCTCATTTCTCTCTTTTTCCCGGGCAATCTTATCCCGGAACTCCCGGCAAGTCTCTTTGGAGGGGTTGAGATATACTTTCCCCAGCTCCCCGTCCACTGCCGCGAGAACCCCGGTCTTGGCATAATCTAAAATCCCTTTGACTCCTACCACAGCCGGAATTTCCAAAGTTCTGGCAAGTATCGACGTGTGGGAGGTCCTTCCCCCTCCTTCCATTACCATACCGGCTACATGGTCCAAATCCATACTTCCGGTAACCGAAGGGGGAATATCCCTGGAAATAATGACCACATCCTCTTTCAGTTCACTCAGATCCGGCATTGAAATACCTAAAATACACCTCTGCAGCTGTACCTTAAGATCCAGAAGGTCACCAGCACGCTGCCGCATATATTCATTTTCCATTCCCTGAAAGGTACGAACATGCCCTTCTATAACCTCTTCGACTGCTCTGACTGCTGTTTTTCCCTTTTGCATCTCCTCCACGATGGGACGAATCAGTTCTTCATCCCTGAGGATGGAGCAGTGAGCCTCGAAGATAGCAGCCTCTTCCTTTCCAATGGACTGTCTGGTTTTTTCGGCCAGCGTTCTTGTTTTTTCATAGATATCCTTTGCCGCACTTAGAAATAGTCTTTTTTCCTCTTCATATCCTTTCCATGTGCCGTCCAGTGGAATCGGGCTTTCCTTTAATACAATTACCTTCGCCAGGCACAGTCCCTTAGATACTCCTGTTCCCTGCATAGATTCACCCCAATCCTCTTTACTCATCCAGACCGTCTTTTATTGCCTGGACAATTGTTTTACTGGCCTCCTGCTCATCCTCACCGTTGCAGACCACTTCAACCTCTGCCCCACAGTCAATGCCTGCTCCCAGCACATGCAGAATAGACTTTGCATTAATTGTTTTATCCTCCCCACACACAATCTCTATCTTTGAGACAAACTGATTCGCAAGTTTAATGAGGGTGTCCGCAGGGCGTGCATGCAGACCTTCCTTTGAAATTATTGTTACCTTTTCTCTTACCATAATTATCCTCCTCTACTGAAATATTCCCATAATCTCCCGGCTTTGTTTTGCATGCATTAGCCTTTCCACGGTTTCCTTTTTCCCCAGCCTGCGTACCATATCCTTTAAAGTTTCTGTCTCCGGGCATTCTTCTTTTGGTACTGCAAATACAAAAACAAGTTTCACCATCCTATGCTGGGGAGGATAGGCTTTCCCCGGGGCCCAGTCCACATATTCTTTAAGCCTGATACACGCGGTCACCGGACAATGGACAGTAACTGATTCTGCATGGACCAGGGCAATATGGCTGCCAATCCCTGTATAAGCCAGTCGCTCCCGTTCCCATATTTCCTGTTCCAGCTTCTCTTTCTCCATTTCGCTGCAATTTCTCAGAACAAGTCCCACAGCACAGGCAATCACATCCTCTTTCGACAGGCAGCCGCTTTCAAGGATTATATTCTCTTCCGGAAGAATTGACTGATCCTTCATTTTTTGCACACCCCCTGCCTGAGATATTTTTGAACTTCCTCCTGTGACCTGCACTGCATAAGTGTCCGTAGATTAACTTCCTCTAAAGAAAGGCGGTAAAGCTCCCGGAACAGTTCTTTTTGCTCCTCCGCCTTTCCGGGCAGCAGGTCCAGTCTCAGCATCTTGTTGTCCCTGTCAATGGTTAAAAATACTTCGGTCTTATCCTTACGTCCCTTCCAGACCACCGCCAGGCACTGAGGCAGAAGGTAAGCTTCGCATATCTTTCGCCCTCTTTCTCTGGCGCCGTTCCAGTTTCCAAAGGTTATGTGTCCTCCCGGAAGCAGACTTTCCAGTAATCCGTAATTAATCTTTACTCTCTGTTCCCGGAGATACACATTATTTCTTATAGCGCTGATATCCCGATTGGTCAAAAAAGAGGACACTACCAGATAGGGGACTGCCGCAGCATCCACAGGGACTGTGGAGATTACCAGATCCGCCTGTTTTAAATCAAAAGAGCTAAGCTTTCTGGAGGGAATCACGTCCAGGATGTTAAAGTTTGGGAATTCCTGCTGCAGCCTTGCGCTCAGCAGCTGTGAGGTGCCGTAACCGCTGTGGCATACCACCAGAACATTCACCAGAGAAGTCTGCTTCACCATAAGTGTCTGATAATAAGTCGCAATATTCGCAATCTCATCCAGGCTGATTTCCTTCAGCCCATATCTCTCACAGATCATGCCGCATACAATCTGGCAGATGCCCACCATCTGCGGGTAACTCATCTGCATCTCCTCCAACAGCGGATTAGCAATCTTTATGTTGTACTCCAGGCGGTTCAGCAGAGGTCTGATATGCATCATAAGACCCTGTAGAAGCATGTCCTCATTGCGAACCTCCATATCCAGAATATCTGTCATATATTCTGTCAGCACAGCCGCAACCTCATCACTTTTGCTGTCCGATTCCCCGCCCCACCCAGGTGTCTCATCCACTGTGCCCAGGGAACTGATATACTGGTATATGTAGAAGGTTTCATCCTCCCCAATGTTAATACCGTAACGTTCCTTGATCTTTGCAGAAATATTCTCTGCCCTCTGGTATTGCCTTGCCGCCTTTGCACTGAATACGGTTTCTCTCTGGGCTGTACGCACCTTTCTTCCGCTTCTGACTCTCTGGATGCAGATAAGAATGTGTGTGAGCAGGTTTTTATAATAGATGTCGCTGGTATCCAGTTTCAGGTCTTCCAAAAGAGCCTCCACAAATGCAATTTCTTCCGGCTGAAAGATCTCCAGAAGATTCTGCAGTGTTACCTCGTCCAGATGGATCACTGCAGTGATGGCCTCCCGGATGTCCTTTTCCCTGCCGGCAATCTGTGTGCCTTTTTTGTTCTTCACCAGGGATAAATGATACGGTGCAATCCACTCCTCTACATACTTGAGATCATTTACGATACTCGCTTTTCCTACATAGTAGGAATCTGAGAGCTTTTGTACAGAGGTGGCAGTTCCGGAATGAAGCAGGAGATTTTTCAGTATGTTATTCCGGCGCTCTGACGAGTTCCACTTCCGGGGCTGGTTCCCTGCATGCAGATGATTGAGCAGATCCATGTTATGCCTGATCCCTTCGTCCGCAAGAATCCCCTTTCCGGTTTTTGCAAGAATTCCCGCTCCGTACAGCTTCAGTTCCCCCCGAATGGTCTTCAGATCCTCCTGCAGCGTCTTATCAGATACTTCCAGTTTTTGTGCAAAATACTGAATAGACCTGTACTCTTTTTCCTCCAGCAGCAGTCTGACAAACTCCAGCTGCCTCTTATTCAGATTCTCCATACGCGTCTCTCCTTAGGTTGTCCCCTTGCAGATGTGCATCTTGTTTACATCTACACTATATCATCCGCATTTTATATTTAAAATACCAAACAGTTTCCCTATCGTTAGGGAACTTTTAATACACATTATACCATTTCCATCTTATTTTCTCATTTCATAATGTCATATTGACTAAAGCACGCCAATTATTTTTCTTTGTTTTTACAATAAATTATTGACTTTATCCAATTTTAATGATACTATCCAAATAAATACTTGGTTTTTTACAAATTTTAAAGGAGGATTATCTTATGAAACATGTATTGTTTGTGTGTGGAACAGGCGGCATCACTTCGGCAGTGGCAGAGAACCGGGTCATTGAGGCCTGTACTGCAGCAGGACTGAATGTACAGACCAGGCGCTGTACCCCCACTTCCATTGACTCTAATCTGGATGGAATTGATTTGATTGTCTCTACCACTTATCTGGGGGGCGATTACCCCGTAGAAGTTGTAAATGCAATTTCCCTCATTACCGGAATCGGCTGTGACACGGTATTGGAGGAGATTGTTTCAAAACTAAAATAGGAGGAGGGTATACATATGTTTATTCAAGTCATTAATTTTATAATGGACGCCGGTTCCTCAGTCTTCATGCCTGTCATCATTCTTATTTTGGGACTTATCTTTGGTCTTAAACCGGGGAAAGCATTTAAAGCGGGAATCACGGTAGGAATAGGCTTTATCGGAATTAACCTCGTAATCTCACTCCTTGCGGATAACCTTATGGTAGTTATCAACCAATTAGTTGATGTTTATGGTTTCAAACTGACGGCTGTAGATGTTGGCTGGCCCATAGCTGCCAGCATTGCCTGGTCAAGCGGAGCTGTGGTTCCTGTGATTTTGGTGTCCGTATTTGTGATGAACATACTTTTGATTATCGCAGGCTTTACTAAGACCCTGGATGTAGATATCTGGAACTACTGGCAGCCGCTGTTTATCGGAGGAGCCCTGTATCTGATCAGCGGCAATATGATCCTAGCCGTGGTTACCGCCTGCATCTCCATGGCTGTCATCTTTAAAATCGCCGATTATTCGCAGCCCTATGTGGAAAAATTTTTTGGTATACCTGGTATCTCTATTCCTCACATTGAGTCCACCGGATGGGCACTGATTGGTATCCCTCTGAATAAACTGATAGATAAGATACCAGTTCTTAATAAAATTGACTGGACCCCTGAAAAAACCCAGAAAAAACTTGGGGTGCTAGGGGAACCCTGTGTTCTCGGCCTCATTATAGGCGCACTTCTGGCTATTATCGCCCGGACAGATGCCTCTACAGTTATGAATACAGCTATGGTAACCAGTGCCGCCATGTATCTGCTTCCCAAAATGATTGGAGTTCTCATGGAAGGACTGATGCCCATATCCGCGGCGGCTTCCCAGTTCATGCAGAAACGGTTTAAAGGAAGGTCTTTGTATATTGGTCTGGACGCTGCCGTGGTAGTGGGACATCCCTCCATCATTGCCACCTCGCTGCTGCTCATCCCTACCACTCTCCTTTTAGCAGTTATTATCCCCGGAAATGTAACCCTCCCCCTGGCTGAATTAAGCGGACTCGCTTTCTTTATTGTATGGGCCGTTGTTCCCTGCAACGGGAATGTATTCCGGGGCTGGCTCATCGGTACCCTGTTTATGGCCGTTATCCTGTTGATTTCTTCGGATTATGCTCCTGTTATGACCTCGTTAGGGCAAAGTGTAGGCTTTGAATTTCCGGAAGGCGCCAGTATGGTTACCTGTCTTTCCATTGGCTCCCAGTGGATCTCCTATGTTTTTTACAAGATAGCTGTATTATTTATATAACAAAGAAAGAAGGTATAAAAATGTGTAACAAACGGATGTATATCCGTATGGCTGCTACGGATCAGGAATTTGCTAAAAGCGCGGCTCTTTTAAGTCAGAATGAACCATGGGTCAGCCTCGGCCGGACCTACGACTATACAATGGGAAAGGTACGGGACTCCTCCGGTGAACTATATGTCGCTTACTGCGGGGATGAGATTGCCGGCTGCATCCTTTTAGAAATGCACGGCAACCTGAAAGGATTTATCCGCTCCTTCTGCGTTGATCCCCAATTTCAGGGACTGGGGATAGGAAGCAAGATCTTATCCTTTGCGGAAACTCTTATCTTTAAAAAACATCCCAATGTCTTTGTTTTTGCGGCTTCTTTTAACGAGGGCGCCGTACGTTTCTATAAACGGCATGGCTATGAACATATAGGAACCTTTCGGGATTATGTGGCTGCCGGGAGTGACGAGCTTCTGTTCCGCAAAACAACCGGCCCCTCCAATGACTTCCTGGAAGTCCGGGAGGAAACCGATATATAGCTGTATTCATGCATGTTTGACATTGTTGCAGGCCGCTTTCTATGATATACTTTATCATACGGAAAATGTCCCATGCCCGCCAAGGGCATACAGTAAAAAGCGCCCCTGTGTCTATTTTAGGGGTATACCCGGATATTTTTAACGTACTGGAATATAAGGAGAAGTCATGCAGTCTAGTAATAAAATTGATGTGAGAAGAGAAAAAATGTTAGATGTGATCCAGCGTTCGCCTGTGACAACCATAAACGAACTGGCGGAGTTCTTCTCCGTTTCTGCTGAGACAGTCCGGAAAGATATCGAGTCCCTGGATGAACAGGATTTGATTATAAGAATCCACGGCGGGGTAGCCCCAAAGGTGAGTACGGGCAGTGAAAAATCATATGATATAAGATATGCAGAGAATTTGGAGAAAAAAAAGGCCATCGCGGAAGCTGCCTGCAGCATGATAAGGCCGGGCGATTCTGTCATAATAGAAAGCGGCACCACCATGCAGGAACTGGCAAAAGTTCTTACCGGCCGGCCCGAACTTTTACAGACACTGACTATTATCACCATGTCCTTCCGCGTGGTAGAGATACTAAAAGACAGTAATTTTGAAAAAGTCTTCTTTCTGGGAGGCTGGATACGCAAGGATGATTATATGAGCTACGGCCACCACACCATTGAACTGTTAAAGGATTTTCATGCGGACAAAGCCTTCATCAGCTGTGCCGGGCTGAACGCAAAGCTTGAGGTGACAGACTATTTTGACGAAGAAGTCATGCTGCGCCGCCAGATACTAAAATCCTGCGATAAATCCATCCTGTTAGCAGACAGCTCCAAAATGAATAAAACCACCATTCTCTCCGTCTGCAGCGCAAAAGACATCTACCGCCTCATCACAGATAAAGAATGCAGCAAAACCATGACAGACCTTTTCAGCCAAAACCATATTAACTACAAACTAGTCTAACCCCCAGCACTAAAACCGCTTCCCCTTCCCATAACCGGATGCGTAAAATCCTGCGGCGGGAGGGGGATTCCATACTTCCCCAGCTCCTCAACATACAGCCTCCCCATCCTGCTCAAAGGAATCCCCTTTCGCTTTATGTACCCAATGGTCATAGTCTCCTCTCTGTCCAGGGGCACTGCCGTATAATCCCCTCCATTCAGCTCCGCACAGATAATTCCGGAACAGAGCGTATACGCATTCAGCTCCATCATCAGATTCAGAAACGTCGCCCTGTCATCTGCCTTTATCAGGCGCTTGTACTCGTAAGTACTCAGAACCTCCTCTGCCAGATAAAAGGAATTGTTTTCTCCCTGTTCAAAAGCCAGGCAGGGATAGTCCTCCAGATCTTTCATGGAAATCTTTTCTTTGGCTGCCAGAGGATTGCCCTTCCAGAGATATACATACACCCGGCAGTCAAAGAGAGGGACAAATTCCAGCTCCCTCTCACGCAGCATTTTATTCAGGACCTTTTCGTTAAAGGGATTTTGGTAGATAACTCCTATCTCGCTGTAAAAATTCCGGACATTTTCTATAACTTCATAAGTTTTTGTCTCATGGACCGCAAATTCATATTCGTCCATCCCAAACTGCCTTACAAGTTCCACAAAAGCCTTGACGGCAAATGAGTAGTGCTGCATGGAGACTGAAAATTTCTTTTTCCCCTGCTTTTTCTCTATAAAGCGTTCATCTATAAGGCGGTATTGTTCCATCATCTGCCTGGCATAGCCAAGGAATTCATTTCCCTCTGCGGTTACTACAATTCCCCGGTTGCTTCTGTGAAAAAGTGTGATTCCGATTTCCTCTTCTAATTCCTTTACTGCCGCAGACAGACTGGGCTGAGAGATAAAGAGCGCATTTGCCGCCTTATTCAGAGAACCTGCGTCCGCCACAGCTATAATATATTTTAACTGCTGTAAAGTCATAATGTGCCTCCCAAAAGAGATTTCTTCCCTTTTCTATTGGTTACAGCAATACTTTACCATCATTCCTAAGCGGCGTACAGTCTTTTCCTGTCAGAACCACTTATTCCCCAATCGCCCGGAAGGCTTCCTCCAGATCTTCCAAAATATCATCTATATTCTCCGTCCCTATGGAAAGCCGTATGGTGTTGGGCTTAATCCCGGATTTCTCAAGCTCTTCTGCCGACATCTGGGAATGTGTGGTAGAAGCCGGATGAATCACCAATGATTTCACATCCGCCACATTTGCCAGGAGGGAGAACAATTCCAGCTGGTCGATAAATTCCTTTGCCCTTGTATCATCCCCTTTAATCTCAAAGGTGAAAATGGACCCGCCCCCGTTTGGGAAGTATTTTGCATATAATTTCTTCTGTTTTGGATCTTCTGTCACCGAAGGGTGGTGCACCGCCTCTACCTGGGGATGTTGGCTCAGATAGTCTACAACCTTCAGTGCATTTTCCACATGGCGCTCCACCCGCAGGGATAAGGTTTCCAGACCCTGGAGGAAAAGGAAGGCGTGGAAGGGAGAAAGTGTCGCGCCGGTATCCCGAAGAAGAATTGCCCGGATCTTCGTTACATAGGCAGCCGCTCCCACTGCTTTTGTGAAGCTGATTCCGTGATAACTCGGATTCGGTTCCACCAGAGAAGGGAACTTTCCGGAAGCCTCCCAGTCAAACTTTCCGCTGTCGACAATGACACCCCCGATGGTGGTGCCGTGTCCTCCGATAAATTTCGTGGCTGAGTGTACTACAATATCTGCCCCGTACGCAATAGGCCGCACCAGATACGGAGTGGCAAATGTATTGTCTGCAATAAGAGGAATCCTGTGAGCGTGGGCAATTTCAGCGATTCTTTCTATATCAACCACATCGGAATTGGGGTTGCCTAAAGTTTCAATAAATACCAGTTTTGTATTGTCCTGAATGGCCGCCTCCACCTCGGTGTCGTTGAAAATATCCACAAAGGTGGTGGAAACACCGTACTGCTTAATGGTATGGGCAAGAAAATTATAGGTTCCCCCGTAAATATTTTTTGCAGCCACCACATGATCCCCTGCCTGGGCAATATTCTCTATTGCATAGGCAATTGCCGCTGCTCCCGACGCCACCGCCAAAGCCGCTGTGCCTCCCTCCAGAGCCGCAATTCTTTTTCCGAATACTTCCTCTGTCGGGTTTGTTAATCTACCATAGATATTGCCCGCATCGGAAAGACCGAATCTTGCCGCCGCATGCTCACTGTTCCTGAACACAAAGGACGACGTCTGATAAATGGGCACCGCCCTGGCATCCGTCGCCGGATCCGCCTGTTCCTGGCCTACGTGAAGCTGTAAGGTCTCAAATTTGAACGATCTGTCTGCTCTAGTTTTTTTACTCATATCATATACCTCCATCTGGAAACTTTCTCTTTGTTTTCTCTCGATGGATATATCATACAATATTAATAGGAAAAGTGTTAATACATATACTCTATGTTTTGCTATAGGTTAACCCTATAGCAAACTCCGTATTATTCTCCCTTTCTCTCCCGCAGTTTCTGGTTCATCTGCTCTGCCATCCTGTAAGCGGAAAAATAACTTACCGCTGTCACAGCAGCAAATACCGCAATGATGCATACCTCCATGCCAGCCAGCATACGGGGGCTGGAAGGGAAAAACCATGCGAACCACAGACCGCAGCCCAGAACAACCGCATTCACATAGATAAAATAAAGAATCATCCGCACAAACATACTTCTCTTGGATACCTCCTTCTCTGCCTCGCAGGGAATCAAAAGGCTCCCCAGTGTACAGAGGGCTGATACTATAAGAATCTGCCACAGAATATTTACTTCTATCTCGCTGCCGGATCCCCAGAAGACACCAATATAAACAGCAGTTACTAACACAATTCCTGTGGTAATCCGAAAAAACATAGCCAGCATGTTCTGTATTCGTTTTATTATATGACTCATTCTGTCTGTCCTCCTATAAGCCCAGCTTCTCTTTTAAGCTCCCCACATACTGCCTGGATATAATCACCTTTTCCCCATTGTTCAGCACCGCTTCAAAACGCCCGCCGAATGCCGGTGTCAGGCTTTTTATCTTGTTCAGGTTCAAGATCGAGGATTTAGTTGCCCGCAGAAAATCATGCTGAGGCAGTTCTCTCTCCAGCTCATACAGCTTACTCTTTGTCTCATAAACCTGAGTCCTGCAGTATGCGAATACCTTCTGGTCTACAGACTCAAAATAATAAATCTCTCCAGGTGCTATCCGGTAAATCTCACCGTCACGGTAGACATTCAGCTTGGTATCCCCCTGCTTAAAATGATTCATAAGGTTCATAAGACTGTCATCTATTCTGTGACATTTCAGTATAATTTCTTCCTCTTCCCCGGGACCGGTATCTAGGATCGTAATTTTCATTCTGCGGTTCCTTTCCATCCAGATGCTGCACAGAGTCACCTGTCACTGCTTTTCCTCCGCCTAACCAGCCACGCCGCTGCGGCTAATGCTACTATACCACAAATGCACAGAAACAGGATCTGGAAACTTACGGCGGCCTCTCCTCCCGGCATTTTTATGGTGATACCCATATATTCTTTATATTGTTCCGTTACAGCAGTGGGTATCCCTGCAAAGGCTGTGCTCAATGCCTCCCTGCAAAAGACTCCCCGCATCAGCGATGCCCCGTGAAGGACAGGTGTATACCGGAGAATCCTGGTCACTCCTTCCGGCAAAGAACCCATGGGAATATAGACTGCCCCCAGGAATCCCACCAGTGTGCCTGCAATGGTAGCAATCCCTGACCAGGCACTGGTGCTCTTAACAAACAGAGCTGCCAGGAACATGATTACCGCATAGATACAGACATTTAAGAAAATATACACCATAACCTGACCCAGTGTGCCGCAAGACAGAAGGGAGCCCCCGGTTATCCAAATATAAGCAAGTGCTGCCCCCAGCGTCAGCAGACAGAAGAATGTGCCGATGACTGCAGCAGATGTCACGTATGACAGAGCCAGCATATTTCTTCCTGCCGGGGCAGTGTAAAAGCTGTCCAGGCGGTTTTCCGACGCATCGTGAACCATAACTCCCACTGCCGTTAAAGTGACTGTAACCGCATTTACTATCATAATTCCGGCAAGCGTCCAGTACTGAACCAGATGGAGGGCATTCTCCCTGTCCAGGGCAGAGTTTCGGGCTGTTCCATATTGGGCAAGGAGTTCTGTTATATTCTCCACATTCATATTCCCCAGAAACACACCCGTGAGCATTAAAACAATCATCATTGATAACAGTGAGAAGAATACCGCTGACCTGTCCCTCAAAAATACCAGACAATTTCTCTTTGTAAGACTCAGATATTTACGCATAGACTGTCTCCTCCCCTGCTGCCTGTAAAAAAACATCATCCATGGTTCCCTGCACTACTTCAAACCCCAAAAGCATTCCCTGATACTTCTCTACAATAGGAAGGGCAGACATCGTAGAGTCAAGAGGGACCGTGATCAGCCCCTCCTTCTGCCGATACCGGATCTGCAGTTTATCCAGCTCCTCCAGAATTTTTTGTACGGCATCTTCCCTGGGGAACAGCCGCAGCTTGTCTTTTGCGAACTTTTTCTTCAGAAAAAAAGGTGTGCCATACTGTATCAGATGTCCCCGATCTATTATTGCAATGTGATCTGCTTTTGCCGCCTCCTCCATATAATGAGTGGTTAAGAAAACTGTCATGTTCATCTCCTTCTGCAGACTGTGAATGATGCTCCAGACACTTTTTCTTGCGGATGGATCCAGGCCGGTGGTCGGTTCATCCAGAAACAAAATATCAGGGGTATGGAGAAGCGCCCGGGCAAGCTCGCACCGGCGCTGCTGTCCCCCGGAGAGCTTTCCAAAGGGCTGCTTCAGCACATCACCCAATTCCAGAGCCTCGCAGACAGTGTCCAGGCTTTTGCGCAGTTTTCTTTTGTCCTTCTCGTACAAAGCGCCCCGTATCCATAGGTTTTCTTTGACTGTAAGAAGAGCGTCCAGGCAATTATTCTGATATACAACACCAATGCGGCGTTTGATCTCTTCATTGTCCCTCCCAAGTTCCAGTCCCTCCACAGTCACCCGGCCCTCCGTAGGGGCAGACAGGGTACAGAGCATTCGGATCGTGGTAGATTTCCCGGCCCCATTCACCCCCAGGAAACCGAACAGCTCTCCCTTTTCTACGGCAAAGCTGATATCATCCACTGCCTTTGCCTCCTTAAAATATTTTTTCAGGTGTTCTACTTTCATCATTTCTTTCATCCCGCGGGCTCCCTTCTTGTTTGCCTTTTCTGTACTATATTTTCTTTCCTCTGCTTTTGCAATAGAGAGACTGCTAAGATGTAAATACGAAGAGATAACCTGCAATATCCGCCAGGTATCACGCATGGATAGGTTTACCACCCCCAGTACTGCAAACAAAAAGACAGAGCCGGCGGCTCTGCCTTTCGATTTGCCTATTGATCGTTATCCTTTTTCTTCTTCTTCGTAAATATCACAATGCCGATCCCCGCGGCAATAAGAACAACAACCAGGATAGCAATGGGAGCTGTATCCCCAGTTTTTACTGCATTAGTGGTGTTGGAGGATTCTTTATTATCTTTGGTACTTTCCTTTTTATCCTTAGATGCTTCAATGGTTTTTTCGTCCTTTTTGTCTTTTTCTTTGTCCTTATCCCGGTCTTGCTTTTCTTTGACAACCTTGATGGCACAAGGCAGCATCTCACTCTCTGTACCGTTGGCATCTACCACGCTGATTCCAAAACCATACCCCTCCGAAAGCTCCGTGGCCTTTCCGACGATTGCATTATTCTCAAGCCTTACCCACTCCGGAGCACTATATATTTTTATAGTGTAAGGCGCAGCGCCTCCGGATATCTCGATGGGAAATCTAAATTTCTCACCTAGTACCACCGTCATATCATCCTCATCAGCAGCTAATTTAACCTTTGGCATGCTGTCGTCTCCTCCTCCCACCACAATTTGGGAGTCTAATCCCCAGGAAACCTTTCCCTTTGAATCAATTACACTATAGGATAATACATAAACGCCGGCTTTCGGCGGTTTACCTGAAATCGTAATACCCTCAACCTTCAGCCAATCTGGTCCGGCGTAGCCTTCAATTCTATAAGGAGGCTCTCCCCCTGATACCTTGAGCGTTATCTCAAATTCTTTGTTTACCTCAAGTTCTAACTTATCATATCCAAGACTGACATCCAAAAGGTCTTCTTTTACATACTCCCTGTTCTCCTTTCCGTCACCTTTCTCCTGTTTAAAAATTGATACTGCAGAACTGTTTTCTGTACTTTCCTCCGTCACTTCTTTATCTGATAAGTCTTTGTCTTTATTCATCTCTTCTGTATTTTTTGTCTCCGAATCAGCACTTTCATTTTCTGATTTGTTATCTTTACCTTTCGTATCTGAGGCATCTGTTTTATTGGTATCCTGCTTTTCTTTATCTGTGTCTTTTGTATTCTCTTTCTTATCCTGGTTCTGTCCCTCTTCCTTCTGCTCTTTCTTTTCTTCACCCGACGGTTCAGCCGCTGTATCCGAATTCACTTTCTCCTTACCGGTTTCCCCCTCTTTGCTTTCCGTACTTGCGGCTGCGGAAGCGTTAACTATCCTTCCACCGGTGCCGGGTACCAACCCGGAAATACACAGTGCCAATGCACATCCCAATGCCAATAATTGTTTTCTCCTCATATCCCCTTCTCCTTTAGTAATTCATCCTATTTCTCCGGAAATAGCTCCCTGAGATAGGCATATTGTAACACCATATATTGGCATTTTGTTAATAATTAAGCAGAATTTTGTCTTATTTAAAGGGATTGCAACAAGGTTTATAAGTCATTAGCAAATCTTTTTATTTTTGTAATTATATAGTTTGAGTTTTAAAATAAGTTTGACACATTTATGAATAAGTTCCCACAGGTTTATAGCTCCCCCAGCAATTAGGAATAAGAGTCCCCTACACTGTTGCAGTATAAAAGACTCTTTATATGATTAATTTTGGAATAGACATGTCAATAATAGCACCGCCGTCTGCCGCTGATTACCCCAATCTTTCATATCCCCGGTACATAGGCATTGTACCAGGAGTGCGGCAGGGCGGTTGGGGGCAGAAAAACTAAAAGACCGCTTTCTCCCAGCTTATATTGCGAAACTCAAAAACTTAAATGGAGGTATACGTTAAGCTCTGCCAAAGAAACGAAAACGGTCAGTGGGGTCAATCCTTCTGAAGCATGCTGCCGTTGTCGCGGGCGCTGATGTGCCAGGCTCCAAGTTCCTCCAGCAGGACAGGCGTATGTGCCTTGTCCGGACCGCAGGATTCCAGTGCGCGATCATAGTACTCCTGCAGCATTGGGCGGTAATCTGGATGTGCGATGCGCACCATCTCCGCCACTCTCTGCTTGGGTGATTTATTGCGGAGGTCCGCCACACCGTATTCTGTGACAATAATACATGGCTCATGTTCTGTGATATCTATATGTGAGCAGGAAGGCACGATGCAGGACAGCGCACCTTTTTTGGCAGTAGACAGTGTAAAATAACAGGGCAGCCCGGCATTCTGCGCGAAGTCAAGTGCGCCGCCGATACCGCTGATGACACTGGTGCCATTTACATGGCTGGAGTTGATGTTTCCGTAAATATCCGCTTCTACGATATTATTCATAGTGATAAGACCAAGTCTGCGGATGACTTCGGGATTATTGGAAATCTCAACCGGGCGTACCATCAGCTTCCCTTCATACTCCTCAGGATGTTTCAGAATATGGTCGGTTGTATCACCGGCACAGCCAAACCCTGCAGTGGAAATAAAGTCAATGCTGCCTTCGCGCACCATATCCATGGCGTCCTCCAAAACTGCCTCCGTATACATTTCCATACCTTTAAAATGCTTGCCCATTTCACGCAGAACCGTACCGGCAACCATTCCTCCTCCGGTCTGAATGGGGGGAAGCTTCTCGGACATCCTGCCCTCCGCAACCTCTATCTGAAGGAAATTAACGAAGTTTTTCGCAATCTGTTTAACCTCCGGAGGGGCCGCATCAGCAGTCAGAGGATACCACATAGGACTGAGGAACAGGGGTTCATCTGTAATTACAACCCCTAAAACCTTATCCGGGTCACAGGTATAGAAATGGGAGCCAATTACATCTGTGGCCTTGGTGATAGGGATCGGCTTGCGCCCCGGACGAGCGTCGGGTTCATAGACATCGTGCAGCCGGTACATACCCTCGGAAGACTGAAGATTAATCTCCAAAATTACCTTTTTGGCACAGTTGAGCACTGTCTGCGTATATCCCGCACATACGGATGGTTTCAGCTTTCCGTCCTCTGTAATTCCCGCAACGGAAACCAGAGCAACGTCAATATCTCCCAGATAACCGCTTCTGATATATTCAGGAATGAGGCTGAGACGATAGTCCATAAAGTTAAGACCGCCCTCGGCAGTGTTGGCACTTTTCCGTACACTGGAATGTGCCTGTGTATAAGGCATAAAGCTCTTGATCATACCCGCATTCGTCCAATCCTCGTCTATTACCGGGGTACAGGAAGCGGCAGAGATCAATTTGACTTCAATTTTCTCACCGGTATTCCGGCGTCCCAGCAGGGCACGCGCCGTGCTGACAGGACTGTCATAGCATATAAAATGCGGAACAGATACGGTCATACCGTCTTTAATGTAGCTTGCCGCCTGCTCCGCAGTAATTACTTTCTCGCGGAATACAGGGCTTTCGATTCGACTGAGATTCATAAATGTCCTCCTTGCGTATGGTTAAGTTAACATATTATGCTAAGTTTTTCTGTATAGCGGCATTTCCGGCCTCGAATGCCTTTTTGTTAAGTTCCAGAAGCTCCGGCTTATTGGAAAGCTGCCGCAGCATAAATTCCTTGAACACTTCTTTATCCGGGAAGATATCCGTCAGCAGTTCTACAATAGCACCCAGTGCCACGGAACTAATCACCTTCGTATTCCCAAGCTTTGCACACACACCGTGTAAGGGGGTATTCACCATCTTTACCCCTTCATCCGGCTCTTCTGTTTCAGGTATAAGCGTGCTGTTGACAACCATGACTCCTCCGGTCTTTACGTCATGGCGGAACTGCTGATATGCCCTGGGTTCCATTACCAGAAGGATATCCTGTTTCTTCTTCCGGGGGTTGCCGATAGGTTCATCACTCACGGTGATAAAGCAGGAGGTAAGACCTCCCCGTTTTGCAGCTCCATATTTGGGAGAATAGGTTACGTAAAACCCCTTCTCGTTTGCAACTTCGGCAATGGTTTTTCCAAGTACCTGGAGCCCCTGTCCGCCGACTCCGGCAAAATACATGCATTTTTCCATGTGTGCACCTCCTTACAGTCGTTTTCCATCCCGCTTGAATTCACCCAGCGGGAAGTCTGTTTTGATAACCTTATCAATAAATTCCGGGGATTTCTCCGCCTTTATACCCATGGTGGTAACACAGGCGCTTACCACCTCAATAAAGGAATACTTGCCTTCCAGCTGCCGCTCGAACGCGTGCTTGATGGCCTTTTTGCACTGGATAATGTGCTTTGGATTATTCACCGCACAGCGGGCTACATAATCCGGCTCATCCAGGGTTGCCAGCATCTCCGGAAGTTTCAGGGGCACCTCGCGGTTACCCTTTTTGGAGGTAATCGTCCATGTCCCAACAGGCGTAGTAGGCGCTACCTGCCCGCCGGTCATGCCGAACACACTGTTATTGACAAAGATTACAGTCACAGCCTCCCCCCGGCGGGCTGTATGTACCGTCTCGGCCGTACCGATTGCTCCTGCATCCCCGTCGCCCTGGTAGCAGATGATAAGACTCTCGGGATTTAGCCTCTTAATGGCAGATCCCGCAGAGGGTACACGGCCATGGAGAGTAAATATAGTGTCAAAGTTGGCGGAAGGCACCGTCATACCGCCGCATCCAATAGGAGCTGCCAAAACAGCCCGTTCCCTAAGGTTCATTTCATCGAGAACCTCTGCTACCAGCTTTATTAAAATAGCATGGTGGCAGCCCGGGCAGAACATCATTGGGTAGGGTGTAAGAGATTCCGGTCTTTTATATACACATTCCATTATTACTGCACCTCCTTAATCAGCGTTTCCATAGCCTCAGCTGCTTCATTTTCATCCACCGTATTTCCGCCGCAGCGGTTATAAAATCTGCAGGGAATGTTTTGATCCAGGTGAAGGCGCACATCATAGTGAAGCATAGGAGGCATAGCCATTTCCACAGTCAGGACCCCCTTGATTCCCCTGTCTTTGAATCCGGCAATCTGTTTTTCCGGGAAGGGGCAGATGGTAATGGGACGGAACATCCCCACAGGATATCCCTTTGCACGGAGCATCTTAATGGTATCCCGGCAGATCCTTGCGGAGCTTCCGTAGGAAACAATCACATACTCGGCATCTTCCATCATGTATTCCTCATACATAACTTCCTCATCAAGCCATTTCAGCTGATCCAGATAGAGATCATTGCGGTGGCGTTCCAAGGCATCCTCTAACGTCTCATTCATAGATAACGGACGCGGCATGGATCTGCTGTCCTCTTTGGCACGTCCCTTGCAGCCTGTGGGCGGAATCAGTTTGGTGGATATCTTGCTTGACTTATAGGGAGGGAACTCTACAGGTTCTTCCATCTGTCCCAGCATACCGTCCATCATCAGAAGCACCGGGCACTCAAGCTCCTGGCCTTTATCAAGTGCGGTATACGCCAGGTCCACCGCCTCCTGCAGTGTGGAGGGCGCTATGGCGTATCCCCGCTGACCATTGTGCCCCAGCCCTTTGGTTGCGTAATTGTAATCTGCCTGTTCCGGCGTAATATTATTGGCTGCGCGCTGCACCACTACGAACAAAGCGGTGGTACGGCCAAGGATCATGTTGCTGAGATTTTCCGTCATCAGGGCCAGCCCCGGTCCTGATGTGGTTGTAAAGGCACGTCTGCCGATTAAGCCTGCGGCTGACAGCATGGTGGATGCGGCCAGCTCACTTTCCACCTGGATAAATTCAGCGTCTATATCACACATGTGATCTGATGCATACTCTAACATTTCACTGGAAGGCGTGATTGGATAACCGGCGAATAAATCAACACCGCCTCTGATTACAGCTTCGGCAACGGCTTCGTTGCCCTTCATAAATGCTTTTGTCATATTTTCCCTCCTTACTTATAAACCTCGATTGCCCCGTCCGGACAAATCATCCCGCAGAAAGCACATCCAATACATTTGTCCGGCTCCGCCTGCACACAGTACATGTCGCCGTTTGCATTGAGATCCTTACTCATCTCCAGGATTTTGCGCGGGCAGGTGACAACACAAAGCTTGCAGCCTTTACATCTATTCTCATCTACTTTAATCATTGCCATAGAAGAAATCCCCTTCCTATCTTTAAACTAGCCCAAGGGCCTTTTTGTTGACACAGTTATACGGCACCTCACCATTGCAGACATTTACTGCCGTCAAAAGAGTTTTTCTGCGCAGATCCTCGCCTGATTCAATGGAAAAATATGCACAGTGGGTAGACAGCGTCGCATTATCGTCTTTTAAAATGGGATGATCTGCGGCAACAGGCTCGTTCTCCCAAACATCAATGCCGGCTGCCCCAATTTTACCGGACTGCAGCCCCTCTGTAACACTCTCCAAATCGAACAGTGCTCCCCGGGCGGTATTCACGATGATCACACCATCTTTCATCTTGGCAATGCTGTCCCTGTTGATAAGATGGTAGGTTTCATCATTTAACAGCATACATACAGAGAGGATATCTGATTTCTCATAAACCTCGTCGGGAGCCCCGGCCCGTTCCACGTTCATAGAAGCAAATACTGTATCCGGCACGTAAGGATCGTATGCGATAATTTTTACGCCGAAGCCTGTCATCATCCCCGCAACTTTCTGGCCGATCCGTCCAAAGCCCATAAAACCCATGGTCAGGGTGGACAGACGGTGACGGGGTCTCCCTAATACCATGCCCCTGTTATCCCATTTGCCGGCGCGGACATAGCGGTCATACTGGCAGAGATTTCTCAGACCTGCAAGTATCAGAGTTACCGTATGGAGGGCAACCTCCTCGGTGCAGTAGTCAGGAATGTTGCACACCAAGATACCTCTCTGATTTGCTGCGGCCACATCAATGGTATCGAAGCCGATGGATGTAACCACAATCCCTTTCACGGATGGGGCAAGTGCGTTAACCAATTTATCATCCAATGGAAAAAACGTGATAATGGCCTCATGGTCTTTGCTGTCCTCAGCTAGGGCCTCAGGGCCGTTGGGCTCAACAAGATCATATCCAACGCCCTTTTCATCAAGGATAGCCAGCAAATCGCCAAAGAAAACCTTTGCAATCTCAGCTCCATACATTAAAACTTTCATAATGTTTACCTCCTTAAAATTTTTTTTAGTTATTTTGTTTCATTTTGAACTTTTTTTGATTGCTAATATAAGCAAAAATTGCTATAGTATAGGATATATAGATAAAAAGTCATGGCAGTGTAGGGTATTTATTTCAAAAATTCCTATAAACAGAGGGGGGATATTTAAATCATGACAAGATCGGAACTTATAAAATCCATAAGCAAGGAAAATCCTTTTATATCTAATCAAGATTTAATCTGTAAAGTACTTATCTCTGAAATACTTACTATGAAATTAAAATGCGGCGATCATCTCAGTCAGAATAAGCTCAGTACGGATTTCAATTTAAGCCGCGGCCCGGTAAAACTGGCGTTGGAAAAGATGGAAAGTCACGGTTATCTGGCCCATGATGAGACTGGTGCCTTTTATGTTACGAAACCCGGCATCCGTTTTGCTGCCAATATTCATTCCTTTAAACGGCAGTTAGATTTGCTTGCCGCCAATCAGGCGCTCTATGATATCTCAAAGGACAGAATCGAACTTCTACATGAGTGCTATGTAAGTATGACAAAATCATTTAATGAGAAAAACTTTATAAGATTCTGCCATTGCGACCTGAAATTCCATCAGACAATCGTCGATGCTTCTCAAAACACTTTTTTAAAGGATACCTATACCCGCTACCAAAACTTGTTTCTTTTTATGAGCATCTGCTGCGAAGAGGATGACAGGCTTTTCGGACGTTTGCTGCACCAGCATCAAAAGATATATATAGCCCTTAAGAACCGTCAAAGTGAAGCGCTGCAGGATGCTGTCAATGCCCATTATTCCAGCCTGATTTTATTCTAAATACCTTCTCCGGACGGGAAGCAAGCATTACTCCTCTGCGGCTTTGAGCCGCATAGATTTCGGGAATCAGGAAGCTAAGTTTGCCTTGGGTTTAACCGCCAACTGACTGTACATGAATTTTGGAGTGAGTAAGTACTCATATGCTGTTTTATCAGCATCTGCATCGCCCCCTTCCATTGTTTACTTTCTTATATTCTCCAATTATAATTGCCTTTTTATGAATTCGCTCAAAATTTACCAAACGCCCATTTTCAGTCAGATTCGTTGAGCAGAAAAAGCTTTTCTGTTAATACAAATCGCAAATCATAGATTATTTTTTTGTTTATTTTTTGTCAAAGGGATATACACTTCGGCTTCCGTTTATCTTTGGTTTGTGCTTTGGAAAAAAGCAAAAAAAGAGCCTTCTATACTGTAATCGTATAGAAAGCTCTTCTGCTTCCAGCTCGCCGCGGACATCTGGGTCTTGGCTGTATTCTTTTCAGAACGCCCTTTTATGGGCGCGCCTATCCTTTTACCGCTCCTGCAGTCATCCCGCCTATAATATACTTCTGCAAAATCACATAGAATATCAGTTCCGGAAGCATAATCATCAGACTGGCCGCAATGATTCCGCTGTAATCCATGGAATACTGTCCCTTGAACATGGACGCCATCAACGATACGGTATTCAGGCTGCTGTCCTGTATAAAGGTCGAGGCAAAGGGGAATTCATTGTAAATATATACTGCATTGAATATCACAATGGTTACAAAGGTAGGCTTCATCACGGGAATCACTACCCTTGTGCATAATTTAAAAAGATTACATCCGTCAATAATTGCCGCTTCCTCCAGTTCTCCCGGAAGGTCTCTTAAGAATCCGGTAAACAGCAATGTATTAAAAGAAATATTAACCGCAACATAAGGCAGAATCAAGCCCAGTCTGGTTCCTAAAATTCCTATTAAGGAATCTATTCTATAAATTGGGAACAGCAATACATAGATTGGGATTGCAATACCGATCAGCAGAAACAAATACAGGTTTTCCGAATTTTTTCTCTTCTTAAATGACATTCTTGCAATTGCAAAGGAACTCATAAAAGTAAAAACAATACTGAGGCATGTGGACACCACTACCAGTAATAGGGTATTAAAATACATACTGCCAAAGTCAATCGTGTCCAGCGCTCTCTGATAATTGTCAAAATTCAGGACCTGAGGCAGGGAGAGCGGACTGTTTACAATCTCATTATTCGTTTTAAATGAAAGCAATATTGCCCATAAAATCGGCATTAAGAGCAGCAGAATCAATGCCGCAAGTCCAATATATAATATAATTCCTCTCCAGGAAATACTCTTCTCTCTCATGCTTCACTCCTCTGCTTTCTGGTCGTGATCTTGATATAAGAGAACGAACCTATAATAGAAAGTACCAGAATTGCAACCGCAATTGCCATGCCATAGCCGTACCTTCTAGAACTAAATACGGTAAAATACATATAAGAGGTCAAAAGTTCTGACTGATGAGCGGGACCCCCGCCTGTCATCTGATAGACCAGTTCATAGATCTTGAATACACCGGTGACAATCAAAACAATGTTTATAATAAAGGTTTCTTTCAACATAGGAATGGTCACATAAAACAATCTCTGGACCGCGTTTGCCCCGTCAATAGAGCAGGCCTCATATATGTCCCCTGGAATCGTCTTGATTCCGGAGAGAAAGATCGTTGCATGAAAGCCCAGAACCTGCCAGGTGAATACAATTGCCAGCGCCAGGGGAGACCACTTTGTACCTCCAATCCACTCAATCGCTAATGCATCCAAACCCAAATTACGCAATACACTATTTACCAGTCCATAGTTGGGATTCAATAGATATCCCCAGATAATTCCGATAATAATCGGTGCAATTACATACGGTGCAAATACCACCATCTTAAAAAATGCATTTCCACGAAAGCTGACATTCATCAGCAGCGCCGTAAGAAATGATCCTGCCAACAGAAATACTACGCTGCAAATCAATACAACTACTGTATTTCTCAATGCTATCAAAAACAGGGTATCGTGGAACATCCGGGTATAATTCTGTATCCCTACAAATCCAGCTTTTCCAAGTCCGCTGTAATCTGTAAAGCTATAATAAATTGCCACAAATACAGGCACTATTATAAAAACAGCATAAATAATAAGGGTCGGAAGCACCATAACTGTTTTTGCTCTTCTTGTACTCAACCAATGCATAGGCATCCTCCATTCTACATAGCCAAAAAGGGCGGTATATTCTGATACCGCCCCCAGCCTTCCTTTTATCTTTCCGCACTCTGCAGACCTTCTACGTAATCAGCGGCCTCCCCCGGCGTATATACACCATTCATAACGCCAAAGGTTGCATCGAAGAAACCATATGCAACTGTGGAGGACAATGAGTTAAACGGCTCTGTTACTGCTTTCCAGTCATCATTCAGCGCTTCAATCATAGTACCAAGTACGGGATGCTCATTATTATCAATCGTCCCATTATAAGTTGCGCATGGCAATGCAGAGGTATCTTCTGCAATGATTTTTGTTCCCTCTGGGCCGTAATAGAACTGCCAGAACTGCATGACTGCATCTAATACCTCAGGATCCTTTGCAGCCTTTGCTGATATTACATATACTCCGCCGGAAGCCTTGATGCCAATCTCCTGATTGTACTCACTGTCAGAAAAGGTAGGTCCCCAAAAGAAGCCAATTTTAGATGCCATATCACTGCTCTCAAATTCTCCGATATCCCACGCGCCCGAGTTGAACATTGCTGCATTACCGCCAAGAAACTGCTCTTTTGCTTCAAAATATCCCATATTGGAAATATCTTTTGTAAAGGTATCGTTTTCTCTCATTTCCTCTACTTTTTCAAAATAGTGGATAAAATCCTCATTATTCCAGGAAATACTTCCATCCAGAAGTCCGTCCAGCTTTTCAAAGAAACCATATCTTGCCAGCATAGTTTCAAACGCCCAGATACTGTAATTATCCTGTGCGCCGACTGTCAGCGGTGTAATGCCTGCAGCGTTCAGCTTGTCTACCGAATCTGTAAACTCCTCATAAGTAACCGGAGCCTTATCAATTCCAGCCTGTGCAAAAAGGTCCTTATTGTAGAAGAAACCAACCATCATTACTTCACTGGGCATACCATAATCCCTGCCATCCACGGTACAGGAATTGACCAGCCCCGGCAGCAGGCTGTCATTGATTCCATAGTCATTCAGCGCATCTGTGAGATCATACAGATATCCGTTCTGAGCAAACTCCTTTGCAGGCGCCTGTTCCAGCCAGAAAATATCAGGCAGTTTATCTTCTCCTGCAAGAAGAGTCATCTGTGTATTATGCTCAGAAACCTCTTTTCCCGTAATATTAACCTTGATTCCAGGGTGACTTTTTTCAAATGCGTCAATGATTTTCATCATATGGGGTTCCTGTGTCTCAATATCTGCCACATGCTCTGCAAAGGTTATGGTGATCCCGTCATCTGATTTACTTTCATTCTGCTCCGTTCCGCTCCCAGCGTTTCCGCAGCCAATCATGGATGTCCCCATAACCGCGGCGCAAACTGCTCCAACAAGTTTTTTCCAATTTCTTTTCTTCATGTAAATACCCTCCTTACGCTTCTACGTTAATATCATCTAACGTCCCATAAAGAACGTCAATGCTTTTTACCAACTTCCCATCTTCCATTTTCTGGCTGTAGACGCCCCATGCTTTCCCACAAATAAAGAAGCTTGATAATTCCCCCTCTGTAAAAGGGCGGATAGAAAGTGTCTTGCGGTACATATCACTCTTCAATCCAAGCAGTGCATTTAATATGCCCCAGCTCGCCATTGCCCGGCAGTAATGATGTCCGGATTCAATTTCACTGAATGGGTTTCTCTTATATCCGTCATAACGGTCACGAATAGATTTGACGATGGTAAGGCCTTCCTCCACACATCCGGAATAGATAAGATTTACTGCCACTTCGTATTCCACACCAGTCCATACTTCCCCTGCATAGGATAATGGGAACTTCGGTCTTCCTCCCTTCGGCCAGGTTGCAACTACCATACCGTGTTCCTCATTAATGGCATAGGCCCTGTGTACACTGTCCGTATGGTAGAAATCCGTCTTGTAATTATAACGGAATACAGATTCCATAGCAGATTTCACATGCTCTTTGGGAAGAATTTCTCCGAGCCCTGCCATATATGCCAGATACTGTCCCAGAAGCTGATCCGACAGACAGCCTTTGCCGAACTGGTATTTGTACTTATCTATATCTTCCTGCACCTGGACGTAATATTCCCCATCAAACATCAGTTCATCCGCACTCTTGGCACCTGTTTCATATGCTTTGCCGTATTTTTTCTGATGTTCCTCATCACCTAGTATTTCCGCCATCTCTTCACAGCATTTTAATGCAGCCAGAAAAATACTGTCCGTCATGGGATTGGGACCATAGAACTCAATATCATAAGTAGTATTCTGTTGTCCGTCCAGTACATAATCTCCATCTAAATCCCATTGGCGAAGGGCATATTCCATTGCCGCAACTGCTTTGGGCCAGATATTTTTTAAGAATTCCACATCTCCAAGATTCTTAAAGTCCCGATAAATCCTGACAATGCTGCCTAGTTCACCATCACAGGCTGGAACCATGGCATACCGCTCCTGGTCAAATACGGAAAACATTCTGGTGGACATACACCCATTCTCGTCTGTCTCCCGCAGGAACTCTACATTCCGCATGGTTTCCTCCAAATCAGGAAACAGAAATGCAGCGGTCTGCGCATAATTCCAAACATGGGGAACGCTGCCATAACCACAGCCAATATAGTCCCGTATTCCCTCAAATCCTCCAAAAGTTCCATCCTCTAACCGGAAGCAGAGATTGCTTCTTAGATTCGTAATATTTGCTGTCAATGCATCAATTACATAATAGGGAAGTGTGGTGCGGCGGAACATTGCCTCAGAGAAGTTCCGGCTTTCCTTTTCCAGCCGTTCCTTATTTCGGTAAACATATTGTCCCACATCCCATGCATCCTTAAACTTGATTGCATAATAGTTCCTTACCGTTCCATATTCTCCCCGCTGAAACTTCTCATAATCCTCATCAAACTCAATCCAGGCCTTCACCCGATTGGGAAAAAACCAGGTAATGACAAATTCAAATACTTTTTCTTCGCCGGGTGCCAACTCCTGCCAGGATCCGATAGATCCTATCTTTTCTCTTCTCTTTAAAAAGCTGAAATTATGAAACTGTGCAAACTCACATCCCACGCTGTCTGATTGTGTTTCCTTTTCCAGAAGTCCGTCTTCCGTAAAATCATCCCAAAAATCCTGGATTCCATCTACCCACTCTCCATCAAACCACTGGGTCTTATATGTAATATTGTCTCCGCTGGTCAGAATAGCCATATTGCCATACCGCAAATGATCTTCTTTCAAATGCTCCGGTTCATAATAGAGCCCACTGACATCTTCAAACGACCTATACTCATTTTTTACGCTGTCTGCCAGCTTCAGATTCTCAATTACATCATAGCCCTCAAATGCTGATGCATTTGGCAATGTCCCCACCAGGCTCACCTTTGTACTGCAATCTGCAGTATTCTTTACCTTATACCTTATAATTCCACATGGTATACTTGAATCGTCTGTATTCAATGGAATAAACGGCGTATACGCTTCCATTGAAACCTGGACTGGAAGTTCAGAATCTTTAAAATTCACTCTTGCAAATGGATATTCACATACCATTTCTGAGTCTTCCATTCTTGGCAGATTCACTAACTCTGCCTGCAGATATCCGTGTGAACTGGTATAAGGAGGAACCAGTCTGGATTCCAATATTTTAGTAATTGGTTGATCCATCTTTTCATTCTCCGTGCGAATTGCAAAAAATGAAAGAGGAAATTTCGTATTCTTAGATGGCCAGTTAAAAATCTCCCAATCCAGGAATTTCCCCCTGGAATTCACAGAAAAATTGCCTGTTCCGATTCCCCCAAGCAGAAATCTCACCTCTGCAGCCTCCCTTTTATACACCCTGGGAGTTCTGTCATACAATTCTTCCCTTGTAAAACCTTTGCACATAGTACCCTCCGCCTCCATCTTATTCGGTTGTTCGAATAACTTGATTTATATTTTAACTCCCTGCGCTTGCAGAGAGTTTTTTGAAATACTTATTGTTTATTCGAACAACTTATGCTATGATATTAGCATACAGAAAAAGCTTTGTCAACGCTTTTTCAAAAAGTAGGGAGAATGTAAGTATGAATAGCAGAACACCAAAATATATCACCATTAAAAACAATCTGATTCATAAAATAGAAAGCGGCTGTTACCAGCCGGGAGACGCCATTCCTTCCGATAACGAATTAATGCGTACTCTAAATATCAGCAAAAGCACGATTACACAGGCATTAAAGACTTTGGAAGCAGAAGGCTATATCGTCCGGCAGCAGGGAAAGGGAAGCTTTGTCACTGACCGTACCCAGCTGCAGACTGTATTAAGTATTTATCTGTGTCCCATGGAAGAAAGTGAGAAGCAGTTCTGGACTCCCCTGATCGAGGCATTTAACGAAAGTAACCAGGGGTTTACGGTAAAAGGGACTTTTCTGTCTAACCAGAAAGCGCCCCTTAGAGATACCCTGTTCCAGAGCTTCACCAGCGGAAATGCTCCGGATATCCTCTCTCTGGACGGTCCGGATGTAGCATACTGGGCATATATGAACTCTCTTCTTCCCTTTGACGACTACATGGATGATGCCTTTTTAAGCTCATTCCTGGATCCTATCCTTCTTCAGGGCAGATTCCGGGGAAAGCTATATCACCTTGGTTATACAGAATCCACTCTATGTATTCTTTATAACAAGGAACTGTTTCACTGTCTTGGAATCCGCATTCCCTCCGGTATAGACGATGCCTGGAGCTGGGACGAATTTCTTTCCGTATGTAAACTTATTAAAGAAAAGACCTCTTTCCCCTATCCGCTTCTTATGGATTCCGGACGGGGGCTCTCCCCAAAGTCCGGGGAATGGAACAGCTACTCCGGTCTTCCTTTTATTCTGCAGAATAACGGCAGACTTTTTAATGATGACCTGACAAAAACTTCCGGTTATATCAATTCTCCGGAGTCTATTGCTGCAATGGATTGGCTGGGAAACCTGTTTCATAAATATAACTATACACATATTGAGGATGTCAGCGACAATTTTCCGAATAATTTTGCCATGAGCCTGTCTCTGCCTAATGCGTATTTTCAGTCATTAAAAGAAAATGACAATATAGGCCTCATTCCTCTTCCCCATGGAAAAAAAGCCGCCATCCCTCACGGAAGCTGGGGACTGTGTATGTCCCGTCAGACCCGGCACCCGGAACAGTGCTGCCAATTTATCCGGTATGTGTTCAGTTTGCAGAATCAGTTGAAGATCAGCAGGCTCACCGGTATTCCGGTATTAAAAGAAATTCATGAGGTAATGGATAGTTTTCAGACTGTTTCCAGCAATAACAATATACTGTTCTCACAACTGCGCCATTCCTCCTTTACAAGGCCGCAGACTCCGGCGTATCCGTTCTTCAGCAAACAATTTGCATATGCTTACTATCACATTGCAACTGGTGCAGATGTCCAGAAAGAGCTGACGCATTTATCCGAGCAGGTAGATGACCATCTGTTCCGTCATAATTATTATCTTAACGATAACATCAGCTGACATTATTTAGGAAGAGTTTCCGCAAGAAACTCTTCCTAAATGCCAGGTAACGGATTCACTCTGTTTCTGCATCAGCTGCCCCGGCTACTGTGCCTTCGGATACTCCGTACAAAGCAGACGGTAAGGTTTTTCGTCTTCCTCTATTTCCGGGAAACGTCCGATCGGCTCATAGAAACAGTTGTCATTCTCATCATCATTGCACATGGATACCTCCCCCAATAACACAGATCCGCCGGTCTCGGGAACAATAAAATCATGATACATATAAGGAGTAATGGTAATGCTCTGGCCCGGTTTTAAACAAACCTTGGTCCCTGCAGGAACCACCTCCGTCTTACCGTCCGTATGTACAGTCACATCTGTGTCCAGCATTGATTTATCCTCTGCTCCATTGTATACAGTGATATAGATATCGTTCCCGCCCCGGTTTATAATATCCTCCATCTTGTTCCAGTGATAGTGCATGGGTGCGGTCTGCCCCTCATACAGCATCAGAAGCTTCTCCGCATATGGCTTTGGATATTTCTCCGGCATCTTTTGATTCCCGTTACGGATCGTAAGAAGCGAAAAGCCTACTTTATCAAAGTTTCCAAGACCATAATCTGTAATATCCCATCCCAGGCAGTTGTCACGGACTTCATCGTATTCGTGGCCCATGTTCTGCCATTCTTCCGCAGTCAGTTTTGCAAACGGCGGTATCTCAAATCTATGTTCCGCAATTAATGCCTCCATATCCTTAATTACTTCATTGATTCTTGAACGTTTCATACTGTAACCCATCCTTTCTTAATATCCAAATAGCAGGGCACCTGTCCCTGCTATCTGTTTCCTCGCCTATAGCAAATTTATAGCTTATACTCTGATAAGATCATTTCAGGCCTGTCTGCCTGCTTTGTCTTAATCCATTCCTCATTGGTAACAAAGTTCAAAAGTGCATCAATAGTCGCCATCAGGTTTGTCTGTGCATAATCCTTGTAATAGTTAAAGGGCTTATCTTCCCCGCTGGACAGCAGCACATAATCCGCGAGTTCAGAGACCGGTGATTCTGCATAGTCAGTAATGGCAATCATCTTTATTCCCTTCTCCTTTGCCAATTCCATTCCCAAGATGACCGGTTTTGACGTACCGGATTTTGATATGGCTATCACAATATCATCCTGGTCCGCAAGATTCACATGGTTCATAAAAAATTCCGCAGAGGAGCCATAGGTGCTCCTGATCCCAAGCCTTCCCAGCCGAAATCCCATATATTGTGACATCGAACACGTATTGCCGATAGCGATTATATGCGCTACATTACATTTTTTCAGGAGATTCACGCAATTCCACATAATTTCTGCGTCCATTCTTCTGCCGATTGCAATCATATTCTCCGCATAGTCGTGAAACAGCTTTTCTATCGCCCCGATACTCTTTGGAATCACTATGTCCTCGTACTGTTTCTTTCCTAAGTCTCTTGCAAGAGTAATCCGAAACTGATAATATCCTGTGTATCCAATATGATGGCACATGCGCACAACTGTAGCATCGCTTACTCCGCTTTGCTTTGCGATCTCCGAGACATTGGAGTCTACTGTCTTCTGCGGATTCTGCAAAACAAAGTCAGCTACCTTTTTTTCTGCTGCAAATATCTCGCCGTACTTTTGTTTTATCACATCAAGTACTTCCATCTGTAATATACTATCATTCTTCAAGGTTCTCTGCTCCATACGTTATTTTTGTAAATACTTCGCGAATAATTATTGATTTAATAATATCACATATGCTATCCTCTGTCACCCTCATTCCCGCGGGCACCTGTATCTTTGCATCTTTTGCCCCTTTCGTCTAAAAATGGCAGAGGGTTTTCAGACGCTCCTCTAAGTAAGGCTGTAATCTTCCCTGCACGTACTCCGGAAGATTAATAATTTTCACCGGATCCGGGTTCTCTGCATTCTCAAGAGAAAACGCAGCTACGGCATCATAATATTTGCCCAAAAATTCTGTTCCCAGATTAAATTTATTGATTCCCTTTGAAAAAGCAATCAGCAGCTGGTCATCCGGTATGCCGCTTCCTCCATGCAGAACCAGGGATACATCAGTAGCCGCATGAATCTCCTCCAGACGCGGTATATCCAGATGAGGAGTGTCCTTATATTCACCGTGTGCATTTCCGATAGAAACTGCCAGAGAATTCACGCCCGTCTCTCTGCAGAATTTTTCTGCCGCATCCGCTTTTGTATACAGATCCTCATTCGCATTGTCAGAGGCTGCCGCCGCTCCCACGTGACCAATCTCGCCCTCTACACACACACCCAGCTCGTGTGCCTTAAGAACCACTTTTTTGGTCAGTGCAATATTGGTATCCAGGTCGTTCATGGACCCGTCAATCATAACAGATTCAAACCCTGCCCCTATGGTATTCATAATTGCATCATACGTAAAATCGTGATCCGCATGCAGCCCAATGGGCACTTTCACCTCGCCTGCCAATTCCTTTACCATGGCCGCATAATTTGCAAATCCTGTTGTATGCTGAACGGTAACATGCTCCGGGTACAGCATAACCATTGCCGGTGTGTTAGCGGCTTCAGCAGCATATACAACCGCTCTTGCCATTGTATAATCCATGCAGATGAATGAGATTACCGCAGTATTGCTCTCCCTCGCCATCTTTAAGATATTTTCTGTTTTTTCATACATTGTGTTTTCTCCTTCATATGATGTCTACTTAAATCTGCTTTCCTTCAGCAGACCCGGCAGAAGCCCGCCGGCAAACGAATCGCCCAGGCCGACTACCGTCGGTTTCTCCACATAGCTCAAATCTTTACAGGGGATACAGTAAATCTTGTCTCCCAGACTCTCTCTCATCCTCTCACAAAATGCCACGCCTTCTGTTTTATCCGGTATGTCTTTGGTCTGTTCAAAGTCTTTTACTGTAAAGTTGTCTCCCATTCTAAACCGTGTTGCCGCCATCGTAACTCCCCCCTCCAGAGCAGCCCGCATCGTGCACGCATTTTCCCCGTAAACCAGTGCCCACGCGGCAGAATGAACCAGAATCAGCTTGATGCCGGAATTGTCATAGACATATTTCACAGCATCTTCCACTGCTTTTGCGTCCAGTATATCAATTGTCTTTCCGATATACTGCTGCAGTTCGTCTTCATTCATACTTAGCACGTCAATCTGAGGCGCCAGCTTCCGGTGGACATAGGTGCGGAATTCCTTTTTTACATAACATCCGTCCTCCATTACCACTACCGCATCCCCCGGCAGATAGGACAGCAGTGACTTTGTCTTCTCCATCCTGTCTCTCAGCACCTCCGAATCCAGAAGCTCCGAAAATGACCCCAGCAGGAATACCTGGCATCCTCCGATCATTTTTCCGAACTCATCCGGCAGAACAGGCATATGCAGACTGTCTTCATCCCTTGAGATCAAGATCCTGTTTTCCCTTGGGGTAACAAAATCAATGTCATTTGCCTGAATCCTCACACCCTTATGGCACTGCAAAACAACGTGCGGATATATCTCGTTCTGATCCGGCCCCACCCCCGGCAGGACGCGGATACCCGGCGGCATCAGCCGTTTTACATGTTCATTGTAGCAGCTGGTTTGCAGCACACTGGGATAGCCCAGGCGTTCCAGAATAATGCCGGCACGGGTAGGGGTTCCTCCCAAGGTCACCTCATATTCAAAATGATTTGCAAACTCCACACACATCTTGGATGTGTCCGGAACCATCTCACATCCGATTCCAGCCTGCAAATGTGCAAGACTCATAATCCAAATTGCGCGTTCTGAATCAACTTCGATATCCAGTTTCAGTTCATCCGCGTGGATATCAAATGCCTTAATCTGCGCTTCTGCCACCTGTGTATCCCACTTCAGCTCATAATCTACGCAGGTATGAAAGCCCAAAGCAATTTTCTCATTCATTCTGCAGTCTCCTTCGGTCTCATATAGTGCTCAGTTTTAGTAAAGTGATGCTTTCCCTGATGCCTGGAACAGTTCAATCTTGTCAAAAGCGACTTTCTTCATAGCTTCCACGCAGGGCGGCTGAATCTGGTTTGGTTCGCGAAGAGAAGCATCCTGAAGAACCTCTCTCATTTTCTCATAGTAAGCCGCTTTAATGTCGCTTGAAATGTTAATCTTATTTACGCCGTGCTCTACAGATTTCGCGATTTCGGAATCTTTATTCGAAGATCCCCCGTGAAGTACAAGGGGTACATCCACAACCTTTTTAATCTCATCCAGAATATCAATACGGAGCTCCGGCTTCTTATCTTTCGGATAAATACCATGGCAGGTTCCGATTGCAATCGCCAGACAGTCAATCCCTGTTTTCTCAATAAAATCCTTTGCCTGCATGGGATCTGTATATAAGATCTCATCCGGTGCCGTTGTTTCCACAGAATCTGTATTACCGATGGTGCCAAGTTCCCCCTCAACAGAGACGTCAACCCCATGAGCTGCCTCGCAGACCTTTTGACATGTAGCAACATTTCCCTCGTATGGCTGGCTGGAAGCATCGATCATGACAGAGGTAAATCCGGCGCGGATTGCGGTAATCACCTGCTCGAAGGTTCCGCCGTGATCCAGATGGATCACAGCAGGAATGGAAGAATTATGTACTCTCTCAACAATCCCCTTTACCATCTCCGGTGTAATATGACTTAACTCGTCCGGGTGAATTGCAATAATCACAGGTGCATTTTTTTCTTCAGATGCCTCCATAATGCCGTTAAACATATTGTAGTCACTAATGTTGAATGCAGGTACGGCAAAGTTGTTCTCATTTGCTACGGCAAGTAATTGTTTCATGTTCATTAACATAATTATTCTCCTCTTTTCTTTAAATTAATATATATCCATTTTCCATCAGCCCTTCACACCGCCGGAAGACATGCCGGCTATAAAGTATTTCTGGAAAAAGATAAACAGAATCAGCACAGGTATCGATCCCAGCACACTCATGGCCATCATCTGGCTCCAGTCATATGCATGCTGGCCCATCAGCAAGTTGATACCGATTGGAACGGTACGCATATCGGTTGTCTGTGTCAATGCCAGCGCAAACAGATATTCATTCCATGCCTGCATAAACGTGTACATTCCTACGGAAACCATTCCCGGTATAGATATTGGTACTAATACGGACCAAAGAGCTTTCCATCTGGACCCGCCGTCGATCATGACCGCCTCGTCCAGTTCCCTGGACAGAGTATTAAAATAACCTGTCATCATTAAAATACAATAGGGCAGCGTAGTGATCAGATAGGTAAGAATCAGCGCAAAATATGTATTAAACAATTTCATTGCCACAATCAGACCCATATACGGTATGAGCAGTACAATGGGCGGGATTGCCTGAACGCTGACAATCAGCGAATTGAAAACGCCTTTTCCCGGAAAATCAAATCTGCTGAATGCATATGCGGCAAGTATTCCAACAAACAAAGTCAGCAGCACTACACATCCCGCCACGATATAACTGTTTATAAAGAATCTTACCTTTGTGGAGTCCGTCAGCACTGCTGCGTAGGACGATAAGCTGGCTGTCTTATCCAAAAATTTGGGAGGCCATGAAAAGATTTCTGAATTCGATTTTAGGGAAGAGCAGACCATCCACAATATTGGAAATGCTGAGAACAGGCCTCCCAAAACCAAAAGAATAGAAACTATGACCTTCGTTGTTTTTTTATAACTTCCAACCATCCCCTATTCCCTCACTTTCTTCTGCTGTCTCACATAGAATACTGCAATAAATATGCAGACCACGAGCAATATGGTAGCTGCCGTTGCGGCCATGCTATAATCCACCTTCTGGAACGCTTTTTTGTAAATATATATACTCAACGTCTCTGTTGCATTTACCGGACCGCCCCCAGTTAACATCCAGATAACATTAAAGGACTGCAGCGTCCAGATAAAATCTAACATCGCGATACTAATCAAAATCGGTTTTAATTGCGGAATGGTAATATGAAGAAAGCTCTTAGCAGCCGTTGAGCCGTCAATAGCCGCGCTTTCATACAAGTCTCCGGAGATTCCCTGCAGGCCTGCAAGAATACTAATCATATAAAACGGATATCCGCACCAGATATTGATAAAGCAGATAACAGCCAGCGCGATTGAGCTGTTGCTCAGCCACTCGGTATTTCGGGATATCTGCGGAAAGATCGACAGGAGATAATTTACAATACCCGACGGCTGTAACATCAGTTTCCACAGAATCGCAACAACGGATGCGGTAAATACCCATGGAAGAATATAAATAACACGGGCTATTGTTTTTGTCCTGCTTTTAAAATATTTGGAATTCAGCAGCATTGCAAACAGCATGCCCAGAATTAAATGCGCAACTACACTTACCACTACAAAAATTATGGTATTAGAAATTGCTCCTATATACTCGTTGTCTGCAAATATTGTTTTATAATTTTCTAATCCGATAAACTGCGGGTTCTGCGAGACGACAGCTTTATCCACAAAAGAGTAACCGATTACCATGCAGATAGGGATTACCATAAAAACAATCATAAGCAGTATCGTCGGGGCAAGATATCTGTATGGTGCAGTTTTCTTTCCTGTTAACTTCAAAATCAGTCCCTCCTATTATCCTATTTTAACTTTATGGACCAAAGATTCTTTCACTAAAGTTAAAGCTGCTTCTTAGAAATGGGGGGCAGGGATTACCCCCGCTCCCCATTCTTATTTTACTTCCTCATTATTTACTTTCCTGCGGCGTCAAGGTAACCCTGCCAGTTAGAAAGCAGTGTATCGATGTCAATTTTACCTTCAAGATATGTGGTCAGATCGTTTGTCATAGAGGTCATTACATCGGATGCGTTAGGAAGTCCAATAAATTCATTGATTACATAATTTTGTTTGTATAACTCATAGTAATCCTGGAACTGTTTAGGCGCCTTGCTGTAATCCGGTTCAGCAACCGTACTGTTCGGGAATGCTGACATTGTAGCCGCCAGACCTGCAGATGCAGAACCATCTTTTCCATCAATGCCCCCAAGCAGGTAGTTGATGAACTTAGCTGCTTCTTCTTTGTTTTCACAGGAATCTGAAATACCTACTGCCCAGCTTGCATAGCAGATACCGCTCTTATCCTTGAAATCATCTTTTACCGGGATTGTGGTAGCTTCGAAATTGATGTCAGTAAACTGGCTCATGGTAGCTGCAGATGCCACTGTAAATGCACAGTTGCCTGCTGCAAAGTTACTTGTCATCTCAGACTCTTCCAGTGTGCTCATACCCGGATATAAAGAACCGTCATCGTAAAGTCCCTTAAACATTTCAGCGAGAGACGCCAGACCTGCATTGTCTTTTGTCTTGTATGCTCCGCTTTCATCCTTCAGGCTGATTCCTGAACCCCAGCCGGTTCCCATAAATACGTTCTGGATTCCATTAGCGTTTGTGGTTCCAAGGTTTAACGCGAATGCAGATTTTCCTGCATCTGTAATCTTCTTACATGCGTCCCTCAGTTCAGTCCATGTGGTAGGAACTGTTTCAACTCCGGCCTCTTTCAGAATATCCATATTTACATACATCGGATATGCAAAGTTCAGGACAGGAACCACGTAGCCTGTACCATCTACTTTCCAGATGTCACTTGCAAGGCTGCTGTCTACACCTGCATCTTCTACGTTGGTCAGAACACCCATGTCAACAAATTCTGAAAGCCACGCACCATCCACGCTTATGATATCTGCGATGGTGCCATTTGTTGCGCCTGCTGTGATAGCTGTCTTTGTATCCGCCCATGGTGCTGTTAACAGCTCAACTTTCACGCCTGTCTCTTCTTCATATTTGGCACAAATATCATCCAGATATCCTTCCGGAAGTTCTGCGCCCCACCACTGCTGGAACTTCAGCGTCACGTCACTTTTAGCGTCAGATCCGGTTTCATCGGCTTTTGCTTCCGTTTTGGTATCTGTTTGGGCATTTGTTTTTTCTTCTTCCTTGTTGTCTCCGCAGGCAGCCAGACTTACCATCATAATACCCATCAAACCAACGGCAAGTCCTCTTTTCATGATTGTACTCAGTTTCATAATGACTCCTCCCTAATTTAGTCAAATATTTTACTTTTTTCATTTTGCTCAGTTCTCAGAGCAATGAGCGAAATGAATGAACATTTCTCTGCATAGATGCCGGTCAACTCCATGCCGGGGATCACAGCGGTCTTGCTGTGCCTTTCTGCAATGTTCGCGTCCTGTGTGTTACAATTCATTTCATACCTCCGCTGTTCCATAAGATTTTTACTAACCGGCAAAATCAGTAATCTTATTTGCTGAGGGTTTGTCTATCAGCCACCTTTCCCGGGAGCCCCTGTCTTTGGATGATACAGGAAACCCCTTTATTATTTTCGCCCCCATGCATGTAATTTAATTTCATATACTGTCGAAATTTGTTAGTTTCAGTGTCAATTTTTATTTGTTATGCATGTTTGGCTGTTTCATCGTGTAATTTTATTTTATCACTATTTTACAATAAGTCAATATTAAGCTTTCATATCATTTATTTTTATGCATAATGTACAACATCATTCTGTTTACTACGAAATTACATGAAATAATATTTCTCATTCATCCAGAAATATTATTTCACCGTTTACATGCATGAACCGGACAACCCCCTATTTTAGGCTCTTTTGGGCCTGCTTTCAGAGCCTTTAACACTGAAATGTTTCAAAAATAAAAGTAAGGGAACATCCGCACCAATAGTTTGGTATAATGTCCCCTTGTTAATTATTTCTATATGTACCCTAAGTGTCTGGAAATTCTCCACCATCCCTAGCATGCCTTTTCGCACTTACGGTTCCGGCTTTTTTCTGAGCGGCGCATGCAAAAAGACACCTTCCTAAAATTTTTTTTAGAAAAGTGTCCTTTACCGTACCATCTATTCGCTTACTGGTTCGCCAGGTTTTAATACAGCTTTGCTCCCGCCGGAATCCGGTCATCTACCATCAGAAGGTTTAACCCTTCTCTGCCCTCTTCCTCATGTACTGCCGAAATGAGCATACCTTCAGAATCAACGCCCATCATCTTTCTCGGCGGCAGATTTACAATGGCAATCGCCGTCTTTCCCACCAGCTCTTCCGGTTCATAATATTCGTGAATGCCGCTTAAAATTGTACGTTTTCGGTCTGTTCCGTCATTCAGAGTGAATTTCAAAAGCTTTTTACTCTTGGGAACAGCTTCGCACGCTTCAATCTTCACAGCGCGGAAATCAGATTTGCTGAAAGTGTCAAAGTCAACCACTTCTTCAAAGAGCGGCTCAATCTTCACGTTAGAAAAATCAGGCTTCTCCTCTGTTTTTACTTCTGGTGCAACAGCTTTTTCCGCCTTTGCCTCGCCCTTTTTCGTGTCCAGTGACTTCATCGTGGGGAACAGCAGCACATCTCTTATAGCCGCTGAATCCGTCAGCAGCATAACCATCCGGTCAATTCCGAATCCGATGCCCCCAGTCGGCGGCATTCCGATTTCCAGTGCATTCAGGAAATCTTCGTCTGTATGGTTCGCTTCTTCATCACCCTGAGCAAGAAGCTCTTCCTGTGCCTGGAAGCGTTCCCGCTGATCGATGGGATCGTTCAGCTCCGAGTATGCATTGGCCAGCTCCCATCCATTCATGAAGAACTCAAAGCGCTCCACATATTCAGGATTGCCCGGTTTCTTCTTTGTAAGGGGAGATATCTCAATGGGATGATCCATAACAAAGGTTGGCTGGATCAAATGCTCTTCCGCAAATTCTTCGAAGAACAGGCTCAGGATATCTCCCTTTTTGTGCCTTTCTTCAAACGCTACGTGATGTTCCCTGGCAGCTGCTCTTGCCTCCTCCAGGGTATGAATCTCATTAAAATCAACGCCGGCATACTTCTTCACCGCGTCCAGCATAGTGATGCGCTCAAAAGGTTTGCCAAGATCCATCTCAACGCCATTGTAGGTAATGGTTGTGGTACCCAGTACTTCCTGAGCCACAAAACGGTACAGATTCTCCGTAAGGTCCATCATACCGTTATAGTCAGTGTACGCCTGATACAGCTCCATCAGGGTGAACTCCGGGTTATGTCTTGTGTCCAGTCCCTCGTTGCGGAATACCCGTCCAATCTCATATACCCGTTCCATTCCGCCTACAATAAGCCTCTTTAAATATAATTCCAGAGAGATTCTCAGCTTAAAATCCTCGTCCAGCGCGTTAAAATGCGTCTCAAAGGGACGGGCGGCTGCTCCTCCTGCGTTGGATACCAGCATAGGTGTCTCCACCTCCAGGAATCCTTCCTGGCCCAGGTATCTGCGGATGGCGCTGATAATCTGAGAACGCTTGATAAAAGTATCCTTGACTTCCGCATTCATGATCAGATCCACATATCTCTGGCGGTAACGGAGATCTGTGTTGGTCAATCCGTGGAACTTCTCCGGAAGAATCTGCAGACTCTTGGACAGCAGCGTAACTTCCGCAGCATGGAGGGAGATTTCACCTGTCTTTGTCTTAAATACCTCGCCTCTGATCCCCACAATGTCGCCAATGTCCATCTTTTTAAAATCTTTGTAGGGTTCTTCCCCAACGCTGTCCCTGGCCACATAGGATTGGATTCCCCCCTGCAGATCCTGTACGTTGCAGAAGGATGCCTTTCCCATAACGCGTTTGGACATCATACGGCCGGCAATGTTTACCGTCTGTCCCTCCAGCGACTCAAAGTTATCTTTGATTTCCTGGCTGTGATGTGTTACATCGTATTTTACAATTTCAAAAGGGTTCTTGCCGTTTGCCTGGAGGTCCGCAAGCTTCTCCCGGCGCACCTTTAATAACTGGTTAATATCCTGTTCCTGTGCATTTTTCTGCTGCTGTGCCACTTTTTCCACTCCCTTATACGTTTCTCTGTATTTCCAGAACTTTATATTCTATAATGCCGGACGGCATTTCCACACTTACCGTTTCCCCTGCTCTGGCCCCGATTAGAGCCTTGCCCACAGGAGACTCGTTGGAAATCTTTCCTTCCAGACTGTTCGCCTCTGTAGAGCCAACAATTTTAAACTCAATATCTTCTTCATATTCAAAGTCGTGTACCTTTACCTTACATCCAACACCAATCTTTTCAAGATCCACTTCATCTTCCACTACGACTTCTGCATTTTTCAGAATCTTCTCAATCTCTTCAATACGGGCTTCAATATCGCGCTGCTCATCCTTAGCTGCATCGTATTCAGCGTTCTCTGACAAGTCCCCCTGCTCTCTCGCCTCTTTAATCTTCTGTGCCACTTCTTTTCTGCGGTATACCTTCAGGTCCTGAAGCTCATCCTCTAATTTTTTCAGTCCCCCATAGGTAAGCAAGTTCTTCTTTTCTTCCATGTCTTATTCTACACCCTTTCTTACATATTAAAATTCTTGTCTTTCATGTTAAAATTTATGTGATAAATGCTTAGACTTTTCCTTTTAACAATCACAGTATTATAGCGGATACCAGAGGGATTGTCAAGGTTTTTCATGAAGTCGCAATTGGGGACAGGCCACTCTCAAAAAGGGACAGGCCATCCCTCATTTGGGACGTGTTCTTTTTAAAAGGAACACGTCCCTCTCCAGGTCCTCCAGACTCTCGATCTGGTTTACTCTCTCTCTCAGCCTTGCGGAATGGGGAAAGCCGGCGGTATACCAGGCAACATGCTTTCTCATCTCCCGGATTCCTGTATATTCCCCTTTGCACGCTATCTGCAGGCGGGCATGTCGGAGTATCATATCTGACACTTCATCCGCTATCGGTTTGGGTTCTGTTTCTCCGGTGCGGAAGTAATGGAGAATCTGGTGAAACAGCCAGGGATTCCCCCGGGCGGCACGCCCTATCATGATTCCGTCGCATCCTGTCTCCTCCACCAGGGCTTTTGCCCGCTCGGGGGAGTCTACATCTCCGTTTCCTATGACTGGTATGGATACTGCCTCTTTTACCCGGCGTATAATGTCCCAGTCTGCCTTCCCTGAATAATATTGTTCTCTGGTTCTCCCGTGAACGGCAACTGCCGCCGCTCCGGCATCCTCTATAATTTTGGCTGTCTCCACTGCGTTTACACTGTCTTCTGTAAAACCCTTCCGTATTTTGACGGTTACCGGCTTAGAAATTGCTTTAACCGTTTTGCTCACTATTTCGTGAATCAGCCTGGGATTCTTCATAAGAGCAGACCCCTCTCCGTTATTCACTACCTTCGGAACCGGACAGCCCATATTAAGGTCCAGAATGTCAAAGGGCCGTTCTTCTATTTTCTTCGCCATCTCACTGATAATATCGGGATCTGATCCGAACAGCTGAAGGGCAACAGGGCGCTCCCTCTCATCTATTTCCATGAGCGCCTCTGTATTCTTGTTTCCGAAATAGATGGCCTTCGCACTGATCATCTCCATACACAGAAGCCCCGCCCCCTGTTCCTTGCACAGCAAACGAAAAGGCAGGTCAGTTACCCCTGCCATAGGTGCCAGAATCAGGTTATTCTCCAATACTACGTTGCCAATCTGCATGATTTTGCTACCTATCTGTCTTTCTTTGTTTTCTCGTAAATAATTTCCAGTCCCTTAAGGGTTAACTGGGTGTCATAGATGTCGATCATATCTGTCTCATCCGCTATAATTTTTCCCAGTCCCCCGGTCGCCACTACCTTGAGATTAATGAGGCCGGACTCCTCTTTTACCTTCTTAATGATATATTCGGTTTGTCCAATGTATCCGTACACAAGCCCCGCCTGCATGCTGGTGATGGTCTCCTTTGCCAGAATAGAGACAGGCTTTTCAATGGTAATCTTGGGAAGCTTAGCCGCGTCCTCCCAAAGAGCCCGGGCGCTGATCTCGATCCCGGGAGAAGTGATACCTGCCACAAAACTTCCGTCCTCCGTAATCAGATCATAGGTAGTAGCTGTCCCAAAGTCAAGAACAAGCACAGGCCCGCCGTACAGCGTGTATGCCGCCACGGCATCTACAATGCGGTCCGCTCCGATTTCCTTGGGATTTACTGCGCTTACCCGGATGCCTGTCTTTGTTCCAGGTCCTACATGAATGGGTTTTATGTCAAAGTATTTGATAATGCTGCTGCTGAGTGAGTGCATCACATCCGGCACTACCGAACTAATGATGACATCTTCGATCTCATGCCTTGAGATCCCTCTATACTCAAGCATATTACACATTAGTATCCCGTATTCATCCGATGTCCGGGACATTCTGGTGGTCATCCGATAGGTCCCCATCAATTCCTTTTCCCGGAATACCCCCAGGGTAATGTTGGTATTGCCTACATCGATTACTAGCAGCATGTCATCTCCTCCTCTTATTTTGTATCTTGTCTGTCCTCTTCCATGTCCTCTTCCATATCCTCTCCCAGGAAGAAAACCCGGTAATATAATTCCAGGGATTCCAGAAGCTCTCCCTTAGTTCTCTGCAGTTCTTTTATCTTAAGGGCGCTGCCAATCTCATCAAACATGGCATCCGCCTCCAGTGCTTCCACCTTAAATTCCAGGTTCCCGTCCTCATCATATTCCAGTGTGAGTATTCCGCCCACATCCTGTGTAAACAGCACACACATGATATGGAGCTCATCCTGAATGGACTGGGGAAGGGCGGCAAAATCCTGGTTAAAATAGTATTTTTCCTCATATGCACTTGCACCGCACAATACTACTCTGTCATCATACATAACCTTACCTCTATTTTCTGCAATTCTTACTCTGTATATCCATACAATCCCCGCACAGAAACCTCACCGGCAAAGACCCTGGTCACCGTTCCGTCCGTTCTCTCCACCAGCAGTTCCCCTTTCTCGTTAATTCCATGGGAAATGCCGGAATAATGTCCCTTGGGATCCAGCACCTTTATCTCTTTTCCGCAGTTAATCAGATGCTTATGGTAGTCCTCCAGAAGAAGCTTCAAATCCCCTGACTCCAGAAAACGTCCGTAGTTTTCCTCAAACCGTTTTAGAACTCCTGCTATGAGAGCCGCGCGGCTGTACATCCTGCCGCTTTCCAAAAAAAGAGAAGTAGCCACATCCTTAATTTCTTCGGCAAATTCCTTCGTGTTCACATTAATGCCGATCCCGGTGACCACGTATTCAATATACCCCATCTGCGCGCTCATCTCTGTGAGAATCCCGCACACCTTTTTTCCCGCCACTACAACATCATTGGGCCACTTAATCTGTGCCTCCAATCCGGTTTCCCCGGCTATGGCCTGGGCAACGCTGAGTCCCGCCACTATAGTAAGCATGGAAGCTTGTTCCGGGCCGAACTCGGGGCGTAGGAGGAGACTCATGGCAATGGTCGTTCCTCTGGGGGTCACCCAGCTTTTCCCCCTTCTGCCCTTCCCTTTTGTCTGGACATCGGCTACCGTAACGGTTCCGCTGGGGGCGCCGTCCTCCCCGGCCCTTTTGGCCCAGGTATTAGTGGAATCCACCTCATCCTGATACAAAAGATTCTGTCCCAGCCACCGGGTATTCAGACGGCTTATAATCTCTCCTTTTTGTATAACATCCGGAGCCTCAACCATATGATAACCCTTATTCTGCGCAGCCTCAATAACATATCCCTGCTCTCGCAGCTGCTTGATCGTCTTCCACACGGCGGTCCGGGAGACGCCCAGGATCTCGCACAGCTCCTGTCCGGAAACGTATCCCGGCGCCTCCCTCAATATCCTTAATAGTTCACCTTTCATAATAGAACAGCTACTCTCCTAAAGTTGCCACCATAACAGCTTTAATGGTGTGCATACGGTTCTCGGCTTCATCAAATACCACAGACTGGGCAGATTCAAATACCTCTTCTGTCACTTCATTTCCTTTTACCGCGGGGAGACAATGCATGAAGATCGTGCTGTCCTTTCCGGTCTTTTTCATAAGCTCCGCATTAACCTGATAAGGCTTCAGGAGCTCCACACGTTCTGCTGCCTTGCTCTCTTCTCCCATGGAACACCACACATCGGTGTAAATGACATCTGCCCCTGCCACATCATCCGTGGATTCTGAGAGGGTTATAGCAGATCCGGCCTGGTCCGCATATCCCTTACAGAGCTCCACCAGTTCCTCCTTGGGCCACAGAGCCTTGGGCGCTATAATTGTGAAATTAACCCCCATTTTGGCGCAGCCAATCATCAGGCTGTTTGCCATATTATTTCTCCCATCCCCCAGATAGGCGAAGTTCAGTCCTTTCAGGGTTCCCAGATGTTCCATCATAGTCAGAAAATCTGCCAGTATCTGGGTGGGGTGATAGTCATCGGTAAGTCCGTTCCACACAGGAACACCGCTGTACTTGGCCAGCATTTCCACGTGCTCATGCTTGAATCCCCGGAATTCAATCCCGTCAAACATACGTCCCAGAACTCTCGCCGTATCCTCAACACTCTCTTTGGCTCCCAGCTGGATATCGTTGGTTCCCAGATATTCCGGATGCGCGCCCTCATCGGTACACCCCACAGTAAACGCACATCTTGTGCGGGTAGAAGGTTTCTCAAAAATTAGTGCAATATTCTTTCCTTTCAGGCTGTTTCCCAGAATCCCCTGCTTTTTCTTAGCCTTTAGATCAGCTGCCAGATCCAAAAGCCCCTGGATCTCCTCCGGCGAAAAATCCTTTAGTGTTAAAAAATTACGTCCCTTTAAATTCATTCTCTTATCCTCCTGCTTATTTATATTAATATATCCTTAGAAATTATCTGCACAAACGCAGGCACAGGATCTCCCACAAGACGGTACAGTCTTCTGTTCACCTCATGCTGCAGTTCCTTCAGCGTATAGATTCTGTACTTCTGCACTCTGCACATTTTTGCCGTGGCCTCAAGCATTGTCAGATACAATTCCCTGTAAGTCCATTCCTTCCCCAGCTTTAGTTCGGATGCAATGGCTGGTAGTATCACTTCTATAAGCGTTCTCACTTCCATTCCCTCTGCCGGTTCCATGTGATAGGTTTCCAGAAGATAGTCCATAATGATTCTGTCCACGTCAATCAGCTGCTTTAAATAATAACACTCTTCCTGATTTTCTTCAATATAATATATTCGCCCCCCCAGGCCGTAGATAGCCCGCATGGCATCATAGTAGCCGATCCGCATATTCCTTCGGCTCTTCTTGCTGTCAAAATCAATGATATTTCCCAGCTGAACTCTGGGAGCAACGGTAATCAAATTCGCATCCTCCGGCAGTTTTACCTTCTTTTCTCTGCCCACTCCATAGATCCGAATCATAATAATATCTTTGTATCCCCGATCCACCAGGGAGCCCAGGGGAACGTTGTTTATGGCCCCTCCGTCAATATATCTCTTTCCCCGGATTTTCTCATTTTTAAATACGGGAAACAAATAGGCGCTGGCCAGGAGGAAATCCTTCATGAGAGATTTGTCTACCTTTTTCAGATCAACATCCAGTTCCTTCAGCTCATCTACACAAAAAGTTAGTACATAGAGCTCTATGGGGGAGGCAAGGATGGCGTCCTCGTCAATGTTTTTGGCTATCAGCTCCTTCAGGGGGGTAATATCCACCCCTCCTTCCGTCATAAATGCCAGGCCATCGCTGAGGGCTTCCGCAAGGCCCAGCTCCCCGTTAAACAGCTGCGCCATTTTCTCATCGTCCACATCCATAATCCTGGAATATGATATGGTTTCCCACACTTCCTCCGCATTTTCCAGATCTCCCATGCACATAAGAGCGCCGTTCAGTGCCCCTACGCTGGTGCCTGCAATCCCTTTGATCTTAACACCTGCCTCCACCAGGGCCTTCCACGCACCAATCTGATATGCGCCCTTTGCGCCGCCCCCCTCAAGCACAATTCCATATTCTTTTGTCATGTCTATTACTGGTAACATAGGACTGCCTCCCTGCTGCAATTTGACTGGTTTACTGTCCGGTGTGGTTCAGGATAACAAAGAACGGACGTATCGTCAGTGATACCTCCGTTCCCGATGTTCGGTTTCTATTTTTCCTTATCCTTCATAACCTCGGCCAGCGAGGATGCAAGTCCTGCGATCCCCTGAATATCTGACGGAATAATAATCTTAGTGGCCTTGCCGTCAGCCGCCTTTTCGAATGCCTGCAGACTCTTGATGGTCAGCACCGCATTGTCAGCTCCGGCCTCCCGGATCATGCGGATTCCCTGTGCATTCGCCTCCTGAACCTTCAGAATCGCCTCTGCCTGCCCCTCTGCCTCACGGATCATCTTTTCCTTCTCTGCCTCCGCCCTCAGGATAGCAGCCTGTTTCTCAGCCTCAGCGTCCAGGATAACGGATTCTTTTTTACCTTCCGCTACCAAAATGGTGGACTTCTTCTCACCCTCAGCGATAAGGATTGACTCCCTCCGCTCACGCTCTGCCTTCATCTGTTTCTCCATGGCATCCTGAATAGCTGACGGAGGAATGATATTCTTAAGTTCCACGCGGTTCACCTTTATGCCCCATGGGTCTGTGGCAATATCCAGGGATGCTCTCATCTTTGTATTGATAATCTCTCTGGATGTAAGGGTCTCATCCAGTTCCATATCGCCGATAATATTTCTCAGAGTAGTAGCTGTCAGATTCTCAATAGCCATAATAGGGTTCTCCACGCCATAGGCGAAGAGTCTCGGGTCTGTAATCTGAAAGAATACTACCGTATCAATTCTCATGGTTACATTATCCTTGGTAATAACTGGCTGGGGGGCAAAATCCACCACCTGCTCCTTCAGATTCACCCTCTTGGCTATTCTCTCAATAAAAGGAATTTTAAAATGAATGCCTACGCCCCAAGTACCCCGGAACATCCCAAGGCGTTCTACAACAAGAGCATGTGCCTGGGGAACAATTTTTACACAAGATGCCAGTACAATCAATGCCAGGATGATAAAGACTAATAAAACGATAAATCCCATAACTAGTTCTCCTCTTCTACAATCAGTTTTACGCCCTCAACGGTTACTACATTTACAATCGCATCCTTAGGAATAATTTTGCCGTTCTGGGATCTGGCAGTCCACTCAAGGCCATTCATCTTCACCTGCCCAGTTCCCTGAATATTATTGATCTCCTGAAGAACCACTGCCTTCTGCCCGGGAAGACTTTCCACATTGGTCTTTTCCACCTTCTTGTTGAGCAATCGGGCAGCTGCCGGTCTTGTAAACACTAAAAGAATGAAAGATACAACAATAAACAGTGTAATCTGCAGCCACAAAGGACCTCCCACCAGGGAAACAAGAAATGCAACGAGGGCTCCGCCGGCAAACCAGATCGTTGTAAGCCCCAAAGTCGCAATCTCAATAATCAACAGTACTGCCAGAATCACAAGCCATATAATAGGTACTTGCATAATATCACCCCTCTTTGTCCGTTATTATTTTTGCTCATTCTTTGTTATATCATACTATAACAGACACAAAAATACAATGGGGGACGTGTTCCTTTGAAAAAGAACACGTCCCCTTTTGCACTCAGGGTGTCCCAAAATCGGACAGCCCTGTCCCTTTTTTGTTTTTAATAAAAATGCTGATTTCCTATCTGTATTCCCTTGCCGCTTCCGGCGCTGAAAAAGAGCTTATCTCCAACTGTGTTGGCTCCGTTTAATACGTCTCTGGCTGCTTCGTAACAGTCCTCCCTGGCCCCTCTGGAGAGTACACGGGAAAGTTTTCCGCTGGCCACCGGTGAAAACTGGCCTCTCTGGTAGATAACCTCAGAGATAGTGTTGGGGAATTTGCTGCTGTTTACTCGGTTCATAACTACCGCACCAACTGCAACTTTTCCTTCGTAGCTTTCCCCTCCGGCCTCACATTCTATAATGGCCGCCATGAGATCCAGGTCATCCTGGCTGACGGAAACTGCTGTCTCCGCGGTCTCTTCACTTTCCTGTTCCTGGCTTCCCGGCTCCTCCTGGGGTGCTTCCGCCTCCTGAGGACGGGCTTCTATTACTTCTGCCCATACAGATATGTCTTCCGTGCCATAGGTACTAACATAGAGATCTCTTGCTGCTTCCTCGGATACCAGAAGGTCTCCGCGTATGTACCCTTCCACATCACCGGAAGACACCTGAATCCATCCGTCCTTTTCCCCAACCGCTACGGCTACGCCGCCTTTGGGAAGACGTCCGACTCTCTGACTGTTGATAGATGCATCCACCCGGATATTGGCATAAGTGTTCACATCTGCTGCTACTTTATCTGTCCAGACCGCTTCTGTCTGGGTGTTATCGGGGGTATCGCCTGTGGTATCCGCGAAGGTGGGAACTGTCATTGCCAGGGACAACGCCAGCGCACCGCCCATACTGTATACTACATGTTTTGTTCTTGCTCTCATACTTACCTCCTGAACAATTTCTATAAATTTTAATTTTGTTTTTTGAAATTGTTACAAACTTATTAATTTTTGTTACGGATGTATTGTAGCAAGATTACGTATTATTGTCAAGCGGGTATTTTCTGTCACTTTTTGGAAAGGAAGGGGAGGGGACGGAAACCGGCAGGGCCCGGGGATGGCAAGGCAAAGCACAGGCAGAGATGCTTGCTGCTTTGCCTTGCCATCCCCGGGCCCTGCCGGTTTCCTGGATATACAAGACGATACTTTTTATTTTTTGTTATGTTCTGTTAAAATATGGGGTCCATTTTTTTAGTGCCTGCCGCATTTCCTGGTAATCCGGAAGTTTCCACTCCCAGTTGGGGCTTCCCACGGTGGATGGGGTGTTTAGCCTTGCACGGCTGTCGTACTCCAGCAGGTCTGCGGCGGGGAGGATCGCGTATTCGGCTGGACTTGACAAGGCATAGGCTATGAGACGGCTGGCAGGGGTTCCGTTTTTAAAACCATTTTTCTTCAAAAATCGGCGAATTTTACGTTTTTTGGCAGCTGTTTGCTCCTGATACCAGCCGCGGATCGTGTCATTATCGTGGGTTCCGGTGTAGATTATCATGTTTTCTGTATCCCTGAACCTATCCCTGGCATATTTCCCCTGGGTGTCTATGGTAAATTGAAGAATCTTCATTCCCTTCAGATGATAGTGTTCCTTCAGCGTATGGACCTGGGGGCGGAGTTCTCCCAGATCCTCCGCAACGAGGGATATCTCGGGAATCTCCCGGTAAAGGGTGTCTAAAACCTCATATCCGGGAGCCTCCACCCACTCACCTTCAATGGCTGTGGGGCAGGAGGCGGGAATCTTCCAGAACGTGTCGAAGGCCCTGAAGTGATCGATTCGGATAATGTCGAACAGCCGGCTGTTATACTCCATACGGTCTGTCCAGAAACGGTACCCGGTTTCTCTCATATAGTCCCAGTCATAAATCGGATTCCCCCACCTCTGGCCGTCGGCGCTGAAATAATCCGGCGGCACTCCGGCGATAAAAGACGGATTCCCCTCTGCATCCAGGAGGAAGTTCTCTTTCTGCGCCCAGACATCCACAGAGTCCACCCCCACATAAAAAGGAACATCCCCCATAATCCGGACTCCCTTTTCATTGGCATACTGCTTCAGCTTCATCCACTGGCGGAAAAAAACATATTGAAGGAATATCTGGTATCGAATCTCCCCTTCATAAGGCGTTACATCTGCCGTTCTTTCCTCCGGCCATGCCTTAAGCTCTGCAGGCCAGATATTCCAGCAGGCATCCCCCTCAGCCCTGCGGAACGCCCGGAACACTCCATACTCTCTTACCCAGTCCTGCCGGGCAAACTTCAGATATTCTTCATCCTCCTGAAAAGCTGAAAATGCATTTCTCAAAATGGCATCCTTATACGCTCTCACTTTCCCGTACCGGATACGCTGCCCGTCTTTCCAGGGACCAGCCGGTGGTATGTCTGTCAGCAGCCCCTCCTGCCTCAGTTCCTCCAGACTGATATAGATTTCATCTCCGGCCCTGGAAGAGTAGGGCTGATAAGGGGAATTCCCATACCCCAGAGGGGTTAAGGGAAGAATCTGCCAGATTCCTGCCCCGGCCTCTGCTATCATGTCAATCCATTCATATGCAAAAGTCCCCAGTTCTCCAACCCCCGTACAGGAAGGAAGAGATGCCACTGGGAGCAAAATACCCGTTTCTTTCATTATGTTCCGCCTCCTTTAACCTCTTCTCTGCCTGTATGCTTCATAGGCCAGGATCCCGCATGCCATAGCGGCATTCAGGGACTCTACCTGCCCGCACATAGGTATTCTAATCTTCACATCCGCCCCAAAAGACAGAGAATCAGACAGGCCGTTCCCCTCGTTTCCTATAAAAAATCCTGTACCCCTGCTATAGTCCTGCCTGTCATAGTCGCTGGTCCCCCTAAGGTGCGCGGCATAGGTAGTAATTCCCGCATCCTTCAGACGGGGCAGTATCTCCAAAAGAGAGTCCGTATAGAGAAACGGAACCCGGTAAACAGAGCCCATGGTAGACCGTATCACCTTAGGATTATAGATGTCCACGGTACTTCTGCTCATTATCACACCGGTAACCCCTGCCCCCTCTCCGGTTCTCAGGATAGTTCCCAGATTACCCGGATCCTGGAGATCTTCCAGAAGAAGCAGGAAGGGCGGCCCCTCTTTGGTATTCCCCCCAAGGACCTCCTCGAGGGTATACTCCATCTGCTGCATAACACAGAGAATCCCCTGGGGGGTCATGGTATCCGAAAGGCCTTTAAACACTCTGTCCTCCACCACTTCTGTCCCCTGACTGTCCGGGCTGAACCCCTTACTCTCCAGCAAATCTCTGTGTTCCTTTTTTTCCAGAAAACTTTGGGAACAATATATTTTCTTAATTTTATCTCGTGGGGCCTCGGCGAACATTTTGCTGCCCTCCACCACAAAAAGCCCCTGCTCCTTCCGGGCCCTGGGCTTTTTCTCCAGCTGTACAATATTCTTAATCTGGGGATTGGATGTACTGGTAATCATATCTTCCACCTACCTCTGCAATCTGGCAAGACTCTCATTCTCACCTACTATCATTAACGTCTGCTCTCTAAGAAACGGTTGGTCCGGCTTTACATTTACCTGCACATCGTCTCCCACCTTTACGCCAACTACATTCACCCCAAATTTATCCCTGAGGTTCAGATCGATTAAAGTCTTCCCTGCCCATTCCTCGGGCACCGGCAGCTCAGCCAGACTAAACTTGGAGGAGAGCTCAAAAAAGTCAACGAATCCCCCTGACATCAGGTTCTTGGCAACCCTGGTTCCCATGGACCATTCCGGATGGATAATCTCATCCGCGCCTACTTTCTTCAGGATGGTTGCATGGAGCTTGTTCACAGCCTTCGCCATGACATACTTCACGCCTGCCTCCTTCGCAAATATAGTAGCCATAATACTGGCCTCCATATTCTCGGCAACCCCGACAACCACCACATCCACATTGGAGATTCCAAGAGATTCCAGAACCCCCGTCTCTGTAATGTCCGCCCGGGCCGCATAGGAAACCTCCTTGGCAATGCTATGCACAATTTCTTCATCTGTGTCCACTGCCATTACCTCAAAGCCGGCTTTTGCCAGTGTCTCTGCCACTGCATATCCAAACTTACCCAAGCCGATAACTGCGTAGGATTTCTTTCCCATATCACGTTCCTCCTATCCGATCAATATCTTTTCTTCCGGCAGGTGTATATTCGAGGTCTGCCTGCGGGCCTGTATCGTTACCGCCGTAGCCAGTGTTACCGGTCCGATCCTGCCGATATACATGGTAAGAATTACAATCAACTTTCCCGCTGCGGTAAGATTAGGTGTCAGTCCCCTGCTCAGACCGACGGTCCCCACAGCAGAAGTCATTTCATATAAAATATCGAGAAAGGGAGCATCAGACACCAGGGTAATCCCCACAACGGATATAAAAAGGACACTGAAGCTTACCAGCACCACAATCAGCGCTGTACGGATGTAGGTATCGGACACCTTCCTCCGGAATACCTCTGTCTCCTTCTTTCCCCGCAGAAAAGTTACCGCTGTCAGGACCAGTACCCAGACAGTTGTTGTTTTCACTCCGCCGGCGGTCCCCATAGGGGAACCCCCGATGAACATCAGGAGCATACACACCATCACCGATGCCTCTCTCAGTTTATCCTGTGCAATCGTAAAAAATCCGGCAGTCCTGCAGGTAACCGACTGAAACAGAGACGCCATCCAGGTCTGTCCCGGGGTAAAATCTCCCATGGTGCCGGGATTATGATTCTCGAACAAAAAGATCAGCACAGTCCCCCCTGCAATAAGAATCGCCGTACTGCTCAGCACAAGTTTTGAGTTCAGGTTCAGATACCTCCAGGTTTTCTTCCATTCTATCTCTTTTTTAACGATTCTTCTGCCTGTCCCCACAAGATCCCACCAAACCATATAGCCAAGGCCGCCAATCACAATCAGACCGATGGTGGTGAAGTTGACCAGAGGGCTGGTTGCATACGCCGCCAGGCTGGTATCTCCCATAATGTCCATTCCTGCATTGCAGAACGAGGATACTGCATTAAAAACAGACACACAGAATCCCTTTCCCGCGCCGAACCTGGGGATAAATGCAAAGCAGTATAAAACCACTCCCATTCCCTCCACAATAAGCGTTCCAGCCACAATCTTCCGGATCAGCCTGGCAAGGCCGCTCATAGAGTCCAGATTAAAGGATTCCCGTATCCTGTTCCTGTCATTCAGCGTGATCCGCTTTCCCACAACCATTAACACAATAGTACTCATGGTGATAATACCAAAACCGCCCAGCTGGATTAATATCAGGATCACAGCCTTTCCGAACACAGACCAGTTGCCTGCTGTAGATACCGTAGTCAGCCCGGTAACACACACAGAAGTGGTAGCGGTAAATAATGCGTCAATAAAGGTGGTATGCACTCCAGGAGCCGAAGATACCGGCAGATATAAAAGAATTGCGCCTACAAAAATTACCCCCGCAAAACCGAGGGCAATTATTTGTGCTGTTTTTAATTTTGTACCGAGATTTTTTAAAGAATTCATGAGCAATGTCTCTTAACTGTTATTTTACATTTTTGCTGTAATTGTGGGATAGGGCATGACCTATCTCATAGGTATATTCAGGAATCGACTTAGTCATAGCCAGCGCCTCGTTAATATCAAAATCAACATATTCCCCATTCTTATAGCCGATTACCCGCTGCGTCTTTCCTTCCAGAAGGACATCCACAGCCTTTGCCCCCATTATGGACGCATATACACGGTCCTTACAGGTAGGGCTGCCGCCACGCTGCATATGGCCCAGAATGGTTGCTCTGGTTTCAATTCCTGTAGCAGCCTCAATTCGCTTTGCCATAGCCTCAGAATGTCCGATTCCCTCCGCGTTAATGATGATATGATGCTTCTTGCCTCTCTTGCGGTTCTCAATGATATTATTGATTACCTTTTGTTCATCGTAATCATATTTTTCAGGAAGAAGAATATCCTCAGCACCGTTGGCGATTCCGCACCACAGGGCCAGATATCCCGCATTTCTTCCCATAACTTCTATAATACTGCAGCGTTCGTGAGAGGTTGAGGTATCCCGTACCTTATCAATCGCCTCCATGGCTGTATTTACCGCAGTGTCAAACCCAATTGTATATTCTGTGCAGGCAATATCCAGGTCAATGGTGCCCGGAACACCTACGGTATTAATTCCCAAATTGGCCAGCTTCTGGGCGCCGGCAAAGGATCCGTCACCGCCGATGACTACCAGTGCATCAATCCCGTGCTTCCTGCAGATCTCAGCTCCTCTTTTCTGTCCCTCTTCCGTACGGAACTCCGCACAGCGGGCCGTATAGAGAATGGTGCCTCCCCGCTCAATGGTATCTGAAACGTCAACTGCCGTCATATCAATAATTTCTTCATTCAGCAAACCATTGTATCCCTTTAAAATGCCCTTCATCTTACAGCCTTTGGACAATCCCCGCCTTACAACCGCACGAATCGCTGCGTTCATACCCGGGGCATCTCCGCCGCTGGTTAAAACACCGATAGTTTTTATCTCTTTCTTAGCAGTCATCTTATCCCTCCATTAATTGTCTGCACATTTTTTAACAATCTTCCACTATTCGTTCCTATTCTAATGCATTTTCATGAGTTTTTCAATACTCTTTTCTACAAGTTTAACGTTGCCTTCACCGTATTTTTCCCGCAATTTGACGAAAATGCCGGTTTCAAGATCCACGTTCATAGAGGAGGGAAGCATTTTTTTTGCTTTTTCAGAACGAAGATAGATCATCACCTGGCTTTTCCCGGGACAGCTGCTGATTTCCCCATAGAGTTCCTCCCGGGCATTTCTAAATTCCTCCAGATCTTCAAACTGCACCCAGAGTTCCCTGGGTACCGCCTCAAAGGAAAGGATTTTTTCACAGATAAGTTTGCTGGGTTTATCATCCTCCACCGAGATTCTCCCCTGGATAAATACTTTTGAGTCTACTTCCATCAGCATGGCGTTGTTTTCATAATCCCGGGGGAATACCACAACCTCCACAGTCCCCAGCAGATCTTCCAGGGTAAGGAAGGCCATTGTCTTATTGTTTTTTGTGTATTTTATCGTTTTGCCGGTAATCATTCCGCCCAGGACCGCTTTTGCTCCGTCGTAAACCTTGGGCATACCAGTCTCCTCGTCAGGCATAAAGTCTGAGGTAACTGCCGTTATATTTTTTCTCCATATCTGTTCATATTCTTCCAAGGGATGGCCGCTGATATACACGCCCAGAACCTCTTTTTCAAATGCCAGCAATGTTTCCTTCTCATATTCCTTCACATCCGGCATTCTCACTTCATACTCCAGCTTTTCTTCCTCAGAAACCAGATCAAAGAGGCTCATCTGCCCTGCCATAACAGTCTTTTTTTCCTGGTTGACTCCATCCAGAATCTGGGCATAGACCATCATCTGCTGGCGGCGGTTTCCAGGCAGGCTGTCAAAGGCTCCTGCCTTGATAAAGTTCTCAAGGGTCCTTTTGTTCACTTCCTTGCCCGACAGGCGTTCTATGAAATCTTTCAGAGTCTTAAAGGGCCCGTGTTCTGCTCTCTCCTCCACAATAGCCTGGATCACCGGACGACCGATGCTTTTAATGGCAGACAGCCCATAGCGTATATCGTGTCCCTCAACGGAAAAGGCACTTTCTCCTGTATTGATATCAGGGGGCAGAATCTGGATCCCCATCTGGCGGCAGGTCAGAATGTACTCGGAAACCTTGGTTGGCATTTCGATTACGGATGTCATTAAAGCAGCCATATATTCTACAGGGAAATAGCATTTCAGATAGGCAGTCTGGTACGATACCACCGCATACGCAGCCGCATGGGACTTATTAAATGCGTATTTGGCAAAGTCAATCATCTCATCGTAAATTTTATTAGCTGTCTTTTCACTGATTCCCCGGTTAATGCATCCGGGCACCCCTTCCTCTTCATTTCCGTATACAAAGCTCTGGCGTTCTTTTTCCATGACAGACGCCTTCTTCTTGGACATGGCCCTTCGAAGAAGATCGCTTCTTCCCAGGGTGTAGCCTGCCAGAGCCTGTACAATCTGCATTACCTGCTCCTGGTAGACGATACACCCGTAGGTTGCCTTTAGAATAGGCTCAAGCTGGGGGCAGTCATAGGTAATTGTCTCCGGGTGGTTTTTTCCCCGGATATACTGGGGAATAAAATCCATGGGGCCGGGACGGTAAAGGGAAATTCCCGCAATAATATCCTCCAGGCTCTGGGGACGCAGTTCCTTCATAAAGTTCTTCATCCCCGCGCTCTCCAGCTGAAAAATGCCCTCAGTTTTACCGCTTCCCACAAGGGTCAGCACCTGTGGATCATTATAATCAATGGCATCTAGATCCAGCGGATGCCCAAGACTTTTTTCCACAAGCTTCTGGGCATTCTGGATAACCGTCAGAGTCCGCAAGCCTAAAAAGTCCATTTTCAGGAGCCCCAGCTCCTCCAGCGTCGTCATGGTGAACTGTGTGGTAATGGAACCGTCAGAGGCTCTGGAGAGGGGTACATACTCGTCCACCGGTTTCTGGCTGATCACCACGCCTGCCGCATGCATAGACGTGTGGCGGGGCAGCCCCTCCAGACGCCGGGACATATCAATAAGCTTCTGAACCGTATCATCTTCCTCGTACATCTCCCGGAGCTCACGATTCATCTTCAGCGCTTTATCTATGGTAATATTCAATTCATTGGGAATCATCTTGGCGATGGTGTCACACTGGGCATACGGCAGATCCATGACACGCCCAACATCCCGGATCACACCTCTGGCCGCCATAGTACCGAAAGTTACAATCTGGACCACCCGGTCCTTCCCGTACTTTTCCACCACATAATCAATGACCTCCTGGCGTCGTTCAAAGCAAAAATCCACATCAATATCCGGCATGGATACACGTTCCGGATTCAGGAAACGCTCAAACAGAAGATCATAGCGGATGGGATCCAGCTGTGTAATCCCAAGCGTATACGCTACCAGGCTGCCTGCGGCAGAGCCTCTTCCGGGCCCTACAATAATATCCTTTTCCCTGGCATAACGGATGAAATCCCATACAATAAGAAAGTAATCCACATATCCCATGTTGGAGATAACACCCAGCTCATAATCCAGGCGCTGAGAAAGCTCCTCAGCCCGTTTTGGGGAATACTTATCCCGCAGGCCGTCAAAGCACAGTTTGTTCAGGTACTCCCAGGCCGTATATCCCTGTGGAACGTCAAATCTTGGCAGCTTGGTGACGCCGAATTCTATCTCGACGTTGCATCGCTCGGCTATTTTATGGGTATTTTCCAGAGCCTCCAGAGCATAAGGAAACAGCGCTTCCATCTCCTGGGGTGACTTTACATAATACTGCCCCCCCTCGTAGCGCATTCTATCCTCATCCTGAAGTTTTTTTCCGGTCTGGACACAGAGAAGAATGTCATGGGATTCAGCATCTGTGTCATAAGTATAATGCACGTCGTTAGTTGCGATCAGGGGAATTCCCAGCTCCTGACTCATACGCATAAGCTGCTGATTCACGTACTGCTGCTCCGGGATCCCGTGATCCTGAAGCTCCAGGAAAAAATTCCCCTTTCCAAATACGTTTTCATATTTTAATGCGGCTTGCTTCGCCTCTTCGTAAAATCTCTTTGTAATATTTCTTGCAACTTCTCCTGCAAGGCAGGCGGATGATGCAATAATTCCTTCATGGAATTCTTCCAACACTTCCATATCCACCCTGGGTTTGTAATAGAAGCCTTCTACAAATCCCTTGGATACTATTTTCATCAGGTTGTGATAGCCCTGATCATTCTCTGCCAGCAGTACCAGATGGTAATAGCGGTCCTCGCCCTCGGTGAGTTCTTTGTCAAATCTGGAATTCGGGGCCACATAAACCTCGCAGCCCATAATGGGTTTGATTCCCTGAGCTTTGGCCTCCCTATAAAAATCAATGCACCCAAACATGACCCCATGGTCTGTTATGGCTGCACTGTCCATCCCCAGTTCTTTTACTCTGGATACATATTCTTTTATTTTATTAGAACCATCCAGCAGGCTGTACTCTGTATGCACATGTAAATGGGTAAATTGTGTCATAGCTTACTCCGTTTTGCGAAGCAATACATTGAACCATTCATTGCCTTCGCTCTCTTTGCGGATATCCTCTGTAATCCAGATATCCATTAATTCCACATTACGCAGGCTCTCAACCAAATCCTCCAGGGTTCTCTTAGAGTAATCACAGAAATATCTCCCGTTATACTGCCCGTCCCTGTCTCCTTTCCGCACCGAAAAATACATGATTCCTCCCTCTTTCAGGGAACGTATCACCTTTTTCATAGCCTTCTTCACTTCCTTCGGCGTAAAATGTCCGATAACGGCACAGGCCCAGACACCGTCAAAGACGTCATCAAAGTCCATGTCCTCAAGCCTTAAATTCAGTACTTCCTTTCCTGTATGGATACTGGCCAGTTTGCACATCTCTGCAGAAGCATCCATTGGAGTTACTGAGATTCCTTCTTCTTCCATATAAAGGGTGTCACGTCCGGAACCGCAGCCCAGGTCCAGTACCTCCGCATTCTCAGGGAGCAGTTCTATAAAGGGCTTCAGCATCTCTTCCATACTTAAGTCTACTGTTTTCTCAAAATAAGGTATCGCGTATCGGTCATAATAGTCAATCGAGTCCACGTAATTTCCTCCTTTAAAAATTCAACTGTTATTTCAGTTACTTACCTATGATGGGCTGTCCGATCAGGAAGCAAAAATCCATGATCGCCATTCACCGCTCGCCAAAAGTGAGCAAAACTCCCCATGGCTCGCTAACGCTCATTATATCATAACTTGTCCCTCGCGTGAAGATTGATCTTACAGTTTATAGATCCTGCCGCCCTCGATCTTTACCTTTTTTTCCTTCAGCAGATGGCCAACTGCCCGCTTAAACGCGTTTTTGCTCAGGCCGAATTCTCTCTGGATCACCTCCGGTGCCGCCTTGTCATCAAAAGGCAGTACCCCGGCGAATTCTTCAATCACCTGAAGAACATTTACCGCATCCTCGTCAATCTGGATATATGCCTTCTGTTTTGTGCTGAGATCCAGCTTCCCATCTTCCTTCACATTGGTCACACGGCAGGAGAGAACATCTCCAACCTTATACTCTCCCTGTGCTTCCCTCTTGGGAATCAGACCGGAATATTGATTGTCCACAGCCACAAACACTCCGAAATTATCACTGATTTCATAGACCCTTCCCGTCACCTCATCCCCGATAATATAGGGGGAATTCTTTTTCAGGTAATGATAAACCTTCATAGTAGCACAGAGGCGGTCGCTCTTATCCGCGTACAGGGCCACCAGGCACTCCTGGCCCTCGTGCACACGTTTCGTCTGCTCCTTAAAAGGAAGAAACAAATCCTTCTCCAGCCCCCAGTCCAGAAAAGCGCCGATCTTGCCAACAGCAGCCACCTTCAGCACCGCCAGCTGGCCAAGCTCCGCCACCGGCTCCCGTGTGGTGGCAATCAGCCGGTCTGAAGAGTCCTTATAGATAAAGACCGTAAGAACATCCCCTTCCCCGGTTCCCTCGGGTACCTGCTTTTTGGGAAGCAATACCCTTTCCTTCTCCCCGGCACCAGTCTTTTCTCCAAGATATACCCCAAAGTCAACGATTTTAACAACTGTCAATTCCTGTTTTTTACCTAACTGAATCATTTTTACTCCTTCGCTTTCTCCAAACAAATATCAAAAGGGACAGGTCAGTCCGATTTTGGGACGTGTTCTTTCTAGAAAGAACACGTCCCCTTTTGGGTCCCCTGAAACTCAACTATCACATATACTTCTCCCTGCTCATCGCACAGGGCTACGGTATACACTCCATCTATAGCATGTACCCTGGGACTTATCATATCTCCCAGCACTGCCTGCTTTTTATATTCTGCCCGCATCTGACGGATGGTGAAGTCCTCAGGCACCCACTCCATTGCCATCTGTACATACTGGCCGTTGTTCACATGGTGATTCGTATCCAGATGATGGGCCCGTACCGGAAATGCCTCCTGTATCCGACTGTCCAAAGGAAGCTTGATTTTCCTGGGGGCATAGTTCATATCCAGCTTTTCCTCTAATTGATAGCCTTCGATCTGCTCTGGGGCTACCAGAGCCGGTGAATTCGTCTCCAGATCCATGTATGCCCAGAGGGAATTGGCATAGGCCGCCATCTGCCCTTCCCCGTCTGTGAGGGTGAAGTTCCTGCTCCCCAGAAATTTTCTGAAATCATAGGGCCAGGTGCTTACCGTTACTTTTTCACACAGTGAGGGATATCTGTCGATGACAATCTGCCAGGATGACAAAAGCCATACCTTCTTATGTTCTGCCAGATAGTCGATTCCTAATCCCACATCTTCTGAATGGAAGGTGCTGCAGTCCTGAAAATAATTTAATATGGCGTTTAACGTAATCCTTCTGTCCTCTCCCACCTCGCTGTATCGAATCCTGCTGTCAAATGAATACATGCTGCTCCTTCCTTTCTTCTTAGCCCCATCAGCCTCCCTGGGGCATAATACATCCAAACCTTTCGGTAAATTTCTCTGTACCAAAAAATAAAGTCCCAAGTAAGACTTGGGACTTTCATAAGCTGGGCTACAAGGATTCGAACCTTGAAATGACGGAGTCAGAGTCCGTTGCCTTACCATTTGGCGATAGCCCAATTTCGCGACAAAATGAATTATACAATATAACGAATTTAAATGCAAGTACTTTTTTAAATTTTTTTTATTTTTTTTATTATGTACCCACAAACCCCTGATCCACCGTGATCACGAACTGGTACCGTCTGTCTTTTTCCTGCATCATTCGAATAACCTTATCTAATAATTCTTCCTGCCCCTTTTTGTCGTAATCAAAGGGAACCACAAGATCAAAGATAAGATTAATTTGTCTCTTGCCCTTCACCATCCTGAAATCATGCATGTTCAGCCGTTCGTCAATACTCTGCAGGACCTCTTCCAGCTCCTGTTTTGATTTCAGCACTTCTTCATCCCTGACTTCGATAGGATCCATATGAATCACTAAAAATATCCCCAGTTCTCTGGCCGCTTCCCGCTCTATCCGGTCAATGATCTCATGGGATTCCTCAATATCCGCATCCCTGGGAACCTCTGCATGGATGGAGGCCATACTTTTATTGGGTCCGTAATTATGTACGATCAGATCGTGCGTTCCCAGTATTCCATCATAAGCCTCTACCATTTCGGATATCTTCTTATATAATTCCGGATCTGCTGCCTCCCCTATCAGCGGCTCCAGTGTCTCCTTCGCAATGGATATTCCGGCCCACATAACCATCAGGGATACCAGAAGGCCCGCCGCTGCGTCTATGTTGACTCCCGCAAATCTGCAGATAAGAATGGAGATAAGGGTAGCTGATGTAGTCACCGCATCCCCCATAGAATCTGCTGATGTGGCAAGCATAACCTTAGAATTAATCCGCTTTCCCAGCTTTCTGTTAAACAGTCCCATCCACAGTTTCACCCCCACAGAAAGGACTAGAATCAAAAAGGGAACCAGCTGAAATGTTATCGCCTCCGGGTGCATAAGCTTCCCAGCACTGCTTTTGAAAAATGAAAATCCCACCTGTATTACAAGGAACGCAACTATAAAAGCTGCAATATATTCCATTCTTCCATGGCCAAAGGGATGCTCCTTATCCGCGGGTTTGCCGGCCATCTTCACCCCCACAAAGCTGATCACCGAAGATGCCGCATCCGACAGATTGTTAAATGCGTCCGCCATAACCGCAATACTGTGCATCAGCATTCCAATCAGCAGTTTTATCCCAAATAAAAGTACATTGCAGAGGATACCCACTATACTGGAAAGGATTCCATATCTGGTCCTGACCTCCTCACGTCCGATGTCCTCATAATCTTTCACAAATCTGCGCACTAAATATTCTGTCATCTTATCATCCGTCTCCTTACTCTTTCCCCCATATAGTATCGGGATTCTCTGTCTGCGTCAAGACATATTCTCCTGGCCAGGCGCATAAGATTATAATAGAACCATTTCATAAGGAGGATGGAACCCATGTCATCTTGTTCAGTACTAGTAAACCGGGAGTACCGCCTGCCTGCCTCATACATTCCAAAGAATCTGGTGGAACCCTCCATCCCCTTTGATGCACCGGCAGGGGATCCCAAGCGGCTCCTGAGAAAAGACGCGGCAAAGGCTGTGCACGCCTTGTTTCAGAGGGCAAAAAGCTGTCAGATTACCCTCTGGGGGGTCTCCGGCTACCGGCCCTACAGCCGCCAGGAGGAGCTCTATGAAGCCGCTTTAAAAAAAGCCAATCTGACCGTTGACTCTCCGCCGGAAGAATTATGTAAACTTCTTGTGGCTCCCCCGGGAGCCAGTGAGCACCAGACAGGGCTTGCCCTGGATGTCTCCTGTCCCGATGTTGCCTTTGACCTGGTAGAAGAATTTGCTGAAACCCAGGCCGGCAAATGGCTGAAAGCCTATGCCCCTCTGTACGGCTTTGTCATCCGCTATCCCAAAGGCAAAGAGGCCGTCACCGGGTACGCCTATGAACCCTGGCATATCCGATATGTATCCAAATCTTTGGCTCTTTATCTATCTCTTACAGGTCTTACCTTGGAGGAATATCACCGGATCTAAGCATCCGGTGTTTTTTTCTTCCATTTTCCCCGATTGTACTGTCAAAAATACCAAATATTTGCACGTTTTTTCTGGAATTGTGTTATAATAGCTACAAATCTTTTGAAGGAGAGCTATTGTTATGAGAGCTATGAATCTTACCTTACTGACCGACCTGTATGAATTGACTATGATGCAGGGATATTTTAAAAATCCTACCCATCAGATTGTTGTATTCGATGTCTTCTACAGAACCAATCCCTGCAAGGGCGGATACGCCATTGCCGCAGGTCTGGAGCAGGTTGTAGAATATATTAAAGACCTTCATTTTACAAGCGATGATATTGCTTATCTGAAAAGCCTGCATATCTTCGAGCAGGATTTTCTGGATTATCTGAAGGGCTTCTTTTTTTCCGGTGATATCTATGCTATCCCGGAGGGAACTGTTGTCTTCCCCCAGGAGCCGCTCCTGAAAGTCGTAGCACCTGTCATGGAAGCTCAGCTTATTGAGACTGCTATTTTAAATATTATCAATCACCAGAGTCTCATCGCTACCAAAGCTTCCAGAATCGTCTACGCTGCCAAGGGCGCAGGCATCATGGAATTCGGGCTCCGCAGGGCCCAGGGGCCGGATGCCGGAATCTTCGGCGCAAGGGCAGCCATGATCGGAGGGTGCGTGGGAACCTCCAATGTACTCACCGGCCAGATGTTTGATGTGCCGGTTCTGGGTACCCATGCGCACAGCTGGATTATGAGCTTCCCGGATGAATATACTGCATTTAAAACCTATGCGGATATGTATCCTGACGCATGTACTCTTCTTGTAGATACCTATGACACGCTGAAATCAGGTGTTCCCAACGCCATTCGGGTATTCCGGGAGATGAAGGACGCAGGGCATCCTCTGACTCACTACGGAATACGTCTGGACAGCGGAGATCTGGCCTATCTGTCCAAGGAAGCCCGGAAAATGCTGGACGCCGCAGGCTTTACCCATGCTACCATTGCCGCCTCCAGCGATCTCGACGAATACCTGATCGACAGCCTGAAGACCCAGGGAGCTAAAATTGATTCCTGGGGTGTGGGGACCAACCTCATAACCTCCAGCGGGCATCCGGCCTTCGGTGGCGTGTATAAGATGGCCGCCATCCGGGATAAGGATGCCGCAGAATTCACACCCAAGATTAAGCTCTCCGAGAATACCGAAAAAGTCACCAATCCCGGAAATAAAACCATTTACAGAATCTACAGTAAAGCCACCGGGAAGATCCGAGCTGATCTCATCTGCCTGGCAGAGGAATCCTTTGATACATCCCAGGATATGATTATCTTTGATCCCATAGACACCTGGAAACGGACAAAAATCGTTGGGGGAACCTATACCCTTCGGGAACTCCTGGTACCGGTGTTCCTGAAAGGGGAGTGTGTATACCAGTCCCCCTCTGTTATGGAAATCAGGGATTACTGCAGAAAAGAACTGGATACTCTCTGGGACGAGACCCGGCGGCTTATGAACCCCTCGGAGGTATATGTAGACTTGTCGGATCGCCTGTACGAGTTAAAAAAGGCATTGTTGGAAGAAATGGGGTCTGCCTCCATAAAATAGTACATGCCGGCCTGGGGGCTGCGCTTTTATGCCAGTGCTCCAGGTCTCTTTATGCCTCTGTGCGCTTTAGAAAGGCCATAGCATTGTCAAAGTACATTTTATCTATAACAGCCTGGGAAATCCCATGGGATAACAGATACGCGGCCGCCGCTCCAAGCTTAAAAGGGGAGTTCAAATCCGGAGAGATTTCAGCTCCGTCAAAGTCGCTGCCGCAAGCAATTACATCTTCTCCCCCAAGCTCCAGCATATGGGATACATGCCGGTACACCTGATCCAGACAGCGGGATCCATCCTCCCCCAAAAAGTGTCTGTACAGGTTAACGCCCACCAGTCCCCCTCTCCTTACAATTTCCTGAAACTGCCAGTCTTTTAAGTTTCTTTTATGAGGGCACACACTCCGCAGATTAGAGTGGGTTGCAATAAAAGGGCCGTCCGTGGCACTGCACAGATCGTCAAATCCGGGATCGTTCAGGTGGGAGGCATCAATTATCATATGCACTTCTTCCATTTTTCTGATAACCTGTCTGCCAAAAGAGGTAAGCCCCCCATTGGCGCTATTCCCTGAACCTAATTCATTCTCTCCATTCCACACAAGCGTCATTATCTTTACACCCCGGCCCGCAAAATGCGAGACATTCTCTAAATCGCCGTCTAATGCCCTCCCGCTTTCAATGGAGCGGATAAGGGCACATTTACCCTTTTTAGTAAGGGCCTCTATATCAGCCGCCGACTCTGCCAGCCCGGCAATATCTCCCTGAAGCACCGCCAGTTCCTCCAGATAGTCAAGATAACGGTCCGCATAGGCTTTCCCTCCTCCTTTCGGACAGGTATCCGGCACAAAGACTGCCATAGTCTGGCACAGGCATTGAAACTTATCCAGATCTGCCAGAGAAAACTGTGTGTCCCGGCAGTAAAAGTCCTCTTTCCGGTCGCACAATGGAACGATTGTGTCGCAGTGCAAATCAAATAATCTCATCTTGGATTCTCCTTTATTTTACTAAGCTCTTATGTCAATGTAGTCACTCTTGGCTGCCTTATAAAGCTGTTTCAGTCCAGTAAACTCCTTTCAGGGCAGGCAGATCTATACAATTTTCACCTAATCTGCATAGAATTACTGTCCTCCTGGCTTATGCAGGTACCGTTTGTCAGACTGCTGTTAGCAGGATATGTTCCGGTGATGGTTACTGTTCCAATCAGATTAGGGTCACTGGTGTCCCAGACAATCGTAAGATTATAGTTCTGATCCTGATAAATGACTGTATTTTCATCTGTAAGAGTACCAGATGCCCCCTTGATTTCTCTATAGGATGCGTCTTCCCCGTATTCATCTTTAGGTGTCTCACTGTCATAATCTATCAAATCAAAGACAATATCTTTTTCCCTAATATCCGTTACCGTAAAAATAACGGTAGGGTCACTGCTGTTGTAATAAGAAGTTTTCCTGTTTTGGGGAAATACTACGGCATCAGGTTCTGCCGCAGCTTCCGGAGCAGATTCATCCGAGAGCTTCTCCTTAAGGGCGGCTGGCTGTTCTTTTTCCTTTCCGGTATTCTCGTTCCCCTCTGCTGTAATCACCTTTGACGGCGGCTGTTCTTCTGCAGGCTTCTTAACCGTACTGTCTTCCGGTATCCCCCGCTGTTCTGCGCTAACTGTTTCCTTTTCCTCCTCCCCCGGTCCTACAGAGCACCCCATAAGGGTGCTTCCTGAAACAAGAGACACCGCTAAAACGCAGGCAAGAACTATCCCCCTTTTTAGCTTATCCCCTACCATTAGATTAGCAACCCTGCGCTTAAACTCTGCTTTTCCATCGTGCAGGCTTGCCGTCAGATAAACTTTGCTCCCGTGTGCTTTTAACGCCGTGTGCAGCAGAAGTCTGCTGTATATATAGTGATCGTTCTTATCCCTGCCCTCCAGAACTTTACTGTCACACAAGAACTCTAAGTCCCGTTCCGCTTCTCTCACCATAAGATAGACTGCGGGATTGAACCAGTATATGATATTCACAAGCATAAGCAGTGCTTTATACCACAGATCCTTACGCCTGTAATGGCACAGTTCATGTGCATAGATCATTCTTAGTTCTTTATCTGTATAAGTATTCTCCGGCAAATATAAGCGGGCTTTGAAAATACCTGCCAGCAGAGGCCCTGTGATAAAGTTATTTTTAAAAGCCCGGGGAGCATTTTTTATATGATATTCTCTGCATACAGCATCATATACTCTAAGCCTTCTGCTGTCTGTCTCAGGTGCGCTCCAGCGGTATAGCTTTTTCACAGCAAATTGATACGAAAACACTCTGCATATTCCCACGCCCACTGCTATCAGGATCCAAACCAGGAAAAAAACATAGGAATACAATGCTCTATCCCCAAGCATCCCTCCTTCTCCGGTGGGCACAGGCTCTCCCTTACTTATACTTGCGCTGTCCTCTGGTGTTATATCAGTCTTGTCCGCTGCTCTCTCCCCTCCGGTTAAAGCTGTATGCTCCAGTCCCAGTCCATCTGCCTCGTCCGCAGACAAACCGGCAGTTACCCCGGGCAGTGGGATCTCAACCTTCCATGGAGATATCTTTGACAAATTCACTGGTAGCAGTAAATACACGGATAAGACCAGCCACATAATGTATTTCCATCGCGCGGAATATTTACTGCCAAGTACTCTGGACAGGACAAATACTGTAAGAACACAGGCAGCCGCAAATAAATTAATCTTTGCCAGATTTATCATAAAATCCATCATAAACTACTCCCCTTCTCCAGTTCATGCAGGTATTCATCTAATTCCTTAATCTCCTCCTGCTTTAACCCCTTACCATGATAGAAAGAAGCGATAAAATTTTTTAATGAATTCCCATATAGCTTTTCAATGATAGTCCTGCTTTCCTGCTGCCTGTACGCCTCTTCCTTCACTACTGCGGTATAATAATTTAATTTTTCCTCTCTTCTGACAGCTACGAACTCTTTTTTTTCTAAGCGTGCTAAAAGGGATAAAATCGTAGTCGTGGCCAGTTTTTTCTTTTGATTAACATATTCCTCAATCTCAAGTCTTGTCATGTCCGGATGGCCGTTCCAGAGGGCAAGCATAATATCCAACTCTGAATCCGGTAACTTTTGAATTTCTTTCTTCATGCAACTCTTCCTCTCTTTCTTCTACAAATGTAGTATCTAAATATATACTACATTTGTAGAAGAAGAAAGTCAACTGTTTTCTTTTAAAAAATATATGTGGTTATAACAGGCTCAAGAAATAAGCCTTTCCGGCCTTAAAGTACTATAATTTAAGAGTTAAAGATGAATAATTTTATTAAAAGTAAAAATTAATGAATTAAGCATAATTTCCTTCATTTTACAAATAATACATTTATCTACAGATAAAAATGTAATAGAAAATATAGCATGGAGGAAGCAGATTGTATGAGAGCTACAGGGATAGTCAGAAGAATCGATGATTTAGGCCGGGTTGTAATACCGAAAGAAATAAGAAGAACATTACGGATACGGGAGAGCGATCCTCTGGAAATTTTTACGGATCGGGAAGGAGAAATCATTCTGAAGAAATATTCCCCCATCGGGGAACTGGGAGCCTTCGCTAAAGAATATGCGGAGGCATTGTCAACCACTATGGGAAGTCTGGTTTGTATTGCAGATCATGACCAGATTGTGGCGGCCGCAGGTCCCGGTGCCAAGGAATATCTGGGCAGACGAATTAATAAAGACCTGGAGGGCTTTATTGCAGAAAGAAAGTCCAGCTGTACCTCAAGCGGGAACTTTATTAAAATAGTGGAGGATGACAGTCAGTCTTATACCGGACAAACCATATACACTATAACAAGCGCGGGAGATGCCATTGGAGCCGTCCTCCTATTATGCAGGGACGGCAGCGTGAAAATGGATGAGACTGAGAAAAAAGTGGCTGCAGTAGCCGCAGGGTTTTTAGGAAGGCAGATGGAGCAGTAAGCTATTACTACATGATCGCTGTATATACTGTGTAAACGTATCGAAAAAAATTTTAGGTTAATAAACCGATATTGTCATGTAACGTTATAGAAAAATAAAATCAAATTGATGTAAAAAGCAAGAAGGTCATTATGAGGCTATGACCGCCTTGCTTTTTTATATTCACCAAAGGCTGGAATTGAAAGGAACTGGTTGGCTATAAGAAGTAAACCTCTGTTCCTTAATAAAATAAGAATTTTGCATCGGAATGTTTATTCTATTATGGTATAATTAGACAATTGGATCACGGAATTTAGTATAAAAATGGAGGACTTATTTGTTCTATATCAAGAAAAGACCTCGGCAAACAAGAATTCCAAGTTATGCTTGTAATCCTTGCTTCCGGGTATCCATTTTATTATAGGAGCCACCGCCGCCGGACGTATCAGGCGGCGGTACGGAAATTGGGGAGAGGGGGCCCCTAAGCATCAGACGTATAATTTTTACAGATAACCAAATGAATGGTCCATCTTCCCCATATCTATGTTCTTCCCGGCATTCGCCAGGTGAAATGCACACATTTTATATAATCTCTGCATTAGTCCCGCAGCTGGACAGCCTGATCCGCGTTCTGATGTATCATCCACCAATTGACTATGAAAGCCACTGCCAGGCTGACAACGCATCCGATTCCCACAGACAGATACACACTTAACACTAGTTTCCCCACATAGGCAATCAGATACGAAGAGATACCGCACACAGCAGACACAATAGCGGAAAGCTTGTGAACCTTCTTCTGGGTTACCGCCACTAGCAGGGGACCCGCCACAGCACTCAAAATCACGCCTGTCCCAATCCAGTTTAATACATTCAGGGAACTGGGCCTGTTAAATGCTATGGGGAGAGAGGCCAAACCGACCAGAACAACTGACCATTTCGCAATTGCCAGAGAGTTTTTGTCTGCTTTCTCTACATCCACCTTCTGCCCGCAGTCAATTTTATGCTGGATATAGGTCTGTCTGTATAACGTGTTCCCCAGTACAGTAGCCAGCATTACCATAACGCCGTCCGTGGTTGACATTGTCGCAGCCAGCAGAACCACATTAAAAAACGCGCCGACTACAGGATGATATACCATCTTAACAAAAGTGGGCAGCGCGTCGTCAGCGTTGGCCAGTGTATCAGGAGTCAGAATTCTGGAGTACAAACCGCCCACAATAACCATACCTCCGATAAATAAGCAGAATCCGGCAAAAAGAATGAATTTTTTCAAATCACGGTTTGTCTTCAGATACTGTACTTTATTCATAAGCTGAGGATTCAAAGACCAGCAGGCATTTGAAATAAAGATTCCTGCGATTGCAACAGGTCCGGCAAACGCCGCATCTGAAGGATTAAATGTAGAGGACAGGTTGGGATCAATCTCTGTCAGCATCCTGGGAACTTCTGTAAACACGTTTCCGAACAAAACAAAGCCAGTCACTACCACTACAATAGAGACAATACACATCAGTGTTCCCTGGACGACATTTGTATAAATATGGGCATAGGTACCTCCCAGAAACAGATAAATCATAACAACAACGACACCAATCAGCACCCCTACATCATAGGGAATTCCCAGAGTGGCATTCATCAGCGTTCCAACGCCTACAAACTGGGCAGCAAGAGGGACAATATTACACAGGCAGACAATCCCGATAAGCAGACGCAGCCCCTTGCTTTGATACACATCAGCCAGCCAGTCAGGCATGGTCAGCGCATTCGTTTTGTTCGCAAGCTTCCGATAGCTTCCAGCCACCAGGGCAAGCATTAGAATAGCAGGAAACCAGTGCCCCATATGATACCACAGCAGCGACACCCCATTTTTATAAGCAAGCCCGGGCAAACCCAGAAAAGTCCCTGCGCTCATAAAGGTAGCAGCCCATGTAATCGCCACAATATAAGGGTTTACATCTCCCGAAGAGACAGCAAATGATTTCATATCCTTTGTTTTTTTCAGTCCTTTTACCCCAAGTACCCCCATTGCCACCAGATATATAAGGAATAAGATTATAAATGTAGTTTTCATCATAATGACTCTTCCCCGCCTTTCCTGTCTATAGTATTTTTTGAATACAGTCCTTGCGCAGCACCGAACACAATGAGCCAGCTGATAATTTCTACAATCACCCAAATTTTAAACATATGTATCTCCTTTTCGTCTATTTCCTTCATCAATCACTTTAAGCATTCAGCAGTTCTGCCAGCGCAGTAAAGTCTTCCGCTGTATAATCAATCTTTTCTTTTCCGGCCGGTTCCTTATAGTCTGTCCCTTCGCCGTACTCCTTTGGTCTTGGCACATATATGGTTGTACACCCCGCCAGCTTAGCTCCGTCCAGATCAAAGGGATGTGCCGCCACCATAACAACCTCTTCCGGTTTTGCCCCCAGCAATTTAATTTCATCCACATACACTTCCGGGTCTGGTTTAAACTTTTGAAATAAGTCGGCAGTTGTTATAAAGTCCCAGGGCAGGTCTGCCTCTTTCTTTATGTCAATCATTAAATTAAAATCCCCGTTGGAAAAGGGCCCAATGGCATACTTTGTTTTAAGTCTGTGCAATCCTTCCAATACATCGGGCCAGGGAGACAGTCTGTGCCAGATTCGGCATAATTGTTTATAATCTGTTTCTGACAGTACCTGTAACCCTAGTTTTTCTTTTCTTTCCTCCAGATATTCCGTAAAAATAGTATCTGCCGGAACCCACTCACGCTTTCCATGGGCTATGTCAAAGGTTGCCTTAAAATATCCATCATTTCTCCATCCAATGGCGAGCGTTCCCCAGTCAATATTCAGACTGTATTTTTTATTAAGCTCTTTCCCGTGAGATACAATGGAATGGTGCCAATCCAAAACCGTTCCAAAAGTATCAAAAATAATATAGCGAATATTCGTTGTGTCCATTTTTTCTTATCTCCTCTTTTCAAACTGCATAAAATTTTATGTGATTTCTTTTACTCTGCTATTTCGTGCACTATTTATTTTTCTAAATCATTTATAAATAATTTATAATTCGGAGTATACATTTTATAAACACTTTTGTCAATATATTTCCCAATAATAACTATTTTTTATGTATATTATCCTATTATTCCCTTTTATTTTTGGTTATTATCACATATGCATTTCTTGTAATGCTTAACCATCACTCCTTCGTTTACCAATATTTATAAATATTTTATACGATTTCGAAATCATTTAAAGAAAACCTTTAAGCAACTACTTTTTTAATCGCCTTATTATTCTTTGAGTAAACCTGCACTTACCCACAGATATCGCAATTTCAGGCTGACATTGACTTTTTTATAAATTATTTATATAATAGTAGCTAGATCATTAAAATAATCCTCGGGCAGCAGAATCTACCATCAGACAGCTTGCTGCCTATAGTTTTAAGGAGGTTCACATATTGACAGCTAAAGAGCTTGCGAAAGAACTCGGCATATCCGCCGCGACCTTATCCCTGGTGCTGAACGGAAAACCGGGAATCAGCGATAAAACCCGCGCCAATGTATTAGACAAACTCAAAGAAATGGGTTATACAAATCTCATAAAGCACGACCCCAATGCACTGCCTAACAAAACCCTTGGCTTTGTAATATTTAAAAACAGCGGCAAAATCTTAGGGGAACACGCCTTCTATCCGGAAGTCCTGGACAGCGTAGAGACAGCCGCAAGGAAGTGCGGCTATAACCTGAACATTATTACCATTGAACGAAAAGAAGCTGAAAAGCAGATACAGTACATATTGGATGCCAATTGTATTGGATACATTATATTTGCTACTGAAATGGAGGGGGATGAGATTCAGAATTTCCAGGATCTGGGACTTCCTTTTGTCCTTCTGGATAATTATTATAACGATAAAGATATCAATTCCGTTACCGTAAACAATGAGCAATGTACGTATCTGGCCGTCCAATACCTTATCAGTCAGGGCCATAGAAACATAGGCTACCTTAGAAGCGGACTGTCATTCAGAAGTTTCCAGGAACGGGAGATGTGGTCCGACATTGCCTTACAGCATTTTGGTATTAATGATATGAGAAATTACACCTATACCGTAGGTTATCCCATTGATTCGGCCTGCCAGGGAATCTTGAAGGCTGCCGAACAATTAAAAGCTCCGGATGCACCAACGGCTTTTTTGGCTGACAATGACTTAGTTGCCATTGGAGCAATGCGCGGGATGCAGCAATTGGGTTACGCCATACCTGAGGACTTTTCCTTCATCGGTATCGCCGATCGCCCCATCAGTTCCCTCATCGAGCCAAAGCTCACTACCATACGGGTACCTAAGGAGCGCTTTGGAGCAGAGGCCGTATCCCAATTGGTACAGCAGCTGGATCAGCCTTGCACTTCTTACGTTAAAGTAGCGGTGAATGGGGAATTGGTCATACGTGACAGTGTGAAGAGTCTTATCTAAACGCAAAAAAAGATGGCATGTTGTCAGCCATCTTTTTTGCGTTCTGATTCCCGAAGTCTTCCCAATGCGCCGCCAGGATGGCAGCGCACATATCTCATTCCCTCAACCATCCCAAGTACCAGGAGAGTGTCAAATTTACTATGTGATAGGTTAACTATTGCTATGGACATTATACTGTATCTGTTTAACTCATTCAATACAAACATGAAACCTCAGCCCTTTGGGCGCCTGGCTTTTCTGCAATTCTAAAATACAATAATCCCTTTTTTGGAAATCTGGCGGTCTAAAAGCTTCTCATAAGCTTCCACAGCATTGTCAAAGCTAAAATAATCTGATATAAAGTCCTTAATGATCAGTTTACCGTCATTAATCCACTCCATCACCTGTTCCGTAGCTTCGCCTTCCTCTCGTTTTCTCGGCATCTGCTGGTAGATAACCTGCCAGTTATAATCAGCCTTAGAGAAATCTATGGTAATTTGCTCTTTCTCAGGAACTCCATAGCAGAGCACTTTTCCCCGGTCTGCAATCAGCGGCATTGCCTGGTTTACAATAAACGGGGAGCCAACCGCATCAAGTACATAATCAACACCTTTGGGGTATATAGTACGGATTTCTTTTACAATATCGCACTCTTTACTGTTAAAAGTTCTGGTAGCTCCCCTTTCCTTTGCCGCCTCCAGCTTATCGTCAAATATGTCAACTGCAATAACATCAGACACTCCTAAAAGACTTAAGAACTTTATAAAGCTAAGACCCACAGGACCGCATCCGAATACGACTATATTATTTTCCGGCTGAACCCCAAAATATCTTATGTTGCTTAATACTTCACGGAACGTAATCAGCATAACCGCATCTACCGGATCTACAGAAGGATCCAGTACTGTCTGCGCATATGCACAGTCAGGTGCTTCCTCCCCATCTTCATATACAGCATCTTTGTCCCACACTACACCATACTCGCTCATAGCTCCCCACCCGGAGCCCAATCCCGGGTAAAGCTCAGGATCCGGATCGACAAATGGCAGCAGCACCTTATCTCCGATTTTATAGCCTCTGACATCCTCTCCTGTTTCGATAACCTCTCCTACCCCCTCATGCCCCAGCATCAGCGGATAAATCGATTCCGGGAAGCCTTTAAAGGTCCTATGGAGCATCTTTACATCCGTTCCGCACATCCCGTTGGCAATCATTTTCACCAGCGCCTGTTTCCTGTTAATTCTGGGCCTGGGAATCTCTCTCAGCTCTGTGGACCCGTCTTTTTCAATAATAAATGATCTCATCATTTCCATAATTCCATCTCCTTTAAAGTATGTATTTATCCATTTACCTGCTAACTATATTGGGATTTTCTTTTCCCGTCAGAACGTCAATCAGATTCTGAATCGCAGCTTTTGCCATATTCTCAATGGCTTCTCTGGTATGTGCCCCCGTGTGAGGGGTTGCTATAACCGTAGGAAATTCAAAAAGTTTGGAGTCTCCAGGGGGTTCCACCTCAAACGCATCCAGACCAAGTCCTTTTAGCTTGCCGCTTTTAAGTGCCTCGTAAGCGTCATCCTCATTAATAAGTCCGCCCCGTGAAGCATTTATGATGATAGCCTCGTCTTTCATTTTATCAAATACCTCTTTATTCAGCAAATGTCTCGTCACCGCTGTCAGAGGCATGTGCAGGCTAATAACATCCGCCTGCTCTATCACTTCCTCAAACGTACTCACCTTTATCTGATTGCATGCACAGTACTCTTCATTGATAAATGGATCATATGCCATAAGTTTCATACAAAATCCCTGGCCGCAGCGCGCTACCACTTTCCCAATTGCACCAAGTCCTATAATTCCTAAAGTTTTTCCCTTCAGCTCTATTCCATTGCCGCGCACCCATTCACCGCCCTTCAGTTTGTGGTTCAGGTGGGGAATATTCCGGGCGATTGACAACAATAAGGCAAATGTCAGTTCTCCTACCGCCTCGGCATTGACTCCGGGTGTGTTAGTAACAATTACCTGTTTGTTCTTTGCCGTCTCTATATCAACCCGATCGTACCCGGCGCCATACCTTGAAATAGCCTTTAATTGAGGGGATGCCTCCAGTACTCTCGCAGTAATGCTGTCCAGACCGGCAATGTATCCGTCACATCCCTCCAAAGCCTTTATTAATTCCTCTTCCTCTAAAGGACGGCCCAGAGGATTAAATACTAATTCATCGGCAAACTCTCTGAGAGGTTTCAGTATTTTTTCATTTTTACCGGGCTGCAAAGAAGTTGGGGTAACTAATATCTTCATTCTTCTCCTCCTATTCACCCACTAAACTGACTGCTTCTTCTGTTAATCTGCGGATTTCATCATATCTTCCCTCGGCAATCAGTTCCGGCCGTACCATCCAGCTCCCGCCGCAGGCAGCAATTTTGGGAAATGCCAGATATTCCTTCACATTTGCAGCGCTGATCCCTCCGGTAGGCATAAAGCGTATGTCTGAGAAAGGTGCCGACAACGCTTTTATCGTACTAAGGCCGCCATATTGCTGCGCCGGAAAAAACTTTGCAACCGATAAGCCATATTCCATTATCCTCATTACCTCTGTAGGTGTACATGCGCCAGGAAATATCATAATATTCTGATTCAGGGCATATTCAATCACCTTGTGGGAAATGCCCGGGGAAACAAGAAATTGGGCGCCTGCATCAACCGCCATTTTTGCCTGCTCTACATTTACAATGGTACCAGCGCCAACTATCATTTGCGGAAATTCTTTTACCGCAGCGCTTATGGCTTCCCTGGCTGCCGGTGTACGAAACGTTATCTCTGCCACAGGAAGTCCTCCTGTGCTCAGGGCTTCGCACAGTCTCCCCGTATCCCCGGCACGTTCTACTTTTACAACCGGTACTATCTTATACTTTTCTATCTGCTGCAATAAATTATTGTTCATATCCATCTCTCCCATAATCATTCATGAAAAATATTTTTGACATTTTGAACCGTCACATTAAGGAGCTGTTCTTCAGAAGCACCCATTTTTTTAAGTTTGGGTAGGAAATTACAGAGTAAATAAGTAAGCCCCACCCCATTGGGGGTATATGATTTCAGCCGCTCTCTGGTGGTATCCAAAGACAGCAGAAGCTGCCCGCTGTAGCCCCGATCCAAGATTTCTTTAATTAATGCAAGTTCTGATGCATCATCATGGTAGTGAAAACGCCCAATCGTATCAAACTCCAAGGTGATTCCTTCTTTTAGTACAGAAAGATAATACTCTGTCTCTTTAATCTCCCGATCCATATGGCAGAAAATAATTCTATGCCGCCAAACTCCCATCTCCAGCAGAAATTCCAAAAGTTTTTTGGGATCGCTCCCAGGTTCAATGTGTACCATAAGGGGTACCTCGCTGTCTATGGCAGCCTGAGCCGCCGCCCCGAACAAGTTCATATAACGCGGAGAAAGACCTTCCCTGTCTAAGGCTGTTTTTACAATACCCGCACGTATTTTGGTTTGTTTTTCCGGATATCCGCAGTCTATCCCCTTGTACATGCCCACCTCCAGCTCTTCTCTGAAAAAATGGTACAGCTCATCCTGCGGCATCTTGTGAATCCAGTGAGTATCGGAATAGAACATCAGCTTGTGGAAGCCTGTGGATGAAATGATATGTATTCCTGTTCTATCAGATATCTCCAGCAGCCCCTCCTCCATACGGTTGCATCCGCCCGGCTGGGCATCAATCACAGTATCTCCGCCGGCTTCTTTATATTTCAGCGCCTCTGCAGTACTTTTACCAATATCATCCATCCATAGAGCGGGATTGATCTGAAACGATGTTCCTCTACTGATAAGAAGATGCTCATGGCACTGACAGTATCCCAGCTGAGACGCAGTGACAGGGCCAGAGACAGTCATTACTTTTCCCATATTTTTAACTCCATTTTGGATTATCAATTACCACAGGCCCGCATTCCTTCTCTACCAATATTTTCCGGTATCCCTTTGTCTCAATGGTCCCATAGTCATGACCGGCATTTGCAGCAAAGGTAAAGAACATGACCAGGGGTGTATCTCCCGTGTTGACAGATCTATGGGCATATCTGCGGGGCACGTAGAGTGCTTCTCCCTTTTTCAGAGGCATTTCCATCGTTTCCCCTTCCGGGTTCTCCATAATCATACAGCCTTCACCGTCCAGTGTATAATAGACCTCTGCAGTGTCCAATATGGTATGAAAATGGCCCTTTGTCATAAAATATTCGTTCCCTACTTTGCCCGGATACAGGATGGTAGTGCCAAAAGCCAAATCCCCCTCTCTCATTGGGCACCCCAGCTCATGAAACTCATAGACTAAGGGATCTTCCTGTTCCAGTATTTTTTCTGCGGCATTTGTATCATAAAACATTTCCTTCATCTGGGATAAATACCTTTTCGTTGTCTCAGCCTTCTCTGAAAATCCGTTTTGTAAATTAAAGTCAACAGAAAAACTGCTGTCCCACTGAAATCTGTTCATAGCGCTCCTCCTACCTCTCTAATGCAATCTCACTTAGTCTGGGAATCTTACGTGCAATGCCGTCTATATGGAATACCTCGGCAATCACCTGCGTCCATCCATGGATAAAATAAATCCATCCATCCTCTACATGCAGATGTTTAGCCTCCGCCTGAGCCTCTGCCTGTCTCTGGAACATACGCTCTCCCCGGTAGTTCAGCTCCCAAACATAACTATTCTCCGGATACTCGCACCCATCTGTCAGAGGAGAACCGGGTCCGTCCTTTCCCAGACCGGTTGCATTTACAATCAGGGAATGCTCTTTTAAAGTTTTTAGCAGACGGTCATTATCAACAGGCTCCTCCCCCCGGACAAATTCAAATTTGGTGTCCGGATTCAGATCTCTTAATATCTTTTCTGCCGTATCCAGTCTGGGTTGGCTGCGGTTGGCAATGATAATATGTTTCGGCACATTTTCTCCGAACTTTTTCTGGGTCAGATAAACACTCATGGCAAGCGCACTTCCCCCTGCTCCCATAATCAGAACATCCCCGTTATATGTTCTCCAGTAATTATCTGGTATGAAGTTCTCAAGTGCCAGCCCGCTGGATATAGGATCCTTCGCATGTCCGCAAAGCTTTCCGTCCTTTTTAGAGATAGATGAAATCTCTCCCAACTGAACAGCAAATGGATCCAGATATTCAAACATATCTTTGCAGGCCTCATACAAATCAATCTTATGAGTAGTAACCAAAGCTCCAAGGGACATGGGATCTTCCTTTATAAAAGAAACTGCCTCCCGATAGAGCGCCGGATCTGCATGAGGCTTAAAGTCTATTCCCTTAATCACCGCGTCCTTTAAGCCTAATTCCTCTGCCCATTTTGGGAATACCTTCATAATTGAGGAGCTATTCGTGGTAACTCCTATAAAATACATGGTTGGCTGTGTCGCTTTCTGGTAAATATTCATATCGCTATTTTCTCCATTTCTTATATCACTATATAGTAATGATACTACATTACAAGATATCAAACGTTTATATTTTTTACGCCAGTGTTGGGGGTCCGGCCACTGGGCCTGTCGTTTAACAGGCCCAAGCCATTTTATACCATTTGTTCTGTACGCGCTATCAGTTCATCCTGCGCTTTTCTTCCCATCTCTACAAAAAACGCGCTGTATCCGGTGACTCTGACACAGAGGGTCTTGTACTTCTCCGGATCGCACTGGGCACTTCGAAGTGTCTCTGCATCCACAACATTAATCTGAAGCTGCATCCCCCCGTTTTCCATGTAAGTCTGGAAAAGTGCGCACAGGGCATTTAGTCCCTCATCGCCCTGTACCGCACTGGGATGCAGGCGCAGATTTAAAGGCCCTCCTGTGATCCTGTCAAAAGGTATTTTAGAAACAGAATTGAGCATTGCTGTAATTCCGTTAATGTCACTTCCTTCACTGGGCGATTGGTTCTCACTGATTGGTTCCCCTGCACGCCTTCCGTCAGGGGTAGCACCTACATAACGCCCCATAGTTGTAAAGTCCCTGTCTGTTGAATAGGTAGGCCACATTTGATATAAATAGCCTTCGCCGTTATATCTCTCTATCCCACGGACATACAGGTCTGTTACAATCTTTGCATACTTATCCACTGCATCTATATCGTTTCCAAACTTATCCAGCTTTTTCCTGAGACGCAGCGCTAACATATCATTTCCGGAAAAGTCATCCCGCAGAATGTCCGACAGCTCTCTTAACGTAAATTCTTTATCAGTAAAAACAAGCTTTTCTATCGCGTAAAGGGCATTGATAACAGTCGCAATTCCACAACCCTGGGCAACTATTTTATGGTACTTTGTTCCCCCTATGGTCCAGGTCTGTGCATTGTCTACTGTTCCCCTCAGGAAACAGTCCTCTATTCTCATGCGGCTTTTCGTCTCTTTTTGCTCTGCTTCAAAATCCATCTCAAAGCCTTTTCGGAATTCTCCTAACAAGTACATAAGCTGTTCTTCATAGACTTCCAGCAGTTCATCCATACTCCGGATCTCTTCCGGAGCCTTACTTTTTATACCGTAATACGCACCGGTCATAAGCCCGGTCATACGATCTTCAGGGCCAAATTGGCAGTCTCTGGGACTGCTGTTACCTCTTGGTTCCATGGGATAGTCCCCCTGGTTCAATGCCAGTTCCAAAGGCTTCACCAGGTTAAACCACAATTGGCGCAGACCCCCTTCGTCCCCGGGGATGTTCGGATCATTGCAGCCATAAAACCCATAATCGTATACTTCCGGCTCTTCAACGCCATAATGCTTTAGGGCAGGCAGCATAGTCTCATCATTATAGATAACAATAGTTGCATTATTTCTCATGGCATTGCAGACAAGCTGCCAGAACTTTGTGGGAATCCCATGGTAATAGCGTACTACCACAAAGGGGTTTCGAAGCTTGAGCTCTTCCGCCGACTCAACCATTAACCACGACAAAGGATTCACACCCCCTGTTCCGTCCGCTTTCTTACCTGCAAGAATCAGATAATTGGGATCGTCAAATGCAACCTCCAGGGTGTAGTCCGTAGAATCTGTCTCTATGGACATATGATCCGTCTGCACCATAATCTCATTATTCTTAAAAAAGAATTCATCTATCAGTTCCCTTGCTTTTTCATAGGTAAGTCTGCCTTCCCTAAGATCCCTCTCATAGAGCGGATAGAGATATTGATCCATCCTGCTCAGGTTCAATACGCCGCAGCCGCATACCTTCTGTGCAATTAATATAATCATCCAGAGAAGCTGCAGCGCCTGCGCAAATGTCCTGGCCTCTCCATAGGCGATCTGGCGGAGATCTTCTGCCATGCCGCTTCTGCCCTTTTTCTCTGCTGTTTGGGCATATCTTTCTATATAAGCACTTACCGCCTGATAGCACAGAACAGTCCCCTCCAGGAACCCTTTCTGATCCTCCGTAAGCGCCTCATCCTTCATGCGCTCTCTGGCTTTGTATTCCATACTCCCCAGTCCGTTGGAAAGGAGCCCTTCCCAGTCCAGCGCCAGGTGGCCAAAAGAGGGAAACCAGTATGGTCTGCAGCGCAGCCAGTTCTCTGAATAGTAGAAAAAGATTTTTTTGTGCCGTTCTTCTACCGGAATGTCCCACCAGCGTTTGTATACTTCCCGTATGGTTTTCTCCTCTTCCTCTGTGGGAATCCGCATGGCAACAGCGCCAGCGAGAAGTTCGCTGTCTTCCAGCGGCTGAGATATGCTTTCCAAAATGTGGGCCAGCGTATGGCCGTATGCCAGACCCTCCTTCTCATGCTGGTAAAGCTGCTCCGCCTCCATAACCAAGTCGATTCGTTCCATAAAGGTTTCCCGGTAATCTCTGTCAAACCATTTTTCTATTCGTTTCTTTAGTTCACGTCTTACCATTCTGGCTATCCCTTCCTTTCTCTATCCGACTGCTTTTAACAGACCCCTTTATCCCCGAAAATCTCCCTAAGCTGCTCCATCGTATGTGCCTCGGGGGGAGAAAACTCACAGACAGGCAATTCTAAACTCTGGGACTTCCTCACTCCAAGGGTATGATACGGCAGCAAACGCACTTCTTCCACATTGGGGGCATCACCCAGAAGATGCGTCAGTTGTCTCGCATTCTCTATTGTATCGTTAATGCCTTTTATCAGAGGAATCCTGATATGTATCCTGATACCCTGCTCTATAAACCGCTTTGCATTCTCCAATATTAATTTGTTCGATACACCCGTATACTTTCTGTGCAGGGTATCATCCATAATCTTAATGTCTAATAAAATGAAATCCAGGTACGGGAAAAGCTTCTCATACTTCCAGTAGGGAACATTACCTGCCGTATCTAAAGCAACTGATATTCTATTCTCTTTCACCAATGGCAGAAATTCTGACAAAAACTCCCATTGAAGCATCGGTTCTCCCCCTGATAACGTAATTCCGCCCCCGGAGTTCATATAATACTTTTTATCTTTAAGAACTGTTTCTAATAGTGTCTCCGGCTCCAGGTCCCATCCGGCTATGGCAATGGCCCCGTACATACATGCCTCTGCACATTTCCCGCACAGTGTACAGCCCTGCCTATGAATTCTGTGGCCGTCCTGAATCCTGGCGCCCTGGGGACAGACCGCCTCACAGGCTCTGCACCCTACACACTTATCTGCAAAGTACTCCAGCTGTATGCCGGTCTCATAAGACTCCGGATTATGACACCATTGGCACCTTAAGTTGCAGCCTTTAAAAAATACGGTTGTCCGGATACCCGGTCCGTCATGTACACTAAATCTCTGTATGTTAAATATTCTGCCTTTCATATGCTTATGCCTGGGCTTTGAACCGGCGCCCCTGGATATCTGCCAGGATCATGGCATCATGGATCATTTGGGCCGTAACCGGGAAGGGTTCCACGTCCCAGTAAGATTTCAGAGACTCTTCTGCAACGCTCATGATCTCCTCATCTGTAACATTCTCAAGTCCAAGATCTGCAAATGTGGAGGGCAGACCAACCTCTCGGAAAAACGCATATATTTCCTCTATTTCTTCATTCGGCCTTCCCTCTATCATCAGCTGCACTAAAATACCAAATGCCACAACTTCTCCATGCAGCAGCTTCTGGCAAGCAGGAAGAACCGTTATTCCCTCTGCAATAGAATGTGCACCCGCACAGCTGGAATTCTGTACGCCCAATCCGCTGAGCAGTGTATTGGCCTCAATCACGTCCTCCACATCAATGGTACAAAGTCCTCTTTCCGCTGCTCTTCTCGCTCTTGCACCCTTTTCCAGAATCGTTTTGTGGCATGCCTCTGCAATGGCGCCCACTGCAATTGTACTGCAGAATCCTTTCCCTACATAATTAGGAGAATGTGACTGCAGGTTCGCCCTTGTCTCTATAAAAGTAGCAAGCGCATCTCCCATCCCGGCAATCAGAAAACGAACAGGCGCTTTCGATATAATATCCGTGTCCAGCAGTACCAGATCCGGATTCTTAACATAATGTCTGGGACCCACATGTTCTCCCGTCTCTGTATATATCACTGAAAGCCCTATGGTAGGCGCATCCGTAGAGGCCGTTGTAGGTATAATAACCGTAACAGCTTTAAAAATGTCTGAGACAGCCTTGGCTGTATCCATTGTTTTGCCTCCGCCCATACCAGCGACTACCTCAGGACCAAATGCCCTCAGACCTTCCGCTATCTCATCAATCTTTTCGGCAGTTATCTCCCCTGAAAACTCTTCTACGATCACGGTACTGTCGCCGCCTGCATACATAGCTTCAAACTTTTCTTTATATTCTTTAAAGAAAAAGGTGTCTACCAATATAAATACTTTTTTTCCGTACGCGTCTGTATATTCCCTTAAATTTTCTAATTCACAGCGTCCCTGAATATATCTGCTGGGTGACCCGAAAGCTCTCGTCTGATGCTGAATCATTGTCATCTTACTATACCTCCTAAAATAATGAAATGTCTGTTCGCTTTTTTATGAAACCGGACTGTACTGGTGAATCTGTCTAATGCGCATTGGAGACTCTTATGTATCATACATCCTTTAATGGTAAAATAACACGTACGCACAAAAAAGTCAACAAAAATATGTATCTTTGTTACTACATAGCTATGTACCTATTTTTTGTCATATTTTATTTTTTACAAGAACATCTATGTATAATCTTCTGAATACTTTGGTATTATTACATATTTAACTTTTAATATATCTTTTATTTTATTTTTTCAAATCAATAACACAATTATTAGTTTATGTCACTATGTTATAACAATAAACATTTAGCGCTAAGTGCTTGCACGTTAATCATTGTTATGATATAATGTAACGACAAAGATAGTTATTTCGCAGTAATTTCATAGGAGGTTCATATGGCACTTAACGCAGACCGAATAGATAAATCAGTTCCCATTCCTTTGTATTTTCAGCTAAAAAAGATTATTTTGGATGAAATAAAAAACGGAACTTATCCAAGCGGCAGCCCCATCCCCACAGAGAATGAATTAAGTGATATCTTTAAGATTAGCCGTACGACGGTTAGACAGGCTATCACTGAATTAGTTCAGGAGGGACGGCTGTACCGAATTAAAAGCAAAGGTACTTTTGTCTCTAAGCCCAAAATTAATAATGAGGATTTTATAACAAAAATAGAATCCTTTAATAGCCAGATGGCTCGGAGAGGATTAACAGCAAGCACCGAAGTCCTGGATTTAAAGGTTATTCCTGCGGATGTCACCGTGGCCAAATTTTTGAACTTAAGTGAGAATGATCAGGTACTCTTTTTATACCGCAGGCGATTTGCAAACGACGAACCATTGGTCACCATTAAAACATATCTCCCCTACAGCAGATGCCAGGATCTTATAAACCTTGACTTTACAACTATTTCTCTTTACGCTGAGCTTGGCAAATCCGACGACACAAAAATTGTAAAAATACAGAGGCAGATTGAGGCGGTAGAGGCAGACTCTGAGGACGCCAGGCACCTTAATATGAAAAAGAGGAAGCCCATCCACTTTTTTACTTCCATAGGATATAACCTATATGGACAGCCCATTGAATATTCATTGGCAAGATACCGGGGCGATCGAAATGTATTTGAGATAACAGTGGCACCCGAATAGTTGAATCCCTTGACATACAAAAAAATGCTGTATGTCAGGGACAATTACATAAACATTTATTTTTATCATTTTTTATGTACCTACAAACAAACATTATAACATTAAAATTGGGAGGTTTATATGAGCAAGTATATTTTAGCACATGATCTTGGCACTTCCGGGAATAAAGCCACACTGTTTTCTGAGGACGGGAGGCTGATTGGCCACGAGGTTTATTCCTACAATACTCATTATTTCAACGGCACCTGGGTAGAACAGGACGCTGATGACTGGTGGCGGGCAGTCTGCTGCACAAGCCGTCAGCTTATTGAATCCACCGGCGTTCTGCCATCTGACATTGCCGCAGTTAGCTTCAGCGGCCAGATGATGGGGTGCCTATGCGTAGATTCCTCCGGAACTCCCCTGCGTCCCTCAATGATATGGGCAGATCAGCGGGCTCAGAAACAAGCCGACCAGATTGAAGAACACATCTCACAATGGGATTACTACCATATTGTAGGCCATCGGAATACGGCATCCTATGGAATCCAAAAGCTTATGTGGATCAGGGACAACGAACCTGAGATTTATGAACAGACTTATAAAACGTTAAATGCAAAAGATTATATTGTGTTTCGTCTGACCGGAAAGTTTTATACGGAATATTCTGACGGCAACAGCAACGGGTGCTTTGATTTATTAAACCTGCAGTGGTCCGAAGAATTATTGTCTTATGCAGGTATTGACATAGACAAGCTTCCGGAGCTGAAGCCATCCACTTTTATAGCCGGTACCGTCACAAAAGATGCGGCGGCGGCCACCGGACTTGCCGAGAATACCCCGGTTGTCCTGGGAGGCGGAGACGGGGTTGCAGCCAATGTAGGAGCAGGATCGATTGCACCCGGAAAGACATACAGCTGTATGGGCACTTCGGCCTGGATAACCACCACCACAGAAAAGCCTATTTTTGATGAACAGATGAGAACTGTTACCTGGGCCCATATTATACCCGGACTGTATGCCCCAAACGGTACTATGCAGTATGCAGGGGGAGCATACAGCTGGGTAAAAGAATGTATCTGTAAGATGGAATCTTATGATGCTAAGCTCCACGGAGGATCACCTTATGACTATATGAACCAGGCAATTCAGGACAGCCCTATAGGTGCTAATGGATTGATTTTTCTCCCGTATCTCCTTGGAGAGCGGGCACCCCGATGGGATCCCCATGCCAAAGGAGCCTGGATCGGGCTAAAGCCCGAAAATACAAGGGGGGATTTGCTTAGAAGTGTTTTAGAAGGCATCACAATGAATTTGTCTATTATACTGGATGTCCTTAAGACTCAGGTAGACATTAAAGAAATATTAGTCTTAGGGGGCGGTGCAAAGGGTAAAGTGTGGAGAGACATCATGGCTAATGTATATAATGCCAGAATCCTGGTTCCCACTTTATTAGAAGAAGCCGGTTCCATGGGCGCTGCTGTTACAGGCGGTGTCGGTGTAGGTTTATTTAAGGATTTTTCAGCAATTGATCGTTTCATACATATAGAAGCCACTCATGATCCGGTTCCTCAGGCTGCAGCTTCTTATACTCCGGTGAAGGAATTATTCGATGAGTGTTATTATGCGCTCAGAGATACGTTCAAAAAAATGAGATAGAGAAGCATTATGCCCTTCTTGGCGCTTAAGGGCTTTGGGAATTAGATGCCATTTCCCAAAGCCCCTCATGACCTGAGCATTACTAAGACGTCCAAAAGATGTTCTGAAGTTATGTTCAATTCATTTGTCCCAGATTTGCTCTGACACAGTTTACTTGAGCAAAATCCTTTGTCCCCATTCCATACCCGATTCTATTCACTGTCATTACAGGCTGTGGCCCATAGCTATGCCCAAAATATTTTAAAATCGCAGCCCCCGTAGGTGTACAAAGCTCGCCTTTCACAGTACCTCCGTAAGTCGGAATGTCTCTTAGCAAATACGCCGCAGCCGGTGCGGGTACCGGGAGTATTCCGTGTGAGCACTGAACCTGGCCGCTCCCCACGTGAATAGGAGAAACCACAATCTTCTCAGGTGCAAGTTCATATATCAGCAAACAAACAGCTGTTATGTCTACTATAGCGTCCAGCATACCCACCTCGTGGAAATGGGCCTCTGCTACTGATTGATCATGAACCATACTTTCTGCCTCTGCTAATAACCCATATACCGCTTTGACATCTTCACAAACCCTTTCCGGGATATCTATTCCAGAAATAACAGCATGTATATCCGATAAACTATAGTGCAAATGGTACTGACCGTCCTCTTTCTTCCTATCCGGTATGGAGGTTGGAGTCTTATAATCCTGTTCAATTGTATTACTTATATCCAAAGACCTTTCTTCTGAATTATTTATTTGGACAAAAAAACGTCTTCCTTTCACACCACACTTTATCTTTTTATCTGATATTATATTCACACCATGAATACCCAGATGATTCATTCTATATACGAAATCTTCAGGTTCTGGATGTAGTTCTAACAAAGCTGCAGCCAGCATGTCCCCGGAAGCTCCCATGCAGCACTCAAGATAAAGTATTTTCATATGTGCCTCCTATATGATTAATCATGCTGGCAAGGTATCCAGCTCCGAATCCATTGTCTATGTTAACCACACTCACACCGCTTGCACAGGAATTAAGCATTGACAACAGTGCAGACAGTCCTCCAAGAGATGCACCATATCCGATACTGGTTGGAACTGCTATAACCGGACAGTCAGCCATCCCCCCAACTACACTGGCAAGAGCCCCCTCCATACCAGCTATGGCAATAACCACCCTTGCGGACATAATTTGACTCGCATAGGACACAAGTCTGTGAAGTCCCGCAACACCGACGTCGTAAATACGCACCACCTTATTACCAAAAGCCTCTGCCGTCTGAGCTGCCTCCTCTGCAACAGGCATATCGCTTGTACCTCCGGTCAGTATAACTACCTTGCCGTCGCCGTCAGGCTCGGGTATACGGCCTAAAAGACCAATGTGGCTCATAGCATTATACTGTAGTTCCATTTTTGTTTTAACATATTCTGCCGCCTCTAAACTCATGCGGGTAATCAGCACCGTTTTTTGTCCATGCTGTATCATTGTTCCCGCAATCTCGGCTATCTGTTTCGGTGTTTTTCCGGCGCCATAAATCACTTCTGCAATTCCCTGGCGCAGTGCACGGTGATAATCAAGTTTTGCAAACCCAAGATCTTTAAAGGGCTCTTCTTTCATCTGAAGCAGTGCATCCTCCACGGCAAGACTTCCATTTGCCACATGGCTTAGCAGGCTTCTTAATCTCTTTTGTTCCATAGCAGCTTCTCCATTCCCAACCCATTCACACTGTCATTCCAGTCTGTATACAAACAATAATCCATTGCTTATAATAAATCAGAGAATTTTGACTCATCTACAGGCAGTCCCTGGCGCTTCCTTTCAATCCCATCCATAATAGCATCCAGCTTTTCTCTTGTTAACGGATTTCTAAAAAGTACAATCGCCCCTATAATCATAAAAATCCCTGCAATTACATAAAAGCAAATCTGAATACCTACAAGTGCATTCGAGCTCTGGCTAGCCAGTTCAGAATTGAAGCCGAAACACTGCAGAATAAATCCGATCAACCACATCCCTACAGCTCCGCCTACTTTAAAGGCAAAACCTATAAATGCCACATACGAGCAGCCTTTATCCTCTCCTGTCTTATATTCATCTATCTTAGCTGCATCCAGCCCCAGATTCCATCCATGTAAATGAAATGCCGAGCAGCAGAACCCAAGTGCAATCATAACCAGAAGCACAACCGTACGCTTAGATCCGGCCAGAATGCCCACAACTGCAATAATTCCGTAAATCATTGAAGGGATGGCAAGCTGCTTAGCCTTGCTCCCTATCTTTTGTCCATATTTGCTGGAGATCATCCCCAATACAAGTGAGCCCACTACCCCTGCGACGGTGTAGCACATCATAAAGGCAGACACCGTACCAGCATTAAGCCTTAAATTATAATTCAGGATATACGCCATAGTAGGAATGGCAACACCATTAAATCCAAGATAAAGGAATATTACACCAAACATAGAATTGCGCATCGCCTTATTCTTAAAAGCATCCACATACTGTTTTAAGAACTTTGACTTTGTTTTCTCTGTCCGCACAGGCATAATTTCCTTACCGCGTGTTGACATCCAAGTAATAAAATATGCCAGGAACATTGCTATACCCATAATAACAGCCATCATAGTCCACGCTTTATCTGTAGCAAGCCCTTTGGACTCGAATGCGGCAATCATAATAGGAGGTATACTAACAGAAAAGATACTTCCAGCCTTTAAGAAAAAGGTCCACGATGTCTTTGCCTTTGTCTTTTCATCATAACTTCCGTCTAGATTATCTACCAATGCCAGCGTAGGTACATCAGTCCATGTAAACGCAAACCAGAACAACACGTTCATAAGCATAAAATAAACTACCTTGGCTCCGCCTGAAAGATTCACATTAGTGAACAGTAAGATTAAAATAATCGACACTGGTACGGCACCGGTAATCATAAAGAAACGCCGCCTTCCTCCTTTGCTTCTATTATTGTCACACCAGGAACCAATCAGTGGATCATTGATTGCATCCCATAGAACTGCAACCAGAGAAATAGATCCCGCCGCCGCAGGAGCCACACCCGCAACGGATGTTAAAAAAAATAAAAACCACGAATAGAAAAGATCTCCACCTATGGTATTTCCTATTCCAGAAACCCCATACCCCATAATTGTACTTTTTGAAAGCCGCTTTACATTTTCTTTACTCATTTTCTCTACCTCTTATAATTGTAATTAATTTTTCTTCAGGAAATTCTCATACTTGTCCTTTGAGACGCATGAAAGACATGCATGAGAAGACTAATGAATATCCGGCTGGCCCAAGGCCTTGTTAACAAGTATTTTTAGCTTTTCACCCCCTGAGATTAGTTTACCTGCCAGAATATCCTCTTCTGTTATTCTGGCCATTAATATCTCTCTGGAGTGCACACGGTCATGGTCATAAGTTACATAAATATATCCATCCTCTGCTTCACATGCGTCCGGATATGAAATATCATTACGTTCATCCAGAAGAAGATAGTAAGGCCAGGTCTTTCCATCATCTTCACTCAGCAAGGCAGTTATATGACTCCTTCCCTTCCATACTTTTACATCTCCCTGTTTCATAATATTATCCAGATCTATTCTCTCGTCAAAGTTATAATGGTTAACCAGCAATAGCCTTCCGGATTTCAGACGTCTAATATGGAATCTTGAGCATGGTCCATCAATATGGCACTTCCTCCCTGGGGACCAGGTTTTTCCTCCATCTTCAGAAAAGCTTTCTCCTATTCCCTCAAATGTACGAACCAGCATCCACAACGTTCCATCTCGTTTTTCAATAAGCATATGCTCATCAAAACTTCGCATAGGAACATCCGCATGCCCCCATAAAGCAAAAGTATTTCCTTGATTTTCGGAAATATAAACATTAGAAAACTGTTCATTCTCCAGGCCGTGCCGCTGCGTGGGCGTGCTTCCGCAATCATCGCACCAAATCGCACATGGAAAAAGCCATTTCCCATCACTGGTAACAATGGGTTTGTTCATCATTATACCATTTGCTATACGTCTGGGGGGGCTCCACTCAAGATAATCAGCATCAGGTTTTTCACAAGTACACACCCATACTCCACTGCGCCCGTCATTAAATCCATATGCCTGATTATATATCATCCATAGTCTTCCCAGGGGGTCAAACCACAGATTAGGATCATATATTCGGCAATTGGGATCCGGATGTTCAACTACCGTTTCGCAAGAGCGAAACGTACTTCCCTGATCATCACTTACACATAATACCAGGAAGTTCCCCCCCACTTCTGCATCCTGGCCAGAATAAAAATTTATAAAAATTCTGCCCTTCCTGCTCACTTCAATGGATGGTATTCCCTGCCATCTTCTATAAGAGTCCCTAAAGCGCTCCTGTTTTGGTTGATTATAAACTATGGCGGGCATTAATGCTACATCTGTTGACATTCTTTTTACCTCCTCGTCACTTATCATTAATGAGTAGGTAAATTATATAATTTGTTTATTTATTTGTCAATATACACATATTACAATTATGCTTTTCCTTTTATATATATATATACCACACTTTTTTTATTGACAATACCGCATGTACATGTTATATACTTTATATGACTCATCATTGATGATTTGTACTATATTGAATTAATAAATGGATACGGAGGTTATTTAGTAAATGAGTAAAAAATTATTTACGGGCGGGAAAATAGTCTTGCCAGACAGAGTAATACCGGGATCACTTGTTATTGAGCATGGCAGGATCTGCGGTATTCTATCTCCCGGCACGTCATTGTCATCCGATTATGACATTGTAGATGTTGCCGGAAAATATCTTCTCCCAGGCTTAATTGATACACATGTACATATGTGGGATCCGTCACCAGTCAACTACCGAGAAGACTGGATGCATGGTTCCGCCTGCGCTGCTTCCGGCGGAATCACAACAATAATTGATATGCCTTTGAGCGTTCCGCCTGTCATGGACAGGACCGGATTCCTTTTAAAAAAGAAAGTTGCAGAACAGCATTCCTGTGTTGATTTTGCCTTCTGGGGAGCATTGACCCCAAAAAACCTTGACTCACTTAATGAACTAGATCAACTGGGATGTACCGCATACAAGGGCTTTATGAGTTTTGCAAATCCAGATTACCCACAGATTACAGATGGTTATCTGGTTCGCGGTATGCAGATTGCCTCTGAGTTTGATGGACTGATCGGTGTACACGCGGAAAACGCAGAAGTCGCAGATTTTGGAAGCCGTAAATTGGCAGAGAATGGCTGCATTGACTATACGATGCACGATCAGGCCAGACCATGGTGGTCTGAATTAGAAGCAATCCAGCGCGCTGTCCTTTTTGCAAAGGCAGTACATGCCAGGCTTTATATATGCCATACTACTATAGCCGAGGGCGCTGCCTATATAAAACAGGCCAAAAGCGAAGGAATGCCCGTATTCATAGAAACCTGTCCCCACTATCTCCTCTTTGATAAAACTGTTCTGGCTGAAAAAGGAGCTTTTGCTAAATGCAATCCCCCCTTCCGTTCCCGGCAAAATGTAAATAAACTGTGGGACTATATCTTTGATGGCACAATTGATACTATTGGCTCCGACCATGGACCCTATCGGGATGAGGAAAAAACATGTAAGAGCAATTTCTTCTTAGAGTATTCAGGTTTCGGAGGTTTCGACGCCATGCTTCCAGCACTCTGGACAGAAGGTATCCACAAACGAGGTCTGCCTATACCAAGGCTTGCCTCACTTCTCTCAGAAAACGCTGCCAAAATCATGGGGTTATACCCCCAAAAAGGAAGTTTACTTCCTGGAGCAGATGCAGATATTGTTATTTTAGATGCAGACGAAGAATGGAGATATGACGGTACAGAAAGTCTGTCTAAAACAAAAACTAAAAATAATCTTTACCATGGGATGCAGATGAAAGGGCGCGTAAAACAAACATGGGTCCGCGGCCAGCTCGTTTATAACAATGGTATAATAAATCAAAATGTTAAAGGAATATTTATTCCGAAACATAAACAAAACTAAAAGGAGGTTTTCATTATGGATGTTTCACAACTTAAGGCCAAGACGGTCAATCTTGCTGGTAAAGAGGTTTCTCAAATCGCCTTTGGAACCGAACACATCAATCAATATCTGCCTGAATACGCCGGGAAAATTCTCTGCGAAGCGGCAGTGCAAAACAATGTTTTTTTCTGGGATACAGATAACTGTTATGGCAGCCAGCCTGCTGTAGCAGCTGCGTTAAAACTATTGCCCAGAGATAACGTGGTAGTTACCAGCAAAACATATGCGGACACTGAAGAAGAGGCAATTACCAGCGTGCGCAAAATATTACATGATTTAGATACGCCATATATTGATTTTTGTCTTCTGCACGGTGTAGAAGGGGGACGCCTTCCTTATAAGATGCCTGCCCTGGCTGCACTCAGGCGCATGAAAGATGCGGGAATCATACATCATATAGGCTTGTCCACTCATTTCCCATCTGTAGCGTGGGATGCCAGTGATATTGACGGAATTGAGGTCCTCTGCACTATATTTAACAGAGACAGTGTCCGAATTGAGGACGGAGATGTATACGACATGGCAAAAGCTCTAGATAAGGCTCATAATAAGAAGAATCTTGGAACATATGTTATCAAAACCCTTGGAAGAGGCGTACTTCTTCCGGATGTCCGCGGTGCTCTAGAGTTTGTTCTGAATTATCATGATTGTATAGATGTTCTCAACATTGGTTATGCAGGGCTTAGAGAATTACGTCAAGATTTAAGCATAGTTAATGACTACTTTAATTGTTTAGAAAGAAGGGAAAATAATTATGAAGAAACTTCTAATTAAAAATTGTTCCAAAGCAACTTTTTTCAACGATGGCATGAATGCCATCAATCCGATGCAGAATATAGATATTCTTATTGAAGGGAATAGGATAAATCGCATTGACAGGAATATAGAGCAGGATGGCTGTGAAGTAATAGATGGTACCGGAAAACTGGTACTTCCAGGATTGAACAATGGGCATAGCCGCTGCCTCACAAGCAAGGTCACCCGTATCGTTACAGAGGACTGGAATTATGATCCATACGGAAGGACCCCCAATTATGCTAGAATCAACTTTATACTGAATACCGCATTGGAGACATTAGATGACGAACAGCTTGAAGCGCTGATTGAACTGGCTGTATACGAAGCACTGAACAGCGGTACCACAATGCTTTTAGAGTACTGTACCGTACGTGAATTGCCAATTTTTCTTAAACTATGTAAAAAATATGGGATCCGCACTATGGCAGCACCTATATTAATGAATAGAAAATCATTGCCTACTGTGGACGAGTGGTGCCGCTTTGATATGGATTTGGAGATGGTTGATGAGGAAGCCCTCATCACCTGGAATGCGGACTTGGTAAAGGAAACCCGTGGAAATCTGCAAAGTGTAGCTATGGGAATGGGTTCCGCGGAGACAACAAGACCCTTATTTATGAGCAAAATTGCAGATACGGCCTACACCCTCGGCTGTCCCTTGTTAACTACATTGAATGAGACATATCATGAACGCGAGGTTTGTGTAGCCCGATATGGGGTTACACCTGCCCGCCTTATGGCTGACTGTGGGGTACTTGGTCCTAAAACAATAGTTGCAGGCAATCTCTTGTCAGACCATGAAGAACGCCTTATTATCAAGTCAAAAGATGCAAAAGCTACCGTAAATCCATTGCAATGTATGCTGGATGCAGAGTTGACTCCGTTTATAGATTTTCTCATTGATGATATTACTACCATCTGCGGTTCCGGCCGCTGTTCTGTTGACATGCTGCGGCAAATGAATGCACTTGTTATCAGCGGGAAGCTCGAAAGTCATAAGCGAAACCAAATGGGGGCACATGATGCCTTTTATGCTTCTACCGTTGCTGCAGGAAGAGCGCTTGACCTTCCAGTCGGACAGGTGGAAGAAGGGTATCTTGCCGATTTGCTGATTGCAGATGTGCAAAAGCCTGAACATATACCATTTACTATGCCGGCAAGCGAAGTAGTTTACGCTTTTAATCCTTCAGATATATCCTATGTTATCGTTGATGGAAAAATCCTGAAGGCTGATTCCCAGGTGCTGGAGCATGATACAACCGAAGTCATCAAAAAGGCCTCTGCTGCTTTTAAAGTACTATGGAATAATGTCTGCGAACGCGGATACATTTAAGGAGAACGTATATGACACTGGATATTATTATTCACCATGGTTATATAATAACCATGGAAGGTCCCGGGTGCGGTATTATAAATGACGGTGCTGTTGGAATCAAAGATGACAAAATTATAGCTATCGGTTCTACCAGCGAAATCATGAATTCTTATACTGCCCATCGATATCTGAACGCAGAAGGCAAAGCAGTATTACCAGGGTTTGTAGATGTACACATCCACTCCTCTAATGCGATTGTAAGAGGCACTTCACAGGATCTACCAAACAGCGAATGGATGTTTCACAGCATTTTGCCAATGCTCAGTGCTGCTACAACCGACGATTTAGTCAAGGCCTCTATGGTAAACTTAATAGAAGGGGTGAAATCCGGAACCACTACATTTGGAGACTTTGATATTCCAATGCTTCATTTGGTCAAAAACCATATCAAACTTAAGACCAGGGCCGTGGTTTCCGATTTAATCAATGATCTTCCTAGGGATGTTACCACAATTGAAAGCGGTGAATTGTATCCCTTTGATTATTCTTCCGGGAATGAAAAGCTAGACCAAAACCGCCGTCTTATAGAAGAATACCATCTGAGCAATGGGGGAAGGATTACCTGCCGTTATGGTCCCCAGGCTGCAGATATGTGCTCTGAAGAAATGCTGAGAGAAGTGAAAGCTCTGGCTCAAAAACAAAATGTGGATTTATTTATGCATGTATCCCAATTTCCGGAAGAGGAGATACAGTGCAACCTGAGATACGGCAAAAGGGCTATCCCATTTTTGGACGAACTGGGGATGCTGCAGTCTAACCTATTAGCTGCTCATCTTACCATGGCCTTACCTAACGAACTAAAAAAGGTAGCTCAAAGCTGTGCCGGTATGTGTATGTGTTCAAACAGCATAGTCATGATAGACGGCAAACTTCCACCAGCAAGGGAATTCCTGGATTACGGAGGAACCGTTGGATTAGGAACTGATCAAGCTCCTGGCAATAACTGTAATATGATGTTTAATGAAATGAAATTTGCCTCGATACTTACAAAGCTTCAAACCGGCAACCCTTCTGTATTTCCAGCATGGAAAATCCTTCGGATGGCTACAATAGAAGCTGCAAAAGCACTGGGTATGGATAACCAAATTGGTTCTTTAAAGCCGGAGAAAAAAGCAGATATCATTATTATTAACCTAATGGTTCCTCATATGACTCCTATATTGGAGCGACCTGTGCGTAATATCATTCCTAATCTGGTCTATGCAGCCCGGGGGGAAGAGGTTGAGACTGTGATAATCGATGGAGATATCATTGTGGATAATCGTAGGCTCCTTACTGTAGATGAAAGTCACGCCATTAGAGAAGCGAATGAGGCTGCCAAACGGCTTGAATCAGAACTGACTCAAAAAGAGTGGGCACAGTCTCATCCCTTAACCACTTTCACTAATGATGGTTTTTACTAACCTAGGGCATAACCCTTTTTGATATATTGTCGATACACTGACTGATTGGCAAACATTGACAGCATTTTGCCCATTTGTTATTATGGTGATTAGAAAATACTATAAAGGAACTATAAAATATGAGCAATAATATAGAGCAACACCTTATGCAGACCGGACTTTTTCCATCACGTGTACAAATGATTTTATTTTTACTTGTACGTTCCATACGAAATACAGGAGAACCGGTTGGCTCCTGGGCTTTAAGGGATGAGCTTCTCAGTCTTGGTATCGATTGCAGTGTTGCAACCATAGGGCGGTATCTGCATCAATTGGACAAGGATGGATTGACCGTCCAAAAAAGTAACCTGGGCCGTATACTAACAGAAAAAGGCTCTAAATGGCTAAGCCAGCTTGAGGATACCCTGGAAAGCACTCGTATAAGAATTGAGCTAAGCAGTGCTGTCCAGATTACCCAGCTTAGCGAATTAAAAGATCTCATTATTGTAAGACGCCTTCTGGAGACAGAGGCCGCGCGTTTAGCTGCAACCCACGCAACAGAGGATGAAATGAAGCAAATGTGGAGTGCTATATTGCGGCATCAGGATGTAGTTGGGAAAAAACAGGATCCCACCGATTCAGCTTTGGATTTACATAATATTGTCGCCAAAATCAGTCACAATAAATTTCTATCCTCCCTCCTTAATATACTAATCTATGAGGAAAAACTGCTGGAGGCCACTATGGACGACCTGGTAACCAGAGAACGGGGACAGATTTATGTCCAGGAGCATAGGATGATTGCAGAGGCCATAAGCAGTCGTGATCCTGAACAGGCAGCAAGTTTAATGTATAATCACATGAACAACCTCTGTGAAGCAATACAGGAGCAGACTGATAAATCAGAGCCCTAACCCACATAATAAGCGTCAGGGAATCTTCCAAGGAATTCCCTAACGCTTATTGTTATGCCGCTTGCGACCTCCTATGCCGTTACCGTATAATCCCCAAGTACGTCCATTAATTCATTATTTACAAATAGCATACTCACCTATTTCTTCTTAATAATGAGGAATCTCCTCCACATCAATAAATTTATTGTTGACAAATTCGGAATCGACATACGGTGTACGTGCTACTGTTACGCGTACCTTGTACTGAGGTGTTCCCGGTCTTCCCCAAAGAACTGAAAGTTCTGTTCCCGGTTTCGCATACTCTTTTTTCACAAAGCCCAACGAAATCATCTTCCGGTAGTAGGCGCTTCTCGCCCGAACCGCGGAAACCCCGATTTTTTCATCTCCCAGCATAACATAATCCTGATGATAGATAAATCCGCCGCTGACATTCAGATTAAAATAGATATCTACCGGGTTTTCCCCGATCTCATCATAGGGTTCCACCTCTCTCCCTCTGAACTGAGACGCAAATATCTCTCCCACATCATCGGCATTCCATTCCAAAGTAACTACATCCATGGGTGGATTCTCTGCAATCTTTAGAAGTGCTTTCTTTCCCGGAAACTCATGGTTAAAGTTCACCAGATTCCCCCACCCTACGTCATACGGAGTGCGGAATCTCACTTCCAGATCGTCTCCGCAGCTTCCCACGAGATGCCTGTTCCAGTTCCAGAAGCCCTCCATTGGATGTTTCTCCAGATAGGCGGCCAGTCCGGGATCCTCGTACCAGGGCAGAGGATAATGCATGTTCAGGTTAGGGAAGCCACCCTCTGTGTGATTCATAACATATGCCTGATTTCCCATTTTTTTGGCGCCATATGTAACACCGATGTCCCAAAGCGCCTTATAGACCTCTTCAAATTTTTCCATATCTCCATGCAGTTCATACGCAAGAGTCCCTGCCATGCCCAGACGGAGAATCCGCACATCCACACCCGCAATCCGGATCATCATGTGTTTTGCAAACTTCAGCCCATGAATATCCTGCTTTGCCGCCTGCTCAATAATCTCAAGACTTTTAGGACCAGCAATCTGAAGGAAAAACTCCTTCATCATCATATTTTCCCCCGTAATATTCATAGTAGTCTTCGATGCTTCGTAATCAACCACCGGCATAATCCAGTAAGTGCGGAAGTGATCTTCTGCCAATGTCATAACAACACCGTCTGCGGTAATCTGACCTTTTTCATTGCAGCAGACAGCATGGCGGATCCCTCCCGGTTTTGCTGTTGTAAAGTCATTCACACAAATGGAACTTAAAAATCTTGCTGCATCCGGCCCTTTAATATCATAGATTGGCGAAGTGCTTAAAACAGTACAAAAATATGCCGTTTCCTTGGAGGCCAGTGTCTCTGCTCTCCATCCGTCATACACAAAGGGAACCAGCATCCCTCCGGAATTCATAAAGGTATATACGCCCTCATTGATTGTTTTCGTCATAATATCCCTCCTATATAGATTTTTTAAATTGTTTCCTTAGATGTTGTAAACTCTGGTATCAAAAGCCCAAACACAAACATAACCAGCATGCACAGCGCCGCCAGGCTAAACAGCAGCCCATAATTTTCCCCGGCAATGGGGGTAAGAATGTAGGTGGGAATTAATACAGCCCCGAGAAGCTGCAAGGTTGCTATTACCCCTGCCGCGCTGCCTGCATACCTAATTCCAATTCCTTCCAGTAGAATCGGCGCTGAAAAAAAGATTGGCATAGCCGCACCCAGAAGCGTCCCTGTCAATAAGCAGAACGCGTACAGAAGCAGCACGGAATCAAACCGCCAGCATATGAGAACACTCACGAAAGACAGCGCTGCAATTCCCGGAACAAACCTTTTGACTCTCCCTACCTTCTGGAATATAATGGGGCCTGTAATTGAGCCCACACAGTTACCCAGTGTGATCATGGATGCAATTGTGCCGCACACCGCCAGATCCAACCCGTGCATCTTCTGCAGGGCTATCGGTAAAAATGTGGATAATGTCACATTGCAGCCCAATATCATCATGATGCAGACAGAAATACACCAGATTCCTTTGTTCCTCAGCACAACGCCCAGGCACTCCCTAACGGAAGCCTGCTTTTCTGAGATTTCCTCTTTCACTTCCTGTTCCCCAGAGGTACCCGGTCTGTCCTTCACAAACAGTAGCCACAGTGCAAAAACCAGAACGCCAAACACGGCTGCCGCCCCGTAGGCAGCCTTCATATTGGGAAATAAGACAGCTGTTGTAGCCGTGGCAAATGCTCCCGGGATTTGGCCGCATAGTGCAAAAACACCCATCAGCATCCCCACTTTCTTCGGTTCAAACCAGCTTCCCGTTATTTTAGATGCATTGGTATTCACAAACATCTGGGAAAAACCCGTCAATGCCATGCAAAGAAAGAACGGCAGATAGCTCCCTGCAAAAATCCTGCCAATTAGCCCGATACAAGTCAGTACAAACGCAATACTGGTAACTTTTTTTGCTCCGAATCTGTCTGAGATAATCCCTCCCGCAAAACTCAAAAATATGGCCACAAGCATAGGTGAAGTGAACACAGAGGAAAATTGTGACGTTGTCAGCCCATAATCCGCCATCAGATCCGGCGCAAATACAGAAAGCTGATACTGTGCATAGGAGGCCGGCATATACGCCAGGCATAAGACAGCAAATACCAGCCATTTTTGATTCTTAGTTTCCATTAAACAGTTACCTCCAAACTAGCATCTTCCAATTTTTATTTCTGATTCCATAAATCATCGGCGCCGTATGTAACGTGATGACATTATTATAAATAGAATGCAAGGGGAAAACATCGTCTCTGAATACTGTTTTTGTTTTATTTTATCTGCTCTCTTTGTGCAATCATGCACAAAAAAGCAGGTGGAAATGCCTGCTTCCACCTGCCTGCTACTAATTCATTAATAATTTTAAAGAAAACAGCATATCTCCCGGAGATTCTTCTATAAACTTATCGCCAAAGAGCTCACGCATTTTTTCCAATCGATAATTCACCGTGTTTCTGTGGAGATAGAGTCTTCCAGCTGTTTTGGATACATTGCAGCTGCTTTCCAGATATGCATGCAGCGTTTCCATATAGCTGGTTCTATGTTCCTGATCATAGAGATAGATTTCGTAGATTTTAGGATGACATATGGCTTTTATGGATAAGTCTTCTGTCATTTTACGGGCTGCATACTTGTAGAAGCATTCTCTAAAGCGGACAGCCCCATTTTTCTTCTTGTTTAAAGCATACCCAACAGCAATTTCAGCCTGCTTATAGCCATCCGGGATTTCTTCTATGCTGTCAAACATCTCACTGATTCCTATGCAAAATTGTACCTCCCCTGCGAGTTTCCTAAAGTGTCCAATCCACGCATCCATCTTTTCACTGCTGTCCAAGTCACAGGCAAACACGGCAATGCCATTATGGTAGGACACAAAAATATTCTTCTGCTCCAAAAATCCCCGCTGCAGCCTGGTTTCCAGAGCCTCTAACGAATACAGTCCTTCCCCGTCTCCGGTAAGCTGTCGGATATACAGAATATGCAGTCTTCTTTTGTCAGAGACACCCCCTGCTGACATTCGATTCCAAAAGTATTCTTTGCTAACCGGTTTTCTGTCCAGACAGTTAATAAAATTCTGCTTCCTGGCATCATATAATGTCTGATGATACCGCTCCAGAATTGGTGATAAATAGGATGCGAGATAGTCAAAAACAGCTAACTGCCCTGCCGTCATAGGGGCGTTCAAGGCAGTTGTTCCGAGATTGCCCAATCTTGTCTTACCCTTGGCATCATAGATATTGGCATTCATAAAATCAGGCCAGGTTTCATCTCCTAGGCGGTAGATTGCGGCAGCCTTTCTGCCCTCCACTTCTTCCAGTATCCCCAATTTCTTGTATAGCTGATACATTTCGGAGGAATAGGTAACCTTCTCCCCCACAGCCAACTCCCACAGGGCATCTCTTTTTTCAGGAAGCTCTCCCGCCCAGCCCAAACAACTGGTAGAGCTGTCAAAAAGGCCAATTGGATTGGGGACTGCCTCCGCAGCAATACGAAGGACACCTTTCAGCGTTGTACCTGCGATCTGTGCACGCAAAAGCCGTTCTTCCCATTCCTGGAACCATTCAAATACACCCGCAATCCTTTCCAGAACTTCCGACGCACACGTCCCGGTCTTCAGAAGAATCCACTGCTCTTCCCCCCAGGCTTCAGGAATGTCTTGTGTATTGAGGAATATCATATGCTTGTCATCAGACCACGGATCCCACCCGGCAAACCAGTCCTTCTGTCTGATTTCCCCATCTATCAGGTACACATAGTTCTCCCAGTCCGGTTTCTTTTCTGGTATATATTTACGTATATTTTTTAAATCTAATACCGTAGTGTCAGGGATATGTGAATCCAATATCTCTTCACGCCGGAAATGCTCCGCCAGAATGTGCATGTTCAGCCGCATAATCGTCTCCTTTGTGGTATCTGCCGTTTTTTCCACTATACCAGAGTTCTGCTGCCCTTGGCAACTTTTCAGCGGAAGGGAAATGATTTTTCTATGTTGCCTGCCTCCTCCCGCGTAATAATCCCATATCATCTGGCGGCGGCCAGACGATACGGCTCTTAGCCCATACCCATCAGGCCATATCGTCCCGCAGGGCATCAATGATATTTTCTTTTCGTATCTTGCTTACCGCATACAGCATGGTAATAAATATTACTAAAAATACTCCGAGGATACTGATTGCCATACTGCTCCACGGGAAGGTATATGCAATCTCAGCACCGCCCAGTACCATACCCTTATAAATCAGCCAGGAAAGCAGCCCTGAGATGGGCAGGCCAAACAGCAGGGTCCGCAGACCATACAGGGCACACTCAAAGCGCATCATCTTATTGAAATCCCGGTCAGGCATTCCCACAGAACGAAGCATGGCAAGTTCCCTTCTCCGCAGCCTGATATTGGTGGAAATGGTGTTGAATACGTTTGCCACTGCAATCAGAGTGATCATGATGCTAAAAATAACTGTAAATAAGTTTACAATGAAGGAGACATTGCGGTTTTCCTCAAGGATCTTATGAAGATTGTACAGAGTATAATCCACGGCAGTGCCTGCGCTGTCAATCATGGTCTGCATCTGCGCCGCAGACTGCCCCGGATGATCCGACCAGAAGGTAAATGCCATCTTTGTGGGGGCACTCAATGCGTCAAACTGCGGCTTCATCTGGTAAGGGGCGATCACCATAAGAACATAACCCTTCACCTCGCCCGGATCCGCCGGCGGGGGGTCTAACGGGTAGGTATCCACAAAGGACGCATGGATCGTCTTTGTCTGTTCCCCGGATGCAGTACCCAGGGTAAACTCCATGGTCCGGTCTCTGAACACATCAATAATCGTGGAATCTACCATCTTTTTACCTACTATAATCATGTTTCCGTCCTGTGCGGTATACTCTTCGCCAGGGAGATCGAGGCTTTCCAGAAAACTCTGGTAGATATCATCCTCAATAAATTGAACGTCCAGCATCATCCCGGCTGTGTCACTCTCCCTGTCTATACCTGTATCCTCCCCGCAGCTGTCCAGGAATTCACTGGTAAGATCACTGGTTTTTACTGTGCAGGTATAGGCGGATACCGCCTGATAAGTACTTCTGGTTACACCGCCTGCGGTTTTCAGTTCGTCATACAGCCGGAGCGCTTCGTTTTCCCCCATATCCGCGGAATAGAAAGATATATCACCGTCTGCCTCCACCGCCGATTGCTCTCCCATCTCACTTAGGCATGAACTAAAAGCACTTGCCGATACAAACAGCACAACACTTAACGTTAGAGACAAAACAATACTGCGGTAGCGCCGCTTATTTCTTTTAAAATTTTTCAATGCCAGTGTCCCCTCAAGGCCGTAAATGCGTCCCAGCAATCTGGAGGTTTTTATAGCTTTCGCCTCTACCTTAATCTCATTCGTCTGGCGGATGCACTCCATCACAGGTGTGCCCGCTGCCTTTCTTGCCGGAATATAGGCTGAGATTAAAATGGTAATAAAACTGACAGCTGCCGCTGCTGCCAGCGCAGGAGCAGAAACACACAGGGTTAAGGGAACGGTATCGTAGAGCACATTTGCAAAGTTCCTGGCCACAAGCTCAAGTACAAGCTTGATACTAGGGATACCGATTAAAATACCCAGGGGAATGCCCAGGACACCAATGCAAATTCCCTCAAACAGCACTGAATTGCGCAGCTGCTTTGCCGTGGCTCCCACCGACATGAGAATTCCGAATTGATGTGTCCGTTCATTCAAAGAAATATTGAACGAGTTGTAAATCATAAAAACAGAACCCAGCATAACAAGCAAAATCACAATAATGCCTGTGGAATAGAGAAGGGTATTGAACAGGGTATCGTCAGAAGCACCCAGAAAACGCAGCACATTATCGTTCAGAACATAGGCACCGCCCCGGGCCGCCTCCTCAGCGTACGTTTGGATCTGACCGGTCTTTTTCAAAGCAGCAAAGGCGCTGACACGTCTCTTAGCATTTCCCCCATCCCCTATGGTAATCAGAGTATATCCGGGCGCGGAGTGTTCCTCAAAGGCCGGTCTTTGACAGATCCCTACCACCGTGTAAGTTTTCTCCGTTCCTGTTGTCAGACTTTCCTCCCCGGCGCGGTACGGATCGTGCTGTGAGAGTACTTCATCTCCCGCCTGACGGGTACCCGCTGTCAGGGTAAGGGTATCCCCCACTGAGAATTTTACGCCTCCGTTTGCCGCAAGGTGGACCGGGACAAGTATCTCCCTGCTGTTTTCAGGCAGTCTGCCGGAAACAAGCTGTACCGGCAAAGTATCGAAGGTATCCTCACAGAACCCGGCTATAAATGCATAGGGCTTGTCAGGATTTTTTCCATCCTCCAGCATTGCATAGCCGACATTTTCAAAGGAGGTAAGATTGGCAACCCTGCTGTCACCGGCTTGTTCCCGGACAAAATCCTGGTCCACATCCGGAAACTCAACGTGCCAGTCACCGCTTTTTGCAATGGCGCCATTTACCATATAGTTTTGCAGAGAGACAGCGAAGGTCGCCACCGCCGTGATCAGAGCAGCAGAGAGCGCTACTCCGATAACTGTAACCAGCGTACGTGTACGGTTCTTCCTCAGCCCCTGGAAGGCCACTTTATGAAAGATGTTCATCTAAGCCCCACCTGCCTCTCATCCCGCACCACCTTGCCGTCTGAGATGCCAATGATGCGGTCCGCCTGCAAGGCTATATTTTCATCATGGGTTACTAGGAGCAGGGTCTGCCCATATTTTTTATTGCTTTCTTTTAACAGTTTAATAATTTCATGCCCATTCCGGCTGTCCAGGCTGCCTGTAGGCTCATCGGCCAGCATAACCTGGGGTGCGTTCATCAGAGCACGGCCAATAGCCACCCGCTGCTGCTGGCCCCCGGAAAGCTGATTGGGCAGATGGGTTCTGCGTTCCTGCAGCCCCAGCAGTTCCAGCAAGTCGTTCAGCCGTTCTTTGTTTACCCTTCTCTTATCCATCAGAATGGGGAGGGTGATATTTTCCACTACATTCAGGGTGGGAATGAGATTGTGAAACTGGTAAATCAGGCCCACCTGCCGTCTGCGGAATATGGCGAGCTTTTCATTGCTCTGGGCATAAACATCCTGTCCGTTCAAATATATCTTTCCGCCTGAGGGCACATCTACCCCTGCAATTGCGTGAAGCAGGGTGGATTTGCCGGACCCGGAAGAGCCGATGATAGCGGTAAACTCTCCCTTTTCGATTGTAAGGGAAATGTGATCCAGTGCGGTAATCTGGTTTTCACCCCTGCCGTAAACCTTACATAAATTTTGTATCTGTAAAAACTCCATTATGTGAGCCTCCTTTATTTTACTTTACCCATATAATAGAACTTTTGGCTTACATTTCTGTGACTTTTCCGTGAGAGATCCGTCACTTTGGAAAACGGATGCAGAAAACCGCCCCTCCCCGGGGATGATTCTTTGCAGTAATGGTCCCTCCGTGCCGGGTTATAATCCGCTTACAGAGAGCCAGTCCAATACCGTACCCGGCCGCGGTGCCATTCTTGCCGCTGTAAAACCGCTCAAACAAGCGGGGCAGATCCTCTTTTTCAAAGCCGCTGCCGCTGTCATGGATGGAGATCTCCCCGAACAGCGGGGTATCTTCACAGGCAATCCCGATTCTGCCGTTATCCCCCGCGCTTTGCATACAATTTTTTAAAATATTCTGAATAGCTTCAGAGAGCCAGCTCAAATCTCCCTGTATGGTCATTCCCTCCGGTACATCTGTCCGCAGTTCAATATTATGCAGTTCCATAGAGATCAGCAGAGGGCGGACTGCAGTATTAAGCAGGAGTTTCACATCAACCGGCACCCTCTGGAAAGCCACAATGCCGGCATCCAGGCGGGATAATTTCAATAAGGAATTAATCAGCCACTCCATCTGTACAAACAATTCCTCTGTTTCCCGCAGCAGCGCTCTCCGTTCCTTTTCATCTGTAGTTTTCTCTATCAGCGACAGAATAAGGTTTGCGGATGTGAGGGGAGTGCGGAGCTGGTGGGCAATGTCCGCAAGAGAGTCGGCTAGGTGTTCCTTTTCCCTTCTCAGCGCGTCGTTCTGCTCCCTGATACGCAGTGTCATCTTTGTGATCTCACTTTGCAGAATGGAAAGCTCACCCTCTTCTGCATCACTGATATATATATGGTCCGCATTATGAAGCACAAGATCGATTTGTTCGGAAATATGAACTAAGCTTTTATACCGGGCTTTTGTGAACAGAAAAAAAGCTGTTCCGAATAAAACAGCAGACACACCGGCAAGAACCCCGGCCGCCGGGTGGATGATAAACCCCAGGAATATTGTGACGGCAGTAATTAAGAAAAAGAAGTATGCAAACTGCCGAACCTCTCTATTTCGAAACATCTCCGCCTCCCAACCGGTACCCGGTTCCCCGAACGGTTAAAATAATCCGGGGCGCACTTGGATCGTCCTCAATCTTCTCCCGCAGACGCTTGATGTATACGGTCAGTGTATTGTCCGTGACAAACTCCCCCGCCGCATCCCACAATTCGTCCAGGAGCCTGCCTCTGGTGATAATACTTTTGGGGCTGCTGACAAACACCAGGAGAAGGCGGTATTCCAGGGCGGAAAGGAAGACCTCTCTGCCATTCTTCTTCACCACTCCGCTTGCCGTATCTACATGAAGCCCGCAGACTTCAAAATCTGTACCTGACCGCCCGTATTTTCTCAGAGCGGTGCCAATCCGGGCAATTAGTTCCCGGGGGCGGAAGGGCTTGGTGATATAGTCATCCGCCCCTATGTTCAGCCCCGTAACAACACTGGACTCATCTCCGGATGCTGTCAAAAAGAGAATCGGGATATCCTGGGTCTCCTTGATCTCTGTGCATACTGTGAACCCATTACCGTCAGGCAGGGAGATATCAACCAGTGCCAGATCAAATGTATTCCCCTCAAGCAGGGCAAGTGCTTCCCCCCGGGTAGCGGCATGAAGTACCGCAAACCCTTCCGAACGGAGCAGCAGCTCAAGGTTCTTCGCAATTGCTTTATCGTCCTCAACCAAAAATATCCGTTTCATTTACACCATCCTTTCCTCGGAAGATATATAATCCTCGTATCACTTCTTCAGAGCTCTATTATATTTCTTTTAGTGCAAAGATACAAGGAGGCTGTGATTATATTTTTCCGCCTGCTGCGAACTCAGCCAATACCATTCCTGATTCTTTTTAACAGCAATTGGCTTTCTGTTCTTTCGCGGACTGGCAGTCGTGATTGTACCCCCCACTCACACAATTCTCTTCCTTTTCATATGTTATATAGAGTCCTTTATGGAAGGAGAAATCCGAATGTCAGAAAATATGACCTGCAATTGTTCTGCAGACATAACCGCCTGTCCTGAACAGCTGAATGAAACTTGTCCTGCTACCGGCTATCAGGAAGTAAACGTTTGTGTTCCTGTAACAATAACCCCCTTTGCCCATGCAGGGGTTCCGTGTACCAGATGCTGTGGGGAACCTGTGGTGATACCGGGTGATACTACATGCGCCGGTACAGTAAATGGCATATGTACCTTAACCATCAGCCAAACCCTCTGTGTGGAAGTTCCTATTAATTTCGGTGCATCCGTAGCTGTAGGCGAGACTTTTGTGGACTGCCGGAGCTTCAAGCTATGACCCCTGTGCCTATTGCAGGGCTGAGGAGGAAGAGATATAATACCCATGAATCCCTGGGATATCGTTTAATATAGAAAGAATCTGGAGGCGGAAATCCCTCCAGATTCTTTCTATCTATACCGTGCCATTCCCTTTTCCTGCTTTTGCCTGTACATTCTGCGATCTGCCTCCTGCAGGAGCGCTCTCCATTCCGAAAATTCTGTACTCTCCACAATGCCGTAGCTGATAGACATGGAATATGGCAAAGCTTTATCCGCTGCGGCCGCCCGCAGTCTCTCATTAATTGTCTCCGCCCTTTTCCCGGCAATATCGGCTGACATGTCCCTAAAAAGTACCAGAAACTCATCTCCGCCGTAACGGTACAGGGAGTCCACCCGATTCCGGCAGGCACTGCTTATCTCTCCTGTGGCGGTCAGGATATAGCGATCCCCCTCCTCATGGCCAAAGGCGTCGTTCACCCCTTTCAGTCCGTCCAAATCCAGAAAGCACAAAGTAAACGGCACCTTCTGTTCCATCATAGATGCGATAGTCTCTTCCGCATACTGCCTGTTATAAAGTCCTGTCATAGGATCCAGGGACGCCTGATGTTTCAGTCGTTCCTCCTCCAGCTGTTGTTCTCTCAATTTTGCTTCCATCGTTCGGTTCTTATCCCGGTAATCGTCCAGCTCACAGATCCTCCAGGTATATCGTATGGCAATATAAAACCCTGCAACGGAAAAAACACAAGATTTTATGCTCCATATTTTAAGAACCAGGTCATTGAGTGTGGCAGAATACAAGAGCAGATTGATAAACAGATAGAAAAACAATCCGGTCATCATCTCCAGTATAAAGGAATAATGCTGCGGATGATCCAAAATCAGGCGGAATCTGCGTATAATTACCGGTTTTCTCATAAACTGCAGGACGAGTCCTGCCAGTATAAAACCCAGCAGTACAGGGACCCCCTTTACATTGCCGCTGCTCCGGATATGATTGTCAAAGTTATGCATGGGCTGCTGGATCAGAATCGCCATAATACTGCGGCAGAAAATATTCGCGGCAAGTCCGCAGATAATCCCTGTCAGAGTATGAAACAGGGCACAGCGTTTATCTCCTTTAAAGCAAAAAAGAGTTTCAAAAAACAGCAAAAATGCAAACAGAAGCCAATTTAAGACCAGATGAAATTCCAAAATACTGCAGATGATGAAAAAAAGGTAATTCACCAGAAAGCCGAGGATCACAAGACCCATCCGGGGATACGGCATTTTCCGGATATGGGATACCAGAAGAAAGTACTGCCAGTGATAATAAAAATAGGCCGCCGCCGTCAGCAATAGCAATAACATAGGACCGCCTCCTCTCCTAACGCCTTCTTGCCTGTTTATCCAGATACATTTCCTGATCCGCCCTGCGGAAGATCTGCTCTGTACTGTCCCCGGCATTTTCGGAAACATAGGCTACGCCATAGCTGAACGAGATACAGGAATCAGACTTCTTTTCCATATACATACGAATGTCCTCTAACCGATTTGCCGCTGCATCCTTTTTACACCCGGGAAGCAGCACCACAAATTCATCCCCGCCTACCCTGGAAAATATATCGTCCCTGCGGAGCAGAGAGCCAAACTCATGCACAAACCGCATCAGGTAGAGATCCCCTGCGTGATGCCCGTCCCTGTCATTGACCTGCTTCAGGTGATCCAAGTCAATATAGACGAAGGAGAAAGGTTCCTTTGCCGCTTTCAGCGACTCCATTTTTTCTACAAGATAGCGGCGGGTAAATATATTGGTCATAGGATCCAGCACACTTTTGCTCCGCAAGACTGCCGCCTCCCGATCCTGCTGTTCCAATTTCTCTATCAGCCGGTAGTGCTCTTCTTCCAGGTAATGCTTCTTTAAGACAGCATAGAGATGCCTCAGAAAACGGATAAGGTAGAATTCCAGCAAAACTGTACTTCCAATCAGAAACAGAGGAAGCAGTCCCCACGCAATCTTTGAGACACAGAGCACACTGTCCAGCAGCAAAAAAGCATTGCAGAACCAGAGAAATATCATAAAAGGCCGCGCTTCCGCACTTTCTGATTGGGTGCGGAGCACTTCAAGTACTATATTCCATCGGGGAATCATCCCTGCAGCCACACTGTTCACAGTAAACACCAAGCCTATGGTGAGAATACGCCAGAAAGGCTGCTGCAAAAGCTCATACATCTGACTATGAGTGATGAGAGAGAATACCCCGATTAGAATCATGTGCAGGGCCATAGTGGTCAAATGGGTAAAGTTAATCAGGAACAGTTCCTTTGCGCGGCTCTCCTCTTTGCGGAGCAGACGGAACACTTTGTCCGTATAAGCCAGGATGTATACCACTGGAAGCGGAATATTGTACATTCCCCAAAGGGTAAACAACAGCACAGAAAAAAAACACCTGCTAAAATGCTTCCAGACAGAGGAGGCGTTGGGGTACCCCAATGCCTCCAAAGCCTTACGGGACACATAACCATATATCAGTGTACAGCACACCGGCACCAGCAGCCCCAGGCCCCAATACATATGTAACGGCAAAGGAATACCCCCTATCTGTTTTCAAAATTTATACCCTGCTTTTGCTTTCCTATGATTATATCAAATCAGAGTTGGAATATCAACAAACCTGCCGGCAAAGCAAAAAAGGCTCTGGATCAGCAGAACCTTTTCATACCTGTCAGGATTGTTCCAGAAGCGTCCAAACCAATCCTTTAATAATAGGGTTTTCCCGGTCTTTCCCCCAGGCTATGGCTATCTCGGTGTTATACCCCTCCAATTCTTTTAAAGGGCTGTAGGTGAGAAATGTGTTGTAGACAGAGTAGCTTTGCTCTGTAATCAGTATGACGGCATTGCCCAGCGCCACCTCAAGAAGGGCATCGTCAAGGGTTGGCGAATGAATTACATTTCGGGGCTTAAAGCCCGCTTTCTCCCAGAGCCCGCACATATAGAGATAGATCATAGGGGCCTTCTGGGGGTGCACCACAGTAACGGTATAAGAGCTTATCTGCTCCAGGGTAGGTGCCGGACAGGAAGCTAGGGGATGGTGGGGTGCCATAGCAACCATGAGCTTATCTCTGCGGAATACCCGATGAGTGAGAGCCGTATTAGCCTCAAATTCCTGAGGAAAGCCAATGGCCGCGTCAATTTCCCTGGCATCAATTGCCTGCATCATTTTATGGGGCGGGATAATTACAGATTTGATATTGATCTGAGGGTAAGCCTCCCGGAATCTGCGAAGGGGCTGGGTCAGACTCATCCCGATGGCAAAGTCCGGAACCCCCAGGCGTATCTCCCCTACCTTTCCGGCGGCAGTCAGCATACCATGCTCTACTGCCTCTTCATATTTTTTTACAACATCCACAATGTTCTCATAAAAATCCTTGCCGGCCTCTGTCAGCTGCACGGATCGTTTCTGTCTTGTGAAGAGCTGAAATCCCAGCTCCTCCTCCATCTTAGATATACTCAGACTGATGGCTGTCTGTGTCACATTCTTTTCCAGGGCTGCTTTTGTAAAGCTCAGGTTTTCTGCAGCACTGATAAAATAAAGCATTCCTTTTATATCCATAGTCAATTCCCTGCTTTTGTCACATCTAATATTTTCGCCGCATCGACGCCGGCAGAGAAGCGAAGCGCTTCTCTGCCGGCGTCTGCATCCTGATCAAAGTATAACATTACAAAAGTGTTTGTCAACTGTGCCTTTCGGCTGTAAGCATTGATCCTGTTATCTTTGTTCTTTTTTATTCAGTTCAGGAAGGAAAATCGCAAATACTGACATAAGAGCAACGGATACCCCCGCCATAATAAAGTACAGGCTAAAGTTGCTGCCCGCTGCCGGTGTGATGATATAAGTAGGAATAATTACCGCCCCCAGAAGTTCCAGCGTGGTAATAACGCCCCCGGCACTGCCGGCATAAGCCGGGCCAATCTCAGGAAGAATCATGGGAAAGGACATAAAGGTAGGAATCAGCGCACTGATAAACATACCTGCCAGAAATACAATCACCGCCGCCAAAACCGGCGGAGCCATCCACCCGAAGGCCGCACACAGGGCTGCCAGAACCGCGCATCCAATCAGCGCCGGCTTCATGCGGGGCATCCTGGCTATGACGGTAGGGCCGAAGAAGGACCCGCAGAAGCTTCCTACTGTCATAATAGACGCGATAATCCCGGACATAGAAGCGCTGATCCCCCTGGACTGCAGCGCAGTTGGGAGAAATGAGGCCAGGGAAATATTACATCCCAGGATACAGGCCAGGCAAAGGCCTACCAGCCATATGTTCTTACTCTTCAGGGCCGGTTTCAGAGAGGTTAGGAGGGACTCCCCGGAACCGCTCCCTGCATTTTGGATGTAGGGCCCTTCTTTTACAAACAGAATCCAGAGCACAGCTACCGCCACTGAGGCAGCCCCGGAGATCCAGAGAGCCGTGGGGATCGATGGGAGCATTGCGGTTGTGGCGGTCCCAAGGGTCATCCCAACCGTATTTCCCGCCATAATCAGACCCATGATGGGACCAACCCGTTCAGGAGGATACCAGCCCCCGATTATTTTTGACATATTTACATTCAAAAAGGTGATTCCTGTACCCCCTAATATCATGCTGAAAAACAGGGTTGCATAACTATCTGCAAAAGGACGGTAACAAAGTCCGGCGGCAGAAATAATCAGCGTGACCATAATAACCCTCTTACTCCCAAATTTGTCTACAAGCACCCCGGCAATAATGCCAAGAAAAATGGAGGTCACCATAGGGGAGGTAAAAATACTGGAAAACTGATTCTGTGTCAGATTCATATTCTCCATTAACTGGCCGGCTAACGGAGAAAGCTGATACTGAAAGTAATTTCCCACCATCAGCGCAAAAAAGAGGATACCGCAGACTACTTTTCCATAATTGTTTTGCTTGTTATTGCTCGCATCATTCATCTATAAAACCTCCGCTGGCATAGGAACAGGTTCAGATATTATGCGGGGTTCTCTCACTTTTCCCCCGCAAGGGGTACGTTGCCCAGAATCGCAGACTGTCCGTGGGCATAGACGTATCCCATACCTCCGCCCACATAAAGCAGCAGGCCTGTAATATATGCCGATAAATCAGAAGCCAGAAACAAGGCCGGACCTGCAATATCGTCCGGAGTTCCCATCCGGTTTAGGGGAACCTCTCTGGTTGCAATTCCGTGAAAAGCCGCCTCCATAGCTTCCTTTTCCTCTGGCGGAAACAGCTCATCCCAGAACGGGGTGACAATGGGACCAGGTTTTATGCAATTTACCCGGATTCCCAGAGGCGCCAGTTCCATGGCCAGATTAATGGTCAGGGATTCACAGGCAGCTTTTGCCATATGATAGTCATAAGCAGGAGTGGTTGGGTTAAAGGCTCCGTTGGATGAACATAAGATGATCTTTCCGCTCTTCGCCTCCTTCATATGAGGAACCACTGAAAAAGCAAGGTTATAGGTTCCCGTCATATTTACATCCATAGTTGTTTGATAGCGTTCCTCCGGTGTCATATTTGAGTCACCGTCGTAGCTTCTCCCTGCAAAGTTTGCCAGGATATCGATCTTTCCAAACTCTTTGATTACAGCGTCCACGATATCATCGCAGCTTTTTTTGCTTGCAACATTAAGAGGGCCATAATAACGGGCCTCCCCGCCTGCATCTGTAATCTCCTTCAGGACACGGTTTCCCTTTTTGGGATTGGTTCCGCCGATAATCACAACCGCTCCCTCCCGGGCATAGAGTTTAGCCGTAGCCTCTCCCATCCCGCTTGTACCCCCGGCAACAATAGCTATCTGACCTTTTAACATATCTTTCATTAAAAATCCCTCCTTCTCACAAAGACAAAAATCTTAACAGCACCTGTTATTCATATTTTTAGTATATGAAATGCATTTGAAATACATATCTAAAATTTATTATGTTCCTTATGGCAGAAAAAGTCAATTAGTGATTATGCCACAAATCTCATCGAATATTTTGTTAATAAATTGGGCATTCACAAATTGACAATTCTATTTTAATTATTTATTATATAGATAAGTATATGAAATGTATTATAGCCTGATAGTAAGACTCAGGTAAAAATGAAAATGAATAGTTTGGAAGGAGGATATGCTGTGGCAATTAATTTTGGCAAAAGGTTCGGACTGGGGGGACTGCGTCTGCCCATCTCAGATCCCAACGAACAGCGTTCGATTGATTATGAGACCCTTGAGAATATGATTGATATTTTTATGGATCATGGATTTAATTATTTTGATACCTCTTATATTTATCACGGAGGGTTATCAGAAGTGGCTCTGGGCAAAGCACTGGTAGACAGGTATCCCAGAGACTCTTTTCTGCTCTCAACAAAGATGCCTATTAAATTTATGAAAAAAAAGGAGGATATGGAAACCATTTTTGAAGAGCAGCTGGAGAAGTGCCATGTGGATTACTTTGATTTCTATCTGATCCACAGTATAGGCAAAGAGACCTATGAGAACTGTAAGAAATGGGATACCTTTGAGTTTCTCAAACAGAAAAGAGCTGAGGGTAAATTCCGTGAATTCGGCGTTTCTCTGCATGATTCACCGGAATTTCTGGACTTAATCCTGACGGAACATCCTGAGATTGACTTTGTTATCGAACAGATCAACTACATCGACTGGAAAAATCCTGCCATCCGTTCCAAAGAGATCTACGAGGTTGCGGTAAAACACGGGAAACCCATTGTTGTTATGGAAGCATGCAAAGGCGGCACGCTGGCCGAAGTACCGGATGAGGCAAAAAGAATCATGAAAGAATACAATCCGGATGCTTCTATCGCATCCTGGGCTTACCGGTTTGTGGGAAGTCTTCCCGGGGTCCGGGTAGTCCTTGCCGGCATGCCCCGGATGGAATTCCTGTATGATAATATAAAAACTTTTGAGGAATTTCAGCCTCTCAATGACGAGGAATATAAGATCATTGATAAGGTTGTGGAAATTATTAATGCCAATACACCCATTCCCTGTACCGTGTGCAGATACTGTGAGAGCGAATGTCCCAAGAATATTGCGATCCCGGACTATTTTGCACTGTATAACGATATGAAAAGGCTGGAGAAGAGCAGCTCTGCCAATGATGTCCTCACCCAGGCCTTCTATTACGGCAACTTAATTGAACAGGGACGGGGACCTGCTTCCGCCTGCATTAAGTGCGAAAAGTGCGTAAAAGTATGCCCCCAGCGATTGGAGATTCCGAAATATCTGGAAGAATACGTAGTTGCTGAACTGGAATCCTATAACCCGGAGGCACAGATTAAAAAGTAAAACAGACAGTGGATTTTATAGAATAGGGTGGAGGACGGTGACCAACCGCCGTCCCTTCACCTATTTAGACGTTCTGTTAACGTTCTCTTTATGCCGTTTCGCTGGAGAAGTTTCAGCTGTCCGCTGTCTCTTATACCCTATCTGACAACCTGGCAAGTTCAGGAAGGAAGCTTTGGACAGAGGTAAGGCAAATATATTTTAAAAGTGCTGCCATCTCCGGCTTTGCTAACTGCCTCAATCTTCCCCCCATGTCTCTCCACTATCATTTTCACAACTGCCAAACCCAAACCGGAGCCCGGTATGCGCTGAGAACGGGACTTATCCGAGCGGTAAAATGGCTCAAAGATATGATTCAGGTCTTCTTCCGCAATTCCCAATCCGTTATCTTTTATCTGAACCATTACATGATCTCCATCCTCAGTAACAGACGCAGAGACAAAGCCCCCCGGACAGTTGTATTTAATTCCATTTTCAATCAGATTATAAAAAGCACGGTAGAGTAGATTGGGATTTCCGTATACCCATGCGTCTGTTTTTTGTTCCGCTGACAGTGATACCCGGCTGTCCCCGGCTGTCCCCAAAAGCTCCGATACTGCCTGGTGAAGCAGAGAATATATCTCCACTTGTTGGTCCAAAGGCACCTCCCCAAGACTGGCAAGCGCCAGCAATCCTTCTACGGTCTTGATAATTCGTTCCAGAGACTTGTCTGTATCGCTCATAAACTCTTGATAATCTTCTACTTCAGGGCGGGGTGTCATCTTCAGCACCTGAAGGGAGGTTTTAATAACTGCAAGGGGGGTTTTAAGCTCGTGTGCCGCGTTTGCAGCAAAGCTTTTCTGAATTAAGAATGCCTCTTCCAGACGTTCCATCATGCTGTTGAAGGCATCTGCCAGTACCCTTACCTCTCCCTGAGACTTTTTGATTTCCAGACGTCTGTCCAGGTTCTGATCATTTACTGCCTGCACAGACTGCGTCAGGTCTTTCAGGGGGCGGAGAGCCTTTCCCGCCGCCCAGTATGTGGCGGCCAATGCAAGCAGCACAATCACCGCCATGGCTGTGACCACCTGTACCGAAAACCGCAAGGAAGCCTGCTGATAGGTTACGCCGGGATTCAGGGCAGGGGGGAGCTCGCCCTCAGGCAGTGCGGGATCATATTCAGCCCTCCCCTCTTCAATCAGGGAAGCATAATCCCCGTAATAGCTTTGGGCTGAAAAAAGTGAATTGGCAGTTAAGAGAACACAAACAATCACCAATATGACGCCTACAATCCCTGTAATTTGAAGCTGCAACGTATGTCTTTTTATCATAAGTCCTCCTTGGGACACTGCAGACGGTACCCCTTTCCCCGCTCTGTAATGATATACTCTTTTGCCCCTGCATTGTCCAGTTTTCTGCGCAGGGAGTGCATATGAAAGCGAAAGGTGTTGGAAAATAGGTCTGCCCCACTGTCCCATGCATGCTCTATGAGTTCTTCCGCTCCCACTGCCTGTCCGGCATGGACAAATAAATACTCCAGCAGAGAATACTCTTTCCTGGTCAGCTTCACTTCCGTATCCCCCCACCAGACCTGTCTTGCTACAGTATCCATACAGAGTCTGCCACAGTTAATGATAGTATTTACAGTAGTAAACCGACGCCGGAGGAGTCCACGGATACGAGCCTCCAGCTCCTGAAACTCAAAAGGCTTTGTCAGATAATCATTGCTGCCCTGGTCTAACCCGTTCACTTTATCCTCCAGCGTATTGCGGGCAGATAAGATTAAGACCCGGAACGTATCGTCCTGGCTGCGGATGCGCCGCAGAACCTCAAGCCCGTCTATTTTGGGAAGATTAAGATCTAATATCATGAGATCATACTGATTCACCTCATAGAGATATAGGGCTTCCTCCCCGTCAAAGGCACAGTCCACCGAGTATCCCAGAAGCCTGAGTCCCTTTGCCACTGTTTTAGAAAGCAGCTCTTCATCCTCTACTACTAATAATTTCATATTCTCACCCCTGACAGATTCTTATTTTACTACCATATTTTTATACGGTCTTGTTCAGGTATATACATTCCATCTCCCTCTTGGATTCCATAAGTATCATAGAACTCCTGGAAATTGGCCAGCACTTTGTTGCACCTGAGATTATTGGGTGCATGGAAGTCATTTTCTGCCAACTCTTTCAGTGTACTGTAATCTGCCACTCTCACCCACTGAGCCGCATAGCTGCGGAAAAATGCGTCATAATCCGGATTTTCCATATGAGACAGAATCTCTAATCCGCATGCAATCCCCCCAATATCAGCAATATTTTCGCTAAGGGTCTCCTGCCCGTTTACTTTGACGCCAGGTACCGCCTCATATCCCTCATAGAATGACACTGTACGTTTACATAACGCCTGAAAATGGCTGTAATCCTCATCTGTCCACCAGTTTCTTATATTCCCCTGTGCATCATACTGTGACCCACCGTCATCAAACATGTGGGTAATTTCGTGGGCAATGGTGCTGCCGATGGAGCCAAGGTTCTCCTCAAAGGAATTGTTTTTATCGTAAAACGGCGCCTGCAAGATGCCGGCCGGGAAGATGATGGTATTTGTATTTCTGCTGGCTGCGGCATTAACCGTATAGGCAGCCAGAGGAAAGCGTCTGGGATCCACGGGCTTTTGCAGGTCCTCCGCCTGACGCTTCCATTTTGCGGCCTCAGTAGCAGCTACATTTGCAAAATAGCTCCCGCCCTCTTCACCGGCGGCGATCACTGCATCATTGAAAATCCATTCATCCGGATATCCGATAAGCACAGTAATGGAATCCAGTTTTCTGATAGCCTCTTCCTTTGTACTGTCTTCCATCCAATCCAGGCGTTTTATCCTGTCCTTAAAGGTATCTGTCAGCAAGTTAACCATTTCTTCAACCCCGGCCTTTGCTTCTTCGGGAAAATAACGTTTTGTATAAAGCCGTCCCAGTTCATCTGAAAGGAAGTTCTGCACAGCAATATCTGCCGATGTAACACCCCCAGTACCGAACTTCTCCGCTAAATCCTCGCTCAGATAGGAGCTGTATCCCGTAAGCAGCGCCATTTTTTCTATAGCCTTAAACAATTCAAGATTCTCCTCTGTAAACCAATTGGAATAAGCCTCAAATTGAGTATCGTCAAATACTACCATCTTTACATCGGAGGGAAGTCCAATGGCATCCAGTAATTCGGAGAATTTTGCCTCAGGCATCATCTCATCCAGCGTATCCGGCGTATAATAGTTCGGATCTTTTATTTTCCCTGATACATCCTGCTCTTCCATATGGTCAGCCAAGTCCTTCTCAAGAAGCAGAATACCATCCGCATGCCGTTCTGCGTCCGGCTGGCTCTCACCGGCTGCCAACAGCTGCTCCACAAGGAATGCACGATATTCTTTATATGCTTCCCCATCAGGGTTTTCGTAATCATTCTTCACCAATCCGGGAACCTGCGTCATCAGCTGCAGGACTCTTCTGCTACTGTCCTTCGTATCGGTAACTGGTATCCCGGGGAGTAAACCATTGGCCAAGTTTCCCAGCTCCTGAACCGATAAGGCAACGGCAGCATTTAATTCTGAAAATGTGCCGGCCTTTTCCACCGCATCCAGGTATTTCCTCAGGGGTCCTATCCCAGCCCTGCTGCGGGCCTCTGTATCTTCAAAGTTCTTATACAGGTCACGTATCTTTTGCTCAGGGCTCCCCTTGGTATAATCTTCCCCGCTGTTTACGATTTCAAGAATCAGCTCCTTGAGCTGCGCGTCCGTATTGGCTGCTACAGCGCTTGAGCCCCCTGCGGTGTCCATGCCTTCCGGTATCTCAAGCGTATTGAGCTGCTGTCGGTTCACCGCTGTATAGAAGTCATCTTTCTCATTTGTGCCAAAGAATGCAAAAAATCTTGCGGCGATAATCCGGGCATCTTTCATAGTGGCCGGCTCCTCTAAAATACCGCTTTTGGCGGATCCCCCCTCTTTTTCTCCATCTGACGTATTTACCAGGTCGGAAGCAGCCAAAATCCCACTGTCCGCCAGATTCTGCAAGTCTGCCTGTGCCCACTTAGGTATGTCTGTCAGATCAGGCGCTGGGGCTGCTATCCTTTTTGGGTACCCCTCCGGAGCCGGAAGCCTGCCAAACGCGCGGCTGGCAAGCACAAGCATCTGCAGCCTGGTGGCCTTCTGAGATTCTTCTAAACCCTCGAGCACTCCTGCCCGTTCTGTGGAGGAGGCATAACCCTCTGCAGCCTTCATAAAATAATCCGCAAGCTCCTCTACTGTTGAAGGTTCGTTACTCTCTGCTGCGTTAGAAGTATCCGGACCAGATTTATTTCCCCCCGGTTCAGTGCAACCGGCAAGTGATACTCCTATAAGAAGTATAGCCATAATTTTCTTTATTTTTCTATAATTCATGGTATTTCCCTTTCCGAAACTGTTGTGATGCATTCTCTTGTTCCAGGAAGAATAATACCATATGCAATGTTAGATTATCGTTAGTTTCCCTGAGGGATGAAAATTATCTAAAAAGAATTTGTTTATGCCTGTACCAGCGCCTTCACTTCCTCCCTGGAAGGCATCGCACGAATTGCTCCCTTTCTTGTGGTGACAATGGACGCGGCCGCATTGGCAAAGGATAGCATCTCTTCCAGCTGCCTCTCACCCAGATCATCCAGTCCGTGTTCCAGAACATATCCCAAGACACAGGCACAAAACGTATCTCCGGCCCCGGTGGTATCTACTGTATGATCCGATATGAATGGTTTGCCATACACCTTTTTTCCGTTGCAGTACCCGATGCTTCCCTCCTTTCCCAGAGTGACATTCATAAGTTTCGGTGCTGCATACCTTCGTATTTCTTCGATCCCTTCATCGTATGACGATTTTCCCGTGAGCCACTGGATCTCATTATCCGCAATTTTTAAGATATCACAGTTCTTAATCCCATACCAGACTGCTTCCTTTGCTGCCTCTTCTGAACTCCACAGGGGAGCGCGGTAATTGGGATCAAAGGAAATCAGGGCCTTTGCCTTTTTGGCCCAGGACAGAGCTGTTTTTGTGGCCTCTGCCGCCGGTTCATCTGTTAAGGATAATGTCCCAAAGTGGAAGATTCTGGAGTTTTCGATAAGCTCTTTTGAGAGTTCTTCTGCCTTCAGCATAATATCCGCTCCCGGTTTTCTGTAAAACGAGAAATCTCTGTCTCCGTCCTCCTTGTGATGTACCAGGGCCAGAGTTGTCTTTACCTCCTTGTCGTAGAGCAGGCCTTCTGCCGATATACCGGTCTCCTGAATTACACCCCCCAGCATTCTCCCAAAAAAATCATCTCCTACCTTGCCTATAAAAGCAGTCTTATAGCCCAGCTTCTCCAGCATAGAAAGCACATTACAGGGTGCACCCCCGGGATTCGCCTCAAATACCGGATTTCCCTGGTCACTGATGCCATTTTGAATAAAGTCAATCAATAATTCCCCCAATGCGGTTACGTCGTACATTTTCCCAGTCTCCTTTCAGGATATCTTTTATTAATCATTTTATCTAAGTAACTTTATTATTGTTTACCATTTCGGAAAAGTCAATAGTTTTTTACTCATGCTCCCCATTATGATGTCTGTTCCGGTGCTTTTCATCCGAACTGCTGCTGTCATCGTCATTTTCCCTGTGTTCCTCCCCGTTCTGGTGGCTCCCATCCTGTTCGTGTTCTTTAATCTGGTGGTGTATATCGGACATGGTCATATCCTTGCAGTCCTCCACGGTAACTGTCTCATCGTATTGGGAAAGCTTCAGATAGGCTGAATATTTCCCCAGAGATACCCCATGGTGGTGAGCCTCTGTCACCGTACCAAGGTCTGCACTGATGCTCTCCCCGCCGTGTTCCATGCAGCCGGAACAGTTTTCTATCCCCGTGCGAAGCTCACGCTTTTTTTGCCGGTTCTTTGCGGCAACCGTAAATACCAGATCGGATTCCGAGGTCAGATAGGCGCTCTTATCTGCGCTGTCCAGAATCAAGTCAATGGCTTCTGTGTATTTCTTTCCTTTTACCGCCAAACCCTCAAGGATGACCTCCCCATCCTCATTGTAAGCGGTAGCGGAGACTACCCGGTCAAGACGGTTCAGCGCAAGCTCAACGGAAGGGTTCACGTCAATGCTTACATAGGAGACAGGTGTCCCCATGACAGAATATCCGCCTATGCCGGCCAGAAGCATCAGCATTACGCAGACTGCGGCGATTGTCCGGTACACTGCAGGGCGTAAGAAATGCGCTGTTCTTTTCCGCCGCTCTGCCTGCAGAAACTCTACGGTAGATTGTTTCAGTTCCTCACTCGCTTTTACAGGTTCAAACATATCATGGATTCTATTCGCCAAATTCTTCACCTCCCAGCTTTTCCCTCAGAAGTCCTCTTCCCCTTGATAATAAAGAATAAATGGTGTTTTCCTTTTTTCCCAGGATCGTACTGATTTCAGCCGCCGAGTATCCTTCAAAATAGTGCAGATAGATAACGTCCTTATATTTACCCGGCAGTGTCAATACAGCCTCAAATACTTCTTTCTCCCCATCCAGGGGGTATACGGCAGTTTCATTCATCGCATCCAGGGGAACTGTCCTCTGGCGGAAAAAGCTTTTCAGAAAATCCTTACAGGCATTTACCGCAACCCGGATAATCCATGCCTTTTTATGTTCCTCATCCTGAAACTCCATATCGCTTAGCATATACTTTAAGAATACATTCTGAAATATATCCTCCGTATCCGCCTTGTTTTTCAGATGATAGAAACAGATGCGCTGAACCATATCTGCATATGCTTCCACTGCTCCGTTTACATCATGTTCACTCCTCACTCACGCACCTCCCCCGGTATTCTTATATGTAGTATACCGCAGCAGCGGCTGCTTTGACAGACTTTTCATCTTATCTTTGCCGCGTAACGGCAACAGGCAGCGGTCGCTTGTGACCGCTGCCCTATACCGGATATTTTTTTATTTATGATGATTTCCATGCCCGTGACCGGAAGAATGATGAGTCCCAAAAGAGTGATGAGTGCCCGCAGAGGTACCGTTTCTCTTACATGTGTTATGGCCGCTGGGATTATGGTGTGCCTCTCCATCTGTTTCTTTATTCAGGCAGTTGTCGCACACACCATCCTGGTTCTCATCTGCATACTCTGTACAGCGCTGATTACAGGTATCACAGATACCATCCCCGTTCGTATCCGCATATTCGCATGGGATCCCTTGGTTCTCTCCGGTCATATTGATATCAGCACCAAATACAACCGTGCCCATTGTAAATACAAGTGCTGCGGCTGCCCCTAACGTTATCAGTTTCTTCATGATAGATTCCCTCCTAAATGTGTTTTATTTTTTGTTTTATATAAGTAACACGATTGAGGATACCAAATCCTTGCATATAATTTTATTTTTTATTTTGTTTTTGTCCAAACTCCTGAGTCATTTACATAATATTTGCCGATCCAGGTGTTCGAAGCCATCCCTCCATTCTCCTTCAAGTAATACCATTTCCCGGATATGTTCACCCATCCGACAGCCATGGCGCCATTATTATTCAGGTAATACCAGGTCCTGCCGTCCTTTACCCAGCCCGTCTGCATCGCTCCGCTTTTGTTCAGGTAGTACCAAGCACTTCCGTCCTTTACCCAGCCTGTCTGCATCGCCCCGCTCTTATTCATATAATACCAGACAGTTCCTGTCTGTACCCAGCCGGTCTGCATCGCTCCGCTCTTATTCAGGTAGTACCAGGTCTTTTCGATCTGTACCCAGCCCGTCTGCATCGCCCCGCTCCTGCTCATGTAATACCAGGTGGTTCCCACCTGTACCCAGCCGGCTGCCATGGAGCCGCTGCTCTTCAGATAGTACCAGGTGGTTCCATCCAGCAGCCATCCGGTCTGCATAATACCGTCTTTATCACAGTAATACCAGTTCTGTCCGTCCTGCACCCAGCCTGTCATACGGTAGCCGTACCGGTCAAAATAATACCACTTGTCTGCAATCAGCTTCCAGCAGGACTTGGGATAGGTTCCGTCTCCATTGTTATACCACCAGCCGTTCCGGTCCTCTTCCCAGTGAGGTACATTCACCGGTTCTTCTTCTGCCACAATCATGTACTCCGCAGTCATATCCTCATAGGTCACAGTTACGTAGTAGATTCCAGCTTCCGTAAGTTCCGGTACCGTTACCTGATAGCTGCCCGCTGTCAGTTCTGTATAGGTGCCGTCGGAATAGTGTGCATATACAGCAAGTCCTTCCGTATCCACGGTTTCTCCTGTCTTATACTCGGCCTTCTCCGGCGGTGTCAGTACAATCTTTGCCAGTACCGGCGCTTCCACTCCTTCTGTTACATTTACCGTAAAGTCTGCCGTCATCTCCTGATACGTAACGGTAATGGTCTTTTCTCCTGCCTCTGCAGAGTCGAAGCCTTCTACCTTGTAGGCGGATGCCGGTATTTCTTCTTTGGTATGGTTGCTGTAAACCGCATTTACTACCATACCTGTGGGATCAAAGGTTTCCCCTACCAGGTAATCCGTCTTATCCGGTACAATCACTTCAATTCCCGTTATTTCTTTTTCTTTTACCTGAATGGTAAATACAGCCGTCTGATCCTGGTAAGTAACCGTTACGTTCTGTTCTCCCGGTTTGCAGGTATCCACTTCTGAGACTACGTATTCCTCTACCACCTGGGTATCTCCATTGGAATACTCTGCTGTCACTTCCATTCCTGTGCTGTCAAAAGGCTCTCCCACTTCATATTCCGTCTTGGCGGGTGGAACCACTGTAATTCCGGTTAATACTCTTTCCTTTACAGTCACTTTAAAGTCTGCGGTCTTTGTAAGTTCACCCTCTGTGTAGCTGACGGTGACTGTCTTTTCCCCGGCAGTCTCAGAATCAAATCCGCTTGTCTCATACTCCGTAACCTGAGCGCTGCTTCCATCGCTGTAATGTGCGGTTACGGTCAGTCCTGCAAGATCCAGTTCCTCGCCGATTTCATACTCTGTCTTCTCCAGGCCGTCCAGTGTGATGCTGTCTAACAGTATCGGATCATTCTCTACGAATTCGGCCGTAACCGTCACATCCTCACCCGGCATGCTGAACTGGGTGGAGGCATCACTGATGGCAACACCGTCCGGCTGGGACGCTGATGTATACCGCAGAGTACCTGCTGCATAATGGTATCCTTCGTCCGCCTTCACTTCCAGGGTTACCGGCTGGTTCTTCTGGGCCTTTGCCAGATCAGAGATAATCTGTCCCCCCGGTGTGTCCCCGATATTGACGGTATACTCCGTGACAGCAGGACCCTGGCTGAAAGTAACCTCCAGTGCCGCATCGTAACTGAGATTCTCAAAGGTATAGCTGCTGCGCTGCCCATAGTCGGCCCCATTGACCAGCACTTTCTCCACAGCGTATCCCGCTTCCGGATGGAAGTCAAACCGTTGGCTTTCACCGTAAGGCACCGTAAGAATTCCGTCTTCTGGGAGCTCAACCCCCTCGGCTGTCACAGTGCCCCCCTGGCCTGCCGTCACGGTAATGGTCCTGGTTAAAGATCTGGCCTCTTTGCACAATACCATGTTATATATAGTAGACTTCATGTTGTTATTGGCCGCGATATCTTCCTCTTCTACCACCAGCTCAATGAAACCGTCTTCCACGGCAACCGGAACAGATGCCGTCTTTTTTCTGCCCTCTGAATTGGAAAGTGTAATGCTCTCCTGCTTCTCTCCGTTCACATACAGGCTGTACTGTGTATCCGCATTGTTAGAATAAGTGATATCTACTTGCTTTGCAGAATAAGGATTTTCCACAAATAGTTTGTTTGCATTTAACGGGCATGCAGCATCATTTTGGAACCGAATGGTATCCCCTTCTTCCAATGTTACACCGCTATCCGCATACAACACCTTAAAAATGCCTTTATTCCAATTGGATCCGGAATTGTCGGGAAGCAAAATATCGGATCTTTTTTCGTTATTTACGTACACTGCAAGTTTATGTCCTGGATCCTCGTAGTGCTTATCGTAAGCAAGCCATGCTTTGCCTGTGGGCAGCTTGGAAAACTCCATCCATGCTGTTGGACTGGTGTTAACACCGATAGGAAAGCAGACCATTCCATATCCCGGCAGATCAACATTAGAGGCACTCACAGTAACATGCTCAGCGTCATTCATATAGAACCCCTTGCCCAATGCAATTCGATCGCCTTCATAACCGAATCCAGAAATTTCCGAAGCGGTGCCTTTCATGTCAGACTCTGCATTACTTCTAAATGCCATCATATCCTTGGTAGTAATTTGAATATCATCTGGAGATGTCTCCGGTGTAATGCCAAAGCGGAAGTAATCAAGATTATAACTATAATGGCCACGGTAAACAAAATAGATGTCACGGGTACCGCCTTCCCCCATTTCCAGGGGGATAGACACCGTTGTGAATTTATCCCACGCACCAGTACCAGGCAAGTACGCTTCTCCCAAAAGCTCTCCGTTTGGAGCGTCCGCATGTACTTCCAGCATTGCTCCTGCCCCGCCGGTCGAATATGTTACTTCTACAGAATTACATACTGCACTTTTGGAAAACGGAAGCTGTTTAAACATTGCATAGCCTCCCTCCTCTGTAAATCCGACTACGGAGCCAGTGCTTGATCCAGTCTGTGCGGCTGCCCGGCTATTATATAACTCATCTGCATCCACAAATAATGTATTGGACATCGGATCCGGCCGCGGGCTTCCTACCTGTACCGCCATAGTAGGAATACTTTCATTTAAATGGCGATCCACTGCTGTGACACGATAATAATTGGTCTTTTCGCTTAATTTCTCACCGTCAAAATCTATGCCCACATCCTTGAAGGAGGTAGTACCTTTTTCAACATAAGTAACATACGTGGCCCCGGATGGATTGAAATCAGGGGTGTCACCTCTGTATATCTTATACCAGAACACATTTCCCACTGCATCATTCCACACTACTTTACCGTCTTCCTCTGCAATACTGGATGGCGCACGCAGTACACTGGCACCGTCCCCGTCTGTATACACCGTACAGGCAGCGTTCAGCCCATTTTCACCTGCCGTGGCAGGCCAGACTTCCGTATTGGCACCGTCTGAAACAGAGATAAAATATTCAATGCCGCTGTCCGCAAATCCGCTGGTGGGCACACTGGCTGCAAACGTTCCTTTTACCCTGTGTTCCATTGGGATTTCAGCAAAGGCTTCCCCGGATCCCATAGCACGGTAGTGGATCGCTGCACTGAGTTCATCATAGTCTCTCTCATCTAAAATACGCACCTTAAGTGCCATATCCTGTCCCGCGCGTACAGAAGTAGGAGGGGATACAACAACCGGCTTCGGTGTTGTCTGATCGGCTGCACCGGCCTCGCAAGTCTGTGGAATAGAGGCTTCGCTCTCCCCTTCCTCTGTCACCGCCGTAACTGTGTAGACTGCTTCCCCATCGTATGTATCTGTGAATTCTCTTACATCTGCGCCCAGTGGAGCCTCTGTAATCTTTTCCTCGTCACGGTACACAAGGAATCCATCTGCAGTGTCCGCTTCATAGGTCCAGGCGAGTGCTGCGCCGTCTGTGGTTCCTCTGGCAGTTACATTCAACGGAGCTTTAATTGCCTGTGCGTTTCTCAGGCTTGTCTCTCTTCCCGCATAGCGAAGCTGGACAAAACGGTTCTGGGAACTCTGCACATTGCCCAGAGAGGAAATATCATCCACACGGTTTGTGAATGACTGAGCCCAGACGGAAAAATCATCCTGCAGGTTTTCCCATGAAGTGCTGTTAAAACTCTGATCCAATTTACAGTAATACTGTGCGCAGATCAGGCGATTGCGCAGCTTCTCCAGGCGGTCGATGCATCCGCTGTCAGAAGATACAGCAATTGCGGCATCCACACGGTCGATCATCCCCTGCATCCTTTCAATATCCGCGGAGCGGTCTCCATTGGTGAATTCGGGAGTATTCCAGCATTCAGACCAGAGGGTAGGCACAACCGTCTTTTCATCTGCATAAATGAGCTTTGTCATGTCATCTGCCGCACCATCCCCATAACATTTCTCTGCATACTCCCTGTATACGCTCTCTTCTGTATTATATCTCTCTTCCCGGTCCCAAGGCGCTTTGGCCACATAGGAGATCTTGGCATCCACGCCGTCGGTCAGCCGCCAGGTCAGCGTAAACATACCCTGCATACTATCCTTGTTCTCCTGATAGCTTGCAATGGTCTGGTCCAGTCCCATCTTATAGGGATAAAAATAAACGGAGGAGTCAAAGTCACGTTCCATCCAGGGACCTCCCCAGAATTCCTTATTTTCTCCATACGTGTTTTTACCGTTTACAAAACCTGCGGAGTAGTCTGCAATTGGAGCAACAATTACATCGTCCGGTACATACGCCGCAATGTCTGCACGAACCCCCCAGCCAGAGATAGCCAGCTGGGTCTCTGGCTGCCCTTCTTTCATAGCACTGTAAAATCCGTCAAAGCACTCTTTCCAGTAATTCAGCGCGGACGCCGAATTTCCAATGGTCTCACTCATATAAAGGAGAAGAACATCCAAGTCTTTATAATCTTTCATAATCTGATCCGTCCGGGCTTTCAAAACGCCAGGATCCTTAGCTTCCGCGCTGTATCCATCCGGAATCAGGTTGATATCCAGTCCCAGGCCCATTTTTACACCACGTTTATGGGCATACTCAATAATCATCTGGAACTGAGAAGATCCTTTGGCAAAATTTTCATTGTTATTTAAGCAGTCATTATGGAGAGTCGCATCAGTACCAAAGTCATAATCATCAAACAAATCGGAAGCTCCAAATAAATATTTATTCACATCCCAGCCAGGACATCCCCATAAATGTCCTGTTTTAGCCGTGGGGTTCCAGTTCCGGGAAGTATAGCCATCGTAAGTAAAGTTGTGGAACATCTCATTATGTCCATTTTGTCCGTTATAATTGTGGATATTCAGGAAATTCATCCGCATTCTGGCCATCTGGTCAATGATGTGCATCCAGTCCTCTGTAGAATAAACGGTGGCTGACTGTGGGAAATTTGTCCAGGGCAGAACACCTCTCATATACTGCCGGGGAGTCTTAGCCTCCTCCACCTCGGGCATATAGAGGGCTGTTTTCTCTTCAGGTATTACATCCCCTGAGAAATAAAAGCCGATCCCATAATAGTCATCCAACAGCCCATAGACCCCATAAAGAGCTCCTTCGTCATCGGTACCCCCGATATAAAGAGTAGAACCTGCTTTTTTCAGCACATATCCCTGCTCTCCTTCATGGCCTTCGGCACCTGTCCCGGCAATGGATTCCAGTTCTTCTTTCACTGCACTGATCTGGCTGTTAGCCTCTAAAGTTCCAAGTACAAAGGCATTTGTCAGCTCCATGCCTTCCGTCTCCGTTACGATAGGTACGTGTGTACCGGAAAGCTGGTAGAGATACTTCTGCAGCTCTTTTGCCGCATAGTCCTGCATATCAGTGGCTGCTTTGCCCACCACGATTTGAAATCCCTGTTCGTCTCCAGGCTCTGCGGCAACTGACATAGGTGCCAGGGCCGTTAACGCAAGAACTGCCGTCAGCAGACAGCTGACTAATTTTTTACAGATTTTCAATTTTTCATCCTCCAATCTTATCCATATGTTAAGATAAACGGACAGTCATGTACTGCTGGCTGTCCCGTTCCTATTGCAGATGTCAAACTCACCCCCATTCTCATCTATAGTGTGCGTGCACACCAGGTATATAAAAAGAGACCGGCGCACAGGCAGTTCATAACCGCCGGGCGACAGCCCCTCCGGTGCTTCATGATAATGAGTTATTTCTTCTTATAATCATTAATCGCCTGGAACATAGCAAGTATGTTCTCAGCATTTGTAGCACTTTGGATATTATGTGTGGTATTGAATACAAAACCGCCTCCCTTGGCAAATAATTCAATACGCTCTGATACTTCTTTATATACTTCTTCCGGAGTGCCAAACGGCAGCGTATTCTGGGTATCTACTCCGCCTCCCCAAAATACAAATTTGTCACCCCATTCCTGTTTCAGTGTCTTCCCGTCCATTCCTTTGGCAGAAAGCTGTACCGGATTCAGGATATCAATGCCGGACTCATAAAAATCCTGCAGAAAGGTGCTGATGGCACCGCAAGTGTGGTAGAAGGTCTTCCAGTTGGTGTGCTCATGAATCCAGCCATTAATCTTCTGATAGTATGGTTTATAGAATTCCCGGTAGGAGTCCAGGGACATAAAAGGCCCAATTTGAGTGCCAAAATCTGTACCGGAGATGTATACTACCTGGATCTTATCCCCGCATGCCTGATAGATAAGTTCTGCATTTTTAATAGCATACTCCAGATGCATCTCAAATAGCTCATGTATGTATTCGGGGCAGATTGAATGTGCCATCATGAATTCCGGCAGATCTCGGATCCCTTTTGGATATTTTACATTGGGCCCCGGAACAATTGCAAAATCTCCAATAGAGGCCAGAGCACCGCTGGCTACTATCCCGTAACCGGTATTGTTGTAATAGTCATTACACTGGTTTTCCATAAAACGCAGCTGTTCATCTGTAATGACACTGAAATCGTCCTTAAAGTCTTCCCTTGCATTCAGGTTCTCATCGTCGCAGGTTGCTGTAGATCTGGTAATGTTGTCAAAGAAGAATCCGCCGTCGGGCATCATACCGGAAGGAGGTACACTGGTATCTCCCTGAGGGTAGAGATAAGTGCGCCCTTTCTCATCTTTTGTCGTGTTGAATTCCAGCGGAACATCCACTTCCAGGCCGTTAGGCATGGTAAAGGGCTTTCTCCCCGCATTGGAAAATCCGAACATATTCATATTTGTACTCACATCCACACAGTCCAGATGAAGAGTTTTTCTCAAGTCCTCTTCCACTTCCCCCAGCAGCTGCAGAGGTTCACAGATCTTCACCTTCCGCTCTTCCAGATTCAGCGCTTTCCTCAGATTGTGCAGCGCATTTGCATTAATACCAGTAATCGACGTAGAGCCCATATCCACGACTAATTGATCCGGTTCCTGATGATTTAAAGTCATATTTAATCTTTCTCTGCTTGTTGACATATCTCTCTTCTCCATTATTCTAAATTTTAAGAACCGACATTTTTTATGCCTCTTTCGCCTGGGACATATACTGCATCATACTTTCTTCTGACAGCTCTTCATGCCTAAGTTCCCCGGTTACTCTTCCTTCATATAAGGTAATGACCCTGTCGCACAGGCTCAGGTTTTCCTGCATCTCACTGGAAACCATAATAATGCTGGTTCCCTCCTCAGCCAGTTCATTGATGATCTGGTATATCTCATTTTTAGCTCCCACATCAATTCCCTGGGTCGGCTCGTCCAGAAACAGAATGTCTGGTTTTTCTACCAGCCAGCGTGCGAGAACTACCTTCTGCTGATTGCCCCCGGACAAGTTGATGATTTTCTGATTGATCCCAGCTGTCTTAATTCTCAGCTTTTCCACAAAATCCTCGGCAATCAGCCGCTCTTTGCGGCCGGTATTCAGCCGTGCCTTATTCAGAACCTTTCTTAAAAAAGCAATGCTGATGTTTTCCTTTACTGTAAACTTCAAAAAAAGGCTCTGCAGTTTTCTGCCCTCTGGGATCAGCGCCATTTTATGTGCAATGGCCTCGCTGGTATTTCTAAGAGGCACCTCTTTTCCATAAATGCGGATGGTCCCGCTATCTCTTTTGTCTGCTCCGAACAGGGCCTGCAGAATCTCACTCCGTCCGGCGCCCACCAGACCTGCGATTCCCAGAAGTTCTCCTTTATAGAGTCGGAAACTCACATCTTGGACCTTATTTCCCACGGTCAGATGTTCTACTTCCAGGGCAACCTCTTTGGCATCATAGTCGGTCTTATAATGATCCCTCACAAACCCACCTGTATATTTTCTGCCTACCATAAGGGATATCATATCATCAATTTCTGTCGTCTTGGTATCCAGTACCTGGATTAATTCCCCATCACGGAATACCGCGATCCGGTCACTGATACGCAGTACCTCATCCAGCTTATGGGAAATATAAAGCATAGTAATGCCCTTTTTACGCAGTGCCCTCATAATAGAAAGGAGAATATCCGCTTCTTTCGGCGTCAGGGAAGATGTGGGTTCATCCAGTATCAGAAACTTTGCATTCAGGGAAAGTGCCTTGGCGATCTCTACCTGCTGCTGCTGGGATACGTTGATGTCCCGGACCAGGGTCCTGGGATCCAGATGTTCCAGCCCTACCTCCGTCAGCATCTTTCTGCTGTCCTCGTACAGCTTTTTTCTGTCTACCAGTCCTGCTTTATTTCTGGGGAGTCTTCCTAAATAAATATTTTCTGCTACTGACAATGCATTGGAGAGGGACAATTCCTGATGGATCATGGCAATCCCTTTTTCCTGCGCATAGATCGGGTTCATCTGCTGCATGGATTCTCCGTCAAATACCAGCTTTCCCTGCGTAGGTTCGTAGCTGCCGGACAGAATATTCATCAGCGTGGACTTCCCCGCACCGTTTTCACCTACGATTGCCATAATCTCCCCCCTGCGTACCTGAAGGTTTATATCATGTAACGCTACCACGCCAGGGAATTTTTTGGTTATATGTTCAATCTGATATACGATCTGCTCACTCATTTTATACCCTTTCGTCCGGCAGCCTGTAAAAGGCTGCCTTCTTTTTATCAGTTATCTCAGCGGTAAAGCTGCAAAATCAATCTATTTTGCCAGTTCTCCCACGTTGTCCGGTGTATAGATATCCATCTTTGTATAGGCCGTACCCGTCACATCCGCTTTACCTGAAACAATCTCATTGTAGGCCAGGATAATGGGGTCGCATCCCTGTCCGAATGGATCCTGGGTAATCGTAGCTTTAATTACACCTTTTTCCAGATAGCTCACGATCTCATCTGTTGTGTCAAAGCATACCAGCTGTACCTGATCGGTCAGATTCAGTTCTTCAATTGCTTTGGCTGCGCCCTGAGGCCCGCCTGCGGTTACAACGATACCTTTTAAGTCTGGATTTGCAGTGATAAAGTCTTTGGTTGCTGTATAAGCCTCGTCCCCGGAGTCGTGATTTTCCACAGAACCTACGATTTCCATTCCACTGTGGTTTTTAATCTCATTCTCAAATCCCTGACGGCGGAGTTCATGGGCATTTACATTATAGTAACCAGTGATAACGCCTATCTTTCCGGAATCTTCCGTCAGCTCAGCCAGTTTCCTGGCAATCTCGCCGCCTGCGGCATAGAGGTCCTGCCCTACAAAAGCAGTACGTGTGGATTCCTTCTCTGTATCAGAGTTAAAGGTATATACCGGAATTCCTGCTTTGGTTGCCTTGTCAATAGCGGGAACAATGGTGTCAGCCACACCTACAGTTGTAATGGCGTCGTATCCCTTTACCACGCAGGTATCAATTGCCTCTGCGAAAGCCTGTCCGTCAAAGTCATCAAATTCAATCACGTCCACCGTTACGTTCTGATCCGCCAGGAATTCTTTTGCCGCATCAATACCTTCTACTACTGTGTTCCAGAATGGGTTGTTGGAAACGGTAAGCGTTGCAATCTTAATCTCTTTGCCCTCACTGTTTGGCAGCGGGTCGTAGTTAAAGCCTTCCGGAATATCGCCCATAGGCTTCACATCACCGGCAGCCTCCCCTTTGTCTGTGTCAGCGGAGGCTTCTTCTGCGGTATCCTCCTTCGGAGCTTCCTCCTTTTTCTCCCCGCATGCAGCCATAGAACAGACTGCCAATGATGCTGCTAAAAATACCCCTGTAAATCTTTTCCAATTTTTTCTCATGTTGCTTCCTCCTTTACCTTTCTCCATTTAATTTATATGTACTCCTCAGACAGCTTTCCGGTTGGCCCTGATTCTATCGATGGTGACCGCAAAGATGATTACGAGACCAATCACGATGGACTGCCAGTAGGATGATACACTCAGTAACACAAATGCATTTTTCAGCACACCCATGATAGACGCTCCGATTAATGCTCCCCATATAGTTCCCTCACCGCCTGTCATGGAAACCCCTCCAATAACAACGGCCGCGATGGTATCAATGTCATATCCGGTCCCCAGCGTAGCATCGGCGCTGTAAAGATTTCCCGCAACTACAATCCCGCAGAAAGCGCAGAGCACACTTTGAATGACATAAACCAGACAGGTCATTTTCTTTACCTTAATCCCGGACAGGGCCGCTGCTCTGGGATTGTTGCCGATGGCATATATATTCCGCCCCGGCTGTGTGCACTGTGCAAAAATTGTTCCCAGAATAATAATCAGAAACATGAGTATTACACACATAGGCACAGGACCTACATACCCGCTTCCCAATACAGCCAAAGGAGAATCAAAATCAATGGGGCGTCCGCTGGTCAGAAGCATGGTGCATCCCGAGATAATCTTACCGGCTGCAAGAGTTACGATGAATGCGGGAAGGGCAAGCCTGGTCACCAACAGTCCGTTTACCATACCGATAACTGCTCCCAGAAGTAAAATTAATATCAGCACTGCAGGCCAGGGCAGGCCTGCATTGGTTGTCAGATAGGCTGCCATGGTAGCACAGAGCCCCACTGCATATCCCACAGACAAATCAATTCCGCCGGTGATAATAATCAGGGCCATCCCAACGGATATAATTCCATATCTGGAAATCTGGCTCAGTACATTGAAAATGTTGTTAAAGGTCATAAAGACCGGGCTTGCAAAGCTCATACCTATTATCAGTACCAGAAGTCCAATCAATACACTGAACTCCGCTCTGGAAGTCATCCGCTTCCAGAATCCATGGGTATCTGCGTTTCCCGCACTTTTAGTTTTCATATTTTTCCTCCGCTTAACTTGTATGATTGTTTTTGACTGTGTGCGAACACGGTCAGCGCCATTTTTTTCTCTTTACCATTTTTAAAACAGTAAAGAGAATTTTTAATCACTATCTGCTTATTTACAGATTATATTTTGTTGAAATGAAAACATGGGTATGTACTACACTTTTTTCCGGCTTCTGCCCGTACAGCAGATACTTTCCCATAATCTCCACGCCATTGTAGCCCTGCCGGAACGGCTCCTGGCATACAGTAGCAGATATCAGACCTTTCTCAATGTTTTCCCTTACAATATCTGTCAGGTCATAGGTGATTACCTTAATCTTGCGCTCAAGCTGCAATTCCTTCAAAGCACGGAGTCCTCCTGCCACACCGGCTGCTGCAAAGCATAGCCTGGTAATATCGGAAGATTCCTCCAGAAGTGCTTTCACCAGTTCATAGGATCTCTCATCATCATCGTTGTTCTCCAGAACAGCTTTTACCGATACATTAGGGAAATCCGACTTCAGGGTATCCTTAATACCCTTCAGGCGTATGTCCTGAGCCAATATCTGTCTGGATCCGATTACAATGGCTATCTGTTCCTTTAAGCCGTTGCTCATCATTCCCATCAACTCTCCCGCCACCTGACCGCTTGCCAGGTAATCACAGCCCACATAAGCTAACTTGCGCACATTGGGAATATCCGTATTGACAGTTACTACCTCTATTCCCTGCTGCTGCAGTTCCCGCAGTTTCTCTGCTACTTCCTCAGAGTTAATCGGCGTGAGAACCAGACCATTAATCCCCTGGCCTACCAGTTCCTCAATCTTCTGAATCTGTACCTGTGAATCAAAGCCTTTGATGTTCACCTGAATGCTTTCAATACCGAAGTGCTGCAGCTCTTCCAATGCATGATTCACTCCCTCAATGACCTTAAGGAAAAACGGGTTCCCTTCAGAGCAAAGGAGAACACCTATCTTTTTTGGCACATACCGCCTGGCCGCCAATGCTTTTGCCGCCGGATCCGGCTGATATCCCAGTTCATCTGCAATTTTCAGAATTTTCTGAGCTACCTCCGCATTGATACCAGGCCGATGGTTCAGGGCACGATCTACCGTCCCCCGGGACACATTTGCTACCTCTGCAATTTTTTTAATAGTTACCTTCATATTTCTCCTTGTCTTGTGCTCGCACACGTTGTATATTTTGTATTATAAATCCTGCCCAAAAAGAAATCAATTGGCAATTATGTTTAAACTTTCTCTCTAAAGTTTAGTAAGTATTTTTTTATTTTCAAGGTCCTTTTTAAACTCACCAGCCCATTCAAAGCCTTTTTTCGCCATAATTACAGCAATAATTTCGTTGATCACAGCGGCGGCCGCGATCGTGCCCTGTATGATTTTTGTACATTCCGGCGCCGGACCGTTCAATACAGAAACTGCAATTCCGGTAAAAACTAAAGATACACCGGAATGAGGCAGCAGTGTAAAACCCAAATATCTTTTTACTGTCTTTGGTGACTTTGTAATGGCTGCTCCAAAATATGCTCCAAAATATTTTCCTGCAGCCCGTGACGCAATATAAATAGCAGTAAAGGCTCCTGCGCCTAACATCAAATGGTAATCCAAAGGCGCTCCCAGATTGAGAATCACTACCACCATAGAAAGGCTGAGCAGGGGGTTAAACATCTTCATTAGTTTTTCCAGTTTCTCTTCTTGTATTATGTTCGAAAATGCAGCTGAAAAAGCCATCCCAATCAGCATAAAGTTCAGTACCGGCTCAGGCAGCACCCGGCGGTTAACAATAACCCCCAAAGCAGACGCCGCCAGAATGCCCAGAAGCATTAAGATAAATGACTTATATGGATTGTTTTCCCTTTTTATTAAAAATCCCGTGTTCAGTCCCACAGCTAATCCTATAACAAGGGGAAGGATAACCACTAGTGCAACCATATAGGATGGAAGCTTCCCTGCTGACAGATTTCCTGCAATAACAGCGATGGTTGTAAAAAACACAATGCAGCCGATGATATCATCTAATGCGGCCATAGGAATTAGAGTACTGGTAACCGGGCCTTTTGTCTTAAATTCCCTGACAATGGAAAGTGCGGGGGCCGGGGCTGTAGCCAGGGCAATCCCTCCAAAGATAAAAGACAGATACAGCGGAATATCCGAGAAGTAAAATACGGCTCCGAATATGAGGGAGACGAACAAAAACGTACCAATGGACTGTGTAAACGTGGTAAGTACAATTGCTTTTCCAGATTTTTTAATTTTTTTCCAGACCAGTTCCGTACCGATCATTAAACCTACTGCACATTCCAGGATATGTACCATGGACTGATACCACGTGGTATTTAATATGCTTTCATTGAGCAGATCCAGCGCATGAGGACCGAAAATCATACCGGTAATGAGCCAGCCCAAAATGGAGGGCAGCCTAATCTTTGAAACAAGCTTGCCAATCAGCTTTGCAAATACAATAACAGTCAAAAACCTTAACACATAAGACATAGTATATACTCTCTCACTTCATTTTATAGACCAATCAGTCTATAAATAGATTATCACAGATATAAACATTAGTCAATAATCACAGGGAAAAGGGGCCGCAGGAATTCGCTTATTGACTATATGTTTTTTACTATTTATACTATTTACTATTGTATAGTAGTTTAATCTATTTTTAGAGGTGAAGCAGATGAAGCAAAAGGAAAGAACAGAACTGACAAAGAAGAAAATTATTGAGGCAGGCATCCAGGAATTCGGTACGAAAGGGTATGCGGGCTTCACCCTTAATGGGGTCTGCTATAACCATGGAATTTCAAAAGGGTTATTCTATCATAACTTTAAGGGAAAGGATGAGCTTTATCTGGCGTGTGTATCAAAGTGTTTTTCAGATGTAACCTCCTTCTTAAAAGAACAGAATATTAAAGGTGATCTAAGAAGATATCTGGAACTCCGGTTTCAGTATTTTTTGGAGCATCCCAGTTGTGCCCGCATATTTTTTGAGGCATTGCTGCAGCCACAGCCAGAATTGGCCGATGCCATAGCAGAATCCAAAAAAGAATTTAACCAGTTGAACCGAAATCTTTATCGGACGGTGCTTTCAGAAATCACTTTGCGGGACGGTGTGACACAAGAGGACGCATTAGAATATTATGAGATTATTCAGGAAATGTTTAATGGCTACTTCAGCAGCGAAACCATTCCCGGGGGAGATTTGGAAAACATAATGATCGCTCATGAAGAAAAGCTGTCTAGAACCATTGATTTTATGCTCTATGGCATAGCACAGAAATAAGCGGCTGGCCGGGATTTCACCGGTCAGCCACTTATAACTAACTGCGATCACTGCATTCTCAGCGATTTGATGTGAATTCAAATTCTGTCTGTATTGTGGGCTCAAACCTTTCGTAGGCTATATCCCGGATGTATCTTCCGGTATTATCTTTTTCTGCAAACAGCATCCTCACGTTATCACGAACGCCCTCCTCAATGTCCCGGATGGCACCCTCCGCTGTGAATTCTATCTGACAGCGCCGGCAGCGGGAAAAGAATCGGATGGCACCCACATTCGCTATGAAGTCCGGAACCATGTCCACATTTCTTTTGCGGAGTACTTCATCTGCTTCAGCAGATACCGGGATGTTGGCCCCCTCTACCAGCAGTTTGTCCCCCAGTTTATCCGCGTTGCCTGCGTTGATTACATCCTCAAGGGCTGCCGGAATCAGAATATCACAGTCTATATCCAGCCAGTCTGTATTGGGGCGGACAGCGTAGGTCTCTGGGAAATACGCAGGATCCATCTCGCCGTACTGGTTCTTGTGGGCAATTAATTCGGCTACATCAAGCCCCTTTTCGCAGACCACCAGATTCTGAGCGTCTGCAATTCCTATCACTGTATATCCCAATTGCTTCATTTTCGAAGCACAGCTGGCACCTACGCAGCCAAAGCCCTGTATCACCACACGGGCACCGCCGGCTTCCTGGTGCCGGATTTTCCATGCCTCATCCGCAGCAAAGGCTACTCCATAGCCTGTCATGGCATCGTTTAACGTGAACCCGTCAATCATGGCATCCACCAGTATGGGAATCTGCTCACGACCTTTGATGCAGACCGGGTCCTCACAGTGGGTCTTAGTAGCCGGTACCCGCATCCCCAGTTCTTCAAAGATCCTATAAAAGTCAGGTCCTTTGGTTCCCAGGTCAGCCCCGATCCCAAGGCCGAGATCCACATAAGGGCGGATGGCCTGTATAAACCGTTTCAGTACCTCATAGGCATCCGGTGCTTTGCTGTCGTATACAATCCCAGCTTTCATTCCTCCGCAGTCGTCGGCACCGGCGGCATTGTATTTGTAGGCCATCATCTTAGCCAGGCGGATAACTTCCTCTTTCGTTACAGAGGGATGCATACGGACACCGCCCCCTGAATAATGTTCTACCAGGTTGTATACACACAGCCATCCCTTTGCCTCTGATTTTGTATCGTTCCATTCTACGATTGCATATGGTTTCATAATATATTCTCCTTTCCTCTCGCTCATCGTTTAGCTGCAGGCATATAGCTTACTGCTTCTTTCCTTTTAAATATTTACTTTCATAATCCCTCGTTATGGCATACACATCCTTTCGAAGAAGTACCAGGACCACCAGACTTAGCATAATAAGAATTGCCACATTGCTGTCTCCCACCCGCCAAAGGATATCCACGCGTTCCACAAATACAGGATTGGTGGAAAAAACAGCCATCAGGCAGATCAGAAGGCGGTATACATTAGAAGCAATTTTACTCTTTGTAAAATAACGAAGACAGATCTCCCCATAATAAGCGCACATGACTGCTGTGGTAAGGGCAAAAAAGATGACTGCTGCCATGACAAAGAGGTTCGCCAGCACAGGGGCTTTTAATCCCCTGGATATGGCCTGGGTAGTGAGGGCAGCGCCGCTTTCGCCGCTCTCCCAGCTTCCTGTAATTAAGATTGCAAACGCTGTGCAGGTACAGATAATGGTATCTATGAGCACCTCGCTGATGCCCCACATGCCCTGCTTTGCCGGATGATCCACATCGCTGGAAGCATGAGAAAATGCCGTATCGCCCATCCCTGCCCCATTAGAATAAAATCCCCGGGCAAAGCCATACCTGGCGGCCATTGACACCGTAGCGCCTCCAAACCCGCCGGCGGCTGCCTTTGCGTCGGTCACTGCATACTTAAAAATAAGTTCAAATATGTAAGGAATTTTGGTAAAATTCATCAGCAGAATAATCACTACAATGGCCATATAGGCCACTGACATAAAAGGGACAATCCGTTCTGCCACCTTACTGATACGTTTTAAGCCGCCTAACAATACCGTTCCCATTAACCCGGAAGCGATTACGCCAACCAGCATGGGAGGAACATGAGTAAAACACGTAGTCACCGAAGAAGCAATGGTATTCACTTGTACTGCGGGCGCATTGAGATTAGAAACTACATAGGTAGCCGCGTAGAACACCGCCAGCCATTTAAACCTCCTGCCCAGTCCCTTCTCCACATACCACATTAAGCCGCCCCGGTACATACCTGTCTCCGGATCTACCTCCCGGTATTTTACACCCAGCGCTATTTCTCCGTATTTGATAATCAGTCCCAATATTCCTGCAAGCCAGAGCCAGAAAACTGCTCCAGGCCCGCCGAGGGCAATGGATACGGCTACTCCTGCGATGTTGCCAACCCCTAATGTGTTGCATAGGGCCATACACAGGGCCTGGAAGGAGGATATTCCTTTTTTTGTTGTCCCGGCCGCCGTACCACGAATCTGCTGTCCCAATGTAGAGTTTATGCTGTGCCCAAAATAGCGGAACTGGAAGCCTCTGGTCCCTACGGTATACATTAGGGCAACTATAGTAAGAAATATAAGCATAGGAATTTCCCAGAGGAAATCACCAAGTTCGATGTATTTGTTGATTACCGACATGATTCCATCAATTACCATCGTATTCCTCTTCTCTGTAAACTTCTAATCTGCGGGCATCTCCATCACATGAAGCCTTTTATCAAAAACCAGCTCCATTTCTGTTATCTTTATCAGTTCCTCTCTATCAATCTCCGGGTTCATGGCCGTCACCACAAATTGCCCGCCACGGCGCTCCAGGATGCAGAATTCTGTCACCACAACGTCCACACAGGCTACTGCAGTCAGGGGCATAGTACATCTTTTCAAAAGTTTAGGCTCTCCGTCCTTTGTGCAGTGTTCCATGGCAATGATTACCTTTTTGGCACCGCATACCAAATCCATGGCGCCGCCCATGCCGGGAACCCGCTTGCCGGGAACCATCCAGTTGGCCAGATTTCCCTCTTCGTCCACTTGTAAGCCGCCCAGGACTGTGGCATCCAAATGGCCCCCTCTTGCCATTGCAAAAGCTATGGAGCTGTCAAAGCAGCAGCCTCCCGGAAGGAGTGTTACATACTCACAGCTGGCGTTGATCAAATCTCTGTGTCCGGTTTTCCAGTCACTGTCCTCGCCTCCGTGCTCCGCTTTCCAGCGCTGCATCTCCTCCTGGGTTCCGGTGATGGTGGCGTCCTGCCCCACACAGCCATTTTCCCCGTGCAGCCATACGGTAATGTCTCTGGGGATATAGCGCCCTACCAGGGTAGGCATTCCCACTCCCAGGTTCACAAAATCACCATCGTGCAGCATATTGGCAATATTAAGGGCAATGATCTCACGTTTGCTGTACATCTGCAGCCCTCCTCTCCGACAGGATCACCTGATCTACAAAAATACCAGGCAGCTGCACCAATTCCGGGTTGATTTCACCGATCTCCACTAGTTTTTCTACCTCCAGAATAACCTTATCCGCAGCCATTGCCATAAGCGGATTAAAGTTCATTGAAGAATACTTGAACACGGCGTTGCCCATGGGATCTGCCTTATAGGCCTTAACCAGAGCCACATCTGCCCGGAGAGGCAGTTCCAGCAGGAACTCCTTCCCATTGATTACTTTTTTCTCCTTCCCTTTTTCAGCGATGGTGCCGATTCCCGTTGGCGTATAGAATCCGGCGATCCCGGAACCCCCGGCCCGAATGCGCTCCGCCAGGGTACCCTGGGGGATCAGTTCATATTCCAGTTCTCCCTTTTGAATGAGCTCATTTACAAAAGGATTAGCCCCGATAAAGGAGGCACATACCTTTCGGATCCTCCCGCCGGTAAAAAGTTCTCGGATCGCCTCTGCGGGGAAGGATGCGGTATTTGCAAAGCCTATGTCTTCCGAAATTGTGGTGAGATTACTTATGGGGCGTCTTGATAATTCCTTCAGCAGTCCCAGGGGACAGCCTGAAATAGTAAATCCTCCTACCATTATGGTATTGCCGGAATGGATGGTATCCACCGCTGCCATAAGCGTTGTTACTTTGTCAATCATAAACCACCTCCTGCAAAACAATTGTCTCTATGCCAGTTTTGCGGCCTTTTGCTTCCGGACGATGCGCCAGCAGCAGAAGCAGCCTGTCAAAAGAAGTACAATGAGAATCCCAAAGAGAATATAATAAGCATCATTTCCCCTGGTGTCCAGCATGCTGCCGATAAATGGACCAAGCACCAGATCCGGCAGCGCCCCCGCCAGAGCCGCCAGGCCGGTAGCGGTCCCTAAAAGGTGCTGCTTTACACCGATTTCTCCTATCACAGAGTACTTGATGGGATAAGACATCTGCACCAATGCTGCAGGAATCAGGGTATAGATGCTGATGAGCATCACATTGGCATTATGAGGCATAATAAAGAGTCCCCCGATGATAACAGCCGTCACAAAAAATACCAGCATAATCCATTTGGTCGTGCCCTTAAACACTTTGTCCGCGATCAGACCGCCCACCAGCGCCAGGATCAGGAATATGTAAGTTCGAATGATGGCAAACACTCCGGAAGCTTCCGGGGAAACCCCCACTACTGCAGTTAAAAACGGGGTAAAGTAGGACATCATGCTGTACATACAGTAGGCAATCATACAGATTATCATCATCATCCAAACACTGGGATTTCTTAGTACCTCCGTAAGCTGATTCAGTTCTATGCCGCTGTGCTTTTTCTCTGTCTCAGCCTGAACCGCTTCCGGAGCTGTCAGCTCACTGTCAAATAAGAAAATAATCAGTACAGTGGCCAGGATGGTGGAGCCTGCCGCTACCAGAATGGCCATGCGGAAGCTCATGACAGGATCTTCGAATCTTGTGGAAACCCACAGAGCCAATGCCTCCAGCACTGCAGCGCTGATGCCGTTGAAGGCATAGTACCAGCCAAAGGAAGACCCGGAGCGGCCTGCTGTGCCGGTCTTATTCCCGATAATATTCAGCACTTTAGAAAAAATGGGCCAGTAGATACCCATGGTTAAAAACGCCAATATGATCCAGATTAAGAGGGAAACAACATAATGTGTGCTTGCAAATGCATAGAGCAGTGTAACCGCCGTGGTGGCGAGAAGCGCGAAGACTAGTCCTTTTTTAGAGTCAATCTTATCGCAGATCATACCGCAGGGAACATCAAAAACCAGTGATGCCACGGAAAACACAGTCATCAAAAGTGCTGATTGGGTATTCGTCATTCCGGTTACCTGCAGCTGCAAATCATAAAATACAAATTTAATATACGGAATAATAAAGATAGAGCCACCCGCAACTCCAAGTGCAAATAAAGTTGCATATAATTTAAATTTACTAATTTGAGTTTCCATATAGGTTTCTCCTTCCTCAAATAATAGGTTTTGCTCTCACTAAAACATCACACTGCACTTTAATTAATCATCTCCTTTCAGCAATTGTATAAAGTGCACAATATTTATATATTCCAAACAACAAACAAGTACTAAATACACAATACCAATATTTTATACCGATGTCAATATATTTTATTATAAAATATTATATATTATATTTCGCGCATATATTGCACAAAATATATTTTACTTTTATACAGTATATGATATAATTGGAAATATCATGGGCCTCGCGGAAGGAGCCCAAAGTAAGCCGTCTGTTAATTTAGCCGGCAAATAAATCTAAGTGTTGAGGTGTATCATGGCAAAAGTGAAATCCCTCGTAGATCAGGTCTACGAGTACATTATTGAGAAAATAAAACTGGGGGAATTAGCGGAAGGGGAAAAGATCGATGAGGCAGGGCTTATCAATGAGATTGGCACCAGCCGCACGCCTATCAGAGAAGCACTGCTCCTTTTGGCAGCCGATCGTGTGCTGGACAATGTTCCCCGTAAAGGGTTTTTCGTTAAAAAACACAACCATGCGGAAGAAGTGAACGCATACTCCGTCATCGCCTGCCTGGAGACTTATGCCATCCGTCAGGTGCTGCCTGTTCTGAATGATTATGACTATGTGATAATGTCAAATATGATCGATCTGATGGACACAGCCATCAACCTGAATGACTATCCCCACTATGTGGAACAGCAGGAAGAGTTTCACGCCTACTGCATAAATAAAACAAATAATCAGACATTAATTGAAGTCATTGCGTCCATCAAGCGTCAGTTTCCCAGACATACATTTAACATTTCCCAGGCATCTGATATGTACGAAACCTTCCGCCGTTCCAACGAAGGGCACAGGGCCGTACTCTCAGCCATCAAACGCAAAGACATACCAGCTCTGGAAAAGGCCGTGCTGAATCACTGGTGCTGGGACACACAGACGGATTAAGTAGAGTTACTATTTAACAATTTTTCATTAAATATTTCGTCAATATTATCCAAACATTATTTTTTTTGTTAAATTCTATTGACAATTTTATAGATACTACACATACTAATGTTAAAAATTACATAACGCCATTCTCCAATACAGAACCCTTTCTGGTTTACAATCAACAAACAAGTACAAAATTGTAAAGAAAAGAAAGGGGGTATACCAATGAGCACAATTATGTTACATCCGCAGAACTGTAAGTCCTGCGGGTACTGCATCAGAGCCTGCAGACAAAACGCACTTTTTTTCTCTGAAGAGACCAATGCCAACGGATATCACATGGTGGATATTGAGACAGAGAAGTGTATAGGCTGCGGTATGTGCTACACAGTATGTCCGGATTACGTATTTAGTTTTAGGGAGGTGGGATAACTATGAAGCAGCTAATGAAGGGAAATAATGCCCTTGCGGAGGCAGCAGTCCGCGCCGGATGCCGGTTATTTGCGGGTTATCCTATCACTCCGCAGTCAGAGATATTGGAGTACTTATCATGGAGACTGCCGGAAGCAGGGGGCGAATTCGTCCAGACAGAATCTGAGCTTGCCGGCATCAATATGATTATCGGAGGCGCCGCCACCGGTCAGAGAGTTATGACCAGCTCCTCAGGACCTGGATTTTCACTGAAGCAGGAAGGAATCTCCTATCTCGCTTCCATTGAACTTCCAGCAGTTATTGTGGACGTGGCCCGTTTCGGCATTGGGCTTGGAGATGTAACCGTAGGTCAGGGGGACTATTTCCAGACTACCAAAGGCGGCGGGCATGGAGGATATTTTATCCCGGTTTATGCTCCATCCTCCATTCAGGAAAATGCAGATTTTGTCGTAAAGGCCTTTGAGACCGCTGAAAAATACCGCACCCCTGTCATTGTATTGTCCGATGCCTCCATCGGTCAGATGTGCGGTTCCGTGGAGCTTCCCGAACAGCAGTATCCCAAACGGGATCGATTTGACTGGGCTCTGGGTATGGACGGAGACCGCCCCCCTATGGGACGGAAGATGACCGACCGCATGTATACCGACTTTGCCTATGAAGAGTACGTTCCTCATATCTGCAGTCGTTATAGTGAGATGAAAGAAAAGGAGCAGCTATGGGAAGAGGTTCAGGCGGAAGACGCAGAAGTACTGCTTGTGTCCTACGGAATCAGCTCCCGTATCTGCAAAGAAGCGGTTAAGATGGCGCGAAGCGCTGGTCTGAAGCTGGGTTTGATCCGGCCTATGACTGTATGGCCCTTCCCCGTAAAAGCATTCCAAAAATACAACGGAAAAGTAAAAGGCTATCTGTCTGTAGAGATGATTCCCATCCCGCAGATGATAGAAGACGTATACCTTGCCTCTCACGGAACTACCCCTGTATATGCTATGCCTACAGGCAGAGAGATCGCCGCAAGCGAAGACATCATTGAAAATGTCAAAGCAATACTGAACGGTACAAAGGAGGTATACTGATATGACAAAAAATATTCCTGCACTTATTTCCGGTACAAGCAGTTTTTGTCCCGGCTGCGGCCATGGTATTATTATCCGGCTGATTGCAGAGGTACTGGATGAGATGGGCATAAAACAGCAGGATGCCATCTGCGCCCTTGCGGTTGGATGTGCATGTCTCCTGAACAATACACTGAAGGTAGACCGGCTGGGCTGCCCCCATGGACGGGCGGGCGCCGGCGCTTCCGGCATCAAACGCTGCCGTCCCGACAAGCTTGTGTTTACCTATCAGGGAGACGGTGACGCCATCTCTATCGGATTTTCCGAGACAGTGTATGCCGCCCAGCGCAATGAAAAAATAACTGCAATTATTGTAAATAACGGCGTATTCGGCATGACCGGCGGACAGGCATCCCCAACCACCCTGATCGGGCAGAAGACCGCAACCACAGTCAACGGGAAGACCGCTGCGTTTAACGGTATGCCCGTAGATATTATGGAACATCTGCGTCCGATTCCATCCACCGCTTATCTGGCCCGGGGGAGCGTCCATGATGCCAAGAGTATACTGAAAACCAAACAGTATATCCGCAGGGCCTTTGAAACACAGATATCCGGAGCCGGGTACAGCTGTGTAGAGATTTTATCTCCCTGTCCCACTAACTGGCATATGGACCCGGTAACTGCTGTAGATCGCATTGCCTCTGAGGTAATGGCCGTCTATCCCATCGGAGAGATTAAGACAGGAGGTGCTGCATCATGACGAAAGAATTTGTATTTGCAGGATTCGGCGGGCAGGGTGTTTTAACCGCCGGTATGATCCTGGCTTATTCCGGGGCTGCAAAAGATCTGGACGTCACATGGATTCCCTCCTACGGCTCTGAAATGCGCGGTGGCACTGCCAACTGTACGGTCAAGCTGGGGGACGAGGAGGTGGCCAGTCCATTTCCCAAAACCCCTGACGTTTTAATTGCCATGAACGAACCTGCTTTGCATAAATTTATGTCCAGCGTAAAGCCGGGGGGAAGTATCATTATAAACAGTTCCATAGTAAAAACAATACCGGAGTCTGCCAATGTAAAGATATACTCCGTTCCGGCAAACGATATTGCTGCTCATTTTAAGAACGCAAGAAGCGCCAACCTCTGTGCACTTGGGGCTGCAATAGCCGCAGCTGACGATCTTTTGACGCTGGAAGATGTGGAGAAAGGGCTTTGCGGGTATCTGGCAAAAATAAAAAATAATGAATCTAACATTGCAGTATTAAAAGCCGGTTACCGGGCGGTTTCTGAATCTGCATAAGTGAACCTACTTCCGGCCGCTGCCATACAATAGCAGCGGCCGGAAAAATTTCTGAATGCCTCCCCATAGTTGCAGCATTTAGAATTATTTTTTTAAAGTTCCAGGATACGTCTGCTCCCCAAATAGGTTGCAATAAAGTATACCCCATAAACCGATAAAATTACCAGCGCCCCAAACCCAATGACCGAAACCATTACCGTTAGCTGCAACCCTTCAAAATACCGGAAGATGGCTAATACAGTCACTGCAGAATGGAGGACTGCAAGGACCAGCGGAAGCCCGAAATATACTCTGAGCTGCTTCCTTAACGACCGTCTCATGTCCCTTTTAGATACGCCCAGCTTCTTAAGAATCCCGTACCGTTCCGTATTATCGGAAGACTGGGATAACTGGCGGAGTGCCAAAACCGCGCCAGAGGTAATCAAAAATGTAATACCTACGTAAATACCCAGATATGTCACAAGAAGATTGTCAGAGCTCAATGACACCAGCACTTCCTCCCGGGGCCACATTACATACCCGTTCAGGCCGGCGTCCACCCAGCGGTCATGCAGCTTAAGATTCAGGTCATCCCCTTCCCGGGTAAAATTAAAGTTCAAAAACCATCTCTGAGGGGTAAGGCTCTCAGCCAATGACTGGGGGACAATCAGTGTTCCCTGCTCGGCTAATATGTTAGTGTTCTCCCAGCCGTAATGAAATATTCCGTCCTCGGCCAGTGTCAGGGTACTGTCCCCAAGCTTCAACGGCTGGGGTTCCTGTTGAAAGGCTTTTAGGACCTCTTCCATGGCCGGAAAAGCATAGCTTACAGCGTATTCCCCTTCTGCCAGCTGAACCGGGGGCTGGTTCTGCAGAGCAAGCAAACGGTTATAGTCTTCTAATCCCAGGACGGTAAGGGGAATCTTATCTGATTCACCGCCTTCTTTTCCTGTCAGGAATCCTGCTGTAGCTTCGGATGACTTATAAGTCCAGAAGTCTGCATACTCGTCCGAAAACTCATCTATGTGGAATCCCGACTGGCTCAAGTATCCCAGAGGATCGTCCCCAGCCTCTTTATTCCCTGCCATTGGAGCATAAAAAATAGTTCCGTCATAGGGCACTGCATTTTCTATCCCATTCATGACAAACTTCCCCAGTCCCGGCCCTAATATTGTCAGGGAAAACGACAGGAACAGAAGAACAGCTGTCATTGCCAGAGAGCTCCCTTCCGTTTTAAGCCTGGAGGAAAACTGGCTTGTTGTGAATATACGAATGCCGCGGTAGTAACGCCGCTTATTTTTCTTCATTAAGCCTGTAGATATTGTGAGTGCCGCCCTAAAGAAGCATACCGTGCCGACAATTAACAGCAGTCCGCCCAGAGCCAAAGCTTTAAAGGTATCCTTTTCGGACATTACAAACACAATTCCATATCCCCCCAGAATCAATAAGACAGAGATAATACCCAGCAATACGGAAAAGCCGCTTTTTCCCTCACCTACTGTCTCATTCCTCTTTCCTGCATGGAGCATTTCCAGAAGAGTCATTTTCTTAAGTTCCCTCACATTGAACAGATGGACAAAGAAAAATAGAACTCCAAAGAAAAGAATGCTTAATATAATTGCCTTCCCAGAGATCATAAAATGGTAATTCGCCAGGCTGATTCCGATCAGACGGGCAGTTGCCAGAGAAAGAAGCTGGGCAGCAAATATTCCCAGGGCTATCCCCGAAAGCAGTGAAAGCACTCCTATCTGCAGGGTTTCCCTCATAAGAAGCCGGTTCAGATCTCTCCGTTCCAGTCCAAGCACTGCATATGTTCCCATCTCCCTCTTTCTGCGTCTCAGCAAGAATCGGTTGGCATAAACCACCAGTGCTCCCATAATAACACATACCAACACTGAAAATACGGTCAGTACGGTGGAGGAAAATGCAAGATAGCTTAAGGGATCTTCAAGCCCCAGAGAGGCAAACTGCGTACTGATAGAATTAAAACTGTAAAACAGACAGACAGAGAGCATCAGTGTAAAAAAATAGATAAAGTAATCCTTCGCAGATTTTTTTACATTCTTAGAAGGCAGCTTCCGGAAGAATCCATGTAAGGAGGATTGGTTTTTACACCTCTTTCTATTAGAAAGCATAATTGTTATCACCTCCTAAGAAAGAAATTACCTGCATAATTTCATCAAAAAATTTCTTCCTGCTTTTCTCACCCCGCACCAGTTCATTAAATATCTGTCCATCTTTAATGAATAGTATGCGCTTACAGTGGCTCGCAGTAAAAGCATCGTGAGTCACCATCAGTATGGTAGCTTTTTTTCTGTCATTTAATATGCTCAGACTCTCCATAAGCATTCCCGCTGACTTTGAGTCAAGAGCTCCCGTAGGTTCGTCTGCAAGAATCAGGGAAGGTTTGGTCACAATGGCCCGGGCACAGGCAACGCGCTGCTGCTGGCCCCCAGACATCTCATATGGATATTTATCCAGGATGGCTTTAATCTCCAGGTCATCGGCCACCTGTTCGATCAGCCGTGATATTTGGCCGGGTTTCACACCATTGATTGCCAGGGCCAGGGCGATATTGTCTCTCCCTGTTAAAGTATCCAGAAGATTAAAGTCCTGGAAGATAAATCCCAGCTGTTCCCTCCTGAAACGGGCCAGCTTATTATCACTTAACGTTGTGACATCCTGCCCCTGAATCAGGATTTGTCCCGCAGTCGCCTTGTCAATGGTCGAAATACAGTTTAGAAGAGTTGTCTTTCCGCTTCCGGAAGCCCCCATAATCCCAATGTATTCTCCCTGTTCCACTTCAAAGCTTATATTGTTGACGGCTTTCGTAACTGCGCCTTTTGTTTTATAAAATTTCTGCAGATTCTCTACTTTTAACACAGGATTCATTTCATACACCTCCATCATTTGATAGGTCCAGTGTAGCATGGAGATCAATATGCTGCCACGTCCTTACCTAACAGCAGCATTACAATTTTGAAATGTTACACCAATCCTGTTTCTTTCTCTGAAGCTAATGTCAGCTTAAGCTCAAAGATAGAGCCCTCCTCTTCACGGGAAGATACAGACAGATCAGTCCCCAGCTTTCTGCACAGTGTATCACACAGATAAAGCCCCATACCCGTAGACTTTCCATATTTTCTTCCGTTTACGCCCGAAAATCCCTTTCTGAAGATCCTGCCCAAATCCTCTGCCGGAATTCCGATCCCATTATCTTCTATAGATAAGGTCACTGTTCTTCCTGTCTGTACAGCAGAAAATGCAATCTCCGAACTGCGCTCCGCAGATCGGTACTTTACCCCATTGGAAATAATCTGCCCAAGCACAAAGTCCATCCATTTGGGGTCTGTGAGCACCTCATAGTCCAAATCCCCAAACTTCGGCGCTACCTGCTGTGCAATCATATACTTAGCATTGTGCTTAACCGCCTCTACCACAAGGGTCCTGAGAGAGACCCTGCGGATCTGATAGTCATCCTGCAGACTGCCGCTTTTGCTGTAATAAAGCATCTGGTTTACAAAGCCTTCCACCTTATCCATCTCCTCCGAGAGACTTCTTGTTACCTCGTTCCTGTTATTTTCCATTATCAGTCTGGAGACTGCTATTGGGGTCTTCACCTCATGTACCCACGTCTCCACATAATCCATGTACTCCTGCAAATCCCTTTGATAAGCCGCAATCCGGTCATTCAAATATTTTTCATCCTTCTGCAGAATGCAGTACAGGATTGCCCCTTCCAGAAAGTGAGGCTCGGTCAGGAATTCTGACAGATAGGAGATTTCCTCCAGATTATCTGATGCCTCAAGAAGTTTGTCGTAAAACTCCTTTCTGGCAAGAAAGCCCTGAAGCAGAATCAGAAAAAAGCCTGCGGCGTAGAATCCCTCCACAACACAGGCTACAGCAAAGGGGGTGCCAATCAGCCAGAGAATGCCGCCCCCCGCAGCAAATACAAAAACAAAGATAAGGACAGAAAGCCATCTGTCCCTGCAATAGCGAAAAAACCTCATACCAGATACCCCTGTCCCCGTTTTGTCAAAAGATAGTCCGGAAGTCCAAGATCCCCAATCTTTTTCCTCAGGCGGTTTATATTGACGGTCAGTGTACTGTCCTCCACGAACTCCTCCATCTCCCACAACTCCTGGATTAGCTCTTCTCTGGGCACAATGGTCCCTTTGTGATCCATCAGCAGTTTCAAAATGCCAAGTTCATTTTTCGTTAGCTCCACACTTTTTTCTCCGCTGGAAGCCCTACTTTTGCCTATGTCCAGAGTCAGCCCTTTGTGAACCAGTATCCGGCTGTTTTTCCGCCCATGGACACGCTGCAGCACTGCGGCAATATGGGCCAGCAGGATGTGGATATTGTAAGGCTTTGTGATATAGTCGTCCGCCCCTACATTCAGGCTCATCAGCTCATCCATATCACTGTTTGAGCTGGTGACTACAATCACCGGAAGATCTGACACCTCTCTGAGACTGCGGCAGATATAAAATCCATCATATACTGGAAGGCTCAGATCCAGCAAAACCAGATCCGGAGCCGCTTTTATAATATCTTCTGTCACATGTTCAAAGCGATCCGCACATATACAATCATAACCATTTTTCACTAATATACTCCGCAATTCCTCTCGCAGCCGGATATCGTCCTCTACAACATATATTCGATCCATTTATCCTCCTACAGAAATAAAGTTCTGCCATCAGTATACCATTATACGGCTGATTGTAAAAGAGGTTCTCCAGCACAGACGCTTTTAATCCCCTGGCTATGGCCTGGGCAGTGAGGGCAGCACCGCTTTCTTTGCTATCACGCACATCCCATACCCTGACAGCAGAACATCCTCATCCCCCTGAAAAACGGTAACTTCCTTAAATGTCCCATCCTCCATAAACAATTCTTTCAGCGCCCCCCGCAGCGGCTCTTTCCCGGCAATCACCACTTTCATATCCTCTGTCACTGTCAGTGCCCTGCTTGTTTTCACAGCCTGGATGTCTGCTGCCATTACTGCTCCCAGCAGGAAGCTGGCGCAGGACGGCTGGCTGGCTGTGACAAATTGGCCGACGATCCGTGTCAGGAAGGCAGCCCTTGACAGGCCTGTCTCCCAGGTCTGCCTTGCCCCTGCAAGAAGCATCTCCCGGTTGTAGTCTCCCGTGACAAATTCCCGTTTCACAGCATCCGCAAGGATGCTGTCCCTGGTCAGCAGAGCCAGCAGTTCCCCTGCCAGTGAGGTCAGGCAGCCGGTCATCTTAAGATTTCTATCTACAGTGACAAACTTTGTATGGGATCCTGGCAGTACGTACAGGGTTTCTCCCTGGGGGCAGAGTTCCATTAAGGCTGCTGTCTCTGTCTCCTCCCCCCTCATGATGTCCATTTTTTCCAGGTTATCCAGACTGACTTCCCCAGTAAAATTTTTCATTCCGGGAATAAAGAAGATGGGTAATGGGCAGATATCTTGAATCAATATTTTTTTTACCCCCTGAGCAAAATCCTCCAAACCGGCAGGCGCAGTCAGATGGGGCACTTCCCAAAGCCCCACATTGGATGTGAGCATTCCGCAGGCGCAGACAGCCCACACCTCTTCATAAGTAACACCGCTGCGCTCCAGGATTTCTTCCAGCATGGATTTTACTGCCTTTTTCAGTCTGGCATTGTTTCCGTCCCTGGCAGTGTCTTTTACACCCACCTCCGACTTCACGGCAGAGAGAAATTCTTTATTTTCCTTCCACAGCGCCACCCTGGTATTGGTGGTGCCGCCGTCTATGGTAATCAGATATTTTTTCATCGCCACGTCCCGCCCCCCATTACCATTCCGCTATAGAGCCGTCTTCGTGCCTCCACACCGGATTCTTCCACTCATGGGGATTTTTATTCTCCTCTGCCATCAATTCTTTGTTTATTTCCATGCCCAGTCCAGGTCCCTGGGGGAACTTGGCATACCCCTTTTCAAAAGCATAGACCTGGGGATTTTTAATGAAGTCCAAAACTCCATGCCCCTGATTGTAGTGGATCCCCATGCTCTGTTCCTGGATAAATGCGTTGTAACTGACTGCATCTACCTGTAGACAGGCGCTGAGGGCAACTGGTCCCAGTGGGCAGTGCGGGGCCAGGGCCACATCATAGGCCTCCGCCATGGCTGCGATCTTCCTCACTTCCGTTATCCCCCCGGCATGGGACAGGTCAGGCTGGATGATGTCCACACCCCCCGCATTTAACAGACGCCTGAAATCGTATTTTGTAAACAGGCGCTCCCCTGTGGCTATCGGGATATTGGCAATGCGGGCAATCTCTTTAAACTCCTCCATGTTCTCACAGAGCACCGGCTCTTCGATAAACATGGGGGCGAACTCTTCCAGTTTCTTTGCCAGAATTTTGGCCATGGGTTTATGGACGCGGCCATGGAAATCAATGGCAATGCCAAAGTATTTTCCGCATGCATCCCGGATGGAAGCTACCCGTTCCAGCACTGCATCGATCTTGTCATAGCTGTCCACGATCTGCAGTTCCTCTGTAGCGTTCATCTTTACCGCAGTGAAGCCAGCGTCCTTGCGCTCTTTCGCCGCTGCCGCCACATCACTGGGCCGATCCCCCCCAACCCAGGAATACATGCGCATCTTTTCCCTGCACTTCCCTCCCAGCAGCTCGTAAACCGGTGCATTAAACTTCTTTCCCTTGATATCCCAGAGTGCCTGGTCAATACCTGCCATGGCACTCATCATCACAGGGCCGCCCCGATAGAATCCGGCCCTGTACAGCTTTGTCCAGATATCCTCGATATTACCCGGATCTTCACCCAGAAGATACGGCTTCATCTCCTCCACACACGCCTTGACTGTGGCTGCCCTGCCCTCAATGACGGGTTCCCCCCAGCCGGTATATCCGTCGTCTGTCTCTATTTCTACAAATCCCCATCTGGGACGTACCAGATAGGTATGGATTTCTTTTATTTTCATGCTGTACTTCCTCCCTTGTGCATGTTTGGAAATCTAATCTTCTGCAAAATAGGCTCTGGGATTCTCCCTCATAAGCTGATGAATTTCACGATCCCCGAATCCCCGCTCCCTTAGCATTGGCAGGACGTATCGGTGAATATAACGGCTGTTGTATTTGGCGTCATCCGGATCCTGACGCCGCTTTGTCTCCCACTCAAAAGTTCCCAGATCCACAAAGCTTACATAATCGTGGGAAATCATGAGCTGTCCAATCCAGCCCCGGTCACACAGCTCTGCCAGGGTATTTACCCGTTCCTCCAGCGGATTCTTGGCGTCATCTCCGAAACGGTCAAGCCCAATCCAGCATCCCATTCGCAGCAGTTCTTCCAGATAAAAGAGGTCGTTGGTATCCCCGCAGTGTCCGATGAGCACCTTTCTGGGATTCAGCCCCTCTTTCTCAAAAATCTGCATCTGGCTGATTCCGCTTCGATTCTGATACCAGCTGTGGGTCGCTATGGGCAGACCGCTGAGTTTCGACGCCTTTGCATGGGCTCTCAGCAGGATTCGGTTCAGGTCGGTTACCCCCGGAGTATCAGTACCGCACTTAATCAATCCCGGCTTAATAGCTGTATCCTGTATTCCCTCTTCTATGTCTTTCATCAGCCATTTTACAAAGTTGTCCTCTGAGCGCAGGAACATCCACTGGTTTTCTGAATAGAAAAATCCAGTACTGGCTATGATCTGCATCCCGGTTTTCTCTGCCACATCCCTGATTGCATGGATGTCCCGCCCCAGGCACACCGGGGTCTGTTCCACCAGGGTCTCCACTCCGATTTCTCTGGTACGCTTTACATCTTCGGATGCCCATTCTATGAAGGAATCGTAGTCAAACCAATCTTTAAAGGACATACGCATGGACCAATTGGCCTGCAGGATATGCTCGTGCATCAGTGTTGTCCCCAACTCATCCACCGACAGCAGACCGCCCACCGTATGAATCATCTTTGGCATTTTAGCCTCCCCCTTTCCCTTCCTATGCTCACTCTAAATTACACCGTTTGCATTTTCCACATAGCGCCGTGCCAAAGCTGTTATTTTTGTAAACTCACCTGCCTCCACAAGTTCCCTTCTGGTCAGCATGCCTCCCACCCCGGCGCCCACTGCGCCGGCTTTGATGAACTCCCGGATATTATCCGGGGAGACGCCCCCAACTGCCATGAAATCAATGTGCTTGAGGGGTGCTTTCAATGCCTTAAGATAGGCAGCCCCCAGGTTGGCGATTGGAAACAGCTTAATCATGTCCGCACCCGCCCGGTGTGCACCTGCAGCTTCGGTAGGGGTCATGGCTCCCGGCAGGGAGACCAGTCCGGCCTCCCGGGTATGTCGGATGACCTCCGGGTTAGCGTCCGGTGATATGATATAACCGGCGCCGGCCTTTTTTGCCAAATTTACCTGCTCCACCGTCATCACCGTTCCCGCTCCCGGCAGCACTCTGCCGCCGAAGTTTTCCCAAATCGCCTGGATCGCTTCCACGGTTTCCCCCCAGGTATCAGGCCCTGACTGATCAAAAGTTACCTCTATCATATTGATGCCGCCTGCATACAGAGCTTCTGCCAGCTGTATGCACTGCTTAGGATGAAATCCCCGAACGATGGCAATTACTTTCTTCTCCCTGATGTTTCTGATTATTTCTTCTCTGGTCATTTTATACCATCCACCTCTTTCCCTGCGGACTTATCCATTTGCAGAATGCTCTCCAGGCGCAGCAGCGTCTCCAGCATTGCCCGCCCTGTATGATACATCCCTTTCCATGGATTTCCCAGCTGGGTCTCTATGGGGGAGCCGTCGAATCTCACCAGCTGCCTCCACTCCCCAGCCTCATGGTTAATCATATAAGCGGTGTCAAACTCCCAGGTCTTTACAAATGCCTGGGCATAACGGGTATCACCCTCCTGCTGATAGGCATCCAAAAAACCCACCAGCACTTCGCAGTTCTGCCACCACTCCTTGTCCTTTACCAGGGCCTGGCCTTCGTGGGGTCCGTCCCTGTAGACGCCGCCCCGTTCATAGTCAAAGCCGTATCGTAAGGCATGTTCCACCAGGTTATGTGTGATAGGGAGGAAGTGGTCTGTCTCATATCCAAGAATCTTCGCCGCATAATTCAAAAGCCAGGCCAGTTCCACGTTATGGCCGTAGGAGGTGGTGTCTGTAGGTGTCTCCACCACTTCCCCCGTCTCCCGCTCCGCATTCCAGGTCCTCCGTATATTGATCGCCGGTTTCCGGTTAAAATGAATGTCGAACTGATTATAGCCGCAGCCAATCTCGGTATTTACCATCTTAGTCAGTATTACATCGATGACCTCTTCCAGCTTTCTCCTGTGGATTTCCTGTCCCGAACATTCGTAAAGGGTGGTAAAAGCCTCCATAGTGTGCATATGAATATCCAGGGACTTCAAATCTCCTGCTGCAAATCCTGGCGCCGACAGGGAAAAATCCTGTTCCAGATTCTCGTAGTATCCGCCGTTAGCCGTATCCGTACAGAACTTCTGCAGCAAGTCAAAGGTGCGGCAGGCATAGTCAAGTCCTACAGAGTCTTGGCTGGCCAGGGTGTACTCCGACAGTGCATAGATGGCAAAGGTCTGTCCATATACCACCTTCCCCTTATCCAAAACCTCTCCCCTGCAGTCAGTCTTCCAGAACCAACCGCCGAACTCTGCATCCCAGAAATGCCGGATGAAGAATTGGACCCCCTGTCTGGCCTTCTCCAGATACTCCTCTTTTTTATATTTTCTGGCATATGCGGAGTAGGCCCAGATCATCCTGGTCTGCGTCACAATGTATTTGTCCGCGTCCTCATTGACTTTACCCTGGCTGTCACAGCATACCAGGTATCCTCCGTACCTGGTATCATCGCCCCGTTCCTCCCAGAACGGAAGCAGTTCTTGATCCACATGTTCTTTTATCTGGCGGTATACCTCCATCAGAATCTCTCTCATGCCTATCCCTTCCTCCCTCACTGCCCTGTATGGGTACAGCGCTCAAATTCTTCATAGATTTTTTGATTCAGCTTTTTGACAGTCTCTTCCTCCACTTTTACCAGGTCCCGGTCATAGGTCAGAAGTCCGTTCACCTCTTCCTCCACATCACTTACCTGTGTGTAGACCGTGCCGCACAAGCCTTTGCTTATTCCCTTTATGATGTCAGTCTCAAGCAATTCTCTGTAACCTTTGGTCAGTTCCTGTTTTGTCTGGTAAATCCGGTAACCGTAGACTTCACTGCAGAAGCTGTGACCTTCTATCCGCTGAGAGTATCCCCCGTATTCCGTGAGCGCCACCACCCGGTCTTTCTTGGGTTTTACCTTCAGCCTTCTCCAGTAATTGTGGATACTGTACATGTCTCCGCCGCCCTGGTCAAACCAGCCGCTTGCCTCGTCGATCAGCCGCAGGGCATCCAGCTTCCTGACCCTGGCAGCTGCCTCTGCCGCATCAAACTGTCCCCATCCCTCGTTGAAGGGTACCCAGGCAGCGATGCTGGGCACATTGTACAGATGAGCAATGGCGGCCTTCAGTTCTCTGTAATACTGCGCTCTCCCGGCTTTCTCCCTGCGGGCAAATGCCCTGTATTTATTGTCCTTTACCAGGCGTCCGAAAGGCATCCAGAAATTAGGCATAAAGCAGATAAACTTCATATGATAATCACTGCCGCCGTTTACCATATCCTGCCACACCAGCATCCCAATCTGGTCACAGTGGTAATACCACCGGGCAGGTTCTACCTTAATGTGCTTGCGGATCATGTTAAAACCCAGCTCTTTCATTTTCACAATGTCATAGCGGAGAGCCTGGTCTGTGGGCGCAGTATACAGACCGTCCGGCCAGTATCCCTGATCCAGCAGCCCGTTGTGGAAATAGGGTTTGTTATTCAGCATAAAACGCAGAATCCCCTTTTCATCCCTTCCTACAGAGAACTTGCGCATGGCAAAATAAGTGCGGACGCAGTCCTCTCCCATAGTGATTTCCATATGGTATAAATGAGGGGTTTCCGGGGACCAGCTTTTAAAGTCTTTTATTTTTATATCTTTTTTCTTATCTGCAGCCATACAGGCCGAGACGGCCTCACAGTCACCGTCAAGGATTCTTATCCTCACGTCCCTTCCCCTGCGTCCCGTACTGAACACTTTTATGCCAATGGATCCATTGTCATAATCCGGATCCAGCTTCACCCGTTCGATATAGCATTCTGGTACACTTTCCATCCAGACAGTCTGCCAGATTCCACTCTGGGCAGTGTACCACATGCCTCCCCGCCCCAGCTTCTGTTTCCCCCTTGAGAGATAGGAGGTATCCGAGTAATCTCTCACCGTCAGGGTCAGTTCGTTGGCCCCCTTTGCCAGATATTCTGTGATATCGAAGCAGAATGGGAGATAGCCCCCCTCATGGCTGCCAACAGGGCTGCCATTTAAAAACACTTCACAGATCTGGTCCACTGCCCCAAAGTGGAGCAAAACGCGTTTTCGGAGAAATCCCTCCGGCAATGTAAACTGCGTTTTATAATGAAGGTATTCATCCGGCCTGGTCTGTCTGTGCACGCCTGAAAGAAATGCCTCCGGAGAGAAGGGGACCAGAATCTTCCCGTCGTACTTCACAGGTGCTTTTTTTTCAAAATTTATAGCATACTCCCAGTAGCCATTCAGGTTCAGATAACTGTCTCTGACCATCTGGGGACGGGGGTATTCCTGCAAAGGCTTATCTGTGTCCAGGTTTTTTCCCCACCTGGTAAATAGCTGATGGTTCATCCATTCTCCTCCTGTTCCCCTGGGGATATCTTATTCTATGTTCCTATGGTTCGCTTCCATATCATCGTAAGTCAAACCCATCTCGTCTTTTATCAGGATTGCAGCAATGTCCATAAGCAGATACAAGTGCTGTTCATAGAGATTACCCATGGGCTGTATGGTGGGAACCACATCATGCTGCCTGGGTGCATCCGGATCCTCCCTGTCTTTCCCCATATAGACGGCAGCCGGGATAAAAAGTACAAAGTCTGCAAAGTTTTTCACATTGCCCCCTTCGGGAAGGCCCGTAATAATTGCCACTTTAGCGCCTGTCTTGGAAGCCCTCTCCTCAATACGCCTGTGGATCCCCACATCACCGAACCCGTCAGAGATGATCAGAAGATCCCCCTCATGCATTCCTATGGTGGTGTCATCCATGAGCCAGTACGTGGGTTTTCCCAGATGGGCCAGCCGCATGGCGAATCCCCGCAGGGAAATCCCCTCCCGACCAGCTCCGTGGACAAATATCTTGTTGGATTTTACAATTAAATCCACAAATCCTTTCAGCTGTTCCATATCCAGTTTTTCAAATACGGCTTTATGTTCCTGGATAATCGCCTGGTAATACTTCTTATATGTATCGATATAGCTCACATAAACCTCCTGCCCTTCTGGTCTTCCTGCTATTCTAATGGGGAAAGGACACTTTCATCCTTGGTGATAATGATTTTTATAGCCTTCTTACTCCTGGCCAGGTCAAATCCTTTCCGCCAGTCTTCCAGCCTGATATGATGGGAAATCATGCCCTTTACGTCTACTTTCCCAAGTTCTAACAGCCGCATTACATTCTTCCAGGAATTATAATCATAGCCAAAATGTCCGATCAGTGACACTCCTCTGTCTGTAAAGGGATCAAGGGTCTGCTCATATGGCCGTTTATCATAACCGATGCGCACAATTCTGCCTCCGGTGCGCACGATCTGCACTGCCTGCTTCATAACCGCATTTGCCCCAGCCGCATCAATACAAACCGCTGCCATATCTCCTTTGGTAATCCTTTTTATCTCTTCATATACATCCTGCTTATCTGATTTAATGATGTGGTTAGCCCCGTACTTCTCAGCGATCTTAAACCGCTCCTCATCTGCCTCCAGACCAACGGCAATGATGTTGGCACATCCGGCAAGCCTGGCAATTTGGATGGCAAACAACCCTAAAGGACCTGCGCCGTACACGATAATATCCTCGCCGGGCAAAATCCGTCCCTCCTGAATCACTGCTTTATACGCATTGCATATGGGATCCAGGATTGCCGCCTCGTCAAAACTTACATTTTCCGGAATGGCAAAGAGTGTGTTGGGATTCCGCGCAAGCAGCTCCCCGTCGATTCTCACATAGTCTGTAAACCCGCCGTCCATGCCATAGCCCAGCCCTTTGCGGTCGGGACAGCTTAAAAACTGTCCGTTGCTGCATGCATAACATTTCCCGCACACATAGCCGGTGTTATCTGAAACTACCCGATCCCCCACTTTCCAGTCCTTTACATTCTTACCAGCTTTGGCAACTACCCCTGAAAATTCATGCCCTAAGACAACAGGACAATTCAGATGATTGGGATGGTCACCATTATCGTAAGCGATATCCGAGCCGCAGATTCCGGCAGCTTTTACTTCAATAAGTATGTCATCATCACCTATTTCCGGGACTGGAACTTCCCGAAGTTCCGTCTCCCTTGGTCCTGTTCCATATTTCACTAGTGCTAGCATCCAACCTTCCTCCTTACTCTTATGTTCATTGCAGTCTCTTCTGATTTACGCAGCCTCTTCCTGTTTCCAGGTATGCTTTTTGCCTTTCCGGATCTTCAGCACATCCGACTGAACACCAATGGAAATCAGTACCAGGATTCCCATGATGATATTCTGCCACCAAGAATTCAGGTTTCCTGCAAAGTTAAATATCGTATTGATGGTAGCAATTACCAGAATTCCAAAAAATGTCCCGCTGAATTTCCCCTCTCCCCCTGAGAGCTTGATTCCGCCCAGAGCACACATGGCAATTGCCGTGGTCTCCCATGTATCACCCGCAGTAGGCTGTGCGGTATAGAGTCTGTTAGCCAGCAGCATACCTGCCAATGCGGCGAAAAATCCACACATTACATAGCATAGAATCTTAATTTTATCTACCTTAAGCCCCATCATCTTGGCCGCCTCTTCATTGCCGCCCACGGCATAGATGCCCATGCCAAACTTTGTATTATGGGACAGGTGCATACAGATCAAAGTTGCAATCACCAGGAAATACACCAGAATATTAATCCCTAAAATTTTGGTATTCCCCAAAGCGATCAGCGCATCATTGCTGACAGACACCGGTTTTTTGTTTGTCATCAGCAGTACAATACCCCGGACCCCCAGCATAGTAGCAAGGGTTGCCACCCAGGAGGATATCCTCATCTTCGCTACCATAAACCCATTTAAGAATCCGCAGAATATACCTGCCAAAAGCCCCAGAGCAATACCCAGGATAGGATTCTGAGCCCCAAACATTGCCATAATCACACCACCAAGGGCCATAACTGCGCCTACAGACAGATCGATCTGGGCAATCAGAATGACAAACGTCATCCCCAATGCCAGGAATCCGCCGTCGCTGGCCGCTTTCCGGAACAGATTGGCTATAGAATCAAAAGATGCAAAGCTCCTGCTGGAAAAAGCAATACTTGAAAATACAAAGAGAATCAAAAATGCTGCGATGGAGCTCTTTGAACTGAACCATTGATATATACTTTTTGCTTTATTCATTTCAACCCCTCCTTAAGCAGCCTTATCGCGCTGAATATATACGGCAAAGATAATAATGAAGGCCTTCAATACCTGTGCATATTCATACGTGATATTATTCATGTTAACAGTAATGGTAATCAGCAGCATGATCAGCGCACCGATCACTGTTCCAAAGATCTTGGCTCGTCCCCCAGACATGCATGTCCCGCCCACCGCAACAGCCGCAATGGCATCCAGTTCAGAGAGAAGTCCCAGTGAGTTTCCGTCAGCAGCACCGATCTTAGCTGTGGCGAAGATACCGGCAATCGCTGCCAGAACAGCACTGGAGATGTAAACAATCATCAGTGTCCTTGTAGAGTTAATGCCTGCCAGCTGCGCTGAACTGGGGTTATCTCCTACTGCCTGAATATGCCGGCCGAGAATGGTCTTCTCCAGTACGAACCATACGATTGCCACTGCCAGTACAATGGGAATAATCTGGATGGGGATTCCCCCCAGGCTGGCACTTCCCAGCATCTTAAAGGAATCTGCATTATCACCTGAAATATAGATAATCTTGGCATCATTTAATATCTGGGCAACGCCCCTGACGCCAATCATCAGTGCCAGTGTCACTACCATTGCCTGGACACGTAGCTTTCCTACCATAAAGCCGGCAATCGCACCTGAGAGGGCACCCACGAAGATTGCTGCTATACAGGCCGCCAGCACCCCATAGGGAAGCAGCTTGACTGTTACTATGCCTGCCAGGGCCATCACTGCACCTACGGAAATATCAATTCCTCCTGTAGAGATGACCATGGTCATGCCCATTCCTGTGAGAATAATGGTACAGGACTGGATAATAATGTTACGGACTGTTCCCATGCTGAAAAAGTTGGGTGTAATCACTGCATTTATTACAAGGAAAACCAACAGGAGAATGACAGCACTGTATTTTTTCAAAGTTGCAACTGTATCTGCTTTGGTTCTGACTGTATTACTCATTTGCTGCACCTCCAATGTTCTCTAATTCCCCGCCGCCGCTGGCGATAATCTCCATCACCTTATCCTGATGGATATCATCCCCTATGAGCTCACCCAGCTTGCGCCCTTCACGCATAACTACTACCCGGTCACAGTTACGCTCCAGCTCAGCAATCTCAGAGGAAATCATAAGAATGCTGATTCCCTGTGAGGCAAGCTCCAGAATCAGTGCTTCTATCTCTGCTTTTGCGCCCACATCAATGCCTCGGGTGGGTTCATCCATAATCACCAGCTTAGGATTCATGCAGAGCCATCTTGCCAGGAGTACCTTCTGCTGATTGCCCCCGCTCAAATTCCTGATCGGCTGGTTCTGTGTAGGCGTCTTGATTGCCAGGCGCTTGATATACTCGTCTACGATTTGTCTCTGCTTAGCGGCAGATACAATGCCCATCTTGCTGATCTGAGGAAGAAGGGCAATGGTCATATTCTCACGCACGGACAGATGGGGGATAATTCCTTCCACCTTCCTGTCCTCTGTGCAGAATCCCATCCCAAGTCCTATGGCGTCTTTGGGATTTTTAAATTTCTGCTCCTGGCCCATCCAGAAGATTTCTCCTTCATCCGGCTGCGTCGCCCCAAATAACACTTTTCCGAGTTCCGTGCGCCCGGAGCCAAGCAGTCCGGCCAGTCCTAAGACTTCTCCCTTTTTAATGGTAATCCCAAGCCCGTTCAGTCGGGTTCCCTGACGGATGTCCTTCATCTCAACCAGGGTTTCCGCATTCTCAAGGGTGTATCCCTTCTTGGTTCGCTCCAGCTGTTTTGCTTCTTTGCCAATCATGAGATTAATCAGTCTGAGCTGATCGATCTCCCTGATGTCTACTTCCCCTGACAGAGCGCCATCCTTGAGTATTGTCACATGTTCACAGATTTCAAAAATTTCATCCAGGCGATGGCTTATAAATATAACGGCAATATTTTTTGCCTTTAATTTCTTTATAATATCAAACAATACCCGCACTTCTTTGGTATCCAGGGAAGAAGTGGGCTCATCCATAATCACTAACTTTGCATTTACTGAAATTGCCCGGCCAATAGCAACCATCTGCTGGACAGCCGTGCCATATGTAGAAAGGGGGGCGGTAACATTGATATGGATTCCCAAATCCGCCAGCACCTGTTCACAGCCCGTGATCATTGCTTTACGGTCAATGACCCCTGCTTTGGTTCTTGGTTCTCTTCCAAGATACATGTTCTCATACACTGTTTGAAACGGTACAAGGTTTAATTCCTGATAAATTGTACTGATGCCTGCATTCTGCGCTTCCAGTGCAGTCTTAGGATTAAGCTCTTTTCCGTCGAAGGTGATGCTCCCCTCGTCTCTCTGATAGATCCCGGTAAGTGTCTTAATCAACGTAGATTTCCCGGCACCGTTCTCCCCCATCAGTGCGTGGACTTCCCCTTCTGCCACAGAGAAGTCCACCCCCTTCAGGGCCCGAACCCCGGGGAAATTCTTTACGATCCCCCGCATCTCTAACAACATCTTATTCCTAGCCATAACTTCTCTCCAATCATAGAAACGACCATTCCATTTATACTTTTTTGAAATATAGACAGAATGGTCGTTACACTATTTAGTATCTGCCTTTTGTAACAGCATACTGTTTTTTAGCATTCTTTAGAATCCAGCGTCTACACTGGCATTGTCCTTCGTATACAGTGTATCTTCATTTGTATAAGAAGCGTCAACTTTCTGTCCGCTTTCAATTTTTGCACAGAGTTCAAATGCCGGCTCGCCGAACAGAGGGGAACAGGAACAGGATGCCAGCTGCTCTCCTGCAAGGATAGATTCCATGGCAGCCTTTGGTCCGTCAATACCTACAACATAGATGTCTTTTCCTGGTGTATAGCCTGCCGCTTTAATGGCGGCGATTGCGCCCTGGGCCATATCGTCATTGTGACAGTATACAGCGTCAATCTCATCGCCCTGTGCCTGAAGGATATTGGCCATAACGTCCTGAGCCTCATCCATTACATAGTTGGCAACCTGGTCAGCCACTACCTTCAAGTCGGTACCTTCAATTGCGTCCATAAAGCCTTTCTGACGGTCATTTGTTGAAGTTGCTCCCTGTGTTCCCTGAAGGATTGCGATATTGCCTTTCCCTCCCAAGGTCTCAGAAATAATTTTTGCGCACTGCTCTGCCTCCCATACAAAGTCGGACATGATCTGGCTTGTGTATAACTGTCCTGCTTCTCCGTTTACGGAACGGTCAACCAGAATAACCGGAACATCTTTGTCCATAGCAGACTGAAGTGCTGCCTGAAGACCGTCTTCTTCCTGGGGTGCAATAATCAAATAGTCGGCACCCTGTGCAACCATATCCTCAATATCCGATGCCTGTTTTGCTATGTCAGCGGAAGCATCTGTGTAAATAAGATTTACACCATACTTTTTAGCTGCTGCCTGCATAGATTCAGTCTCGGCAATTCTCCAGCTATTTCCATTATCACACTGTGAGAATCCAATCGTCTTGCCCTCCAGTACGCTCATGTCAACTTCACCGGAGCTCTGGGGTTCTGCCGCTTCCTTGTCATCTTTTGCCGGCGCCTCGGCAGCGGCAGCAGGTGCCTCGTCTTTTTCTCCTCCGCATGCAGCAAGGGCTAACCCCATAGTCATTGCTAGTACCAGACTCAAAGCTTTCTTCCTCATAGTCTCTTCCTCCTTGGAATTTTTTGATATGGTAAGTATAATGAAATGTGAACAAAAGATGAATCCAATATTTCATAATTTTCTTTCAAAATTCATGAAAGGGTTTGGTTCTCTTTTCGAAAGGCCGATGGGCTTACCCCGCAGACGCCTTTAAAAACCGTGCTGAAGTACGCGGGAGTTGAATATCCACAGGCGTTTGCCACTTCATAATTTTTCATATTCGTATGGAGCAGGCAATTCTTAGCCTTCTCAATTCTTACTTCTGTCAGATACTCTATGAATGTCTTGCCTATCTCCTTCTTTAAGATAAGACTTAGATAAGACACGCTGATATAGGCATAATCTGCGGCATCCTTCATAGCCAGATCCTCCTCCATGTAATGGGTATCTATATATTCTAAAATTCGCTTTAACACCCCCTGCATTTTTGCGCCGGAGACACTGCCAAAATATTCGTGTATCTGTGCACAGACTTTCCCTATCTCTTCTATCATCTCGTGACGCTTTCGTTTCTCAATAATGCGATGAAAGGCTTCCATAGGATCACCGATAATATCCTGTATGTTAGCCCCCACCTCCTCCGGAAGTTTAATTAACTCAAAATACAGGTTGCTTACAATCATCACAATCTGCATATAGGATACAATCTTCTCCCTGGAAAGACTTTCCCGGAACTCCTCCAGGCAGCTTGCAATTCCTTCCCCAGTCCCGCTTCTCACCTCGAAGAACAGGGCCTGGGCATCATAATTCATATGCTGTATGGTGCTGCTTGCTTTGCCGTCTGTATGAAGAATCTGCGACCAATTCTCCAGAAATTTCTTCTCACAGCTGCCCCTGGCATTCAGGAAAGATTTGTACAGGCCGGTCAGCTCCCTGGAAACACAGCCAAAGGTCAGCTGCAGATGCTCCATGTCATCTCTCTTGACATCAAAGAGACTGCTGATGTCTTTTATGATTTTCTTGACTTCCTGTGCAGAGTTATGTACGATGCAGAATAGCCGTTCACAGTTACTGGAGCGCAGGATCTCCACATGATTTCCCTCCTCAGTCACCTCATAGTCCTGTAAACACCTGTTTACCATCTGTTCAAAGGCCCTGTCCATTTCAATGATTTCCAGATAGTCGCAGTCAATGGATACGATGGGAAAATTTTGCTGCTCCAGGATGCCCACCGAATAATACTTTCCGTTTACATGCTCGCCGATCTGGGAAACCAGGTCCCCAAGCTCTTCCGGACTCTGCTTCCTCAGAAGGATTTTTGAAAACAAAGTCTGACGTATGGTTCCCAATCCCTGCTGGCTCATGTCCTTCAGTTTCAGGATCTCTCTTTCTTTCTCCCGTTCTGCTAAAATGGTCTCTGTAATGGATTTCATCACTGTGTCCAGCTGTTCCAGGTTCACAGGTTTCAGGATATATTCGGACACTCCCGCTTTCAGCGCCCTTCTGGCGTACTCGAATTCATCATAACCGCTGATGATAACGATTTTAATCCGGGGATACTTTTCCCTTATTTGCTCCGAAAGCTCTATCCCGTCCATGTGGGGCATCTTGATGTCTGTAATCACTACATCCGGACTAACCTTTTCCATAAGGGCCAGCGCTTTGATTCCATCCTCAGCAGCGCCTGCCAATTCGCACCCAAGCTTTTCCCAATTCACACAGGTTGACAGCCCATCCCTCAGCAGATCCTCGTCCTCAACTATGATTACCTTCAGCAAATTCTCCCTCTCCTTTCTTCGGCAGTGTCACGTAGACCCGGGTCCCCATTGTATATTCGCTCTCAAAATGCAGTCCGTACCTGCTTCCGTAGGTTGTCTGGATCCTTCTCTGCACATTGATGACTCCGTAAGCATTGGGATCAAAGTCAATCCCCTTCTCCATCATATTCTCTATCTCCCTGAGCTTCTCCGGCTTCATGCCCATGCCATTGTCTGTGACTGTGATTAAAATTTCTTCTTCTGTGGCTTCCATGCTTACCCGGATGAGTCCCGGCACTCCCTTTTCTTTAATTCCGTGATAAAGGGCATTCTCCACAATGGGCTGGAGAATCATTTTAATAACATAGTACTTTTTCAAGTCCTCCGGCACGTCCACCTCATAACTCAGCAGCTTAGCGTAGCGTATTTTCTGAATTGCCACATAATTTCCCACATGTTTGAGCTCCTCTTCCAGGGTAATCTCGCTGCGCCCCCGGCTTAATCCGATGCGCAGGAAATTAGTCAGGGAGGTAATCATCTCTTCTAACTTTTCCAAGCGGTTCATCCTGACCATCCAGATAATGGAATCCAGGGTATTGTATAGAAAGTGCGGGTTGATCTGCGACTGCAGCGCCTTAAACTCCGCCTGGTTCAGTTTCTTCTGGTTTTCCTGCTCCCGCTCAATCAGCTGATTGATCTTAAGTACCATGTGGTTGAAACTGTGAACCAGCTCTCCCACCTCGTCCTTCCCACCGTATTCCACACGCACGCTGAAATTTCCCTTTTCCACTTCTTTCATGGTGGTGCGGATCTCCCGGATGGGCTTAGAGACCTGGTTAGAACCGATCACCGCGAATGCAATTGCTATAATTGCGAATACACCAATTACGATAAAAATAGAATTGCGCAGCACTCTGACTTTTGCATACATCTCCTCATAAGAGATAAGACCCATGACTTTCCAGCCGCTGTCTGAGAGTTCAGCCACAGACACCAGATACTTGTCCCCGTCGATGCGGATATCCTTTGTCCAGGAGTTTGAAGACAATGCGCTTTCGGCCACGGCTCTGCTGATTGCCTCTGTCTCCCTTGCGCTCTCATTGGCATTGGTGTAGATGATTTTATTCTTTTCATCCAGTATGTAGGTAGTTCCCTTAAAGACTAATCCGCTGTCCTTCACCTGCTCCAGCTCTTCCGTCAGTATGTCTACCACTACAACTCCCAATATTCTGGTGGATGCACGGTCTTTAATGGGCACCACCACACTAATGGTAGAGTCATCCAGATTATTTACAATGTTCGATCCAAAGTGTGGAGGCATCCATAACACCTCACCGGTCTCCATTACTTTTTTGTACCAGTCCTTGTCTAAAAATTCTTTTTCCCGCAGCCCATACCTGGTGGAACGGTAGATGGCGCCGTTGTCTCCGAGGACAAAGATGCCGTTGATGTCATCCACAAAGCGGTTTCTGTCATAAAGGATATAGTTGTACTGGACCCTCTGCTTATACAGGGTCTGCTCTGTTTCCGGCAGGGGCTTTCGCAGGGTTGCCTGTATCTCTGCGTCTCTGGCCACCTGCTTGGCCTGGTCCAGCGCATTGCTCAAAACCCGGTTGGTATCTGTATTCACCTGGCGTATGGTATTCTTCACAGATTCCGTGGCCGTATCATAGGTGATATTAATAGAGATGTGGTAAAAAACCACCATGCTGCCAATGACCAGCAGGAAAAGAACGGTAAAATGCGCCAGCAGCCTCCCCCGGATTGAATGCTTCCACTCTGAGAACCATGTATTCATTTTATTCTCCTTTCGCTAATCTGCACATCGCATCTTTTGTTACTTCATTATAATGTCATGACATTTCACTTGTCAATTGTCTTTGTGCTGCATGAATGGAATAATTCCTGTTAATATTTAAAAAAATCTTATATTTGCAGGAAATTTTCCATTTTTTATAGCAAATAGGAGCGGAAACCTGCCGGTTTCCGCTCCTAAACTGCTGTACCTGTCACAAAGCAGTGCCTTTGGTGGGAATAGTAAACTTTTTCATATCTGCCCCCTCATGGGACAAAAGCCACACCTTTTTCTGAATGCCTCCCCCATAGCCGGTGAGACTTCCATTTGCCCCCACTACACGGTGGCATGGGATGATAATAGAGATCGGGTTATGTCCCACCGCCCCTCCCACTGCCTGGGCGGACATCTTCTGTTTGCCCAGCTTCTCTGCTGCTTTCCTTGCGATTTCCCCGTACGTGGTCACTTCTCCGTAAGGAATCTCGCAGAGCAGTTTCCATACCTCCTGTCTGAACTCACCGCCTATAGGCGCCAGGGGCAGCTCATCTATCTTTGGTTTTTCCCCGGCAAAGTATCGGTTCAGCCAGTTTATTGCGGCTTCAAACTCCGGGAGATCGTCTTTGGGGAGCAGCTCTTCTTTTACTGAGCCGCAAAAATATTTCTGGCCTTCTATCCACACACCCACAAGATGCTCTCCATCACTTGCCAAAGTAATCTGTCCCAGGGGAGAATCGTAATTCGTAGAATAATACATATTCATTTCCTCCTTAAAGTAAATTCTATGGGTAACACTGCTCTTTACCTTTATAAAATTATACCATACACCGGGTTGTTTTCCTCTTTTTTATATATGAAATAACAATAATATCTATTATGTCTGTGTCCTGAGCCTTTGGCATCACTCCAGTAAGTCCCTGAGAATAAACTTGACGGAATATATCTTTGAGGGTATCATTTTGCTTATAAGTAATCAGAAGAATACGGTATATTCACGGAGAATATAATAATCCTTATTCTTTCCCAGCCAGATACAGGGGCACAGCAATAGGAAAGGAATAAAATATACGATATGAAACGTTGTCCATGGTGTCTCATCAATGAGCCAATGATCCAGTACCACGACCAGGAGTGGGGGATTCCCGTACATGATGACCAGAAGCAGTTTGAGTTCTTAATGATGGAAGTCATGCAGTGCGGGCTGAACTGGAATATGATGATCCGGAAACGGGAAATCTTCAGGCAGTGCTTCGCCGGTTTTGACTATCATGCGGTCGCCGGTTTTGCAGAAGCAGATATAGAACGTATTATGAATACCGAAGGAATGATAAAATCACGCCGTAAAATAGAAGCTGTCATCCACAATGCCCGGTGTTTCCTGAAAATACAGGACGAGTTCGGCAGCTTCAGCCGGTATCTGTGGGATTATTCCAAAGGGAAGACCATACTTTATGCAGGACATCAGAAAGGAAACATCCCTGCCAGGAACGGACTTTCCGATCTCATCAGCAAAGATCTGAAAAAACGGGGATTCAAGTATCTCGGTTCTGTTACTGTATATTCTCATCTTCAGGCCTGCGGGATGATAAATGATCATGAGGAGTCCTGCGATTGTTATCAAAAACTGATTGCACAGTATCCTGTCATCCGTAAAAGGAGATACCTGGAGGGGTGAATTTCCTCTATTTATCTCCTGTATGTCTCAAAAACTCAAAAAATGCAAAGATAATTGATATTACGGTCAGGACAGCCACAATATTCTCTGACATATTATTGGCATAGTCAGCCTGCCCCCGGTCCGTGGCTCCTAATACCAAATAGTAAACACACCAGATAAACCCCAGCACCAGCAGAAGAAGGGTGCTGTATTTTAGTACAAAGGATATCTTATTCATTACTCTGAGGTTTTTCTGAATCTGTTTATCGGTATACTTTTTTCTTAAAGAAAACTTAATGCCTCCCACCAGAAAGCCTACGATAACTCCAATGGACACACTGACGCAGAGGCGGTAAAATACTTCCATATTTTTGTTCTTCCTTTCTCACAATAATTTGCATATTCTGTCTGTATTTTACCATATGCATACTGATAAGTCATTTTTTCTCTGCAGCAAAACAGGAGATTCACCGATTTCAGTCGGGTAATCTCCTGTTTTATTATAATGATTCTGTTTTTACAAATTTATCTTGTTTTTACCCAGGCACCGGAACCGTTTACATAGTATCTTCCTATCCATGTGTTGGCAGCCATAGCCCCGTTGTCTTTCAGGTAGTACCAAGTCTTTCCGTCCAGCAGCCAGCCCGTCTGCATGGCTCCGCTGGAGCTGCAATAGTACCAGACACCTCTGACTTTTATCCAACCCGTTGCCATCGCTCCGTTTCCTTTTAGATAATACCAGGTATTTCCATCCAATAACCAATCTGTTGCCATTGCTCCGCTGCTTTTCAGGTAGTACCAGGTTTTTCCGTCTAACACCCAGCCTGTCGCCATCGCTCCGCTGGCCTTCAGATAATACCAGGTACTTCCCAGCTGAATCCAGCCTGTCGCCATCGCTCCGCTGCCTTTCAGATAATACCAGGTACTTCCCAGCTGAATCCAGCCTGTTGCCATCGCTCCGCTGCCTTTCAGATAGTACCAGGTATTGCCGTCTAACACCCAGCCCGTCGCCATCGCTCCGCTGGCCTTCAGGTAATACCAGGTATTTGCATAATGCAGCCAGCCCGTTGCCATGGCTCCATTTCCTTTTAGATAATACCAGGTATTCCCTAACTGAATCCAGCCTGTTGCCATCGCTCCGCTGCCTTTCAGATAGTACCAGGTATTGCCGTCTAACACCCAGCCCGTCGCCATTACGCCGCTGTCCTTTAAGTAATACCAGGTCTTTCCTTCCAGCAGCCAGCCCGTTGCCATAGTACCGTCTTTATACAGATAGTACCAGGTATTTCCCAGCTGGAGCCAGCCTGTCACCCGATATCCTCCTCCATTAAAATAATACCAGCTTCCATCTATATACTGCCAGTTATTTACTGTAAACTTTCCATCCTGATTGTAATATCTCCACCCATGTTCATCCTGTACCCACTTGCCCTGCTCTGCCTCTAACATATTGTTAACTGCAGTGATTAGCTTGGATGTGGCATCATTTACAGCCTGCTGCCCCTGATCCGGAACTGCATATTCTGTATTATATACTCTTTCCGCCTCAGCCAGTGCATCCTTTGCCGCCTGTACACTTTCCTGGGTATAAAGCCGGATGGTTTCCTCATCTTCTAAGATTTCTCTTGCACTGTCTATGGCAGATTTCAGCCCTTCCTTTTCTACCCCTGGAATTAAGTCCGCACAGGCACTCACCAATTGCGTATATGCCTCGTTTATCTCTATCTGAGTTGCATCTTCGTCATCCAGCACTGCCTTTGCCTTTTCCAAAGCTATGTCCACTGCCAGCCATCCCTCTTCCAAAAAGGACTGGCCGCCGTTTTTCAGTTCTTCAGCCATAGAAACAGCAAGCTCCAATCCCTTTTTGTCTGCCAGAACCTGGTCTTTGCTGCCCGCAGGATCGGCATATGCAGGGCTGTCCCCGGAGACATCACCAGATAGAGCCGAATACACCGCAGTGTCATATCCCTGTATGCCGGAACTGTCTGCACTGACGGATGCTGAACTCAGGCTCAATACCAATCCAAGAGAGAAAGCTCCGGCAATATGCTTATTCAACCGTTTACTCTTCATCTTTAACCTCTTCCTTCCCGGACAACAGCTATTTGCCCTGTTTTTTTGTTCTCTTTCCTTTTACAGCCGCAATCCCGGCACCTGCAGCCCCCAATCCAACGATGTACAGCCAGGGATTTAAGAGATCACCGGTTTTAGCTGCTTTACTTTTTGTTTTGCTGCTATTGTCTGAAGATTTTGTGTTATCTTTGGGCGTAGCCGGTTCCTTCTTTGGAGGCGTCTTCTGCTCAGGTTCCTTTTTCTCCTCCTGATTTTCTTCCGGAGGGCCAGGCGTATGGCCGCCTGCCTCTATTTGGACAGAAAGAGGAATTGCTTCGGCGCTGATATTACCGTTATTTCCTGAGAGCTGTTCCACGGAGAGAGAGATTTCTAACTGATCTCCAGCCTTTACATTATCATTTAACTCAAAGGTCATATCAACCAGACTTCCGTCTTCCGGGATAGGCTCAGACAGTGCAAAAGATGCCACAATCTCGCCTTCCTCTTTATTTCCGGTCAGGGGATCGTTAATTTTACACAGCCCGCTCTGAAGAGCTGCCCCCACATTGTCACTGTGCAGCGTAAGCTGTGAAGCGTCGTACAGAAAACGGAGTTTACCGCTTGTAACATCAATGCCGTCTTCGATTTCACAGGATACCTGTACCTGAGTATCCTTTTCTTTTACAGGTCCTGCCTGCATACTGATTTTAGGCCCGGATGCTGCCAGTACCGGCATGCTCTGAGCTGCCCATATCAGGCAAATGCATAAACCAATCCATTTCTTATTTTTCTTAGTCATATTTATCCCTGCCTTTTTAATGATTGCAGATACTCAGTCAGCCACACAGAGAATATTCTCTGTGTGGCTGTACCCTGCCTTAGCTAAAAAGTATCAATTAATTCTGCTGATAACTGCAGGATATAAGAAGCATCTTCTGCATCTGATACGCCATTCTGGTTCACATCTGCGGACTGTTCCTGCATCTCATCCAGCTCAATCAGCTCAGAAGTATACTGAAGGAGCAGAGAAGCATCCGCAGCATCTACACTGTTGTCCTGGTTAATATCGCCAAGCAGCCTTGCTTCCATACACTCAGCAATCAGTTTCTTCAGCACACTGTTTATATCTGTCTGTACAGCATCCGGGTCATTGTAAACTCCCTTTGCTTCTTCCAGAACATCAGAAAGATTTTCTAAACTGGATGTGAGATATTTATAGGAGTCTTTCAAGATTGCGTCTGCTTTTTCAATCACTGCCTTCAGTTCTGCTTTGTTACCTCTCCATTTAAGACTTGTCATAGCTTTCTGAAGATTGAATGCCGCATCCTTAATGTCCTCTGCACTTGCATCCGGATTTTCAGAAACGGTTCTGGCTGCTTCTATCGCTGCCTTTAATTCCTGTACGGAAGTGCTTGTATACTTATCTTCACCCTTCAGAATCTCTTCTGCCAGACGGATCAGGGCATCCACACGGGACAGATCCTTCTCCATCATCTGGGTTACAGCAGTAATCAGGTTTAATGTAGCATCATTTACTGCATTCTGACCAGCTTTTGCATCATCATAAGTAGTTCCGAATACTGTTTCCGCATGGCTCAGAGCATCTTTCACTATCTGTATACTCTCTTTTGTATAGCGGGTCCCTAAGGTCTCATCTGCAAGCAGCTCCTGCGCTCCTTTTATAGCAGCTTCAAGTCCGGCCTTTTCCACACCGGGAGTTAAGTTCGTACATGCATTGAGAAGTTCTGCGAAGGCAGTATCGATCTCTAACTGAGTCGCGTCCTCTTTCGCCATAATTTCTTTTGCTTTATCCAGAGCTTTTTCTACTGCTTCCCAGCTGCCGCCGATGAATGACTGGCTGCCCTCTTTCAGGTTCTCTGCCATGGCAATTGCCAGTTCAAGGCCTTTCTTATCTGCTGCTGTTTCCAGCACTTGATATGTGTTTTCTGCTTCTTCCAGTTTGCTGAAGTTATCTACCAGTGCCTTCTGCTCATCTGTCAGCGCTTCATATGCCTCCCGGGCAGCATCAATCTTTGCTTTGCACTCCGGAGTATACTCTACAGTGCCGATAGCCTCTATCAGCGCTTTCACGCCGTCAGCAGCTTCCTGATCCGGATTCTTTTCTTCTACAAACTGCCACCAGTTAATGTTCATATCTCTTGATGGGAAATATAAGTAAATGTCATGGACACCAGTAATATTCGGTACATCCCACTCAAAGGTTTCGTAATTCTGCCATCCACCGGTACCTCTGGTAAGTTCAAATTCTGCTACAGGATCTGACTCCAGGGTATCCAGCTTTAACTGCATATACTTGGGGAATCCCCAGAGGGATGCCAATCTAAACATCATTTTTGAGGTGCCCTTGTCAAAGTTTATACCACTGTATTTTACCCAGTCTTCCTCTACAATAGTTCCAATGTTACTGCCGCCGCCTTCATCTTCACACTTCTCTATGCGTACGGAGCCATGTTTATCCGTAAAGTCTTCTGCTTCCACACGGGCATATGGATTTACGACAGTTACGTTTACCTCTAGCGCAGCCGTTGCCGCTGCCCCTATCTCTCCGGCGTAAGACAGCTCTACCGTAGACTGACCGACACCCTTTGCAAAAAGTTTACCGTCTTTTACTTCCAGAACTTCAGGATCACTGATGTTGCTGTACTGCAGCTTATTAGACACATCCTCTGTACGTCCGTTTTTATAGGATGCTGTAGCTGTTACCGTTATCGCTTCATTTACACGTACATTGACGGATTCGGAAGACAGAGTTAAGCTTTCTACCCCGAATTCCTCTTCAATATCAACTACTTTTACCAGCACCTTATCCTCTTTTCCCTGATAGCTGGCGGTTATCATAGTCTCACCTATCGTTTTACCGGATACCTCTGCGCCATTCAATTCCACTATACCTTCCGGATCCATGGTGAATTCTACCTGATCGGTTACATCCTCGCTGCTTCCGTCTGAATAGATTGCCTTGACTGTCAGCGCTGTCTTGTTGTACTTGCCTGCTGCTCCTTCTGCTGTATCGGAAAGCTTATATACGTCTACAGATGCATTCAGGGCTGCAAGCTCACGGGCCTCGCCTTTTTCGGTAAACTTCCAGTTATCTACCTGGAACAGTTCACCCTCGTGATCTCCAGTATATACAAAATATACGTCATGAACGCCCTCGGCTCCTGTCACGTTGGTTGCTTTATCCTGCCATACATCCCATCCGCCTGTGTAAGAAACGGGGAGAGTACCTACTAATTTTCCATCCTCACTGTCTAAACGGATTTCAATGTTACCGCCTTTTTGTTCCATAGACTCAGCACCGCAGGCTACGCCGGCTGTGAACATGGCAGCACCCTTTTCACCGAAGTCTACATTATTCACTTTTACATAGTCTCCGTCCTGAATGTTCTTAACCGCGATTCTTCCGTCTTCACATTCCAATGGGCGGATACCTTTTTGACTGGCCATGGTTTCCGCCTCTGTCAGCTTATAGGGATCCAGATTTTCTACTGCTTCTACGCCTTCCCTGGTCTTGTCCATAAATGGGATTGTTCCATCCTCGTTGTACTTAAATTCCTCCACACACACGGAACGTGTAAAGCTTCCGCCTCCGGGCAGCCAGCCAGTGTGGTAGAACAGATAGGAATGTCCTTTGAAATCAGCTACTCCCGGATGAATGGTATAGCTGTTCAGGCCGTCACTGTTCATAATCTCTCCGCCATATTTCCACGGACCGGTAGGGCCGTCGCTGGTTGAATACGCCATGAATTCCCCGCCGCCTGCTATTGCAGGGTATACCATATAATATTTATTATTTCTCTTATAAAACCACGGACCTTCCTGATATGCAGCCTTACCGTCTCCCTCACCGAACGCATCTGTTGTCATGTCCAGTGTGTGAATGCCATACTCCATGTCATAAGAAATCATGTCTTCATTTAATTTTACATAGTGGAGATTTGGGTTACCCCAGTAAAGATAGGCCTGTCCATCGTCGTCCACATATACGGTAGGATCGATTCCTTCCCATCCCGCATCAATCAAATAGGTTCCCAGCGCATCCTTAAAAGGTCCGGTGGGACTGTCGGATACTGCAACTCCGATTCCCCATGCTTTGCCTTTAATTCGAATAGGTGCATATAAGTAATACTTTCCGTCCCTCTTTACTACCTGCTGAGCCCATGCGGCTCCGTCCTTTCCAAGATCGGACCAGGCAGAAAAGGTCTGAATCCCTGCCGGAGTTCCCCGGTAAGTCCAGTTCACCATATCTGTGGTAGAAAAGCACTTATAGTCCTTCATTTCATAAAACGAGTTTGGGCCGTCTTCATCATGGGACGTGTACAGATACAGAGTGTCACCATCTACCATAGGTGATGGATCCGCCGTATAGTAGGTCTGTACAATAGGGTTCTCGGCATGAACGGCCACAGTGCTCATACCCAGCATTGCCCCAAGAGATAAAGTTGCAACCATACATTTTTGCAGTCCTTTTTTCTTCATCTTTTCACCTCTTACATTAAATTTGATTAACGGGTTACTTTACTTCATTACTGCTGTACTATATATATACCACTAAAGTTATAGGATAATTTTGCTATTTACTGCATTATTTTGTGCATAATTATGCATTTACATTGTCAATAGCACATTTTTGTCCTTTTAATCGTAAAATAATCCAGCTTTTCAATGAATTAAGGTGTACTATTTGACTACAAATAGGCAATCGGGAATCGTAATTTCATCCCGATTGCCTTGCTCTCAGATCTGCCGGAAGTTCCACCGATCTGTCCGCCTGTTTCAATTATCTGGTTTTTGCCCAGACCCCGTTTTTATTCACATAGTATTTCCCAATCCATTGGTTTGTGGCCATTCCACCGCCGGACTTCAGATAGTACCATCTGCCGCCGGTCTGTACCCAGCCGGTCGCCATGGCTCCGCTGTTCTTCAGATAATACCAGGTGCCTCTGTCCAGAACCCATCCGGTTGCCATCGCCCCGCTGCTCTTTAGATAATACCAGGTCTTTCCGTCCAGCAGCCACCCTGTGGCCATAGCTCCGTTATTTCTCAGGTAATACCAGGTATTCCCATCCCGGAACCAGCCGGTAATCATCGCTCCGTTTCCCTTCAGATAATACCAGGTGTTTCCGTCCAGCAGCCATCCTGTGGCCATGGCTCCGCTATCCTTCAGATAATACCAGGTGTTTCCGTCCAGAAGCCATCCCGTAGCCATCATTCCGTTATTCTTCAGGTAATACCAGGTATTCCCCTCCCGGAACCAGCCAGTCTGCATCACACCGTCTTCATTGCAGTAATACCAGTGGCTTCCGTCATTCACCCATCCTGTCATACGGTACCCGTACTTATCAAAGTAATACCAGGTATCATGGATAGACTTCCAGCACAATTTCGGCCAGGTGCCATCTCCGTTGCTGTACCACCAGCCGTTCCGGTCATGTTCCCAGTGGGGAATCTCTGCCTGTGTGTCCTCTGACACTACAATCATGAATTCCTCCGTCATACCCTCATAAGATACTGTAATGTACTGAATACCGGCTGCTGATGTATCAAGTGCGCTCACTTCATAGCTTCCGCTTTCCAGTTCTATGCAGGCCCCGTCTGAATACCAGGCGTAGACAGCAAGACCTGTAAGATCCCCGTCCTCTCCCACAAGATATTCGGTCTTGGCGGGCGGTGTGAGAACCAGCTTTGCCAATACCGGCTCCTCTGGCTTTTCTGATACTTTTACTGCGAATTCCGCAGTATATCCCTCATACGACACAACCACCGTCTTGTCTCCGGCCTCTGTTGAGTCAAACCCTTCCAGAGTGTAAGCCCCCTGGCTGATTTCTTCTTTCACCTGATTGCTGTAAACTGCATTAACGATCATTCCTGCAGGGTCAAATGCTTCTCCTACCAGGTAATCCGTCTTGTCCGGCACTATAATCTCAATGCCTGAGAGTATTCTTTCCTTTACCGTGATTGTGAAGGCTGCCGCCTTGTCCTCATAGGTTACCGTGACTTCTTTTGTTCCTGCAGTCATGGTATTCACATCAGATAACACGTACTCAGACACCTCTTCCTCCGTGCCGTCTGAGAACTGTGCCTTAACCACCATACCCGTACGGTCAAAGGGTTCACACTCTTCGTACTCCGTCTTGGCCGGAGGCGTTACAAGAATCCCTGTCAGCGCCTTTTCATTTAGAACTGTAACTGTAAATTCTCCTGTTTTGGTAATTCCGTTTTCTGTATAGGCAACGGCAACGGTTTGTTCTCCCGGTGTTAAAGAATCAAATCCGGTAATCTCACAGTCCCCAGGATCCACTTCTGCACTGGTTCCGTTTACATAGTTTGCCACTACGGCAAGACCATGGAGATCCAGATCCTCGCCCAGTTTATATTCCGTTCTGGAAGGCGGGGTTACCGTCAGAGAAGCTAATGCCGGGGATTGGACATGTAGTTCGCAATCCGCGTAAATATCAGGGTTATCCTGCAGAGACAGCCTCACTACTGCATTCCCTTCTCTGACTCCTTTCAGCACAATGGTATCTGACTTAACATCATTTACGATTTCCACAGCATCTGCGCCTTCTGTAATACTCCATACCACATCCTTATAAGTAGCATTCTGAGGTGTGACAGATGCGTTTAGTGAGACGGTATCCCCCGTGGTCAGTTCTATAACACTCTGATCTGCTGCAACCCCTTCTGCCGGTATCAGTTCCGGCAAAACTGATGAACTGCCGTTGGTGGCTGTAAAGTTATAGAAGGTGACCTTTGTCTGATTGCCGGAAGCCATGAATCCGGTGGTCATTAAGCCTGCTTTTACATGGTCAGAGCTCATACTGCGCCTGCTGCTGAAGGTTTTATATTCCCCTGTCTCCCCCAGGGCATAGTATCCCGTGTAGGTATTGCCTGACTTCTCTAATTTCAATCTTAATTTTTGATTGGGATCCGTTAATGTAACGCCTATCTGCTGCTTGTCCCCGTCACCAGTATTTAATTCTACGCCGTTAGGAAGGTATACCAGCTTCACATAATGGGAATCGTCCCCATAGGCTACCAGGCCGGCTGAAGGCCAGTTTCCGCCGATGAGATCAAAGGCGGGATTGGCACTTAGTACCGTTTCTATGGTCCAGTCACTGTTTGCGTTCTGCAGAAACAGATTCTTTGCAGGGTTGGACTGATTTCCCAGATCCCCGCCTTCCGTCTGTATGGTCAGTCCCTTGTTCTGCTCATATGTAACATTGGCCTCATTTGGATTTACTATCTGCCAGAACTCTCCAACGCTGTCCCGGGTAAAGTCATCACTTTGTATCTCGTCACTGGTGTAAAACTTAATTTCATACTCTGAGGTATCCACCCCGTCGTCAAACGTCACTTTAGCAGCTCCGGGCACCCCTTGGGCCTGTTCCACGCTGACTTTGGCCGCTGTAGAGTAAGCTTTCACAAAAGGAACTGCCCCGCTGCCGTCTGCCGGCACGGAATATGTTTTTACATCTCCGGTGAATTCCTTTAAAGGCATACCGTTGATCTCTATTTTGTCTACTCTTGAGATGGTATCCATGACTGCAACATCGTCATAAGAGGCCATACTTCCCTCAGGCTGATAGAATCCTATTGTACCTGACTGCAGAGAATGATCACGGAATTCGCCTTTCTTAGCTCCGTTCACATATACGGTAATCCACTCCTTGCAGCATTCTATCTTTACTCTGGTATACTGGCCCGGTTCTATGGCCTGTTCCATACTGCCAACTGTGGTTTCCGTCCCATGAACTGACTTTTTCAGTTCCAGACCGTTCTCTCCCATTAACAGGAGATAATAGTTCTTATCATCTGATTTTCTAAAGGTCAGCCCCGCTGCCTGATCTTCCAGTTTCACATTTGCTTCAAAACTATAATTTTCCCAGTCAATTCCATCTCGGGCTGTCATATTAGTATTGTTTATTAGCTGAAGTGACCCGCCGATTATTCTGGAATTTGCTTTATTTTTCCAGGCTCTTAAATCTCCGTCAAATGTCTCTGAAAACATTGCATTTCTCTCAGAGAACCGGAAGGATTCCATCTCACAGATCTTTTCACTGCTCTGACTGTGGAATTTCAGGTAGACGGTATGAATTCCCTGGACTTTGGAGACAGGGGCCGTGAACTCTGTCCATTCGGAGGAAGCCAGAGAGCCTACGATCACGGTACCTATAGGCGCATTTTCGGGATCATCCAGTACAATATCTATGCTTCCCCCAGACTTAGCCTTTAACCGCGCGGTGAACTGGAGCTCCTGATCTATGGTGCCAAAGTCAAAGTCTCTGTATTCCACACAGTTCCCGTCCGTAATATTTACCAGAGGATGCAGATCCGCTGCCTGTTCAGAGAGATAGCAGCCAGAGGGATAGCCGTCCATTCTCACGTGGGTGGCATAGGCAGCCTCTACTTTTTCATAAGGGCTCAGAGGGCCGCCCAGGCCATGGTTGGTCATCTGTACCATATTTCCATTGATATCCCCAATTTTTCCATTTTCATCAAAATAGATTTTTTCCGCACAGACCTTTCGCCTCATATTGCTGTTGCCAAAGCCCCTGTGATAGAAGAGGTACCACTGATCCTTGATTTTGCAGAAGGATCCGTGGTTATTGCCCCCTGCCAGATCGCAGCCGTCATTATCCAGAATATTTCCTCCGAATGTATATGGGCCGAGAGGCTCATCTGCTATGGCATAGGACATCATGTGTACTCCTTTGCCCTTGTTGGAAGGATAAAGAATGTAATATTTCCCGTTTATTTTCTTCAGGGACGGCCCCTCATAGTATCCAAAGCCGTCATTGCCCGCTCCAAACAGCACCTTCTGGGTATCCTTTTTCACTACGGTATACAGACCATTCTCATCTTTGATCAGTTCTGCCCCCAGCAGTCCCTGCCCGCCGAATGAAGTTGTCTGTCCCCAGACAAGATAGACCTTCTGATTCTCTCCCTCACCTTCGGTATAAAGGCTGGGATCGATATTGCTGGTCTCGGTACCGTCATCGTACAGTATTTTTTTGGCAGGACTGAACGGCCCCTCCGGGTTCTTGCTTGTTGCCATCCCCAGCGCGGGTCCCCCGGCATTGCAGGTAACCAGATAATAGGTATCACCGATTTTGCACACATCCGGGGCGTAGAGCTGTGTGTCGCTCCAGTCCACACCGTCAGTGTCCTGTCCCTCCCAGAGATACCCCTCTCCCTTTCTTGAGGCAAAGGAAACCCCGTGATCCGTCCAGTCCTCCAGATCCTCCAGAGGAGCAGACCAGACTCTGTACTGGTAAGAGCACCAGGTTCCGGAATTATAATCGTCATGAGAGCCATACAGATAGAGCCGTTCCTCCCCCTTCTCATTTGTGAATACTTTTGCCTCAACATCCGGGATATACTCATCCAGGGGCAAAAGCGGATTGGCCGCCTCCACCGTCAGAGACGGTACGGCGATTGCCGTACCCGCGGCTGCGATAATACCCAAAAATACATTTCTAATAGTCCTTCCCATATTTTCTCCTTTCTGCTTATGCTATAAAAAAATACCGGCTGCAGTTTTACCTCCTTTCGCGCTGCTGCAATGCCGGCAATTTTTCTTCTGCCTCCATACGGCATCAGCCGTACGTCCGTTCACTCCATATTTACTGTGACTTTTTCTTGCTGACTACGTCAAAGATAACCGCTGCCAGAAGCACAAGCCCTTTTACCACCTTTTGGTAGTTGGAATCCACTCCCATGATATTCATACCCAGATTAATTACGCCCATCAGGGTTGCTCCGATGATGACCCCGGGTACTGTTCCGGTTCCGCCGTATGCGGAGGCTCCGCCGATGAAGCAGGAACCGATGGCATCCATCTCATAGTTGGTACCTGCCGTAGGATTCGCTGAATTCAGGCGGGCAATGGTTACCAGAGCTGCCATGGCAGACAGGAATCCCATATTCAGGTATGCCATAAAGTATACATTGTCTGTGTTAATTCCGGAGAGTTTGGTGGCTTTTTCATTGCCTCCCACCGCATAAAAGTAACGGCCGATGGTAGTCTTAGAGGTAATATACGCGTACACCAGAATTACCACCAGCACCCACACAAGTACATTGGGAATTCCCTTGTACTGTGCCAGTCGGAACATAAATGCAAAGATAACTGCACATATAATTCCAGACTTAACCACAACGCCTGCCATAGGTTCTGTCTCATATCCTTTTTTCGTTCTGCCCCGTCTTCCGTTAAATACAACCACCAGATAGATCACGCAGGCCAGAACCCCTGCCAGCATACAGGTAAGGTTAATCCCGTTTCCTCCCAATGGGTTTACCACATAATTGTTGAACAATTCCAGATAGTTATCCGGCATAGGCGCAATGGTCAGTCCGTCCAGCACAACGTTGGACAGTCCCCGGAAGATGAGCATCCCCGCCAGTGTCACAATGAAAGGGGGGATTCGGACGTAAGCGATCCAGAATCCCTGCCACGCTCCGATTAAAAGGCCCACGCCCAGCATGATGAGAATCGCCAGATACGTGTTTACGTGTTTGTTAACCATCAAAGAGCCGCCCACTGCTCCCACAAAGCACACCACGGATCCCACAGACAGATCGATGTTTCCTCCGGTGAGAATGCACAGCAGCATACCGGTTGCAAGGATGAATACATAGGCATTCTGTGCTATCAGGTTCGTCACATTCTGGGGAAGCAGCATCTTTCCCCCGGTTTTCCAGGTAAAAAACAGTGTTACCAGTATTAAAGCAATTACCATGGTATATTTTTTTACAACTTCTGAAACTTTTGCTTTATCCATTGTCTACTCTCCTTTGCTTGATTTCAAGATGCGGGCCATAATGACTTCCTGGGACGCCTCTTCCCGCCGCAGCTCTCCCACCATCTTGCCTTCGTTCATAACGTAGATGCGGTCCGACATCCCCAGTACCTCCGGCAGCTCAGAGGAAATCATGATTACAGACTTACCCGCCGCCACCAGATCGTTAATGATACAGTAAATCTCATACTTAGCCCCCACGTCGATTCCCCTGGTAGGCTCATCCAGGATCAGGACATCCGGCTGTGCAAACATCCACTTGGCCAGCAGTACCTTCTGCTGATTTCCTCCGCTTAAGTTACCCACATTCTGCTCTACCGTAGGACATTTTGTATTCAGCTTCTCTTTGTACTCCACTGCAGCCTGATATTCCTTATCCCGGTCAATTACCCCGTGACTGCTGACTGCCTTCAGGTTGGCAAGGGTTGTATTAATTTTGATGGGATTCGAAAGGATCAGACCGTTTCCTTTTCTGTCCTCTGTGACATAGGCCAGTTTCTTGCCTATGGCCTGGCGGACATTGTTCAGATGGACTTCCTCTCCGTTTAGGAAGAGCTGTCCGCTGATCTGGGAGCCGTAGCTTTTACCAAACACACTCATACCGAGTTCTGTCCTGCCCGCCCCCATAAGACCGGCGATCCCCACCACTTCTCCCTTATGTACTTTCATAGATACACCGTCACATACCTTCCGCTCAGAATAAAGAGGATGGTGTACGGTCCAGTCTTTTACTTCCAGAAGAACCTCCGGTTTTACTGTATTCTCCCGCTTGGGGAACCTGTCGGTCATCTCCCTTCCTACCATACCCTTAATGATACGGTCCTCAGAAATATCGTCCCTGCTTTTGTCCAGAGTTTCAATGGTACTTCCGTCACGGATGACAGTGATTTTATCTGCCACATATGCAATCTCATTTAATTTATGAGAAATTATAATCGAAGTCATGCCTTCCTTCTTAAACTTCAGCATTAAGTCCAGAAGGGCTTTTGAGTCGGCTTCATTCAGGGAAGCCGTAGGTTCATCCAGTATCAGCAGCCTTGCCTTTTTCGCCAGTGCTTTTGCAATTTCTACCAGCTGCTGTTTGCCCACACCGATATCCTTGATCAGTGTTCTGGAGGACTCCTGCAAACCTACCGTCCTCAGATATTTGTCAGCTTCTCCATACGTTTCGTTCCAGTCTATGGCTGCTTTTTTCCCTTTTTCGTTCCCCAGGTACATATTTTCTCCGATAGTCATATATGGGATCAGAGCCAGTTCCTGATGAATAATTACGATTCCTTTTGATTCACTGTCTTTAATTTTACTAAATTTGCATACTTCCCCATCATAGATAATGTCGCCCTCATAGGATCCATGGGGATAAATACCGCTTAATACATTCATCAGAGTGGATTTCCCCGCTCCGTTTTCACCAACCAGCGCATGGATCTCGCCTTCTTCGACCTTCAGGTTTACATTGTCCAGCGCTTTTACGCCAGGGAATGTCTTGGTGATATTTTTCATTTCCAAAAGTATCTTTGCCAATTGTCTCCCTCCTTTTCTATCATTTAGTACAGGCGGGTATATGCCCGCCTGTACCTGAAGTAATGTTTATTTTAAATCATCTTCTGTATAGTATCCGGAATCAATCAGCAGTTCTTTGTAGTTATCAGCTGTACAAACCTTTGGCTCGCAAAGATAGGTCGGGATAACGCCTGTGCCGTTGTCATAGGATTCTGTATCGTTTACTTCTGCTTCTTTGCCCTGCATAATAGCATCTACCATCTTAACTGTCTGGTTTGCCAGGTCACGGGTATCCTTAAAGATATCCATAGACTGCTTTCCTGCGATTAAGTTCTTCACATTGGCAACATCACAGTCCTGTCCGGTAATAACCGGATATTCTCCGGTGTAGGAGGATGCCAGAGCATTCTGTACGCCCAGAGAAGTGGAGTCGTTAGAGCAGAGAACTGCGTCCAGGTTTGTTCCGTCAGAGTAATTGCCGGAGATAATCGTATCCATACGGTTCTGTGCTTTCTCTGTGGACCAGTCGGCGGTAGCAACCTTTGCGAATTCAATCTGTCCGGAAGGTACTACTAATTTGCCGGAGTCAATGTAAGGCTGGAGCACATCCATAGCTCCGCCGTAGAAGAACTGTGCATTGTTGTCTCCCGGGTCGCCGGTTACGATTTCCAGATTAAACGGTCCCTCTGCATTTTCCAGATCCAGTGCTTCCTTAATGTACTCGCCCTGTTTCTGGCCTACCATGTAGTTGTCAAAGGTTGCATAATAAGAGATTGCATCGGAGTTCATAATCAAACGGTCATAGGAAATTACAGGAATGCCTGCCTCTTTTGCCTTTTCCAGCGGAGTGCCCAGGGACTCTCCGTCAATGGAGGCAATTACCAGAACATTTACGCCATTGGATATCATGGTTTCAATCTGAGATACCTGAGTGGCAATGTCGTTATTGGAGTACTGAATATCTACTTCGTATCCTGCGTCCTTCAGCTGCTGCTCCATATTCTGTCCGTCCTGGTTCCAGCGCTGGAGATCCTTTGTGGGCATTACCACACCTACTACGTTTCCACCGGCCGTTGCCGTATCAGAAGCCTCTTTGGCGTCATCTGCCTTATCTTCAGCAGGTGCCTCAGTTTTTGTATCAGAGGAGCTTGCGCTTGAACTGTCATCGCCTGAAGTTCCACAGCCTGCAAATAGTCCTGCGACTACCATGGTTGATAATAAAATACTGACTACTCTCTTTTTCATTCTTTACTTACCTCCCAAATGTATTTGTTTTTTGTTATGTCTAAACTATATCACAGGATCTACAGGACTTTTTTACGACATCCTGCACTTTATTGCCATAATAAAAAAATGTCCCGTGTCAACAGGACATTTTTGTGGTAAAAAAATGCTATGTGCTATTCTTTTGTAATATTCAGATAGACCTCTTCCTCTGAATGAAAGTTTGTGTCAATAATCTCAGTCTGCATATTGTCTTTCGTAACCGCAATGGGATCCAGGCTGATATACGGAACATCGTAGGTTCCGTCGTTTATGGTTCCTGCAACGCTGACGTAAATGTCGTTTCCCATCTTTACCGCATACTCAGCTGCTGTCGCTGCCTCGTTTTCCACCGGTTTATACACGGTCATAGCCTGCGTTCCCTCTACAATCCTCTGACAGGCATTCAGATCCGCATCCTGTCCGGTGACTACTACGGTGCCTGCCAAACGGTTCTCTGTGAGCGCCCTCACCGCCTCTGTGGCCAGCCCGTCGTTGCCGCACATGATGCCCGCCACATCCGGGTAAGCCTCCAGTCCTCTGCTGACCGCATCGTAGGCCAGCTCTGCGGTCCATGCGTCACAGTACTGCTGGTAGACCACATTCAGCCCGCTGTCCTTTATTGCCTCCGAAAATCCTTTTTCTACCTGACTGACATTGTTATCCGTCGGGGGCCCCTTAATGGCAAATATATTGCCCCCTTCCGGGAGTCTTTCTTTCAGGGCCTCCCCCATAAGCCTTCCCACCTGTTCATTGTCAAAAGAAATATACAGATCCACATCCGCATTCCGGATCAGCCTGTCATAGGCAATCACCTTGATTCCCGCTTCCTTTGCCTCCCTCACTACCTCTGTCAGACTGCTGCCGTCCACTGCGATTATAGTGATTACATCCATTCTCTTCTTGATAAAGTAACGGATCTGGGAAATCTGCTGATCCACATCCCCGTTGGCATTCTGAACATTGACCTCTGCTCCCTGAATTTTTGCGGTTGTCTCAAACACATCCCGGTCCCGTATCCACCGTTCCAGTACAAAGGTGTCAAAGCAAAGGCCTATCTTTACCTTATCCTCCTGTGGGGCGGGCTCCTCCTTCTTCTCTTGGCTCCCGCATCCGGTCAGGGCCGCACAGATGCCCAGCAGCAAGAACAGCCCTATCATTTTCTTTTCCTTCTTCATTAGCCTAACCTCTCTCTATACTCGCTGGGGGTAACTCCTATGTACTTTTTAAAGATTCTGCTAAAATAATTGGGGTCACCGTATCCTGACATGGCACATATCTCTTTTACACTCAGCTCCGGGTTCTTTAGATATTCCTTGGCATTTTCCATTCTTACCTTGGTGAGATACTCAATAAAGTTTTCCCCGGCCTCATCCTTAAACACCTTACTGAAGTAATATGGACTTATGTTAACCATCTCAGATACCCCGTCCAGAGAAATATCCTTTTGGAAATTGGACTTAATGTACTGTTTTACCCTGGTTACGATTCCTTCTGTCTGTTCTTCCTGTTTACTGGTGATGTTTTTGCACACTTCGGTGACTTTCTGCAGAAACCAGGCGCGCAGTCCCTCGTAGCTGGAGCATCCCGTTACCTGTTCCAGGTAATCCTTCCGGTAGCGGAATTCATACGTCATTCCTCCATTGAGAAATGCCTCTCTCTCCGCCCGCATCACAAACTCCAGAACCTTTATCTGAATGTCTGCCTGGCAGTCCGGGTAATTCTGCAGCATCCACTCAAAAAAGAGATCCGCCTGCTGTCTGGCGCCGTCCGTATCCCCTCTGAGGACCATCTGGAAAAGCTTCTTTTCTGTATCTGCGGGATAATCCCCCACATACCCGCATCCGATGGGCAAGTCCTCCACATGGGCCACCCGCCCCTTGCTCTCTGTCAATGCTCTGGATGCCTCTTTATAAGAATCCTGAAGTTCCTCAAATGGCTTTACCCCGCCGATGCCAACTTTGAACTTAGCATCTATATCTTTTTCCAGACGGCGGACCATATTCCTGGACTTCTCTATGATCTGGATCCTCTCGTCATAGGTCAGTCCCTCCTGTTCCCAGGGTACAAACAAAGCTATCTTATTGGACATCACCGGGCCGATACAGCAGTAGAAAAAGCCTCTGATAATTTCCCGAAACTGCGAGTAAAAGGACTGGGCTTTTACACTCATTCCCACGGCATTGGTTAAGACTCCCTCCGTAATAGCTTCCCCAAACTGGACCACCATCATGAATCCATATTCTTCCCTGATATCCAGAAGCTCCCTGTAATTCCCGGTTTCCCTGTTCCTTTCTTCCTGCAGCAGAAGGTTGTAAATAAACCCGCTCTCTATCACAGGAATCACCGTCTCCAGCTTTTCCTGGATTTTCAGGGACTCGCTCCGTTTCCGCCGTTCCTCTTCTACCTTCTGCATGGCCCGTACCAGAACGTCGATGACTACCTTACGGTTTACAGGCTTTGTGAGGTACTCCAAAACACCAAGATTAATGGCCTCCTGTGCGTAGGCAAACTTATCATAGGCTGAGATAACGATAAAATGCACAGATGTATGGAATTTGCGTATCTCCTGCATCGCATGAATCCCATTGATTCCCGGCATCTGGATATCCATAAAGACAATATCCGGCCGGAAGGTTTCTGCCAGTTCAATGGCCGCCCGACCGCTTTTCACACACTGTATTTCTACCGTGCCCTTAAAGTTTGATTCAATAATGGTTCTCAGGGATTCCAACATAATTCCTTCGTCATCTGCCAGCAATATCCTAAACATATCCTTCTCCTTTCCGTGTACTTACTCTGTCTCCAGAGGAATGATAAGTGACACGACCGTACCTTGATCCGGCCCTCTGCTCTCTATCTGAAGCAGCCCCTTCCGGTTATAATAAAGTTCCATCCTGCTCTTTACATTATTGATTCCAATGCCGGTGGATTCTGACTGCCCCGTATGGCCCTCCGGCGTATTCTCCAGTATAGCTTTTATCTTCTCAGGCTCCATCCCCTTCCCGTTATCCTTAATCCTAATGATTACCTGTCCGCCTTCTCTTTTTACGGTTACATGGATGTACCCCTCCCCCTCCATGTGGCGGATTCCGTAATTCACAGAATTCTCCACAATGGGCTGCAGGATCATGCTGGGGACACGGATATCCTCCACACCGGCATCTGTCTCTTTCATATAATTAATGTCCCCGGCGAATCTCACATTTAAAATATAAATATAGTTGTCGACCGCCTCCAGCTCTTCCCCCAAAGTGGCATCCTCGGACATCTTCCGCACATTATACCGGAAAAAGTCTGCCATCCGTTCCACAAACAGACAGGTCTTCTCCGCATCCTCCATCATGGCAAGCTGTGCCCCCGCGTTCAGGGAATTAAAGAGAAAATGCGGGTTTATCTGTGCCTGCAGGTATTTCAGCTGCGCATCCTTGAGATGGTTTTTCATCAGCAGCTCCCGCTCCATCATCCGCTGCTCCTTTTCCATACTTTCCTTCGTTCTCTGAATATGGTCCCTGATACTGTACACCATCTGATTGAAGGCTTTTGTAACAGTGCCCACCTCATCTGCGGATGTAACCTCCAAAAGCGGAGCATTCAGATTCCCTTCCGCCACCTCGTCCGCAGTCCGGGCCAGCAGAATCAAGGGACCTATGATACTTTGGGTAAGCAGAACCAGAAAAATGATATTGACTACTGCCACAAATATAAGGATCGCCGTGCTTACGACCTCCATATATTGCAGAGAAACCAAAAGGTTTTTGTAGCTGCTGGAATTCACCTGAAACTGCTGCCGGTTCAGATTGTCTATATAAGTAGTTATGTACCGGTACAGCTCCTCGGCCTCTGCATAGCAGTCTTTATACCGCTGTATATTGCGTCCCCTCTTGGCGGCTACCGTATTATCCGCAGTAGCCAGATACGTATCAGACATGTTTTTAATATTTTTCTCCAGCAGAAGCATACGGTTGTCCCGGGTTTCCCCGTTTAGGTCCTCCAGCAGATCCCGAAACTGCTGTCCGCTTCTGTAATAGTTCTCCAGCGCTGAGGAACTTTTGGTGCTCAGATACTCATATACCTCCTCATGGGTGCTGGTCAGGGCATCCGATAAATCATTGAGAGTAATATTACTCACATAAATCTGATCGATCCGGTTGATGGATCGGTTTACCTCCTTATAGAGCAACAAATTACTTACCAGCAGCAGAAGGGAGGTAAATCCAAAGCAGAGGATCAGCTTTTTTCTGATCGATAAATCCTTTATGATCTGTTTCCAATGTCTCATACTTTTATTCTCTCTTTACTCTTCCATATACTCCGCAACATTTTCTTTGGTTATCAATTCCAAGTCTACACTGAAATATTCACTTACATATCCCATCTCTCTGTACTCTCGGAGCGCCTCCACACTATATCTTCCTATCTGTTCCGTATCCAGTTCAAAAGCAGCCGAGGTTGTTCCCCGGGAGATAGCATTTAAAAATGACTCTGTAGGATAGTAGCCGATAATATCCATCTGTCCCACTTTATTATAATCGATCAGCGCCTGATAAGCACATTTGGTATCTATCTCATCCAGACAGACCAGAATATCCGGGAGTATCTGGGAATCCAGGAACACATCCCGGATTGCCTCTTCCGACTCAAAGGTACTGCCGCTGTTAATCCTCAGCGCCTCTATCTCCACCTGATCGCCGTAGGGAGAATGCTCCTTTATCTCTGACTTAATCTGTGAAAAGGTCAGATTCTTGCTGGGGTCCTCAATGTCCCCATTAATCAGCACCAGAATCTTCCTGGTGGCCTCTGTCATAGTTTTACAGATAACCTCCCCGTACTCCTGCCCAAGCTGGAAGCTGTTGACCCCGATAAAGCTTTTTCTTTTGGTGCCGGAGGCATCCTCCATCACCGTTACCACGGGTATGTTATTGGCAGAAGCTTTGTTGATCAGCCGCTCCACCTCCGGGTCGCCGTTAGGCTCTACAATGATACCGTCAGCCTTAGCAGCAATGGCGATCTCCAGGTAGTCATCTGTGTTATACTCTGATACCATATCGCCGCCCACATACTCCAGATATGCATTTTCTTTTGCCGCGGCCTCTTTGGCACTCTGGTAAATTGCCTGCCACAGAGGGGAACTGATATTATCGGCAATCAGCATATAATGATACTGGTAGGTCTTGCCGCTGTCTATCTCCTCTGTGGGTATGCGGTTCACAATATAACGGTAATATCCCCATCCTCCTGCGGTAACAAGCAGCAGCGCAATCAGCCCTGCTGTTATCGGGAGAATACTTTTTCTTATTTGTTTCATGTTTGTTTCGACCTCTCTTTGTTTACCCATTATACTATATTGAAAGATAAAAAAGAAGTATGGATTTATATCTGGGATTATTATGCTAACTGAACTATAATGTTAAGGACGCAAAAAATCCTAGGATAAAGATTCCTGGGATCAAAAAGGAGACAACGAAAGTTTACTGCCTTTCATTGTCTCTGTATTCGTACCGAGCTGCTAATGATTTCTTCCTGAAGCCAGGTTAAGTACTCAAAGCTTTTAGAGTCAGTTTTTCTTCTATTATAAAAACTATGATTGTAAATACAAAATAAAGAATCGTTGCAATCCATTCACCGGTTTTCATTATATCTGTACTGATAGCTCCTATCCAGTAAGCAAATCCCACAACGAACATACCAGCAATCATCAGATAACGCAGAATGTCTACCCCTTTGATCAGCCTGGTCTTCTTGGCCTGCTGGGGCATTACGACCTGCTTATTTACATAACGCAGCAATTCAGTTTCGTACTCTTCCTCTTCTTTCTCTGCCTCCGGGTACTTCTCTTTGGCTCCCGACATACCTGCCAAAACCAGATAGGCAACGCCAGAAATCAGATATACGGGTATAAACCAGTAATTTTGATGAAATGGCTCCGTTATCATTAGCACCGCAAAGGTCAGAAGACTTAATCCCCAGGAAATAAGAGCAGGCCAGTTGCATGAATTCTTTTTATACAAATTCCAATAGCGAGTGTAACCAATTCTGGGAAATATAAAATAATCCGTCATACAGATGGCTCCCATACCTACTACAAGCAGCCCGCAATAATTTATAACTGTACCTGCCCGCTGCACTCCCGGGAAGCAGGCTAAGATTACAACGATAGCTCCGGACAGATATGTCATCTGCTTATAAGTAAATTGGGGGAATACATTATTAAAGGACAGTGCCACGCGGTAAATTGTAGGATTTGCTGTAGTCCAGCCCGCAATGATTACTCCCAGAAGTCCTGTGTATCCCAAAATGGCAAAGGTCACCTCCCCGGAATCGAGAAGTGCCAGACTGGTACCCGTGACTGCCGCCGCTGTTGCACCCATAATAGCAGCACTGATCCACGCCATATAGTGTCCCACAAACAAACCAAAAACAGGTGCATAGCCATCATTCTCCGTTTTCGCATAACGAAACATGGACATATCATTGAGCCCAAGATGAACCGCCAGATTACATACTACGGCAAACAAAATCACATGCTGGATTCCTAGCCTGGCACTTCCTGCCGGGACGGTTCCATTCCATATCTGCTCAGAAAGAAGGCGGTAAAAATCATTCAAAGATGTCACAGGGCCGAAGCCGGTGGCCTGGGTCAGCTGGGGAATTACACAGAGAAATCCCAACAGAAACAAAGACGTCAGCCAGGGAACACATTTTACAGAAAATCTGGATACTGCATGAAAGCCATTGGCCGCTACAAAGACCACAACAAAGCCTATACATAAGACACTAAGTACAAATTTGAAGCTGGTCGGGTACCATTCATACTGAATGGGTGCATTGATAATCCACCGAATTGCTGTGCCCGACACCCCAAGGCCAAGAGCAGCAATGGTACCAAACCCTATACCAAAAATCACATTATAAAGCTTCTGTACTCTGATTCCTACCACTTTTCCAAGAAATGTATAAAGGGTCAGCCTAGTGCGGACCCCCATGGTGCCGCTGAAAAACCGGAACAGCAATGAAGCCAGCAGGTTACCGATTAGAAGTCCAATTAACACATCCTTGGCTGAACAGCCATACTGTGCTAAAGTTGCCCCGATAACGAACTCCGTGGCCGCAATACATTCACCGCCATAGATCGCCATTAACCTCCCGATGCCGGACTGTTCACAATCCGCCACAGGCCAATCGCACTTAGGTGTATTAAGTATTCTTTCATTTGTGTTCACAATTTTTCTCTCTTTCCTTCTATTTGTGTTCTTCCAGCCATTTCTTTAAAATTTCAAGATCCTTCTTCAGAATTGCATATGGATCATCTCCCAGTTTGCACAGCGGATCCCGAGCGTAATAGTTTTCCAGCATCACATAGCCCGTATATCCAAGTCTGTCAAAGACTTCCAGTGTCTTAAATACGTCACTGCCTCCCGTTCCGATATAATGGGTGCTCAGTTCTTTATATCCGTCCTTTACGTGAAACTCAGGAATATATTCAAAAATAGGTTCCACCAAATCTGGTGTATAATACCCATTCACCTGATAATTCTGGGTGTCAAAATATACGCCGAAGTTCTTTCGGTCTACCAGCTCAATCATTTTCAGCTGTGTTTCCGTATCCACATAGTTCTCTGTGCACACAAGCACATTTTTATCAGCTGCATAGTCACAGGAACGCTGCATACAATCTGCCGTATTTTTCAGGTCCTCATAGGTGGCAATGTGGCTCTTGAAAAAAGAGGGAACATGAATCAGCGGAATATTCATTTCAGAGGCAGTATCAATTGCTTTACGCACTGCATATTCTACCAGGTCTCTTCCAGGATCACCAACTGGGGCGATCATAGGATAGAAGTCTGTCAAGTTTACCGCAATGCCAGTGAATACAACACCCGTTCTCTCCCGGGCTTCCTTATATTTCTCGATTACATAGGGATTTGCCAGGGGAAAATTTTCATCAGTTACCCCCAGATCCAATTCAACTGCCTGCATACCAAAATCCTTCACTACATCACACACAGTTGGTCCCCGCATAGGTGTCGGCAATGACCATTCGCAAATACCAATTCCTTTAATATTCATATTCTTTTTCCTTTCTTTTACTTTCTTTTCTATTATTACATAAACACAGCAGTACAGTCTACTGCCTGTCTTCCGGTTTCTTTATCAAAAATCTGGGCACTTAAAAACTGTACTCTTTTTCCCTGTTTTTCAGCCTTGGCTTTCACCAGAATTGTTCTGCCGGCATCCACACCCAGTAGGAAATTTACATTTAGATTTACTGTTACACACCTCTGGGATTGTGTCAGATACCTTGCAAGCATTCCCATTGTCATATCGCAGCAGGTAGACATGATACCGCCATGTAGCATATGTGCCGGATTGAGCATCCAATCCTTCACCTCATACTCCAGAACAAGAAATCTTTCCTTTACACTGCAATCTGCCAGTTTCGCAGCTAACATGTCATTGATGCCCTTACTGTCCTCTGGCGTACCCATCATACATTCTGTAAAAATCCGTTCCATGTGCCCCTGGTCGGTTTCCCCCTGCAGACGGTTTGCCTGACAATCGTTAAAAATGCTGTAATTCATATCTGCCCTCCGTCTTTTACTTATTTGCTTTTCAGATCTTCCAGCTTTACAGCCATAGATACCGTAGCACCTACCATAGGATTGTTGCCCATACCAATAAACCCCATCATCTCTACATGTGCGGGTACGGAGGATGATCCTGCAAAGGTCGCATCTGCATACATACGGCTCATCAAATCTGTCTGTCCATAAGAGGATGGACCTGCTGAGGTATCATCCGGGTTCAGGGTTCTTCCGATGCCTCCGCCGGACGCGCAGGCAAAATACTTCTTCTGATTGTCATTGCAATATTTCTTATATGCACCTGCTACCGGATGTTGGAATCGGATCATATGGGTAGCATTTCCGGAAATGGATACGTCTACCTCCTCATGCTCCATGATGGCAATTCCCTCTCTTGGCTCAAAAGCCCCAAAGCATCTTACCTTGGCTCTTTCGTCTTCAGAGTAAGGTGTCTCGGATAAAATCTCCAGTTTATTTTTTTCAAAGTCAAAGCGGGTTTCCACATATGTGAACCCATTAATTCTGGAAATAATATCTGCCGCATCCTTACCCATACCATTTAAAATCACACGAATGGGTGTCTTTCTTACTCTATTGGCGCTGCGCGCAATTCCGATTGCTCCCTCGGCAGCTGCGAAGCTCTCATGCCCTGCCAGGAATGCAAAACAGTGAACATCCTCCGAAAGAATCATAGAAGCAAGCTTTCCATGCCCGATACCGATCTGACGCTCTGCGGAAACTGAACCTTCGATGCAAAAACTCTGCAGTCCCTCTCCCAAGATCAGTGCAAACTGTGAAGCGGTGGAGGCTTTACTCTTTATGGCAGCTGCCGCACCTGCCATATATGCATAGCAGGCATCATCAAAGCAGATGGGCTGCACGCCTCTGACGATCCCAAAGGCATCGATTCCATTGTCCGAGCAGATTTTTTCTGCTTCCCTTAAATTTGCTATTCCATACTTTGCGAGGAATCTCTCAATATTTTCTATTCTTTGTTCATAATTCTGAAAGCGTGCCATAGCTACTCCTTTCTGGGATCGATCGTACGGACAGCTTCGTCAAATCGTCCATAGGTACCTCTGGCACGCTCAAGTGCCTGATTCGCATCCTCACCGCTTTTGATATATTCCATCATTTTGCCTATATTTATATATTCATAACCAATAATGCGGGATTTTTCATCCAACCCCACCCTGGTCACATATCCCTCCGTTGCCTCAAGGTAACGAGGCCCCTTTTCCAAAGTGCCATACCCGGTGCCCACCTGCGTCTTGGCCCCGGCTCCAAGATCCTCCATAGCCGCCCCAACAGCAAGCCCACCTTTGGAAAAGGCTGTCTGTGTGCGGCCGTAGGCCATATTAAGAAAATATTCTCTCATGGCAACATTTATGGCATCGCATACAAGATCCGTATTTAATGCCTCTAAAAGTGTTCTGCCGGGAAGAATCTCAGCTGCCATAAGGGCAGACTGCGTCATACCGGAGCATCCCACTACCTCAACAAGAGCCTCATGAATGATGCCTTTTTTTACGTTCAAGGTAAGCTTACATGCTCCCTGCTTCATGGCACAGGTACCAACGCTATGGCTTAGTCCGTTTATCTGGTCAATCTGCTTAACCTGATCATACCCGCCATCCTGAGGAATCGGTGCCGGACCACTTCCCTTTGTCCGACAGACACAACACATATTTTCATATTCCTTTGTACACTGCATTGTCATCCCTCCCTTTTATTCATTTTGGTTTTCTCTGTTTCTTTTTAAATATTCGAACATTCCGCCTGCCTGAATAATCGCAAGAATATGTTCAGGAAGCTTCCCGCAAAAATAACTCTCACCTCTGGTTAAATTGTCTATCCTTCCATTTATGATATCAATCTTAAGTTCATCCCCATCCCCTATCCGGTCTGTATCCTCACATTCAATAGCAGGAATTCCTACGTTAATACAATTTCGATAGAAGATTCTAGCAAAAGATTTTGCAATTACGCAGGAAATCCCCAGATATTTCAAGGTAAGGGGCGAGGTCTCTCTGCTGGAGCCGGAGCCCAGATTATTTTCTGCAACAAAAATATCCCCTTTTTTGGTCCTTTTAGAAAAGTCAGGATCTACTGCACTCATAGCATATGCTGCTGCCTCTTCAATGGAAAGCTCCATATATTGAGGAGGAGAAATGATATCTGTATTAATATTATCTCCATACTTTAAAGCATTTCCGTTTAATATTTTCATCCCTCTCCACCTCCTACATAATCTCTCTGGGATCCGTAATCCTTCCCATAACAGCACTTGCGGCTACTGTCAGCGGTGAGCCCAGATATATCTTTCCTTCCTTGCTGCCCATTCTCCCGATAAAATTACGATTGCTCGATGAGATACAGTTTTCACCGGAGGCGATCAATCCGCTGTGCAGTCCTACGCACACACCACAGGTAGGTGCAAGGATCACAGCGCCTGCTTCAGACAATATTTTTAAATATCCCGCCTCATCAGCAGTTCTCCAGATCCCATTGGATGCCGGAGAAACCAGCATTCTAAGACCTTTGGCTATTCTTTTCCCCTTTAAAAGCTCTGCTGCCTGTCTGATATCATTCAGACGCCCCCCTGTACAGGATCCAAGATAGGCCTGATGAATAACGGTATCCCTTACATTTTCCGCATCTGTCACCTGGTCGACGCCATGGGGACAGGCAACCTGTGGTTTCAGATCTTCCGCCTGATAGCTGTACTCCTCACAGAACACGGCATCTGCATCACTTTTATATACCGGATAATCTATAATTCCCTGCTTTTCTAAATATTCCTTCGTCACCTCATCTGTGGGCATTAAACCAACCTTCGCCCCCATCTCCACCGCCATATTAGTAATCGCCATACGCTCATCCATGGATAAACCATGGATCGTATCACCCACGTATTCCACAGCCTTGTAGGTTGCGCCCGCATGGCCGATATTTCCAATGGTTTTTAAGGACATATCCTTTGCCATAACGCCAGCCGGAATCTTACCGCTCCATGTAACCTTAATGGTCTGGGGTACTTTCAGCCAGGTCTGACCGGTAGCCAGGACACCCAGCATTTCTGTAGAGCCTACCCCTGTTGCAAATGCCCCAAGGGCTCCTCCCATACAGGTATGGGAATCCGTACCAAGAACAATGCTTCCCGGAATTACATTACCGGTTTCTGCCATAACCTGATGGCATGGCCCTGCGAATTCAAAGTATTTTTCAACGCCATATTCTTTCGCCCAATCACGGGTGAACTTTACAATTTCTGCCTGTTTAATGCTGGCTGGCGGAGTATAATGGTCTGATATAATCACAACCTTATCAGGATCCCATATCTTATCTCCAAGGTACTTGATCTTTTCACTAATCTCTACGCGCGGACCCAGAATATCATCCATCATAGCCCGGTCAACCTTTGCCCAAACAATTTCACCTGCTGTGACACCTTCACAGCCAGAGGCTTTAGCAAGAATTTTTTCTGATATTGTTTTTCCCATTATTTTCCCTCCAGCCCTTTCATCTATAACTTAGGAATATAAACATAGCCTTCCATGATTTTTCTGGCTGTACGATAAAAAGCCAATTTATCTACAACAACCTTTTCTTCTTCTAAATGACAAATACTTTCCACATCCATAATCCCAGCCGGATGTCCGATATGTACCACTGTCTGTTTATCTGCGCTGCGGCGGAGCTTCTGATAGGGTATACTGCCCGGAACCCGGATAGCTGCTGCTGTACAGACAGCTCCCGTTCCCGGATATGTTTTGTGCATCTTCTGCATGAATAAAAGCCGGGATACCAAGTCTGCCTGTTCAGCTTCTATGGCTTCGCCAGTAGGTGTGGTATACGCCTGCGGATCGCTTACAATTGCAAAAAATGGGGCATAAGGACTGTTGGCCGTGACCTCCTCAGGCGTACTTCCCATTCCGATCATCACTGCCGCCCGGCTTCTGATGTCCTCTATCCGCTTAAGTAATGCCTCATCCCCGTCAATGGCTGCTGCGGATTCATTTCCCTGAAGCCCAAGGCTTTCTGCCGCTATAAATACCAGCGGATTTCCGGCATCAATAATCGAAACCGGGTAGGACTTTTCTCCCACTGTGATCATATCCACTACATTGCCTGTAGGAATGAGCTTTCCTGTGGCGGAACCGGCAGTGGTAGAGAAATCCATAGTAATTTTCGCCCCAGTTCCAGGAACGCCGTCGATATGAAAATCTCCCCTTGTAAGTGCCTTGCCGTCCCTGACCGGAACCTCCGCCTTGAGTATCCTGTCTGTATTGGTCTGATAGATACGGACAGTGGTCACAGGTTCTACTGCCTTTACTAAGCCTGCGTCAATGGCAAAGGGCCCGACACCGGAAGAAATGTTTCCGCAGTTTCCTCCGTAATCCACAATGTCCTTATCGATACCCACCTGGGCGAACGTATAATCCACATCTGCGTCCTCCCGCGCGGAGGGTCCCACAATGGCCAGCTTGCTTGTCAGCGTATCAGCCCCGCCAAGCCCGTCGATCTGCCTGGGATCCGGGCTTCCAAAGATAGCCTGGATCACCTTTTTCCGAAGTGTTTCTTCTTTCGGAAGTTCATTCTCCAATATGTAAATTCCCTTGCTGGTACCGCCCCGGAGGATAGTACAGCGTATTTCACTTAAATCACTATGCATAGCAAGCTCCTTATCCTAAATACTTATTTCCGCTTCTGCGTATACATCAGTTCTTCATTGCATCTCCAAAGATTTCCTCGTCACTTGGCTGACGGGATGGAATGGCAGTAGCTACCCAGGTATTATTCAGAAAATGCTTCAGCGTGATATTCTCGGAAACAATGTTTCCGCCCCAGGTACCGCAGCCCAGTGAGCCGGTAAACGGCATACCATTCGTCCAGGAACCGCCGTTTGCGCCGCTCTGTGCCTGATTAATCATAACACGGGTGGTATGTGTATTTAATGCAAGCTGCATTGCATGCTCGTCATTTGTGGTCTGGATGCCGCAGGAATGACCTGCACCCATATAATCATGAATTCCATTGACAATATCAATTGCTTCCTGGAATTCGCCGTATCTAAACACAGTAAGAACTACACATAGCTTCTCTCCTGAGAACGGATGTTCAAAGCCATAGCCATCCTCTTCTACCAGAATCATTGTTGTATCATCACTAACCCCTTCGATACCGGCAATCTCTGCAATACGCTTTGCAGGCTGAGTCACGATATCACGGTTCAGCTGATGATTATCAGGCCACTCCGGCCACAGAGCCTTGCGCATCCTGGGGTAATCTTCCTTTTTCGTCAGGACAGCGCCCTCTGCCTTCAGACATTCCATAAACTCATCATAGATGCTGTCCTGAACGACGATAGAGTTATCGCAGGAGCACCCGGAAGCATAATCAAATACTTTACTTGTATGTACATTTTTTGCAGCCTGTTTCAGATCTGCTGTCTCATCAATGACAACCACTGCATTGCCTACCCCTACACCATAGGCAGGAGTGCCTGACGAATATGCCGATTTCACCATTCCGGCGCCCCCTGTTGCGATTACAAGATCCACCTGGTTCATCAGCTCTTTGCTCTTAGTCATCGTGGGGTTTTCAATACAAATTGCCAAATCCTCCGGCGCACCGTTTTTCTTAAGGACACTCCGGATAATATCTGTTACCATAAGCGTAGTCTTCTGGCTTCTGGGGTGGGGGGAGAATACCACCGCATCTCTTGCCTTTACGGCAAGCATCGCCTGTGTTGCAGGGCAGAGCTCCGGCTGAGTCGTGGGGATCAGAGATCCTATCACACCTACCGGTTTGCCAAGTCTGCGAATGCCAAGCTCCTTATTTTCTTCAATGATTCCAACGGATTTCAGCGGGTTGATATCATTTAAGACACCTCGTACCTTGACGAATAACTTATTCTGCTTTGCTTCCAGAGTACCCATACGGGTCTCCTCCAGACAAAACTCTGCGATCTTTGTGACAGTCTCCGGCTGCACCAGTGCCCAGCCAATCTCACGGGTAAGCTTATCCACATATTCTTGTGTGAAGCCCTCTGCAACTTTCTGCGCAGCATGTGCACGCTTCACCAGTCCTGTAATATATTCAATATCTTGTTTTATTTGTTCCTCTGTCTGCATTGCCATTTTTCATACCTTCTTTTCACACTTTTTGATTTTATTTTTCCACCCGCCCAATAAATGGCGCGGGTGGAGCTATATGGTAATATTTTTTATATTTAGAAAATACCAATACGGGGAATCTCATGCAGAGATTTCCAGCCCTCACTTAATGGCTCCTTCAGATATGGTGCAACCTCTTCATCTGTGCGGAAGGTAATTGCACTTGCCGGCGGAACCTTTCCTGCCGGATATGCCTTCAGAATTTCATCCACCATAAGCGTCAGATAGCGGCAGATTGCTGCAACAGGTCTCTTTGCCTTTTCTGCTGTTCCCCTGGAAGGATAACCCACAACTCCTTCAGGAGTTCCCAGTCTTTCTATGGTTGTATGTCCAACGCCCTCAGACCATGCATGGGGACGATGCAGTCCGTCCACAGAGTTGTCATAGAATCCCTGCATAAACAGCGGTTTTGACTGTGCATCTACACAAACGCTCATATCTACCATATCCGGGAACAGAAGGTTTGCCACTGCAGTCTCTGCTTCATCGGCATGTACAAAATGAGTTGTCATTGCATTTTCATGCTCCTCTACCGGATAGAAGAATTCACGGACTGCTCTGTGCCACTCTACAATAGTTACAAATGCAGGTACCTGGAAGCGGCGGTAGAATTCCTGTACAGCAGATTCCATGATCCATCTCTGTCCATGATTATTTACAAGGATGATTTTGCGGAAACCGTCATCCCAAAGACCGGCAATGGTGTAAACCAGAAGCTCGCGTACTGTTTCCTCCGGAATGATGCAGGTTCCGGGCATTCCGCCGTGATGATAGGGATGTCCGCCATAGTTCAGCGGCGGGAAGGCAAGAGATACTTCATATCCCTTCTTTGCCGTGTAGCGGCGCACACCTTCACAGATCTGGGATACCATAAAGGTATCAAGACCGCTTGGGTTATGAATTCCATGGTTCTCTGTACAGCCGCATGGAACAAGTACAATATCATTTTTGCGTCTCTTCTCGATCATTTTGTTGCGGGAAGTGTTCTGAATGTAGCAGCCAGCCTTGCCGAATTCTGACGGGCTTGGCAGCTCATACTCCTCAAGGATCTTGTCAATCTCTTCTGTGGATGCGTCCCAAAGCTCCTTTTTCATTTTTCCTACAACGGTATCCTCAAAAAATACTGCCGGGTTTTCTGTATAAATCCATTTATCTGCCATTTTTATATTCCTCCTGTTTTTTAATTTTCTGGCAATTCATGTTTAGGCCTCTGCCGCCTCATCATCCATGGTAATCATGATCTTAATTGCTCTGTCCTTGTGCTCAATGGCCTCATCAAAGGCCTCCTGAATCTTCTCCAGGGGATAATATCCGGTAACAAATTTACTGTAATCAATATCTTTCTTCACACGATTCATAAACTTGATCGTCTTTGTAAAGAACCACGGCTGGCCTGCGCTTCCCTGAAGGTTCAGCCCCTTCCAGATCGCTTTGCCGATCTCGATAGGAATACGGCGGCCGATAGAATGTCCAATAAAGCGGATGCGTGCATGAGGCTTTGCAATATCAACTGTCATTCCTACGCAGGCATCTGTTCCCGTACACTCTACAATGAAGGAAGCTCCCTGTCCTTCCGTCTCCTCCATAACCACTTTTTCCACATCTTCATTGAATGGATCAATGGCACGATCCACGCCAATTACTTCGAGGGCAAGATTCCGCCGGAATTCTACCGGGTCGACAATCATGACCTTTGCTCCTGCTGCCTTGCAGATAGTAGCTGCAAAGAGTCCGATAGGACCTGCTCCAAAGATTACGCAGTCATCTGTTCTCGCCACAAAGCCGTCACGTCCATAGATACTGTAGTAGGCAACGGAACATGGCTCCACAAGTGCTCCCTCTACATAACTCATGGTGTTCGGTACCTTGTAGCAGAACTGCTCTTCTCCTACCAGATATTGTCCCATACCGCCGGGCGCTGTGGGCATAAATCCAACCTCATTCCAGTTGGTGCAGTAGGAGTTGTTGATTCCTTCTTTACAGATATCACAGCGATTACATGAATTTGCACACTCACCGGTTACACGGTCACCCACTTTCAGAGAGATTACATCTGACCCAATGGCGATAACATCTCCGCACCATTCATGGCCCGGTGTATAAGGCCCAAGGTCATAGCGCCCCTCTGCGGATTCTCCAAGATAACAGTGCACATCACTTCCGCAGATACCTGAAGCGCGAACTTTTACAAGGATTTGGGTAGGCTTCAGTTCCGGAACCTCAACGGTTTCCAGTCTCAGGTCTTTCGGCCCATACATAAAAGCGTCTAAAGATTTCATTTTTCATCCTCCATTACTTATTTTTGTTTATATTATTTAAGGCTTTTTCCACCTTATTTGCCACAGCCTCCCTGGTCAGCCCGTTTGCCTCAAGTTGATATGCCAACGTTGCTGTCATGCCGAAGCAGTCCCGCAGACCAATTCTTTCTAATTTAGTATTAATGCCATTGCCTGCCATAACCTCTGCCACTGCAGATCCTAATCCCCCGATTACACTGTGATTCTCTACGGTGACTACAGCTTTGCTATGGGATGCATATGCTTTTACAGTTTCTTCATCTATTGGCTTGATGGAAGGCATATTGATCACTGCCGCGCAAATTCCTTTTTCCTCCAAAAGTGCAGCCGCATCCATTGCAATAGCCACTGTAATTCCACAGGCGATTAATACTGCGTCTGTTCCTTCCTTAATAACCCTTGCCTTTCCAAGTTCAAATTCCGGAACATCATCATATACATGGTGCAGATACATTTTCGGCTGTCTGAAATAAACAGGGCCCTCATATTCTGCCACATATCTGGTAATTGCCTCCAACTCATATGTATCTGCGGCCTCTACCACTGCCATTCCGGGAAAACTCCTCATAATGGCTACATCCTCTACACCAATGTGTGTACCGCCATTTTTCTCTGCGGTAAGGCCTGCATATAACCCGCATACCTTCACGTTTGCTTTGTTGTAGCAGACTGCGATGCTTACCTGATCACAGGCGCGCTTCGTTGCAAAGTTGGCAAATGAACTGGAAAACACATTTTTACCGCATAAAGCCATACCTGCTGATGCCGCCATACAGTTCTGTTCCGCAATGCCGAAATTGATATGCCGCTTTGGAAATTCCTTTGAAAATGCCTTTGTGCCAAAGCATCGCATCAAGTCTGTATCCCCAACTACAATATTGGGATATTGATGTCCCAGTTCAACGATCAGCTTTCCAAATATTTCTTTGCTGATAAGAGAACGTTCTTTTGCCTCTGCCATAATCAAACACTCTCCTTTCCAGTAAGTTGTGCCAGTTCTTCCTCATTAAGAAACAAAATTGAATCCTCAATGTTGTCAAACCCATAGAGCCGATAGGCTGCCGCAATCTCTTCCAACGCCTGAGCGCCTTCCTCTTTTGTCATCTTACGGCTGTGCCAGTCTGCCTCGTTCTCCATAAAGGATACTCCCTTGCCCTTAACGGTAGCAGCAATAATCACAGAAGGCTTATCCTTTACCTGCCCAGCCTCTTCAAATGCATGGGCAAGTTCCTCCAGGCTATGACCGCTGCAGACTACTGCATTCCATCCAAAGGCCTCCCATTTTGCCTTTTGATCACCCAACGGCATAATGTCATCACTAAATCCGTCAATCTGCAGCCCATTGTTATCCACTATCACCTTAAGATTATCCAACTTGTATTTTGCCGCCGACATGGCAGCCTCCCAGATTTCACCGGACTGACACTCTCCATCGCCAAGCACACAATATACATCATAAGACGCATCATCCATTTTCCCTGCCATAGCCATACCCACTGCCATTGACATCCCCTGTCCAAGTGCCCCCGTGGAAGCATCTACCCCAGGTGTCAGCTTACGGTTACAGTGCTTCGGCAGCATACTGTTATTTTTGTCAAATACCCTGAGGGTCTCCTTTGGATAGTAGCCCAGATCCGCCAGAATTACATACTGTGTTGGGCTTGCGTGTCCCTTTGACATTACAAAACGGTCTCTTTCAGGATCCTGAGGATTTTTGGGATCTAACTTTTTTAGAACCCCTCCATAATAAAGAACCGACAGAATTTCAACCGAAGACAGGGAGCCCCCCGGATGACCCGAGCCCGCATAATCCATCATGGCAACAAGGTTATAACGAAGCTCCTCTGTTTTCTTCCGCAGGAATTTAAAATCTAAATCCTTTTCAGCCATATCAAACGCTCCTCTCGTAAATATATTTATACTTTATTTTTAGTATCCCTTTGTTTCTTTTTATGACTCTATCATACCCTGATTGCCTCCTCCGTTCTATAATTATAAAATGCAATTAAATAACAATATTGCTATTATTGGTTTGAAATCTCTATTCCTGCCCGTCCTAAAAAGCCTTATAATCTAATTTTTTATTTGTTTTACGGTATCTGCTGCAACAATATAACAATATTCCCTATTTCATAACTATATTGACAAACCAGAAAATTCTTCAGTCTCGTTAATTTGAAACAGCCAGACACACAAAAGCAGGCGGCGGCATTCCTGTACAGAAAATATTGATAGCTATCATTGTTTAATTTGAAATCAATATTGTTATATATTTGCAGATTTTATCTATTGTAATTTAAATAAAATACCATATAATCAGAACTATATATTGTAATATTGTTGAAGTTCTATTTAATAAAAAAGGAGGTAATTATGAAGGTTAAATATGGTGCTCTGGATTTTGCCCTTCCCGGGCTTCTCGTAGATAATGTCCGAATCGCCCACGCGATCGGATTGGAAGGCCTTGAATTGAGTTTGAGAAGTATAGAGGGACGTGCCTTCCTTCTTGAACAGAAAAGATTCCGCGACTATTACATGGAAGAGGGGGAGAAATACGGAATCACCTATCCCTCTATCGCTGTATGTGAAACGGATGTTTACGGCATGCGCCATAAATTCAACTCACCAAAGGGCAGGAAAGTACGGGATATTATTGATTTAGCCGTTGACGTTGCCCAGGATATGAAAATGCAGATGATTATGCTCCCAAGCTTTAATGACAGCTATATCTCCACAGAAGAGGATATGGAGCATACGGCGGAAGCACTGATCTACGCCTGCAGACAGGCAGCCAGGTATGGAATCACTATAACCACTGAAAACCTTCTTCCCATTGGGCGTAATCTGAAGCTGTTTGAGCTTGTAGATCAGCCTAATTTTTCCTGCCTCTACGATTCCCAGAACTATAGGGTATGGGAAGGCTGGCATTGTCCAACTATGCTCCGGCAGTTAGCGGATCATAATATCCTTTATCCCGAGATCCATGTAAAGGATGGGATGGGTCATCAGGACAGCAGTGCACTTTTGGGTCAGGGGGATACAGACTTTTACGGCACTATGGATGTTTTAAAGGAAATCGATTATCAGGGCTGGCTCCATCTGGAAAACTTCTATGACCGCCAGCCTCTATGCCATGGATGTACAGATTTTATTGAGACTGCAAAAAAAGATTTGGAAATTCTAAAAACTGCTGTTGAAGCATAACCCACAAAAACTGACAGGCGATTGACGGATATCTCCACAATCGCCTGTCAGTTTTAAAATTATATCGCTTTTTATTGAATTTCCTCAACAGAAACCCACCGATTTTCTTTTTGGGAGGTAACAATTGCCTCTAATACACGCTGCGCATAAGCACCTTCCTCGAAGCTTGGAGACGGCTGATAATTCCCCTCTACTGCTTTCAGGAATTCATACCACTGATTCTCCCCGGTATGCTCCCAGCCAAGGAGATGTCCTGCCGGCCACCAATACTTCACATAGGGATGCTCCTTTTCTGTCACAAGAATCGTTCTCCAGCCAGATAACTCGCCATCCTTATCAGAGAATACCTGAAGTTCATTCAATCTTTCCAGTTCAAAGCGGACAGCTCCCTTCGTACCATTAACCTCAAACCACTGCTGATTGCGATGGCCTGCATGCGCACGGGTCGCCTCAAATACACCTATAATCCCGTTCTCAAATTTTGCCAGCCATATGGAATCGTCATCATTGGTCACCGGCACCATCTCTCCCCTGGAATTTGGACGCTCTGGAATCATTGTTCTGCATGTGCTCACTACGTCCGTAATCTCCCCAAGAAGGAAGTGAGACATATCCAGAATATGGATACCGTTCTGCTGCGGTCCCTCGCCGTCCATCTCTGCACTGTATTTCCAGCACATAGGCATACCCCAGAGACCCCAGTCATTCTGATAAAAGCCCTTGTAGCTTACGATTTCTCCAAGGTCACCGCTCTGAATGATCTTTTTCGCCAGCTGCACTGCAGGCACCATTCGGTAATTAAAGTTCACCATCCCCAGCACATTGTTTTCCTCAATGGCAGCCTTCATCTCCAGAGCCTCATGGTAGCTGCGGGCGATGGGTTTCTCCGTAAATACGTGCTTTCCATGCTTTGCAGCCTCAACACAGATATCTCTGTGAAGGAATCCGGGAACTGCAATGATCACTGCATCAATTTCCGGATCCGCACAGACCTTATGCCAGTCTGTTTCAACCTTCTCCCACCCGAACTGATCTGCCATTTCCTGTAACCCATCCGGACTGGATCCGCAGACAGTTTTCAGAACAGGCTTAATGTTCAAATCTGTATAAAATGAATTCATATTTCTCAGCGCAAGACTGTGTGCACGTCCCATCATTTTCTTTCCAATCAATCCAAATCTTATCTCTTTCATAATTTTTCCTCTTTAAAATCCCTTTCAATTTTTTCTCTTAATCTTTTTCCTTACCACTGAAGCCTTAGTTTAGATATATTACCAGTTAGGTGTTACGACAAACTTTCCGCCATCCGCCTTTGACGCCGCCCGGATTGCCTCAATTGCCTCATCCAAATGATAACATTTTGTTAAGTATTTGCTTGGGTCAACTCTGCCGGCTTCGATAAGCCGGATCACATTTGGCCAGGTTCCATGTCCGGAGCTTCCAATAGCAAAATGGTAATTCGCGCCCTTTTTCTGCATATAAACAGGGTGAAGAGAAACTTCATTGGGTGTAATGCCGATTTGGGCAATGGTTCCGCCGGCCATAAGCATATCTACTGCCTCCGGGATATTTTCGTATGGCTCGTGTGTTGCCTCCACCACCATAGCAGCCCCAACACCCTTGGTAATCTCCATAACCACATCGGATACCTTTTTTCCACTCTTCCAAATTTCAAAAGGATCCAGTGTAACCGTAGCTCCTACTTCCCTGGCAAGTCCCTGACGGGTTTTATTGGGATCAAATGCAATAATCTGTGCAGCTCCTGCAGTCTTCAGCAGAGATATTGCAGACAAACCGATAGGCCCGCATCCAAACACTGCCACATGTCCGCCCGGCTCAATGCCGCCGCCCCGGGTAAATACCCCGTTATATGCAACTGCCATTGGCTCGATCATGGCGGCAACCTCTAACGCCCTTTCCTTACTTCCATATACATCTACCAGACCATCCACCTTAAAACAAAGCTTTTCCTTTGCTACCAGATACTCTGCATATGCTCCATTCTCAGAAAATCCGATCTCCTCCAGGTTCTCGCACTGGTTAAACAGGCCTCTCCGGCAAGCGGTACACTCTCCGCACCAGTCCATAGTCTCTGCCACAACAAGATCCCCCGGCTTTAAGGTTTTTACGTTTTTCCCGACCGCTGCGATCTCTCCGGAAAATTCGTGTCCGATTACGCAGGGCAATTTGCAGTGTCCGGCATAATGACTGTAATTATCCTCATCTGCTCCCAGAAAATTTGTATCAGATCCGCATACAGCAGCTCCCCCAACCTTCAGAAGAACCTGATCATCTGCCGGTTCCGGCACCGGAAGCTCTGTCATTTCAAGAGTTGGATTATAAAAAATGTTAGAGCCAAGCAGTGCTCTCTGATCCTGTGATTCTCTTTCTGTGGGCGTATATCCGGGACGGGGCTTCCACTGTCCCCCGGCCATCAGCGCCTTCATTTTCTTAGCCATAAGAAACCTCCTTTGTTTTTGTCTTCTATGTATTACTTTTGATCTGTCCGTTTTGTTGTTCATTCGTTTTATTCTATAGTTATCATTTTAGCTTTGCCTATAACATAATACTATAATATTTTTGCTCATTTTTATGGCTATGTTGCTAAAATATTTCCTAAACTTCCAGTGCCTGCACATATGCCGTATATAATGCATCCTTTATTTTTCCTGCCCGGACAGCATCACCCACACGGTATACAGAATAGGGCTTATCTGCAAAACCATTCTCATAATTAGAACGAAGTCCACCTGCAAGGATCACGGTATCTGCCGGGAAAAATTTTTCTTTTTGCTCTGCCAGATGATATACACGCACACCCTCCTCGGTGATTTCCTCTACTCTGCATCCAGGATTCATACTCACGCCGTTTTCCTTCAGTGTGGCAAGTACAACGCCCTTGCAGAATACATCCATATCAGAACATATCTCCGGCAGCATTTCTACGATTGTAATTTCCTTTTCACTGGGCTCACAAACTTTCTGAAAATCATAAATCAATTCTCCCCCAAGCTTCTCTGCTCCCCTTACACTCAGTTCCACAGAACCACCGGAAAAATAATCTGCAGTTTCTGCACCAGAAGCACCGCCGCCCACGATTACAATGCGCCTTCCCACCTGAGCAGGATTTGTCAAAGCCTGAAAAGCATTAATCACATTCGGCCCGTCACTTCCTTTTATCCGCTGTACATAATGAGCGCCGGCAGCTAAAAATACTGCATCAGGATTCCATTCATCCAGACTCTCTTCCGTCACCTCTGTATTCAGCCGGACGTCAACACCGAGTGTATTCAGCTGGTCACGATACCAGTCCACAAGACGTCCTATCATTTCTTTATGAGGAGGCACCTTTGCCGCATTCAGAGTTCCGCCAAGTTCTTCACATTTATCCAGCAGAATAACCTCGTGGCCCCGAAGCCTGCTGACACGTGCGGCTTCCATTCCCGCCGGTCCTCCTCCTATTACAACCACTCGCTTTTTGTCTGATGCCTTTTCTATTTTATTGCTGGTACAAAACTCTGCTTCCCGCCCTGTCTCCGGATTAACTGCGCAGCAGATCCGGCGGTCATCATCCAAGTTATCCAGACAGAATTCGCAGGAAAGGCAATGCCGGATTGTATTTTCTTTTCCACTAAGAGCCTTATTCACATAATCCGGATCTGCAAGCATGGGGCGCCCAAGACAAATCAGATCTGCCCATTCATTTTCAAGGATTTCTTCTATATCCTCCGGCTCACGAATACCAACTGCTGTAAATACCGGTACTTTTACCGCCTTTTTAATGGCTGCGGAATAGGGAACTAAAAGCTTTTTCCCCTGTTCCAGGCAGTTTGGAGGTGTTGTCATAAGATATGCGGAGGGCTGGCCAGCAGAAATATCTATGGCATCCACTCCGTGAAGCTCTAATGCTTTTGCGAGTTTTACGCATTCCTCCATGTCACGTCCGCCGTTTATAAACTCATTTGCGCTATAACGGACAATAATCGGAAAGACCGGACCTACCTCGGCACGAACCAGATCAATAGTTTCCATAAGGAATCTGCATCGATTTTCAAAGGAGCCGCCGTATGCATCCTCCCTATGGTTAAACACCGGTGAAAGGAACTCTGCAAGCAGATACCCGTGGCAGGCATGTAAGGTCACACAATCCATCCCCGCCTGTTTTGCCAATTTTGCACTGTATGCGAACTGCTTTTGAATCTCCTTAATTCTGGAAATTGTAAGAATTGCACCAGGATCCTCTTTAAATTTTGAAATACCAGAGGGAGATTCCCTTGGAGGTATGGAGGCCTCACTGCCATAATGCACCAGTTCTACAGAAACCTTGGCACCATAGCGGTGCAGTTTTTCCACCATGGACGCCCAGGATGCTACATGCTTCCTGTCATAAAGAACCGCCTGCACAGGGTGATTCCTGGAGTTTTTATCAACGGTAGCTGCTTCAAGCACTATGAGGCCAACGCCGCCCTTTGCTCTGCGAATATAATATTCTTCCATATACGGGGTCACATAACCCTCTTCAGAAGTAAGATTTGTGTTCATTGGCGGTAATACAATTCTGTTTTTTACCGTTAGGCGGCCAATCTGGATAGGCTCCGCCATCTTATATTTTCTATTTTTCATATAATATCAACCTTTCAAAAATTAATACATGTACTGTTTTTTACCTTCAGCATTTTTCCTGTCACAAGGGCATCTACATTCGCCTGTACATAGGAAACAGTTTCTATCAGCTTCTCCAGATCAATTCCTGTCTCCACCCCCATCTGCTCAAACATATATACCGTATCCTCTGTAGCTGCATTTCCTTCTGATCCAGGGGCGAAAGGACATCCCCCCAAGCCCCCCACAGAGGTTTCAAAATTTGTAATTCCACATTCTGCCGCAACTGCCATATTAGCCAGTGCCATGCCTCTTGTATTATGCAGATGCAGAGCAATATTCAACTCCGGGAAGCCATCCTTCACCGCATTCAGAAGTCCGGAAACCTGCTTGGGATTTGCTATGCCAATGGTATCACAGAGTGTAACCTCTTGAATTCTCAGCTCCCTACACACTTTCAGCAGGCGGAAAACATTCTCAGGCGGAGTGGTCCCGCTGTACGGACATCCGAAGGCAGTTGCTATATCCACCCTCACATTCAGTTCCGGATGCTGTAAAACTAATTCCTTCAGGTTCTCCACAGACTCATCAATTGACCTGTTGACATTTGCTTTATTATGCGCTTCACTTGCTGAGACCACATACGCTACATTTCGGATACCGGCTTTAGAGGCATTTTCTGCGCCCCTGAGATTGGGCACAAGAGCCAGCGCTTCCAGATCCGGATATTTTTTTCTTACCTCCGCTGCAACTTTCGCAGCGTCTGCCATCTGGGGAATGGCCTTGGGATTTACAAAAGAGGTGATTTCGATCGCCTGAATACCGGCTGTCACAAGCCCGTCAATAATCTCCAATTTTTTATCTGTATCAATAAAGGTTCTTACATTCTGAAAGCCATCTCTTGGTCCTACATCTCTGATTCTGACTTTTTTCGGAAGTTTCATTATTACATCACTCCTTTTTCCTTATAATCTGCAATCTGCTCTGCACTCAAACCGATCCACGCTCCGTAAACTGCTTCATTGTCCTCTCCAAGCGCCGGTGCTGTCTTACGGTATGTAACCGGAGTTTCGGAAAGTTTAAGCTGAGATCCTGTCATTGTCATCTTACCCGCAACCGGATGTTCAATTTCCACAAACATTTCTCTGTTTTTCGTCTGTGGGTCTGCCACAACCTGAGAGATATCATTGATGGAGGCTGCCGGAACTCCGGCTTTTACCAGGATATCCACACACTCCGCAGTTGAATGTGAAGTTGTCCACTTGAGTATCTCCTCTCTGATATAAGGCCAATTCTGCAGTCTTTCCCTGTTGGAATGTGTCTTCTCATTATCTGCCAAATCTTCTCTGCCTATGGCTGCTGCCATAGCGCGCCACAGCTTATCATTTGCCGCACTGACCATAATATTGCCATCTGCTGTGGGATAACCATCGGTAGGATAATTTGACTCATAACGATTGCCGATTCGGGAAGGAAGTCTGCCTTCCACTAAATAATAGGTCTGTATCACCTGCATACTGGCAATTGCAGCATCCATAAGCGCAATATCCACCTTTTGTCCAATGCCCGTTTTTTCCTTATAATGAAGAGCACCAAGAATTGCAACCGCGGCAGATAAACCAGCAAGATAGTCTGCCATAGGAGTACCTATTCTTGTGGGTCCGCTTTCCGGAAATCCTGTGGTGCTCATAAGACCGCTGGTTGCCTGTCCAATAGCGTCATACCCCGGTCTCTGAGAATACGGACCGGTATGTCCATAGCCGGAAACGGCACCGTAGACAATGCCAGGGTTAATCTTCTTAATATCCTCGTAGCCAAAGCCTAAACGCTCCATAACTCCCGGTCTGTAATTTTCCACAACAACATCTGCCTTTTTCAGCATCTCTGTGAAGATCTTCTTTCCCTCCTCACTTTTCATATTAAGAGTTACACCTTTTTTATTCCGATTCATATTGATAAAATAGGCGCTTTCCCCTTTTTGAAAAGGACTGAACGCACGGCTGTCGTCCCCTTTTCCCGGTACCTCTACCTTAATTACTTCAGCTCCCATATCAGCCAGCATCATTGTGCAGGCGGGACCTGCCAGCACTCTGGTAAGGTCAAGAACCTTAACACCCTCAAGTGCCCCTGAAATTTTTTTATCCTCCATTTCTATTCTCCTTTATGGTTGTTTATCGTACTTTTTTGATGATATAAGTATATGATTTTCCTATTTTAAAAGCTATAATTTTATCCCTGACTTACATAACAATATTGCTTTTTATTAAGTTTGAATATATGATACAAATATCAGTACGCAAAAAAGCCGGACTGCTATACAGCCCGGCTTTTTTGTTATTAATTTTTAGGAGAAAATAACATTTTTAGTACCCATGTACCAAACATATTCTATCACAGGAAACAAAAATTTCAATAGGTATATTCCCAGATTATATAACCATATTATCGTGTTTCCTTATGTCCTGCTTCGAATCAGAAACTAATCAAAAAGTGCTAAGTCATAGTCTTAATACTATGGCTTAGCACCATTTTTAATTATTTACCGTTTAAAGCCAGATTTTATACCTTAGCGTCAGCACCTTACTATAATGATATTCTTAAAAATCATAATCATCAACGTTGTCTGTTGTAAATACCATAGGCTCGCCCAGGCAAATAATACCCTTTTCTTTATCAATTACCTCTTTTTTTCCATATTTTCCGCAATCGAGTTCACCAGACTCAAGAACTTCATCAATCTTTCCGTCTATCTGTGCTTTTACCATAGCGATAGTGCAATATCCCAGCTCATACGGATCCCATAAAACGCCTGAGAAACAAGTGCCGCTCTTCAGATAATCTGCATTAAGGCTTGGAACAAAAATGCCGGTAGCTTTAACTTCACCCGCCAGTGACAGCTGGTCAATCGCTTCACAAGCTCCCGCTAGCCCTGTTGCACACATCCCAAGAACAGCCTCTGTGTCTTTATGGGCCATAAGATAATTGTAAGTTAAATCCCTTGCCTCTGAAGTATCCTCGTTACACGGCAACACATCGACGAGTGTGACATCAGGGGCATTCTCTGCCAGCCAATTTTTACAGTGCTCCAACCAGGCACTCTGGTTTGGCGCAGTAAGCGTGGAGGTAATTACAAGTACATTACCAGAAGTAACACCCGATCTAACAATTTCTTCTCCCAGTTTAGTACCAACGCCCTCTTCTGTTGCCTGTGTCACCATACATTTACGTGCCTCAGGATTAATATCCGCATCCCAACTGGATGTGAGAATGCCCGCTTTTGCCGCCGCCTCCATAGCAGGAGTCAAGGCATCTGCATCATTAGCAGAAATGGTAATGGCATCATAGCCTTTCTGGGTCCACTGGTTAATGATATCCGTCTGTTCTGTGATATCACCCTGAACCGGCCCGTTAAAGTCAAGGGTATATCCAAATTCATCCGCCGCAACCTTAGCACCTTCTCCAATCGCAAGCATATGTCCGTCATTCATAAGTTTTGCACACATACCAACTGTGATATCTCCATCCGATGATAGGGTATCCGGCGTCTTCCCCTCTGTTTTCTCATCAGTTTCCGTAGTCGTAGTCTTAGCACTGTCATCCGATGACGGGCTGCCACATCCACCCAGTAATGATGCACACACAGTCGTTGCCAATAAAATACTCAGCATTTTTTTCTTCATTTTCTTTCCTCCTTAATAAATTAGGTTATTTACATTAATGCGTCCTATTTCGCGCATAAACGTTCCATTATGAGGCAAATTGATAGAATAATCATCATTCTTTGCTATTCTGCTGCATCACTCTATTCAAAATCATACTCGCCAGAACCAGTGCACCTGTAATAAATAATGCCCAGTCATTTTTGAAGCCCAGCATGGCTATTCCATTCTTCATTAATGCCAGAATAAACGTTGCGACAATCGTACCTTCCAGGCTGCCATGCCCTCCGGACATACTTGTGCCCCCAAGAACAGCTGCCGCGATTGCATACATCTCCATATTTTCACCGGCATTACCACGAGATGCACTCATTCGGGATGTATAAATAACCGCTGCTATACCCACTAATATTCCGCTAATCATATAGACCATTATTTTATCTCTGTTTACCCGGATCCCGGAAAACTTCGCTGCAACAGAATTATATCCAAGGGCAGAAACATGGGTTCCATAAGGCATCATTTTAAAAATCACAAACATGGTAACAGCAAGGAGTATATAGATAACAAATTGCACCGGAAGCACTCCCCCTATATAGCTGTTGCCAAAAAATCCGAACCAGGCCGGAAAATCCGAATATGACTCCGCATTCGTAAGCCCGTATGCAAGACCGCGGTAGAGGGAAAACGTACCCAGCGTCACCACAAATGCATGAACTTTACCATACACAATCACAACACCGTTGAAAAGCCCTCCAAGTGCTCCAACCAGCATACCCAGAAGCAAAGATACAGCCAGCGGACATCCCGCCTTATGGGTAAAACCAATTGTAATGGATACCAATGCAAGTAAAGATCCAACGGAAAGGTCAATACCATCTGACATCAGAACAAAAGTCATACCCAACGCAATAATTGCAATTTCTGTATAGGTACGAAATGCATCTAACAAATTACTGGCGGTAAGGAATTTGGGATTAGACGAGAAGACAATCACCTCTATAACAATAATTGCAATCAGAATAATCATCCTTGCTTTATCCGTCTTTGCAAACTCTTTTATATCAAATCTTTTCTTATTATTTACTTGTTTTGCTGGTTCTACAGTATTAAACATAGATATTGTCCACCACCTTTCTACGTACAATATCGAATACAACGGACAGTAAAACAATGGCCCCAATGAAGAAGTCCTGCCAGGAACCAGAAATCGCCATAACCGAAGTGGCATTCAGAATAATTCCAATAAGAATAGCTCCAGCAAATGGAGAAATTCCCGCGCCGCGGCCTCCAGACATGGAAGTTCCGCCAATTGCGCACGCCGCGATAATATTCATTTCTCCGCCATTAGCCGCCATCGGCTGAATAGTGCCGGACTGACATATATACAAAACGCCGCCCAAACCACAGCAAAGCCCGCATACGGTGTATGCTAAAATCTTTGTGCGGTGCACAGGGATACCGGCGACAACAGCAGCACGATTATTCCCCCCTAACGCAAATACATTTCTTCCCCAGTTCGTATTCTTGGAGACCATCAAAATCACAAATAATACAATTAGCAATATATAAACAGATACGCTAATTCCAAATATCTTGCCGACACTCAGCCACCTCTGTTCTGCCGGTACTTTAATGGTGCCCATTGCCAGCATTTTTGTAACTTTTTTCACATTCTCTGGCAGATCAGCGTTTGTCTTGAATGCTCCTCCGCCGCAATATATTAAAAGTAGTGCACGAACCATAAATTTAGTAGCTAAAGTAGCAATGAAGGAAATCAATTGCAGCTTTGCAACGAGTAATCCGTTCACGGTACCGAATAGTGCGCCTGCAATAAGAGCTGCTGCCACTCCAAAAAACACTTGATCCGTTATAATTGTAACGACCGAGAATGCATAGGCGGAAAGTAACATGATAATAGCAACAGAAACATCAATCTCACCAAGCAATATAACAAAATTCAGTCCAAGGGCGATCACGCCTATGTATGCCACCTGGATCACAATTGCCTGAAAGTTTGCAAACGTAGCAAATCCAGGTGCAATCACCGAAAAAAGCAACAACAGTACAACAATAAGGATTATACAAGGGGTAGGCGGATATAAAAACAGATTCGCAATTTTCCTACCTGCTCCCCCATTTATTCCAGAACTTATATTTTTTTTGGGCATTACATTACACCTCCCTCGTCAACCGCACTTCCCTGATCCATTAGTCCGGAAGAGGCTGCACCAATCTTTTCCTGGGTAATCTCCTCACGAGCGAATTCCCCCGCCTTTCTGCCTTCGTACATAACAACTACCCGATCCGACAATGAGATAACCTCTGTTAATTCTGATGAAATCATAAGTATTGCTTTTCCCTGCTGTGCAAGTTCATCAATTAATTTATAAATCTCTGACTTAGCCCCTATGTCAATGCCTCGCGTAGGTTCATCAATTAAAAGAATATCCGGTTCACGGGCAAGTATCTTAGAAATTACAACCTTCTGCTGATTACCTCCAGACAGTTCAATCACAGGTTTGTCCAAGGTAGCTCCCCTTATGGAGAATGTAGAAATATAATTGGAAGCCAGCTCTTTTTCTCGTTTTCGATCAATTAGACCTTTCTTTGAAATCTTTTTCAAAGATGCAAGGGTAATATTACGCCGTATACTAATAGGAAGTATCAACCCCTGGGAGCGCCTTTCTTCCGGAAGATATGCAATTCCCAGATCCATTGCCTTGCCAGGATCGTCAATACTGACTTCTTTTCCTCTGAGTTTGATCTTACCGCTGTCCTTTTTTAGAATACCAAAGATCGTCTGCGCAATTTCGCTTCTTCCTGCGCCTACCAGCCCGGCAAGTCCAACGACTTCCCCAGCGCGAAGCTCAAAGCTCACATCCCGGAATTTGTTTCCGCTGCTCAAATTCTCAATTTCCAGCAAAACCTCTCCAGGTTCAGATTTCTCTCTGGTAAAAAGCTGACTGCTAGAACGTCCAATCATTAATTTAACCAGCTGATCATAATCCAAATCTGATGCTTTTTCACAGGCAATCCACTGCCCGTCTCTCAATACCGTAATACGGTCACAAATCTGAAAGATTTCATCCATACGGTGTGAAATGTATATAATACCAACATTTTGAGTTTTCAAATCCCGAATCACCCGGAAAAGCTGCTCAATCTCCGGATCTGTCAAAGAAGCTGTGGACTCATCAAAAATCATTATCCGTGCATCACGAAGCAAAGCTCTGGCTATCTCTATCAACTGGCAGTTGGCCATTGACATAACTTTTACAAGTTTCGTAACATCAATTTCAACACCCAGCCGCTTAAAGACTGCTCTCGCCTCCTCATGCATCCTCCCCCAGTCAAAAACTCCCAATTTCGTTCTTGGTTTCTTCCGTCCCACAAACAGATTTTCCGTTACCGACAGCTCCGGAAACAAGTCTATTTCCTGCGGAACCAGGCCGATCCCAGCTGCTTCCGAATCATGTATGGAATGAAACTCTACTTCCTTGCCAAACAACTCCACAGTACCCTCAGTTTTTGTATAAAGTCCACATAATATTTTCATCAGTGTACTTTTTCCAGCTCCGTTCTCCCCCATCAAAGCATGCACTTCACCCGCATACACATCTAATTTAATGTCTTCAATTACTTTGACACGGCCAAAAACCTTGGAGATCCCCCTCATACTACAGACAAGTTCCTTTTCTTCATTTTTATGCCCGCTCTTATCCTGTTTTTCTGGCATGTTTTCACCTCCTGCATTCCATATTTTTACCTACCAGATCGGCACAATCAGATCCCATATCATCTTTCCTTCCTCATATAGCAACAATACTTTCGTCACTAATTTCTCCCTATCCGCAAAACTTTTTATATATTTTTTAGTTATTTCCCTCCCATCACCAGATAATACCTTGTTATAATGCGCATTTTCCATTGGTATATCGCATTTGTTTTATGCTTATGTCACAATAGTAAGGAAAAAGAGAAGATTTTTCAATAAGGATATGCTCCCGTTTTATAACAATATTATTGAAATTGGATCAAACATAAAATATACATGTAAAAATTATCCGCGCTAATAAGCTCTGGCTGGGCCTATATTATACCATCCACCCTTCGTTTAAACATAAAAATACACCAGGAAATTAGTGGAAAAAAATTAGCAGCCATCCCTACTTGGAATGACTGCACAGTCTACTGTCTATGTCTCAGGAAAATACTCCTCCATAAACTTATTGTAATTTTTTTTGGTCCATTCCGGATCCAGGAATTTGGCCTCTGCCCAACCTTCCGGCAGTCCGGAAAGGATTAATCCGCCGTCAATACGGATTTGAGTTCCATCAATCATAAATGCTTTATCTGAAATCAAATAGGCTACTAAATCCGCTGTATCTTCGGGAGTTCCAATACGCCCCATAGGCACCCCGCCGTCCATCAGAGTTTCGTGCGCTGCGCCGGCATGTGTCCAGGTCGCCCCCGGAGCTACACAGTTTGCACGAATTCCATACGGCGAAAGATCAATGGCAATAGATTCACATGCTCTTTTAAGCGCTGCTTTCGTCATTCCATACATAAAATCATCAGCATAAGCGCGTTCTCCTCTGGACGAGGTAATGAAGATCATGTTTCCCTTAATCTTATCTTTAATCATATAGCGTGCTGCCGCTCCGCAAAGCATCATAGAGGCACGGAGATTCATATGAAAGAAATCATCGTAATCCCTCTGTACGGCAGTCAGCACACTATGTCTTCCATCCAAACCCGCATTAATAATCATGGCATCAATTCTACCCATTTCGGCATGTGCCCAGTCCACCACCTTCTGCGCCTCCGCAGCTTCTCTTAAATCCGCCTGGCTAAATGCTGCCCTGCTCCCTCTTGCCTCCAATTCAGCCTTAACTTCCTCTGCTGCTTTTAGATTTGAAGCATAAGTGAAAGCGATATCATAGCCTTCCTCCGCTAATTTATATGCAATACCTTTGCCAATACCATTCGATCCACCTGTAATCAACGCAACCTTCTTCATATTTGCCTGCCTTTCCAATCCATTCACCCTGTTTTCTTACCCTATTAGCTGGAAGCTATCCCAAAATGCTAAAGGATAGCTTCCGAAATAACTGATTTGAAATTTTAAAAATATAATCAATTGAAAATTTTTATTATGACTGCCTGTTACACTATTTATTTATAATCCCCTACATTTTCAGTGGTAACTACGGTAGCGCCTGTATTCACAGAAGTCTCGGAAATCGCTTCTCCCTTTTCCAGAGATACGACTGTATCAATTGCGTACGCACCCATCAAGTCCGGATTCTGAGCCATAAATGCTAGCAGAGAACCGTTCTCAATATAGGTAATGTTTTTATCCGATGTATCCCATCCCATCCCCAAAACTTCAATGCCATTATTCTTTGCATCCCCAATCGCGGCCCCCAGACCATTGGTAGCGTTATTGTCGGTGCCGTAAAGTCCAACTGCTCCATTGTTGATTAAGGTGTTTGCGAATTCCTGTGCCTTTGCTACATCCCCTTCGCAGAACATACGCTCGCTAATCTCATAACCAGTACCTTCAAATACAGATGCAAATCCTTCATAGCGGCTGGTACAGGTGTTGGATCCAGCCTGCCCATCAATAATACCAATCAAGCCACCCTTAATCCCCTTTTCCTGCAGAGTCTTCATCATATACTCACCAGCATCCACACCACACTGATAATTATCTGTCGCAAAGGTAACCTCTGCTTCCAGTTCCGCCGGAGAGTCTACATAAATTATTTTAATTCCTGCATCAATTGCTTCCTGAAGAGCCATGTTTTGTGCAGTGGTATCAATACATGCAATCGCAATATAATCTACGCCGTTGGCAATAGCTGACTCAATCTGCTGAATTTGAAGTGTATTGTCCGCAGTTTCCGGCGCAAGCCATTCCACCTCAATATTATTTCCTTCTGCATTGTAGGTTTCCGCCTGGGCTTTTGCGCCTTCCGCAATGTAAGACCAATAAACATTTACCTGATCCATGGTAATAACAGCGACTTTTGCTGAAACTCCTTCTGATCCTGCGTTTTCTCCTGCGGCCTGCTCCCCATCCACAGATGCACTTTCAGAAGGCCCCCCACATGCTGCTAGCGAAACTGCCATTGCTGCGCTTACTAAAATAGCTAATAATTTCTTTTTCATTTTAACCTCCATCTTTGTTCTTGTTGTTTTTTATTCTCTTCTTTCAAATCAGTTTTTCATCCGTTTCAAAAATTTAAATATTTAGTATTTCTTTCTGCGGATAATATCCATTAAAACGCAGACAACAACAATGATGCCGATAATAATATTTCTCATTCCTACTGGAATATTAGCAAGTGTCAAACCATTTTGCAGTATCGCCCATACAGACGCACCTGCAATCACGCCTGCTAAATGTCCGCTGCCGCCAAGGGTAGATATGCCGCCAATAACAGCCGCTGCAACGCCATACATCTCATAACTTAAGCCCGCCTGCATAGCTCCCATACCAGCCGCCGACATAACCGCCAGGCCTGCGATGCAGGATACAAACGCTGAAATTACATATGCTTTTGTAATTGTTGCAAATACATTGACCCCAGAGAAAAATGCAGCGTCTTTATTAGATCCGATTGCGTAAATATGGCGTCCTGTTTTGGTATGGTTCATAGTGTAGTTAAAGACTAACCAAATGGCAGCGGATACAATCACACATTTATAAAGGACCCCCACTTTTCCATAGTAAAACAGATCCCGGATGGCTGTCACAAGAGGAGTAGTTCCAATATCGCCGGTATTGTAGTTGCCATTTACAATTTCTGCAATACCCCGGCAGATGGTCATTGTCCCCAGAGTGCCAATAAAAGAGGGAAGCTGAAACTTTCCTATAAGCACTCCATTCACCAGTCCCACCAGCAGACAGACAGCTATCGTAAGCAGTATTGCCACAATAGGATTTACTCCCCTGCAAATCATAGTTGCGGACATCATGGCTGACATACCCAGCACTGAACCAATGGATAAATCAATGTTGCCTGTAATACAGACAATACCCTGGCCAATGCCAACTAGAAGATATGGACAGATTGCTCTGCTTAGGGACATCAGGTTGTTTTTGGATGCAAAATTCTTATTTATAAATGTAAATACTATAATCAGAACCGCTGCTCCGGCAAAAGCCGTAAGAACGGAAGCCGTTCCTGGGGCTGAAATCCATCTTTGAAATCTACTTTCTCTCTTCATATTTGGTTTCTCCTTTTCCATCAATTACGCCTCATTACTTCCGAATTTGGTGGCGCATGTCATAATCTCTTCTTCACCTGTCAGATACGGATTAAGTTCGCCCGTAATTCTCCCATTGCACATAACCAGCAAACGATCTGAAATTCCCATAATCTCTGGCAGTTCCGAAGATACTACAATGACACCAATACCATTTTTCTTTAATTGATTAATAATCTGATAAATCTCCGTTTTTGCAGCAACATCTATACCCCTGGTGGGCTCATCAAAGATAATCACTCTGGAATCTCTTGCAAGCCACTTTGCCACCACCACCTTCTGCTGGTTCCCTCCGGAAAGGCTATCAGCCGCAGTGTCTGCATTTGCCATTTTGACAGCGAGAGAGCTGGTTCCTTTTTCAACAATTTTTTTTTCTTCTCCCTGGTCTACCATCCCCCCTGCCCTGCAAATCTTATCCAGGTTTGGCAATGCGATATTTTCACGTATAGAGAGGTTTGTACAAAGACCTTCTTTCTTTCTATCCTCGGGCACCAGCACAATGCCCTGGCAAATTGCATCATTAGGTGACTTAATAGACAATATCCTGCCATCCATAATGATCTCCCCTGATTCCACAGAATCCACACCAAAGATTGCCCTCATGGTTTCTGTTCTCCCGGCCCCCATCAACCCAGCAAAACCAAGAACTTCACCTTCATACACATCGAAGTCCACATTCCGTACCAGTTTTCCCGCATTCAGGTTTTTCACCTCCAGGATCTTCTTTCCCCGGGGAACCTTTGATCTTGGAAACTGTTCTGTAATTTCACGTCCGACCATATTTGCGATAATCTGATCCATTGTAAAATCTTTAAAATTTCCATCTGCAATATACATACCATCCCGCATAATCGTTACACGGTCAACAATATGATGGAGCTCCTCCAGACGATGGCTTATGTAGATAATTGCTGTTCCCGCCCCCCGAAGCTCACGAACAATCCGGAACATTTCCGTAATCTCCGCATTAGACAATGCAGATGATGGTTCGTCCATAATCAGAATTTTCGCGTTAATCAAAAGTGCTTTTGCAATCTCAACCATCTGCTGCCGTCCTATGGAAAGTGTTCCCACAATGGTATCCGGATCCAGCTCCGTTACCCCCAGCTTTTCCAGCTGCACCTTTGCCTGATGATACATTTCTTTTTTGTCCATCTTGCCTTTCTTTACAAGCTCTCTTCCAAGAAACATGTTATCAGCAACAGAAAGATGCTGGCACAACTTTAGCTCCTGATGAATGATGGCCACTCCCAGTTCCTGTGCCTGCTTTGCATTCATGGTTTTTCCAACTTTTTTTCCAAAAATCTCCACTTCTCCCGTATCCCTCGTATAAATACCGGACAATATCTTCATCATGGTAGATTTTCCTGCTCCGTTTTCTCCCAACAGAGCCATGACCTCTCCAGGCTTTACGTGAAGCTGCACATCCTTTAATGCTTTCACTCCTGAAAACGTTTTCGTCACATGCTCCATGGAGACAGCATATTCACTCATACTGAAACCTCCCAAACACAAATTTTTTAGTAGATAGCTATTTGCTAAATCCTTTTTACAACAAAAAAAGCCCATATTCTATGCACCTTACATGTACATAAAATATGAACTCCCATAGTTCAATTCTCATTATTAACAAGACGTTCAGCAACCATTGCTTTACGGTAAATATATCATACACAATATACAACATATAGTCAAGCTTTTTTATGATAAATTCATTATTTGTTTATTTTTTACTGATTTACATTGCTATTTTTGTGCAATTTTACCTATTTATGTTGGTATTTCTCTCTTTTCTATTGGGAGCATGGCCTTTTCCGGAATGACAATCTTTATATTCGCGCCTCCATCATTATACCTTTCAATGGTTCCTTCAAACTCAAGTACGATCACAGATTCCACGATCATCTGCCCAATACCTGTACCTTCTGTTTTTGACATCTCCCCCGGAAATCCAATTCCATTATCCTTACACAAAATCTGTATCCCGTGCTCTTCCCGCAGACGCCGGATAGCAATAGTGATCTCAAATCTTTCTCCCCTGTGTACCGCATTATGTTTCACGCTGTTGCATACCAGCTCATTAATCACCAGTGCCACGGAAACAGCCTTTGAATAGGGAACTAGCACCCTTTCTGCCTCGATTTCTATATGAGCCAGCGTATTATAAAAATCACATACTGTTTTACTGATTTTCCCAATCTCACAGGAGGAAATGCCGTTCTTGACTGCCAATAAATCATGAATACTGGCTATACACTTGATTCTGTTGATTGTTCCGTCAAATACAGCATCCAATCTCTGGCTCATATCCGCCTTCTGCATGGCATTTGGGAAAACTATCTTCTCCATTTCCAGCAGGCTCACAATAATCTGCAGATTATTTTTAATCCGATGATGGCTTTCGCGCAGTAATATAGAATTTCCCATAAGAACCGCGTTTTCAAGATAAACGCCTACTTCCTGAGCAATCCACTGCAGCATTGCAGAATCCTTTTTGGTGTAAATATATCGGCAGTCATAATTCATCTGAAGCAGCAGAGAGAACCCGCTGTCAAACTCCATTCCCAGGCATATCATGGTCATAGGAATGCTGGCATCCTCCGTAAATAAAGCGGAAAACTCCCTGACCTCATCTGTTAAATATGATATCGTATTCTGACCGGCCATTTGCAGCACAATATCCTGCCGGAGCGTTGGAGCACAAGGTACCATCTCAGCGCTGCTATCGACCTTTTCAATGATTCTCTGCTCTTCCTGACTAATCAAATAAATCACACCTGAGGAGGCAGACATCTCATACTTCGCATATTGAGAAAAGGTTAACAGCATATTTTTTATGTCTTTTTCCACCTTAGCGCTCTGACTATGATGGTTCAATTTATGCAGGGACAACAAAAACTGTTCTTCCTTTTTTTCGATACTTTTTTCTACAGAGTCCCCAAAAGAATCCAAAAAGATACTGCTTGGATTAGCCGCCACATCCACCGCTTTGTATGTTTTTTCCACTGCGCAGTTTCGAATCACTGAAAGGTCTGCACGTATTCTGACTGCAGTTTCAATACGATTTGTCAAGTATAAAATTGTTGTCCCTCTCTCATTCATCTTATTCAGCACACTAACAAAGGCCAAGTGCGTTTCTGCAGAAATATAATTGCTGATATCTCTGACAAGCAGCAAACTCGGATTTCTTTCATAGAACCTAAGCATCTCAACAAACAGGCTGTCATTGACCGATAACTGAGAAGTCCTTTTCCTAATATCCAGCTCGAGCCCTGTCTCTCTCATTAATTCTAGCAGAGACTCCTGTGTCTTTTTCCTCCGAATTTCGAAAAAGCTTTTATCCGGGAAAATATTTTCTGCTATACTCTGCTGTCTGTACACCTGTATTGTCCGATCAATAAAACAGCAATCCGCTCTGTCCAACCTATTTCCATCCAGAAGAATCTCACCCTCACATATCCGCCTTTTTCCTGTAATTACATCCTGCAATTCATCCAGGAAAACGGTATCCTGGGAAAGCAGGACCTGCGTCGTCCCCCTTTCCTGCTGAAAAAAGAAATTCATAAGTACCGTGCAGTCTACTCCTGTCACGTGATTTATAACAAACATAATGCATCCTTTATCATATACTATTTTTCTCCCTGGCTCTGATAAGCTCCCTTGAGACCACAACCAGTTTTTTCCGCTGATCCTTGGCCATCTTCTGGATATATTTCATGGCCTCTTCCTCTTTTAGACCAAGTGTATCCATGATGATACCCTTGGCGCGTTCTATCTGTTTTCTTTCTTCCAATAGTATCTCCGATTTGATTGCCCGGTTTTCTGTCTCCAAAAGATTTTTATGTCTGCTCCAGGCAAGCTCTATCGTAGCCCCCAATTGTTCAAAACTGACTGGTTTCATCAGATATCCGTATACACAGGGAATATTGGCCTGCTTTAACAAATCATCTGCATAATGTCCTGTCAGAATAGCAGTTGGTATCATATTTTCCAGACAAGCTTCTTTGACCACCGTCAACCCGTCTTTCTTCGGAATATTTATATCAGCGAGCACAAAATCCGGTTGTTCTTTCCTGATAATCCGGACGGCATCCTCTCCATTCAATGCAATTCCGGCTACAGTATGTCCCATTTTTTCAAGCTGCATCTTCAGACCACACAATATAATTGCGTCGTCTTCCACAACTACAATTTGTAATGCTTCCATAATTCCACCAGTCTTTCTTTATATAAGCAGAACTGCTGTCGTATTTTCTTCTATCTGTTTTTTGCTTATCTGTTAAGTATATTTTATATCCTAAAGTACCCTTATCCTATAACAATATTTGCAGTTCTAATCACTATATTGCTTATAAATGAAACATCCTCTGTCCTCTGCGAATTGAACCTTTTTGGCAATATATCTGTCCTAAGGAGCACATTAGGTTTATATTAAATTAAGTACCTTATGTCAGATTATTTTTAGATATTTTTGTCTATTTATCACTTATTTGTGAGATATTTAACGATTAGACTTGTTTTCTCTCACAAATTTGTTATATAATTAGAGTTATAATAACAAGGCAAAGATAGGGAGGTTCTTTATTATGAACAGAGAGATTATCATTGATAAAAACATGCGAGAACTGAACCCTCAAGGAGACTTCAGTTTTCCCTTTAACCTTCTCAATATAGTACTTTCCATGTATCCCTTTTGTAGTTTTCCTGCACACTGGCATCCTGAGATTGAGGTTACTTATGTCGTAGACGGCGAGATGACCTATATTGCGAATCAAAAGTCCTTTCATCTGAGAAAGGGAGATATCTTATTCGTAAACGCCAACGTACTTCATGCCGGCGAGCAATATCAGAACAGTGATTGTACGTATTTTTGTTTTTGTCTCGATCCTCTTATTATCCATGGCTTTGAGCACAGCCGCACAGAAGAAGTTTATATAAACCCTCTCGTCCAGGATGTAAATTTCTCTTATGCTCTGTTTAATGGAGAAAAGGAGGAATATGGCCCTCTCAGGCCTCTTATTGAAAAGCTTATAAAAGTTACGCAAGCCCAGGAATTGGGGTATGAGCTTCTAATACAGGGAATTCTCTGCGAATTCTGGTACTATGTGTTTCGTTATTATCAGGAATATTTAACTCGTATCTCCAGACAAAATCAAATTTCACAAAATGTTAGAAACAAGCAGCTGCGGCGTCTAAAAAATTCTCTGGCCTTTATCTATGATAATTATACCGATCCCATCACATTAGACCAGATAGCAGCTGCAAGTCATACCAGCAAAAGCGAATTCTGCCGGCTTTTTAAGAAAACACTACACCAGACTCCTTTTGATTTTCTACTGCAATACCGAATAGAAAAGAGCCTTCCTCTGCTGCGGCAGGAGGACTTTCCAATTACCGAAATCGCCATTCAAGCAGGCTTTTCTGGTCCTTCCTACTATGCAGAGGTCTTCCGAAAATATATGAGGTGCTCTCCCAGCCAATATAGAAAAAATTATCTGCAGTCTGTTTCTAATCAGACACCATAAAGCTGTACAGCGGTTGCTATATTCACCGAAACTTATCAAGACTGTACTAGGGTGTGTCTTTTTCCAGATAACCTTTTACCTCTGCCAAAGAGTCCAGAACTGCCGCAGTTAACCTCAGATATTTCACAGCAGGTTTTTTTACATCGGGGATACAGATTACTGGAATGCCAGCCGCAAATGCTGCCTGTATTCCCGCTTCACTGTCCTCAAGAACAAGGCAATTTTCCGCCGGCTCTTTTATCTTCTCACAAGCCTTCAGGAACACATCCGGTTCAGGCTTTCCCCGCTTTACCTCTGCGCCAAAAACCATGGCATCAAAAATATCTGTTAAATGATGATAGCCCAGAATCTTTATCGCCCTGTCCTCAGTACTAGATGAAGCCAGTACTGTCTTATACTTATTTTCTTTTAGATAAAAAAGCAATTCTCCTGCTCCCTTTTTCAGAGGAATTCCCTCCTCCAGATATCTGTGCTCTAATTCTCCCATCCTATTCAAACCCTCCCGCACTGTTAAGGGGATTCTGAAGGCATTCACCAGATCTGTCATATTTTCCACTGCTGTTTTTCCACTGTAATATTCTGCATATTCAGAAAGAGATAAAGAGCATCCATATTGAGAAAGCATATGCTGATATAGCCGGCAGGTTATACGCTCACTGTCTATGAGCAAACCATCCAGATCAAAGATAATAGTATTTTTCATTTTTCCTCCATTACGCCCATACAAGCATGACCGCTATTTGATATTTAATAATAAAACTATTCTTTCATCATAACAGTACAGAAACACGGAAAGTTTTTCAATAAATATATACTTCTTTTTTATAAGAATATTATTTATATTGATTTAAAACCATTTTGAGGGCGCCCATGCCTACATAAGCTTTAGCAAGTCATCTTACTCCCAAAGTCTTTATACACAGTTTATATTTTTTTCAACTCTTCATCACAGATTCATCACATTTTACCTGTATTATAATAATTGTTAAGAGGCCAACAACCTAACGCAAAACTTTTTCTTTTTCTAAAGCCAGCATCCCCCGCAGGATGCTGGCTCTCCTTCATTTCAGACCCTTTTCGTTCAAAATTTCTCCTCCACAGATTGTCAGTAAAAACATATATGTGTGTTTTACAAGTTATAATGCACAAAAAAGATGAGATAACTTATGGAGTTATCACGAAATTTTCGTTAAATATTATACTAATCGCCAATTGTATTGACGTCTATACGTTTATATGTTATATTGAAACCACTTCATAAGAAACCGTAGCAAAAAGGAGGTAAAATTTTGGTCACCACTTTGGACATTACATTGGACAGACAGAGTATGGTGCCTTTATATTATCAGCTGAAAGAGCAGATCTACCATTTAATACAGACAGGAGTCCTGAAGTCAGGAGATCTCCTTCCGTCAGAGTCAGAACTGTGCGATACCTTTGGACTAAGCCGTGGAACTGTACGGCAGGCAATCAATATGCTGGCGGAAAAAGGGTATGTTACAAAGGAACGGGGAAAGGGCACCTGTGTGAGAAGGCCCAGTCTGAACCATGACCTTCTGGGGGATTACAGCTTCGGCATGGGAATCCGGAAGCAGGGACTTACTCTTAAGACACAGACCTTATTAAAAGAAGTCATTCCGGGCAAGAGAAGCATCACTGACAGACTGGAGATAGATAAAAAATCAGAAGTAATTCATCTCATCCGCATCCGCTGGGCTGATGAAGAGCCCTGGATCTACGAGGAAAACTATCTGGAGGCCGCTGCGTTTCCAGGTCTGGAGCAGCGCAACTTCGATACTGAGCTGCTGACTGAGATACTCGTACAGGATTATAATATTAATCTGACCCGGGTTTCCGCATTTGTAGAGCCCACCATTATTAACGAGAAGTATGCAAAACTTTTAGATCTTGACGAAGGTCTGCCTGCACTGGTCATGGACCGTGTCATTTATCAGCATGATAATAAACCGGCAATATACAGCCATGCACTGATCCGCGGCGACAGATGCCGATATTATTTTAGTGTAACAAGATGAATAGGAAAGCCATGCGCATTAGAATACATCTGGTATTCTTGCGCTTTTTATAAAGGTATAAACGTATATACGTTTAAATGTATATAAACACTCTGTGTTTATTTATAGCGCTATATTTTAAATAGTAACCCGTAAAAAGTGAACCAAAGGAGGTATTTTATGTGCGATTTTGATTTTCAGCCTATCATTGACGTGATTGTGGACGGAGAAGGGGACGATGCGGCGGAGCTTGTCCAGGAAGCGCTGGATGCGGGAATTCCGGCAGCGGATATTATTGACAAGGCTCTGGTTGTGGGTATGCAGATGGTCTCAGACAAGTATGACCAGAAAGAGTATTTTGTTCCGGATCTGGCCGCTTCTGCGGACGCCATGACAGAAGCACTGGATATTCTGAAGCCCCTGTTGGAACAAAAGGATGGAGAAGACAAAGGAACCGTAGTAATTGGAGTGGTAAAGGAATGCAGCCAGGAAATCGGAAAGAATATAGTTGCGGCTATGCTGAGCGGGGCGGGCTACAAAGTCTATGACTTAGGTACTAATGTAGCCCCGGACACCTTCATCAGTAAAGTAAAAGAGGTCAATGCCGATATCCTCGCCATGTCTAACCCCATGCTGCAGACTACTAAGTATATGAAGGAAACGGCGGAAAAGCTGGAAGCCGAGGGACTGAGGGGTAAAGTAAAAATCACCATCGGCGGGGCTTCCACCAATCCCGAGACTGCAGCGCAGGTACTGGCGGATGCATGGTCTAAAAACGGAAATGAGTGTATTCGGGTGTGTAACCGTTTAATGGATGATTTACAGGCATAGTCCGGGGAAGGAGTGCTAATTTATGAAATCAAATGAAAGAATTGACAGGCTGGCCGCACAGCTGCATGAACAGGTAATGAATTCCGGGGAACGGATGACTCCCCTGGAAAGATTCAACTGCGTAAACGTCCACCACGCAAAACCGGACCGCCTTATGGCCTGGGCATTTTACAGAGAATACCCCAGGTATTTGGTGGATTATAAGGTACGTGACCTGGAGACCGATTATCTGAAAGAATGTGAATCCATGCTGGCAGGGTTAGTTGAATTCGGGTTTGACACTATATGGACGAACGTGGACCTCTACTCTGTAACACCGGAAATAATGGGTGTAGACATTGATATGATTGAGGACGCAGTCTCCGTTCCAAAGGCTGCCGTGCTGAAAAAGCCTGAGGATCTGAAGCTCCTGAAAGCAATTAACCCGGAAACAGACGGAAGGCTTCCGGTAGTTCTGGATACCGTAGCGCTGCTGAGAGAGAAGATTGGAGACATTTACCCTGTTATCGGCCATTTAAGCGGACCCATCTCCCTTGCCTGCTGCCTGAGAGGTGCCAGCAAGTTTGTAGTTGATATGAAAAGGAGGCCGGATTTTGTCCGGGAATTGCTGGACTACTGTGCTGACGTGACAATAACTATAGGAAAAGCCCTTCTGGATCGGGGTGCCGTGGGCATCTCAATGGCAGACGCCACCGGATCTCCGTCCCTGTGCAGCCCCAAACAATACAACGAATTATTTATGCCTGCCTATATGAAGATTCAGAAAGCGCTGGCATGCATGACCCCGCCCGGGGTAAGATGGCATTCCCAGTCCGGCATTGATGAGGTTGCTGATATCGAGAAATTTGTTATAGAGTCCTGCGAGGCCGGCAATACCGTATTTCATGTGGCAACGCCCTGGGCATTAAACTGTGATATTAAGAGAATCCTGGATATTCTGAAGTCTTACGGGGCGTGCCTGTGGTTTGGAATAGCGCCTGCGGCCTTTGCCAATCTGACAGAGGATGAGATGGAGACCCTGGTAAAAGAATATATCGATACATATGCCAGGGGATATGAAGGTTTTTTCCTGATGGGACCCAATATGCTTAACGATACCTCAAAGCCGGAGCTGGTGAAAGCCTGGATGCACGCTATGAAAAAATACGGAAAATGTTAAGCGGAACGGGTCAGCCTGAATGCCCGGCACCAAGCGGAGGTTAACTTTTATGGAGCAAAAAAAATTATACGACTGTTTTGAAAAGGATTTTACAATTGGCAACGTAAGGATCGGGGGCGATTACGGGGAAATCCCCACGGTACTCATCGGCAGTATATTTTATATGAATCACCGGATTGTAAAGGATCCGCAGACCGGAAGCTTTGACGAAGAAAAGGCAGGTGCCCTGATAAAAACCTGCAATGCATTATCCGAGCAGCTGGGGGTAAAGTACATGCTTGACGTTATCGGCAATACCCCGGAAGCCCTGATCCGGTATATAACATTTTTAAAAGGTATTACTGATGCCCCGATATTATTAAATGCAACTCTGCCTGAGGTACGGATTGCAGCACTTCAGGAGCTTAACCGCAGGGGGATGCTGGACGGAATCGTCTATAACTCCATCAATGGCTTCAGCACCTCAGAGGAGCTGGAGGTTCTGTCCCGGCTTCCCATTCAGGCGTCTGTCATTCAGGCTTACAATCCCGGCAGCAAAAAGGCTGACGGACCATATAAGGTACTCACTGGCAAGGGAGGAAAGGAGGGCTTCCTGGACAAAGCAGCCCGGGCTGGAATGACGAAAATCATGGTAGATATTCCCGCGCTGGATCTCTCTAATATGGGGACCATCCCCTATGCCGCCAGAGTGATCAAAGAGGAACTGGGAATTCCGGTCGGTACGGCGCCGTCAAACGCCACCTATGCCAGCCCCTGGCTAAGAAACAAGGAAACCATCAGCACTGAACAGTTCAGAGCCGTGGATGCATCAGTTAACTCCTATCTGGCAGCAAACGGATGTAATTTTCTATTTATCGGTCCCCTGGACGGATGCCGCTGGGTTATGCCCTCTGTTGCGGCAGTAAACGCATTCCACGTCTACGGGAAGCGCTCCGGGGGAATCTGTCCCCTGACAAAAGAACACCCTATGTACAAAGTGCTGTAGCAAATCTACTATAATCAGACCTTGGGAGGTGAAATGATTATGTTTACTTATATTATGGTATTTGTTATTGCTTTTGCCGGAGCGTTTGTCCAGGGTATCACAGGCTTTGGATCCGCTATGGTGTGGATGTCCTTTCTTCCTCTGGTTATTGCCCTTCCGGAAGCATCGGCACTGACCCCGGCTATGCTCACAATTATTGGTATCCAGATGACCATTAAGCTCCATAAAAATATCAACTGGAAAATGAGTGTTGTACCCCTCGTGGTATCCTTTATCAGCACAGCTATCGGTGCATGGATTATGACATTTACAACAGCCACCACGATGCAGCTGGTATTGGGCGTATTCCTTGTGATTGTAGGCATTTATTTCTTTGCCACCATGAAAAAAACCATTAAGATAAAACCCACCTATGCAAACGGCGGAATCGCGGGATTTGTAGCCGGTGTTTTTACAGGTCTTCTGAACATTGGGGGACCGCCTCTGGCCATCTACTATAATGCGGCGGCAGATTCCCCCCTTCAGTATAAAGCCTGTATCGAATTTAACTTCTTTATGATGTACGGGTGGGCCACTATCCTCAAATTTATGTCAGGTTCCTACACCACTGAGACCGTAAAATACCTGATACCCGGAGCCGTTGCCGTTATCATCAGCGGCATCGCAGGCCTTCACCTGTTTAAGAAGTTCAACAAAAAACTCGTGTCTGTTCTTGTGTACACCATGCTGATTATCATGGGAGCTTACCAATTCTGCAAAGGCATGAAACTATTTTAAGGAAGAGGGGATCCCATGGTTTACTTCATATTAGCTTTAGCAGCCACTGTCATCGGCACAGTAGTAGGTGTGGGGGGAGGTATGATCCTGCGGCCCCTGCTGAATCTCTTTGATGTCTCAAAGGGTCTGGCCTCCTTCACCTCATCCTTCACAGTCCTTGCTATGGCAGCTACAAATCTGATTACCTATAAGGCACAGGGCAATAAGGTAAAACTAAATAATATTGTCTATATGGGCTTCGGAGGGATTGCCGGCAGCTTTGTAGGCGCTTCCATGATGGCATATGTCCCTGCAGATACTGTGAACAAAGCGTATTTGGCTGCAATTCTGGTCATGCTGGTATCTGTAATTGTTCGGGAGAGAGTAAAGATGAAGGCCGTGGAGAATCCTCTCCTCAAGGTACTTCTCGGCATGAGCTGCGGTATGCTTTCCAGCTTTTTCGGCATAGGGGGCGGTCCGTTCTTGATGACTGTGCTTTTGGTCTTCCTGGATTTGGAGCCAAAGGAGGCGGCGATACAGAGTATCTTAATCACCCTTCTCACCACCTCCGGTTCTATGGTACGCTATACCATGAGCGGATATGCAGATCTCTCCCTGGTGCTCTACTGCGTGCCTGCAGGGATCTGCGGCGGTCTGATCGGCCGGAAGGTCACTGACCTGATCAGCCAGAGGACGGTCCGGCGGATGTTTTATATGGTACTGGCTGTGATCATGCTGGTACAGATCTATACCGTAGTATTTAAGTAGAAATGAATACAGCAGGACAGAAGCCGGGGGGAATGATAGTGGAACTTGTAAAAACAATAACTGCATTTGATTTTACATTAGAGAAAGAGCGTGTCTTCCGGACAGCAGAATGTTATCCCGGGATGCCGTCTTACAAAAAAGCAGAAATAATATATCCCGAAATCGTGCAGGGCCTGCGAAACGCCGTGTCCCCCTGTGCATGGATCTGCTTTGGCAAAACCCACTGGTACTGTCTGCTTACCCTGGGCAGCGGAGCAGAACCCTATGTTGTCTCCTGCGCTAAGGACACCCTTCTGAAAGGGCTGCTGGCGGATAAGGCTGCCGAGGAGCTGCTCTTCTCTATGGACAGCACCGTTGCTGCTGCAGTAAAAGCTGAGTGCAGAAGAAGGGAGGTGGGAATCAAAAGGCGTTTAGAAGCTCCGGAACAGCTGCCCTGGAAAGCACAGCAGATCATCCTAAAAAAGATAGAAAAAAACCAGCATACAGGAGTCACTGTAAGCGACAGCTATGTCTTTCATCCCCCCAGGAGTATGGGCTATATCCTGGAGCTAACCCACAAACAGGACTGCTTCGCCGCAGTTCATGACTGCAGTACCTGTAAAAACAAAGAATGCCTTCGAAGAGACGGCAGGCAGCCGTTGTCCGGACCTCAGGTTCAGGCAGCAGAAAAACCGGACTGATATCCGGTTTTTCTTGCTGTTCTATTCACACTTTGTAACATACATAGAGATTCCCTGACCTCCGCCGATGCACATGCTGATCATGGCGTCCTTCTTATCCGTACGCGCCAGCTCGTACATTACTTTCACTGTAAGAATTGCGCCCGTTGCTCCAATGGGATGGCCGATGGAGATTCCTCCCCCGTATATATTTACTTTATTCATATCCAGGCCAAGATCTCTGGATACCGCAACTGCCTGGCTGGCAAAGGCCTCATTGATCTCAAACATGTCAATGGCCTGTAAATCTAATCCCAGCTTTCCGGCCAGTTTTTCGCTGGACAGCTTAGGCGCATAGCCCATAAGGGCCCCGTCATTGCCGGCCACTGCATATCCCCTGATGGCAAGCACTGGTTTTATTCCTAATTCCTCTGCCTTCTCACGGCTCATAAGAACTACTGCAGCGGCCCCGTCATTCAGGCTGGATGCATTCCCCGCGGTAACCGTTCCGTCCTTTACAAAACAGGGTCTGAGCTTTTGGAGCTTTTCTATGGTCTGCCCGTCTCTGGGGCCCTCGTCGGTGTCAAATACAGTGACATTCCCTTTCCGGTCCTTTAACTCCACAGGAAGAATCTCGTCCCTGAATTTCCCGTCTTTGATTGCCTGTACTGCTCTTCTGTGACTTTCCAGGGCAAAGGCATCCTGTTCTTCTCTGGACACATGGTACTCTCTTGCCACATTTTCCGCCGTTACACCATTGTGATAAGGGCCTAACGGCCATGTGAGAATATCAATCACTCCATCCTCAAAGACCTTGTGACCCATTCTGGCTCCCCACCTTGCGTCCTTCACATAATAAGGCAGCTGAGATATGTTCTCCGCCCCTCCGGCCACTACTATGTCGGCATATCCGGTCTGAATCTCCATCACAGCGTCGGCAATGGCCTGAAGACCGGATCCGCACTGTCGGTTTACAGAGTATGCTGTAGTCTCATTGGGAAGACCTGCCTTCAGGCTGATGGCCCTGGCTACAAATCCATTCTCTGCAATCTGTCCGACCTGTCCGATGATAACCTCATCCACCTTTTCCGGTGCAATTCCCGCACGTTTTACTGCCTCTTTCACCACCATAGCGCCCATATTGATAGCGGAAATATCTTTCAGACTTCCTCCAAAAGCTCCCACCGGGAGCCTTACACCGCTTACTGCTACTACTTCTTTCATCCTGCTTCCTCCTCATCTTATCTGAACATCTGCTCTTTACTCGTATTTATAGAATCCGCGGCCGCTCTTGCGGCCCAGATGACCGGCCTTCACCATAGTCTCCAGCAGAGGACACGGTCTGTATTTGCTGTCATGGAATCCTTCGTACAGCCCTGTCATGGTAGCCAGCATCACATCCACCCCCACAAAATCCGTAAGCTCCAGGGGACCCATGGGATGGTTCGCCCCCAGCTTCATGGCATTGTCCACATCCTCCGGACTGCAGCCTTCCATTACCATAAATGCCGCCTCATTCTGCATAGGAACCAGGATTCTGTTTACGATAAAACCCGGGAACTCAGGGGCATCTACAATGGTCTTTTTTATGCGCTCTGCGAATTCACGCACCGTGCGGTAGGTATCATCGGAGGTGGCAAGCCCCCGGATAAGCTCTGCCAGCTTCATTACGGGTGCCGGATAGAAGAAATGGACTCCCATTACCTTGTGCGGCCTTTTTGTGGCTGCGGCGATCTCTGAAATGCTTAAGCCTGAAGTGTTGGAAACGAGGATGGTTTCCTCATCTGCATATTGATCCAGATTTGCAAAGGTTTCCTTTTTTATATCTATTTTTTCCGGAACTGCCTCCACAATCAGATACGCGCCTTTTACATCTTCGTACGTGCTGCTGTAGGAGATTCTTCCCAGGATCTCACATTTTTCCCCTTCCGTCATCTTCCCCTTCTGCACTTTCTTGTCAAACAAGGCGTTCAGGTTAGCCTCTGCCTTCTCCAGAGCACCCGGGAAGACATCTACATTTACTACCTCATATCCTGCCTGCGCACAGGTCTGGGCGATACCGCTGCCCATAAGTCCGGCGCCGATTACAGCTACTTTATTCAGCTCCATTTCCTCTCATCCTTTCTTTTGGGATCCCTGTCCCTTTTTTACAGCACCATGCCGCCTCCAACATTAATTACCTCTCCGGTAATATAGTCTGCTTCCTCTGAAGCCAGAAATGCCACCATATTCGCAACATCTGAGGGCTTGCCTGCGCGGCCCATAGGGATCTTTCCCACCATAATGTCCCATACTTTTTCCGGAACGCCTCTAGTCATATCTGTCTCTATAAAGCCCGGACAGATGGCATTGCAGGTCACCCCTTTTTTTGCCAGTTCTCTTGCCGCTGTCTTTGTCAGTCCGACCACGCCCGCCTTGGAAGCCGCATAGTTGGCCTGTCCCACATTCCCCAGCCAGCTGGCGGAAGAAATATTTATAATGGCGCCGCTCTCCTGTTCCCGCATCAGTTTTGCAGCTGCCTGTGTCATATAAAAAGTGCCAGTAAGGTTAACGGCAATTACCTGATCCCACTGTTCCACGGACATCTTATGCAGCATGGAATCCCGGTTGATCCCGGCATTATTCACCAGAATATCTACCTTTCCGTATGCATCCAGTGTCTTTTCAAATAATGCGTTTACCTCATCGAGGACCGCTACATTGCAGATTTGGTAAGAGGCCTTTCCCCCGGATGCCTCAATCTCCTGAACCACGCTTTGGGCATTTTCCTCCACCATGTCACAGATCATTACGCCGGCTCCCTCTTGTGCCAGTTTAAGGGCAATTCCCTTACCCAGTCCTCTGCCTGCGCCTGTTACAATAGCTGTTTTTCCTTCTAATCTCATCTTGTTTCTCCTCTCTTTTTTACAGTTTCATATTCATAGGCCCCTGGTTAAACAGCCGCACGTCCATGAGTGCCAGCTCGCTGCTTACTATAGGAGCAAAATCCATCAAATCCAGTACCTGGGTTTTTAAGTCAATGCCGGGGGCTATCTCCGTCAGCATTACCCCTTCCGGCACAAGCTTAAATACCGCACGCTCAGTTACCACATATACTTCCTGACTCTTTTCTCTGGCCAGCTTCCCGTTAAAGGAATACTGGGCTGCCCGGCCTACCATTTTCCGGATCCTTCCTTCCTTTACTATGGTCAGCCTTTCATTTTCAAAGGAAAATTCGCACCCGCCTGCTGTAAAGGTACCGCAGAACACCACTTTCTTGGCATTCTGGGTGATATCTATAAAACCGCCGCACCCGGTACACCTGGGTCCCATTTTCGTGGCGTTCACATTTCCCTCTCCATCCAGCTCTCCGAATCCCATAAAGGTAATATCAACACCGGCCCCATTGTAGTAATCCATCTGCTCATGGTGGCCTATCATGGCATACAGGTTCCGGCCGATGCCGAAGTCTATGCCTCCGGCCTGTACCCCGCCGTAGATACCGGACTCTACAGTAATCATAATATCGTTATTGATTCCTTCTTCATTGCTGATATTCCCTATTACATCATTGGGTATCCCCGTTCCCAGATTCACCACGCATCCGGCATATACCTCCTGTACAGCCCTTCTGCCGATAAATTTTCTCACATTTAAGGGCAGAGGCTCTATGGCATTCTGCGGAACCCTGGCCTGGCCGCTGTAGGATGGGTCATACACCCAGGATGAAGTCTGCCGGTGGTCCTGCTCTGGATTTTCACACACCACGATGCCGTCGATAAAAACGCCCGGCACCGTTACATCCTTAGGGTTCAGCGTTCCTGTCTGCACCACCCGCTTTACCTGGGCGATTACCTTTCCCCCATACCTCTTGGCCGCAAGGACTGCGGGAAGGACTTCCAGCTTCATGGCCTCCTCCGTGGTTGTCAGATTCCCCATCTCATCGCATTCCGTGCCTCTTATGAGGCATACATCGATCGGAATCTCCCTGTAAAACATATATTCCTCTCCGTGTAAATCCATAATTTCCACGATGTCATCCAGCTTTTTGGTCCGGTCATTCATCTTGCCCCCTTCATACCGGGGATCTACAAACGTACCGAGCCCTACCTTTGACATTTTTCCCGGCAGACCGCAGGCCATGCTTCTGTATAGCTGGGCAATCTGTCCCTGGGGCAGGCAGTATGCCTCCACCTGGCTGTTGGCGATCATCTCCATCCACCGGGGCTGCAGGCCCCAGTGGGAACCAATAATTCTCTTCACAAGACCCTCATGGGCAAGATGCTGTATGCCGTCCTTCCGGTCGCTCTGTCCGCAGGAGTGAAGCAGCGTCAGATCGGCGGGGTGCCCGGTTTCCAGAAAGGAGGTCTCAATCCCTTTTAAAATTGATTCACACGCGCTCACCAGCGTCATCCCCACCGGACACAGGGTCATACCGTCTTTCAGATATCCGGCCGCTTCTTCTGCGGTAATAAACTTAGCTTTTAACATTCTTTACTCCTCCATTAACATTTTCCTGATGGCAATCTTATCTGTTTTCCCGTTGGGTGTCTGGGGAACTTTGTCTACGATTTTAATTTTCACCGGTACTTTATATCTGGCTATTCTCTCCCCCAGGTACTGCTGAATGGATTCCTGATTCAGGCCGCTCCCCGGTTCCAGGCAGACCACGGCAGCAGCCACCTCCCCGTAGAGCTCATCCGGAATCCCTGTCACAGCGGCATCCCGTATTCCATCCATCATTTCCAGCTCATTCTCCACATCAAAACACCAGATTTTTTCCCCGCCCCGGTTTATCATGTTTTTGATCCGGTCAACCACGAACAAATAGCCGTCCCGGTTAAAGTATCCCAGATCGCCGGTGCGGAGCCAGCCGTCCCGGAGCGTATCAGAGGTCTGCTTATAGTAGCCGTGCGGCACCAGAGTACCGGATATGCAGATTTCCCCCACCTGGCCATCCTCCAGCTCTTTGCCATTCTCATCTGTAATCTTAAACCGGGTACCGGGCACAGGCAGTCCCGAGGATCCGATATACGGGCTGGAAGCGGCATCGTCGGGAAAGACCGTTCCCGGGGATGTGGTCTCCGTAAGGCCATACACCGTATGAAAACTGGACTTTGGCAGCCATTGGTGCAGTCTGCGCAGCTTATCCTTGGGCATATTGCTGCTTCCGCAGGCAAAAGAACGAAGACTTTCTATGGGGGGCGTTCCTTCCCCTGCCTGTATGATTAGATTAAAGGCCGTGGGGGAGGCATGGATAAACGTAAAGCCATGCCTTCTGGCCTCCTCCACAATGCGCGCTCCGTCAAAAAACTTGTGGAGATAAAGATGTCCTCCGGTATAGACAAACAGTCCCAGAAGGGCCACCAATCCGGTAATATGATAGATGGGGGTTGCAATCACCGACACATCCTTCTCCGTAATCCCCAGGGTTCTTCTGTACACCTCAACTGCGTGCATGATATTATAGTTTTTTAGCAGCACTCCTTTGGATCGGGAAGTGGTCCCTGAAGTAAACATAATAATCGCAGGCTTCTCCCAGCCGCCGCCCGGGTATGCATCACGGCCGCCGGTTTCCTCATCAAAGCCGGCCGCCCTGTATTCCTCGCGGTATCCCCAGCCCTTTTCTGCATCAGTCACTGTCACCAGCCGTTCTCTGGAATAGGTTTCAAAAAACCAGTCCGCATACGCCTCGTCGCAGATTATGTATTCCGCCTCCGCACGGGAGGCCAGGGGCAGCACTTCGGATTTTCTGAACTTTCCGGGCAGAGGGACGGCAACAGCTCCCAGCTTTTGCAGGGCCAGAAATGCCGTACAGAATTCCGCGCTGTTATACAGAATAAGCCCCACATGGGTGCCCTCACCGATTTGCTTTTCCTTTCTCAGAAACTCCGCCAGCAGATCCGTCTGTTCCAAAAGCTGCGCATAGCTGCTGGTTTTTCCGTAATTATCGGTAATGGCCGGTCTTTGAGGAAATTTGTCCGCCGTTTGCCTCAGGGCCTGATACAGATTATCCATAAGACCCGGAAACGTTTCGATTGTCTCTTCCCCCAGAGTTTTTTGTTCCATCCCTCCGGGGCATCTATCCTTCCATAGTTCATTGCCATCCTTCATACTATTTTATCCTCCGCACAGATTGCATTTACGCAACCGATTTCTCTTTTATGTATCATAACAAATGATTTTTTTATCGTCAATGTATAACATTCACATATTAGCACACACCATTTTGTGCATTTTTGATATTCTTCTATTAAAACGCACTTCTTGGGTTCTCCCCTGCTATTTCCTTTTGTTTTTGTCGATTTTTTACAAATTATTCACCCATTTTTTATATTTATATACCAATTTGTTTATTTTTGCCACAAAACCCATTGTATTTTAATGATTCGTGTGCTATTATTTGGTTACCGAAAAAGAGAAATCGATTTCGTATTTATTTTCGATTTTCTCGTTATCGATTCCCTGTATTAAAATATATTCAGGAAAATTTCTAAAGAAAGGAGTGGAATGTTTATGAAAAAAGGAGTGAAAATTGCTTTTGTAATCTTTAATATCATTTATTTCTTTTTCGATTACATTGTTGTGACGGTTCTCCCCAACCCAGTTTTGTTCGGATGGCTGCCACTGCAGCTGGGAATTCTTCTGTTTCTCCCAGTACCTGCGGCAATCGTCTGGGGAATATACTTTAATGCCTTTTTCAAGACACAGAAAGATTTAAAATAATCTATTGATACTAACTCTTTCATAAGAGATTCGGGAGGAATATTATGAAACCAGCAATTTTTATCATTTTAGGAATTCTAGTCTATGCCGTGTTTATTGTCTGGCATGGCTTTCGCTCCTTTAAATCCACAAGTGAATCATCTGAAAAGTTTTTTACAGCCGACAGGGGCCTGAATCCGTTTGTGCTTCTGTGCACCACATCCATTTCCGTCTTCAGCGCTCTTGCCTTCTACGGTGCCCCTTCAGGCATCTATAAAGACGGAATCGGCTTTTATTCAAATACCGGCGGTATGGTAGCCGGACTCTTATTTGTAATTCTGGGCTACCGCCTCTGGCTTTTAGGAAAGGAATATGGGTTTACCACACCGGTGGATTACCTGCGTTCCAGATACTATTCCGATGGGTTTGGCTTATTTATCTCCATCGTTCTTGTTCTTTTTATCGTTCCCTATGTAGCCATGCAGCTGATCGCCATTGGGGATGCAGTCGTTGTCACCACAGAGGGCATGGTCCCCTACGTTGTGGCGGTGGCAGTTGGCACAATTGTTGTATCCTTACATATCATCGGCGGCGGTATGGGATCGGTTGCCTGGATGGATACCTTCCACATGGTACTGGGATTCGGCACTCTGATAACTTTAATTGTATACCTGACTATGACCTACTTCCCCAACGGAGGGTTCGCGGAGGCGGTTGCCATTATGCAGCAAAACGGTACCTATGATATTCTGTCCTGCCCCGGTCCCAACGGCACCTTTAACTGGAAGGGAATGCTGGGCAATGCCTTAACAGGCGCCATTGCCACCGTTGTCTGGCCTCATATTTTTATGCGTACCTTCGTGGCCTCCAGCAAAGAGAACTTCCGCCAGATGTCCTGGATGATGCCGATCTCCTATGTACTTGTGTACTCCCCGATTGTAATCATCGGCGCGATCCTGGCACCTGCCATTCTGGGAAAAGGCTTTGCACAGCCTGACAATATTGTTGCAGTTTTATCCACCCAGTACGCACCGCCTTTTATTGCTTTTATCTCACTGCTCTGCCTGTTTGCATTTGGTGTGTCCACTGCAGACTCCTTACTTCTGTCTGCCAGCGCCATGGCATCCAGGGATATTTACCTGCATCATGTATATGAGCTGAAGGGCCGTACCTCAGACCCTAAACAAGTAGTAAAATTCGGAAGAATCGTACTTTTGGTTCTCATGGTCGTTACACTTGTAATTGTTGCCATTAAGCCTGCATCAATCACGGATTATGCCTATAAGCTTTCGTCGCCGTTCTTTGCCCAGATTCTGCCCGCCACCGTATTCGGACTGTTCTGGAAGAAAGCTACAAAGGAGGGGGCAATTGCAGGCACTGTGTCAGGACTGATTGTTGCCATTATATTCACCTTTTTTATCACGCCTCCGTTAGGCTTTTCCGCACTCATCTGGGCTTTGGTGGTAAACACCATCCTTCTGGTAGCTGTCAGTATGTTCACAACAGTACCCGAAGAAATTGTTGCAAAATACCATAAGAGAATTGACTCCATTATCTACTCCGGCGCAGAGCTTACCTCACTGACAGACGCTACTATTGCCTCTGTAAATGCGAAAGCCGCTGATGCCAGATAAAAGATAATACATAACAAGAAAGGAAGCTGCACATGTTTGGTTTTAACAAGACGAGCCTCGCCCCCGCCCCGCGGGAAGAATACCTCCATGAGGTCATCCCCAATACCTATCATTTAATTCCGTTTCAGGTATATCAGGTAGGCATCCTCCATCCGGATACCTGGCAGGTATACATTAATCCCAGCAAGACCTTTGCGTTTCACGACGGATTTGCCAAGATAGACCGCTCCGCGGAGAAAAGCTGTCCGGATCAGGCCTCTCTGGCCCTGCGCTGGGCCAAGCTGAAAAAGGAAACCACTATTGATGAATATATGGACGAGATAAAGCTCCAATATGAGAAGAAGCAGAAGAAAAACAAAAAGGACAGTTTTAAGATACTGTCCATGACCCCTGTGGAAGACCTGCCTCACAAGGCATATCTCATGGAGTCTTCCATCCGTGCAAACCATTCGGTATACCGCACCCTGGGCAAGGAGGAATCTATACTGTCGCTGCAGCTTACAACCTACTGCGACGTAACCAAACGTCTTGTCATTGCCAGCCTGGCTTCTACTCCTGAAGATTTTGAGTCAAAACGGGAAACTTACAGAGAAATTCTTTTTTCTCTTACCTGCCATTAAGTAAAAACCGCCGCATTTTCCATAGAATGCGGCGGTTTTCTTATTTTCCGGAGAGGCCTTCATTGCTTTTTCCCCCGGATTCTGTATAATATGTAATAAAGCTTGTATTGGCGTCAGAACATTGAGAATGAGGAGTGCACTATGAAAGAACATTCTTATACGATAGCGGAGGTGGCGAAAATGCTTGGGGTATCCCCCTCCACAGTTTCCAGGGCAATGAATAATTCCCCGGGGGTCAGCAAGGCCGTGCGGGAAAAAATATTGGATTTTGTTGATGAGATCGGCTATCACCCCAACACCATCGCCCAGAGTCTCAGCCGGGGCACCAGTAATATGGTAGCTTTAATCCTGGGAGACATCAGAAATCCCTTTTACTCTGATCTGGCCTTTTACATCCAGCGCCATCTCACAGAGCAGGGATATATCGTAACAACCTTCAACAGCGAATATGATCCCGATAAAGAGGCCCAGTACATGAGGATCGCCCAGCAATACAGCTACGGGGGTATTATCCTTGTGACCGTGAACTCGGAAGCGGCCGACAAGTATCTCACCAATATGGATATACCTCTTTTGATGGTAAACCGCATTACCTCGAACTACGATGGCTCCCTGGTGGTTACAGATAACTTCCAGGCCGGATACATCGCTACACGTCACCTGATTAATCTCGGCCATAAGGAGATCGGCTTCATCTCGGGCCATCATCAGAGTTCCACAGCTTCCTATGACCGGTACCGGGGATTTCGGCAGGCCCTGTCCAATTATCACCTGGAATACAGGGAAGAGTACTGCAGCTATAACAAGGACTGGAGACTGGAAACCGGCTACCAGGCAGCCGAGGAGTATTTTGCTAAAGATGCAGACAGCCGCCCCACTGCTCTTTTGCTGGCCAATGACCTTCTGGCCATCGGCTTCATGGATTACTGCGGCAGCCATGGAATTAAGATACCGGACGAGCTGTCCATAATAAGCTTTGACAATATCGAATACGCCAATCTCTCCCAGATTCAGCTGACCACCGTGAGCCAGCACGTAGAACTTATGAGCGAAGAGGCTGCACGGCTGATGGTGTCACTGATGACGAAATCTCAGGTAGAACCGAAACGGATTATCCTGGAGCCAACCCTGGTAATCCGCAAGACAACAGGACCCTGTCCGGGTATGTAAGAGCCTCTGTCAACAGAAAGAAAGGGCGTCCGGCTTTCCCGGACCCCCTTTCTTTCTGCAGAATTTATCTCATCATCTCTTCCACAAGCAGTTTTACTTCACTGCACACCTGATCCAGCCCGGCCTTCTTCTGGATGCTCTTGTCTCTGCTTACAATCTCACAGCAGCCCTCCTTCATATTCCTTGGGCTGGCAATCACCCTTACAGGTACCCCCATAAGATCCGCATCTGAGAACATAACACCGGCGCTTACTTTTCTGTCGTCATACAGCACTTCTATGCCCTGGCTCTGCAGCTCCTCATATAATTTATCCGCATATCCCTTTACTTCCTCATTGTCCGGCCTTACACAGCACAGATGTACCTGCCATGGAGCAATTGACATAGGCCAGATGGGGCCGTATTCATCGTGGTGTGCCTCACAGACAGATGCTGCCAGTCTTCCCACGCCAATCCCGTAGCACCCCATGATTGGATACTTTTCTGTTCCGTCTTTGTCCAGGTACTTCATCTCCATACTCTTGGAGTACTTGGTTCCCAGCTGGAAGATATTTCCCACTTCAATGCCTCTGGATACTTTAACGGCAGGCTTTTTGCACTGGGGGCAGATTCCCCCCTCTTTAATCTTAGCAAAGTCATGATATTCCGCTTCCGGCAGGTCTCTTTCCATACACAGCCCTGTGTAGTGGTACTCTTCCTTGTTCCCGCCGCAGGAAAGATTGGAGGTTCCCTTCAGGGAGCTGTCATAGAGCACAGTGATATGGTCGGGCAGATTATAAGGCCCGATATATCCGGCCAGAAGCCCGCATCCCTCTGTAATCTCCCCGGGATGTATCTCCTCTTTCAGGAAATTGGTTACCTTAGTTTCATTTACATCCAGATCGCCTCGGATAAAGATCACCACAAACTCATCCGTGGCATTCTTCTGGTATACAACAGCTTTGCAGGACTTCTCTTCCGGTGTTCCCAGGAACCTGCACACATCCTCTATGGTGTGAATATCAGGCGTGTGGACCAGCGTCAGCTCTTCCTGAACTGCATCCTTTTCATTCTCAATGATGCTCTCTGCCATCTCCACGTTCGCCCTGTACCCGCACTCCGGACAGATGGCAATGGAGTCTTCTCCCACAGGAGTCAGAAGCATGAATTCATGGGACAGGCTGCCCCCCATCATACCGGAATCAGAAGCTACGGCTATGGTCTCAGGGATGCCCGCCCTTGCGAAGATCCGCTCATAGGCTTTATAGCATCTCTCATAATATTCTTCCAAATCCTCCTGTGACGTATGGAAGGAATAGGCATCCTTCATTGTAAATTCGCGGACACGGATCAGTCCGGCTCTCGGGCGGGCCTCATCCCTGAATTTGGTCTGAATCTGGTAAATCATAAACGGATACTTGGCATAGGTCTGCCCGTATTCTTTTACCAGATGAACCGCGGCCTCCTCGTGGGTCATGCCCAGAACCATTTTGCTGCCGTTCCTGTCTTTAAAGCGGAGCAGTTCGTTTCCAACGCTCTCGTATCTGCCTGTCTCTTCCCACAGACTGGCGGGAAGCGCTACGGGAAACTGTACCTCCTGTCCGTCTATGGCATCCATCTCCTCCCTGATAATCTGTTCGATTTTCCTGCAGATTCTCTTCAAAGGGGCATACTGAGAGTAGATGCCGTTAGCCACATATTTCATATAGCCGCCCCGGATCATAAGGGCATGGCTGTCAATGACACAGTCTGCAGGGCGCTCCTTAAAACGCTCTCCTACTATTCTTTCCATCTTCATAATGAGATTCCTCCTTAAAATATTATCATAAATAATTTTAGCCTGCCAGGTTCCCGGGAAGGAGCGCTGTATAAAGTAAAAAAACGCCCTAACCGGAAATCTCCGGTTTAGGGCGAATAAATACATTATCCGTGGTACCACCTAACTTCAGAACTTACATTCTGCTCTCTGCGAGTACGTAACACATCCTGTGTCTGATACTCTTTCCCTGTAACGGTGGAACTCCGGCGGGGCCTACTCATCTCTTTTCGGCCTGCGGCTCAAAGACCGGTTCAGCACCCCTCCACAAAGCCTTGCACCGTCCGGCTTCTCTCTGAAGTATTCAGGATACTTACTATCTCTTCTCAACGCCTTTTGCTATTGATGGAATATTAGCATATTTTTTTCTCAAAGTCAATCCCTTTCTCTCCTGCCCCAGCAATCCAACCCATATCGCCGCTGTTCACACGCCGCGGTTCCGGGAACGCCGTATCATATGTTATAGCTGGTACAAAAAAACCATAAGAGGCATGGTAACCATACAGACCACAGAGGTTGCTGCATTAATTACACTGGCATACTCCGCATTCTTCCCGTATATCTGAGACATCTGTGTAATAGAGGAGGCCGTTGGTGTGATAACCGCCAGAAGTGTAATCAAAAGTATGGTAAACCCGTCTTCCGTCAGCCCGGCCAGCGGGCTGTATTTTAGTATTGCCAGGGAAAGGGCCGGAAATACAATCATCCGCAGAAATGTAATCAGCCCCAGCCTGCGGTAGGAGAATACTTTTTTCAGGCTCATATCTCCTATCAGCATCCCGGCAATCAGCATGGACATGGGACCTATCATCTTCCCTGCAGAGTCCATAGCTCCCCGCACCAGAGAGGGCAGCCTGCATCCGGATATAAAAAGTACCGCTCCGGCTATAACAGCAATCATATTTATATTAGAAAATATCTTTCTTAGCGCTATCTTTTTCTCCCCGCAGAGGAGCATCTTTCCGTGGCTCCACATAAAAAACAGCTGCACAGACAAAAATGCACTGGAGTAAATAACCCACTCCTTCCCCAATGCGGCTGTCACCAGAGGAATGATCAGATTTCCTGAATTTGAGTAGGCAATAGATGCCTTCTCCACTGCATCCAGCCGGAATATCCGCCCTAGAACCGGGAGAGACAGCAGGATTAGTATGTGTATGATGACAGCAGCTCCCAAAGCCAAAAGAAGCCCGTTTCTTACCCGAAGGGTGTAATCCACCTGAAATGCCTCCAAAATCACACAGGGCGATATGAGATACAGTGTCACTGCCGACAAAATATGGCTGTCCTGCCCCTTTAAGACTCCAGTTTTGACTATGACTCCCCCCATTACCATTATCAGAAAAAGCTGGAGCATCTGTTCCATTATTACAATACTAATCCCCATTTATCTGTACCACTCATCTTTCGTATACATATGTATCCTTCACTCCTACATCTCATAGCCCGGAGGAACCAACAGATTTTTGTCCTCCAGGAGTTTGCGGTATACTCTGTCCTTCCACTCCTCTCTGGCCACCTCCTCCACGGTGACCGAGACGGCACTCTTTGAAAGCCCCAGAGTCTCTGCAGTGAGCCCTGCCAGCTTTTCTGCCAATTCCTTTTTAGATGCTTCATCCCTTCCAGGGAACATTTGTACGATAATATGCGGCATATTTTTATCTCCTTTCTGCTGTTTCTTAATAGAATACCTTATAAAAAAATACTATCTGTGAACTTTTTGAACATTCTGTGAACATTTTATCAATAATCTTTGTATTACTCACTGCTTTTTGTACAATTTCCTCAATTTGCACCCCGTTTTCCCAGGGTAAAACCAGATTCATTTGTACAACATCCTGTACTTTCACGTTAAAACTTTAATTACTTCCCGTTCTATAGTATTCCTCTGACAGACATGATAAACTAACACTGGATTGCAGAGAACAAAGAAAATCGCTTGGTACAGGAATATAGCTGTCATAACAAAGAAGGAGCAGTGCAAAAACTAATGTATACCCGAGGCTGCACATGCCCCGGGTCAGCCGTGCCAAAACTGCTGCACGGCAATGTATCTTATGAGGAGGTATTCAAATAATGGCGATTAACATTGGCATAAACGGATTTGGACGTATTGGGAGGGTTTCATTCCGTATAGCCATCAGTCAACCCGAAACATTCCACCTGTGCGGAATCAATGTCCGCAACGCAGATCTGGATTATATGGTATATATGATCCGATACGATACCATATTCGGGCGTTTCAGGGGAGAACTTTCCACCTGCGATGGGGGGATTATCGTAAACGGAAAGAAAATCCCTGTCTTTTCAGAAAGTGATGCATCTCATATCCCGTGGGACTCATGCGGCGCAGAATATATTATCGATGCCACAGGTGCCTTCTGCACCACAGCAAAAGCAATGGGACATATTGATGCAGGCGCTAAAAAAGTTATTATATCGGCTCCGGCGAAAGATGAGGAGACTCCTACCTTTGTTATGGGAATCAATCAAGCAAACTACACCAGAGATATGAAGGTAATATCCAATGCTTCCTGTACCACTAACTGTCTTGCTCCAATCTGCAAAGTTCTTGAAGATCACTATGGGATTGAGCAGGGCCTTATGTCAACCATTCATGCAGCTACCGCGAAACAGAAAGTAGTAGACTGCCGTTCCCTAAAAGATTGGCGGACGGGACGGGCTGTGTTCGGAAACCTGATCCCTTCCAGCACAGGTGCCGCGAAGGCAGTATCCAAGGTCATCCCTTCCTTAAAGGGAAAGATGACCGGAATCTCATACCGGGTTCCAACCTCAGATGTCTCAATTGTTGACCTCAATGTTATGTTGAAAACAGAGACAAACTACCAAGATATATGTAAGAAAGTAAGAGAAGCCACAGAAAATGAACTGGCGGGAATATTGGACTACGTAGATGATGAGGTAGTATCCTCTGACTTTATCGGAGATCCTCATGCTTCCATTTTTGATGCCAGAGAGGGAATCCAGGTGAACGGGCACTTCTTCAAGCTTATCTGTTTTTACGACAACGAGTGGGGCTATACCAGCCAGATTTTCCGCATGATTCAGCACATGCATCAGGTAGATTATCAGGAGGCGTAACACGCCGGATTACCATTTTTGCAGCTAAGCGTATCTTTGTCGCTGTATCCGGTTACTTGTAGGGGGCATATACATTCGTCATTACGATTATGTACCATACATAGAATACTATATCACCCGGTTTCCGGATGATCAGACGGAGGGCATATCCCAGGATATACCCTCCGTTTTTTTCGCTGAACCTGGGTTCTTTGCCAGGTCTGCTGCTCTTTTTCCTAAACTATTCTTCTGCCTGCTCCTCAGGGTTTGTGCTTTCTGCTGCATCAGAGGAAGGCTCTGCAGTATCTGTACCCTCCTGGGTATCTTCTGCCTCCGGAGCTTCTGTCTCCTGCTGCTTAAATACAAAAGGATTGCTGTCTGTGACTTCTATCTTGTCCCATACTTTTTCATCTACAGTAAACTTTGCAGCCTCACTCCATTCATCCAGCTTTGCCTGATAGGCCTCCTGCTTTCTCTCACTTACAATAGTCTGTTTTTTGGAGTCTGTAGCCTCCTGATCAAAATTGGCGTCCAGCCGCACTACATAATAAGCATTCTCTCCTTCTGCCACCTCAGGCGCCAGCTGTCCGTCCTCCAGGCCCTCCGCAGCCTTCTTGATCGCATCTTCTACAACAGTATCATCGCTTCCATAGCTGCTGGAGGTAGCAGAGAGATTCTCATCCACCTCTTTGGCCAGGGCATCCATATCCGCCCCGGCAACATCCTCCGATGCTGCTATCTTATCCAGGACCTGCTGAGCCTGTTCCTTCTTTTGTGCTTTCTCCTCATCGGTCAGCTCAATGGTGTTTCCCTCTTCATCCGTCTCCGTCCCTGCGGCAGACACTCTCACACAGGTAACTGTTTTCTGGGCCGCGTCCTCATCCGGCACATTTGTATCCACATCTGCAGTCATTGGATCATACATCTTATTCTGGATGGTGAAAAGCTCCAGCACTGTCTCGATATCCTTCTGGCTGACAGCCAGGCTTTTCAGAGTCTCCTCATCGTTAGCCTCGATAAAGCTTTTAGCCGCCTCCTCAATTGCCTTCTGTTCTTCCTCTGAAACACTCACCTCATACTCTTTGGCATTCTCTTTCAGAAGCATCAAATCCTCTAACTGGTCCATGAGGTTATCCTTGGCAGACTGCCCAAGGGTAGTCCCTTTTTCCTCATCCTGTACGCTGTCCCAGCTCATACTCTGTCCGAACATGGAATAATAACTCATCATCTGAGCCTGTGTATATCGCATGAGAAAGCTTGCCGCTCCAAGAGATACTTCCTCCCCATTGCAGGTTGCAACCGTCTTTGTTCCGTCAATTTTACTATCTTTTCCGCAGCCTGCAAGGCTTGTGGCGCCCAAGGCAACTGCAAGCATACCGCATGTCATTGTCTTTGTTAATCGGTTCATGGTTTCCTCCCATAGTTTATCTTATCGGCTTATTTTGCATATCAGCCTTTTTATTATAGACTCTTTTCCAGGTTCAGGCAAGATTTTTCCCGGTTTTTGTAAAGAATTCGCAAATATTTCAAACTTTCAGTTCCCCCTCCATATTCCTCAGCAGCCCTGCTAACCGCTCAATTATCTCAACGGTATCCCGGGCCTTTTTCTTTTTGGGGCGGAAGATAAAGTGCGGGCTGGGATCCGCCTTAAACTGAAGTTCATCCCTGTACATTTCGATAACCGCAGGGATCCCCTGGGGATTGATCCTCGCTTTCTCATACATAGTCAGCTTCACGGTATCCTGCAGCTGCTTTACCTCGGTCATATAGACTTTATGGGCCATTGCCTTCAGATTAGCGATCGAAAGGAGATTTTGTACAGACTTAGGAAGCTCCCCAAAGCGGTCCAGCAGTTCTTCCAGCATATCCTCATACTCTTCCTGATTCTCAATCCCTGCTATCCTTTTGTAGATGTCCAGCTTTTGATATTCATTGGGAATATACCGCTCCGGAATAAAGGCATCCAGCTCCAGATCAATGGTGGTTTCAAAGTCCTCCTGTACAGGTATTCCCTTGGCCTCTTTTACTGCCTCATTGAGCATTTTACAGTACAGGTCATAGCCCACAGCCTCCATATGGCCGTGCTGTTCCGCGCCCAGAAGATTTCCGGCCCCTCTAAGCTCCAGATCCCTCATGGCAATCTTAAATCCGCTCCCCAGCTCTGTAAATTCCCGGATAGCATGAAGCCTCTTCTCAGCCACTTCCTTTAACATTTTGTTTCTTTTATACATCAGAAAAGCATAGGCGGTGCGGTTTGATCTTCCCACCCGGCCCCGCAGCTGATACAGCTGTGAAAGACCCAGCTGGTCCGCATCATGTATCACCATTGTATTCACATTGGAGATATCCAGTCCGGTTTCAATAATGGTAGTGGATACCAGAACATCAATCTCCCCATTAATAAATCCATACATGATTTTTTCCAGTTCCCGTTCGTTCATCTGCCCGTGGGCAAAGGCAACATTTGCCTCGGGAACCAGCTTTGCAATCTGATTGGTAATCTCGTCAATCTGCTTTACTCTGTTATACACATAATAAACCTGGCCGCCCCTGGCCATCTCCCGGCTGATTGCCTCTCTCACCATCTCATCGTTGTATTCCATAATGTAGGTCTGTATGGGCATCCGGTCCATAGGCGGCTCCTCCAGAACACTCATATCCCGGATTCCGATAAGGCTCATATGCAGAGTCCTGGGAATGGGGGTAGCTGTGAGTGTAAGGACATCAACATTTTTTTTGAGCTGCTTTATCTTTTCCTTGTGGGTAACGCCGAAGCGCTGTTCCTCATCTATGATCAGAAGGCCCAGATCTTTGAATTTTACATCCTTTGACAGTACCCTGTGGGTCCCTATGACAATGTCCACCCAGCCCTTTTCCAGATCTGTCACCGTCTTCTTCTGCTGCGCCGGGGTATTGAACCGGCAGAGCAGATCCACCCGCACCGGGAAATCCTTCATTCTCTGCACAAAGGTATTATAGTGCTGCTGCGCCAGAATGGTTGTGGGCACCAGATATACCACCTGCTTTCCCTCCTGTATGGCCTTAAAGGCCGCGCGGATGGCAATCTCTGTCTTTCCGTACCCCACATCCCCGCAGATCAGACGGTCCATGATTTTATGGCTCTCCATATCCCGCTTTGTGGCATCAATGGCCAACAGCTGATCCTCTGTCTCCTCAAAGGGGAACATTTCCTCAAACTCTCTTTGCCAGACGGTGTCCTTCCCGTATGCGTATCCCTCCTGGGACTGCCTGACCGCATACAGATCTACCAGATCCCGGGCAATGTTCTGCACTGCCCCCCGGACTCTTGTCTTAGTCTTTTTCCACTCCTGGCCTCCCAATTTATTCAGTTTGGGCTTCTTCGCATCTGCCCCGGCGTATTTCTGAAGAATATCCAGCTGGGTTGCAAGCACATAGAGATTACTTCTGCCGGCATATTCGATCTTAATGTAATCCTTGACTACATTCTCCACTTCCACCTTCTCAATTCCCCGGTAAACTCCCAGCCCGTGGTTCTCGTGGACAACATAGTCCCCCACATTGAGTTCTGTGAAGCTCTGAATCTTTTTCCCGCTGTACTCCGTTTTCTTCCTGCGCTTTTTCTTTTCTTTGCCGAATATGTCCGTCTCAGTAATGATTACAAACTTCACCATAGGGTATGCGAATCCCCTGTGGGCGTGTCCGTAGACAACCATAATCTCCCCCGGCTGAATCTCTCTTTCCGTATCGTCTGAATAGAAGCTATTCAGTCCCTCCTCCCGGAGATCTTCGGCCAGCCTGGCCGCCCTGGTACGGGAACCGGAGAGAAGGGCCACCCGATAACCGCCCTTTTTCCACTGCTTCAGATCCTTTACCAGAAGTTCAAAACTGTTGTTGTAAGAATTGACAGACTTCGTCACAATGCTGTACTTGCCGTTAATTTTCCAGTCTGCCTGCTTGTGGTCAATGGTGCAGACAGAAACACAGTTTTTGTGGTTCAGCGTATTGACGGTATCCCTGTACCCGGTAATCAGCTTCGCCTGACTGGGGAGAAGGTATCCCTTCTCCAGACGGTTCTGCATACTTTCCCGGAATTCCTCCTCAATCACCTCCCCCTTGTCCAGAAGATGATTCGGCTCATCCAGAAAGAAAAGGGTATCCTCCGGGTCAAAATAATCCGGAAGGGAAACCAGTTCATCATAAAAATAGTGGATAAAGTGCTCGGCGGCCTGAAGGTTCTCAAATTCCCTCAGATTCTCCAGCACCTCCTCCACAGAGCCCTTTACCCGTGCCGCCTCCTCCGTCAGAAACTTATCCCTGAGCCTCTTTACGTAGGACTTCATCTCTTTCTCAATGGCATTGATCCCCTTCTTTGCAGAGTCCTCGTCCAGCACAATCTCGGACGCCGGGTAAATGGCTATCTCCTCCAGGTTTTCTATGGATCTCTGGCTTTCGGCCTCAAAGCTCCTGATGGAGTCTATCTCGTCTCCCCAAAGCTCGATCCTCCAGGGATTCTCCTCGGTAAGAGGAAAAATGTCTATAATTCCACCGCGAACAGAGAACTGCCCGGCTGCCTCTACCTGTGCACTTCTCTCATATCCTAATCCAATCAGATCTTTTTTTAACTTGTCTATATCAATTTCACTGTCATTGCGAAACCGCAGCACCCGCCTGCCGATGGCCTCCAGGGGGAGCAGATAGTCCATGCAGCCCCCTATACTGGTTATTACAGTGACCCCCTTCTTCTCAAGAAGAGCGGCCACAGCTTTCATTCTTTCCCTGGTAAGCAGATTCCCGTGGATATCCGCCTGGAAAAATATCAGGTCCTTCGCGGGATACAGCAGAGCCTCCCTGTCGTAAAAGCGGTAGTCCTCATATATTTCTTTTGCTTTCAGATCATTCTCTGTGATGATCAGGCAATTGCGGAAATTCCGGGACATGGCATACATTACATGCGCCTTCTGGGAATCAATGCATCCGGAAAGCTGCAGAATTCCGCGGTTTCCTTTCAGTCTTCCCCGGAGCGCCTGGTAATCGCTCAGCTCCTCCAGCGGTCTTATAAAAGCCTCCATATCTATCTCCTTAAAAAGGTCAATTATTCTGCCTTTCTATTATATATATTCATAGCGGCTTCGATATCTTCCGATAAAATAACGGAAACTGCTGCCGCCGCCCTCTCAATGGCATCATCTACCAGCTTCCTGTCGCCGGTTGAGAAACGGCTTAATACATGATCTGCGAGATCCCAGCCCTTTGGCTTGGCCCCGACACCAATTTTAATCCGGTAAAAATTCTGCGTTCCCAGGTGAGAAATAATGCTTTTTATGCCATTATGTCCCCCTGCACTCCCCTTTTTCCGGATCCTGACCTGTCCCGGATCCAGATCGATATCATCATAGATTATAATCAGCTGGGTCTCCGGATCTATCTTATAGTAATCCGCCATAGCCCTCACCGCTTCGCCGCTGAGGTTCATAAATGTGAGAGGCTTGGCAACTATGACCTTCTGACCCTCGATCATCCCTTTGCCAAACATGGCTTTATGCTTTACCCCGGATTGGGGGATATTGTGCCTCTCTATCAGTTCATCCACGGTATCAAACCCTACATTATGTCTGGTTTTTTCATACTCCTTTGAGGGATTCCCAAGGCCAACAATCAGATACATAATTTTCTCCTGTCTTTTCCTTAATTGAAATATACCAATTCCTCCTCGAGAGGCTCTGTCAGCTCTACCGATTTCGCCTCAAGCACAGGGCCCTCCCCGTGGTATGCGCGCACATAATCGTAGCCTACGGCCGCTGTAACCTTTACCCACTGTCCCGTCTTCAGTTTGGGCGCATAAGGGCTTCTGCATACATATCCGATAAAGGTAGTGTCATCCGCACAGCAGGTCATAGCCATGCGCCCAGGAACAAACATCTTAGACGGAAATTCCTTTGACTTTAATACCATGCCTGTGAACTCCACAGTCTTTCCTTTGTATCTCTCCGGATGATCCATAGCATCAATATACCAGATCCCGTAATCCTCCTCCCGGATGGAGATCACATCGGCATCCAGGTCAAAAGGCATCTCATCTTCAAAAATATTTTCGATTTCCCCCTGTTCGTCCTCAAAGATGATCTCTGCACTCTGATTCACTACCTTTACACTTCTGCGGAACGTCGCCAGAGGCAGACCCTTTTCACAGCGGTTAAAAATGACCAGATCCGCCCCTCTTACCATTTCCATAAACAGGGATTTCATATTATTCATATAGACCTGGAAAGTGCTGGCGTCCACGGTTGTGATATGCTGGACGATACCCCATCCTCCGGGAAATTCCATCTCCTCCAGGGCGCTCACCGGCCACATCCCGTTGTATTCAATAACGATCCGCCCCGGCCGGTATGCAATGTCCATAGCTGCCAGGCGCTGGGGCGTCAGCTCCTGAGGTTCTTCTATTATCTCCATAACCGTATTATACTTTTCCAGCTCCCGGGCATCGTATTCCACCTCTCCCTCTTCACAGAGAATAAGAAGCGTTGTCTCATCCAGGGCAAAATACTCTTGTGCAATGGTAAAGTTTAAAAATGTGCTCTTCCCGCTGTCCAGGAATCCCGCCATCAGATAGACAGGAACCTGGATCTCATCTATTTCATCTATTTCTGCCATTAATTTGTCTCCTATCTTATTTCAGTCCGAAAAGCTCTTCGAGCTTGTCCTCGTTGAGCTTAGATCCGATAACGCAAATCCTGCCTGTGAACTCAGGCGCACCCTCACGGATCTCATGCTCACCCGGCACCATATCAAAGTAAATCCACCGGCCGTCCGTACCTGCCACCATTCCCTTGGCCCGGAGAATACTGCCGTCCTCTCTGATACCCTCTGTCTCAAGTTTTGTCAGTATGCCGCCGATCTCTTCCCTGCTGTAGGTTCTCACCGTCTCTTTGCCCCAGCTGGTGAAAACATCATCTGCATGGTGATGGTGATCATGCCCGCAGCCGCAGTCCCCATGGTCGTGATGGTCATGGCCGCAGCATTCTTCCCCGTGATGGTGGTGGTCGTGATCATGCCCGCAGCATTCTTCCCCGTGATGATGGTGATGTCCGTGTTCATGGCATTCCTCTCCATGGTGGTGATGCCCGTGATCATGGTCGTGATGTGCTCCGCAGACAGGGCACACTTCTTCTTCCAGCATCTCTTCCTCCAGCGACTGGGGATGCTCCATAACCTCCAGAATCTTGCTTCCCTCCAGCTGTGTAATAGGTGTTGTAATCACAGGCGATTTCTCATTTATCTGACGGATTAATTCTACTGCCTGCACCACCTTATCCTGAGGCGTCTTATCTGTCCGGCTTAATATAATAGCCCCTGCACACTGAATCTGATTATTGAAAAATTCACCGAAGTTCTTCATGTATAACTTACATTTTGATACATCCACCATGGTGGTATAGCTGTTAAGCTGTATCTCCACTTCCTCCTGCACGCCCTGAACTGCTTTTATAACATCAGAAAGCTTTCCAACACCGGAAGGCTCGATCAATACACGGTCAGGGTGGTACTTTTCAATGACCTCCTTGAGTGATGTCCCAAAATCTCCCACCAGCGAGCAGCAGATGCAGCCTGAATTCATCTCACGAATCTCAATGCCCGCCTCTTTGAGGAATCCTCCGTCGATCCCTATCTCGCCGAATTCATTTTCAATGAGCACTACCTGCTGGCCTGCAAATACCTCACTCAGTAATTTTTTGATTAATGTTGTCTTTCCTGCTCCCAGAAATCCCGAAATAATATCAATCTTTGTCATTTTTTCTACCTCTCTTTTTATTTAAGTAACGCCAAAGGGGACGAAGGTTATTACCTCCGTCCCTAAATTATGCCTTTTTATCTGCCTCACTAATCAGCCATTCATCATAAAGTTCAGTAATTTATCAATATCTTCTTTCTCATAAGCTACCAGCTCTAATTCAGGTATCTCACCGTTGGAGAAAATATTTGCCAGAGAAACATACTGGGAAAGTTTAGATTTCAGGTTGAGTCTGTCGCCTTCTCCTGTAACTAATTCCACTTTTCCGCTGCAGCTGTCGATTACTTCGAAAAATTTCTCAATATCCTTTATATTAGATACTTTCATTCCAATTTCTCCTTTCCTGTCCGATTCTATCGCTCTATTCGTTGTTATTATACCTTGTTTTTCCAGCAAATGCAAAGATATTTTCCCCTTCTGTCAGTAGATTTTTACTGATTTTTCCACTAATTCATAGACATCTTGCCTAATATTTTCAAGAGACGGAATCTGTCTTCTTGTCTTATCTGCCAGTCCCATATCTATTTCGCCCATCAGAATCTGTTCCTTTTTATCGGCCCGGGCCACAATCCGCCCCCAGGGATCCACAATCATAGAATTTCCATGGGCCGTATAATTCCACTTCTCCCCGCACTGCCCGCAGGCCAGAATATAACAGGTATTTTCAATGGCTCTGGCCCTCAAAAGAGGCTCCCAGTGAGCCTGTCCCGTAGGATCCGTAAAGTTAGCGCACACCAGGATCACCTGCGCCTGATGCTTTCCCATAATTCTGAACATCTCGGGAAACCGGATATCATAGCAGATACCAAACCCCAGCATTCCCAGCTCTGTTTTGGAAAGGGCCACCTGGCTTCCGCCCGCAATCTGAGCGGACTCCCGTATCATTTTCCCCCCCGAAAGCTCTACATCAAACAGATGCAGTTTGCTGTATCTTCCGGCAATCTCTCCCCCGGGATCAAAAAGGAGGCTGGTATTTCTGCACTTTTCCCCTCCCGCTGCCTCTGTGATACTGCCGCAGTGGAGATAAATGTGATTCTCTCTGGCTAATTCCCGGAATAGCTCTGAAACAGGCCCAGGAACAGTCTTTCCGTGGCTCCTCATATCACGTCCGATAAAATCCACCGTCTCCGGAAGCATAACAAGATCCGCGCCCTGCAGGGCCGCTTCCCTGACTTTCCGGGCAGCCGCCTCCAGGTTCCGGGACTCATCCTCCCGGGAATCCATCTGAATAAGTGCAGCCGTCCATTTTTCTTTATACATACGGGCACCTCCTATTAATACAAGAATACAGACACCGAAAGGGGCGGCAGTTCATATCCAAAGGAAAACTCCCTGTTATCCCAATTTTTCTTCACCGCCTTATATACCTGCTGGGATCTCTCATAGTCCCCGCCGAACCTGGGATCCGCGCTGTTTAATATAAGCTTATACTGCTTCCTTTTGGGGACCCCCACCCGGTAATCCTTCCTCTCTACCGGTGTAAAATTGCACACAAAGAGCAGGTTGTTCCGTCCTGTGGGAGACTTCCTGATAAAGCTAAAGATACTTTTATCCGCATCATCCGCATTTATCCACTCGAACCCCTCGGGATTGTGATCGTTTGCATAAAGAGCGGGATATTTTTTATAGAGGAAAAGCAATTCCTTTACAAAGTCCTGCAGCTTTTGGTGGCTTTCCTCCGCGAGCAGATACCAATCCAGCTCACGCTCCTCGCTCCACTCCTGAAGCTGGCCGAAATCCTGACCCATAAAAAGCAGCTTCTTGCCGGGGTGCCCGAACATATACGTGTAGCCCGCTTTCAGATTCTCAAACTTTTCCCCGGCCTCCCCGGGCATCTTATTGATCATGGAGCATTTCAGATGCACAACCTCATCATGGGAGAGCACCAGAACATAACGCTCACTGTATGCATACGTCAGGGAGAATGTCATCTTGTAATGGTTAAACTTTCTGAAATAAGGATCCAGCTTCATGTATTCCAGGAAATCATGCATCCACCCCATATTCCACTTCAGACTGAATCCCAGACCGCCTTCCTCCGGCCGGCCTGTCACCATAGGCCAGGCGGTCGATTCCTCGGCAATCATTACCGTGCCCTTATATTTGCCAAGAACAACTGAGTTCAAATGCCGGAAAAATTCTATAGCCTCCAGGTTTTTATTCTCCCCGTATTTGTTGGGAACCCACTGGCCGTCCTCACGCCCGTAATCAAGATACAGCATAGACGCCACAGCATCCACCCGGAGTCCGTCAATATGGTATTCCTCCATCCAAAAGACTGCATTGGCTATGAGGAAGTTCTTCACTTCATTCTTTCCATAGTCAAAGACTTTTGTTCCCCAGTCCGGATGCTCCCCTTTTCTGGGATCCGCATATTCATACACGGGCGTACCGTCAAAATCTGCCAGTCCGTGGGCATCTTTCGGAAAATGGGCAGGCACCCAGTCAAGGATCACCCCTATCTTATTTTTATGCAGGTAGTTCACCAGGTACTTAAAGTCCCCGGGGGTGCCGTAGCGGGATGTGGGGGCATAGTATCCGGTCACCTGATATCCCCAGGAGCCGTCAAAGGGATGTTCTGCGATCCCCATAAGCTCCACGTGGGTATACCCCATCTTTTTTACATAGTCCGCCAGGGCATGGGCAAACTGCCTGTAATTGTAAAATCCCTCTTTATTCTCCTCGGTAAAAGGGTGCTTCATCCATGAGCCCGGGTGCACTTCATAGACAGACATGGGATCTTTATCTGCGTCAAAACTTTGGCGCTTATTCATCCAAACAGAATCTCCCCATGTAAATCTGCTGATATCCGCCACTCTGGACGCATTTCCCGGACGTTTCTCCGACCAGTTGGCATAGGGATCTGCTTTGTAGAGAAGCTCGCCTTTTTTTGTTGTAATACAGTATTTATAAAGGCTTCCCTCCTTTACGTCCGGGATAAAAAGCTCATAGATGCCCATATTCTTTCTGCGCTGCATGGGATGCTTCTTCTCATCCCACCCGTTAAACTCACCCACCACAGCCACAGACGCCGCGTGAGGGGCCCACACCGCAAAATAAACACCTTTCTTCTTGCCCTTTGCAGTGGGATGCGCGCCCAGCAGACGGTATATCTCATAATGTGTCCCTTCCCCGAACAGATACTCATCCAAATCCGAAAATCCTAATTTTTTACCCATATGCTTTCCCCTTTTACCGTTAGTTTCATTTATTCTTTTATCCCAGACTTACTCTCCGGCCAGCCAGGTAATGAGAACACTCCCTGCTGCCTCCACAGTAATGCCAAGACTTCCGTTCTCCACCGGAATCTCTTCCTTGGTAACCGCATTCTGATACCTTCTCCCCCCGTCAGGGACAGGTATCCTTACCGGCGCTTCCTTTTCATCGTTGTTTACTGCAGCAATCAGCAGGTCCCCTTCCCATGTTCTGGAAAATGCATATTGCCGGTTGGTCAGCACCAGCTCACGATACTGCCCCAGGGCAAGACATGGATGCTCCTTATGGATACGGCCCAGGGTTCTCACCCATTCCAGGATCCGGGAGTCCCTGTTCTCCTCCAGCGCCTTCCCCAAATCCACCGCCGGGCGCAGAGGACCGTCGTCAGGCCCCTCTTTCTTTCCGGTAATCCCCCATTCCGATCCATAATAGACAGAAGGAATGCCGGGCAGTGTATAGAGAAGTGTATAGACTGGATGCAGATGGGCTTTGACGGTAAGTTTGCTGGCAATACGGTCTACATCATGGTTATCCACAAAGGAATAAAGCTTCATGCCCCTGTAGATCCCCCCGTTTTCATCAAATTCCCTCCGGATGGTATGGGCAATCTCAAAGTAATTGTGATCGTTATGACCGGAGTACAATCCCTTGTGCAGCTCATAATTAGTGACGCTGTGGAGCAAGTGCTGCCCGTCTCCTATATACCGGCTGTAATCCCCATGGATCACCTCGCCCATAAGCCAAAAATCTTCTTTTTTCTCCTGAGTTCTCCTGCGCATCTCCTCCATAAATGTAAACTCCAGACAGTCCGCACAGTCCAGCCGTATCCCGTCAATATCAAATGTTTCAATCCAGAAGTCTATCACCCCCAGGAGATACTCCCTTACTTCCGGCTCCCACGGGTTCAGATTCACAAGCTCAAAGCAGTTTCTCCAAGCCTCATAGGAAAAGCCGTCATTATAGGGGTTGTTTCCCCCAAAATTAATTCCCTTATACCAATTTTTATAGGGGGAACCCTCTCTCTTCTCCTGAATATCCCTGAAGGCAAAGAATTCCCGCCCCGTATGATTGAACACCCCGTCCACAACGATCCGGATCCCCAGCCTGTGCGCCTTTTCTACAAAACACCGGAAGTCTTCATTGTCCCCCAGTCTTCTGTCCACAAGCTTATAATCCTTTGTGTCATACCCGTGAGTGGATGACTCAAACAACGGCCCGATATACACAGCTGTACAGCCTATCTCCGCTATGTGGGGCAGCCACTCCGTAAGCTGTTTAAATCTGTGCACGGTCTCCTGCTCCCGGTTCTCCCTGGGAGCTCCTGTCATCCCGATAGGGTACATATGATAAAATACTGCCTCTTCATACCACTTTTTATTCATTCCCTGTTACCTCCTGCCTGTCTTTTTAGTATTATGGCTGATTTGCTTATGAAAATATGCCATACATGAACTGATGTACAATCTCATATGTGGCCTCATTGGTTATCTCAATTCTTCCGTCAGGGGCGGCATGCTCAGCCGCCATCATAATATGATGGTTCAAAACCCCGGTAAACCCAACAGCAAACTGCCTCTGCCTTCCTCTCATATTACCCAGCTGTGGCGCTGCATCCTCAAATATCTGTACAATTCTCTGGTAATACCTCTGAATATAAGGATAAACGGTCTGAAAGGCCTCATTCTCCCTGGCCGAATAAAACAGCGACAGCATCAGCAGGTAAAACTTCCTGTTGGATGCCGTATAATCAAAGAAGGATCTGGCTACATGATACAGGGTGTCTGACAGTGAATCCCGGTGGGAGCAGGCCGCTGCAAGGGACTCCTCAATGTTCCTGTATCCTTTATCCAGCAAGCTCTCCAAAAGCCCCTTTTTACTGCCAAAATAATAATATAACGTGGGTTTCGTCACCCCGGATTTGTCAACAATCTCCTGGACCCCTACGGCGTCATAGCCTTTGGAATAAAAAAGATCCAGGGCAACCTGCATCAGCATATCTCTGTTATCCATAGCAGCATCTCCTTTATGTGATTCTATTATACCAATCGGTATAGAGATTGTAAACACATTTTCCCGGGATTACAGCAAATGGAAAATGGAGATGCCGGCAGCGACATCCCCATCCATATTATATGCCAAACAGCCGTCTGGCGTTCTCCGCTGTGGTCTCCACCACAGTCTCATAGCTGACCCCCTTTATCCTGGCAATCTCCCGGGCAACAAACGTCAGATAGGACGAATTATTCCTCTCCCCCCGGTGGGGCTCAGGAGCCAGATACGGACAGTCCGTTTCCAGCAGAATGTAATCCAAAGGGGCATAGGCTGCAATCTCCTTCAGCTTCTTTGCATTGGCAAAGGTGGCAACTCCCCCGATGCCAAGTAAGTACCCCATGTTCATATACTCTCTGGCATGCTCTTTGGAGTACGAGTAACAGTGAATCACACCCGTAAGGGCATCCGCACGCTCAGACTTCATAATATCAAGGGTGTCCCTGGCTGCGTCACGGCTGTGCACAATTATGGGAAATCCAACTTCTTTGGCCAGGTCCATCTGGCGGACAAACCAGTGCTTCTGCACCTCATGGTTTTCTTTGTTCCAGTAATAGTCAAGCCCAATCTCTCCTATGGCCACTGTCTTCTCCTCCATACAGAGGCTCCTCAGCCATATCATCTGCGTCTCATCCAGATCGCCCACTTCGTCGGGATGCACCCCCACCGCCCCGTAGATAAAAGAGTATTTCTTCATGAGCTTTACGGTATCTCTGACGCCGCGCAGACTGGCTCCTACATTTATAATTGTGCCTACTCCCAGCTTTGCCATGGATTCCAGCAGTTCATCCCTGTCTGGTTCAAATGCCTCGTCGTCATAATGGGCATGGCTGTCAAATATCATTGGACGTTCCATCGCTTCTCTCGTTCTCCTTCCGGCTTCTTATGTTCTTCTGTCATTCTATCTGTTCCAGGGGTATGTTTTTCTTTTTCAGCCTTTGGTAAACCCACCCTCGAAAGAGGGTATAAACCACAGAACTGAGCGGGATAAATACAAGCATCCCCACGATGCCCATAAGGCTGCCGCCCAGAGTAACGGCTACCAGCACCCAGATGGAGGGAAGCCCCACAGACCCGCCCACCACATGAGGGTAAATCAGATTTCCCTCAATCTGCTGGAGAATCAGGAACATGGCAATAAACCCAATGGCCTTTACCGGACTTACCATTAGTATCAGAAACGCCCCGATCACACACCCGATAAATGCTCCAAAAATAGGGATTAAGGCTGTAAATGCTATCAAAACTCCAACCAGCAGTGCGTACGGGAACCGGAAAATAGTCATTGTGATAAAAAACATGGTTCCCAGAATCACTGCCTCCACACACTGTCCCGTGAGGAAATTGGAAAAGGTCTTATAGGACAGAGAGCAGACATTGGTCAGCACCTCTACATGCTCCTTTTTTAAAAAAGCGTACATAATCTTTTTCACCTGCCTGCTCAGTTTCTCCTTCTGCAGAAGAATATAACAGGCAAATACAAACGCGATAAAGAAGTTGGCCAGACCGCTGATAATGGTCTTTGCTGCTGAAAAGGTAGAGTTCAGCACACTTCCCGCACCGTTCTTAAAGAAATCAATGCCGGTCTGAATCATCTGGTCCCAATTAAACTCCAGGCTGTTGATCCACCCCACAATTTCCTGATTGTCCTGAAACAGTTTTCCCCCCCAATTCTGAAGGTTAACCGCAAAATTCTGAAGGCTGGTTCCCAGACTCATAATAGTGGTGCCCAGCTGGGGAACTACCACAAACATCACCAGCACTACAACCCCGATTACGATACACATGGTGAGAATCAGACTGACCGGGCGGGCCAGCCTTCTTACCGCAGAATTCCCTTTCCACTTCCTCTCTTGGAACAGGTGCTTTTCCAGAAAGTGCATGGGTACATTCAGCACAAAGGCTACCGCCGCTCCCAGCGCAAACGGAAAGATAATGTTCAGCAGGAACCGGGCTGCATTGATAATTACTCCAAAATTCTGGAGCCCCACCAGGATCAAAATGGTGAATATAATCAGTCCTCTTAGTTTTTTTATATTTTCTTTACCTAAATCCATAGATTCACCTAATACTTTCTACCCCTATCCGCTGTCAGATGCCCAGCTTGCCGCGCACCCATTTTAAAAACTGGATCACCGGAAGATTCAAAAATGCCAGACCATATACGGTAAACAGCTGTGTCAGAGTAAGTGTCTGTACCTTAAAAATCCCGTGAAGTCCTGGGATCATTAATACACAGGTCATAAGAAACAGGCCGATAAAAAATGCCCCGAATAAATATTTATTGTTAAAAAATCTTTTGGTAAACAAAAGCGGCCGATCCGACTTACAGTTATATCCATGGAAAAGCCGGGAAATACACAGAGTGCCGAATGCCATGGTGCTGGCCAGCAGCGCGTCCCCGTTCTGATAGCCAATGTAAAATCCTATCATGGTCATAATGCCGATGCAGAGTCCTTCCAGCCCAATCTTGGATAAGAAATCCTTTGTCAGGATTGACTCGTTCATGGGCCTTGGTTTTTCATCCATCACCTCGCTGGAATGAGGCTCAAGTCCCAGTGCAATTGCCGGAAGACTGTCCGTAAGCAGGTTGATAAACAGCAGGTGCACCGGAGCAAAGGGCACGGGAAGCGCCATAATAGAAGCGTACAGGACCGCCAGTATGGCCCCGAAGTTTCCGGAAAGAAGAAATTGAATGGAGTTTTTTATGTTCTTGTATACATTTCTTCCATTTTCCACTGCCTTAATAATAGTGGCAAAGTTATCATCCGTCAATACCATAGACGCGGCATCCTTGGAAACTTCGCTTCCTGTAATCCCCATTGCCACGCCAATATCCGCCTGCTTCAGTGCAGGAGCATCGTTCACGCCGTCTCCGGTCATGGCCACAATATTCCCCTTTTCCTGCCATGCACGGACAATCCGTATCTTATGTTCCGGGGATACCCTGGCATATACCGATATGCCCTCAACAAAATCCTTCAGCTGTTCATCGTCCATAGTTTCAATCACAGCCCCCTCGCAGGCCTCTCTTTCTTCCTTCAGAATCCCGATCCGCTTTGCTATGGCCGCCGCTGTAACCCTGTGATCGCCGGTGATCATAATAGGTTTAATTCCCGCCCGGATACATTCTGAAACAGCCTGCGCAGACTCTTCCCTGGGGGGATCCATCATGGAGATCAGTCCGATAAATGTAAGGTCTTTTTCATCTTCCAACGTCAGGGGACGGCCCTCCTCAAGCTGCTTGCACGCAAATGCCAGCACTCTCAGTCCCCCTCTGGAGAATTCCTGGTTCTGGGCTTCTATGGCCTTTCTGTCTTCCGGTGTGAAGGGCTGTATACCGCCGTCCTTCAGAATATGTGTCATTCTGTCCAGAAGGACATCCACAGCACCTTTAGTCACCATGGTATATCCGTCCTCCAGCATATGTGCAGTTGACATAAGTTTTCTGTCGCTGTCAAAAGGAATTTCATCTGTCCTGGGGTACTGCTCTCTCACAGAAGACGCAGTCACTCCAAGCTTATCTCCTATATTAATCAAGGCTGTCTCCGTGGGATCTCCGATCTCCTGGCCATTGATATTGGTAGAATCATTGCACAGAATACTGTATTTCAGCAGCCGGTACTGCATACCGTCATTGCAGTCAATATTTTCTGCAGAGATTCTGGTCTCGTCGGTATAGTAATCCTCCACAGTCATTTTATTCTGGGTCAGTGTACCGGTTTTGTCGGAACAGATAATAGAGACACTTCCCAGTCCCTCCACCGCCTGCAGTTTTCTGATAATGGCGTGTTCCCGGGCCATCTTCTGGGTCCCGAAGGACAACACGATAGTTACAATAGAGCTCAGAGCCTCAGGTATGGCCGCAACTGCCAGCGCCACTGCGAATAAAAATGCATTTCCTATGGATTCCCCCCTGAATACACTGATGCCGAATAAAATTCCGCAGAACACCAAAATCAGAATGGATAATTTCTGTCCGAATTTATCCAGATTTATCTGCAGAGGCGTCTTTTTCTCTGACGTACTTTTCAGCAGAGACGCTATCTTCCCTACTTCCGTATTCATTCCAACACCGGTTACCAGGTAGGTGCCTCTGCCGTAGGTGACAAAGCTTCCGGAGAATACCATATTGGTCTGATCCCCAAGGGGCCTATCCCCTTCCAGCTTTGTATGCGTTTTTTCTACCCCCAGGCTCTCCCCGGTGAGTGCGCTCTCATCAATCTTCAGACTGGCATTCTCCAGGATTCTTCCGTCGGCAGGCACACAGTCGCCGGCCTCCAGCAGTACCTCATCACCCACCGTAATCTCTGATGAGGGAATTTTTACAACGTTCCCGCTTCTGCGCACCTTTGCCTCCGGCCCGGAAAGCTTTTTCAGGCTGTTTAGAGACTGCTCCGCCTTTACTGTCTGTACGGTTCCCAAAATTGCATTGATGGTTATAACCACCAGAATGACAATCGCACTCTCTGCGTCCCCTAAAAAACCTGATACCGTAGCTGCGATTATCAGGATAATAACAAGGAAATCTTTAAACTGTTCCAGAAAAATCTGAGGCACTGTCTTTTTCTTTCCCTCGGCAAGCTCATTGGGACCGTATTTTTCCTGGTGTTCCTTTACCTGGGCATCTGTGAGAGGCTTCAGCCCGCCGTTTATCTCCTTGCGGACCTCTGATTTTGCCATTTGATAATACTTCTTCATTCCAATCCCTCCACTTTGAATTGTTCTTTGGTTAGGTATATTTTCCCCTTCCCAGGGGGAGTTTACACAACTGATTTTCTGTAAACGCAAAAAAGAGACTCTTATTGCACAAATCAGTCATGCAATAAAAGTCTCGCTGTTTCATTACGATACGGACGGAATCTGCTTCCATCGAGATTGACGACACCGCACACGCCCGGTTTTCAGGCATCAGCTACTCCCTTTTACTAAATTCTACTATAAAAGAACCGGATGCGATTGTCAATGGAAACCTCATTAAAAAAGCGTAAAATTTTTATTCTGTCAGATACCTGTGACATAACTCCATGCGCCGCTCCCTGTTCAGGCCCATCTGGTTCTCCAGAAATTCCTTCAGAGAGCCGTACACCCGATCTATAGTCTGAAATACAGATTCCAGATATCCCCTTTCCACTCCGTTCAGCACCCGGAGAGTGTGAAACACTACCGGATCTGTGGTAAACCCGGAAACCATTTCCTGCATCCTCCGGGTCTCAGGCTCTATGTAGGTATTTGTCAGCATATAGTCCTGCAGTATGGTCTCCCTGTCTACATTCAGAGCGCTCAAAAGCAGAGCGGTACCAGTACCCACCCGGTCTTTTCCCGCCGTACAGTGCCAGAGCACCGCCCCCTCCTCCTGCTCCAGCAATATCTCAAAAAACCTCCGGTAATGGTATACGGATTCCTCATTGGTAACCAGCTGGGGATAAATATCCTCCCCGAACGCCATTGGGTTATCCTGTATCCTCCGGGTATACTCCATCAGCATATTCATAAAACTCTTTGCATTATTCTCCTCTTCCCTGGTAATTCCCATCTGGGCCTCTGTGAGGATCGGGTTATGTATAAAAGTGACTCCTTCTATGGGGGGATCCGGCTTCTGGTCCATCTCCGCCCTTGTCCTGAAGTCAACTACTGTCTTCATCTGGTACTCATCCGTCAGCTTGCGGATATCCCTGTCCGTTGCCCGCTCCAGCGTCCCGCTGCGAAGCAGCCGTTTCGGACGGATCTTCTTTCCCTCCTGTGTCCGGTATCCCCCCAGATCTCTGGTATTATACAGATTCTCTAATTCTATTCTCGTTTCCATTGCGTCCTCCTGGCATCTAAAAGTCAAATAAGCTCAGCTGCGTCACTTCATAACTCCGCTTGTAAAAATGTATAATATCCTTCATCTCATAAAGAATTCCATACCTTTCACACCGGCTTTGAAAATGCTTCCAGAGCTTTGCCGCCTGAGGGCTTCTGCATTCATAGCGGTTCCCATATCTCTTAATATACCGCTCTGCCAGCCCTTCTCCGGGAAAAAGCTCTTCTATCTTCTTATAATACCATTCTCTCTGGCTGTCCCGCAAGGTCATACCGAAAGCCGGATAGATAAAACAGGCCCCTGCCTCGTGAGCCCGTTCCACAATCTCCAGCACATTCTCCACACTGTCCTCCAAAAACGGGAGTACAGGCATTAGCAGGATGCCGGCGGGAATTCCGCAGTCCCTCAGCCCCGCCAGCATCTCAAACCTCTGAGAAGACAGGGAAACACCCGGCTCTATCTTCCGGCACAGTGCATCGTCCGCCGTTGTAATCGTTACCTTGCACAGCACCGGCGAATGTTCCTGAATCTGCTTTATGACATCCGTATCCCGCAGAAGAAGCGCACTTTTAGTCGCAATTGTAATTCCAAATTCAAACGCGTCTATCAGTTCCAGGGCATGCCGGGTAAGATTAAGCTTCTCCTCAAAAGGGTTATAGGGATCGCTCATAGAACCGGTCCCCACCACCCCCTTTTTTGTCTTTCTCCTCAGATCATCCCGTATAATCCGAAGAGCATCTTCCTTCGCCCGCACCCGGTCAAAGTCCTCTACCCGATAACAGTCTGAGCGGCTGTCACAGTAGATGCACCCGTGACAGCACCCCTTATAAATGTTCATCGTATAATCGTTCCCGAACCAGGCAGAGCTTTTATTCTTCGTTACAATTGTTTTCGCAGGAATATATTCCATCTACATATCCTCATTTCCGGTACGGCAGGTGCTTCCGCTTACCGTCCCCCATATAAAATATCCATCGTATAGTCATGCAGCGCCTCTTTATGAAACGTATCCAGCTCCATAAACCTGGAATAAAAGATATCTACCATAATCAGAATAGGGAACTGGGGCGATATGGCCTTCCCGTTTTCCAGATGCTCTTTCACTGCAAAGAGCAGAATCTCATCACAGAATTCCTGAAACTCTTTCTCCCGTCTGGAGGTCATCAAAATGGTGGTAGCCCCTCTCGTCTTTGCCGCACGGAGAGAAGTCATAACCTCCTGGGTTCTGCCGCTGATACTGATAGCGATTACCGCACAGTCCTCATCCAGAAGGACAGAATTCATCTTCATAATATGGCTGTCTGTGATAGACTCCATATTCACCCCGATACGCATAAACCTCAGCTTCATCTCCTGAGCTACGAGGCCGGAGCTTCCTCTCCCATATACATAGACCCTCTTCTTTGTAGAGAGGATATGGACGATCCGATCCAGCTGCTGTTCATCCAGCAGGGCATAGCTTTTTGTCAGAAGTTCCTGGTAGGTGTTCAGGACCTGCTTGGCAGAATCATCGGTAATCACAGGCTGATTCTCGCCGAATCCCTGCTGGTAACGAAACAGAAACTCCCGATACCCTTTAAACCCGCATTTTTTCGCGAAGCGGGAAAGGGATGCTTCTGAGACATAAAGCTGCCGTGAAATATTTTTGGAGGAAAAATCTATAGCCTGCGTGTTATGAATAAAAAAATCAGCTATGGTTTTTTCTATGGGTGTAAAGCTGTTATACATAGACTCAATGAGCGGAATGATGGTTTTCTCATATTGATCCATAGAAGACTCCTTACTTGTGCTTTGCACAAAAATGATAGAACGCCCCCAGCATTCCGGCCTGATTCTGGTTCTCCGCAAAGGCAAGCTTTGTTTTAGAAGCCACCGCGGGAATCAGATACCGGTGAAGGGCTTCTTTTATTCTATCATATAAATACTCTCTTTGGGCCATAATTCCTCCGCCCAGAACTACCATTTCGGGATTGATCACATAGCATATGTTTGCAATTCCCTTTCCCAGCACATCTGCCATCTCATCAATGGCCTGTATGCAGTCCGGATCGCCCTGCTTTGCCATATCAAACACCCGTTTGCCGTTTACTTCTTCCAAGGACAAACCCTTTCTCGCCGCCACCTTTTTCACCAGAATGCTGCTGGCTCCCAACTCCTGAAATGTGCTCCCATCCATGCTCATATATCCCACTTCACATGCGCTGTTGGAAATTCCGTGGAGCACCTGACCGTTCAGGATAATGGCGCCCCCGATACCCGTCCCGATGGTAAGGCACAGGCTGCTGCTGGTCCCTCTGGCGGCACCTGCGAAGGTCTCTGCCAGACCCGCGCAGTTTACATCATTCTCCACCTCACAGGGAATATAAAACGTTTCTTCCATGGTCTTTTTGATCTGTGTGCCGGTATACCCGGGGATCAGGGGGGCGGCATGGATAATCTCCCCCTTCTCACAGTCTACCATTCCGGCGGTAGAAACACAGATCCCGGCGGCGTTGCCTTTGGACAGATAGTTCTGGGCAATCTCCACCGCCTTTCCAAGGACTGCAGGCCCGCCCATAAAGGCTTCCGTAGGCCGCTCCCCGGTATCCAAAAATTCTCCTTCACGGCTGATCAGCCCATATTTAATTGATGTTCCTCCTATATCAATACATATATATTGCTTCATGACATCCTCCGATTCTGATAATATGGCAATAGGGAGTGCCGCAAACATGCCGTCAGCGGTACTCCCTGATTCAGGCACATCAGTGTGTACCTGCCGTCTATGGGGAAGACGGATGGTCTTATTTTATTTTAATCTTGAAGATAGCTTTTTTAATAACAACAGGATCCCCAGCCGCAATGGCTGTTCTGTGCCCGTCCTTAGGATAGCAGATGAGAAAATCTTTGTCCGTGAGAACCACATGGGCATTTTCAGGGCCCTCCAGGGGAAGAAAATCATCTTTTTCTACAAATTCCTTCTGCTCCATATTGTCAATGAAGTTCAGGTCAATCTGCTCCTTCCCTCTCAGCATAAGGTGAAGGTCCAGATAATTCCTGTGAGCTTCCCAAAAGCGGTTTTCCCTGGCTGTTGTCTCATATTCCACAATATTCACAAACAGGTCATCGCCGTCGATTGTATGGCTCCCCTTTTCATATCCTATGAGGTCATGATCCTTCGCGTAGGCAAAGCAGCGCTTAATCTCTTCCGGAAGAAAGTTATAATCTTCCAAATCTTTTACATTTCCAAATATCATAACTGCCTCCTAATTTTTAAAGACGGTGGAATTGGCAACCGGTACCGAAGTATCCCCCTTGATTTTTCTGGAAATATAGCTTACAGGCACTCCGATAATCAGGGAAAGGGCAATGGAGATAATGGAGTATGACCAGATAGAAACCCCGGGCATGGTATACTTAATAATTACCATAACGACAGCAGACACTCCAAAGGCAACAAATGCGCCTGTAGTATTGGCAACCTTGGTAAATACACCCAGCACAAAGGTACCGCCCAGTACACCAAGCACAAGGCCCATAAACCCGTTGAACCATTCATACGCGGACTTAATCTCACCATTTGCCAGTACCATAGAAACCAGAATGGCTACAATGCCCACTCCCAGTGATACATACTGTGCAATCTTGGTCTGCTTTTCGAAGCTCATTTCCTTTTTGGATAAACGTTCCTGAATATCCATGGTCCAGCTGGTGGCGACCGAATTCAGCCCTGTGGAAAGAGTGGACTGGGATGCGGCATAGATAGCTGCGAGCAGGAGTCCTGTGATTCCCACGGGAAGCTGGTATGCGATAAAGGATGCAAAAATCTGATCCTGCTGTGCAGTCTGAGCCAGCGCCGGATTCTGTCCGTAAAATACGTATAAGCCAGTTCCGATTAAGTAGAATACAGTGGCGATAAAGATAGAAAGCGCACCGTTGGTAAGCATCATTTTATTCAGCTGCTTGGTATCTGTGGTGGTTGTAAAGCGCTGCACAATATCCTGGCTTGAGATATAGGAGGAACAGGTGTTAAAGCCTGCGCCCACAATCAGCAGAAATACACTGTTTTTCATAATACTTGGAGAGAAGATAGGTTCATCCGGTGTAAGAAACTTACCCTGGCCGAAAGCATCAAAGATTGCTCCAAACCCTCCGTTGATTTTGCATACCAGAAAAACCAGAGCGAAGGTTACACCTACCAGAAGAACGCTTCCCTGTATAAAATCTGTCCAAAGCACGGACTTCAGGCCGCCTGTGTAAGAGTAAATAATAGCAATCACGCCCATCACAATAATCAGAATATTTACATTGATTCCCGTAAGGTTCGCAAGTACCATGGAAGGAAGATACATGATGATGGACATACGTCCTATCTGGTATACAATAAACATGACCGCCCCGAGAATACGCAGGCTCTTGCTGCCAAAGCGAAGCTCCAGATAATGGTAGGCCGTATCAATGTTCAGCTTGCTGTATATAGGTAAGAAAAACTTTATGGTAATGGGGATAGCCACAAGCATACCCAGCTGTGCAAACCAGAGAATCCAGGATCCTGCATAGGAGTTTCCTGCCAGTGACAGGAAGGAAATCGGACTCAGCAAAGTTGCGAAAATTGATACACTGGTTACCCACCAGGGGATCGTCCCATCCCCGTGGAAGAACTCTTTTCCCTTCATTTCCTTTTTAGAAAAATGCAGACCTGCGAACAGCACGGCAGCCAGGTATACAATAAGTATAATCAAATCAATAACGGTAAAACCCTGCATTACGGTACCTCCTATCGGAATTATCCAAGATAATTATCAAAGATTTCTTTGGCAACAGCCTTCTGTCCCTCGTCGGCGCTTGCCATGGGTCTGTGGCAGTATCCTGCGTCTACTCCCTGGAGTTTTAACAGCTCCTTAATGGTTGGATACAGGCCGTTCGCCAGAATTGCAGAAATCAGGTCGTTCGTTACGTGCTGAATCTTCAGGGCCTCCTCTATCTTTCCGGCCTGGGCCAGTTCATAAATCTGTCTGGCACGGATACCGTTTACATTGAAGGTAGATCCGATGGCACCGTCGATTCCGCAGACTGCGGCAGGAAGCATCATCTCATCAAAGCCTGCATAGATTAAGTGGTCAGGATATGCCTTTCTGAGTCTCTCAAGCAGGAAGAAGTCTGCCGCGGTAAACTTAACACCGATGATTTTTTCATTTTCAAATAATTCCCCGAACTGGGCTACACTCATATTAACTCCGGTAAGCGCCGGGATAGAGTAAATAATCAGGCGGTTCTCCACGCTGTTAATAATTGTGTTATAGTAATCTTTAATCTCCTGGAAGGTAAACTTATAATAGAAAGGCGTTACCGCAGAAATAGCATCATACCCAAGCTCGGTGGCGTATTGGGCCAGCGCAACTGATTCATATACGTTAATGGAACCTACCTGGGCAATCAGCTTGATACTGTCCTTTGCTTCCTCCTTTGCAATGCGGAAGATCTCTCTTTTTTCCTCTGTGGAGAGCATAAAGTTCTCACCGGTGCTCCCTCCCACATAAAGGCCGTCCACTTTCATTTTATCAATATTATGCCGGATAATTTCTCTGAGGCCCTTTTCGTTTACTTTGCCGTTCTCGTCAAAAGAAACAAGCAATGCACTATAGATACCTTTCATGTCTGCGTTTTTCTTCATAATCGTTCTCCTTTTTCTTTTATTTATCCAGTGCTTCTGCAAAGGATTTGGTGATAAGCTGCGGTCTTGTAATAATAGAGCCCACAACAACGCTGTAGCAGCCCAGGTCTATGACTCTTCTGACTTTTTCCGGTGTGTTAATATTCCCTTCTGCGATAACTTTATGTGTCACCTTTGACAGAATGGTGCGGATTATCTCAAAGTCATCCTCTTCTATTTTGTTGCCCTGGCTCTGAGGTGTATAACCCACCAGTGTTGTTCCTATAAAATCGAAGCCCAGCTGATCTGCATGGAGCGCCTCTTCAACAGTTGAACAGTCAGCCATCAGAAGTTGGTCCGGATATTTTTTTCGGATCTCATGATAGAAATCATCCAGTGTCAACTGGCCGGGCCGGAGGCTTTCAGTTGCATCCAGGGCGATAACCTCAGGTTTTACCTCCATGAGCTCATCCACTTCTTTCATAGTGGGTGTGATATAAACAGCGCTGTCCTCATAATCTCTCTTCACAATGCCGATAATCGGAAGATCTACATTTTTCTGAATTTCAGCGATATCTTCCCTGGTGTTCGCGCGGATCCCAAAGGCCCCCCCTTCTTTTGCGGCAAGTGCCATACGTCCCATGATAAATGAGGAATGCAGCGGTTCATGGGGCAATGCCTGGCAGGATACAATCAAATGTCCCTGCAGCGATTCAATGCGTGGATTCATGGTATCATCAAACTCCCTTCGTTCATATTCTCGTTCTCTGTTTGTAAGCCCATTATAATTCTTTGTGAAATTCATTTCAACAGATTTTAGTTTATGGAAAATACTTTCACCCAAAACGGAAAAATGCATAACCCAGAGTCAGTATGCCCTAAAATATAACCGTTAAAGTGCACAAATTATGAAAGTATTTTCAAATACATCAGTCAGTTTGAAACTAAAATATAATTCACAATCCAAAACCGGCAGGAGGCATTCACAAAATATAACGCTTTGGAGCAAATCCCATCTTTTTTACGTCCCTTCCCAGAATAAATAGTTTTCTGTTGCTTATCATCGTTTTTTGTAGTATAGTGATCTCATCCAAAGAAGGAATGACCGGAGGGCATCATTGAATTTCTTTGGATTTTTTGTTATTTATAAGAATAATCGGGCACATAAGGAGAATGATAATTATATGAATATATTTGATATTTTAGGGCCTGTCATGGTAGGCCCATCCAGTTCTCACACTGCAGGTGCAGTCAGAATCGGCTTACTTACCAAAACTTTACTGGGCAGCCGTCCCATTAAGGCCGAAATCGGCCTGCACGGCTCTTTTGGAGATACCGGAAAGGGGCATGGCACGGACCGGGCGATAGTGGCAGGACTTCTGGGTATGAAGCCGGATGATACCAGGATACCGGACAGCTTTTCCATCGCGGAGGAGGAAGGTCTTAGCTTTACAATCGGAACCGCCCACATTCCCGGAGCGCATCCCAATACGGCTCTCCTTAAGGTAGAAGGGGAAAATAAAAACCTGCTGGAGGTTCAGGCTTCTTCACTGGGCGGCGGCAGAATTATGATTAATAAACTGGACGGCATCACCGTAAACTGCACCGGTGAATGCCCTACGCTCATCGTACACAACCTGGACCAGCCGGGACACGTGGCAGAAGTTACCTCTACCCTTGCCCACAAGTCGGTAAATATTGCTACCATGCAGCTTTACCGGGATAAGAGAGGCGGATATGCAGTTATGGTGGTGGAAACCGATCAGCCGGTCCCAGTGGATGCTGTCAAATGGCTGGAGCATCTGGAGGGTGTAATTAAAGTGACTTATATAAACGGGGAGGAATAAATCGTATGGCATACCAATCACTGGAAGACATTATAAATCTCTGCGAAGAAAAGGACATTCCCTTCTGGGAAGCCGTTCTCCAGGATGATATAAATGAAAGAACCATACCTGTGGAAGAATCTTATGATAAAATGAGAGAAATGTGGCACGCAATGCTCAGAGCCAGCGAAGGTTACCAGAAAGAGCTGATGTCCCGCAGCGGTCTGGTAGGGGGAATGGGCGGAAAGATGGAAGCGTACCGGCAGTCCGGGCAGACCCTTTGCGGAGATTTTATGTCCCGGGTTATTGTTCAGGCACTTGAAATGGGTGAGTCCAATGCCTGCATGAAACGGATTGTGGCAGCACCCACCGCGGGAGCCTGCGGTGTCCTGCCTGCCGTGTTGGTCCCCCTCTATCAGGAGGGAAAGGCGCCGGAGGATAGAATGATAGAAGCCCTCTATGTAGCCGCAGGCATCGGGCAGGTAATTGCCGCCAGGGCCTTTATCGCCGGGGCGTCCGGGGGATGCCAGGCAGAGATCGGATCAGCCTCCGCCATGGCCGCCGGCGCTCTGGTGTACCTGAAAGGCGGCTCCAACCGGCAGATCGTACACGGTGCGGCTATGGCACTGAAAAATCTTTTGGGATTGGTCTGCGACCCGGTAGCCGGTCTGGTAGAAGTACCCTGTGTCAAAAGAAATGTCATCGGAGCCGTAAACGGGCTTTCCTGTGCCGATATGGCGCTGGCGGGAATCGAAAGCAGAATCCCCCCGGATCAGGTAATCGATGCTATGAGAGAGGTGGGGGAAAAAATGGATGAGTCTCTGAAAGAAACCGGCAAGGGGGGCATAGCCAATACCCCTGCTGGCAGGGAAGTATGGGAAAAAGTTCTTTAAATTCTAAGGTGGTACCAGATGTGTCTTCAGCAGCTGGTACCATTTTTATATACCTGCAAAGTATTCCCGGTATGGGATCTTACTATCTTACCTTCAGGTACATCATAAATCTGGAAGCGCCTCTGGAACCACACACAATATTCTTCACCTGTCCGCAGCAGCTGCAGACCTGAGGAAACTGCAGAATAACCACATCTTTTCTTCTGAGATTCATATGATATGTCTCATTCAGGCAGCTGCGGCAATAGTTCAAATCAATTAGTTTTTTACTAACATGCATATATATCCCTTCCTTTTCAGATTATATTTATTTCTACTGTGTTTTAACTTTCTTTTGCTGATATTATTTTAGTACATGGGTAAAATAATAATATAGGAACAATTGAATGAAAAAGTAGAATTTTTCGTTCAATTGTGCTATAGTAAATACACATTAAATCCATTGTTAAAACTGGTAAATATTGCGGATTTACTGTCAAATTCTTATAGAACTGTGCCGCAAATATTGCCGCGGGAAAAGAACGGTAAATTCTACCATTTCTTTCGCCCGGGCATTTGTTTGTCTGGAAGGAGTTTTTCTGAGATTGCCATTCTCCGGTTTACATCTGAGATGGCAATTTTTTACTTACATCCAGATTTTGCACATATTACAGAAACAGTTGCTCGAGATATCAGTAAAATCAAAATAGGAGGTTTTTCAGTGGAAGTATACGGTTATATCAGAGTTTCAAGCAAGGAGCAAAATATAGACCGGCAGGTTTTGGCTCTGAGGGAATTTCCCGTTCAGGATCAGAAGATGTTTATCGATAAACTAAGCGGCAAGGACTTTCAGCGGCCGGCCTATCAAAAAATGATAAATACCCTTAAGACAAAAGATCTGGTGGTTGTAAAAAGCATTGACCGGCTGGGACGTAATTATAATGAAATATTAGAACAATGGCGTATTCTTACAAAGGTGATAGCGGCAGATATTGTGGTTTTGGATATGCCCCTTCTGGACACCCGTGCAAAGGGAAACGATTTGACGGGAACCTTTATCGCAGATCTGGTCCTGCAGATCTTAAGCTATGTGGCACAGACAGAGAGGGAAAGCATCCGCAGACGGCAGATGGAAGGAATTGCCGCAGCCAAATACAGGGGCGTCAAATTCGGCCGCCCTTCCAAGCCCGTTCCGGATAACTTTCATGAAGTAAAAAGCCTCTGGACACAGGGTTTTATCAGCTCCCGGGAGGGGGCCCGCCGTCTGCAGGTATCCCAGGATACCTTCCTGCGCTGGAGCCGCCGTCTGGATCTTCAGGAATAATTTTATCCCCCTTTACAAATCAGAAGAACCATGCTAACATAACTTTTAATAGGAAAACACGATGACGAAGAGAGTATGTTGTCCCCCTGCATTACAGAGAATTCCCGCAAGTCTGTTATCTTTTTATAGATGCATACAACGCTGAGAGGGATATGTAAGAGATCACTGAACATGGCTTCTGAGAGGTGCACCGAACGGTATATCCGCCGCAAGGCTGCAACAGGATTCGCCTGTTATAGCGAAAGAGTATAGACCCGGTACAGACACCCCGCCGGTATAGGTACTCCATGAGGTTCATATCGCGAGATATGGATAAATAGAAGTGGTAACACGGGACAATCCCGTCTTCTGGAATGCAGCTGCATCCGGAGGGCGGTTTTTTTTGTTTTACTGCTCAATATCGTGCTTTACTAATACAAGCAAACAAGGGAGAGTTCCATCCCAGCCAGGAGGAAATGAACATGGAAAAAAAGAAATTCTATATGACAACGGCAATCGCCTATACTTCAGGAAAGCCTCATATCGGAAATACCTACGAGGCTGTTCTGGCAGACAGTATTGCCAGATTTAAGAGACAACAGGGTTACGACGTATTTTTTCAGACAGGAACTGACGAGCACGGCCAGAAAATCGAATTAAAGGCTGCCGAGGCCGGCGTAACCTGCAAAGAGTTCGTAGACAGCGTAGCCGGAGAAATCAAAAGCATCTGGGATCTGATGAATACCTCTTACGATAAATTTATCCGCACCACAGACGCAGACCACGAAAAACAGGTCCAGAAAATCTTTAAGAAGTTATATGACAAGGGGGATATCTACAAAGGATACTATGAAGGCATGTACTGTACCCCCTGTGAGTCCTTCTTTACGGAGTCCCAGCTGAAGGACGGCAAATGCCCTGACTGCGGCCGAGAAGTCACCCCTGCCAAAGAAGAAGCTTATTTTTTCAAAATGAGCAAATACGCAGACCGTTTAATAGAGCACATCAACACCCACCCGGAATTTATCCAGCCGGTATCCAGAAAAAATGAGATGATGAACAACTTCCTGCTCCCGGGCCTGCAGGATCTCTGTGTCTCAAGAACCTCATTCAAATGGGGAATCCCCGTGGATTTTGATCCTAAGCACGTAGTCTATGTATGGCTGGATGCCCTCACAAACTATATTACAGGCATCGGATACGAGTGTGACGGAGAAAGCTCTGACCTGTTTAAGAAAAACTGGCCTGCAGATCTTCACCTGATCGGCAAGGACATCATCCGCTTCCATACCATTTACTGGCCAATCTTCTTAATGGCACTGGATCTTCCCCTTCCCAGGCAGGTATTCGGCCACCCATGGCTGCTCCAGGGCGAAGGCAAGATGAGCAAATCCAAAGGTAATGTTTTGTACGCGGATGAACTGGTAGACTTTTTCGGAGTTGACGCAGTGCGTTACTTTGTGCTTCACGAGATGCCTTTTGAAAATGACGGCGTCATAACCTGGGAACTGATGGTGGAGAGAATGAACTCAGAGCTGGCCAACACCCTGGGCAACCTGGTGAACCGTACCATCTCCATGTCCAACAAATACTTCGGGGGCGTTGTTTCCAACACAGGCGTTGAAGAAGAAGTTGACGGGGATCTGAAGTCCGTAGTCACCGCTGCCAGAGAAAAGGTGGCCGCTAAAATGGAAGATCTGAGGGTTGCCGACGCAATCACTGAAATATTCGCAGTCTTTAAGCGCTGCAACAAATATATTGATGAGACAATGCCATGGGCTCTTGCCAAAGATGAGTCAAAAAAAGAAAGACTCTCCACTGTGCTCTACAATCTGGTAGAGGGAATCTGTATCGGCGCCGGCCTTCTGGAGTCCTTTATGCCTGAGACTACCCAGAAAATCCTGGGCCAGCTGCATGCAGAGAGAAGATCCTATGACCAGCTGTCCACCTTTGGGTTATATCCCTCCGGCAGTAAAGTAACAGAAAAACCGGAAATCCTGTTCGCCCGCCTGGATGTAAAGGAAGTATTGGCGAAAGTAGAAGAAAAAAAGGCCGCCGAGGCTTCTCAGGAAGAGTCTCCCGCTCCGGAATCCAACGGAATTGATATAGAGGCAAAAGAGGAGATTACCTTTGACGACTTCATGAAAATGCAGTTCCAGGTAGGAGAGATCCTATCCTGCGAGGAAGTAAAAAAATCCAAAAAGCTGCTATGCTCCCAGGTAAAAATCGGCAGCCAGGTTAGGCAGATCGTATCTGGAATCAAGGCACATTATACAGCAGAGGAAATGGTAGGGAAAAAGGTTATGGTGCTGGTGAACCTTAAACCAGCCAAACTGGCAGGCGTTGTGTCCGAAGGTATGATACTCTGTGCAGAAAATGAAAATGGTGAACTGGCCCTGATGGTTCCGGAGAAAGATATGCCGGCGGGGGCGGAGATCTGTTAAATTATAGTTTTGTGTATGTGAAGTTCGGGGTGAAATAGTCGGCAAGCGGAGGGGCGCAGACGGACGGTCAAGGGAGGAGGTCTTAGGGCTATGGTAAGGGAGGGTACTGCTTACCATAGCCCCAAGCCATATCCCCGCGTTTTCCATGAGATGGGGAGGCGTAATCCATATATTTCTAATTTTTTTCAATTTATACTTGACTTTTTTAATCTAATAAGTTATATTGATATCAGTAACAATTACTATTATTAAAAAACGTACAGGTTACATAATGTAACAGGTAACTTTACCATTAAATTTCAAACAAAAAAGGAGAGATCATAATGAAAAAATTCGTATGCAGTGTATGTGGTTATGTTCACGAGGGAGATGCAGCACCTGAAAAATGTCCGGTTTGCGGAGTTCCCGCTGAGAAATTCATCGAGCAAGGCGGAGAAAAGACTTGGGCTGCAGAGCACGTTGTAGGCGTGGCAAAGGGCGTTAGCGAAGACATCCTTGCTGACCTGAGAGCAAACTTTGAAGGTGAATGTTCAGAAGTCGGTATGTACCTTGCAATGGCAAGAGTTGCCCATAGAGAAGGATATCCTGAAATCGGTTTATACTGGGAAAAAGCTGCTTATGAAGAGGCAGAGCACGCAGCTAAATTTGCTGAGTTGCTTGGGGAAGTTGTAACAGACAGCACCAAGAAAAACCTTGAAATGAGAGTAGAAGCTGAAAACGGCGCTACTGCCGGTAAGTTTGACCTGGCTAAGCGTGCAAAAGCCGCTAACCTGGATGCTATTCACGATACCGTTCATGAAATGGCCAGAGATGAGGCACGCCACGGCAAAGCCTTCGAAGGTCTGTTAAAGAGATACTTCGGCTAAACTTTAATGGGGGACGTGTTCTTTCTAAAAAGAACACGTCCCAAAATAAGACCGGCCTGTCCCCTTTTACCCTTTCATTTTTTTATTTTATACTTGACTTTTTTAATCAAGTATAGTATAGTAATATTAGTAACAATTACTATTATTGAAAGGAGGAAATATGGCGGCATTAAAATACAGTCGACAGCGGGAATCCATTAAAGAGTTTCTGCAAAATCGATATGATCATCCCACTGCTGATACTATCTACGACAGCATCCGTACCATTTATCCGAATATCAGCCTGGGTACTGTATACCGCAATCTTTCCCTTTTGGCCAATATCGGTGAAATTAACAAGATCTCTACCGGTGACGGCCCTGACCGTTTTGACGGCAATGTAGCACCACATTATCACTTTATCTGCCGCAGCTGCCACAGTGTCATCGACTTGGACATGGAAGACATCGGTTATATAAAAGATGTGGCCAGTAAAAATTTTAACGGAAAGATCGACGGTCATATAACAAATTTTTACGGCATTTGTGAAGAATGCATAAAAAACCTGTAAACATAGAAAATTTTTCCAAAATATACTTGACAATTTTAACCCAATATGTTAAATTAATATCAGTAACAATTACTATTATTAGCACGCAACATCATAGTCCCTCCAAAAACTATGAGTTAAGCATTTAAAACCCAAAAAACAATTTTTAAAAAAGAAAAGGAGAATTCACAATGAAAAAATTCGTATGTAGTGTATGTGGTTATGTTCACGAAGGAGATGCAGCACCTGAAAAATGTCCGGTTTGCGGAGTTCCCGCTGAGAAATTCATCGAGCAGGGCGGAGAAAAGACTTGGGCTGCAGAGCACGTTGTCGGCGTGGCAAAGGGCGTTAGCGAAGACATCCTTGCTGACCTGAGAGCAAACTTTGAAGGTGAATGTTCAGAAGTCGGTATGTACCTTGCAATGGCAAGAGTTGCCCATAGAGAAGGATATCCTGAAATCGGTTTATACTGGGAAAAAGCTGCTTATGAAGAGGCAGAGCACGCAGCTAAATTTGCTGAGTTGCTTGGGGAAGTTGTAACAGACAGCACCAAGAAAAACCTTGAAATGAGAGTAGAAGCTGAAAACGGCGCTACTGCCGGTAAGTTTGACCTGGCTAAGCGTGCAAAAGCCGCTAACCTGGATGCTATTCACGATACCGTTCATGAGATGGCCAGAGATGAGGCACGCCACGGCAAAGCTTTCGAAGGCCTGTTAAAGAGATACTTCGGTTAATTTATTCTTTTGACTAATTTGTCTCACAAATTTTATATTCATACAGTATATGCGGGCAGAGGTTGACGGAATCGAAGCCCGCATATATGATATACATAAAGGTGTAGTCATTAACCAAACCAAAGGAGGATTTTACAATGTCTAAATACGCAGGAACTAAAACAGAGCAGAACTTGATGGACGCTTTTGCAGGTGAATCACAGGCAAGAAATAAATATACATACTACGCTTCCGCTGCAAAGAAAGCCGGTTATGAGCAATTAGCTGCTTTATATCTGGAAACAGCAGATCAGGAAAAGGAGCATGCTAAAATGTGGTTTAAAGAATTCCACGGAATTCTGGATCCGGTGGCTAATCTGGAAGACGCAGCCAGCGGTGAGAACTATGAGTGGACTGACATGTATGCACGCATGGCCAGGGAAGCCAGAGAAGAAGGCTTTGAGGAACTGGCACAGAAATTTGAAGGTGTTGCCAGAGTAGAAGCTGCTCACGAAAAACGCTACTTAAAGTTACTGGAGCATATGAAAGCAGAAGAAACCTTCAAAGGAGACGCTCCTTTGGGATGGAAATGCAGAAACTGCGGTTATGTACACGAAGCTGACCAGGCTCCTGAGGTTTGTCCGGTATGTGCCCATCCGAGAGCTTACTTCGAAAGAAAAGCTGAGAACTATTAAGATACATAAAATCCTATCACTTTACGATGAACGCTGCCCTATAAAACTGGGGCGGCGTTTTTTTTGTCAGCGCACCAAATAATGCTTGTAAGGTATATTGGCACACTTTGTGAAAGACCCAATTGTCAGCAATACAGCACTTTTTATTAAGACACACAAGCTCAGGCTTGTTATAATAATAAAAAGGAGGCAAAACTATGAAACAGCAAAACGAGATTGTAAAAAAAGTCTTGAATTATATTGAGGATAATATTGAGAAAGAAATTAACGTAGATAAGATTGCCAGAAGCGTTGGATATTCAAAATTTTATCTTAACCGGTTATTTTCGGAATGTACTGGAATTACCATTTATAAATACCTTCAAAGCCGCAGACTTACAATCGCTGCGGAAAAATTGATAAAAACGAACGATCCAATCACAAGAATTGCTTATGAAGCTGGATATGAATCTCAACAGGCATTTTCACTTGCTTTTAAGCAATTATATGTATATCCCCCCAAAACTTATAGGAATATCGGGGTGTTTGTACCAAAGCAAAGCAGAATCTCCCTGTGCAAGAATTTCTATAAAACAAAATATAGTCTATTTATCAGTATGTGCAAGGAGAACGCAGCATGAGTACAATTCCTTATGTCATTGAGCAAACGAGCCGGGGGGAACGCAGCTATGATATTTTTTCACGTTTGCTGTCAGACAGAGTTATATTTCTGGGAGAAGAAGTAAGTGACACCTCTGCCAGTTTAATTGTGGCACAATTACTTTTTTTGGAAGCCCAAGATCCAGACAAAGATATACATATATACATTAATAGTCCGGGAGGTTCTGTAACTGCCGGGTTAGCAATTTATGACACCATGAAATACATCAAGTGTGATGTCGCTACTATATGTATTGGCATGGCTGCAAGTTTTGGAGCATTTTTATTAGCCGGAGGTACACATGGCAAGCGTATGGCGTTACCTAATGCTGAAATCATGATACACCAGCCGGCTATGCATGGGAACGGTATCCAAGGACCAGCCAGCGATATAAAAATAATGTCTGATTATATGCAAAAAAGCAAACAAAAATTAAATAGAATATTATCCGAAAATACAGGGCGCACCATGGAAGAAATTGAAAAAGATACCGATAGGGATTACTTTATGAGTGCCGAAGAAGCACTAACATATGGTCTGATAGATTCTGTTATTTCCAGTAGATAGTAAAACAAGGAGCATCGCATTGTTTAAAATGCGGTGCCCTCTCTTTTCTTACCTTGAAGAACCAGTATGAACTATATATAATACTATGCAAGGGCTTATACACAAGAAAGTCCTTAGTATCTTTCTATAAATGGAGGCACCTATGTTCAGAATCGGAGAATTTTCAAAACTTACACAGGTAACTATCCGCATGCTGAGATATTATGATGAAGCAGGGCTGTTAAAACCCGCCAGGATTGATCCCCAGACCGGTTACCGTCTGTATTCCATAGAGCAAATACCCATTCTTAACAAAATTATATACCTGAGAGACAGCGGTTTCCAGGTGTCTGAGATAGCAAAGGTGCTTGAAAGCTGTGACTGTACAGCAATGATCGAAGAGCTGGACAGGAAATATTCAGAAATAGAGCAATCTATTCTTCTGGAAAAAGAAAAACTCAAGAAAATTCAACTTGCCAAAAAAGAACTTTTAACCGGAAAAAGTGAGATACATTACCATGTTACCGTTAAATCTATTCCTGCTTATCAGGTTCTCTCCCTGCGAAGGATTATTCCAGATTATTATGCCGAAGGAGAGCTGTGGAGTGAATTATCTGCGTTTGCTTTAGAGCAGAGAGTACCTGTAACAGAAGAAACCTTTTCTATATATTACGACGAGGGGTATAAAGAGCAAAATGTTGATGTGGAACTGTGTGCTTTGGTAAAAACACCCGGTAACAGTTGCGGGGAGTTCGCATACCGCATAACAGAACCTGTACCTTCTATGGCCAGTACCATGGTTTACGGACCATTTTCCAACATAGCCGGAGCATACCTGTCATTTGCCCGGTGGCTGCAGAAGAACAGCGAATACAGAATGGGGAACCCAACCCGCCAAATCGTCCACCGCGGTCCTTGGAATGAGACCTCTCCCCAGAATTATTTGACAGAAATACAGATACCTTTAGAAAAAAACTAACGCCGCGCCGTGCAATTACATATTGCATGGCGTTTTTCCTTGACTCTCACATGGTGTGAGGGTCTAACTTGAAATCATAAACAATTATTCAAGAAAAACGGAGGTAATTTATGTCAACCTATCAAGTACATTCTATCGGAACCATCTGCAACAATGAAAACGGTACTTTTGTTCAGCTGAATCCCCGGGTAATCCCTGCACTCCAGGCATTAGACGGATTCAGCCACATTAACGTTATCTGGTGGTTCAGCCACTTTGATGACCACGGGGCCCGATCCGTCCTCACCGCAGAACAGCCCTACAAAAATGCTCCCGAAATCATGGGTATCTTTTCCACAAGATCCCCTGTGCGGCCCAATCCCATCGCCCTGTCCACTGCAGAAATTACGCATATCGATTATGAGAAGGGAATCATTCACCTCCCCTACATCGACGCCGACCACAATACACCAGTCCTGGACATAAAGCCGTACACTCCCAGTCTGGATCGGGTAGAAAACCCCAAGGTGCCGCAATGGTGCAGCCATTGGCCAAAAAGTCTGGAGGAATCCGAACAGTTCCCATGGGAAGAAGAGTTTAATTTTTAAGTAAAAGGGACAGGTCTCATCCAATTTGGGACAGGCCGTTCTTAATTTGGGACGTGTTCTTTTTAGAAAGAACACGTCCCTCTTTCTCCTTTATATACTTTGTCTATCAAATAATTTAAATATACCCTTGATTTTTTAAATACGAGGGTGTAATATACTTATATCAACATGTAGTTTTAATAACTACATGTAATAGTTTTTCTTATTTTACCATATATTATTTGTGCAATTATATAGCAATTAAGCAACAGTATTAAAGGAGGAATTATTATGAATTTTAAACCAAAGGAACCTGGAAGTGCCATTACTCATTTTATCGGATGCCTCATGGCTGCTCTTGCCGCCCTGCCTCTGCTTCTGAAAGCGGCCCGTGAACCTGGAAATATACACATGATAGCTATGAGTATTTTTATCTTAAGCATGGTTTTACTGTATGCTGCAAGCACAATCTACCACACAGTGGATGCCTCTGATACTATTAACAGACGGCTCCGGAAAATGGACCATATGATGATCTTTATCCTGATCGCCGGCAGTTATACTCCCATTTGTCTAATTGTTCTGCACGGCAGGACTGGTGCAATGCTCTGTGCAGTAGTATGGGCTGTGGCCATTGCCGGTATTCTGATTAAGGCTTGCTGGATCACCTGTCCCAAATGGTTTTCTTCCGTACTGTACATTGCTATGGGGTGGCTTTGCGTTCTGGCATTCCGCCCAATTATGAACACACTTTCTCCCGCTGCATTTGGCTGGCTTTTGGCTGGCGGGATTATCTATACCGTAGGAGGGATCATCTATGCCCTGAAGCTGCCGATTTTCAATTCTAAGCATAAAAATTTTGGGTCACATGAGATTTTCCATCTCTTTGTTATGGGCGGTAGCATATGTCACTTTATTGTTATGTATTTCTTTGTTGTTGGTATGCCTGTATAATAAACTGCGGCGTGTTCTATTTCAGGAACACGCCGTTTTTCTTACTGCTCAGTTTATTGTTCAAGATATCGCACTCCCCTAAGAAGGCACACAAAATTTTATACTCCAATCCCCATTTCCTATATTTACTATCCGCCTCGTACACAAAAAGAGAGGTAATATCCCTCCGCAAATGATACAATAGTAAATCATATAAAGAATGAGGATCGCAAATGGATTGGAACGACAAGCTTCAAAGGATTATTGATTATACAGAGGATCATCTGCAGCGGAAAGAGGAGCCTGTAGACATGGATGAAATCACGAGAATATCCGGCTGTTCTTACCATTTTTTTCTGAAGGTCTTCTCTTATATGAACGGGATAAGTTATGCCGAATACGTGCGTCACCGCAAACTAACACTGGCCGGATATGATCTGAAAAGCAGCCCTATTAAGGTAGTGGATTTGAGTTATAAATACGGGTATGACTCACCAACATCCTTTACAAAGGCATTTCAGCAGTTTCATGGAATTTCACCCAAAGAGGCAAGAGGCGCATCTGCCAGGCTGCAGGTACTGCCACGAATGCAGGTATATACAAGGAATAAATACTCCTGGAGGATTGAGCATAAGCCATCTTTCCGGCTTATTGGGAAACGGGCCAGTATTTCATGCATAGCAGGATCTCCCCAGACAGAAATACCTGGTTTCTGGAATGAATGCCAGAAAAACGGCATTTATTCCCGGATAATTTCTTTAGATACTGGTAAACCCAAGGGATTATTCGGCATATCAGAAAAGTATGACGAGGCATCAGACCAGCTTTCATACGCAATCATGGCAATTTCGGATTATATCCTGCCGGAAGGATTTTGTGAAATGCAGATACCGGAAACGTCCTGGGCAGTCTTTGACTGCAGGGGGCCGGTCCCCCAGGCAATTCAGGAGGGATGGGATTATTTGCGGAAAGAGTGGCTGGTGAAATATCCCTTTCAGCACGCCTCATGTCCGGAACTGGAGTGGTACAGTGACGGAAATTCTTACAGCAGTGAATATCCCAGTCAAATATGGATACCTATTATAATTAAGGAGGATTAAAAATGGTACATTTAGTATATTGCGATAATACAGGGAAAAAGGGAGAGAAGGTACTGGATAAAATTATAAACGGAACAAAAACCATGGTGGTCAGAGGTGCCGCTGGCAGAAAAATACCCCACAGCAGGGTATTCCCAGGAGAAACTCTCTACTTTATGGAAAAGGGAAGCCTTTTAATCTCAGCCAAAGCAGTTGTCTGTAATGTGGAGAATTATGTAAAGCTCCCAGAAGATGAAATTACTGCTATATTAGAAAAAAACCAGAGTAAGTTAAACCTATCGGAAAAGCAGAAAACCCGCTGGCATAAAAAATGCCTTTGCCTGGTAGAATTTGAATCAGTCCAAAAGATACCGCCTCTTACCTTTGAGCATCAGGGGAATATGGATGATTGGCTGATTCTTGAAAAAATTGACGATGTGGTAGTTGGGACCAGCATCCCATATGATTACAGCAAATCTAAATTTTAATTACAATAATATATTTCTAGCCATTATTGAAAAAGGTACATTTCATATTAAAACAGAATTAGGACGGGCGAGATCTTCTTTGTATAGTTCAATAACAAAAAATCCAATCTTTTTAAACTAATAGGTTTTTCACTTAATAAATTGCAAATAATTTTTGTTGTATAAAAGATACGCCGTCCTAGTCTGTGACCCTAAGTATATCTCAGTTGCAAAATAGGCAACTCCATTTCCGCAGTAAACCAAACATGCCCCCTGATTCCGCCATGCTATTTCAATGGCTTCGTCTATTGCAGCCTCTGCCCCACCATCCTCAATATCAATTCCCAGCAAATAACAACTTTTTTCTGCTCCGTATTTAACCAATAAGTCTTTATGATCCGATAGTGGAATCTTCCTTAATGATATTCCTAAGTCCATGTCAAGGTATTTATTATAGTAACAAAGTTCTAGACGGTCCAGGCAACTTCTCCGTTTATCTTCTCGTTTTAATTCATATTTAATTCTCTTTCTAAAGTTTTTTCTAAAAAACAAATTAACTATTAAATCCTCTGTATCCAGTTTCATACTGTTCTCCTCTTAATGACTTTTTTCTGTTATAAGCACTCGATACTCCATAAGCTATATCCTTGTAAATATGGATACAAAAGCTTGGATAACCTTCTATATGCCATCCAAGCTTTTATTTATAAAACATTATACCATTTTTTGTATACTAAAGCATTTCTATCCAGCGTTTACTGCAGTTTAATTTCAACCGCATCCCCCACCTGCTCATAATCACTGCTCATCTTACCGCTTTCCTTAGGAAAGGCTACTGCATACGGCGTCAGCTGCAGACTGGCGGCGTCCTCCGAAATCTCACCTGCCAAATCGTCTATTTTAAGCTTTCCTTTATTTCCTTCTAATCTGGATAAATAGAAACTTACAGGATTCCCCAGGTTATCCTCTCCTTTCAGCATAATATCGTACTCAATTCTCTTCCGGTCTGAGGAAAAATAAATTTTTTGTCCCAGATCGTTGCTGGTATAAGTGTCCAGGGTAATGGAAGAGCCGTCAGGGAGTTCGAAGGAATCATACAGAGGTATCTCCCGGGTATGTTCGGCCAGTTCTTCTCCGCTGGTGGAAAAGGCAAACTCCCAGGCTGTGTCAAAGTCTCCCTGCCGGTAAAACTTCAGTTCGATATCGTACTTTTCATCCATATTCAGATTTTTTACATCACAGTTTATGACACTTTCGATTGTGTCCTCGCTTATTTTCCTTGCGCCCCCGCTGGCTGAACCAGACGCTTCCCTGCCGTTAATATAAAGAAACGCGTCCAGCGAAGCCTCTGCCTGGCTTTTTTCTGTTGGGTAGCCATCCTCAGAGGTCTGCGTGACCGAAATTACCAGTTCATCCTTGTCCAGGATCACCTCGTTTAATGTCACTGTCAAGCCTTCCTTGGTAACAGACTTGCTAACCACTGTTTTGTATGGAGCCAAATCCTTTTTAATTCCTAAAAAAGATGCAATGTCATAGGAAACTGCCTTAATCTGGGCATATACCTGATCGCTGAACATTGTAATGCCCACAGCGCCCAGTACTGCTGCTGCACAGGCGGCTGCCGCTGCTGTTTTCCTGACTCTGTGTTTTTTCTTCCTTAACTTGCCGGTATATACTTTCAGCCTTTTCTTCTCAAACTCTGACAAGTCCTCTCTTTTGTAATGATCCATATCGGTTTCTATTTCATTTAGTAAAGTATAAATATTTTTTTCCATGGCTTCTCTCCTCTCCGATCAGGATATACTAAACAGTTTCCGCAGCTTCTTTTTCCCTCTGGATACCCGGTTATAGATGACTTCCTTTTTCATGCCAGTCTCACTGCTTACTGTGTCTATATCCTGTTCCTCCAGAAAAAGCCGTTCAAATAACTCCCGGTCCTTAGGTTTCAGGCAGTTCAGCATGGATTCCGTCTCCTCAGAAAGTTCTTCTTCCAGAAACTCCATCTGCTCCCCTGCTTCCTCCTTCACCAATCCCTCTTCCCAGCTCTGATAATTCAGCTCTTTTAAATACCTGCGGAGATAATCTACTGATTTGTACCGGGCGATCCCCGCAATCCAGTTTTGAAAGCTGCTTTTTCCCGGGTCATAATATTGGATATTATCCCATATAGCCATAAGGACATCATTCATGCATTCCTCCTGGCAGGGCTTCATATGGTACAGATGCTTTCGGATCACACTTTTTATAACCCATCCGTATGCATCAATTACATATTCCAGCGCCCTTTCATCTTTGGCTTTCAGCCGGGTAATAAAATTGTCCTCATTTATTTTCATAGTGTCTGCCCCCGTGTTTGGATATTGCCATGGCATTGTCATAGTAAGATAACGTTCTCTTACCTGTTATTTCGTAATCTATCTCTCATTTCTATCACTTTATCATATATTTGCATAAATATGTTGCATCCTCGTCTGTGAAAGAAAGGAAACCACCAAAGCCAAAGATAAAGGCAGTGCCGGAGGAGGATTCCCCCGGCACTGCCCTGCATGCTGCCTATTATCTTGTTTTCGTCCAAACTCCGGAACCATTTACATAGTACTTGCCAATCCATGTATTAGAAGCCATAGCTCCATTGCTTCTCAGGTAATACCATTTTCCGCCTACCTGAATCCAGCCGGTTGCCATTGCTCCGCTGTCCTTCAGGTAATACCAGGTCTTTCCGTCCAACAGCCAGCCCGTTGCCATCGCTCCGCTGCTCTTCAGGTAGTACCAGGTCTTTCCGTCCAACAGCCAGCCCGTTGCCATTGCCCCGCTGCTCTTCAGGTAATACCAGGTCTTTCCGTCCTGCAGCCAGCCCGTTGCCATCGCTCCGCTGCTCTTCAGGTAGTACCAGGTCTTTCCGTCCTGCAGCCAGCCTGTTGCCATCGCTCCGCTGCTCTTCAGGTAGTACCAGGTCTTTCCGTCCTGCAGCCAGCCCGTTGCCATCGCTCCGCTGCTCTTCAGGTAATACCAGGTGCTGCCATCCTGCAGCCAGCCCGTCGCCATCGCCCCGTTATCCTTCAGATAGTACCAGGTACTTCCCACATAGACCCATCCAGTTTCCATAATACCATCTCTGTTCAGATAATACCACTGGCCTCCAGTAAAGAGCCAACCGGTCTTCATGTAGCCGTCGCCGTCAAAATAATACCACTGACCGCGAATCTGTTTCCAGCATTCCACGGCAAAGGTTCCGTCTCCGTTGTCATACTTCCACTTTCCGTTCTCTGCCACCCAGTGAGGCTGCAGCTTTTTGGTAACCGTTACTTCAGCTGAACCCTTATTTCCCTTGCTGTCAGCTGCAGTGATAATCGCTTTGCCCTCTTTGATTCCCGTTACCTTGCCATTCTGATCCACAGCCGCAACTTTTTCATTAGAAGAACTCCATGTCAGGCTTCCCTCATAATTTCCGGTCGCTGTGATTGTAAGGCTGCTTGCAGCAGGTACAATTGCCTTTGCAGGATCCAGTTTGATTTCCACGGGCTTCTCCGGCTCTTTTATAACAGTAACCTCTGCGGTTCCCTTGTTCCCCTTGCTGTCGGCAGCTGAAATGGTCACTGTTCCTTCTTTCACCCCTGTCACCTTGCCGTTCTGATCTACAATGGCAATAGCATCATCAGAAGAACTCCATGTCAGGCTTCCCTCATAATTTCCGGTTGCGGTAAGAGCAACACTGTCACCCTCAGCCACTTCTGCCTGGGAAGGATTAATCTTGATTTCAACCGGATCCACAGGTCCCTGACCGCTCAGCGGAATCATAATCACATTTACTGAATATCCAGGTACCTTATAAACCACTTTACTTCCAGCAATAGAAACGGAAGATTTCTGAGGCGTAATGCCCCCATTGTCCATAGTATTTACTGCATTCAAACTGTCGCCCTTCAGAGATATAACAGACGCCTCGCTGCCTGTGATATTCAAATTAGACAGATTTAAGGTGATCTGTTTATTGCCGCTCTCCGTGTTGACCAATTTTACATATACATAGTCATCGTCTTTGGAGACAGTGTTGTAGATGTCGTTATGGTATGGCCTTAAGTTCATACTGTAATCCTCTGCATAGCGTGTCACACTTGCTGAGGTATAGCCGGCTTCCAGACGATCGTTAATTCCATAATTAAAGCTTACAGTTACCGCTTCATTTACTGGGAACTTCGTATATCCAGGCGATGAATAGTAACTGGAATTGTACCATTCATGATCGTTGGAGATTACATTGCCGTCTGAATTAGTACGTGACCTCTGTACAACATTTCTGCTGTCTGACCACCCACCCATGTTATACCAATAGTAGTCACTGCCGCTGGTGGCTCCTGCGCCTACCATAAATCCTTCATTGCCGGATTCTTTTACTACAACGGCTTCTACCTTATAGTCATACCATTCAGGATCGTTTACTACACTGGGAATCCATACCCCATTGGTGGCAGATGCCTGGGACAGGTAGAGTTTTCCGTCCTTGATCTCAAAGCTGCCGCCCGATCCGGGGAATTTCTCCCAGAGATCCAGTGTTTCACTGTCATCCTCAAAGGTTTCGTCCAGAAGTACTGTCCCGTCTTCTCTGGTAACCTTAACGCTTTCCACATACCCTTTTGTTGCGTAGGTGGCCAGTACCGGGCTTCCTGTATTTACCGTATACCGTTCACCCTGTCTGTCAAGAAGCGCCTTTATCGTCTGGTCTCCTGTGTATTTGGAGAACATCTGCTGCACATAGTAGTTGATGGATCCAATGCTGTTATACTCATCAAACCAGATGAGGTCAGTCTGCCAGTTGGTGCTGCCCATCTTGTTAAACAGAGGCGCATAGGAAACATTCTTTACAATATCGCTGTTTCTCTCGATACCGGTCATATAAGCAGCATCTGACAATGCTGATTCCATGCTGTTGGGTACCCCAACATGGGTAGCATATTCACCCAGAAATACGGGAAGTCCGCCTTCCTCTTCTCTTAAGAAGTAGTCATAACGATCGTCCTGTCTCTGTGAGAAATTAGTACCTACATAGTAATGTTCATCCACCAGGATGTTATCACCTTCATGATTTTGCTTCAGCCAGTTCCATGCCTTCTGATTGTTTCCATCATCTGCGGCTGTTCCGGAAGCTGCAATTACGGTCAGTTCCCGATCCGGATAATTGGCCTCTTTGTATTCCATGACTCTGTCATAAATAATGTCAAAGTTCTTAAAGTATTTGTCATCCCAGTTTTCATTTCCAATGCCCACGTATTTCAGGTCAAAGGTTTCTTCATGCCCGTTCTGTGCACGTTTGGCTGCCATTTCATTGGTGGCAGGATCGCCCCAGCAGTAATCCAGCAGATCCGTTGCATCCTTTACAAACTGATCTAAGAGTTCTCCGGTTGCTGCCGGTATATTGTTGCTTCTTGCCTGGCAGAGTACACCTGCGTTTAAGATTGGATACGCTTCTGCACCAATCTCTTCACAGAGGGAGAGGATTTCATGATATCCGAATCCATAGGACTGCATGTAACCGTAGGTCGCATCATTGCCCCAAAGGTTAGGAATCTGTTTCCTTTCCTCCAGAGGCCCAATGGTGTTCTCCCAGTCATAGTAGGTATCCCACTCGTAAGCGCCCTCAATGATACAGCCGCCCGGGAAACGGATAAATCCAGGATTGATGTCTGCAATCTTCTGCACCAGGTCAGCTCTCAGACCTGCACCGTGTCCATAATTGGTGTCCCCGTATCCAAACGTATCCTGGGGGCTGACAGAGATCAGGTCCACACTGAGCGCACCCTCTCCTGCTCCCTCTACTTTGAATACCAGCTGGCCCTTTTCTGTTGCTTTGCCGGTAAGTTTTCCGGTAACCTTTGTCCACTCGCCTGTCTTAGCGGGCTCAACTGTGATTTCATCCGTCAGTGCCTCGCCTGCCGCGTTCTGGAGTTTCACCTTCATTACTCCGGCGTAGGATGGATCTGCTTTTGTAAATACAGAGAAGTTCATATCCACCCCTTCTTTTACTGCCATGGAAGGTGTACCCAGAGAGTTAATAGGCGTATATCCATTGTTTGTAAGTGTCAAATCTCCTGTAAGCACCGCATAATTCGGGTTGTTCCCGTTCAGAGGATTCTCAGAGGCAACTGCAAACCTGTCTGCTGCGTCGCAGTTCCACATATTCTTGTAATCATTGACTCTGCGTCCCCCGTCATAGCGGTAATTCTCAAAGGAATTGTTCTTAACCATTTCAGGATTTAAGCCGCCGTCTGCGGAATTATTGATATCTTCAAAGAATAAGCCTACCAGACGATCGTTGATATCAACCCCGATATTATTTCCGTCAATGTCCATAGAATAATCGGTTGTCCCTGCAGGAAGCAGATAAGCCTCATATACTTTTTCCAGGCTGGCCTCTCCCTTGCTGAAGGTAGCTGTAACCTTTATTTTAGTTTTTTCTTTTACATTTCCTACTACTTTACCCGCATTGGTAACATAGATAGGATTACCGCTGACCCATTTGATTCCTACATTATATTTGTCATCCCTTGTAAGAAGCCCCAGATCTCCGGTAATAATTCCATTGTCAATGCCTTCTATCACATATTCTTCTGCTGCACGGCGGACAGATTCCTCGTCGGACAGCCCTTCAAGGTAGCTCTTTTCAATTTCCTCATCTGTCAGTACTTTATTGTAGATCGTAATATCTTTGAAGGAGCCTTTAAAAATAGGATCCGGATAGGATGATTTGCCCAGATACGCTGCCAGATCCGAACCAAAATCGCTTACTGTTCGGTCTAACGGGACAGTTCCTACCTTTTCTCCATTCATATAGCCCGTAATGCTGTCTTCCGTAATTACCGTAGTATATTTTACCCACTGGCCCTTCAGAGACTTTGTGGATGGTCCTGCAATCCCTTTTGTACTGTCTGAGGGTGAGATACCCACCTCTGTCAAATAAGGTTCTTTTGCATTAACCGTATTGGTAAATACCGTTTTCATATTCCCGGCCGGGTTGGACGGATTGAGCAGCCAGTAGCTGACCGGCAGATCCTCCTTTGTCCCAAAGAACATAGCCGCGTAATTATTCGGATCTAACTCATTCTTTACCCACAGGTCCACAGTCAATGTATTCTGGCCTGCAAACATACTGCCCGGAAGTTCCACATAATTTGTATTCTGGCTGGCAGTAGCACCCGGAAGGGTGAGAACGCCATCCTGGACGGTAACATTTCCTACTATTTTACCATTATTGCCATGTCCTGATACATCCTTTACGCCATCGCTGAAATCATATTTGGCAATAATGTCAGGATCCGGCTCTTCCTGATTTCCCTCAATCTTAACGGTCATGGTTACTTCCTGATACTGAGGATCCACAGCCTGCTCCTCGGTCATTTTCAGAATCGGTGTTCCGTCGGCTGCCCAGTGTACCGTCTTGATTCTGGCATGGCGTCCGGGATCATGCAGAGGATCTCCGTTTACGGTTGTTGTAGATCTGGCATGGTACACAAAAATATCATTGCCGTACTCATCTGTAGTAAATGAGTTGTGCCCCGGCCCGTATTCTCCTTCCACATCCGCTGAATTCAATACGGGGTATGGTGTCTTTGTCCAGTTATCCAGATTCAGAAGATCCGCATTTTCATCTGCCGTCATCATACCGATACAATATTCAGCTCCGGTACCTGCGGCTGAGAAGCACATATACACTTTTCCATCCCGTTTTAATACAGAGGGACCCTCATCCACGTTATAGCGGATGCGCTCCCAGGCATACTCCGGAACGGTAAGCACCTGCGGCTCTGAAGTCAGTTTCCACGGTTCATCCGGGTCTATAGTTGCGATCAGCAGACTGGAATTCCCAATGGTTTGTGCCCAGATTACATAGTGCTGTCCGCCCGCCTCAAAGTGTGTCATATCCAGTGAAAAGTTTGTAAATGACAATGTATCTCCATTAGATGCTTCCATTCTCTGCACGTTCCAGGATGCAGGATCCATTGGATTGCCGCCCTCTTTGCATACAAGGATATGGGGACGAATGCCAAATGGGTTATTCTTCTCTACACTTCCTGTAAAGAATACATACCATCTGCCGTTTATCTGGTGAATCTCAGGTGCCCAGATATAGCGGTATACGCCCTCTGCAGCGCTCCAGTTCCAGATAGAGACCTCTTCCGCTGTCTGCAGGCCTTTGATGGTCTTAGCTCTGCGCAGAGTCACACGACTATACCCGTTGGAATCACTGCTGCCGTTCATTGGATAAGATGCCGTAAAATAGTAATACCCGTCATCCCCTTTGGTGATCCATGGATCTGCCTTGGACTCAATAAACGGATTATCATATTCAGGATACCCCACCTTACCTGATACGGTGTAGGTACCATCCTTTTTATAGTTTACACTGGAATCATCCCAGGTTACTGGAATCTCCGCATTGGATCCGTCGCTGTAGGACGCGTCCACAGACTGAACGGTATCCGGTAATTTACCCTCTTCCGCCTGTACGGTCACGGAAGATGGAAGACTGCTGATGCCTGTATTCACAACAGGAGCCAGTTTTTTAACTACTCTTTCATACTCTTTCTGGTTTACCTCCAGTACGTTGCCGGCATTGGCTCCGCCCGGTATGGCAGCCTCAACACTATCCTTATCTCTTCCCTGTACCTCAACGGGAGCAGAGGCTGTCTGCAGATCTGCGGATGTATTCTGATAGATTTTCTCTCCATCTGTCCAGGTAATAATATATTTCTCACCATCCCACTCGCAGACAGGTTCCAAAACCTTCTTATCCGTATTCAGATCCAATTTTGATTCATTGTTAAAAAGAAGCAGGTCTTCTGAGTCAAATACATATATGTAGCTGTAGTTATTATTATTGGTCGCTGCAAATGCATAGCTTCCGTCTGCTTTTCTGAAAAGATACGGAGACAAAATACCGTTGAGAGCATCCTTATTATCCGTAAAGCAGATACCGGAATCGTAATTCAGAGCGCTGTAGGTACTGCCGTCCTGGCTGTATCCCATATGCAGGCTGTTTGCAAGGGCCGCTTTATTCTCACTGCTGGTGTCAGAAAAGCCTTTTTTGTCTTTTGACCCTGTATAAGAAAGCAGGTATCCGTAAGGTTTCTGAAGGACTACTGCCGGAAAATCTTTATGTGCAGTTACTCCGCCCAGGGTAATTTCCGCCTTAAGAGTAACATTCTTATCACCGTCTTCCGGTCTTGTAACCTTACCGTCATTACCAATATATTCCGGGCTGTCCGAGGTCCATGTAACCGTAGCACCATTGGCAGCAGCTGCAGGCAGAGTAAGATCCTTTGTTACGTAGTACGTTCCGATGGAAAGATCTTTTACTGCTGCCACCAGATCTCCCTCAGGATTATTGTACTTTACGGTAAGCGGAAACTCTTTTGTTACGGATTGCCCCTTTAATGTCAAAGTAGCTGTCAGAGTTACATCCACATCCTGGTCTGGCGGTCTGTTTACCTTCCCGTCATTTGTAATATACTCCGTTTTATCAGATTCCCATGTAATAGAAGACTGATACACAGATCCCGCATCAGGAAGGGTGATATCCCCTCTGATTTCGGTTGTTGGAAGGGTTAATGCTGCCTTATCCTTATTGAGCATCTCCAGGATAACCGATTCATCTGCAGTATCACTGTAGTCTTCTATAATTTCATCCTCTGTTAAGGCCTTCGTATATACTCTTACGTCCTTAACGCCGCCCTTATAATATTTATCCGGATAGGAAGACCTTCCGATATATCCCACCAGATTGCTTCCGAACTGAGAAACAGGCCTGTTGGTCTCTACCGTGCCCACCTTTACGCCATTATGATATCCTGTAATAGAATCTTTAGTGATTACCGTGGAGTAATAGGTCCAGCCTTCCCCTGTAGCGGGTCCAGCAATTCCCTGAGCGGCATTTGTTGGAGATATCCCGTACTCTGTGGACCAGGGTGCGCCGCTGTCGTTGCCGTTAGTAACAACAGATTTCATAAGTCCTGCGGGGTTGCAGGGATTAAACAGCCAGTACTGTCTGGGATAATTTTCTGTAGTTCCGAAAAACATAGCAGCGTAATCCCCATTTTTTGTCTCGTTTTTCAGCCAGAAGGAGATTGTCAGGGTATTCCGCCCGTCAAACATCCCGGTTGGCATCTGTACATAGGCTGCGCCTGAACCATTGGCACCGCCCGGAAGGGTTAATGTTCCATCGGCTATGCCAGCGTTTTTCCCATGAATTGTACCATCGTTCCCATTACCTGAAGTATCCGCAACAGTACTTCCTTCTGTCGCCGCTCCGTCGGCAAACTCATAATGAAGCAGAAGGCTTTCCTCTTTCGTAAGCTCTGCCTGTGCCTTTACGGTAACAGGAAATTCTTTTGTCGTACTTGCGCCGAGAGTTCCATATGAAATGGTGGCAGTAAGCACCGCAGATTTGTCCCCCTCCTCAGAAGGAGCCCTGTGTATGGTACCGTCTGCCTCTACTACAGCTGCATCACTGGTCTCCCAGGTGATAGAAGAGCCGTAATTCCCTGCATCCTGAAGCACCAGATCCTCAACAACAGCATCCAGTCCTCCCATCGTCAGCTCAGAGGCATCCAGGTTTACGATACCCTGATCGTACTCTGCCTGTACCTCATCGTCTGTCAGTTCGTCGGTATATACTTTGACATCTCTGACTCCGCCCTTGTAAAGTTTGTCCGGATACAGAGATTTTCCAATGTAAGATACCAGATCACTGCCAAAATCACTGGCGCTTCTTCGCAAGCTTACCGTACCCATGTTTTCTCCGTTATAGTATCCGGTAAGTGTATCTGCAGTAATAACCGTGGTGTAAAGACCCCAGCTGCTGTCAGTAGCGGGTCCCAGTATTCTTTCCCCGGTAGAAGCCTCGTTTGTGGTAAAACCGGCTTCATGGAGATATGGCATTCCATCCTGTGCAACCTCGTCTGTAAGAGCGGTCTTCATTGCTCCCTGCTCCAGATTACACGGATTTAAGATCCAGTAGTGAAGGGGCATGCCGTTTACAAGTTCCTTGCTGCCGAAAAACATAGCTGCATAATTTCCCTTGCCGGTATCGTTTTTCAGCCACAGGGAAATGGTCAGGGTATCCTTTCCGTCAAACATCCCCTCCGGCAGTTCCACGTATGCGGCATCGCTCCCGTTAGCGCCGCCCGGAAGGGTTAGAGTACCGTTGGAAATCTGTGCACGATTTCCCCTGATGACACCATCGTTGCCGTTCCCTGAGACATCCTGGATCAACTGGCCGTCTTCGGCCGATGTTCCCGAGAAGTCATAATGCAAAAGCGGAGTCTTTTCAGGCTCCGCTTTTACTTCCAGAACAGTTCCCAGCATATCTGCCGGTATACTTCCCAGTACCAGAGCGAAGGTCAGCAATAGTGCAATAATACGTTTGACTTTACTCTTCTTCATTCAATTTCCTCCTTTTTCTTTATAATATTTCTATTATAAAAGTTGTATGGAGGGTGATTAAATGATGTTTTTTATCCACTTTGTTGGATATTTTTCGCTCTTTTATTTTTTATATTGTTTTTATGAACTTTGTTGGATATTTTACGGAATAAGTGTGTTTTCTTATGCATTTTTTGCATGCAGCAATTTCAGCTTGTCCGTCCGCTTCAGCCGTTTTATGGCATATTCCCTGCTCATTGCCTCTTCTTTTGTGGAGAATTCTTCCACATAAACAAGTTCTACCGGACGCCTGGTCCTGGTATATTTTGCACCTTTTCCCGCATTGTGATCCGCCACTCTTTTTTCCAGATTGTTTGTCCATCCCGTGTAGAGGGTTCCGTCTTCACACCTAAGAATATACGTATAATTCATGGTACTGCTCCTATACTATGTATATGTAAGATTTTGCAAACAAACTGTCTGCAAAATCTATCAGATTTATATAAAGCAACCGGAGGAGAAAAAGGTACTCTACCCAAAAAACAAACAATAAATAGTAAAGCTGTGAAAAACCGGCTGCTAATATTGGTATATGATTGCTCACATAGTATATTATACTCTATTTATCCAATCCTGTGCAAATCCTAAGGCAAATACATTACAGGATCAATTGGTGTTCCGTCTTTTGTCATCTCGAAGTAAAGATTGCTTCCTTCTACGCTGTAGTATTTAGTTGGTTCACTGATGTATCCGATAACGGAACCGCTTGCCACGGTATCCCCCTCTTCATACGGAACTTCCTTTAACTGTCCATAGACAGCCTGGTAACCATTTCCCATATCCATGGTAAGGGTAGTACCTGTCTCTTCATTGGTTGTAATAGACAATACCTGGCCGTTGGCTGCTGCCAGAACCGGTGCATTTACGTCTGATGAAATAACAATTGCAGGATTGTATTTATACTCGTTTAATGTTGGGAAATAGACAGTTTTGTCCATGCTGTAATCCAATAATACATCCCCATTTAACGGCCACTCCATAAGAGAAGACTCAGAAAAATTAATTTCCGGAGCTTCTGCCTCTACATTTTCTGTGGCTGCACTTTCATTTGCTGCATTGTCCTGTGCATCCGGATTCTCCTGTGTATTCTGGTCTGCCTGCGCATCCTCAGCCTCCGGTGTATTCTGGTCCGGCTGGTCCTCTACTTCTTTTGTTCCTTCTACATTCTCTGTACCGGATTCCTGGCTTTCCTCTTCCTGCATATCCTGGCTGTCATTTGCCGCCAGTTCTTCTCCGTCTGTGTCTTTTGTTTCTTCCGCTAAACTCTGTTCCTTCTTCGTATTGGTACTCCCTGTCTTATAAACACCCACACAGGTGGCAACAATAGCTACCAACAGTACACTGCTAACAACAATACGAATCATTTTTTTACTGTTCATCATATTCTTCACCTCAACTTATAGTCAATTGTTGTAACTATAGGGTTTCCAGAATATGTGAAAGTATTCATTATTTTCTTAATTCTGACCAATAACTGTTTTTACATCCTGAATTTCCAAATCCGGGAAAAAATATGTAATAATTTCCTTATAATTCTTTCCCTCTTTTCCCATCTGATCTGCGGTATACTGACTCATTCCCATTCCATGGCCGATGCCCTTGCACAGAAACCGAATCTTTTCCCCCAGATCCTGCACCGTAAAGCAGGAGGATGTCAGACCCAGAGCATCTCTCAGCTCCTCACCCTGGAATTCCTGGTTTCCCACCTGAATCTCCAGGACATAATCCGTACTGTCTGTTTTTATGATTTTTACAGGTTCCTCTTCCGATTCCCCCCATGCAAATCCCGGGTATTTCGTTTTCAGCTTTTCTTCTATTTCTTCAGAAGTAAAATAAAAACCTTTTAAATAATCCTCACTGTCAATGTCATTGCCGGTATCTACAGAAGGCACATACGCATAAGAATCACCCAGAACCTCTTTTCCGTCCCTGGTCTTTCCCCCGCTCAATCTGCAATAGGGAATATCCGTAAGCTTCCCCTGATTACAGAGAACCTGCCCTTCTGTCTCCTGTACCGCCTCCTGGTAGTTTTGAAAACGTTCCAGGAAATCATCATTCATTTTATTTTCTTTTAACTGATCCACCGCATGTTTTACTTCTCCGGAAACAGCACCTTCCTCTAATTGTGTATAGAGGTTGCTGCGGGATACTATGGCTTGCGCTTTGAGCGCCTCTTTCGAATAGTTCCATGGAATTTCCATGGCCACAATAGCCGGGAGGTAGTCTTCCACCTCCACTTCTTTTATTATAGGACATGCCTCTCTCCCCGAGATGAGAGCGGTAATTAATAAGGGGAGGAGAAGAAGGATCAGCAGTAAACTTATGATAAGCTTGATATTTTCTTTCATATCATATCCAAAGATGTGTTCTTACATACTATATGAGAGAATGTTTGTCTTAAATGATAGTTTTGTGTATGTAGTTTGAGGTTATACAGGCGGGGGAGGAGCATAGCAAACGGACGGTCAAGAGAGGAGGTCTTGGGGCCTGGCAGAGACTCACTTCACATTCACGAAAAACGGGCGGGGATGGTCGTGAGTGGTACACTTTTCCTCTGCTTGTTTAGCACTCTTGGTGGCTCAATGTTTTGAATAAACTGCCAAACAGCATCATCCGTTCAGCAGCAGTCTTTCCTACAACTAATTAAACAAGTTCCCCTAAATCCCTTCTCTCGTTCCCCCAAGGAAGGATATATGGTTCCAAACTCGGCCTGAATGGTACCATATTATAAATCTCATCTAACCGCTCCAGAATATCCTTTGGCAATGGTCCTTTTTCTACAGATTTGTAATTGCTGATAAATTCCTCTTCTGATCTGGAACCGGTCAGGACACAGCTCACAATTGGATTAGAAATTACAAATCGCATGCTCATTTCGATGATATCCATCCCCGTATCATCCAAGAGTTTATATAACTCTTTAAATTGATTTCTTCTGGGAAGGCTTATCCAGGGTGCTCCATTTTCAATTATATCATCTCTTCTCACAGCCAGTGCCCCCTGCTGCAGAGGCGAACCGCAGACAACACCCATATTGTGCTTTTTTGCAGCCGGGAGGATCTCATACTGTGCCTCTCTCCATAATAGACTATAGTTAAATGCCGTTAAAACCACATCAAATTTTCCTGTATCACATACCATAGCAAGTTCATGCGCAGCAGTCCCCCCAACGCCTGTATATTTAATCATACCGCTTTTCTTCATCTCATCCATGGCATCTATGACAGGACCTGTACAAGTCAGGGGATCCTCCCACCAATCCAGATACAGATTTCTCTCCGGCTCGTGAACAAATAACAAGTCAATGTGATCTGTATGTAACTTTTCAATACTTATTTCTACCGATTCTATGATATCTTTTTTTGATTTAGGATCAAAGGGGGCAGGCATCCCAATTTTGGTAGATATAAACGGTTTATCTCCATGCCAATCCTTTAAAATATTTCCAAGTACCGTTTCACTGTTAAAATAACTGGGCGCTGTATCAATATAATTAATGCCTGACGCAAGGGCAAACAAAGTTGCCTTTTTAGATAGTTCAAAATCCCCTACTAAATCTGACATAAATAAACCGCCAAGGGACATCTTCGTTACTTCCATTCCAGTTCTGCCTAAAACTACTTTCTCCATTGTCCTTTCTCCTCCTCTGTCTGATATAGTCGGATAACCGACTTGATTGCCTTTTTGCTTCTTACATATTCATACGCCTCAGGGGCATTTTCCCATGTAAATATATGATTTTTATCCAGCCAGTTAGAGGCATCCAGTCTGCCGGATCTGATAAGCTCTATTACCTCCTGATGAGTTTCCGCTTCATCATAAACGGCGTTGTAGAAACGAAATGATACAGGTCCGAGGATGGGATTAAAGCTGTAGCTGTAATAGTCATCCATGCCGTACACTGCCACAGTGCCTCCTGTTTTCAGACAAGTCATATAGGGTGTAAGTGCTTCCTTTTTACCTGTTGCATCAATGATATAGTCAGTCTGGCCCTTATGAGTCTCTATCAGGGTTTCCACGTCCTTTTGAGACCTGTAATCTATATATTCCTGCATTCCCGCCCCAAGTGCGCTACCTTTTCTGGATGCACTGCCAAGCATAATCACATGAGCTCCCTTGATAGCACACATTGCTCCGATAGAAATGCCGTTAGCCCCTGAGCCTATAACTAAAACCCGGTCGCCTTCCTTTACTCCCATTCTGTTTACCCAACTCAGATTTTCTCTCCAGGTAATTATCATAGTAGCGTCCATTGGATCGATAATACCCTCAGGAATGACCTGATTTACCCTGTAATACTCCCATTCACTTTTATCTAAACCGTCCAGCTGCATGGCCTGATGATCCAAAGCCAGGCCATATTCGCACATTCCTCCCCAGCTTAAACCCATTCCTTCTGTCTCTCTGGTGTATACCCTGGCAACCAAATCCCCTACTTTAAAATTACGTACTTTTTTTCCCACCTCTATCACCCGTCCGATACTTTCGTGACCGATAATGGAAGGATATACATTCCCCCATGCAAAGGTACCGTCGATAACCGCCAAGTCTGTTCCTGTACAGGTAGCTCCATAGAGCATTTGGCAGCGCGCTTCATAATCTCCCATGGAGGGCTCAGATACATCCTGTACCTGAAGTACTCCCGGTTTTTCTACAACTAGTGCTTTCATTTCCAGTCCTCCTTTTATTCTGTATAGTATTCGTCAATATTATTTTTATCAATTACCTGGAAGGGAACTATATATTCGGGTTCTACCGTTTCTCCAGCTAAAATTTTCTCCGCTACTTCCCCTGCTTTTTTAGCAATAGATGGTGCATCCTGCAGCACAGTCGCTATCATATCCCCTGTTTTAACAGCCTTAAGGCCATCTTCAATGCCATCCACCCCGATTACAAGAATATTTTCTTTTCCATTGGCTTTTAAAGCCTGTACAGCACCCAGTGCCATCTCATCATTCTGAGATACTACCGCATCGAATTCCATAGTCTGAAGCCAGTTTTCAACCGTACTCATGCCCAATTCCACACTCCAGTCAGCAGGCTGCATCGCCAGAATCTTTATATCCGGATAGTTTTCCAACACTGAATTTATACCTTCCGTACGCTTTACAGTTGCATCTCTTCCATCCAACCCCTGAAGCACAACGATATTTCCCTTTCCGCCTATTTGCTCTGCAATATATTCCATCTCCATTTCTCCCGCCTGGGTATCATCAGAACCTACATAGCAGGTTGCATTTTCCTGATTTGCTATCTTACAGTTTACAATCATAATAGGAATTCCCGCCTCATTGGCTGCTGTCACCGCAGGTGCACAGGCGTCACTGTCCGCCGGGGATATCATGATAAGATCTGCCCCCTGTGTAATAAAATTCTCTACCTGTGATACTTGTTTAGATGCATCATTAGCTCCATCGCCTTCCAGATATTTTGCTCCCAAATCCGATACAGCTTCCTTGATAGAATCGGTCAGTGTAACCTGAAACTGATTACTCAGATCCGCACAGGACCAGGCAATAGTAATTTCTCCGTCAGCCTTTTCCTCTGTTTGTCCGGAACTGCTTTCTGCTGCCTGTTCATTTTTTTCCTTATCCGGGGAATCGCTGTCACCGCATCCTACTGTAGAAAATGCCAATACAGCTACACATACCATTGCAAATAATTTCTGCTTCTTCATAAGAACCTCCTAAAATTAAAATATTGTTTATGGTTTAATTTTGCTTTTTAGATTTAAAATACTGGTCTACAAAAACAGAACCAATAATAATCACACCCTGAATAACCTGCTGGTAATAAGATGGAACATTCAGCAGATCCAACCCATTATTGAGAACACCAATAATTAGAACACCAGCCAAAGTACCCGCGACACTGCCAACACCTCCGCTCAGGCTCGTGCCTCCGATTACAACAGCAGCAATCGCATCCAGTTCATAGCCATCCCCTGCTGTAGCCGTAGCGGTAATTACTCTGGAAGATAGCACAATTCCAGCCAGGGCAGATAAGATACCTGCAATCACATATACGCAGATAATAATCCGATCTACATTAATTCCGGATATTTTCGCGGAAGCTTCATTTCCTCCAACTGCATATACATATCTTCCCAGTCTCATCTTTCCCAGCAAAACACCTCCTGCAAGCATAGTAAAAACCAGGATATATATTGGTATAGGAATAGAAAGCAGGGTTCCCCCACCAATCACCTTAAAGCTTGCATCAAAATTTGTAATGGCCTTTCCATTGTTATACATAAGTGTCATTCCTCTGCATATTGTCATCATACCCATAGTTACAATGAAGGCCGGAACCTTTCCTTTTGCAATAATTACCCCATTGATTCCGCCGCACACTGCACCGATTGTCAGTGCAATGAGTATAGGTACAATTATCGGATATGTATTTGGATGAATAAAGTCACAGGCCACTATAGAAGATAATGCCAGAATCGATCCAACTGACAGATCAATTCCTCCTGTAATAATAACAAACGTCATTCCTGTGGCAATTATTCCGTTGATAGATAGCTGTCTTAACAGATTAAGGATATTCATCTTTGTAAAAAAGGCCGGGGATGCAAATGTCATGATGACAAAAAGTGCCAGAAACACCAGATATATTTTAAATATCTTTATATATTTCATTACCGTATGATTCTGTTTCATGCTGTCTCCTTTCCGTATGCTCTATAGATATTTCCTTTCTTCGAATGCCTGCGGCGCAAGCCATAATGCCCTCCTGCGTCACTTCCTCCCGAAGGAAAGTCCCTGTGATTTCACCTTCGTGCATCACCAGCACCCTGTCGCACATTCCCAAAATTTCAGGAAGTTCAGAGGAAATCATTATAATAGAATTGCCCTCTGCTACATATTCACTCATAAGCCTGTATATCTCCGATTTTGCTGCTACATCGATCCCCCTGGTAGGTTCATCCAGTATCATAATCCGCGGATTACAGGAAAGCCATCTTGCAAGTACTACTTTCTGCTGGTTGCCCCCGCTGAGCTGTCCTGTCATTTTTGTGCAGGAAGGTGTCTTAATAGAAAGCTTTTTAATGTAGTCTTCTGCAATCTCTTTCTCCTTAGCCTTTTTAATAAACTGCCCTGCCTTACAATATTTTTTTAGATTTGCAATTGTTATATTCTCTTTTATATCGGCTACAAGATTTAGGCCTGTCAGCTTACGGTCCTCGGTTACAAACGCCAGTCCCCGTCTAATTGCCTCTTTAGGCGTTTTAAAAAGATAATTGCGGCCATTTAAAACTATTTCTCCGCTGTCAGGAGGATGGATACCAAATACTGCCTCTGCTACTTCAGTCCTTCCAGCCCCCATCAGACCCGCTATTCCCAGAATCTCTCCCTTTTTCAAGTCAAAGCTGATATCTTTGAACTTCCCCCCCCTGCTAAAATTTTTCACTTGAAATACGACTTCTCCAATAGATACTTTACTTTTGTAAAACTGTTGATTCAGCTCCCTGCCGACCATCATAGACACCAGCACCTCATGATTCATCTCAGAAGCGGGACGGGTATCTATTTTCTCGCCGTCTCTCAAAACTGTAATCTCATCTGCAATGCGAAAAATTTCGTCCATTTTGTGAGAGATGTATATAATTGCTTTTCCCTGCCTTTTTAATGTTTCAATTGTTTCGAACAGGTTCTCTACCTCACTGGAGGTAATGGCAGAGGTAGGTTCATCCATAACTATGATATCCGCTTTACAAGAAATAGCCTTTGCTATTTCAACAAGCTGTGCCTGTGCGACACTTAAAAACCTGATGTTTGCCCTTGGATCAATAGGGGCTTTGATACCCTCTAGAGCAATTCCGGCCTGGCGGTACATCTCTTTTTCATCCACAAACATTCCTCCCGGCCCTTTCAGATATTCTCTTCCCAAAAAAATATTGGCTGCCACGCTGAGATCAGGCAGAGATGTGAGTTCCTGATGAATCATGGATATTCCCAGATCCTGCGCCGCCTTAGGATTAGATATATTTACCTCTTCCCCTTTCAGAAGAATTCGGCCGGCATCTTTTTTATAGATTCCATTCAGAATTTTCATCATAGTTGATTTTCCGGCCCCATTTTCCCCCATCAAAGCATGCAGAGTACCCCTTTTAAGTTCAAAGGAAACATTATTTAAAACCTTTACATTACCGAAGGATTTGTCGATACCCTCCATCTGCAAAACTACTTCTTGTTTCACTTGTGACAACTCCTTTCCTCATCGCTGCACTAGAATTCTGCGCCTCCTTTGATGTTCCTGGGTGCCAGGCCTATATTCCCCAGAATGGCATACTGGGAGGCATGTCCTGCAGCCGGAATGTTACCCGGAACACAATGAATTGTAGAGTAAGCAAGAGTAGCAAATTTAATTGCCTCTTTGAATTCCGGTGGAATTCCTATCTCTGAGGAAGAAACCAGTTTAATATTCTGTGGAATTCTTTTCTGGATTTCCTGAAGGATCGCCGGATTTTTTACACCCCCGCCGCTTGCATACAGCTGATCAACCTGCTCTATTACTTCCCGGGGAATATTGTCCTCCATAGATTTTGCCACAGCCTCACCGGTAAATGCACAGGCGGTAGCCATCATATCTTCTCTGGCCACATGGCTGAATTTTTCTATGGTACTGTTCAAGTACTCAGGACTGTAATCCATTCTCCATCCGGAACGAGGTACCGGCCTCTCAAAGAACGGATGATGCATAAAGTAATTCAGCATATCTTCATTCACCCTTCCTGACGCTGCCAACGCACCATTTCTGTCGTACTCTTTTCCATAAAGTCTCTTTGCAAAATAATCGGAGATTACATTCCCGGGTCCCACATCAAACCCATACATTTTTCTTCTGTCACTGCAGGCAAGGTGAAGATTGGCAATTCCTCCTATATTTAGTGTCATCTTAGGTTTCTCTTCTTTTCTGAACAGAACAAAATCAAGGTACTGCATAAGGGGGGCCGCGCTGCCTCCAAATGTGTGATCTGCCTGACGAAAATGAGTCACCGTATCAATATTTGTCAGATTTGCAATAACAGATGTATCACCAACCTGATAACCTGCAGGGTATTTGCCGGATATCCATCTTCCGGGCCAGTCAGCCTTTTCCTCAGCAGTCATCGCTGCTATTGCTTTATGATCGGGCTGCTCCTGGTAAATGGTCTGTGTATCTAGCCCCAAAACCTTAATCTCCCTGGATTCAATACCGTTTTCCTTCAAAAATTGAACTGCCTTCTCCGCGAAAACTGCCCCCGCAACATAATTAAGTCGATTCAGTCCCACCATATCTACTTTGTTCTCAAAAGCATCTAATACTACCTTCTTAACATCTAACGGCCACTCATAAGAACTGCCCTTTATAAACCGAGGTGCCGCCGGGAATCCGTCCCCGTCCATTTTTGTCTCTGCCAGAATTACGTCAATTCCATCAAATGAAGATCCACTGTTCATTCCCATAATTAAATCCATTTACTGCTTCCTCCTTACATACTTAAAATTTTTCAGGGTGTAATGGCCTTTTATATAGTTGTAAAATTTTGCCATTTTATATAAAAAATCAGATTTTGGGAACGTTCTCATTTTTAGTAAAAAATTCTCCTCCCTTCATTTCTATTAAGTTCCCTGCATATTGAATCTGCATAATTACTCATCCTTCCTCTTTTATCTCTCTGCAGGATTTCCTTACTATCATTTCTGTTTCCAAAACCTGAATATAAGTATCTCCTCTTCTGTCCGGCATTTCTATTAACTCGAATAATCTCTCCGCTGCATAAGTTCCCAGCTTCTCCACCTGCTGTTTCATAGTGGTAATTTCCATCAGCTGGTTCAAATTCTCATCATCCCAAGCTACTATGGAAATATCCTCCGGTATGGAAAGCCCCTTTTTTCTCAGACCCAGAAGCAGCGGAGCCAGCAGAGAGTTATTAAATACAATAAGAGCTGTCAGTTCCCGAATCCTTGACAGTATCCCTTTTTCTAGGATCTCTTCTACATTCTCTGCTTCGTAATCAATTTTCATAAAATTATCGGAATGAAACCCAATCCCCTCATCCTCCATAGCTTTTTGATAACCGGCAAAACGTTCCGCGACAGTTGCAAAACTAGTTGTCGCAATTCCGCCTATTTTTTGATGTCCCAGTTCTATCAGATACTGAGCTGCTTTATAACCAGCATCCCTGTTATTACTTACAATAAGATTTCTTGATGTCCCTTTCACTTCCCTGTCCACATAAACCATAGGTATATCCCCGTCATAAAGATGCTTATTCTTCTTATTTATAGATGTTTCTGATGTACTGGTAGCTGCAATTACAATTCCTTCTACCCTCCTATTATGTAAACTACTTAAATGCTGTATTTCCAATAATGGATTTTCATGTGTACTGCAGACCATTACACTGTATCCTTTTTTCAAAGCTACTTTTTCTATCCAGGAGGTAAGTTCACTAAATAAATGGTTGTTAATACTTTCCACTACCACTGCAATCGTTTTACTGGTATTGCTTCTCAGACCCTGAGCAATAGCATTAGGATAATATCCAAGCTCTTCAATTGCCTTTTTTACCTTGGTTTTTGCACTCTCAGATACACTTCCGTAATTTCCTACCACACGGCCGGCAGTAGCTCTGGAGACTCCTGCTAGTTTTGCAACATCATCTATTGTAATACTTTTATTTTCATTTCTTTTATCCATATTGTGTTCCCCCACTCTTTTATGAGAACGTTCTCACTCGATACTGTAATTATATTCCTGGGTGTCAATTTTGTCAATTTCTTTTCTTTAGATTTATAATGATTATATAAAATTATCAATTTTATATGGCCATATATAACAATACTGAATACTGATTTGTTAAATATGCACATAAATATTCAAACTTCCCCTTGTATATCTTACGCTTTGAGATGAGAATACTCCGGCATATTCCGTTCTATTTTTTAAATATAAAAACCGGAATAGGCGGATGGTTGCCCCGGTTATAATAGGAATTCACTATCACAAGATACCTCCGGCTGTCCAGCTGCCTCAGTTCTTCCAGGATTGCATCCCTCTCCTCAAAGCCTGTATCTCCTCCGCTGTATATGCAAAGGCTCATCAATCCGCCCTCTTTTAGTATGTCCAGTCCGGCGCGTATGGCTATCAGGCTGGTATCCGGATTTGTGGCCATGGCGTGATCTCCACCGGGAAGATACCCAAAGTTAAAACAGATGCAGTCCGCTTTTTCTCCCCCCATGTACTGCTCCATATTTGCATGGCTGTCAAGGATAAGCTGCGCCCTGGATGTCAGCCCGCGCTGTTCCAGATGCTTCCCAGTCCTCTCGACAGCCAGCTCCTGAATGTCAAAAGCAAATACCTTCCCCTTTTCTCCTGCCAGTTCGCAGAAAAAGGCTGTATCATAGCCATTTCCCATAGTGGCATCTATATAAATACCTTCTCTTTGCACCTGGCTTTTTATTATCTCATGGCACCATTCGGTTATCTGGTACGATTTCATCATAGTGCTGCCGCTCCCTTCCTGCTGTAAATTTGCTGCCTGACTCAGTATAGCACAGGCGCTATTCTTTTTATAGTAGTGATACCATTGTTTCAACTCTATGTTATAATTAGATTGCTGTGCACAAATCCCGCAGACTTGGGTGTCTGAACAGTACCCTGATTAGAATCTGTAAGAAATCCGTAAGATATTTATTCATAAATTCGTAAGGCCTATGCCATAAACTAAACGTAGGCTCAAAGGAGGAGAGAACATGAGGGAATGCGTACTCGTGGTTGACGATGACAGAGAAATTGTAAAGGCTATATCCATTCTTTTGGAAAAAGAAGGCTTTCAGGTAATTAAGGCCTACGACGGGCTGGAAGCCCTGGAAAAAATTGCAGAATATCCCGTACAGATTATTCTCATAGACGTGATGATGCCTAAACTGGACGGCCTGTCAGCGATTTTGAGGATCCGGGAAAGGCGTAATCTGCCGATTATAGTACTGAGTGCAAAAAGTGAAGAGACAGACAAAGTGCTCGGACTCTCCATGGGAGCAGATGACTATGTGACAAAGCCGTATAATCCCCAAGAACTTACAGCCAGAGTAAAGAGTCATCTGCGGCGTTACACCAGACTTGGGGATGTACATGCCTCTCAGATTTCCAATCGCTATGAAAATGGGCGCCTTCTGTATAACGCAGAGGAAAGAGTTCTGTATGCTGACGGGGATCCGGTACGGCTGACTGCTACTGAGACTAAAATTATAGATCTGCTGATGCGCAATCCGGGACGAATCTTTCCCGCAGAGGAGATATACCAGAGAGTATGGGAGGAAGAATCCTTTGCCCCTGAGAATACTGTAATGGTTCATATCCGCCGTATCCGGGAGAAAATTGAACTGAATCCGAAAGAGCCAGAATATTTAAAGGTGGTGTGGGGAATTGGATATAAAATGGAAAAAATGTAAATCGGTTACAAGCTATGCGTCCTTTGTTGCGGCATTATGTCTGCTGATGGCGGTGCTTCTTACGGGCTCCGGCCTCTTGGCTGCAATGCAGAGCATAGCTATAAGTCCTGCTGACGCATTCCGGGGAGATTATCAGGATACCAAGGCATTTCGGCAGTATATCAGTTACCGCCTGGAGGACTTTATCATGATGGCAGCCGGAGGCAGCACCGGAGCATCCATGGGAACTGCTGCTGTCTCCTCAGACATTGCGGTTTCTGAGGAGACAGCAGCAGAGGTGTGGGAGGAAGCCGCCGGTGAGCTTTCCGCTGCACAGGAGAGACGGGAGCTTCACAATGCACTGAAGGATGATAAAAATATGCTCTATACCATCTCCTATGACGGAGACACTTTATACTCCAATGCAGAGGAAGGTACCTTAGACGGAGCTGCAGGCAAAATGCCCGAGGGTTATAACTTTTTACTGTATTTTGATGGTTCAAAAGTCTATCTGCAAAAGGACGGAAAAACCATTGATGTCTACGGGGATGGTTACTACAGGGAAAACAGCGACTGGAAAGTACCGGGATATCATAACTTTACCACAGACAGCAAATCGAAAAAGGCTTCGGTAACCATAGCAGCTGCAAAAACTCCCAGAATTTATATGAAGGCAGATTATTCCAGCTATGGGGAAGAGTCGGTGAGCAACCGGCTCTACCGGCTGAACCAGGATCTTTACAGCCTGCGCAGCCTGATCCTGTTTTTTGGCCTATTGACGGCACTGTTTGCCGTATCCCTGATCCTGGCTGTTCTATGGAGAAAACAGATAAAAAGTGTGAATCAGTTTATAGCTGCTAAGACAAAAAAGATATGGGTTGAGGTAAAAGCTGTTCTCTGTCTGGGCTCCCTCCTGCTCCTGATAATTGCCGGCACTGAAGTTCTGAGAGAACTTTACTGGAGTCTGCAAAACAGCTACGACGTTGTCTATGAATATGACTATTACATATTCAGAATTACCGGATCTATATGGACCTGGCTTTCCTATCTTACTGTTATATTGGTATGTGTCTGGATCCTTTTCTTTCTGGGTAACGATATCCGCTATAACAGAAACCCCTTATCCTCCAGTGTACTTCGCAGTTTGTGGAATTACATTTTCCGAATGTTCCGCTTTAAAGGGGCCGCCTTGCCAGTGCAGAAAAAGATTATTTTCCGGTATCTGCCTGCATTTCTGGGGGAGGGAATGGTTGTGAGTTTACTTCTCCTCCTGGGGTTCCGGCTGTATTACAGCGGCAGCTTCTACAGTGCAGACATGTTTTTATACGTTTTAGCACTTACGGCCGCAGGGCTGACTCTGGCCGCACAATTTTGGTATATCTGGAGAAACCGGTCCGCAGCGGAGGATATAGAAGCGCTTATACAGCAGATTGACAGAATAAAAGAGGGCAAGATTGCGGAAGAGGTTCCGGCACTTACGGATCCCGATCTGGGAGAGGCAGCCAAAAACCTGAATGATATCCGCAACGGGCTTGACATTGCCGTTCAGGAACAGATAAAAAGTGAGCGTATGAAGGTTGAACTTGTCTCTAATGTATCTCATGACATTAAGACCCCTCTTACTTCTATTATCAGTTATGTGGATCTTATGAACCAGGAGCCGGATCTTCCGGAACATGTGAAAGATTATGTAAAAATCCTGGAAAGCAAATCCCAGAGGCTGAAAAGTATGGTACAGGATGTATTTGAGATCAGCAAAGCAGCCTCCAGACAGCTCCCTGTAAACATAGAGACACTGGATCTGGGGAAACTTATCCGGCAGACCCTTGCCGATATGTCTGAAAGTATAGAGCGCAGCACCTTATCTGTTAAGACAAGGATTCCGGAGGAACCTGTATTGATTAAAGCAGACGGGCAGAGACTTTACCGTGTATTCCAAAATCTGCTTCAGAATGCTCTCCAGTATTCCATGGAACACTCCAGAATCTTTATCACTCTGGAAACAGACGGCATACTGGCCGCGGTCAGTGTGAAGAATATCTCCCGGTACGAGCTTCCGGATCGGATCGATTACACGGAACGGTTTGTCCGCGGGGATGAGAGCCGTTCGGACGGGGGAAGCGGACTTGGGCTCTCCATTGCCAAAAGCTTTGTGGAGGCATGCCGGGGAAGCTTCCGGATAGACATCAACGCAGACCTCTTTGTAGTTACGGTAGAGTTCCGGGATATTACATCGACTACTAACTAATATATTTGTGCATTTATAAAAAGGAAGAGCTGAAACCTGCTCTTCCTTTTGACTGTTCTATTATTCTGCCTGTTCCAAAGCCTGCTTTAAATCTTCGATAATATCATTTACATTCTCAATTCCAACGGATAATCGAATCATTCCCGGGGAAACTCCGGCTTCCTTCAGCTGCTGGTCGTTCATCTGCCGGTGGGTATGGCTTGCCGGGTGAAGAACACTGGTCCTGGCATCAGCCACATGGGTAACGATAGCTGCCAGCTTCAGGCCGTCCATAAACTTCACAGCGTCTTCCCTTCCTCCCTTTAATTCAAAAGAGATGACACCGCAGGTACCCTTGGGCATGTATTTCTTCGCCACTTCATAATACTTATCTCCCGGGAGTCCTGCGTAGTTTACATGGGCTACCTTCTCATGAGCATTTAAGAATTCAGCCACCTTCTGTGCATTGTAGCAGTGCCTCTCCACACGGAGGAATAAAGTCTCCAGTCCCACATTCAGCAGAAAACAATTCTGAGGGGACGGGATAGAGCCCAGATCTCTCATAAGCTGTGCCGTAGCCTTAGTAATATAGGCAGCCTTTCCAAACCTCTCTGTGTAGACTACTCCATGATAGGATTCATCAGGTTTCGTCAGACCGTGGTACTTATCTCCATAGGCAGCCCAGTCAAAGTTCCCGCTGTCTACAATTGCTCCCCCTACCTGCATGGCATGTCCATCCATATATTTCGTGGTTGAATGGGTTACAATGTCTGCTCCCCACTCAAAGGGACGGCAGTTTACAGGGGTAGCAAAGGTGTTGTCCACAATCAGAGGCACCTCATGCTCATGGGCCAGCCTGGCAAACTTCTCAATGTCAAGTACAACCAGGGCCGGATTAGCAATGGTCTCGGCAAACACTGCTTTTGTATTTGGCCGGAAGGCCTTGCAGAGCTCTTCGTAGCTGTCATCGGGATTCACAAAAGTGCACGCAATGCCAAGCTTTTTCATCGTCACGCCAAACAGGTTAAAGGTACCTCCATAGACTGCATTGGCACAAACGATATGATCTCCTGCCTCACAAATATTAAATATTGCATAGAAGTTAGCCGCCTGACCGGATGAGGTCAGCATAGCGGCCACACCGCCCTCCAGATCTGCTATCTTGGCCGCCACAGCATCATTGGTTGGGTTCTGCAGCCTGGTATAAAAATACCCGTCATCCTCAAGATCAAATAATTTACCCATCTCATCTGTGGTATCATATTTAAAAGTAGTACTCTGATAGATAGGGAGAACCCTGGGCTCCCCTTTCCTGGGCTTCCAGCCCGATTGTATACATTTCGTTTCAATTTCATATCCTTTGCTCATATGTATTGTCCCTCATTTCCTGATCATTTTATTCTTGCGTACCGCCCGCAAGGGTCAGATACCTTGCCTTACCGGAAAGGATATTTGACTGATTGTACAAATTATACCATAATTCCAGTAAAATACAAATATAACCGGGGTCTACTTTACCAGCATCCCCCCTGCCATTACAGCTCCCATACACAGACACACGCTTAAGATAATATAAAGCATACCTGCCAGCATTCTGCCCTCCCCCAGCAGATTTGTTGTCTCCAGGGCAAAGGTAGAAAAGGTAGTAAACCCTCCGCATACCCCCACTTTCAGGAATAGGATCAAGGGGGTGCTTCCCGCCCCGTGTTTAGCTGCGGCTGCGCTGATTATCCCAATCAGAAATGCACCCAGAAAATTGATGACAAGGGTCATCACTGGAAATGACATCCTGGGCAGCGGGATTTGTCCCATAAGGTATCTTCCCACTGCCCCCAGAGCTCCTCCCAGTCCTACATACAGACAATTTAACATCTCTTTTGTCCTCCTCCGGCCAAGTATATTCCACTGAATAGTATGAAGCCTTTTACGCGTATATGCAATACTTATTTTATCTGCACTTTATATATTTCCACTGAAGCTTTTTCCATCCATGAAAGCTTTTATAGAGGTACCTGCTGATCCTCCTGTACAGCTTTCTTCCGTCAATTACCTCCTGTCTGGAGCATCTTTCCTTTCCGAATGCAGCCCGCTGTGCGGCTGTCATAAATGCCAGAAACTCTTCTTTTTCCAGGCAGGGAAGGTTGTCCTGCACATAAGACGCCCACTGAAGGTCCCACATCTTATCCCCCTGATCATATCCCGCTTCTGTCAGAACCTGGTATATGCTGTGAGATATTCTTATAATTGCCAAATTTGGATTACGGTTTCCAAAAAGTCTGAGGCGCCTGGACACTAAGAACCATCTTCTGAGCATTATTAATAACAACAGAAAGATAACAGACGCAGCTGCAGTTCCGCCATAGCGCACCGCTCTTCCTGCCTGGCTGCTCATATTCCCGGTGATTCTATCCCAGAACCTGTCCCCGATTCCTGCCTTCCTGTCTGAATTGCTGACGCTTTTCTTTTCCTTAGCTTCAGTTTCCCCGGATAGACTTTCTTTCTCCCCCCGGCTATCCTCTGCTTCCTCCTCAGGGGTATCCCCGGTATTATCCAGCCCCTCCTGTGAGGTATTCTCCTGTAACTCCGGAATTTCCTGTCCTTCCTCCCCGGGCAGGTATCCGGGCGTCACCTCCACAGGCATCCATCCCCGGCCGTCCAGATAGATCTCCACCCAGGCATGAGATTTTTCATCTTTTACCACTGCTCTGTATGCCCCCTCCTGTTCCTGAAATTCATTCTGCGGGACAATAAAACCAGTAACATAGCGGGCAGGAATGCCGAACATCCGATACATTAGAACAGCTGTGGTTGCATAGTGAATGCAGTATCCCCTTTTCTGGCCGTACAAAAAGTATTCCGCAAAATCCTCTCCTCTGGGAAGCTTGTTGATCTTAAGGCTGTAGGAGGTATTCTGGTGCAGGGTATTCCGAATGTATTGTGTAATATCATTGATTTCTGCCAGATTCTGTCCCTGGCATTGACTGCGCAGCTGTTTCAGACCCTCCCGGGGCAATAGAGTATACTGTTCATAGACAAATGCCCGGTACTCCGGCTCCGCGGTACCGTTATCCGTAACAGAAGGCCACTCCAGACACTCAAAATTGCTGAAATACCCCTCGTACTCCTGCGTGTTTCCTGAACTGCTCCTTACGGCCCCGTCTCCCTCTGTCACAGCACTGTCCGGAATATAAGAATAGTAAGGAACATATGCCACAGAGGAATCTGCATTCACAATCTGTATCCCCATAGATTGTCTGGAAAGCCTCTGGTCTGTCCCGGCATTGGATAACAAAAAATCATGGGATATGTTCTGAATCTTATGGGAACGGAGATTGCTGCTGCCTGATACAGGATTCCATCGGTTTCCCATATATTCATCTCCTACAAATCCTCTGAGATAAATATCACGCTCCGGCCTTTCCTCTAATATGACATACAGCTCTTCCTCCCCTTTATACGTAATCTCTCTGTTGTCCAGCATACCGCTGGATGTATAAAAGGGAAGGGAAACATTGGAAAACATATTCCAATCTTTAAATTGTCCGGACATAATCTGCTGCTCGATCCGGTTTACTGTCTGGTATATACGTTTCTGATTTTTTAATATGCCGGGGGATGCCGCCGGTGTCAGTACAACACCGGCAATCAATATCAGAATTCCGGCGAGGATCCCCATAAAGAGCCCGGCGCTGCCTGCTCCCAAGGACCTTTTGTCCCCCTCCAGAGGCATATTTCTTGCGGAGATGACGGCTGACATTCCGCAGTAGGATATTACCAGCATCCCCAGAGACACTGCCGAGGGAACCCTGCCCATTAACAGGCCCGCCCACAGGATATACACAATCAGAACCCCGAGAACCCATTTTCTGGCCCAATACCCCAGAACCGCAGAGATCACCAACATCAGCACAAACATTCCAAAGCAAAAACTTAACGTACATGCTCCGGTGTCACTGTCATTTACCGGAAACATTTCCATATTACCGCTGTAGTACCGGTTAATCTCAGCAATGACCCTGTTGGCAATCACGCCAAACCCATAGCCAAGGGTATCCCGGCCTATAAATCCTATGCCTCCTGTCACCAAAAAAACAAAAACGTAAAATATACCTTTGGCATAAGTTCCAAAGGCAGCTATGCCGAACACGACCGAAGAGGCCAGGCAAAACGGCAGAATTCCCGCTTTGGAGACGGGAAGCTCGGCCAGGCTGATAAAGGCGTAAGCCACACCAGTAAAAAACAGAAAAAGATACGCCGTTAGCAGGAGAGTCCCTGTACCGCCGCTCTTTTTTTCATTTCCGCTCATTATTTCAATACTGGTATACGGGGAAACGGTAATCCCCTCCGTCTTCCCTTTTTTTCTTCTTAACATAAGTTCTGTCTCCTATACCCCCTATACTGTCAGATCCATTCCCCGGAGTTCATCCTCCAGCCCCTCGCCGTGGAACCTTACCCATAAGCTTTCCTTCAGATACAGCTCCAGCAATAGATTCAGGCGAATCCCAGTACTGTAATTCTCCCCGGGATACTGATCCCTATACAGGCGCTCCAGTTCTATCTCCTCTTCGTAGAGCGGAATCTGAATCAGGGGTTCCAGCATTTCATAGATATCATCTGTATTCTCTATCCTGGCCCGAATCAGCTTCTGTTCTTCCCTGTCAAACCAGCATAGAAAATGCATACAATGTCCGGCCAGAAGTGCCAGTGATACAGAAAGTGCAAGCTCAAGCAGTCCGCTCACATCTCCTCCATTCCGGTACCGCCTGAAATCCAGAAACATCACTACTGCACAGCCTAAAGGCCTGCTGTACTCTTTTACCATAAGTTCCTCTGACCGCGCACTCAGTTTCCAGTGGATCCTCTGAGGCCTGTCCCCTGCCCTGTATTCTCTTATCTGAAAGATCTCCGAAGGGTCGTCTCCTTTTCTTTCCTTATCATATTCCTCCCCCTCCGCCGGAAACTCCCTGGTGGCTCTGCTGACATTTACAAAGGTTTCATATCCTTTTGGAAGTACGGCAAGCTCCTCTGACCCGGTTATTCGTTTTTTGACAGAAAAAAAGTGCATATAATCATACACCCGGATTCCATCCAGAGTCAAAAGGATTTTTCCGCAGAAATCGCTATTGACGGGGCAGGTCAGCCTTACCCGGCTCTTCCCTCCCACAATCCCCTCCATTACAAATACTCCCTCAGTACCTAAAAGCAGATTTTTATAACGGATCCGTGCCGCCACTTTTGGAAGTATCCAGCTTGAGGGATTATAAAGCTCTAAAGCCAGCTTTGTGCCCTCTCCTCTTGTGATTACGGAATCCAGAACCGTCATCTTTGCCTTCATCCTGCCCGCAGGGTAGCTGATACATACCAGCATAAAAAAAGGGATCAGAATCTCTGCCAAAAACAGCATAATCAGTTCCCTGCTGTTATACATTAAAGAGAAGAACAGTGTCAGCAGAACCCCAATCAGATAACTAATAATTTTACCCATTCCTAGTAACCTCTCCGCACAGAAGGACGCCTCACCCGATCCAGAATCTGTCCAATAATCTTCTCCTCTGTCACATGGTTGATTCTGGCCTTGGAATTCATGCAGATCCGATGTACGGCTATATCAGGGAACACATAGGATACATCCTCCGGTATCACATACTCTCTCTTATGAAGAAACGCATACGCTTTAGCCATTTTAGTAAGCGCAATGGTACCCCGGGGGCTGATTCCCAGTGCAATCAGAGGATCTTCCCTGGTCGCCTGTATCAGCTTTCCGATATATTCATAAACCTCATCGTGAATAAAAATCTTACCCGCCTCCTCCTGAAGATGAAGGAGATCCTCTCTTGAAATTACCGTTTTTACATCCTCAATAGGCGTACCGGAAGTATTGCCTTTTGCAATCTCAATCTCATCCTTCATGCTGGGATATCCCATACTGATGCAGATCATAAACCTGTCGATCTGTGATTCCGGAAGCATCTGGGTTCCGGCACTCCCCACTGGATTCTGGGTGGCTATCACAATAAACGGACGGGGAATCTCCTGCTGCACACCGTCCACGGTAACCTTTCCCTCTTCCATAACCTCCAGAAGCGCAGATTGTGTCTTAGGTGAGGTACGGTTGATCTCATCTGCCAGAAAGAGATTGCACATTACCGCTCCGGGCTGATAAACAAAAGAATTTGTCTCTTTTTTGTAAATGGAAAACCCGGTGATATCCGCCGGAAGCACATCCGGTGTAAACTGCATTCTGTTCTGTTCCAGTCCCATAGCCTTGGAGAATGCAAGGGCAAGGGTTGTCTTCCCCACTCCCGGTATGTCTTCTATTAATACGTGACCTCCCGCCAGAATAGCAGTCATTGTTTTTATAATACAGGCATCTTTGCCCATAACTGCCTTTTTTACCTGGGCAATTACGCTCAATGCTCTTTTTACATCCTCTGTCATCTTATACTCCTCTCCGTTAAGGTGATATACTCATATTATACATTATCTCAAGATATTTAACAGAAATTAGAAGAAAAATTAATTTTCTATGAAATATGAAAATAGTACTTGACCTTTCATGTTCTATTTATTATATTATACATATAACAATAGATTAATTATTATACTGCGGCAACTATCACTAAGTTTTCATAGATTAGAGAGGAGGATAACCATGAAAGTTGAAAAAATTAATGATTCCCAGTTCCTGTGGTCTTTAGACAAAAACGATTTTGTTGAGAATCAGCTGAAGCTCCAGGATTTCCTGTTGGGAACAACAAAGGTTCAGACACTTTTTCAAAGAGCTCTGGAGATGGCAGAAGAGGATTTTCAGTTTCAGGTTGAAGGTTATCTCCTGTATTGTCAGCTGACTGAGATGTCAGAAGAAAAGGTTTCCTTTGCGATAACAAAGAAGAAACAGCTTGCCGAGAATCAGCAGCTTCCGGAAAATATAATTGAACCCGGGCAGGATCTCTTCCTGCTGTACCGATTTGAGAGCTTAGACGATGTCATTCAGGCTTCCAGGATACTCAATGGAAGGGTTCAAGTAGTCAATTCCCTTTATCAGGTAGATAACCAGTACTATATTTTGGCGGAACCTGACACAGACAATGAACAGCAGATGAATACCTGCGGCATTGTGTGGACAGAATTCGCCCCCTTGAAGGCAATCTCCCCGGCACAGAAAGCCTACATGGAAGAGCACCACGCGTGCATCATTGCAGAGCATGCCATAGAGACACTTGCAAATCTGTAACCTTTTATTTCACATAATCGGATCCCTCATTTAACGAAAGGATGCCCCCATATTCCTATGGTGCGGCATCCTTTCACATTATCTTCCGGGAAAAGCCCTTTTATATGCTTCCCTAAAAAACGGATAGCTAATCAAACCGAACAGAATACAAAAAATTCCACCTGCTTTTATAGCCGACGAGGGCAGATCCGACCCAAAGAGAAGCTTACCCGTCCACGGCGCCACATACGCGCAAAGCGCCTCGCCGCAGTAAGTAGCACCAATAAACAGACCCGAAGCAATTCCCACGTACTTCCCTTTTGGTGTCATAGCCACTACAGTTCCCTGGGCTGCGTGGAATGCATTCACTCCCAGATTTAATAAGCTGTAGCCTGCCACAAACCCAATGGTACCGGGAACCAGAGCAACGGTGAGGGTACAGACTCCCATCACAATGCCGGCTGCCACTGTACTTGCACCTTTAAAAGCCTTCAGCCACAAAAACAGAAACATAGTGACCACAAGTCCCACTACCTTATTTACCGTAGTTACATTGCCCACAAGGGCAGAAGTTCCTGTACCCAGTTCATTGATAATGTAGCTTGATGCATTCAGTCCCAGGGACATGTAAAACATGGCAGACAGGAACTTAACAGCAATCAGACCCATAATACATTTTGGCATCCTCTCTTCCTTCGGCAAAGCAGTGCCTTCCGCTGTTTCCCCGTATGCCTCTGCCTTGGACATACTCCCTTTTCCTGAGGGATACCAGATGACAGCGGCAAGCAATACAGGAACCAGCACAAAGGCAGCATTAAATGATTTCGCCCAGTTCCCCCCTGCCGCACTGTAACCGGCTATGGTATTGCACACAATAAATCCCAGATTACTGCATACGCAGGTCCAGCCGCACACCTTATCTCTCAGATCTGCGGGTGCAGTCTCCGCCAGAGCAGCTAAATTTGCGGAAGGAATTACCCCTGACGCAAAGCCAGTCAGCGCAGATCCCGCTATACAGAGAGGCAAACTGCGGATTCCGGTAAACCGTATGAGGAGTCCTCCCACAATTGTCATAATAATAGAACCCACAACTAAAGATTTGCTGCTTATTCTCTGTATAAGGCCGGCAGAAGCAAACCCGCCAATCATAGCAGTAATCCCGGGAAGCGTAACCATTAAATATACCGTTTTTTCCTGTCCCGGAAAATCCTTCAGAATATACCCCAGAGGGGTAAACACTATACAGTAAAAGATAGATGCAAATTCTGAAATAAAAATAGGGGTAAGTTTTTTCCATATACCTAAGTCACCCGTTCTAATAGGAGCGCCTCCTCTTCATCAGCATGCCGGCAGAAGTTTTTTAGTTCTGGGCAGCCAGAACTGCACCAGGGGTCCTGTCAGGAAAACTGCCGCTATGGTTCCCACACCCACGGTTCCCCCCAGAATATACCCCAATGTCACAAAAAACAGGTCACATCCAACCCGGACCCACCGGAACTGCACAGAGGCAATCTTATCCGATAATATAATGGCCACCAGATCATTTGGACCTGTGCCTGCATTGCTGTTGATGACCACGGACATTCCCGCGGATAAAATAATACATCCTGCAACCATACTGGCCGCACGGATTCCCATGGGCGCATTTCCATTAATGAAATCCTGAAATACCCACGTGAATAAATCAATAATAGGCCCCCCGCAGAAGGCACACAGGATAGTGCCGGGCTTTATGTACCCTTTGGTTGTCACCGCCATGAGGATCATTAAGATACACAAAACAATTACATGTACCGTTCCCACCGTCAGATGGACATTCCTGGCAAGCCCCTGGATAAAAACAGTGAATGTATCCGTTCCCAGCTCCGACAGAAGAAAGAGTGTCACCCCCAGATGGGCCACTGTAAGGCCAATAAGGAGAATCAGCAATGCCTTGGCCCAGTCCTTTGCCGTTCTTGCTGAAGTGTCGGAGGCAAACTGTTCCTTTTTCCCTTTTTGTACTGCTTCCATAACAGAATATTCCCTTCATCTTATTAAATTATTTGATAGAAATATTATATCCTTCCGTCAGATATTATTCAACTGTGATCCCTGCTTTTTGGGCAGTAAAAGAGATGCCTGCTCCCATCGGAGAACTCTCCGAAAAACAGACATCTCTTCCATACTTTCCTTACTCTAATCCAACCCCATTTACTACTCTGTTTGCCTCTTTATATTTGCCCTCCAGACAGCGGAGTACATTTTCCGCAGGAATCTTATACAGGAGATACTCCGTGGTAGTAGAGTAAAACGCACTGTGAGGGGTAATAATGACATTCTCCCTTCCCGCCAGGGGACACGTATTCATATCCGGTGTCTCGGAAGAGAGTACGTCCAGCCCCGCACCGCTCACCAGTCCGTGATCCAGCGCATATACCAGATCCTCTTCTTTTACCGCACCTCCTCTGGCCACATTCAGGAGTATTGGGCTGCGCTTCATTTTCCTAAACTTTTCCAGGTCAAACATCCCCTGATTTTCTCCGGTCAGATTCATATGAATAGTGATTACATCACTTTGTTCCAGAAGCTCATCCATTGTCACAGGCTCTGCTCCCATCTCCCGGACGGCCTCATCAGATATATAGGGATCGTAGGCCAGTATCTCCATGCCAAAGCTTTGTGCTCTTTTTGCAACAGCTCTTCCAATCTTCCCGTATCCTGCAATTCCCAGCTTAAGCCCTTCAATGCGTTTTACACCAGGCTTTGCGTTGTAGATCCATTGTTTGTCCGTCTGAACGCTTCTCTCGTACGTTTTCAGGCCCTTCAGCAGTGCCAGCATCAGCATAATGGCGTGATCCGCAACTTCCTGTGTACAGTACTCGCCTATGGCGCAGACTGCAATCTTCTTCTCCCTGGCGTATTCCCAGTCCACATAGTTCCATCCCGTCGCCTGAACAGAGATAACCTTACAGTTCTCCAGTCCGTCGATAATTCTTTTGTTAATGCCTACATATCCCACCAGGATGGCATCCGCATCCCTGCACTGTTCAATAAAGGCATCCTCTGTCTCCGGAGTATACACAGCCAGCTCCAGCACTGCATCCTCAGGAAATACTTCCCTCTCTATACTGAGATCCCGATCCGCGGATTCCGGATATTCTGCAATTATAATTTTCATAGACTTCCTTCCTTTCCATCACTTGTTACGATAAAAAATGTTGAATTTTCTCCCTCTCCTCTGCCTTCTGGCCTCTCAGCACAGATATGGAAAAAAACAAAACGGCTGATACTCCCAGACCCGGCCATAAAGCATCTATATGAAAAATGGATCCCCATCCCAGAGACCGTCCAATGTACCATACGATTACGGTTAACAGAGAGAAGGTCATACTGTAAAAGGCTGCGCTGATACTTCCCCGTTTCCAGAAGAAACCAAAAAATGTAGGAATAAAAAGTCCCGCCGATAAAAAAGTAAACGTAATCAGCAGTATATCCATAATATCAGGATTCAGCCATGCAAATAACAGACTGATACATCCTATAATAAGAGAACTGATGGTTCCCAGACGTACAATTCTCTTATCGGAAGCCTTCGGGTTAATGTATCTTTGGTAGATATCCCTGGTCACATTTGCCGATGCTGTTAAGATTGCAATATCCGCAGAGGACATAATAGCGGCAAAGATCCCTGTTATCACCAGCCCTTTGATTCCGCTGGGGAATGTCATCAATATTAATTGTATCAGAGAATTACTTCCTGCGGGAAGATCCGGTATTAAAACTTTCGCTGCCAGACCTTCATACGTAGCACAAAGTGCAATGGGCAGGATACACAGAGCAGCGATAAAGCCGCCTTTTCTTGCTGTATTGGCATCCTTGGCCGCCATACATCTGGTATAGCTGTCCATGGTAGTAAAAAAGGAAAGCAGCGTAGAGAGGGCAAATGCTATAATGGTAGGCCACCCCCAGGCCCCGACATCGAAATAACTGTCCGGAAGCGCCCGGATCTCCCCTGCACCTCCGATTGCATTTGCTGCAAAAGGTACCGCTATGATGACTCCTATCATTAAAAGACCTACCTGAATCCAGTCCGTATAGGTTACCGCAAGGTATCCTCCCAATGCCGTATAAAGTATCAAAACTACAGCTGCCACTGTAAATGAAATCCCATTTCCCCACCCCGTAATCGTGTTCAAAATCATTCCGCTTGCCACGAGCTGCGATGCTGTCACCCCGATCATCCCAATCAGAGTACAGATGGTAGATACGAATCTGCACCTGTGATCGTACCTGCTCTCTATAAAGTCCGGGTAGGTCAGATTTTCAAGATGATCCCCTATTTGCTTTACTTTTTTTGAAAAGACCAGGGAAAACAGTCCACAGCCCACAGCCAGTATCCCCACATACCATATGGCAGTAATCCCCATATCGTAAGCCTTTGTAGAGGTTCCTATTACCGAGGCACCCCCTATCCAGCAGGAGATCCAGAGACAGGCAATGGAAAATGTTCCCAGCTTTCTACCTGCCACATAATAAGTCTCCATACTGCTTTGCTTCCGTGACGTGTAAATCCCAATACCCAGCATCATTGCCATATAAATTACTACAAAACAGATATCAATCCCCTTCAAAGGCCAGCACCTCCATCCGCAGGAAGCTTTACTCTTCCAGCACTACTAATGCATCTGCCACACCAACTCCGGCACCTTCCCCGTATACAAACAGAGGATTTATATCCAGCTCACAGAGTCTGTCTTTGTTCTTCCGGGCAAATTCTGATATGGCAACCATCATTTCCACTACGGCATCTATATCTCTGGGCGGTGTGCCTCTGTAACCGGTCAGCATTTTATACGATTTCAGGGACTTCAGCATCTCATATGCTTCGTTTTTATTCAGAGGAATGGGGTACAGAGAGCTGTCACCGAACACTTCCACGAATACGCCTCCCAGACCGGCCAGCAGCATGGGTCCGAATTGTGCGTCTCTTTTTACCCCAAGAATCAGTTCGGTCCCCTGGGGCATCATGTTCTGCATCAGGATCCCGTTAATCTTAGCTTCCGGCATTCTGCTCTTTACATTTGTCAGAATCGTATCAAACGCCTTCCCTATCTCGTCTTCGCTCTTAATATTCAGGATCACGCCTCCGACATCTGATTTATGGAGAATATCGTCAGATTCTATCTTCATCACCACCGGATAGGTAAGGTACTTTGCCTTCTCAAGGGCATCCTCCCTGCTTGTAACGATTACTCCAAGATCCAGAGATATTCCATTCTCCATAAGCATCTGTTTACTTTTTACCTCACTCAATGCCCGCCTCTTTCCCGCAGGTGCTTTTTTGGGAACTGCCAGAGAAAGCTCCCGTTTGCTGCTGTCATACCTTATATAGCTAGAAAGATGACTCAGAGCGGAAAAAGCATACTTCGGGCTGGGAAGAATGGGGACTCCAATCTCCCTGAATTTCTCTGCCACATCCCGGTTGCGTGTTCCCTCAATAAAGGGCAGTATGGCAATGGGTTTTTTATATCCCTGATCCACAACCTTCTTAACTCCATGATAAATATTATATATAGTAGGATCTGCCACTACCAACTGTATGGTGATTCCTATGAGGACCATCTCAATATTGGGATCATCCATCACTACCTTCAGTCCCTCTGCATATAGGTCACTGTCATAACAGAGAGCTGCCGTCATATCCAGAGGATTACCCGGCGTACAGAAGGAGGGAAGCATGGATTTTAACTTTTTCAGGGTACTTTCCTCAAAATCCGGATAGTTAATTCCAAACGTGCTGCCCATATCCGCACAGATTGCGGTTTCCCCTCCGGATATATTCATGGACGCAAATGCCGCCTTTTCCGGAAGATTTTTTAAAGTGGATAACAGCAGCGCCGTTGACATCATCTCCTGCATATCGTCCGCCCTGATAACGCCAAACTTATCAAATACTGCATCATAGGCCCTGTCGGATCCTGCAAGGGCCCCTGTATGAGATGCCGCTATCTTGCCGCCCTTTTCGCTTTTTCCGCCCTTCTGAATAATGACAGGCTTTTTCTTTTCCGCAGCCTTACGCAGACAGGAAGCAAAATGTTCCGCATCCTGGACGCCTTCCATATAGACTGCAATGACCTTTGTATGTTCGTCCTCAACCAAAAAATCCAGATAGTCTTCCAATGTTACAATCTTTCCATTCCCGATAGAAATTGCATAAGAAAATCTCATCTCACTGCTGTCCATAAGGTTAATGCAAAACTGTCCGCTCTGTGAAATAAACCCAATGCTTCCTTTTCTGTCTCTCTTTTCCACAGGAAATGCAAATGAAATTACGTCATCCACATAATTGTTGAATCCTCCACAATTTGGACCCAAAACCGCAATGTCCAATTCCTTCGCCAGAGACTTCAGCTCTTCTTCCGCCGCCTTCCCTTTTTCATCTCCGGTTTCACTATAGCCGCTGGCAAAGACAACCGCTCCCCCGCAGCCCTTTGTTTTTGCCTCCCTCAGCAGGCCGCATACTGTGGCCTGTGAAGTGCAGATAATAACCAGCTCTACCTCGTCGTCAATCTCCGAAAGACTTTTATAGCACTTTCTCCCCAGCACCGTCTCTCTGCCCGGGTTTACAAAATATACTCTGCTCAAATCTTTCCTATACTCCAGGATATTTCTGCAGGTATCTCCCCCGAACCCCGGTTTTTCACTGGCTCCCACTACCGCAAGTGACCTGGCTTTCAGCAGCTTATTCAAATCCATCTCGACACCTACTTTCTATGAAACTGCCTTGAATCCTTCATCAAAGCACAGAGCATTCTTAGGATTCACTTTGCCTTTTTTAGCAAAATATTCATCTATTGAACGTTTCATAAATTCTTCCTCAAACAGCCCCGTAGCCTTGCAAAGTGCGCCAAGCATTACAATATTGGTTCCCTTTGGATTATCCAGCCTGGCAGCGATCTCCGTAGCCGGGACTTTTACAACCCTGATGTCATCTCTGAACACTCTGTCCTCTGCCAGAAGAGAACTATTGGCCATCAAAACCGCCCCCGGCTTCATAGTCGGTTCAAACTTATTAATTGCCACATCATTCATAGATACAAGAATATCCAAATGTTTTGCATATGGGCTGGCAATCTCTTCCTCACTTATTTTTACATTGCAGTTGGCTGTTCCTCCCCGCATCTCCGAGCCATAAGAAGGATACCAGGTAAAATATTTTCCCTCCTGCATACCGCAGTAGGCCAGAATCATCCCGGTGATCAGTACACCCTGACCGCCGAATCCCGCACAAATAATTTCTGTCATTTTTCTTCTCCTTTCTTATCTACGAATTCTCCCAGCTTATAATAGGAAAGCGTCTTCTCACGAATATGCTTCAGGCTGTCTACCGGTGACAGCCCCCAGTTTGTGGGACATGGGGCAAGAATTTCAACCAGACAGAATCCCTCATTGTTCATCTGTTTTTCAAATGCCTTCTTTATGTATTTTTTGGCCTTATTGACCGATGCCGGGCAGTCCAGGGACGCCCTCGCCAAATACGCAATGTCAAACTCTCCCAGTGCTTTTACAACATCAAAAGGTTCCCCCTGCTTTTTTGGATCTCTTCCCTTCGGGGAAGATGTTGTCTTCTGTCCAATCAGGGTAGTAGGCGCCATCTGACCGCCTGTCATTCCAAATACTCCGTTATTCATAACTATTACAACGACATTGTCATTTCTCAATGCGGCGTGCATCGTCTCAGCCATACCTATGGCATATGCTGCCCCATCCCCGATATAAGCCACTGAAAGTTTATCCTTGCGGACTTTTTTCACTCCGATTGCCACAACAACGGGTCTGCCGTGTGCAGCCATAACGGTATCAAATCGCCAGGTATCCATATTCAGCGCTCCGCACGCCACATCCACGGTGGGAATAAAATCTTGCTGCAGTCCCATCTCATCTATAATTTCCCCTATCAGCCTGGCTGCGATCCCATGACCGCATCCGGGACAGAATGAGGTTGGTCTAAAGGTAACTGTTTCCGGTGCTTTTAATTTCACTGACATAACCCCCTATCTCTCTGCCATTGTCTTTGCGATTTCAATGATTCGTTCACTCTCAGGCACATCAAAGAAAGTACCATAGAATTCTATTGGATATTTTGCGTCTGTGGCCAGCTTAATGTCATCCACCATCTGGCCCAGAATATTCATCTCCACACTGATAAATCCTTTAAAGTGATCCGATAAATTCTGGAATGCCTGAACCGGATAGGGCCATAAAGTGATGGGACGGATAAGACCCAGCTTTAACCCCTGTTTTCTTCCGTTGCGGACTGCTTCCTTTGCAACTCTGGAGGAGATTCCGTAGGCTACCAGGATAATCTCCGCGTCTTCTGTCTGCATGCTCTCCCAGCGCTGTTCATTCTCCTCAATTGTCCTGTATTTTTCTCTCAGATATTCCTCGTAATCCGGATGTCCATAGAAGCAGACATTAGATATAATTCTCTGGGTATCCCCGGGTTTGCACCCTTTCACGGTCCAGTCAAACTTATCAATGTTGTGTTCCTTCATCTCCGGAAAGGTCACTGCCTCCATCATCTGGCCAATGGCCGCATCGGATCCAATAATAACCGGATGCAGATACTTTTCCGCCAGGTCAAAGGCTTCATAAACCAGGTCCGCACTCTCCTGCACGCTGTTGGGCGCAAGAACTATAGTTCTGTAGTCTCCGTTTCCTCCGCCTCTGGTCAGCTGCCAGTAATCTCCCTGCCCCTGTGCAATATCACCCAGTCCGTTTCCTATCCTCATAACATCGATTAGGACAGCCGGCAAATCCGCAGCGCACAAATAGGAGATCCCCTCCTGCTTCAGCGCAAATCCCGGACCGGCTGAGCTGGTAAGTACTCTGGCTCCGGCTGCCGTTGCCCCGTAGAGCATATTGATTCCTGCCAGTTCTGATTCTGTCTGCACAAATTCACCGCCGACCTCTTCCATTCTCCAGGACAGATATTCCAGGATCTCTGTCTGGGGAGTTATGGGATATCCGCTGTAAAATCTGCAGCCCGCTCTAAGCGCGGCTTCTGCCAATGCTTCGTTTCCTTTCATCATGACTTTTTCTGCTGCCATTTTTTCCCCTCCTTATTCCAAAATCTCAAACACACAGTCCGGACACATACGGTAGCACATTCCGCATTGAATACATTTCTCCTCGTCTGCGACTACGATACTGTAGCCCTTTTTGTTCAGCTGTCCCGGCTGTGACAAGGCTTTCTGTTTGCAGGCATCTACGCAGTACCCGCATCCTTTGCAGCGTTCAATGTTCAGTTTCAGTTTTTGCATAATATCCTCCCTTTCCGGTAAACTCTATAGATTAATTTGCTGAGATTCTTTTTGCAGCAGTCCTCTTATTGGCAAATATCAGTGACAATGCGGCAATGACTCCCACTACACACAATCCGATCAAAAAGTAAAAGATGTACTGGTATCCCGTGTTCCCGTATTTATCCAGCCAGCTGCCAAGCAGCGGAGGCAGGAATGTATCGGGTATATTAAATCCGATGATAGAAGCAACGGAAATGGCCGTACCTGATATCTCCGGAGGGATCTCTGCCTCTGCAATGGTTGCCCACATCGTTCCCCTTGCCATAAAACAAACGGTTGCAAGTATGAGGGATAATACGGTAAGTATGGTGATCAGTTCACTTCCCCCCGACGCGTTCGCTATGTAGATCACCACTGCTGCCATAATAATGTAGCAGCCGATTGCCAGCTTCGACGGAGAGTGCAGCTTATCGGCTATCACACCCCCTACAGGACCTCCCAGAATCTTCAGCCCGTAGCTTCTGAAGATTGCAAGTACGCCGCTGAAGGTAACTGCGGCACCTAAAACATTGGTGAAGTAAGGAGTTAAAAAGGACTGGCTGCTGAAGAATCCGTAACTGCAGAAGACAATGATACAGCTCAGATAAAGCTTCGGCAGTTTAAAGACAGCGAATGTTTCTTTAATGCTTACTGTCTTTCGCTTCTCCCCTCTTTCATCCGTAGATGTCATGTTCTCGTCGTAGAGCCACCATACCAGCAGTCCGCCGATGATGCACATCACACCCATACTTGCCACTGCCCCTTTCAGGGCTGCTGTAGAATTATCAAATCTGGAAAATACATATAAAGCCACAAAATTGCCGATTGTTGCCGAAAGGCCGCAGACCCCTTCCCAGAATCCGTAGGCTCTTCCCTGCTCATCCTCCGGTGATATCAGACGCACCGCCTTTAATATAGCAGCCCAGAAAGCAGTAACCCCTGCTATGGCAGATACAATCCAAGTAATCATGGCACACGCATAGTTTCTCATAGTAAACATAAAGAAAATACAGATAATTCCGTTCAAAAATGCGCTTCCTACAATGATCCCTTTTGTCTTAAACCGATCGGCAATCCACCCTCCCGGAAGCAGCCCTGCCGTGCTGACTATGGTGTAAACAGTTAAAAGAAGTCCCAGCTTTGTATTGCTCACACCCATTCCATCAATCATGGCATCATAGAATACATACTTGATATAAGGCAGGTTAAACATAGTGCCATATACCAACCCCAACGCAGTAATTGCAATGTAACGTTTTGCTCTGCTATTCATCCCATAACTCCTTTCTTTTTCACCGCATGGTTCCGCCGTTTATTTGCATGCCAAATTACAATTGATGCTTTTGTATATATTTATTGCTTTCTCCCTTTCTTTATTGTTAATATTATGTTATTGTAATATTGTCATACAAATTTATTATGGTTATAAACTACCACAGAAACTATTGCATGTCAATATTTATTGTGCATTTTTCATCGTTAACTTTTTAACTCCTTTAGCACTAATGCTTTATTAATTCTGTATAATATGGTAAAATTATAACAATTATACAAAATACGGCACACTATCTTTTACTTTTTACCAGTTATCATGTAAGAGATGCACAAATTGGAGGATGTCATGTTCAATCACATTGGAAATAAAAAGAATTATGAATACATTGTAGAACAGATTAAGGATATGATTATAAACGGTGAGCTTACCGTGGGAGAACGGCTGCCCACAGAAAAAGAACTCTCCGAAAAATTTGGTGTAAGCCGCACCTCTGTGCGGGAGGCTCTAAAAGCCCTGGAGGTGATCGGCATCTGTGAAAGCCGGCAGGGGGGAGGCAATTTTATTGTAAATAAGGTACAGGAACGGACGACCAATAACCTTTCACTCCTGTACACACTTAATAATGGAAAAATCGAAGATTTGATTCAGTTAAGAAGGTGCATTGAGTCTGAATCCATCAGAAATATAATTGAACAGGGGAATGACGATATTATCCGTGAACTTGGAGAAATTATAGAGCATTACAATTCCAGTGCCACCTCAAAAGAACGGACCGGCTGGGATCGGCAGTTTCATTCCAAAATCATAGAGGCTTCCGGAAACAGCATGTTTGTGTTTCTTTTAAACGCCCTGTCTAAACTCTACTACCAGAATATATCTCTTGTATCTAAGATTATAGAGGATGCTTATCCTAAGGATCTGCTGCAGCAGGAACACAACGAATTGTATGAGGCAATAAAAACCAGGGATCTGGAACTGGCCCGGAAAGCTATCAATGAACATTTTGCATTCACAGACGATGATCGGGCGGCTCTGAAAGTACTGCAGTCCATTGCCAAGGATCCCCTGTAGAATGATAAAAACCGGGAGAACTGCAGATACTCTGCAGGCTCCCGGTTTTTTTATCCTATGCTTTTCTCCAATGTTTTCATATAGCAGATGGCCTGCTCTGCATACTGATCCATTAATTTTGACTGTGTTTCCATATCTCCGGAGGCATAAGGGTTCGCCAGCCTGGGCATAAACTCCATTGTGATAGGCCCCTCGTAACCGATATCCTTCAGAACATAAAACATCTCCTTAAAGTTCGTGCTTCCCAGACCTGCCGCCTCCCGGGTATTATCCGCAATATGCACATGCATAAGGTACGGAGCTATCATCCGAAGGCTGGCTCCTATATTATTTTCTTCCAGACTCATATGAAACATGTCGGCCATAATCCCAACTGCAGGATGATTTACCTCACGGACAAATGCCAACGCCTTGGATAGTGTATTTACCAGATACGTTTCATATCTGTTAATAGCCTCTACAGCCAGGCGTATTCCCTGGGTCTGTGCATACTCTGCCGCTTTACGTACATTAGACACAGCATTGGCCCAGGCCGTCTCATAAGAGCGTCCGGGGAGTGGCTCCGTTCTTCCCACCGGAGAGGGCACCACAATCATATAGGGTGCTCCCACCTTTTTTGCAAAATCTACGTTATCTTTTATATACTGGACCGCCTTTTCTGCCTCCCCGGGTTCTCCTGAGGTTAAATCCCTGTCTTCCGGAAAGATTCCGCACAGGGAGGTACAGATTAAACCATACTCTTCCAGCAAATCAACCATCTTATCCTGATCCGTGGTATACGGCTCTGCGGCAAATTCTATGCCGTCATAACCGTATTTTTTCAATCTCTCAAAACTATATTCTATTTTTTCGTTTCCCACAATCCACTGGGTCATACTATACCGGTACATAGCATCCTCCTTATTCTGTTTTGAGCGCCGCGTCAAAGGCAATGCCGGAGGGTGAAAAATTCATCTTCCGGATATATTCATAGGATTCCCTGGCTCCTGTTTCCCGTTCCATTCCGGAGTCCTCCCATTCCACTGACAGCGGTCCCTCATACCCCATTTGATTCAGTTCCCTTATAATTCCGTCAAAGTCCACATCCCCGTGTCCTACGGATACAAAATTCCACTTTCTTCTGGTGTCCCCGAACTCCAGATGAGATCCCAGGATTCCGGCCCGCTCGTTCTGGTTCATCTTTACATCTTTTATGTGTACATGATAGATTCGATCAGAAAAATCCCGCAGATAAGTCAGCTCGTTCACTCCCTGCCACACCAGATGGCTGGGATCGTAGTTAATGCCCAGGGTCGGTCTGCGGCTGAATGTATCAAGGAGTGCTTCTGTTGTATAATAGTCAAAGGCAATTTCCGTGGGGTGTACCTCAAGCGCAAATTTGATTCCATATTCATCAAAGACGTCAAATATAGGAGACCAGAGATCATAAATCCTCTGATACCCTTCCTCTATCATTTCTTTTGTTGTCTGAGGGTATGAGTACCACCAGGCCCACAAAGGGGATCCCGTAAAACAGGTAATTACCTGAACCCCCATAAGATGAGCAGCTTTTGCCGTGCGTTTCATTTCCTCCACTGCCCATTCCCGGATCTTATCCGGCTGTCCTGAGAGAGCGGAGGGTGCAAAATTATCCAGCCGGGGATCCCACACATCCCCCACACACTGCCCCGTCAGATGAGCGGAGATTGCGTAACAGGAAAGATGATGCTCTCTCAGCGTTGCCTGTACATACTCTACATATCCCTTCTCATCCAGGGCTCTCTGCACATTAAAATGGGCATGGGTGGCTAATTCTAACCCTTCATAGCCAATCGACTCTGCCAAACTGCATAAGGCTTCTAAAGACATGTCCCCAAACTGCCCGGAAGCCAGCGTAATCGGACGACTCATACTATTTACCTCCTATTCTACGGTAATCCTTTTTCCTGTCTGGGCGGACTCCATTGCGGCAAAAACTGCTTTCATAGCAGAAAGAGCCTCTTCCCCGGATATGGCAGGCTCCTGATTGCTGACAAGACAATCTACCCAGAGATCTATAATTCCTGATTTTGTCTGATGATCATTGGTCTGAATCTCATCTGCCTCGTACAGGGTGCGGGTCCCGTCCTTATGTTCTATGACTATGGAATACCGGGGATCCTCGTAGATATGCATAACGCCCTCTGTCCCGTACAGCACTGTGTGATTATCCTCCTGTCCGTGGCAGGTCCAGCTGGCCTTCATAATCCCCACACAGCCCCCATCCATCTGATAGATACAAAAGGCATTGTCATCCACACTGATGAAATTGCCGTCTTTATCCCGTTTCTCCAGAGTTCCCACATAAGCCATTACCTCATGTACCCTCTGTCCCGTAAGAAACTGAATCAAGTCCGTCTTATGAATCCCCAGATCTGCCATTGCTCCGAAAGCTGCTTTCTTCTTATCAAAAAACCAAATCTGACTGCTGCTGCTGTCAATGGTCCATGTCTCCGGACCGCTGTGCTGAAAATTTGTCTCGAACGTAATAATGCTTCCAATCTCCCCTGCCTGCACCAGTTCCCTGGCTTTGGCATGAGCCCTGGCAAGTCTCTGATTGTGGCCAATCATAAGAAATCTGCCGGTCTCCCTGGCTGTCTGTACCATTCTTTCGCATTGCTCCAGGGTAATTGCCATAGGTTTCTCGCAGAGCACATGCTTTCCCGCCCTGAGCGCCTCCACCGTCATATCACAGTGAAATGCATTTGCCACGCAGATACTTACTGCATCTATAGACGGATCTTTCAGCATGTCCTGAAATTCTTTGTATGCTGTGGCCTCATACCGGGATGCCACTTCACAGGCTCTTTCATAGTTCAGGTCATAAACCCCGGCAATCATTACCTCTTTCCGGTCTGCGTATTCCGGAAGATGACGCACCTGAGCGATCTTTCCGCATCCGGCTACACCTACTTTTATCATATCCTTTACCTCCCGGGACTGTCCCTGCCCTCCGTCAAACAGTGAGGAGGTGCAGGGGACATCCGTTAAATTAATCGTCTATATGAGCATATTTACTAAAATGCCGGGGATCTAATAAATCCGCAACCTCCACACACGCTCCGGTCTTTGCCGCGTATTTTGCACCCAAAACCATAGCAAGGCTGTAGAGATTATCCCTCCCATTTGTCTCAGGCTCTCTGTTCTCTGCAATGGCAGCTGCAAATTCCGCGATGGAGGCCATTCTTTCCTCCTCCTCCATAGCAGCCAGATCAAATACAAGATCCCCGTTTTTTTCCACAGCTCCGTCCTGGAATACGGAGACAAAAAGATCGGAAGGATGCAGTATTACCTGATTATTATGCCAGTGAATCTCCCCTTCACTGCCCTGAATCCTCCAGTCACCGTCCCATGTAGTCTCCCATCCCTGGGAAACCCAGCTGCCGTTATAGGAGACAACTGCGTCGTTTTCCATTTCAAAAATAACACTGGCCGCGGGATTCCCCTTAAACCAGCTCCAGCTGGTATTCCAGGAGTGTGCTTTGATTCTTACAGGGTTCAATCCCAAAATTCCGCGGATCTGATCAAAATGATGAATACTCATATCCTGAATCAGAGGCTCAAACATCTCCGTACGAAATCCTGTAAAATGAGGTGCCTTTTGAAAGTTAATAAATACACTTCCAATTTCCCCCACAAACCCTTTTTCCACTAATTGCTTTACCGTCTGCGGGGCTCTTTTAAACCTGTAATTCTGGCTGATCATTAATTTTTTTCCTGCTTTTTCAGCCGCCAGAACCATCTTCAGCGCATCCTCCATCTCTTCAGCCAGAGGCTTTTCTACCAGACAGTGCAGTCCGCACTCCAAAGCCTCAATGGCAACCTCCTTATGAAAAGCCGGAGGAACTACTACAAAGGCTGCGTCTGCCTCAACATGCTTCACAGCTTCCTTTAATGTCAGAAAGCAAATAGAGGGATCCAGATGATAGGTATTTACTGCATAATCCAGCATCTCCTGTTTCATATCTACCAGCCCCGCCAATTCCACCCAGGGGGACTGAAGCGCCTTTTCTACCCAGCTGAATCCCCAGCTTCCGGTTCCTATCTGTATAACCTTAAGTTTTTTCTTCATAATCTTCGACACTTCTTTCTGCATAGCAAACTACTTGATCTGATTTGCCCAGTTTTCCGGATCTTCTACATTATCACTGGTAATGAGTCTGGGATATACATACTGTTCCTTCTCCGGATTCTCATCCTCTCCGCTCAGATACTTATAAGCCACATCCACAGCCAGGGCACCCATGTCAAAAGGATTCTGTTCCACAGTGGCGTCCAGATATCCATCCCGGATATAGTCCAGCTCTGCCGGTGTTCCGTCAATACACACAACGGGAACATGTCCCTCTTCCCCTACTTTCTTTAACTGGTTTATCTGCTTTAATCCCGCAATGACTCCTCTGACCATCTCTCCGTTATGGGTAAATACAGCGTTAACCTCACTGTTAGAAGATAAAATATCAACAGTGGCATTCTGCGCTGTCTCCGCGTCCCAGCTGCAGTCATTGGCAATCACTTTATAGCTGCTGTCAGTGGCCATCTCATCCTCAAAGCCTCCGCCCCGCCGCACTGCATGGTAAGCGCCTGTTGCACCTGTGCATTCCAGCACACTGCATGGATCTGCGATTTCCATAAGATGTTCGGCAGCCATTTTTCCGCCGGCTTTATTGTCAAAGGTACAGGAAGCCAACACTTCACATCCCTCAGCCACATTTCCATCCAGAACTACCACAGGAACCCCTGCATCGTTCGCTTTTTTCACTCCGGCTACCAGTTCCTCAGAATTATTGGGGGCCAGAAGAATTGCATCAACACCTTTTGTGATACTGTCCTCAATCTGCGTAATCTGTGTGGAGCTGTCAGAATTTCCGTCAAGAACCTCTACCTCAATCCCATACTCCTTGCATTTATCCTGGATCCCCTGATCCAATGCCACCATAAATTCAAATCCCCGGCTGTACAGCAGCGCAGATATCTTATACGTATCTTTCTCCTTCTTTTCCGGTTCCTGTTCTGCTGCTGTGTCTGTCCCCTCCTTATTTTCCGGCTCCTCTGTACTGTCATTCTTCCCGCACCCGGCGGCAAGCACTGCAACAAGTAAAACTGCCATCATAACGCTGATTATTCGTTTCTTTATCATAAAAATCCTCCTTCGCACTGGTCTCTTATCTGGAACGTTTCCCAATTCTGTTTCTGTTCGCGTCCAGAAGAGCCGCAATAATAATAACTACACCTTTTACAATCTTATCCCACGCAGGGGGAACTCCCAGCAGATTAACTGCGTTTGAGACAAGAGAAATCAGAATTACACCTAAGACGGTACCCAAAACTGTACCCCGCCCGCCTGACAGGCTTGTGCCACCCACTACCACTGCGGCAATGGCATTCATTTCCACACCGTCACCGGCATTGGGGCCCGCGGATTCCAGCCGGATCGTTAAAAGAAGACCGGCAATGGCTGCACACAGACCTGAGATCATATAGGCCATAATGATAATACGCTTTGTCCGGATACCTGCCAGCTTTGCCGCCAGTTCACTGCCTCCCACTGCATATATAGATCTCCCAAATGCAGTCTTCGAGAGACAGATCCAGGCTATTATACAGAAGATTACCACTACCCAAACAATCAGGGGAATCCCAATTACGTAAGAAGAAGTAAGCACCGTAAAAGCTCTCGGCACAGGTCCTATGTTTGCACTGTTAGTAAACACCAGTACAATACCCCGGGCAATACTCATAGTGGCAAGCGTAACAATCATCGGAGGAATCCTAAATTGTGTTACCAGAGAACCATTGATGATACCAAATGCAATTCCCACTGCAAGCATAACTAAAACACCTACAAATGGCGGGAAACCTGTCTTTACAATCAAAGCCATTCCTATTGCCGAAGCTACCGCTTCCACGGATCCTACGGACAGATCAATCCCTCCGGTAATAATTACAAAAGTTACCCCGAGAGACAGCGTACAAAGTATAGTAGACTGAATCAGCAGGTTTCTCAGGTTATTCCATGTGAGAAAACTGGGAGTCAAAACAGACATTACAATAATAAATACCAACAACACAAGAAACAGCCCCATTTTATCCAGAATCTGTCCTAGCTGTCCTGATTTTGTTTTAATTTGCTGCAAGTTTAATCACCTCCTCCTTTGAAACCTTATGGTCATTGAATTTCCCCGCTATCTGTCCTTCCCGCAAAACCACAATGCGATCACTTAGAGCAAGAAGTTCCAGAATGTCTGAAGATACCAGCAATACTGCCAGACGATTTTTGACCGCCTCATCAATTAATTTGTGAATCTCTTCTCTTGCGCCCACATCAACGCCTCGAGTTGGTTCGTCAAGAAACAATATTCTGGGATCCATGGCCAGACTTCTGGCCAATACTACCTTTTGCTGATTGCCGCCGCTCAATGAATTGACATCGGTTTCCACAGAAACTGTTTTAATTCTGAGCTTGTTCCTGTAATCCTCGACAACCGCTCTCCCCTGCTTTCTCTGTACCATCCCATAACTGCTGATTTTTTTCAGTATTCCCAGCTGTATGTTATGCTCCACAGACTGTCCCAAGACCAGACCCTGAGTCTTCCTGTCCTCCGGCACCAGGGAAATTCCTTCCCTAATAGCATCTGCAGGGTGATGAAAATTCCTGCGTTCTCCATTCACCAATATTTCTCCGCTGTCATAGGCATCTGCGCCGTACAGTGCCCGTACTATTTCCGTTCGTCCGGCTCCCACCAGACCAGCCAGTCCCACAACCTCTCCTTCATATAAATCAAAGGAAATATCTTTAAACATTCCCCGGCTGGTCAGATGCTTTACCTCCAGAACTTTTTTCCCTTTTTGTTTCACCCGATGCCTGACCTCAATGTTCCCGGCTTCTCTTCCTACCATCATCTTAACAATCTCGTCCTTCGTGGCATCCTGGCCTGGCACACAGCCAATATATTTTCCGTCACGGAATACTGTTATCTTATCTGCTATTGCAAAAACCTCTTCCAGACGGTGGGATACATAGAGGACAGCTATTCCCTGATTTTTTAGTTCTTTAACAATTCTGAGCAGATTATTGGCATCCACCTCTGACAGGGAAGCTGTGGGTTCATCCAATATCAGTACTTTTATATCCTTAGAGAGTGCCTTCGCTATCTCGACCAGCTGCTGTTCTCCTGTGGAGAGGGAAGATACAATGCTCCTGGGATTTATATTGGCTCCGATCCTGGCAAGTATACCGGATGCCCTCTCATTCATCCCTTTCCGGTCCAAAAAACGGGTCTTTCCCTTGGGCCAGTCACCTAAAAATATATTTTCTGCTACACTTACCTCCGGTACTAATAAAAGCTCTTGATGAATGACGGCAATCTTATTCATCTGGGATTCTCTGGGGTTTCTCAAAACAGTTACCTGTCCATCGATACGAATCTCCCCTGAATCCGGCATATGTGCACCGGCGAGTACTTTAATGACCGTAGATTTTCCCGCTCCATTTTCTCCTACCAGGCAATTTATTTCCCCGCCCTTCAGGTGCAGCTCTACATCATCCAATGCCTTTGTACCTGAAAAGGACTTTGTAATATGCTTTAGTATAACCTCCATACCCACCACACCTTATTTAGAGAGTTTGCTCAATGGCTTTTATGTGTTTGATAGCCAGCTCAGTATACTCATCAAAAAATTCTTTTCCACCGCCGGCTTTTAATGTTCCAAATGGGTCCGCCCCTGCCGGCAGAAGTTCAAAGGTAATGTACCCCTGATACTTAATATCCTGCAGCGCTTTCATTATAGGAGCAAAATCAAGGTGCCCTTTTGAAGGCGCAGCCCTGTTAGAATCTGCAAAATGAATATGTGTCAGCTTGCTGCCGCAATCCCGGATAGCCTGCGCAATATCAGCCTCATCAATATTCATGTGAAACAAATCTCCCATAACGCCTACATTATCCATCTTTACATCTTTCAGCATATCCATTGCCTGCTCCAGACGGTTCAGCATATACGTCTCATACCGGTTCCAGCATTCCAGACAAAGATTAACACCTGCCCTGGCTGCATACTCAGCACCCTTAATAATTCCTTCCACACCCCATTTATATTCATCTTCATAGGGAGCCAGAGGTACTGTTTTACAGCATGCAGTTGGATTAGCTATTACCATTTGGCAGTCGATAGATGCAGCAAAGTCTACCACCTTCTTTACATACTCAAGAGCCTGTTCTCTCATTCCGGGATCCGGGTGTGCCAGATCTCTGTCTTCATTGTAAACAGAACAGATCGAAGACACTTTAATCTTATTGTCCCTGCACAACTGATTTACCTCTTTTACATCGTAATACTCCGGTTCCCCACATAGCTCAATGGCATCATATCCATACCTCGCACACCTCTCAATACTGTCTTTTGCTTTTTCACCATAATAAACCAGGGCATCATAACTGTACTTAAACATATACTTCCTCCTTTTTTTTATAGCAAGAATCATGATCCTTCTTTATATTACCCATAATATCCCAAATACTTATATAAAACTATTAATATTATTGTGCAAATTATATTATATTTTTGTTTTTATGATATATTTTTGTGCAAATTATATAACTTTCTTGCTAAAGCTTATATTTCTTATTTATTTTGTTACCTTGAAAACTCATTCGACTATAATAAAAAAACAGAATAAATAACATCTCTGTTATCTACTCTGCGCTCTGTAATTATCGTCTTTTCCACTCTTTTCTATAGGTTCCGGGGCTTATCCCCACAGTCTTTTTAAACAGCAGGTTAAAATAATTTGGATTTTCATAACCAAGTTCCACCGCTATTTTTTGAACGGAACATGATGTTTCCCTCAATTGCTTTTTCGCGTACTCCATTCTGCAGAAAATAGCATACTGTATGGGGGATATTCCCACCTCTTCTTTAAACATATGGGACAAATGATATACACTTACATTTACATGATCTGCTAGCTCTGAAAGACTTAGATTTTCTTTGTAATGTTTCTCAATATATTCTTTTGTAATAGCAATAAAATCTCTTTGAATACTGCTTTTACTGCTCAGCGTCTTACAGAGTATAGACAAAATTCCCTCCAATAAAGTATCAGCCAATTCTCTGGAAATATTCTCATCCTCAATTTCTCTCAGCATTCTCTCACACAAAAACTTACAGCTCTCAAGATCCTCAGAGATTTCAAAAACTTGATACACCCCGCTGTCAATAAAAATTTCCCCGCTTAACTTGCCTTTAAATGTAACTGCCTGACTGAATAACAGCTGAAAATATCCGGAATTCATTTGGATTACTTTTCTGGAAATATCTGCTTTAGATAAAAGTACCTGTCCCTCAAATAGGGTTACCAATTCATCTTCAATAAGTATCTGGATACTATTGCGATAGACAAGATACAGCATTTGATTGCCCATACCTGCCATATCATCCGATACTCCTATATCCTTATTTTTACATATCTTTAAAAGCATTGGACGTTGTATAAAATAGGAATTTCCCAAACTTTTTCACCCCATTGTAAGTAAATCGTTTGCAGAAAATGCATGTTCTTCTAAAACACCATGTTTTAATACCAAAACTTTCGTACATAGTCTTTGCAATTCTTTATAATCTGAGGAACTAATAATAAATGATACCCCTTCCTGCGCCTTTTCTAAAATCAGCTGATACATCTCATTTTTAGATGCAATGTCTATACCCTTTGTAGGCTCGTCAAGAAGTAAAATACTGGATTCCGAAACAATCCATCTAAAAAATATTGTCTTCTGCTGATTGCCCCCGCTTGCATACTTAATTGCCTGGCTTGGATTAGATAAATAGTAACCTGGCTGAACAACAAACTTTATAAATGATTCAATCTCTTTTTTACTGTTTTTTAGGAATGATTTCTTCTTATTTACTTCCGTTAAAACGGTATTGTCTAATACTGACAGATCCGGAATAATCCCCGACTCCAGCCGATCATCAGGCATATATCCAATATTTTGTTCTATGGCATCATAAACACTCATAAAATCTATTTTCTTCTGTTTTACAAATATCATACCTCTGTCGGGCTTAATAGCCCCAAACAAAGTTTTCAGAAGAGCAGTCCGGCCAGAACCCATGGCCCCTGCAATTCCCAAGATCTCGCCCTTATGGAGGCGAAAGCTGATATCTTCATAGGCACCGTCTTTTGACAAATGTAATACCTCCAGAGCAACGGTATCAGATAACTTACTCCTGCTCACATATCCGGTATCCATTTTTGTTACTTCCATAAGGTTCTGAATGCATCTGTCCGTCACGTGTTCCATCCTATCATCCAGTATCACTCTTCCATCTCTCATAATACAGAGAGAATCACAGACTTCCCGAATCTCCTCCATTCGGTGTGTCACATATATAACAGAGGAACCGCTTTTTTTAAGGTTTCTTACCAGCTGAAGAACCACTTGCTGTTCCTGACATGACATCCCCGCCGTAGGCTCGTCCATAATATATAATTTGGCCTGCTTCAAAAAAGCCTTTGCCACGGCAATTATCTCTTTTTCACACTTTGAGAGGTTTCTTACTTTCTCGTCCGGAGAGATAGGCAGCCCAAAATACGTTAGAACCTCTTCTGCCTTCTTTCTCATCTTTTTATCATTGCAAAAAATGCCAAGCCTTCTCAGATAATTGCCGGCAAATAAATTATCTGTTATACTCATTTCCGGAATAAGACTAGGTTCCTGGTAAAGCGTAAAAATTCCCTTATCCAACACAATCTCAGGAGAATATCCACTAAACTTATCCCCATCTATATAGATATCCCCATCATCCGGTGGATATACACCAGATAAAATATTTACTATTGTGGATTTCCCGGATCCATTAGGCCCAATCAGACCTTTCACCTCGCCATAAGAAATATTTAGGTTCACATCATGCAATATTTGATTGCCTAAGAACGCTATATTTATATTTTTCATATCCAGCAGCATCTATTTTCCATCAGACCCTTCTATAAACAGTTAAAACTCTCACGATCATTTTCTATCATTATAATTTGTTATACCTTTTGTTACTATTAACAATATTGTGAAAACATATCACTTAATTGCTGTAACTGGAGATGCTATATGATATGTCATCTATAAGAATGATCAATAAAAATAAAATCACAAACATATGGAATAAAAAATACGGAGATACCGAAAGATGCATAAAATAACATGCAGGGAGATATGGACATAAAAAAACCGGATATACGTTATATCCGGTTTCCAATCATGAGCGTGCGGGGGTTCGAACCCCGGACAACTTGATTAAAAGTCAAGTGCTCTACCAACTGAGCTACACACCCTTATTTAATTGTGTTTCAATGCCCAGAGCCGGAATCGAACCAGCGACACGAGGATTTTCAGTCCTCTGCTCTACCAACTGAGCTATCTGGGCACACATACATAAATATTAAATTTTTGCTCAGCCGGCTCTGTAGTTCTTGTTCATTCCATTCACAAGAACCGCCTTCTCACTAGATTCAGCTTCGCTTCATCAAGTGTTCAGTGCGTGAGCTATCTGGGCATAGAGTAGCGGGGACAGGATTTGAACCTGTGACCTTCGGGTTATGAGCCCGACGAGCTTCCAGACTGCTCCACCCCGCGATATTGAATTAGATATTGGATTGAATAATCCTAATGGATGGAGAAGGATTCGAACCTTCGAAGGCGGTGCCAACAGATTTACAGTCTGCCCCCTTTGGCCACTCGGGAATCCATCCATAAAGCCGATGATCGGACTCGAACCGATAACCTGCTGATTACAAATCAGCTGCTCTGCCAATTGAGCCACATCGGCGAATTGCTTAAAGCAATAGCGCCACGCTATCAGCGTGTCCAAAACAACGTTTAAAATGGGACCTATAGGGCTCGAACCTATGACCCTCTGCTTGTAAGGCAGATGCTCTCCCAGCTGAGCTAAGATCCCATAATCAAATAAATAGTAAATCAAACGACCCAGAAGAGACTCGAACTCTCGACCTCCGCCGTGACAGGGCGGCGCTCTAACCAACTGAGCCACTGGGCCAATCCTGAAGAACAATATTGTACCTTCAAAACTACATATACGAATACATCTTTTTTTCTACTTTACAACACTTACCGTTTTACTTAGAAATTTCTTTCTAAGTGTTCAGGTCAAGCCCTCGACCGATTAGTAACAGTCAGCTCCATGCATTGCTGCACTTCCACCTCTGCCCTATCTACCTCGTCGTCTTCAAGGGGTCTTACTTCTTCTAAAGAATGGGATATCTCATCTTGAGGGGGGCTTCACGCTTAGATGCCTTCAGCGTTTATCCCTTCCCGACTTGGCTACCCGGCCGTGCTCCTGGCGGAACAACCGGTACACCAGTGGTCAGTCCAACCCGGTCCTCTCGTACTAAGGTCAGCTCCTCTCAAATATCCTACGCCCACGCCGGATAGGGACCGAACTGTCTCACGACGTTCTGAACCCAGCTCGCGTACCGCTTTAATGGGCGAACAGCCCAACCCTTGGGACCTACTACAGCCCCAGGATGCGATGAGCCGACATCGAGGTGCCAAACCACTCCGTCGATGTGAACTCTTGGGAGTGATAAGCCTGTTATCCCCAGGGTAGCTTTTATCCGTTGAGCGATGGCAATCCCACTTTATACCACCGGATCACTAAGTCCTACTTTCGTACCTGCTCCACCCGTCGGTGTCGCAGTCAAGCTCCCTTCTGCCTTTGCACTCTTCGAATGGTTTCCGACCATTCTGAGGGAACCTTTGAGCGCCTCCGATACCCTTTCGGAGGCGACCGCCCCAGTCAAACTCCCCGCCTGACATTGTCCCACCGCCGGGTCACGGCGGTTGGTTAGAAACCCAATACTGCAAGGGTGGTATCCCAACATTGACTCCATGGCAACTGGCGTCACCACTTCTTCGTCTCCCACCTATCCTGTACATGCAATACCGAATCCCAGTATCAAGCTGGAGTAAAGCTCCATGGGGTCTTTCCGTCCTGGCGCAGGTAACCAGCATCTTCACTGGTACTTCAATTTCACCGGATGCATTGTCGAGACAGTGCTCAAATCATTACGCCTTTCGTGCGGGTCGGAACTTACCCGACAAGGAATTTCGCTACCTTAGGACCGTTATAGTTACGGCCGCCGTTTACTGGGGCTTAAGTTCAAAGCTTCGACTTGCGTCTAACCTCTCCCCTTAACCTTCCAGCACCGGGCAGGCGTCAGCCCATATACCTCACCTTTCGGTTTTGCATAGACCTGTGTTTTTGCTAAACAGTTGCTTGAGCCTATTCTCTGCGGCCACCTTTCGGTGGCACCCCTTCTCCCGAAGTTACGGGGTCATTTTGCCGAGTTCCTTAACAATGCTTCTTCCGTCGGCCTTAGGATTCTCTCCTCATCCACCTGTGTCGGTTTACGGTACGGGTACAATATAAACAATAGCGGCTTTTCTTGACGGCCGGCTCATGGGCTTCCCTACTTTAGTTCGGTCCGCATCACGCCTTCGGATTGTTCAGCGGATTTGCCTACTGAACTCCTACCTCGCTTGCACCGGATTTTCCGTTTCCGGCTCCCACTTTCCTTCCGTGTCCCCACAGTTCTGTTATATTGCAGTACAGGAATCTCAACCTGTTGTCCATCGGCTACGGCTTTCGCCCTCGCCTTAGGCCCCGACTTACCCAGAGCAGATCAGCTTTACTCTGGAAACCTTAGATATTCGGCCAAAAGGATTCTCACCTTTTTCTCGCTACTCATTCCGGCATTCTCTCTTCTTAACACTCCACGGCTCCTTACGGTACCGCTTCTTCGCGTTAACAATGCTCCTCTACCAATCACTTGCGTGATTCCTCAGCTTCGGTGTCGTGTTTCAGCCCCGGACATTTTCGGCGCAGGACCTCTCGACTAGTGAGCTATTACGCACTCTTTGAATGCATGGCTGCTTCTGAGCCAACATCCTAGTTGTCTTCGAAATCCCACATCCTTTTCCACTTAACACGCACTTTGGGACCTTAGCTGGAGGTCTGGGCTCTTTCCCTTTCGACTGCCCAACTTATCTCGTGCAGTCTGACTCCCGATAATCAATTACACGGCATTCGGAGTTTGATATTCTTCGGTAAGCTTTGACGCCCCCTAGGAAATTCAGTGCTCTACCTCCGCAAATCTTTATCGAGGCTAGCCCTAAAGCTATTTCGAGGAGAACCAGCTATCTCCGGGTTCGATTGGAATTTCTCCCCTATCCACACCTCATCGCCACCCTTTTCAACGGATGTGCGTTCGGTCCTCCACTACCTCTTACGGCAGCTTCAACCTGGACATGGATAGATCACCCGGTTTCGGGTCTACTCTGACTGACTCTGGCCCTATTAAGACTTGGTTTCCCTTCGGCTCCGCACCTTTGGTGCTTAACCTTGCCAGCCAGCGTAACTCGCCGGACCGTTCTACAAAAAGTACGCGGTTCACCTCTTATGGGTGTTCCACAGCTTGTAAACACAGGGTTTCAGGTTCTCTTTCACTCCCCTCCCGGGGTTCTTTTCACCTTTCCTTCACAGTACTATGCGCTATCGGTCACTAAGGAGTATTTAGCCTTGGGGGGTGGTCCCCCCGACTTCCCACAAGGTTTCTCGTGTCTCGTGGTACTTTGGATCCTGCTCGCTCTTCTCGGCTTTCATGTACG